>CAVWIM010000001.1:0-273535 GCA_963755065.1 uncultured beta proteobacterium
GCAGCGCTTTCCGTACCTGTTGCTGGCACAGGAGATCTTGCAGTCCGCGGCGCAGGCGGTGGGCTATGCAGGATTTGTCATCTTCGCCCTTCGATTTCCTTCGCAACGTTGCTGAACCGCAGTGGCGCTATGTGGAACGCGCATTGCCGGCGCTTGTTCTAATCTTATTTGTGCTTCAACTCGCGAGCTTTGGAACGTCGCTTGGATTCAAGACCGAAGTCATCGGACGCTGGTCATACATCGGGGGCTACGCGGTAGATCTCGGGGTGCTGCTGATCTTGCGGCTGCGGCGAAAAAGCCAACCGCCGGAGGATCAGCAGCGAACGCGTTGGGTACACTGGGCGTGCCGGGTCGGCCTGTTCGCCTTCATATTTGCCGACAGCAACATGGCTACCACGCTCTGGGTTCCGGTGGTCGAACCTTTCTGCGCACAGGGATCGAGCTTGGCCAAATGGACTTGTGATAATGGCGCCTTGTCGGAAACGACGCTGCTGGCGTTTTTCATGCTGAGCGCCACGATTCCACTGGCCGTATTTCACGCGGTGCGCCGCCATCATGTCATCGACATTCGCCTTGCCGTGAGTCGCGGCACGACGACCGTCTTGACCTCGATATTGATCGCGGCGGCACTCGCCACGATAGCGGTAGCGATCGAAGAGCACCTTCACGACTCGCTGGCCAGCCAGATTCTGGTGTACGTCCTGGTCGTCATCGTCCTCAAGCTGCTGTTCGAATGGCTGCACGAGAAACTCAATCATGCTTGCGACCGCGTGCTTTTCCGTCGTCTGCACGCCGCCAGCAATCGTTGCGCCGCATCGCCAACGAACTCCCCGTTTCCGATAGCTTTGACGCCATTGATCGCCAACTAATCACCGAACCCGCGGGCTGCCTCGATCTCGCCTCGGCTGCCGTTTTTCGGCGCGAACCCATGGGAAATTTTCGCCAGCGGATCGACCCCATCGGCTGGTCCGGTGGCCGCGATTCCGATTTGCCGCTCAACGAATCGGCGTTGAAGGAGCTCGCGCGCCGAGGGGAGGCTATGCGTCTGAAGGAATCGGACGCTTATGATCCGAGCCCGGCGAGGACCGCCGACCCCGTTATCGCGATGCCTGTCGTTGCGGCGGAGGGACTGGTGGCGGTCGTGCTCTACGGCGCGCACCAGGGGGGCGACGACGTCAGAAACGACGAACCGAGATCCTGCAGACCTTGGCGGCGCCCGCGGGGAACGCCTACAATCGAGTGGTCGCCATGGCATTGCAACGGCAAGTCGAGGAGTTGTCGCAAAGAGTTTCGGCGTTGCCCTACGGCAGCTGCGATGTCGAGTAGTTGATCTTCGGCATCTAACCTGCGAGCGCCGCGTTGACGACGGGAGGGTTGGATCGATGAAGTTTCCCAAGCACCTCTTCATCAGCTACGCCCACATCGACAACGAGCCGGTGGCCGAAGGCGATGTGGGTTGATTGTCCGCCTGCACCGTCGCTCGAATCGATTCTGAGCAAGCGCTTGGGCTGCAAGGCCGAGATCTGGCGCGACGAACGACTGCAGGGCAACGACGTCTTCGCCGACGAGATCATCGGCCAATTCCCGGGTACCGCCGCGCTGGTGGCGGTGGTGAGCCCACGCTACCTGCAGTCCGAGTGGTGTCTGCGCGAGGCGCGAGCTTTTGCGAGACGGCGCAGCGCACCGGCGGAATGGTCGTCGACAACAAGTCGCGCACCTTCAAGGTCATTGCGTTGCCGGTCGACAGCCAGGCCCCGTTGCCCGCGCCCATTCGCGACACCCTGGGCTTCGACTTCTACATGCGCGAACCCAACGGCATCGCGATGGAGCTCAACCCTGCATACGACCCCGGTTTCGCGCCTAAGCTCGCAAGCGCCTGTGCGCGACTGGCGGTTTACGTTGCCGACCTGGTCAAACGGCTGGAAGCCCGAGGCCGGCGCGGCTGCCCAACCGGTGGCTGTTGCCGACGGCAAGCCCGCCGTTTATCTTGCCGAATGCAGCTTCGACCGGCGCAACGACCGCGAGGCGCTGCGCACCGAGCTGCACATGCGCGGCTACCGCGTGTTGCCCGACCTCCATCTGCCCGAGGATGAAGCAGAATATATGGCCGAGGTTTCGCGGCTGCTTGCAGAAAGTGCGCTCGCCATTCACCTGGTGGGCAACCTGTACGGGGCCGTGCGCGACGGACCGAGCCAGGAATCGGTGGTCGAGCTGCAAAACGAGTTGGCCGTTGCACGCGCTAGGGGCCTTGAGTTTCCCGCGCATCATATCGCTGCCCCAAGGTCCGCACTCCGATGACCCCCGGCAGCAGGCTTCATCGATTCATTGCACGAGGACGCCGCCGCCCAGTTCGGCGCCGATGTTATCACCGCTGACCTCGAGGGCGTAAAGGCGTTGTACAGGCAGCACTGGCGCGGATCGAGAATCCGCCGCCGGCCGACGCCGCGGCATCCGCACCAGCGCAAGCGTCGCGCCGCGTCTACCTCGTTTGCGATCAAAACGACCGCAAAGCCACGGTCGCATTGCGTCGCTTGCTGATGGACCGAGGCATGGAGGTGCAGATCCCGATCTTCGAAGGCGACGCGGCCAACGTGCGCAGGTGCCAACCAGCAGCGCCTGGCCGAGTGCGACGCTGCGCTGCGTGTACTACGGCGCCGGCACCGAGGCATGGAAAGCAGCGTCGACAGCCGACCTGCGCAAGGCGGCTGCCTTGCGGCCCGGCCTGTCGCCCCCGCTCGTGTTCACCTGGCTGGCGGAACCGGCCTCCGCCGCCAAGACCGACTGCGTCGACATCGGCGAGGCCAACGTCGATCGACGGGCTCGGCGGCTTCAGCGAAGCCGCAGCCGAGCCGCTGCTGAAGGCGCTGGCGAAAGCGGCGCCGTGCCTGACGCCGCGCCCGTCGCGGTCAACCGCAATCCGTTTCCGGGCCTGCGCCCGTTCCGCCCGGACGAGGAGCACCTGTTCTTCGGTCGCGAGAACCAGGTCGACCGCGATGGTCGACAAGCTGGCAGCGCGACGCTTTCCTGGCGGTGGTCGGCACCTCCGGCAGCGGCAAGTCCTCGCTGGTCAATTGCGGTCTGCGGCCGGCGCTGCACCGCGGTACATGGCCAAGCGCCGGCGCGTCGTGGCGATGGCGCAGTTCCGTCCCGGCGACAATCCGATCGGCGCTCTGGCGCGAGCGCTCGCCGCCCCGGGGTGCTGTTCAGCGTGCGACGACGACGGCTTGCCGCTCGACGAGATCATCGAGACCACGCTGCGGCTGAGCAGCCTCGGTCTGGTCGACATCGTCGAGCAGGCGCGCCTGCCGCCGGGCGCCAACTTGCTGGTGGTCGTGGACCAGTTCGAGGAACTGTTCCGCTTCCGCGCATGTCGCGAGGGCGCGAAGGCGGCATTTGGTCCGGCCGAGGACGCGATCGCCTTCGTCAAGATCGCTGCTCGAGGCTATCGCGCAAAGCGCGCATTGCCGATCCACGTCGTGCTCACGATGCGCTCGGACTTCCTCGGCGAATGCTCGCAGTTCCACGGCCTGCCCGAGGCCATCAACGAAGGCCAGTACCTGGTGCCGCGGCTGACGCGGGACGAGATCGCGCCGCCGTCGACCGGCCCGGTCAGCGTGGCCGGCGCGCACGATCACGCCGGTGCTGCTGACCCGGCTGCTCAACGACGTGGGCGACAACCCCGACCAACTGTCGATCCTGCAGCACGCTTTGAACCGCACCTGGGCCTATTGGGAGAACGACGGGACGTCGACAGGGGCCGCTCGATCTGCCGCACTACGACGCCATCGGCGGCATGCAGCATGCGCTCGACCGGCATGCCGAGAAGGCCTATGCCGCGCTGGCCGATCCGCGCCATCAGCGCATCTGCGAATTCGTGTTCCGGGCGCTGACCGACAAGGGCACCGACCCGCGTGGCATCCGCCGGCCGACGCGCCTTTACCGACCTGTGCGCGATCGCCGGCGCCGCGCCAGGAGGAGCTGGTCGGCCATAATCGACGGCTTTCGCAGGCCCAGCCGGTCGTTCCTGATGCCGCCGCTGGGCGAGCCGCTCGCGGGGAGTCGTCGTCGACATTTCGCACGAAAGCCTGATGCGCGTGTGGGACCGCCTCGCGACCTGGGCCGACGAAGAGGTCGACTCGGCGCGCGTGTACAACCGGGTCAGCGAGACCGCGGTCCTGCACGCCGCCGGCAAGGCCGGCCTGTGGCGCGACCCCGAACTGGGGTTGGCGCTCGATTGGCGCCAGCGCGATCTGCCGACGGCGGCTTGGGCAGCACAGTACCAGGGCGCCTTCGAAGCGGCGACGAGCTTCCTCGACCGCAGTCGCGATGCGCTGGCAGCCGAGAAGATCGAGGCCGAGATCGACCGACGCTGGCAGTCCGGATGGAACCTCGTACCCATCGCGTTGGTCGTGGTGCCCTTCATCTTCACCCAGCAGCCGGTTGCCGAATGGCTGAAAACGTTGCTCCAGTCATGGGGGAACGACCGAGTGGCGCAATGGGCGGGATTGTTGTCACATCTGCTGACGGGCACGCCAGCCTTACTGGGCTACATGCTGCTCGTCTACTACGGCAAGAAGGTATTCCGCCATTTTGCGTTGCGATCGATCAGCAGGCTGCGCGGCGATGGAATCGACCTCGGCGAGGCATTGGAACGCGATGCCCGGCGCAAAGCCACCTCGGCGGTCGAGGTGCACGCCACCAGCTATGCATCCTTCGGGCGACGCACGCTGTCGCATTTGCTCGACTGGATCATCTGCGCGATCTTGGCTTATGTCCTGGAGGTGATTGTCCTGGCGATAATTCTGGTGTTCGTGCCTGGCCCGGACTCGAGCGTCGTCGGCACGGCAGCGTCGGGCGCACCAACAGCCCAGGCGCCGGCATCCGGCGCGGCGGTGGCATCCCCCCCCAAAACGCTGGACCAATTCTCTGACGAATTCGTCGGCTACGTCACGATTTTGGTATTGGTGGTGTTCTCCTGGCTGTACCACGCGCTGTTGCTGGCGTCGGCCCGGCAGGCCACTCTCGGCATGCGCAGCGTCGGAATCTTCGCCACCGATCTGGCAGGCCAGCGGCTGAGTTTCGCCCGCGCGACGGCACGACATTTCGCCAGCATGCTGTCGTACTACAGTGCGTTTCTGGGCTTCCTCATGCAGCCCTTCAACGAGCGACGGCAGACTTTGCACGACCGACTTCCAGCACCGTGGTGCTGAACCGGCCGCGCAAGCCATGAGCCTGCGAGACGCTTCAAGGCTCTGCCTTCTTCGAAAGTACGTTGCCAGAACTGTTGAGGGCGACCGCTTGGCGAACAAGCGCCTTGAAAGCGGAAGCTTCAACGTCTTCTCCTTCCCCACGCTAGTCCCGAGTTCGGCGATTCTTTCGAGATGACGCGCCCGCCGCCTATGATCGCTGCGCACCGGTGTGGCACCGGCAAAAAAAGAAAAAGGGCTGCATCGCTGCAATGGTTGCCGCTCGAGCACCGCTTAAGGATCGTCGTGTCATTGGGGTATCGCCTCACCGAACAGGGTTCCTTGGCGGGCTGGTTCTCACCCACTCCCTCGCCAATTCGAGTGCAAACGAATCCCGGTCCACAACCTCGAGTACGCGAGCAGGTTGGGGAGGGCAACCGGCCGACGGCGACGGAACGTCAGTCAGCGGAGACTCGACGATTTGTTGGACCTGCGCCATCGTCAATCCTTGCGAATCCACGCTGATGCACCGAGCAACTAGTCGTTCACTAACAGGCGCTCGGCGACTCGGCCCGTCCTCGTTCGGCGCGATGTGAGTCGTCGCCCACACGGCGAGCTGGTGATCCGTTTCTCGCTTGATGTCAAGAGCCTCGTCTTTCCTAAGCTCGGCGAGGAAGGTAGCGCACAGAGGAAACTTTGCGGCCCAACGATCGACTATCGCGTCCGGGCTCGCCATTCCGCAGAAGCGACCGCCCGCGTCTCTGAACACAAGCTGCCTAACGCCAGTTAGCCGCTGCGATCAGGCTAGAGAGAAGGAACAACCAGTGGACCACCAGCAGTAGCCCTCGCCAAGATCCACAACGATTGCTCGGGTCACACGAGGGTCGCCACGAACGACGTGAATCGATCCAGCACGATTCGGCGTTCCTGTCCATTACGGCGACGGATCTGGAAATTCGAGACGGCGCATGATTGCAACACATCACTTCAGCATACCGAATAGTTGGAATTTGTGCAGGCCTGCGTCGCCCTTATTGCCGCGATGGTCCGTAAGCGACTTGAACTTGAAATACCGTGCGGTCACCGGCGGAAATTTGAACTCCTGGTACGGTGACTCCATCAACCGTATGTTTTGGGTCGTGAATTGCCCAATCGATTCAAATTGCCCCGTCGGCGAATCGCTGCCCGCGAGCAATTCGAAATCCTTGACGTTCCCCCCGTTCGTCTGCGCGATCAGAATCGAAAAGGTGTCGAACGTCGCGAGATCTTGATTCTTGAACCCATACACCGCCTCACCGCTTCCAAACCATCCCTGCATGTCATCGTAGTCGGTAATTGCTTTCATCCATATTTTGTCGGGTGCGGCCAAAAGCTTACCGCCGTTCTCCGTTGCAAGCAGATTCATCCGCTTGGTGGAATTCGATGCACGATCCTTCACGTCCGCAGTCCGGACCGATGGTTGAGTAGCAGCGTCTCGCGGCGCCACTGCAGCCGGCGGGTGCGCCTTCGCTACCCTTGTTGCGGGGCTTCAGGCTTTGCAGTATCGCGATGCGCCCAATACCACGTGCCCGCCCCCACAAGAATCAGTATCCCGATCGCAACGGCATATTTCGCAAGTGGCCGACCGGGACTTTGAACGACCGACGGTCTGGAAGGATCAGCTCGCGTCACAACTGGCGCGCTGGTCGCGCGGCGCCACTTACTAGGTGCTGAACCGATGCGAGCAGATTCTGAAACTCCTGATGCGCCGAATCCCCGTTCCATTGGGCAAGATTCGCAGCTTGAAATCCGCTTGAATTCGATCGGTGGGCGCACGTTCTGGATAAGTGCGGGCACAAGGATGTTGCGCTGCGCGGCTTCGGCCGCCTCGGTCTTCACCCAGTTCGAAACGACGGACGCCTCAGACCAAAGAACAATTACGCAGCGAGCCGCATCGAGCGACTTCTGAATGACGTAGATCGAATACTTCGACCTGGAGGAATGACACGGTCCCACCAAACTGAATACCCCTGCGTCACCAAGAGCTTGGCAATGCTTTCGGCCCTTTGACGATCGCCGCTGGCGTAGCTGATGAAGATGTCTGCCATGCAAGTCTCCCCTAGTGAACTAGTCACTCACGCGGTGCGCCAACTTCCTGCTGAAGGCGGTCGAAGACGAGACCGCTCGAACCTTCGACGGGGATCTCGACGATTTCACTGCGGCGAGCCTGAAGCAGGGGGTTTAGACACGCCAAAGGCGGGATCGGGCCGGTTCCAGTCCATGATCTGATCCTGCATCGCCTTGCGCGACGGGAACCGATCTCGGTTGTAGCAGCCGAGCGGACTCAGGACCGTCCTGCCCACGCACTTGTTGCAATGCGTGCACATGTTGTCCGGAAGGTTGCGGCCGGCGCGAAACGTTGCGAGGAGGTCCGGATTGGCGATCAGCGCACGCGCCATCGACACCATGTCGCAACGATCCGATTCCAGGGCGCCCTCGATGAAGGTCCGCTCCTGGAACCCGCCGTTGGCGATCACGGGCAACCCAACCACGTCCTTGAACGTCTCCGCCGCGTCGAGGTTGATCCCCTGCTCCTTGTGCCAGCCGAGATTCAGAAGCCAGCGCCCAAAGGGGGCCGGGAGGGTGTTGAACACGGTGGAGCGCACCGCCGCCTTCAGGCTCAGGTGGCGCGTCGAGTTGAAGAACATCTTGATTTCATCGAACGGGAACGGGCCGGGAACATCGCGTGGATTGGGAAAGCCGTAGCCGGCGACGACGTGCAGATAGTCGATCGAGAGCTCGCGCAGTCTTTGCGCGTAGTCGAGCATCTGCTGCTCGTCGTTGCCGAGCCAACGTTCCCGCGAGCTGAGAGGCGAGGGCCAGCGGAGCAGCGCAAGGGGCAGCGGACGGTAATTGAGATCCGCCGCCGACAAGCGGATGCCGAACAGGAAATTGCGGCCGATCCGGTCGCGGACGGCGTTCACGATGTGCCCGAGAAAGCGGAACCGGTTGTCCGGATTTCCTCCCCACTCGTCCTTCCTTCCGTTGATTCCCGGATTCAGGAACTGATGGATGAGGTACCCCTTGGTGGCGGTGATCTCGACGCCATCTGCGCCGGTCTCCACGACGCGCGCGGCGGCGTCCGCGAAATCGCGGATCGACCGCTCGATTTCCGCGACTGACATCTTGCGCCGGGTATTGTTGTACCCGAACCCAAGGTCGAAGCCCGACGACGAGGTCTTGGCATCCTGCTCTTCCGGAAACAGGCTCGTGTAGGTCGTGTAACCGGGATCGCCGATCTGCACGATGTACCTGCAATTGCCGACGGACTTGATCTCCCCAATGTATTTCCGGAGATAGGGAACGAACTTCTGGGCGGCGATGGATGGATACTGCAGCGGCGACACGCGGTCCTGGTTGACGTGGAACGTGGTCGAGATGATTCCGGCCACGTCACCCTCGGCGAACTTCTTCTCGAAGTTCTTCCAGACGTCGGTCACGGTGCCGTCGTAGTTGGACATGCGCCCGCCCACGGACGATCGCAGGATCCGGTTCTTGAAGCTGACGTTGCCGATGGTGATCGGCGTGAAGATGATGCTGTCGGTCATCGTCGGGTCACCTTTGCCCGGCAGCGTGCATGTCGAGGGTCGCCGGGCCCTCGGCAAACGAGCCGCGGATCTCGCGCACGAGGTCGCGGGCCATGGCCGACTTGCCCTGGCGCTCGAGCAGCCGGGCAAGGCTCATCGTCGCGCGCAACTCGAGCGACTTCGCGCCCTGGTCCCTTGCGATGGCGATGGCGCGGCGATAGCAGGATTCCGCCTCGGCCTCGTCCACCGGGCCGACGGTCTCCGCGAGATCGCCCTGAAGGCGAAGGAGCTCGGCTTGCCAATGTCGCTCGCCGCTTCGCTCCACTGCCGCCAACGCCTTGGTGAGGGTGGCAAGCGCCTCATCGGTCCGGCCCATTCGCGTGTAGGCTTCCACCGCGAACGACATCGCCCAGGGCAACCCCACGCCCGCTTCCTGTGCAGCGAATTCGGCGAACGCGCGGTCGATCTGCTCGAGCCCCGCCGCGAAGTGGTCGTGCGCGATCAACGACTGGCCCTTCAAGACGTGCGCGCAGCTCCCGAGGTATCGCAGCTTGTTGGCTGCAGACACCGTCGTCAACTCGTCGAGCAGCGGCCGCATAACGTCGTGCTGGCCGCAGGATGCCCGCGTGGTGCAGGCGAAAAACAATGCCATGGCGACCGCGAAGGGTTGCGCCAGCTCGCGCGCGGTTGCCAGCGCCTTGTCGCTCGTCTGCACGGCCTGGTCCGGGAATCCCAGCAGCCACAGGACCCAGCTCAGGTGGCACAGCGCATTGACACCAGGATCGATCTGAAGCGCGAGCGTATTCGCGCGCTGCTCGTTCGGATCGTAGAGCGCATACGCTTCCTCGAGCTCGCGCCGCGCGGTCGCGAACTCGCCTTGCCAGAACGTGACGCATCCGAGCATCCAATGCCCCAGCATCTGGGAGTTGGAGTCGTTCATTTCCCGCCCCGCCCTGGCGACCTGCTCTGCCTGTTCCCGCGCGAGCGCGAGAGCGCCTCGGGCGTAGTAGCACGAGAAGAGTCCCCGGCGAACGTCGATCAAGGCTCGCGCATCGCCGAGCTTCTGACCCAATGCCTGGGCGCGCAGGAAGCTTCGCTCCGCATCCGACGAGGCGAATCCGCGTATGGCGCGATAGGCCGCGCCGCGCAGGACCTCGAGCGCAAGCTCGAGATGGTCGCGCTCGACGGATTGCGCAATGTCGGCCAGCGCCTCCAATCCCGTCGTGGCGTGCCCCAGCGCCTCGACGTTGGCAGAGAGGTCGATCGACCGCCGCGCTGCCGCCGCCCAGTACCTGGCCGCCGGAAGCGGGCAACCGGCTTGCGTGTAGTGGTGCGCGACGACCTCCGGCTCCGCCCGGGTGCGCTCGAGATGGCTTGCCTCCATCGCCCGTGCGATGCCCTCGTGCAACTCCCGCCGCTTGTCGCGGAGCAGGCTTGCGTACGCCGCGTCATGCACGAGGGCATGCTTGAACACGTAGGTCTTGTTGCGCGATTCGCCGCGTTCGATCACGAGTCCGGAGGTCGAAAGCGTGGTCAGGGCAGCGCTCAACGCGTGCGTATCCAGCGGCGAAAGTACGGCAAGCAGGTCGCTCGTGAATTCGTGACCAATGACGGCACCCAGCTGTGCGACTTCGCGGGCCGAGCCCAACTGGTCGAGGCGCGCCATCAGCGAGTCCTGCAGCGTCGACGGGATTTCCGGCCGCCGAGCCTGCTTCGCGGATGCGCCACGGCGCACGGCCGGGGCCGAGGCGAGCGCCCGCGTCAGCTCTTCGATGTACAGCGGCACGCCGTCGGCCCGGGAAACGATCTTGTCGACCCATCCCGCGGGAAACCGCTTGCGCGTGGAGAATTGCCGGACCATGGTCGCGGACTGCTGGCGATCGAGGCGCTCGAGACGCAACGCGCTGACGTGCGGCAGGCTTGCCCACGGATGCTCGATCGCGGTTCGCGAGGTGACGAGCGCGAAGACCGGCAGGTCCCGTACCCGGTGGACGAGCAGGTTCAGGAGTTCGGTCGATGTCGGATCGATCCAATGCGCATCCTCGAACAGCAGGAGCACCGGCATGCGCTCGGCCTGCCGCCGCAGGCGATCGAGCAGCGCGGCGAGCGTCTTCGACTTTTGCTGCTCGGGAGTCAGGAGGAGGGCGCGGTCGTGGTCAGCCGTGGGGACCGACAGGAGCGCGGCGAACAGCGCAACGGTTTCCTCGTCGTCGAGACCGGACTTGGCGAGCAGCGAGGCCAGCTTCGCAAGCTTCCGTTCGGGGCTGTCGCGGCGTGCGAACTCGGCCGTGCGCTCGAAGTGATGTATGAACGGATGCAGCGCGCTATTCGCGTAATAGGGTGAGCATTGGTAAAGCAGCCGGGTGTACGGGGATCCCGCGATGCGCTCGCCGAGGTTCTCGGCCAGGCGCGACTTGCCGATGCCGGCTTCGCCGAGAACGAGAATCACCTGGCCCTCGCCGGCCCGGGCGCGCTGCCACGCCTGGAGCAAGTGTTCGTTCTCGGCTTCCCGGCCTACGAACGGCGTCACGTGATGGCCGTGGGCGGCGTCGAAGCGGCTTTCCGCCTCGCTGGGGCGCAGCACGCGCCAGACCTGGACCGGCGCCGGCAGGCCTTTCAGCTTGTGCATGCCCTGGTCGGAGTACTCGAAAAGTCCGCCGGCCAGGTCGCGGGTCGCCTGCGTGACCACGACGCTGTTCGGCTTGGCCAGCGTCTGCAGCCGTGCCGCGACGTTCGGGGTCTCGCCCATCACGGCAGCCTCTTCCAATGCGCCTTCCCGGACCAGGTCACCGACGACGACGAGGCCGGTGGCGATACCGATGCGCACGGAAAGCCGCGCCCGTTGCTCGCGATACTTTCCCGCCCCCGACCGGTCGAGCGTCGCGATGATTTCGAGGGCGGCATCGATCGCGCGGGCAGCATCGTTCTCATGGGCCCGGGGATAGCCGAAATAGACGAGCATCCCGTCGCCCATGTAGCGGGCGACGTAGCCCTCGTAGCGCACGACCGCCTGGCTCACCCATTCCTGATAATTGCCGATGACCTCGCGCAGGTCTTCGGGATCGAGCCGGTGGGACAGCGCCGTCGAGCCAACGAGATCGCAGAACATCACCGTGAGCTGGCGGCGCTCGGGTTCGCGCGGGGCGCGAAAGGAAACCGAAGCCCGGTCGCCCGCGATCGACTTGCCGCAGCCGCCGCAGAAACTCTCGCGCGGCTCGTTGACGAACCCGCAGTCGACGCAAGCCCTGGCTAACTGCGCACCGCATTCGGCGCAATAGCGCCGTCCGTCGCGATTGTCGATCCCGCAATGTAGACACTTCATATCGGTCGTCTCGCCAGGGGCTGCGCTGCCGGAAGCCGCCTCGGTGCGGAAATCTCTGGGATCGCTGCTTTTTGTACCATTGCGGACCCGGTGTCAATCCTCACCCGCTCGTTGCTTTCCTGCCGGGGCCGGCCGATTCGAGACCATGAACAACAACGGCTGGCGGCAACGCGTGGAGCTAGCGCAGGTTCGGGTTCACGATCTGAAGCACACCTTCGGTCGGCGGCTGCGCGCGGCGGATGTCCGGTATGAGGAGCGGCAGGATCTGCTGGGTCACCGTTCGGGGCGCATCACGACGCACTACTCGGCGGCGGAATTGGGCAACCTGATCGAGGCGGCGAATCGCGTGTGCGAGGGGGGTCCCGCAAAAGTCCCGCACTCGTGATTCTGAAAAATAAGGCGCCGGCCGCGGTAGCGGCAAGCGCTTGATTTTGCGGCAGTGATCTGGCGCGCCCGGCAGGATTTGAACCCACGACCCCCTGGTTCGTAGCCAGGTACTCTAATCCAACTGAGCTACGGGCGCGAACCTTGAATTATACCAGCACGGCCTGGCGACTCGCGTCCCGGGCCGGCTCGCTGCGATCCTCCGCGCGCACGCTCCGGCACGCCGTGCGCCGCGCGCCCGCCGTGACCGCCTTCACCAGCCATGCGACGCCGAGCCACGTGCCGAGCACGGCCGCCGGCCATGCGACAAAATGGGGCCAGATAGCGCGACGACCGAGAGCGCGAGAATGGCGCCGCCCAACTTGGCCAGGAGGCCCCCCTTCGCGGTCTCGAGGACGCGGCGTCCCGTGATCGCCGCGCCCAACGCGCTACCGACGCTGACCGCGCCCGCCGCGGCACGCCCTGCACTGCCTGACATCGCGCGCCGCGCGCCGCTTGGGCGTTCTTCTCCCTGGACTGCGCTGCACCCGGTTGCGGCGCGTCAGCACGATCTCGGTCGCGCGTTTGAGGTCGGGCTCGAATTGCCCGGCCATCGTCGCGGCAAATCCCGGGTCCTCGATCGCGACGTCGAGCTCGTAGTTACCCATCCAGCTCGCGATGTTGAGATTGGTCGATCCAACCCGCGCCCAGAAGCCGTCGGCGACGGCGGTCTTCGCGTGCAGCATCGTGCCGTTCCATTCGAACACGCGCACGCCCGCCTGCAGCAGCGGCCGATAGCCGGCGCGCGACAAGCGGCGACAACGCGGGGATGTCGCTCGCGCCCGGCACGAGCAGACGGACATCGACGCCGTCGCGCGCCGCGGCCGCCAGCGCCTGGACGTAGGCGGCCGTGCCGACGAAGTACGCGTCGGTCAGCCACAGGTGGCGGCGCGCGAACGAAGCGATGGCGAGGTCGAGGCGGTACGTGCCCGTGGCGTTAGGCGCGCCTGCGATCACGCGCAGCGCGTATGGTCCTTGAGGCGCAATCGAATCCGCGGCCGTCATGGCGTCTTCGCGCAGAACACGCCGCCGCAAGCGCGCCACACCTGCGCGAAAGCCCGTTCGATTTCCAGGATCGCGGGGCCGCGAATCTCGATGCCGGTATCGCGCCACGGCTCCATGTCGCTGCGGATCGCCGTGCCAGCGAGCGCTGACGCACAGGCCGGTGACAAACGCCACGCGACCGTCGATTGCGATCGTCTTGCGATGGTCGCGCGAGAGCCACCCCAGCGGGCTGTCGAGATGCAGCGGATTGAAACCGCGCACTTGCACACCCGCCGTCGACGAGCGTTTTCCAGAGCGCGCCCGCGCCGAGCGACCCGAACCAGTCGTAGATGACATGGACCCGCACGCCGGCGCGCGCCCGCTCCGCCAGCGCGTCGACGAACTCGCGACCGACGGCATCGTCGTCGAAGATGTAGCTTTCGAACAGGATCGGCCGCTCCGCCCCGCGGATGGCCTCGAGCCAGGCGGGGAAGTTTTCCGCCCCGTCACGCAACAAACGGACGGTATTGCCGTCGACCGGATCGGCACCGGTCGCACGTGCAAACGCGCGGTCGGCGAACGCGAGCGAAAGTTCGAGCGGCGGGACGGAATCGGCCAAGTTCTGCTTCGTGCAGGTTGCGGGAAGCCTATTGTCGCTCACCGGCCCGGAATTGGACCTTTTGGGCCAGCTCATTGGAGAGTACAACACGGGGGCCTCGATGTTCACCGCCAGCCGACTTGGCGCTACGATGTCACCCAGAAGGGATCTAATTTCGCGCCCGGCAGCCCGCTTCCGCATTCCGTTGAAGGTTTCCCGAATGAATAACTCGATTCTGTTCCTCTCTGTGGCGCTTTCCGCCGTGGTGTGCGCAACCGCATGCGGGGATGCCGTTGCACCGGCGGCGAATCAAGCGCCAGGACGCGAAGACCTCGTGGGGGCTTGGCGTTCGCAGGTCCGCTTCAGCGGAGGCGCGTTGGTGGAAATGAAGGACCTCGAGTTCATGTACGTGTTCAACGCCGGAGGCACGATGAGCGAGTCGTCCAATTACGACGGGGCGCCGCCTGTCCCGCCTGCGTACGGGATTTGGAGGAGCGCCGGAGCGCGGCGATTCGAGGCCAAGTACGTGTTTTACGTTACCAAGGCGCCCGCGACGTTCGAGGACATCACGAAAGGTGGGGGCTGGCTGCCGGCCGGGTATGGCGTCCTGACCGAAAAAGTCACACTTGCCGACGACGGCAAATCGTACAGATCGACGATCACCTACGCTGCCTTTGACCAGGCCGGCAAGCCGGTTGAAGGTGGTGGTGAAGGCACTGGAATGGCAACTCGGATTGATTTTTGAATCCGCCGCATCAAAGATCGAGCGCAAGTTACGCCGTTGGTCGACGCGTCGGTATCAAGGAGGTCGCCGACGGCATTTGGATCGAAAGCTCATGTAGTACGATCTCGGCGGCTCGATCTGCAGCAGAAAGCCCTGCAACCCCTGGACAACCCGTTCGGCACGACTGGGGAAAGTCAGTCGCTCCCGTCAGCTCTCGGAATTCAGCTAGATCGTTCGGCTCTTCATAGATCGGACCAACGTCTCAGCGCCGCTGGGCATCAGGACGTTGGACGCCAGCTACGTTTTCGGCGCCTTGCTGCAGCCACTCCAGCGTCTCGGCAAGAGCCTGTTCCAGGGATAAGGAACGTCCCGCTTCGTAGGCCGCGGCGTACGACTCCGCGTCCAGCATCGCCTTGGGCTTCCGGCGCAGCTCCGCGAGCACGCGGTCGTCGTAGGGATTCTGGACGCCTCCCATCTGGTCCAGCGTCGTGTCGAAGGTGCACTGAAGGCGCGCCGCTCGGTGCCAATCGCCGTAGGCCGCCGCGAGCAGCGCCGCGACATCGAGCGCGACCATCGTCCTGAATCTCGAATCCCAGCTCGCCGAGGATGCGAATCGCCTCGATCAGCGATCTCCGCGCCTGGTCGAGCGAGCCTCTCGCAATCGACACGCGCGCGAGGTCGCTGTGGATGATGTGCAGCGCCTCGAGATCCTCGCCATCGCTGAGCGACAAAGCCTCTTCGAGACACGATGCGGCGGCGTCGAAGTCCGCGCCCATGCGACAGATGGCCGCCTTCGTGATCAGAGCGGTGGCGACCTCCTGCGTTGCGCCCATTCGCCTGCGGAGATCCAGTTCTTCGTCGACGTAGGCGAGCGCACCGGCACCATCGCCGAGATACGCACGCGCGTAGGCGATCTTGTCCAGGCAGTGCGCCGCATATGGCGTCGTCACCCTGTTCGCGCGTGATCGCCAGTGCCTCCTCGAGTGGCGGGATGCGCAGCCGCGAAACGGCCGTGGAAGTTGTGGTGCTGCCCGTAGGCGAAGAGGGCCCGACCACGCTCCATCGAGCGCCGATCGGCGCCAGCGCGGGCAAGCGCCTCCTCGAACACCTGCTGTCCAAGCGCGAAGAGCCCGCGATCGATCCAGTACGCCCGCAGGTTGGCCGCCAGTTCGAGTCCCAGCGTCGCACCTCCGCTAGCGCGATCGCACCAGGCGTGCGCCGCCAGCAGATTCGACAGCTCGCGGTCGAAACGCCGGTACCAGCGGTTCGCCTCGCGAGTGAAGAATTGAGCGTGCGCGTGTTTCGCGAACGCGACGAAGTACGCGAGATGTCGCTCGCGCACGGCGGCAGTCTCGCCGGATTCGTTCAATCGATCCTGTGCATATTGCCGCACCGTCTCCAGCATGCGGTAGCGCGGCTCGTCTGCATCGGCCCGGTCGACCAGCACGAGCGACTGATCGACCAGACGTCCGAGTCGCTCCAGCGCCTCGACCTCGTCCTGCTCGTCGCTCACGATCGCCGTCGCGGCGTCCAGCGTCCATCCGCCGACGAAGACCGAAAGACGTCGCAGCCAGTGCTGCTCGTCCGGCGTCACGTGCTCGTAGCTCCACTGCAGTGTTGCGAGCAACGTCTGGTGGCGCGACATCGCGCGTGAACTGCCGGTCAGCAGTCGAAAGCGATCGTTCAGCTTTGCGCGAATCTGCTCGACCGAGAGAAGCTTCGCTCGCGCCGCGGCGAGCTCGAGCGCCAGCGGAATGCCGTCGAGGCGGCGGCAGATCTCGACGATCGCATCGGCGTTGCCGGACGTGAGGGCGAATTCCGGCGCAACCTCCTTCGCGCGGTCGACAAAAAGCCGCACGGACTCGGAAGCCAGTTAACGCCTGCACATCTTCCGTCACTTGCGAAGGTAGCGTGAGCGAGCGTACTGGGACGACGCGCTCCCCGGCGATGCCGAACCCTTCGCGACTGGTGACCAGCACCTTGAGCTTCGCCGTGGCGAGCAGCAGCCGCTCCGCGAGCGCGGCGCAGGCGGCAAGCAGATGCTCGCAGTTGTCGAGCACCAGCAACAGGTGCCGGTCAGCGAGATGCCGGATCAACGTATCTTCGATCGGCCTGTCGCTTTCTTCACGCATGCCGAACGCGGTCGCGACGCAAAGCGCCACGCGCTCCGGCTCGGCGATCGGAGCGAGATCGACGTAGCACACGCCATCGGCAAAGGCCGGCAGCATCACTTCAGCGAGCTTGATCGCCAGTCGCGTCTTGCCGCAGCCCCCGATCCCGGTGAGCGTGAGGAGTCGGGTTTGCCCGAGGAGCTGCGCGTACTCGGCGAGATCGTTCTCGCGGCCCACGAAGCTCGTCAGCGACCGCGGCAGATTGTGCTTGGACTCTGGCGTGGCCGCGGCCGGCGCCGCCGCGTGATCGAGTGCGCGGATGAACTGGTAACCACGTCCCGGAATCGTCGCGATCGCGTCCTGCCCTAGAATCTTCCGCAGCGCCGCGATCTGCACCTGGAGGTTGTTCTCCTCGACGATGAGCCGCGGCCAGACGCGCTCCATCAGCTCGCCCTTGGGCACCGCGCGCTGGCGTTCCTGCACGAGCACCAGCAGCGTATCGAACGCGCGCCCGCCGAGCTTGACCGGTGCGTCGCTTTCGAATAGCTGCCGCTGCGCAGGCAGCAGCCGAAACGCACCGAAGCGGTATTCCGGGTGTGGGCTCGAGGTCATGTATACCGGGCGAAGCAACTCGACGCAATTATACGGCGGCGAAAATTCAGAACATTTAAGACGCGACCCAATGACCTGAATCGCCTTTAAGGATGACGATGCGCCCATCGTGAGCGTCGGTCCGATGCCATCGACCCTAAGGGAGTTCGCAATGAAAGCTGATCAATACGACAGCCCATGTTCACAGTCTCATCTCAAAATGAGGTATCTCCTGAAACGTGCTTTTCGAAAAATCACAATCGGCGTAGTGGTCTTGCTGTCGATGAGCGTGTCCATCGCGAGGGCCGACGTCGTCTTGGACTGGAACGCAATCATGGTGAACACGATCGGCGGCCAGAACCCGTTCGCCCAGGCGCGCTTCGCAGCGATCACCCAAACGGCCGTGTTCGAGGCGGTCAACGCGATCACCGGCCAGTACGATCCGTATCTCGGGACGATCGCCGCGCCGCCAGGGGCGTCAGCGGAGGCCGCTGCGGTCGCCGCCGCGCACGACGTACTGAAGAACTACTTTCCGGCTAGCGCAGCGAGCCTTGACGCAGCTCGTGCGAATTCGCTCGCCGCGATCCCGAACGGTCAAGCCAAAGACGACGGCATCGCCGTCGGCGAGGCCGCGGCAGCAGCGATGATCGCCGATCGCGCCAACGATGGCTCGGCGCCGCCGCAGTTCTACACGCCGCTCTCGGCCAATCCGAGTGAGTGGCAGCCGACGCCGCCTCTTTGTACCGCTGCCGGCGGTATCCTTCTCCATTGGCGCAACGTGACGCCGTTCGGTATCCAGAGCAGCGACCAGTTCCGTTCGGCTCCGCCACCCGCGCTCACCAGCGGCAAGTACACGAAGGACTACAACGAGGTGAAGGAGGTCGGTGCGCTCAACAGCGCTGCGCGGCCGCAGGATAGGACAGACGTCGCGCGATATTTCGCCGTTGCCGTCCCGGTACACGTATGGAGCCAGGCCATAAGTCAGGTGAGCGTGGCGCAGGGCAAGTCGCTCTCCGAGAACGCGCGCGCTTTCGCTCTGATCACCATGGCCATCAGCGACGGCTTGGTCTCGTCGATGGAAACCAAATACCACTATGTCTTCTGGCGGCCTTACACCGCGATCCGCGCCGGCGACACCGACGGCAATCCGAGGACCGACCCGGATCCGCTCTGGACAACCTTGATCCCTACGCCCTGCTTTCCGAGCTATCCGTCAGCCCACGCGTCCGGGAGCTACGCGGGGCGCGCCATAGCCGAGAAGATCTTCGGCAGCGGAAGCCATGACATCACTCTGTCGCATCCGGGCATTCCGGAGGTTACCCTCCACTACACCAAATTCTCGCAGATTACCGACGACATCGACGATGCGCGTGTCTTCGGCGGCATCCACTTCCGCTTCGATCAGGAGGCAGGCGCCCACCAGGGACGAAACGTAGGCTCCTATGTCTACAAGAACAACCTGCGCTGCGGCGGTGGCGACGAAGACTGCGACGACGACGAATAGAAGCGGCTGAACTTGATTGCCCTTCTAATTTTGAACTAGGGCTGTTAATGCTTCGGTCCTACAAGACCATTATGTTCAACATATCTGCCACCGCCATTCAGGGCCAGTTCTTGCGCGCGAGCGAGCGGCGTGAAGTCTGGATCTATCTGCGCAAGGACGCGCTTTGGGTGGCGGACTTCATCGACGGTCACGGGGCACTTATCGACGCCACCACGTGGTTCCGCTTCAACTGTGGCACGCCCTGCCACATCGTATGCCCGGCGACGGATGGTCCTTGAATCCGCCGTGCCGCTTTCCACCCAACTCGTCGCGAGAATCGAAGGACTGCATCGTTCGGTTGCCGCGAGTGGACCGCGCGAGGGTAGAACTGAGCGCAGCGTGCTCGAAAATTCATTCTTGTAGGGGAGTTCCACCATGAATCGCCGATTTCAGCGTCGCCACCTGGCACTCATGATTGCGGCGTTGTTCATGGTCAGCACGTCCGGCACGGCCGGGGAGCAATCGTTCCTACCCGACGCATTGCGCTTTGCCAATCCCACCGGCTTTGCCGAGACTCACAGCACGACCGGCAAGATCGACCTCACGGGTCCTTTCTTCCAGAGCCTGGGCACCAATGGTCGTGCCTGCGTGAGCTGCCACCAGCCGAGCGTCGGTTGGACGGTCTCGCCGCCCGATATACAGGCGCGATTCGAGGCGTCGGCCGGGACCGATCCGATCTTTCGGACCAACGACGGCTCAAATTCTCCCAGCGCCGACGTTTCCACGCTCGAGGCCCGGCGTGCCGCCTACAGCATGCTGCTCAGCAAGGGCCTGATCCGCGTCGGCATCGGCATACCGCCCAATGCCCAGTTCGAACTGGTCTCGGTGGACGACCCCTACGGTTATGCCAGTGCCAACGAGCTGTCGCTGTTCCGGCGCCCGCTGCCATCGACCAACCTCAAATTCCTGAGCACGGTGATGTGGGATGGCCGCGAGACGTTCCGCGACTCCACGTCGCCGGATTGCATTCTTGGATCGGCGACGTGCTTCGCCTCGATGCACTTCGACCTCGCCGATCAGTCGAACAGCGCGACCACCGGCCACGCCCAGGCCGCCACGCCGCTCACTACGGCGCAGCGCGAGGCGATCGTCGCCTTCGAGACCACGCTCTTCACCGCGCAGGTGTTCGACCATGATGCGGGCGAGTTGACAGCGCGCCACGCGCAGGGCGGCCCGCAGAATTTGAGCCAGCAGAACTTCTACTTCGGCATCAATGACGTCGTATCCGGCGACTATCGTACCGGCGCACTATTCAACCCGAAGGTGTTCAACCTGTACGACGCGTGGAACACGGTCGATCGCGGTGGCGCCGATGGCAGCCGGCAGGAGGCGCGTCGCGCGGTGGCCCGTGGCGAAACGCTGTTCAATACCAAGCCCATCCGGATCACCGGCGTCAAGGGCCTCAACGATGATCTGAGCGTCCCCGTATTGCAGGGAACGTGCACGACCTGTCACGACACTCCGAGCTCAGGCAATCATTCGATCCCGGCTCCGCTCGACATCGGCCTGACCGACGCGTCGCGCCGCACGCCCGATCTGCCGCTCTACACGCTGCGTCACACGTCGGCTCCGTTCGAGACGATCCAGACGACCGATCCGGGACGTGCCCTGATTACCGGCAAGTGGAAAGACATCGGCCGCTTCAAGGGACCGATCCTCCGCGCGCTGGCGACGCGGGCGCCGTATTTCCATAACGGCTCGGCGCAGGATTTGCGCACGGCGGTCGACTTCTACAACGAGCGCTTCGGCATCGGCTTCACCGAAGATGAAATACGTGACCTGGTCGCCTTCCTGTTGACGCTCTAGGAGATCAGGCGGCGCGTTCCGGCGTACTCGTCGCGGTTACCCCTGTGCTACCCACCGATCAAATAAAAACGGCTTGCATCGCTGCAAGCCGTTGATTTGTTTGGTTGCGGGGGAAGGATTTGAACCTTCGACCTTCGGGTTATGAGCCCGACGAGCTGCCAGACTGCTCCACCCCGCGATTGGAAGGTAATTATAGCTCGCGGGAGCGCCTCGGGTCAATTCCAGCTTACATCGCCTCCGTCTCGGCGGTCTTCGGCCGCCATACCAGGAGGCGCGCCTCGATCCTGGTCACAAGAAAGTCAAGTAGCAGCGCAAATACCGTCAGCACGAAAATGCCGGCGATCACCGTGTCGATGTCGAACACGCCTT
Source organism: uncultured beta proteobacterium (assembly GCA_963755065.1). Taxonomy (GTDB): domain Bacteria; phylum Pseudomonadota; class Gammaproteobacteria; order Burkholderiales; family Casimicrobiaceae; genus VBCG01. The sequence goes on from CAVWIM010000001.1 coordinate 21,224, forward strand.
CGGCCTGCAGGATCAGATAGCCCACGCCTTTCGCCGATCCCAGGTATTCGCCGACGACGGCGCCGACGAACGCCATGCCCACCGACGTGTGCAGGCTCGAGAACACCCATGCGGTCGCCGACGGCAGATAGATGTAGCGCAGCAGCTGCCGCTTCGACGCGCCCAGCATCCGCGCGTTGGCCAGGACCACCGGGCTGACTTCCTTGACGCCCTGGTAGACGTTGAAGAACACGATGAAGAAAACCAGTGTCACGCCCAACGCGACCTTGGACGTGATTCCCAATCCGAACCACACGGCGAAGATCGGCGCCAGGATCACGCGCGGCATCGCATTCAGCGCCTTGATGTAGGGATCGGCCAGCGCGGATGCCGTCGGCGACAGCGCAAGCCACAAGCCGATGCCAAGACCGAGCAGGCTGCCGGCGACAAACGCGAGGATCGTCTCCGTCAGCGTGACGGCAAGATGCGGATAGATCTTGCCGCTCGCAAACCATTCCCAGACGACGTGCAAAACCTTGAGCGGCTTGCCGAAGAAGAATGGCGCCAGCACGCCGGTCTCGGTCAGCACATACCATGCGCCGAATAGGACGAACAGCAGCAGCGCCTGGTAGAACGCCAGCAGCGCGCGGTTGATCGTCAGGTCACTGCCGGCTTTGCGCATAGCTCTTCAGCACCTCGGACTTGAGCACCTGCCAGATCGCCTCGTGGATCTCGGAAAAGCGCGGCTGCATGCGGATTTCCGCCACGTCGCGCGGGCGCGGCAAGTCGATCGCAAACTCGCCGATCGGATGCGTTTCCGGTCCCGCGGACAGGACGATCACGCGGTCCGACAGCGAGATGGCCTCCTCGAGGTCGTGCGTGATGAACAGCACGGACTTGCGGTCGGCCGACCACAGTTCGAGCAGCTCGTTTTCCATCAGTTGCCGTGTCTGGATGTCGAGCGCCGAAAACGGCTCGTCCATCAACAGGAATTCGGGATCGAGGATCAGCATCTGCGCCAGCGCCACGCGCTTGCGCATTCCGCCCGACAGCTGATGCGGGTAGCGATCCTCGAAGCCTGCCAGTCCCACGCGCGCGAGCCATTCGCGCGCTTTCGGGATCGCATCGGCCACCGCGGTTCCGTGAAATTCCAGGCCGGCGGTCACGTTGGCGAGCGCGCTGCGCCAGGGCATCAGCGCGTCCGACTGGAACATGTAACCCGCGCGCGCATTGACTCCGGACAGCGGCGCGCCGTGCACCAGCGTACGCCCCGACGATGGCGCAAGCAGCCCGGCGGCAACGTTCAGCAGCGTCGACTTGCCGCAGCCCGTCGGGCCCACGACCGAAACGAACTCGCCGGCACCGACAGTCAGAGAAGTATCCCGGACCGCGATATAGCGGCCCGCTTTCCGCGCCCGGCGAACGCGCAGGTGACATCCTCGAGCCTGAGGGCTGCGGCGGCCGGTGCCGCAGGGGCGTTCACTTGTATTTCTGCGCGGCCTTTTGCTGGAACGTCATGTTCACGGTCTTCGCGAGATCCACGGTGGCCGTCTGCACGCCGGGATCGAAAGTCTTGAGATCGCGATAGACATTTTGCGAGGCTTCCGGACCGATGAAGCCGTCGTGCTTGAAGCTCTCGAGATTCTTGATCAGTGCTGCCTTGTACAGCGCCTTGTCGGCGTAATACTCCGGCGGGTACCGTGGCCACGATCTGGTCGGGTGTCGAGGCATCGATGAAGCGCAGCGCGCGCACGATCGCATTGACGATGGCTTGCGCAGTGTTCGGATATTTCTTCGCGAAATCCACCGGAACGTAGATGCAGCCAGCCGCATACGCGCCGCTATACACATCCTGCATGCCTTTTGCAGTACGGGTGTCGACGACAGCGACAATCGTGCCATCGGATTCGAGCTGCGAGATGACCGGGTCGAGATTCGAAATGGCGTCGATCTCGCCGCGTTTCATGATCGCTACAGCGCCGGCGGTCGCGCCCACACCAACGATCGCAACCGCATCCGGCTTCAGTCCGGCCTTCGCGAGCAATATGCTGGCGAACATATTGGTCGACGACCCCGGCGCCGTCACGCCGATCTTCATTCCTTTCAAGTCGGCGGGCGATTTGTAGGCAGCAGCTTTTTCCTTCGCCATTCCGAGCACGATGCCCGCGTACTTGCCCTGCATCACGAGCGCCTCGATGAACTGGCCTTTTGCCTGCTGCGTGATCGTGTGCTCGTAAGCGCCGGACACGACATCGACGCTGCCGCCCAGCAGCGCCTGCAACGCGCGCGCGCCGCCCGGGAAATCGAGGATCTCGACGTCGAGCCCCTCGGCTTTGAAATAGCCGTTGCGCTCGGCGATCGTCAGCGGCAGGTAATAGAAGAGCGTCTTGCCGCCGACGCCAATCGTCAGCTTCGGCTTCTCGAGCGTCTGTGCGTGCGCGGGCAGCGAGAACGTGACGACCGCGGCCAGCGCCACCGCGATGCGCGTCAGAAATCGAACCATGGATCCTCCAACGACTTTATTGGCAACTTGACGACGACGGCCGACATCCCATTGTCGCGGCGCGCGGACGCGGCGTCAAACGTGTACTGGAACGTGCGGCCCGCAGCCACGCATTGCGGCGCGGGACGATGAATGCGCGTCATCACGCCGCCCGTGGTGCCGCGCCGGTGCCATCCCGCGAGTTTGCTCGCCATCTCCGGACCGATCCACCATTGCGGATCGGACGGCGGGAAACTCCCTCGCCGCGCTCGCGTTCGGCGACGCGGACTTTCGCAACATCGAATGCCGCCGCAAACGAGTCCGCCGTGGCCATACCCTTCTGGAAGAATGCCTCGCCGAAGTAGGTCGACGCGCTGTCCGAGCCGCAGCCGAATGACGTGCGGTCACGCCGCGACGCCGTGACGATCAGCGTGTGGTCGTCCTGCAGCGGCTCGATGAATCCGCCCGAATAGCACGCGGAAACGACGATGATCCGCCACTTGATTCCGGCGTCGTCCAGCAGTTGTCTCAAGCCGGGTGGCGTCAATTCGACGAGGGACAGCGGCGGCAGGTCGGCACTCAGGCGAAAGTCCCGGCTGCCGTGGCTTGCGAGATAGACCATCACGACATCATCGTCCGCGTCGATCGCGGCGCCGATCTCGTTCAGGGTTTCGCGCAGGTTCGTGATCGTCGCGAACGGCGTGGTCAGCAGCGTCTGCGGATTGTTGATGAGCAACACCGAGCGGCCGGCCGTATTCCAGCGCTCGTCCATCACGCGCTGCGCGGCCTCGACGTCCTTGCGGAACACGTCTTCGCGCCCATAGGGAGCGAAGCCGACGAAATAAAGGTCGGTCAGGCCCGGTCGCTCGTCCTCCAGGTCGGAGAGCGCGTGTTCGAGCAGGAAATTCTGCGTAGCGAGCACCGCCTCGGATCCCGCCGACATGCCTTCCGATGACGTGGGCGACGCCTGGTCGCGCCACCACGGTTCATTGGGCGCGAGGCTGTTGGAAAGCCAGATCGGTGCGGCGAGCAGTACGCCGCCGACGATCGCGCGGAGCCAAACGCGCGACGTGGGCGGTGCGAAGGCCACGGCGATGCTGCGCACGAGGATCGCGACCATCCACAACACGAGCAGGCGGCCGCCGATCTCGACACCGAAGCCGCGCACGGCGGACTCGCCATTGAAATACGGGAGCAGGAAATTCAAGACTTGCGCGATCGGCACCGACGCCAGGACGATGACCGGAATGGCGAGCGCGAGCGTGCGCTGCCGGAAGATCAGCGCGAGCACCGCAGACACAAGCAGCAGCAACCCGCCCGTGTAAAGCTCGGTGCCGGCCCCAAGCAGGGAGAATTGCCGTTCCGGTCCCGCTCGCAGCCAGTCGCCGGCCACGTCGATGGCGGCGGAGAAGAAGAAGAGCACCAGCAGCTGCGCGAGATCGATGCGGAACGCGAATCGCGTCACCGGCATGAACAGGGACAGCCGCGCGCCGGCAACCAGGTTGCGAAGGAGCGAGGCAAGCACGTAGCGCATATTTCTCATTTTTCGACAGCGGCCACGGGCGGCATGCTCCGCGATAAAGGCCTTCACCCGCTGCGGATCGGCCGGAAGCGTCGTACTGTGCTGCGGCCGCGCCTCGAGGCCGCGCCAGGCGGACGGGCGCGCAGGATCGCGGCCGATCGCTTCCTGGATGGTCTCCGCAAACTTGGCGGCCAACGCCGTTTCCACACACACCAGCGGCGTCGCCGAGTCGTGATGCTCGAGCCCGACCTTGATGCCATCGGCCGTGTGCGGATCGACGACCAATCCGTAACGCGTCGCGATTTCGCGAATCGTCGCCAGGCGGTCGGCATGCGTGCTGTGCCCGGACACGATGCCCGATGCCTGCACCTTGGGCCACCAGCGCGTGCCTGCGAGATCGAACCCTCCTTCGGCCGCCATTTTTGACCAGAGCCCCCGCACGGCCGAGGCACTCCTCCCGGTCACGTCGAAGATGAAACGCTCGAAGTTGGAGGCCTTGGAAATGTCCATCGAAGGCGACGACGTCGCGTGCATCTTCGCTGGCTGCGCGCGGCCGGTAGCGACCGGTGCGGAAGAATTCGTCGAGCACGTCGTTCTCGTTGGTGGCGAGAATCAGGCGGCGGATGGGCAGGCCCATCTCCCGCGCGACATGCGCCGCGAGAATGTTGCCGAAGTTGCCGGACGGTACGGCAAAATCCACCATCCGCGCATCATCTCCGGTCGCCGCAAAATAACCCTTGAAGTAATAGACGACCTGCGCGGCGATCCGCGCCCAGTTGATCGAGTTGACGGCGCCGATCTTCCAGCGCGCCTTGAATTCGGCATCGCTCGCCACGGCCTTCACGAGGTCCTGGCACTCGTCGAACGTCCCTTCGATGGCAAGGTTGAAGATGTTCGGTTCCGCGAGCGAGAACATCTGCGCCTGCTGGAAGGGACTCATCCGGCCTTTCGGCGACAGCATGAAAACGGTGATGCCCCGCTTGCCGCGCATCGCGTATTCGGCCGAGCTGCCGGTGTCGCCCGATGTCGCACCCAGGATGTTGATCGAGCGGCCCGCGCGCCCGAGCACGTACTCGAACAAATTGCCGAGCAACTGCAGCGCGATGTCCTTGAACGCGAGCGTGGGGCCGTTGGAGACGCGAAGCAGGTGAAATTCCGGCGCCAGCGTTGCCAGCGGCGTGATCTCGTCGGTTCCGAACACGGACGCGTTGTACGTGTCGGCGATGATCCGCTTCAAGTCTTCGGCGGGAATGTCGCCGATGAAGCGCGATAGCACCGCGAAGGCCAGTTCACGATAATCAAGGCGGCGCAAGGCCGCCAATTCCATCGCGCGTGAAATGCGGATACGACTGCGGCACCGCGAGGCCGCCATCCGGCGCCAGGCCCTCCTGCAGGATGGCGCAGAACGGCAGCGGTTGATCCGCCCACGCGCCGCGGGTGGAGACATAGCGCATCAGTTCAGTTCTTCCAGGCGGATGCGGACGATCTTGCCGCGCACGGTCGGCAATGCTTCGATCTTCGCGATGGCGTCGACGACGTTCTTCTCGACGATCCGGTGGGTGAGCAGGATGATGTCGGTCTGCTCCTCGCCTTCGGAGGGCTCCTTCTGGATCATCGCGTCGATCGAGATCTCGCGGTCGGCGAGAATGCGCGTGATGTCGGCCAGCACGCCCGGGCGGTCCTCGACACGCATGCGCAAGTAGTAGCTGGTCACGACTTCGCTGATCGGCAGGAACGGCACGTCCGTCAACTGGTCGGGCTGGAAGGCCAGGTGCGGCACGCGATGTTCCGGGTCCGCGGTGTGCATGCGCGTCACGTCGACCAGGTCGGCGATCACCGCGCTTGCCGTCGGCTCGGCGCCTGCGCCTGCGCCGTAGTGCAGCGTCGGTCCCGTCGCGTCACCCTTGACGAGGATGGCGTTCATCGCACCCTCGACATTGGCGATCAGGCGCTTGTGCGGGATCAGCGTCGGATGCACGCGCAACTCGATGCCGTTGCGGGCGCGCGCCGCGTGATGCCGAGTAGCTTGATGCGATAGCCCAGCTCCTCCGCATACCGGATGTCCTCGCGAGTGAGCTTGGTGATGCCTTCGGAATACGCCTTGTCGAACTGCATGGGCACGCCGAAGGCGATCGCCGACATGATCGTGAGCTTGTGCGCCGCATCGATGCCCTCGACGTCGAACGTCGGGTCGGCTTCCGCATAGCCGCGCACTTTCGCCTCGGCCAGCACCTCAGCGAACGACGCGCCGGTGGCGCGCATTTCGGAAAGAATGAAATTCGACGTGCCGTTGATGATTCCGGCAATCCATTCGATGCGGTTTGCGGTGAGGCCCTCGCGCAGCGCCTTGATGATCGGGATGCCGCCCGCCACCGCGGCCTCGAACGCGACCATCACGCCGCGCTCCGACGCCGCGGCGAAGATCTCGTTGCCGTGATGCGCCAGCAGCGCCTTGTTGGCCGTCACGACATGCTTGCCGTGCGCGATCGCGTCCTGCACATACGAGAGCGACGGCTCGAGGCCGCCGATCAGCTCGCACACGATGTCCACGTCGGGATGGCGCACCACCACCGCCGCGTCGTTGGTCAGGTTGACGCCGGCGACGCCGCGCGTGCCCGCGCGCGCGCGATCGAGCGTGCGCGTCGCGATCCACGTGATGCGGATCGGCCGCCCGGCGCGGCGCGTGATTTCCTCCTCGTTGCGGCGCAGGACGTCCCACGTGCCTTTGCCCGACGGTGCCAAAGCCCAGCAGGCCGACATTGAGCGGCTTCATCGATCAGTGCCCGCCCGGCCGCCCGAAGGGCACTGTGCGCCCCCTTTGGGGGCAGCGAACGAAGTGAGCGTGGGGGTCGTTCATCAGGCGAGCCCGTCGTCCCGGAACATCTGCTTGATGCCGCGAATGGCCTGGCGCGTGCGCGCCTCGTTCTCGATCATCGCGAAGCGCACGTGCTCGTCGCCGTACTCGCCGAAGCCGATGCCCGGCGACACCGACACCTTGGCGTCGGCCAGAGCTTTTTCGCGAACTCGAGCGATCCCATCTTGGCGTACGCCTCGGGAATTTTCGCCCACACGTACATCGACGCCTTCGGATTGTCGACCATCCAGCCCGCCTCGTGCAGGCCCTTCACCAGCACGTCGCGCCGGCGCTGGTACTTGGCCGCGATTTCCGCGACGCAATCCTGCGGCCCTTCGAGCGCGGCGATCGCGGCGACCTGCAGCGGCGTGAACGTGCCGTAATCGTGATAGCCCTTGATGCGCGCGAGCGCGTTGACGAGGTGGCGGTTGCCGACCATGAAGCCGATCCGCCAGCCGGCCATGTTGTAGCTCTTCGACATCGTGAAGAATTCCACGGCGACGTCGCGCGCGCCCGGAACCTGCATGATCGACGGCGCCTTCCAGCCGTCGAAGCAGATGTCGGCGTAGGCCAGGTCGTGCACGACGTAGATGCCGTGTTCCTTCGCCAGCGCGATGATCTTCTCGAAGAACGGCAGCTCGACGCATTGCGCGGTCGGGTTGGCCGGGAAATTGATGATGAGCATCTTGGGCTTGGGGAAGCTCATCTTGATCGTGTGCTCGAGTTCGGCGAAGAAGTCGACGTCCGGCGTCATCTGCACCTGGCGGATGTCGGCGCCCGCGATCACCGGGCCGTAGATGTGGATCGGGTAGCTGGGGTTGGGCACCAGGACCGTGTCGCCGCGGCCGAGCGTGGCGAGCGCCAGGTGCGCGATGCCCTCCTTCGAGCCGATGGTGACGATCGCCTCGGTCTCGGGGTCGAATTCCACGCCCCAGCGGCGCTGGTACCAGTGGCAGATCGCCCGGCGCAGGCGCGGAATGCCCTTCGACACGGAATAGCCATGCGTGTCGGGACGCTGCGCGCTCTCGACCAGCTTGTCGACGATGTGCTTGGGCGTGGGGCCGTCGGGATTGCCCATGCCGAAGTCGATGATGTCCTCGCCCCGGCGGCGCGCGGCCATCTTGAGTTCGGAGGTGATCGAGAAGACGTACGGGGGCAGGCGCTCGATGCGCGAGAACTGCGTTTCCATTGGGGGAGGCATGCGGCTCTTTCTTGCGTAAGCGCCCGGAACCGTCCGAGCGACGAAGACCGTACAATTCTAGCCGCGCGGTGGAAATGATGCAATGCACAATTTCGGGTGAAAGGGCCTTCGGTTCCCGCGGTCCGACGATCCGTTTCGTTGAAGCGTCGCCACCACCGGCGACGCTTAACTCCACGGACCGTCGTTATGGGACTTTCAGCATGCTGAATGGTTTACTTCGCGGATGCCATGAAGTTCCACCTCGCAAACTCCCGCCGCCAACGTCATCGCCGCGCTCGGCGCCGACTGGATACGCATCGGCGAAACCGAATATCGGCAGAACCTCATCGTGACGCCGGATGCCGTGGCGACCGGCTGGGCGCCCGCCGGATTCGCCGCGCTGACCGAGGAGGATTTCGCGGCGCTGCTCGCAGCACGCGCCGGAGATCGTGCTGCTGGGCACCGGCGCGAGCGCAGCGCTTTCCCCACCCGCGCCTCACCGGCGCTGGCGCAGGCGCGCGTCGGCGTCGAGGTGATGGACACGCGCGCCGCGTGCCGGACGTTCAATATCCTGGTCGCGGAGGACCGGCGCGTCGTCGCGGCGCTGATCATCGGGTGACTGACGCTTCGGCGTCGAACCTACTCGCCCATCTGCAACAACTTGCCGTGCACTCGCGCGTAACTGATCGCGAGCGTTGAACGTGGCGATCCCGATGCCGAGGTAGACGAGGTCGAGCCCGGCGGCCGCCCAGAAGTGGCTCCACGGAAAGCGCCCTCCAGCAGCACCGAGCGCATGCCCTCGAACACGTGCGCGGACGGCAGCGCCCACGCCACCGCCTGCAGCCACGCCGGCAGCACCGCGATCGGGTAGTAGACGCCGGAAACGGGCGCCACGAGGAAGATCGCCGCCCACGCGAGTTCCTCCGCGCCCAATCCCCAGCGCAGGATCATCGCCGACACGGCGAGGCCGATGCTCCAGCCGAAGGCCAGCAGCAGCGAGAAGAACGCGATCAGCGGGAATCCCAGGGAAAAGATCGAATAGCGGAACAGCAGCCACGCGAAGAAGCACGCGCCGCCGACGCCGATCAGCGTGCGCAACACGCTCATCGTCAACTGGCCGGCGATGAATTCGCGCAAGGCGCAGCGGGCTCACGAACAGATTGCCCAGGTTGCGCGAATACATCTCCTCGATGAACGTCAGCGAGACGCCCAGCTGGCCGCGAAACAGCACGTCCCACAGGAGCACCGCGCCGATGAAGAAGCCCGGCGCGTCCTGGAGGAAGTTCGTCGTGGGCTTCAGGTACACCGTCAGGAACGCCCACAGCACCATCGTCACCGTGGGGTAGTAGGCCATCGACACCAGGCGCGGCCACGATTTGAGCAGCAGGTACGCGTGCCGGCGGATGAGCGCGCGCACGCGGCGCGCCGACGGCCGCAAGTCCGGTCTGCGGGTAGAAAATCGCGGTCGGGTCGTCGGCGCGCATGTTCTGTGGATCCTTACGCCGCGATCTCGGGCGACGGCAGTTCCTGGTCGGACTCCTCGCTGCGGCCGCGCGCGACGTCGAGGAACACCTCGTCCATGTTCTCGCGGCCGTAGCGCTCGATCAGGTCCTGCGGCGAGCCCTGGTCCACGACGAGGCCCTCGCGCAGCATGATCACGTCGTCGCACATCCGCTCGACTTCGCCCATGTTGTGCGAGGCCAGCAGCATCGTGCAGCGGCTGTCGCGCTGATAGCCTTCGAGATACGTGCGCATGCGATCGCCGATGTCCGGGTCGAGCGACGCCGTCGGCTCGTCGAGCAGCAAGCACCTCGGGCTGGTTGAGCAGCGCCTTGGCGAGCGACACGCGCGTGCGCTGTCCCGCCGAAAGATTGCCGTAGGGCCGCTTGAGCAGCCGCGCAAGGTCGAATTCGCGGGCGAGCTGCGGCGATCCGCGCCGTGGGCGAGCGCAGGCCGTAGAGATCGGCGAAGACGCGCAGGTTCTCGCCGACGGTCAGTCGCTTCGGCAGGTCGACGTAGGGCGACGTGAAATTCATCCGCGGCAGCACGCGATAGCGGTCCTGCAGCATGTCGCACGCCCAGGACGGAAATCGCGCCGGCCGTCGGCGTCAGCACGCCCAGCAGCATCGACAACGTCGTGGTCTTGCCTGCGCCGTTGCCGCCCAGGAGCGCGGTCGTGGTTCCCGCGCGCACGGCAAACGAAATACCCTTGACCGCTTCACGTCGCCGTAACTGCTTGCGCAGAGTCGTCACCGACGATCGCGCGTCGGCGGCGATTTCGCGCGTGAGCCCCGGGCACATCGCATCAGCACTGGATCGTCGTCCGGCAGTAATTCGTGAGTTCGCGCAGGATCGAGGTGCCGCTGACCTGCGCGCGTCCGCCCTCGCGGCCGTATTCGAGCGAGAGTTTCACCGGTATTTCGTGAAGAACGCGTCGAACTGCTCGGCGCCCAGCGTGCCCAGCGCGTAGAGGCCGTCCTCGGCGCTGTCGTACTCGAGGACGATCGCGGCGAGCGGCTGCGGCGCCGGGCCCGCGACGACGCGCGCGCCCTGCGCCGGGTCGTAGACGCTGTGGTCGGCGCAGCAATGGATCACCTGCGCGCCGGACGTGGCCGAGCGCTCGCGCTGGTAGCGGATGAACGACACCTCGCGCGTCGGATAGGCGAGCTTGTGCGCGCAGATGGCGGAGAACGCGACGACGTTGCGGTCCTCGCCCACGCCGCCCTGCCATGCATAGGCCGCGCCGTCCTCGCGCTTCAAGTGGCGGTCGCCGCCGCGGGGCGCGAAAGCTTGACCAGCAGGCACGGCGTCGCCGCGAACGGATACTGGAAGACGTAATTGGTGTCGGCGGCGAGGTCGCGCGCGCGCACGGACGGCCGTGGACGTCGGTCAGCCGCGTGCGCGCATACCAGCGCGGCGGCGCGTCCGCGCGCGCGGCGTCGCGCGCGAGAATGCCGGCGCCGCTCAAGACCGCACAAGTCGTGAGGAACTGCCGCCGCTCCATCGGCCTGCGCTCTATCGTCGACCGGCCTAGGCCGCGAGCAACTCGCGCACGTGTTCGGCGGCGCTGCGGCCCGAGCGCCGACAGCGCATAGCCGCCTTCCAGCAGCGACACGATCGCGCCCCTGCGCATGGCGCTCGGCCACCGCGACCAGTTCGCGCGTGACCCACGCGTAGTCGGCCTCGACGAACTGCAGTCCGGCGAGCGGATCCTCGCGATGCGCGTCGAAGCCGGCGGAGATGAGGATCAGTTGCGGCCGGTGCGCGTCGAGCGCCGGCAGCCAGCGCTCGCGCACCGCGGCGCGGAATTCGTCGCCGCCGCTGCCGGCGGCGAGCGGAACGTTGACCATGTTCGGCGCCGGATCGTCGAGTCCGCAATACGGGATACAGCGGATGCTGGAACGTCGACACCATCAGCACACGCGGGTCGTCCGAGAAGATCTCCTCGGTGCCGTTGCCGTGGTGCACGTCGAAGTCGACGACGGCGACGCGTTCCAGGCCGTGCGCGGCCATCGCGTGCGCGGCGCCGATGGCCACGCTGTTGAAGATGCAAAAGCCCATCGCGCGGCCGCGTTCCGCGTGGTGGCCCGGCGGCCGCACGGCGCAGAACGCGGTGCGGCACTCGTCGCGCATGACGAGGTCGACCGCCAGCACCGCCGCGCCCGCCGCATGGCGGGCGGCGTCGAGCGTGTGCGGATTGAGCGCGGTGTCGGGATCGATGAAGTGCAGGCCCGCCTCCGGACTCGCCGCCTCGACTTCCCGTCATGTAGTGCGCGCCGTGGATCCGCGCGATCTGCTCGTGCGTGGCCGCCGGCGCGGTGTAGTGGCGCAGATAGGCGTCGAGACCCGCCGCGATCAGCCGGTCGGTGATGGCGGCGAGGCGCTCCGGGCACTCGGGATGGTAGGGCCCCATCTCGTGCAGCAGGAACGCGGGATGGGAGATGAAGGCGGTGGTCACGGCGCTGTGCGGACGGTTCTTGGGCAGTTGGGCGAACTTCGCGGTTCCGCGGACGAAGGCTGGGGCTGATCCGCTTGGCTGGCGACGCACTGTTTCCGCCGAGCGGAGTGTACCCCGGGCCCGCCGGTCGTGACGAGGTGCCGGCATCCACGGTTAGAGTGCCGAGCGCGACCTCGCGCACGTGCTCGACATGCCACCCACGAGGATCGAAAGACCCGCCATGACCGTCCGCCCCGCTTCACAGGCCAATACGCCCGCCGCCGGGCGCCTTGCGACCGTCCTGCAGCAGCTTGCGCGCATCGTCGTCGGCAAGGACGAGCCGCTGAAACTGGCGCTCGCGTGCATGCTGGCGCGCGGCCACCTGCTGATCGAGGACATCCCCGGCGTCGGCAAATCCACGCTGGCGCAGGCGCTGGCCGCCACGCTCGGCCTCAAGTATTCGCGCATCCAGTTCACGAGCGACCTCCTGCCCGCCGACGTGCTGGGCGTGTCGATCTTCGACGAGCGCACGCAGTCGTTCCGCTTCCACGCGGGGCCGATCTTCAGTTCCGTCGTGCTCGCCGACGAAATCAACCGCGCGCCGCCCAAGACCCAGAGCGCGCTGCTCGAAGCGATGGAGGAGCGGCAGGTGTCGCAGGACGGGCAGACACGCAAGCTGCCCGACCCGTTCTTCGTGATCGCCACGCAGAATCCCGTCGAGCAGATCGGCGCCTATCCGCTGCCGGAATCGCAGCTCGACCGCTTCCTGATGGCGATCGAGCTGGGCTATCCGGACCCGGCGGCCGAGCGCGACCTCTTCGATCAGCGGCGATCGCCGCGCCAGGATCGCCGACACGCCGCCCGCCGCCGACGCGGCGACGCTGGCCGATTGGCAGCGCGAAGTCGCGGAAATCCACGTTGCCCCGGCGCTGCTCGACTACGTGCAGGCGCTGCTCGCCGCGTCGCGTGGTCAATTAGGTGGCCACGGCGCCAATGGCGGCGGCGAATCCGGGGGGCGCCGCGGATTGAGCCCGCGCGCCGGCCTCATGCTGCTCGCCGCCGCGCGCGCATGGGCGATGATCGCCGGCCGGCCGATGGTGCTGCCGGAGGATGTGCAGGCGGTGTTTCCGGCGGTCGCCGGCCATCGCCTGGCCGGCGGCACCCGCGCCGGGGCGGTACAGGCCCAGGCGCTCGTGCGCACGTGTTCCGCTGCCGTAGAAGTCGCGCACGATGCTTCGCGCGGTAGCCGCCGACGGCAGCACTTCCTGGGTCGGCGGATGGGTCGCCCGGGCGCGGCAGCGCGCATTTCGCGTAGCGCCCGCGGACCGCGAGCCGGTGGTCCTGCGCCATTCGCGCATCTACATCCTGCCGACCCGGCGCGGCTGGGCGTTGATCGCCACGGTCGCGACGATGCTCGTCGCATCGCTCAACTACGCGCTGTCGCTGGGCGTCGGCGTCACCTTTCTGCTTGCCGGGCTGCTCGCCGCGGCGTTGCTGCACACGTTTCGCAACCTGGCGGGCATCGAGGTCACGCCGCTGTCGGCGGGCGAGTCCTTTGCCGGCGGCCACGTCGCCTTCACGCTGTCGCTGCATGGCGGCGCGCTGGCGCGCAGCGCGGTGACGCTCTCCGCCGCGGGCGCCCATGCCAATGGTGACGTGCCGGCGGGCGCGGCGCTGACGGTCACGCTCGACGTCGAGGCGCCCGCGCGCGGGCGCCAGCCCTTGGGCCGCGTGACGCTTTCGTCGGCGTTTCCGCTGGGTCTCTGGCGCGGCTGGGCCTACGTGCATTTTCCGCTCGCCGGCATCGTCTATCCCGCCGTCGAGATCGGCGCGCCGCCGCTGCCGCATGGCGCCGCAGGACCCGATGCGCTTGCCGCGGGGCGCAGCGAAGACGCCGACCTCGCGGGACTGCGCGAATTCCAGCGCGGCGACCCGCCGCAGCGCGTCGCGTGGAAGGCGGTTGCTCGCGGTGCCGGCTGGTTCACGAAGGAATTCGACGGTGTCGGCGGTGGTGGCCCGGTGACGTTGTCGTGGGCTGCCGTCGCCGAACTGCCGAGCACCGAAGCGCGACTGTCCCGGCTTACCGCGTGGGTCATGGCGGCCGAGCGCGCCGCACGGCCGTTCGCACTGGACGTTCCCGGCACCCGCCTCACTGGGGGACAGGGACGCGAACACCGCCGCAAAGCGCTGGTCACGCTGGCGTTGTTTCCCAAGGAGACGGCGCCGTGACGCTGGCCGCAGGCCCTGGGATTCACGCAACGCGCGCGCCCTCAACGCGGCGCCGCGCCGCGCGCCGCTCACTCCCGCGCAGATCGGATGGCTCGGCGCGCTACTGCTCTGCGCCCAGTTGCCGCAGGCGCCGCATTTGCCCATATGGGTTGCCGTCGCCGGCAGCCTGCTGGTGGCCCTGCGCCTGATCCTGCTTCGCCACGACCGTCAGCGACCCCAGGCACCCCCGCCCCGGATACCCTCCTGGACGCTGGTGCTGTTCGCGCTGGCCGCGGCGCTTGCCGTGCGTTCGTCGTTCGGATACCTGTGGGGACGGGATTCGTCGGTCGCCTATCTCTACATCCTGGTCGCCATCAAGTTCCTCGAAACGCGAACAGGGCGGGACGGCATGCTGCTGGTTTGCCTGTCATGCTTTCTCTTGATCACGCCTTTCTTCAGCACACAGTCGCCGCTGGCCGCCATCGCGGTGATTCCGGCCGTCGTGCTTGTCGGTGCGACACTGGATGCGCTGACCGTCGGTGCCGGCCGCGACGGCGCCGCAGGGGGAAACGCCGCCGCGCTGCGCCGCAGCGCCGTCATGATCCTGCAGGGCATACCGGTTGCAGTCCTGTTGTTCGTCCTGTTTCCGCGTCTCGCCGCGCCGTTGTGGGGATTGCCGTCGGACCACTCGGCGAAGACGGGCCTGTCGGACACGATGGAGCCCGGTCAAATCAGCGAATTGTCCTTGTCGGACGATGTTGCATTCCGCGTCGATTTCGATGGGCCCGTTCCCCAGCCGCGGGAACGCTACTGGCGTGGGCCGGTGCTGTCGCGCTTTGACGGTCGCACGTGGACCGCGGGCGGCCTGCAATTCGGTGGCGTGCCAACGTCCGCCGGCGGGCGGGCGATAACCTACACGGTTACCCTGGAACCGTCGTACCGTGTTTGGATGTTCGCGCTCGATTTGCCGGCATCGCTGCCTCGTGGAGACGACCCCGGCACCGCAGACCTGGGCGCCAGCATGGCCTTCCTCACCCGCGACCAGCAACTGCTTGCGCGGGCGCCGGTGACGCAGCCTTTGCGCTACGTGCAGCGATCGGTCCTGAGCTCCTCCTATCCCGCCAATGCGCAGTTCGAAACCAGTGCCAACCTGAGGCTGCCGGAGCAACAATCCGCGCACGCGGAAGTTCGCGCAGGAACTGCGCGCGCGCTATCCCGACGACAGGCAGCTGATCGGCGCCGTGCTGGAATGGTTCAACCGGGAGGATTTTGTCTACACGATGGCGGCGCCGCTGCTCAATGAGAACACCGCCGACGAATTCCTGTTCGATACCCGGCGTGGCTTCTGCGAGCACTATGCGAGCGCGTTCGTCGTGCTGCTGCGCGCCGCGGGAATCCCCGCGCGCGTCGTGACCGGCTACCAGGGCGGCGCCATGAATCCGCGCGGCGGCTACATGATCGTGCGCCAATCGGACGCACACGCGTGGGCCGAAGCGCTTGTCAACGGCCAATGGCAGCGGCTCGACCCGACCGCCGCAGTTTCGCCGTCGCGCATCGAAATCGGTCTGGGCGGCGCGTTGCCCGCTGGTGAACGCGTGCCGTTCCTGGCGCGGCTCGACGCATCGTGGCTGAAGAGCGTGCAGCTCGCGTGGGATGCCATCAACCACGATTGGCGCCGCAACATCATCGGCTTCAATTACGAGCGGCAGCGCTCGCTGTGGCGGGAATGGCGACTCGACCGCTTCGCGCCGTGGCAGATTGCCGCGATGGCGGCGGCGGCGGTGTTCGCGTGGGCGGGCACGCTCGCCGCGTGGCTCCTGTTCCGCCGCCGGCGCCAGGAACGCGCGCTGGTGCTGTGGGACGACCTTGCCGGCGCCTGGCGCGCGCGGGTCTGCCGCGATTCGCGTACGAAGGTCCCATGGCGTTCACGGAACGCGCCGCGCAGCGCTGGCCGCAATTCGCGATCGCGTTCGCGGCGATCGGCCAATCGTTCTCGACGTTGCGCTACGGCGAAGCGGCCGCCCCGCGCCAGCGCGACGCGCTGGTGGCAACCCTCGAGCGCGCGATCGAAGTGCTGCCCGCGCCCGCCGCATTGCGCCTGGCCACCTGATTTGCCAACGTAGCGGCCATCTTAAGTTGCCACTTCAGTTGCCACCTTCAAAGCAGCGCGTCGCGGGTGTAGCCGCGCCGCGCAAGCTTCGCGCGCAGCTTTTCGAGCGCCTCGCCCTGGATCTGCCGCACGCGCTCGCGCGTCACGCCCATCTCCTGCGCCAGTAGGTCGAGCGTCGCAACTTCATATCCATTGAGGCCATACCGGCGCTCGATCACGGTGCGCTGGCGCGCATTGAGTTCGGCCAGCCACCCGCCCACCGCCGACTCGATCTCCGCGACGTGCAGCATGAGTTCCGGCGCGCGCGCCTCGTCGTCGGCCAGGCCGTCGGCGAGCGTCGCACCCGACTCGCGATCGAGCGGCGCGTCGAGCGACAGCACGTGCTCCTGCAGGCGCAGCAGCCTTTCGATGTCCGCGACGGGCTTGTCCAGCAGGTGCGCGACGTCCTCGAGCGTGGTTTCGCGGCCGTCGACGGGCATGTGCGTTTCCAGGTGCCGCTGCGCGCGCAGGACCACATTAAGCTCACGCACGACGTGCGCGGGCACCCGGATCGTGCGCGCCTGGTTGAGGATGGCGCGCTCGACTGCCTGCCGGATCCACCACGTCGCGTAGGTCGTGAAGCGGAAGCCGCGTTCCGGATCGAACTTGGTCAGCGCGTGGATGAGCCCGAGATTGCCCTCCTCGATCAGGTCCGGCAGCGCGACACCGCGATGCGTGTAGTGGCGCGCGATGCTCACGACGAGACGAAGGTTGCGTTCGATCATCGTCTGGCGCGCGGCGAAATCGCCCTCGCGCACGCGTCGCGCGAGCCGCAATTCTTCCTCCGGCGACAGGAGCGCGTGTTGCCCGACGTCATTGAGATAGAGCTGCGTTACGTCGGTGACGAAATCCGCCGACAGCCCGGGTGGCGGCTCCCCCAGCGGCAGGTCGCCGGAGTAGAGGTCCGGCTCCGGGCGCGCCGGAGTTTCGTCGGCGTAGGGCGCGTCGGGCGCAGCGGCGCGCACATCGCTGCGGGACTCGCGCGGTCCTGCGCTCATCCGGCTGGAAGATATCGTGCGGGATCCACGGGCTTCCCCAGGCGCCGTATTTCGAAATGCAGTTTCACCTGGTCGGCATCGGTGTTGCCCATCTCGGCGATCTTCTGGCCACGGGTGACCTGCTGGCCTTCCTTCACCAGGATTTCCCGGTTGTGCGCATAAGCGGACAGCCACGTCTTGTTGTGCTTGACGATGACGAGCTTGCCGTAGCCGCGCAATCCGGTGCCGACATAAACGACCTTGCCAGCGGCACTGGCGATGACGGGCTCGCCGGCCGGACCCGCGATGTCGATGCCCTTGAGGTTGGCCGTCTCGGAAAAGCCGGTGACGACCTTGCCTTTGGCCGGCCATACCCAGGCGAGTTTGTCATCGTCGTCCAATTCGGCCGCCGGCGGCGGGGCGGCGCGTGGCACGTCAGCTTTTGCCATGCCCGGCGGCGCCGCCGACGCAACGACTTCCGCAGGGGCCTGGCCCGTGCGGGCGACGTCGCGCAGCGCCTGTTCCGAATAGGGTTCCTTCACCGCCTTCGGCGACGACTTGTAGTTGTCGGTGTTGCGGCCGGTGGAGGGAGCAGCGGAGCATCGCGATGCGCCGCCGGGCGCCGCTGCGGTCACAGGAGGCTGCATCTTGAGCGGCGTGGTGATGACGCCGGGCCCGGCCGCCGGCGCCGGCTCACCGGGCGCTGCGACGCGCAGGATCTGGCCGACGCGGATGAGGTTCGGATTCTCGAGGCCGTTCCACGATGCCAGGTCCTTGTAGTCGAGGCCATGGTCGAGTGCGATCTGGTAGAGCGTGTCGCCGCGCTTGACGATGTAGGTCGGCGTCGGCGACTCGATCGCGGGAGCAGGTACTGGCGCGGTTGCCTCCGCGGGCAGTGCGGGAGCCACGGGCACCGCCGTCCGGTCCTCGATGGGTGCGCGCGTACGCGACACGCAGGCAACGAGCAGCACGGCGAACATCACGATTGCCGCAAGTCGCAGCATTCGCGTCGGGTCCGGCAACGATGTGGGCGACGGGGTCAGGAGTATGCGCATCGGCGGCCTCGCCTCCGTTGCGCGTCGGCACTTACGCGACACCGGGGAGCAGAGGCACAAATCTTACCGCATCGAGCGTCTGTTCCTTCAGCCCCATGGGCGTCACTTCGATCACGGTGAGACGCTGAACGCCGCGTTCGTCGCCGGATTGCGACAACGGCAGGACCATCCGTCCGCCGAGCTTGAGATAGGGCAACAGCGCCGTGGGCACGTGCGTCGCGCCAGCGGTCACGACGATCGCGTCGACTTCCAGCGGTTCACCCAGGTCGTGGCTGCCATCGCCGTGCTTCAACGCGACGTTTTTCAGTTTGAGCGACTTGCAGGTGCCGCCGCGCCTTGGCCACGAGCGCGCCAATGCGCTCGACGCTGAAAACGTGCTTGGCTACATGCGCGAGCACGGCCGTCTGGTAGCCGCAGCCGGTGCCGATTTCCAACACCGAATCGAGGTCGCGGCCGTTGCGCGCAAGTTCGGTCATGCGCGCGACGATCCACGGCTGCGAGATCGTCTGGCCGTGGCCGATGGGCAGCGGCACGTCGTCGTAGCCGCGGATGGCAAGCGCCTCGTCCACGAAGATGTGCCGCGGCACCGCGTTCATCGCGGCCAGGACGACTTCGTCGACGATACCCTGCTCGCGCAGCCGTTCGATCATCCGCGCGCGGGTTCGCGCCGACGTCATGCCGATGCCGGTCTGGTTCATTTTTTTTACAAGCGTTATCCGTTATGCGCCAATCCAGGCCGCGACACCGTGCATGAGCTCGCGGTTCGTGAGATCGATCTGCAGCGGCGTCACGGAGACGTGGCCGGATTCCACCGCATGGAAATCGGTGCCCTCCCCGGCATCGGCCGCCGGGCCGGCAGCACCCACCCAGTACACCGTCTCGCCACGCGGATTCTGCGCCCGGATTACATCCTCCGCCTTGTGCCGGCGGCCAAGCCGCGTGACCGCGAAGCCCTTGCAGTCGGTGCGCGGGATGTCCGGCACGTTCACGTTGAGCAGCCACGCCCCCGCCGGCATGCGCGCGTGGCGCTCGACCAGCTGCACCGCGATGTCCGCCGCGGTCTCGAAGTGCCTGGCGGCCTTCGACGCGAGCGAAATGGCGATCGACGGTATGCCCAGCAGGAAGCCCTCCGTCGCCGCGGCGACGGTACCCGAATAGATCGTGTCGTCGCCCATGTTGGCGCCCAGGTTGATGCCCGAGATCACCATGTCCGGCAATTCGTCGAGCAATCCGGTCACCGCGAGGTGCACGCAATCGGTCGGCGTGCCGTTGACGAACAGGAAGCCGTTGGACGCGCGGCGCACGGTCAGCGGCCGGTCGAGCGTCAGCGAATTGGAGGCGCCGCTGCGGTCGCGCTCGGGCGCCACGACGGTGATGTCGGCCTTCGCGGCGAGCGCGGCCGCGAGACGTTCGATGCCCGGCGCGAAGTAGCCGTCGTCGTTGGAGATGAGGATTCGCAATTGGGCCGATTGGGAGCCTTTTCGAGCTCCTTGGTGTGCGCACGCGACACGCGATGATTATACCCGCGGACCATTGCTCGCTCTCGCACTAGCGAAGCGCGTCGTGCGCCTGCAGCACGGCGCGGCCCAGCGCCACCACGACCGCCGCATACAGCCTGCTCTTGTTGTAGCGTGTGATCACGTAGAAATTGGGGCACGCGATCCAGTAGCTCGCGCGCGGCTCGCCGTTCTCCGGCGCCTCTTCGAGCAGGAGGAGGCCCACCGGATCGGCGGCAAGATCGGTGGGAGGATCCTCGACTTCGACGCCATCGGAATTCCACGCAGACAGCGCGCGCCGCTCGCTGATGCCGCCATCCAGGCGGCGCAGCGCGGCGTCGCGTGCTTCGGGCGCGATGCGCGCGGGCAGCAATGCCGGCTGGCCGGCCAACCAGTCGTGGCGCGCCAAATAGTTCGCGACGCTTCCGATCACGTCCGCGCCGTTGTTCCAGAGGTCGATCCGGCCATCGCCATCGAAGTCGATCGCGTAGTCGCGGTAACTTCCGGGCATGAATTGCGGCATGCCCATGGCGCCGGCGAACGAACCCTTGGGCATCAGCGGCGACCAGCCCTGCTCGTGCGCCAGCAGCAGGTATTCGCGCAATTCGCCGCGGAAAAACGCCGCGCGCCGTGGGTAATCGAACGCCAGCGTGGCGAGCGCATCGATCACGCGATACGACCCGGTGTTGCGGCCATAGATCGTTTCCACGCCGAGGATTGCGACGATGATCTCCGCCGGAATGCCGTATTCGGTTTCCGCGCGTGCGAGCGCTTGCGCGTTGGCGCGCCAGAACGCGACGCCACCGCTGACCCGATCCGGCGCGAGCAACGGCGGCGCGTACTCGAACCACTTGGGCGGCAGCAGCAACGGGCGGTCCATGGCCGCCACGATCCTGGGCTGGAATTTCGCCGCCGCGAGCCACCGCTCCAGCTGACGGCGCGGAATCCCGGTCGTGCCGGCGACGTCGGCGGCGAACACGCGCACGTCGGCGCGCCCGGCGTAAGGCGCCTGAGCAGCGACGACGGCGGGCTGCCGATGTTCCTGTGCCTGCGCCGGCGGCGCGGCGAACAACGCGATGAGGGCAAGTGCGCGGAACGACACGCGTGGACGGAAGAATGAAGCGATGAAGGCGATGGTATCATCGCCGCGCGCAATGCTCGCCAATTCATGCACAAGCTCTATCCGTTCGCCCGTCCGTTTTTCTTCGCACTCGACCCGGAATCCGCGCACGATCTCGCGTTCGCCGGCCTCGACCGCGCCGCGCAATTCGGCCTGGCGCAGCTCGCCGCACCCCGCTTGCGCGCGACACCGGTCTCGGTGATGGGAATCTCGTTTCCGAATCGCGTCGGGCTGGCCGCGGGGCTCGACAAGAATGCGGCGCACCTCGCGGGACTGGCGACATTCGGCTTCGGCTTTCTCGAAGCGGGGACGGTCACGCCACGCGCGCAGCCGGGGAACCCGAAGCCGCGGATGTGGCGGCTGCCGAAGGCCCATGCGCTGATCAATCGCCTGGGCTTCAACAACGACGGCGTCGAACGTTTCGTCGCCAACGTCGCGCGATCGCGGTTTCAAGGAGTCCTCGGCATCAACATCGGGCGGAATTTCGACACGCCGAACGAGCGCGCGGCGGACGATTACGTGACGTGCTTGCGCGCTGTCTATGCGCAAGCGAGTTACATCACCGTCAACGTCTCGTCGCCGAATACGACCGGCCTGCGGGAGCTCCAGGCCGGGGACGCGCTGGTGCCACTTTTGCGCGCATTGAAGCAGGAGCAAGCGGCGCTGGCGCAGCAGCATGGCCGCTACGTTCCGCTCGTCGTGAAAATCGCGCCGGATCTCGCCGACGGCGCAATCGGCGAAATCGCGCGGTTGCTCGCACGCCATCGCTGCGATGGCGTCATCGCGACCAACACGACGATCGACCACGCAGCCGTCGCCGGAATGCTGCACGCCGAGGAGGCGGGCGGCCTGTCCGGTGGCCCGCTGCGTGAACAAGGCAACTGCGCGTGATCCGTGTACTGGCGAAGGCGCTGGATGGCGCGCTGCCGATCATCGGCGTGGGCGGCATCCTCTCGGGCGAGGACGCGCGCGAAAAGGTCGCCGCCGGCGCGTCGCTCGTGCAGATTTACACCGGACTCATCTACCGCGGCCCCGAACTGGTCGCGGAGTGCGTGGAGGCGCTGGAGCAGCCGTAATCATGATGCATTGCGCGCGCGAAAGGCCGCGAGTTCGTCGAGGCACAGATAGCAGAAGGCAGTACCCGCGCAGAGTGGCGCAAGAAGGTTGACGAAGGGTATCAGCGATAGCGGCGCGAGTACCAGTCCCAAACCGAAGAGCCGTCCGCGGGCGATGCGGATCACGGCCGGCAATTCGTCCGCATCGGCGTGCAACGCAAGCGCGTCGTAGCGGAACAGCCGCTGGTTGAGCCACGCGTTCAGCAGCAGCGTCACTGCCACGTAGAGCGGTGGCAGCGCGAGCAGGAAAAGCGCCAGCACCCAAAGCGGCAGGAACGCCGTGACCGCGACCAGCGCATTGACGAGGCTGCCGGCGAACGATCCGCCGCGCCTTTTTTCCAGCGACGCGAAATCGCGGCTGGAGACCGTATCGACGATGACCGGCATCGCGAGCACGGCAACGGCGACGAGCGCGGTGAGCACCGCCACGACCATGAGCAGCAGCACGGAACTTGCGCCCGCGGCGAAAAGATTCCACCCGCTGTCTGGACCGGGAAAAGCGGCGCCCAGCCATCGCGTCAACGGCTGCCACGCGAACCAGCCGACGACGGTCCAGAAACCCGCGGACGCGATGATCGGGAGAAAGACGACCGCCGCGATTCGCGCGCTGAACAGGGCGGGAATCGCGCGCGCAAGTGCAACGAATATGCCGCGCGGCCTAGTCGGCGGTGGCAACCTGGAGCTTTTCTTCCATCTGCGTCACCATGCTCGAGAACGCGCGGTCGATCAGCGGCTCGGCCTCGACCAGGCGCGCGCTGTCGGCACGGAAGCGCGCGGCAAGTTCATCGGCGGTCATCGACAGCGCCTTCTGTCCCTGGCGATTGGTGAAGAGATACGTGCCGCGCAGCGGACTCACCCACGCCAGTTTGGCGAATGCCAGGTGCCCGTCGTCGGCCTCGAACTCGATCCACATGCCGCGCTCGAGGCTGCGGGCGATTTCCAGGTAATCGTCGTCGATGACCTCGCGTTCCGGCTCGAGCTCCGGCACCGCATCGGTCATGGCCTCCGCCAGCGCTTCGGCCTTGGCGGCTAGTGTTGCGTCTCCCGCGGCCTTGGCCATTTCCGCCTGCACCTTGGCGGCCTCCGCCACCGCCGCAGTCGGCGAGCGCACAGCAGCGAGCGACGGCTTGACGGACGCGGCGTGCGCCTCGACCAGGTTGGACATGAAGACTTCGCGCTCCGCCGGCGGCCACCCCTGGCTGTGCATGCCGGCGGAGAGGCGCTTCAGCAACGACGGCAGGAGCGCCACCAGGTGCCGGCGGTCCTCGGGCGTCTTCTTGGGCTGGATGCTCCAGACCAGGTCTTCGAGTGTCGCGACGGCGGAACCCCACGCTTCGCTTTCTTCGCCATCGTGCAGGTAGATGTGCGAGAGCGTGCCTTCCCAGTTCTGGCGCAGGAACGCCGCCAGGAAATTGGGCACCGGGTATTCCTCGATCCGGCGCTCGATCTCGGCCTTGGAAACGGCCGTGGAAATCTGCTGGCGGTCGCGCTGGTTGATTTCCTCCGCCGTACTCTGGATGTTCGCTTCGGCGGCTTTCTCTTCCGCCGCGAGGAACGCCTCCAGTTCTTCGCGCTGCGCGTCGAAGATGGCGAGGTCGTCGGAGAAGTTGTCGAGGATATGATGGACGATTGCGCTGATCTGCTTGTACAGCGGGTCTTCCTGGCCCATCACCGGCGACCAGCCCAGCCCCGCCTGCGCCAGGGCGTTGACGAGGAGTCGCGACGGATGCGACTTCTTGGCGAAGAACGCGCCGTCGAGCATCGCCGCCTTCAGCACCGGGATTTGCAGGCGCGCGAGCAGCGCCTTGATGCCGTCGGGCAGGTCGCGGGTCTCGAAGATGAAATCGAACAGCATCGCGACCATCTCGATCGTCATCGATTCGAGCTGGTTCGCCTTCTTGCCGAGCGGGGACTCCTGCAGGTCGCGCAGTACGTTGTGCATCCCCTGCGGAATGCCGGAGAAGGCCACCGCCGCGCCGCCGACGTCGAAGTCGGTTTCCCCGCCCTGCAACCGCGTCAGGCCTTCATGCAGGTCCTGCGTCGAAATGATCGGCGCGCCCGGGACGTAGCCCGACGGCGTGGTCGGCATCGGGTAAAACGCGCGGCTGCCGTGGCCTGGCGCATTGATCTGCGGGAGATCGTCTCCCGCGGGCTGGCTCATCAATGCGCCCAGCGCCGCGGTGAGTGCCGAGGCCTCGCCGAACGGCGACGCCGGTGGCGCCGACGACGGCGTCGCGCTGCCGTACATGCGCTTGAACATCGCCATCACGTCGAGTTCGGGCGGCGGCGCGTTGGCCTTGGCCTTGGCCGCGTCGGCCCGCGCGCGCTCCCGCTCCACGGAAGCCGAGCCCCGATTAATGACGGGCGCACGCATTCCGGTCGGTACGACGTTGAGCTTGTTCAGGTGCTGGTTCAGGTCGGCATAGATGACGGCGATTTCACCCATCGGCGCCTGGTTCAGCTCCTTCAGGATCTGGAACTTGATGCGCCGCTCCGTCTTGACGGACTTCAGCGCCTCGGCGAAAGCGTCGACGATGGCCGAGGGCGACAGCGGGTTCGAGTCCGTCTCGAGCTCGGGCCGGCCCAGCAAAAAGCCCAGGCCCCGGTTCAATGTCTGCAGCTCATCGTACGCGAGATTTTCGATGATCCGGGTAATGTTTCCCACCAGCACCGACTCGTCCATCGACGATGTTTCGACGAGCGTGAGGTTCGCCGCGTCCGCCTTGGAAAACTCCGCCTTGTCGACAATCTTGCCGCTGATCCGGTCGTTGATCGTGCGGCGGAGCTGTCTTTCGAACTCGGCCATCAACGCAGGGCGATCGCCTTTCAGCGTGTGCCGCGCGTCGAGGAAGAGTTGCTGATCTTCGCGCACATCCGACTTGTTGGCGCGGTCCATGAGCAAATCGCCCACGCGGTCGAGCATTTGCGCGAAGGAGATCGTCAGGCGCGAGATCGCAAGATCCCGGCAGTCGTTCAGGATCCTGGAAGTCTCTCGCGAGAGGGCACGCGGGCCCGCCGACTCGGTTTTAGTCGTTGCGTTCACTGTATGAATTCCGGCTGCCAGACAAGCCCTTAGGCAACAAAACCGCGAACTTACTGTAGCACGTGGCCTTTCCGCGTGCCAAACCGCCGCTTTCCCACTATCGGGCCAGGTCTGCCCAGGCCCGCTCCACCCTCTTGAACGACACCGGGACCGGGGTCTTGAGTTCCTGGGCGAAAAGGGACACCCGGAGCTCCTCCAGCAGCCAGCGGAACTCCTCGAGCGCGGGTTCGGTGCGCCCGGCCTGCCGGTTGCGCTCCGCCCGCTCCCGGTAACGCTGCCAGAGCACGGCCACCTGTTCGGCGTGCTTGGCATCACGGTCAGGCCGTTCGCCATACTTAGCCAGCCGACGGTCAAGCGCTTTCAGGTATCGGGGAAGGTTCTGCAACTGCGACCACTTTGTTGCCGAGAGGAAGCCCGGGTAGACAAGCGCGTCGCGATGCGCCTTGACTTCCATTCCCAGCCGCGAAAGTCCGGCGGGCAGGCTCGAAAGCCTTGCGCCGAGCGCCGCGTGCTCGGACGCGATCGCACCCAACAACCGGAAGGCACCCTCCGCCACTGCGGGCAGGCGCGTCCTCGCCCGCTTCACCTGTTCGGCGAAGGCCTTGTCGGATCGAGGCAGCGGATCATCCCCCAGGAACGCCCGGTCGGTAACCGCCGCCAGCACATCGGCCAGCAAACGGTCGGTGGGAATCGTGGTCTTTAGCAGCAGCGCCGCGGGTGCGAAGGCCGGTCCTCCCTTGTCATAGTTCGCAGCCGCCCCTTTGAGCGCAAGCTTCAGCAGGCGCAGGACGCCGGCACGCGTCGCCGCGGCGGCCGCGTCCCGCGTGTCGAGCATCACCAGCGAAACGCTGTCGCCGTCATCCGTCAGCGCAGGGTAGCCCGTCAGGCGCTGCGCGCCGCGCGCGATGGCCAGCGTTTCGGGCAGGTCGCCAAAATCCCAGCTCTTGATTCCCTTCTTCTCGACACTTTCGCCGCTGGCCGCAAACGACATCTGCGCGGCCTCGCCCAGTTGCGCGCGCAACTGCGTGAGATCGCGTCCCATCGCCAACTCGCCGCCCGCCGCATCGACCACGCGCACATTGACGACGAGATGCGCCGGTATTTCACTGCCGTCCCAGACATCTGCCGGAGGAGCGTCGCCCAGGCGCTCTTGCAGATAGCCGCGCAATGCGTCCTGCAATGACATGGCCGGTTCGGTGGAGTCCTCGAGGAAGGCGGTGACGACTTCCGGCAACGGGATCAGGCGGTTGCGCCACGCCTTGGGAAGCGCTTTCAGGTAATGAGTGATCTTCTCCCGGATCATGCCGGGAACGAGCCAGCTCAAGCGGGCTTCGGGGAGTTGGTTCAGCAGCGACAACGGCACGGTCAGCGTCAGCCCATCGAGCGGATGGCCCGGGGAGAAGCGATACTTGAGCGGAAGTTTCGTGCCGGCCAATTCGAGTTCGCCGGGAAAGAGTTCGACGGTGACCTGCGTCGCCGCGTGCCGCATCAGGTATTCGCGGGTCAGGAACAGCACGCGCGGATTGCTGACTTCCGCCTTGACGCGCCACCGTTCGAACGCGACCAGCGAATGGATACCCGCGGGCACCTGTTCGGAATAGAACGCCGCGATGGTCTCGTCGTCGACCAGGACGTCCTGCCGCCTCGCCTTGTGCTCGAGCTCCGCGACTTCCGCGACGAGCGTGAGGTTATGGCGCAGGAACGCTCCCTTGGTCGCGAGCGTGCCGGGCACCAGCGCCTCGCGGATGAACACTTCGTGCGCTGCGCGAGGATCGATGGCGCCGAACGAAACAGGCCTGCGCGCGACGAGAGTCAAGCCGTAAAGCGAAGCGCGCTCGCTTGCGATCACTTCTCCGCGCTTCTCTTCCCAATGCGGCTCGAAGTGCTCGCGGGTCACGCGATCGCCCGCGACCTCTTCGATCCATTCGGGCTCGACCTTCGCCGCGCAGCGCGCAAAAAGGCGCGACGTCTCGGTCAGTTCGGCGGCGAGGATCCATTTCGTGACCCCTCCCCCGCCCTTGCGCGCCAGCCCGGAGCCCGGATGCAGGTAGAACTTGAGGCCCCGCGCGCCCAGGTAATGATCGTCGGCATCGGCCTTGACGCCGACGTTCCCGAGAAGTCCGGCGAGGACGGCCTTGTGCAGCGTCGCATAGCGCGCCGCATCCATCGTCTTCGGCAACTGCGGCGCCCACTTCCAGCCCGCCTCCTCCAGTGTCGCGACCAATTGCTGGTGCACGTCGCGCCATTCGCGCAGGCGGAGCCAGGAGACGAATTGCGCCCGGCACGCTTCGACCAGCCGGCGATGCGGCATCTTCTGTGCGTCCGCCTCGCTGAAGAATTCCCACAGTGCGACGAGCGAGAGGAAATCCGAACGGTCGTCGCGGAACTTGAGGTGCGCCTGGTCCGCAGCCTGTTGGCGCTCCAGCGGCCGCTCGCGCGGGTCGGGCACGGCGAGCGCGCTGGCGATCACCAGCGCCTCGGGCAGGCAGCCCCCGTCGCGCGCAGCGAGAACGATGCGGCCAATGCGCGGGTCGAGCGGCAGCCGCGCGAGCTCGCGACCCAGCGGTGTAAGACCCCTGTCTTCGTCGACTGCGCCCAATTCCTGCAACAACTGGTAGCCGTCGGCGATCGCACGCGGGCCCGGCGGCTCGAGGAACGGGAATGCGTCGACGGCGCCCAAATCGAGCGACGCCATGCGCAGGATGACCGCCGCAAGTGACGAGCGCAGGATTTCCGGATCGGTAAATTTCGGCCGCGCCGCAAAGTCGTCCTCGCCGTACAGACGCACGCAGATGCCTTCGGCCACGCGGCCGCAACGGCCGGCGCGCTGGTTCGCCGCCGCCTGCGACACCTTTTCGATCTGCAGCAGCGTGGTCTTGTTGCGCACCGAGTAGCGCTTGACGCGCGCCAATCCCGCGTCGATCACGTAGCGAATGCCCGGTACGGTGAGCGAAGTTTCCGCGACATTGGTGGCAAGCACGATGCGCCGGCCGCCACCGGGCGCGAAAATGCGCTGCTGCTCGGCCACCGACAGGCGCGCGAAGAGCGGCAGGATTTCCAGCTCCGCTGCATAGGGTCGCCGCGCGAGGCCGCGGCGCAGCAGTTCGCCCGTCTCGCGGATTTCGCGCTCACCCGGCAGGAACACAAGGATGTCGCCCGGCCCTTCGCGCCACAAGTCCTCGGCCGTGTCGACGATCGCCTCTTCGAGTTCCTCCTCATCGTCGGCCTCGCCCGGCAGCGCGGCGTCGCCCGCGCCGGCCTTGCGCAGCGGCCGATAGCGCACATCGACCGGAAACACCCTTCCCGACACCTCGATGACCGGCACTGGTTTGCCTTCCGTTCCGAAGTGCCGGGCGAAGCGCTCCGCATCCAGCGTGGCCGACGTAATGACGACTTTCAGGTCGGGACGTGCAGGCAGCAACTGCTTCAGGTAGCCCAGCAGGAAATCGATGTTGAGGCTGCGCTCGTGCGCCTCATCCACGATGATGGTGTCGTAGGCGCCGAGCCGCGGGTCGCCCTGCGTCTCCGCCAGCAGGATGCCGTCGGTCATGAGCTTCACGTACGCGTCGGGACTCGTGTGGTCGGTAAAGCGCACTTTGTAGCCGACGGCCTCGCCGACCGCTTGCCCCAATTCATGGGCAATGCGCGCCGCAACCGCGCGCGCGGCAATCCGGCGCGGCTGCGTGTGGCCGATGAGGCCACGCTCGCCGCGACCCGCCGCGAGGCAGATCTTGGGAAGCTGGGTCGTCTTGCCCGAGCCCGTCTCGCCGCAGACGATTACGACGGGGTGTTCGCGGATCGCGCGCGCGATCTCCTCGGCGCGTTGCGCGACGGGCAGGTCCGGCGGATACGCGATGGCCGGCTTACCCGCCGCACGCGCCTGCCATTTGGCAATCGAGCGTTCGAGCGAACCGCGGCGCGGGGAAGTCTTCGTGGCCATGGGAAGGGTTATCATTATCCCTTGCGGGCGCCGGCCAAGGCGCGTGCGATCCGACCTGGGAGGTCCGACGATGCTTTCCTCAACCTATTCAGTATCCCGGCGAGTGCTTGCTGCAGCGGTGGTGACCACCGTGCTGGGCGCCGCAACCATGGCTGCAGACGCGGCCACGCTGCGCTGGGCCGGCCGCGGCGACATGCAGACGACCGACCCGTATTCACAGAACGAGAACCTGACCAACAACATCAACATCCTGATCTACGAACCCTTGTTTAACCGTGACAAGAAGCTGGGCCTCGTGCCTTGGCTTGCGGAATCCTGGACGCAGGTGAATCCGACGACGTGGCGCTTCAAGCTGCGCCCGGGCGTCAAGTTCCATGACGGCACACCGTTCACCGCCGACGACGTCGTGTTCAGTTTCGAACGCGCGCGCGCCGACACGTCGCAATTGCGCGTGTATGCCAACGCGTCCGGCATCCCGAAGAAGATCGACGATCTCACCGTCGAATTCACGACCACCGGCCCCAACCCGATCGAGCTCGAGCATCTCGCGACGATCGGCATCATGAGCAAGGCCTGGTGCGAGAAAAATCGCGCCACCAAGCCCCAGAATTTCACGCAAAAAGAGGAAATGATCACCGCCCGCCAGGCCAACGGCACCGGACCCTATTCGCTCAAAGCCCGTGAGCCCGACGTCAAGACGGTTCTCGTCAAGAACCCGAACTGGTGGGGCATCAAGGCCGGCTGGTGGGACGGCAACGCCGACGAGGTGGTCTACACGCCGATCGTCTCCGACGGCACGCGCGTCGCGGCGCTGATTTCAGGCGAGGTCGACCTCGTCAACGACCCGCCGCCGCAGGACGTTCCGCGCCTCGCGCAAACGCCGGGGATCAAGATCCTCGAAGGCATGGAGAACCGGATCGTGTTCATCGGCATGGACCAGTTCCGCGATGAATTGCTGTACTCCAACGTCAAGGGCAAGAACCCGCTCAAGGACAAGCGCGTCCGCGAGGCGCTCTACTACGCGATCGACATTGAGTCCCTCAAGAAGAACACGATGCGCGGCCTGTCGGCGCCCTCCGGCGCCATGCTGCCGTCGCCGCTGACTTCAACGCCCGAAGTCGAGAAGCGGCTCCCCTACGACAAGGAGCGCGCGAAGAAACTCCTGGCCGACGCCGGCTATCCCAACGGCTTCGAGGTGACGCTCGATTGTCCGAACAACCGGTACATCAACGACGAGAAGATCTGCCAGGCGCTGGCGGCGATGTGGTCGCAGGTCGGCGTGAACACCAAGGTCAACACGATGCCGCGCGCCGTCTACTTCCCCAAGCTCGAGAAGAACGACACGAGCCTCTACATGCTCGGCTGGGGCGGCGGAGCGACCGATGCAGTGTTCATCCTGCAACCGGTGCTCGCGACCAAGGACGGCAAGGGTGACGGCGACTACAACTACGGCCGCTACACGAACCCGAAGCTCGACGAGTTGCTGGCTAAGATCAAGGTCGACATGAATCCGGATCAGCGGCTGAAGGAAATCCACGCGGCGCTGCTCGCGCACAACGCGGAGATCAACCACATTCCGCTGCATCGGCAAGTGATCCCGTGGGCAGCCCGCGGCAATGTCACCGCCGTGCATCGTGCTGACAACCAGGTGATGCCCTATTGGGTCACGGTTGGCCAGGCCGGGCAGTGATCTGGAGAATGAGTCCGGTCACGGATTCCTGATTTCGATGACGCCGTCGGCGGCGAGCCGCGCGACGGCGTCATCGTCGAGCGCCAGGCGCTCGCGCAGCACCTGCAGCGTGTGCTCGGCCAGCAGCGGCGGCGGCCGGTCCGGGTTTGAGCGGGGTGCCCGACATCTTCACCGGCGCATTCACCTGGGGAACGCTGCCCGCAAGCGAGTGCGGCAGGTCGAACTTCATGCCCCGCGCCAGCAATTGCGGATCGGCGAAAACCTGGTCCAGCTTGTTGATCGGCCCGCACGGCACGCCGACTTCTTCCAGCGCGGCGAGCCAATCGTGTTGCGTCCGCTTCACGACGGCCTCGGCGATCATCGGCACGAGTACCGCGCGGTGACGGACGCGGTTTTCGTTGCGCGCGAAACGCTCGTCGCGCGCCCATTCCGCGTGGCCCGCGACCTCGCAGAATTTCACGAACTGACTGTCGTTGCCGACGGCGACGATCAGGTGCCCGTCGGCGCACGCGAACACCTGGTAGGGCACGATGTTCTGGTGCGCATTGCCGGCGCGGCCGGGGGGCGTGCCGGATACGAGATGGTTCATACCCATCACCGCCATCATCGCCACCGCGGAATCGAGGAGTGCCAGGTCGAGCCACTGGCCTTGGCCGGTGCGGTCGCGGTGCGCAAGCGCCGCCAGGATCGCCACGGCCGCATACATTCCGGTCATGAGATCGGTGATCGCCACGCCGGCCTTTTGCGGACCGCCGCCGGGCAGGTCGTCGCGTTCGCCGGTGACGCTCATGAAGCCGCTCATGCCCTGGATGATGAAGTCGTAGCCGGCGCGATCCGCGTACGGCCCGTCCTGTCCGAATCCGGTGATCGACGCGTACACGAGACGCGGATTCACCGCGGAAATGCTCGCGTAATCGAGCCCGTATTTGGCGAGGCCACCCACCTTGAAATTCTCGACCAGCACATCCGCCTGCAACGCAAGATCGCGGACGATGCGCTGGCCTTCCGGCCTCGTGAAGTCGACGGCCACCGAAAGCTTGCCGCGGTTGCACGCGAGGTAATAGGCGGCCTCCGACGTGTCGCGGCCCGCGGCGTCCTTGAGGAACGGCGGCCCCCACGCGCGCGTGTCGTCCCCGCTCCCCGGCCGCTCGATCTTGATCACCGTCGCGCCCAGGTCGGCCAGCAGCTGCGTGCACCACGGACCCGCGAGCACGCGCGACAGGTCGAGGATGGTCAGGTGGGAGAGCGGGCCGACACTCACAACGCGAACGCTTGCTGAAGGGCCGCCAACGACGTCCGCAACGTTGCGGGGCTGACGGTCCCGAGCCGCGTAACCAGTCGCGATTTGTCCAGCGCCCGGACTTGATCGACGAGGATCAGGCCGGCCCTGCCATCGAAGCGCATGGCGATCCGGAATGGTGCGGGCTTCCCCGACGTTGCTATCGGGACGACGATGACGGTATGCAGGAAGTCGTGCAGCTCCGGCGGCGACACCACGACGCAGGGAACGCTCTTCTTGCCCACCGGGCCGGATGCGACCCGCCAGACGTCGCCCCGTTTCACGACCATTCGAGTTCCCAGGTCAGCAGTTTCTCGCCCGCGGCGGCGATCTCCTTGCTGGCCTCGGCCCAGCCGGCGCGGACGGATTTGCGCGGCTTGCGCAGAACGATGGCTCCTTTCTCGACGAGCATCTCGGCTTCATCCTGGATGCCGGCTTGAGCGAGCATCGCCAGGGGAATGATGACCCCGTGCGAGTTGCCCACCTTGCGGATAGTCGTTTTCACGAGATTCGGCCTGTTATAACTATGTTATAACAAGTCTATTCGGATATCAAGACACTACCCGGACGGCGGGTGATCACTCGGGCACGCCGGCCTTGCGCAAGCCCGGGATGAAGCGCGTACGGATCTCCTCGACCCAAATCGGGTTCGTCGAGAACTGCTTGGCCTCGAGGCGCGAAATCGTGAAGTCGGGCACGACTTTTCATCAACTGCGCCTTGGCGGCGGCAGCTCTGCCATATCGCCGGTTTGCGCATAGGCGGCGGTCAGGTCCAGGAACACCCAGTAGAAGTTGTCGTTGGCCACCGCGCGCTCGCAAGCCGCGATGGCCTGTTCGTATTGACCGAGGTGCACATGCGCGTGACAGGCCATGAACAGGAGGCGCGAATTCGGTGTGCCAGCCAATTTGTCGCGCTGGGCGATCTGCTGCAACG
Organism: uncultured beta proteobacterium; assembly: GCA_963755065.1. Classification (GTDB taxonomy): domain Bacteria; phylum Pseudomonadota; class Gammaproteobacteria; order Burkholderiales; family Casimicrobiaceae; genus VBCG01. The sequence continues at coordinate 54,184 of CAVWIM010000001.1, forward strand.
CCTCGGCCGACCTTCCCGAACGTATAAAAAGGCCGGCTCGCGACGTGAAGCGTGACGGGTCAAGCGCCAGGGCTCGGTCACTTGCCTCGAACGCCGCCTGCCACTGCGATTGGTCGGCGAGGGCCTCCTCGCGCGCGAGCCATGCTTCCGGATCGCGGTCGTCGAGCGTGACCGCGCGTCGCGAATCACGGTCGATCTCGGCAATGAGCCGCTCGTCCCGACCCGCCGCGAAATTCCACCAGTGCTCGTCGTCGAGGGTATACATGTGTCCGACCCACGCGGCGACCAGCGTTGGGTCGCGCTCGATGGCTTGTTCGTAGAGCTTACGCGCGGCCCGCGTCGAGGCGAGGTCCTCGCCCGTGAATATCGCATTCGCGCGCGCGACGAGGCTCTGCGCGTCCATCGCAGTCGCAGGTTCGGCGGCGATCCGTCGGCCCTCGGCATTCTGAAACATCATGCGCGCCGCCGCGGTGACGCGCGCGACGAGCAATTCCTGATCCTCGATGGCGCGCGCACGGGAGATTGTGCGCCGTTCGCTCGCGAGTTCTTTGTTCGTAGTTCTGTCGATCAGCCGCGCGGTCGCGGCAATGTCCTCGCCGGCCAGGCGCAAGTCGCCCGCGACGAGGTAGCGGACGTTGGCCTCCCGGGCGGGTGCGCCTTCGTCGAGTGGCTTGCCCTTCTGGACGACGGCCGCATTGGGCGCGATGATGCTCGCGTCGCGGATGCTGTTGGCGAGTGCGCGCGCGACGTCGCCGCCGAGCGCGTCCGCGAGGGCATTGATCTGGGCGTCGGCCCCCGGCGCGGTGAACGGCAGCACCATGATCGATCGCGGCGGCGGCCCGCCCGCCACCACGGCTGCCGTCGGCGCCACGTTCATTCGGTGCGCGTAATACCAGGCGCCCGATCCCACCAGCGCGAGCACTGCGGCCGCGCCCGCTGCAATCAGGGGCCGCGAAGCGGGCAGACGCCTGCCGGCTGACGCCGCTGTCGGCGCCACGGCATCGCCACCGCTTCGTGGGCCCCTGCCGAGCGCGACCCGGTAGACGCGAATGGGCTTCGAAATGTTCTTGACGCGCTGCTCGCCCGAATCGACGAACTCGACGCCGAGGTCCTCGTGCACCTGTTCCCATACCGCGGACGCAACGCTGATCCCGCCCGGCTCCGCCAGTGTCTCCAGCCGCGCGGCCACGTTGACGCCGTCGCCCAGGATGTCATCGCCTTCGACGATGATGTCGCCCAGGTTGATGCCGATGCGAAGCTCGATCTTCTCGTCGGCAGCGACGTACAGGTTGCGCGCCCCCAACTCGCGCTGCACCTCGACCGCACAGCGCAGTGCGGAGGTCGCGCTCGGGAACTCCAGCAGCATGCCGTCGCCGGACGTGTGCACGATGCGGCCGCCGTGCTCGGCGATCTTCGGATCGATCAGCTCCTGCGCGAAGCTTGCGCAACCGCTCATGCGTGCCGGCCTCGTCGCGCTCCATCAATCGCGAATAGCCGACGACATCGGCGGCGACGACGGCAACGAGCTTGCGAATGACCGCCATCGCGGGGGGATCAGGATTTCAACGCGACCAGGACTTCGTCGAGCATCTTCTTCGCATCGCCGAAGAGCATCCGGTTGTTGTCCTTGTAGAAGAGCGGATTGTCCACGCCGGCGTAACCGGATGCCATGCTGCGCTTCATCACGATCGAATGCTTGGCCTTCCAGACCTCGAGCACCGGCATGCCGGCGATCGGGCTGGTCGGATCCTCCTGCGCCGCCGGGTTCACGATGTCGTTGGCGCCGATCACGATCGCGACATCGGTGTCCGGGAAATCGTCGTTCAGCTCGTCCATCTCGAACACGATGTCATACGGCACCTTGGCCTCTGCCAACAGGACGTTCATGTGGCCGGGCATGCGGCCGGCGACCGGGTGGATGCCGAAGCGCACGTTGACGCCGCGCGCGCGTAGTGCCTGCGTGATCTCGTTCACCGTATGCTGGGCCTGCGCGACGGCCATGCCGTAGCCCGGAACGATGATCACGCTCTTCGCGTCCTTCAGCAATTCGGCCGTCTCGGTAGCCGTGATCGGATTCACCTCGCCGGCCGGTTGCACGGCGCCGGCTGCAGCGGGCGCGCCGCTGTCGGTGCCGAAGCCGCCGGCGATCACGCTGATGAAGTTCCGGTTCATCGCCGAGCACATGATGTACGACAGGATCGCTCCGCTCGAACCCACGAGCGCGCCGGTCACGATCAGCAAATCGTTGTTGAGCATGAATCCGGTGGCCGCCGCCGCCCAGCCGGAGTAGCTGTTGAGCATCGACACGACGACCGGCATGTCGGCGCCACCGATGGCCATCACCATGTGCACGCCGAAGAGCAGCGCGACGACGGTCATCACGATCATCGGCGTCATCGCTTCCGCGACGCTGTGCGCGTTCACGAACGCGTAGCCTGCGTAGAGGACGGCCAGCAGGCCGGCCAGGTTGAGAAAATGCCGGCCTGGCAGCAGCACCGGCTTTCCGGTGATGCGTGCGGAGAGCTTGCCGAAGGCGATCACCGACCCGGAGAAGGTCACCGCGCCGATGAGCACGCCCAAGTACATCTCGATCTCGTGGATCGTGGCCTCGGCGGGCGTGAGGCTCGCCGCCACGACCGGGTCGATGAAATTGGCATAGCCCACGAGCATCGCCGCGAGGCCGACCATGCTGTGCATGAACGCGACCAGCTCGGGCATCTGCGTCATCTGGACCATGCGCGCAAGGTAGAGCCCTACGCCTGCGCCGACGACCATCGCGCCGATGATGTACGGCAGGCCGTGCGTCGTGACCTGCACGCCGAAGACCGTGGCGACCACGGCGATCGCCATGCCGATCATGCCGTACAGGTTGCCGCGCCGCGAGGTTTCCTGGTTGGACAGGCCGCCCAGGCACAGGATGAAGAGGATGGTCGCGCCGATATAGGAGACGGTCGAGAGGCTGGAGGTCATGATCGTCGTCCTTACTTGCGAAACATCTGCAGCATGCGCTGGGTCACGGCGAAGCCGCCGAACATGTTGATCGTGGCGAGCGCGATGGCGCCCACGGCCAGCCAGCGTATCCACTCCTCCGGACGCGAGAGGTCGGCCGAGATTTTCGACAGGTCCGGCGCGATCTGCACCAGCGCGCCGATGGCGATGATGCTGCTGACGGCGTTGGTGACGCTCATCAGCGGCGTGTGCAGCGCGGGCTTCACGTTCCACACGACCATGTAGCCGACGAAACAGGCCAGGATGAATACGGTGAAGTGGCCGAGGAACGTGGGCGGCGCGAAGCGGCCGACCAGCAGGAACATGAGCGCGCCGCCACCGAACAGCACGGCGGTCTTCGTCCCGGACATCGGACCGCTCGCCTCGCCATGGCCTTTCGCCTTGGGCACGACCGCGGCCGCCTTGGGCGCGGCCGGCGGCGCGGCGGAGAGCTTGGGCGGCGGCGGCGGCCACGTCACTTCGCCCTGGTTGATGACCGTCGTGCCGCGCAGCACCTCGTCCTCCATGTCGACCTTGATCGCATCGCCGTCGATGCTCTTCGTCTTGATCATGTCCTCCATCAAGCGGAAGAGGTTCGTCGCATAAAGCGTGGACGCCTGCTTGGCGAGGCGGCTCGGCAAGTCCTTGTAGCCGATGATCGTGACGCCGTGGCGCACGACGACCTCGCCCGGGACCGTGAGCTCGCAGTTGCCGCCTTGCTCGGCGGCCATGTCGACGATGACGCTGCCCTGCTTCATCGACTTGACCATGTCTTCGGTGATGAGCTTGGGCGCCGGCTTGCCGGGAATGAGCGCCGTCGTGATGATGATGTCGACGTCCTTCGCCTGCTTGGCGAACACTTCGCGCTGCGCATTCTGGAAGCCTTCGCTCATCACCTTGGCGTAACCGCCGACGCCGCTTCCCTCTTCCACGTAGTCGACGCCGATGTACTCGCCGCCCAGCGACTTGATCTGGTCGGCGACTTCCGGCCGCGTGTCGTTGGCGCGCACGATCGCGCCCAAACCGGAGGCGGTGCCGATCGCCGCCAGGCCCGCGACGCCGGCGCCGATGACGAACACCTTGGCCGGCGGAACTTTGCCCGCGGCGGTGATCGAGCCGGTGAAGAAGCGGCCGAACTCGTGCGCCGCCTCGATGACGGCGCGATAGCCGCCGATGTTCGCCATCGACGACAGCGCGTCCAGCTTCTGCGCGCGCGAGATGCGCGGCACGCTGTCCATCGCCAGCACCGTCGCGCGGCGCGCGGCGAGCTGCTGCATGAGATCGGGGTTCTGGGCCGGCCAGACGAAACTGACCAACACTTGGCCTTCGCGCAGCAGGCGGACTTCCTCGGCATCGGGCGCGCGCACCTTTAAGACAATGTCGGCCGTCGCCCACAACGCGTTCCGGTCAGCGACGACTTCGGCACCGGCGGCACGGTAGGCGTCATCGCTGATCTGGGCGGCGTCACCCGCGCCCGCTTCGACGGCAACCCGGAAGCCCTGCTTGATCAGCCTTTCGACGACGTCGGGTACCGTGGCGACCCGCCTCTCGCCCGGGAAGATTTCCTTGGGCACTCCGATCAGCAATGACATTTTTCTTCTCCCTCGATACGACCGCAGGTGGCACCCGCTTATCGCGCGGCGCGTCCGGAATTTACTTGGTAGTGGTATGGATGCTTCAAATGTCCGCAGCGATCGCGCGCCCGAGGTCGACGGTGCTGGCACGGCCGCCGAGATCGGGCGTCTTGGGCGCGCCCTTGTCCGCGAGCACGCGCTCGATGGCGGCAACGACCGCGTTCGCAGCGTCCTTGTGCCCTAGGAAGTCTAGCATCAGAGCCCCCGACCAGATCTGGCCGATCGGATTGGCGATGCCCTTGCCTGCGATGTCGGGCGCGGACCCATGCACCGGCTCGAACAGCGACGGGAACGTGCGCTCGGGATTCAAATTGGCCGACGGTGCAATGCCGATCGTTCCGCAGACGGCGGGACCTAAGTCGGACAGGATGTCGCCAAACAGGTTGGACCCGACGACGACGTCGAAGCGCTCGGGCCGCTGCACGAAATGCGCGCTCAGGATGTCGATGTGGAAGGCGTCGGTGCGGATGTCCGGATAGGCGACCCTCATTGCGTTGAACCGTTCGTCCCAATACGGCATCGTGATCGAAATGCCGTTGGACTTGGTCGCCGACGTCAGGTGCTTCGCGGGCCGCGTGCGCGCAAGCTCGAACGCGAACTTCATGATGCGGTCCACACCCTTGCGCGTGAACACCGTCTGCTGGAACACGATCTCGCGCTCCGTGCCCTCGAACATCCTGCCGCCGACCGACGAGTACTCGCCTTCGGTGTTTTCGCGCACGACGACGAAGTCGATGTCCCCGGCCTTGCGGTTGGCGAGCGGCGACGGGATGCCCGGCATCAGCTTGCACGGCCGCAGGTTCACATACTGGTCGAAGCCGCGGCGGAACTGGATCAGCGAGCCCCAAAGCGACACGTGGTCGGGCACCGTCGCGGGCCAGCCGACCGCGCCGTAGAACATCGCCTCGAAGCCGCGCAACTCATCGAACCAGTCCTCGGGCATCATCCGACCGTGTTTCGCGTAGTAGTCGCAGCTCCAGTCGAATTCCGTAAACTCGAACCCGATCGGGAACTTGCGCGCGACCGCTTCGAGCACGCGCAAGCCTTCCGGGACGACCTCCTTGCCGATGCCGTCGCCGGGCATCACTGCTATACGATGTTTGCTTCCCGGATGCTTGGTCACGCACGCCTCCTTCGCAATGCGCAAATTCTAGCAGCGGTCAGCAGCCTTAGGCCGAATGTCCTATGGGCGGCGGCGGAATCCTTTCGTAACATGGCTGGCGCGTACCAAAAGGGACGGACGGAGGTGTCATGAGCGAACGCAACTACTGGATCGGCGTCGTTTCGAAGGACCATGTCGCCCTGGGCGTCGCCGGCGGCTACACGCAATTGAACCACGGCAAGGCGGGGCCACTCGAGCGGATGCGCGCGGGCGACGGCTTCGCGTTCTACTCGCCGCGCACCGAGTACCCCGACGGCGCGCCGCTGCAGGCGTTCACGGCCATCGGCCGCATCCGCGACGGCAACGTCTACCAGGTCACGCAGGTCGCGGGCGGCAGCGAGGACTTCAAGCCTTTTCGCCTCGCCGTCGATTACCTGCCCGCCCGCGATGTCCCGATCAAGCCGCTCATCGAGGACCTTTCGTTCATCCGCAGCAAGATGCATTGGGGCGCCGCGTTCCGCTTCGGTTACCTGCGCGTTCCGGAGGCCGATTTCGCGAAGATCGCCGCCGCGATGGGCCGTGACTTCATGCGCGATTTTCCGGCATACGCCGAATCGACTTGACGCGCCCATTGCGCTATCGTCTCGCCTTTCCGGCGGTTCGCGAGAGGCGACGATGGGCGTCATGGTGATCGCGTTATTTCGGCCCAAGCCGGGCAAGGAGGCCCAACTCCTCGCGTGCACGCACGACCATCTGCCGATCCTGCGCGCGCAAGGATTGGCCACCGATCGGCCGTCCACGGTGCTGCGCGCCGCCGACGGCACGCTGCTGGAAATCTTCGAGTGGGTGTCGCAGGCGGCGATCGATGCCGCGCACACCAATCCCGCCGTGCACGCGCTGTGGGAGCGGTACGCCGCGTGCTGCGACTACGTCACACTGGGTGACCTGGCCGAGGCGAAGGCGATGTTTCCCGGTTTCGCATTGGTTGAGGTTTGAGTCCACGCGGTCGAGGATTGACGCCTCGCGCGCGCCATCGCCGCGCCATCCTGTTCATGATCGTCGCGGCCGTCTGCTGGTCGTCTGGCGGCATCCTGGTGCGCCAGCTGTCGATCACCAACACGTGGGAAATCGTCTTCTGGCGCTCGCTGTTCATGGCGGCCTTCGTGGCGGGGGTCCTGGCGGTGATGCACGGGCGCGCGATGGGGCGCGCCGTGCGTGCCGTCGGCCGGCCGGGACTCATTTCCGGATTGTTCCTCGCCGGCACGTTCTTCTTCTTCATTGCGTCGCTGACGCACACGACGGTCGCCAACACGTTCGTCCTGATGAGCGTGTCGCCGTTCCTCGCGGCCATCGCGGGCCGGCTCATCCTGAAGGAGCCCGTTCCGTGGCGCACATGGGTTGCGATGAGCGTCGCGTTCGCGGGCATCGTCGTCATGTTCGGCAATGCCGTCGATTCAGGGCGCCTCCTCGGCAACGTGCTCGCGTTCGGCGTTTCGATCTGCTTTGCCGCGCAGGTCACGATGCTGCGCAAGTTTCACGCAACCGTCGACATGCTGCCGCAGGTCATGATCGCGGGCCTGTGGACGCTCGCGCCGGCGTTCCTCCTCGCGGGTCCGTTCGCGGCCACGCCGCGCGACGTCGCGATTCTCGCGTTCATGGGTTCAGTACAGCTCGGCGTGGGGTGCCTGCTGGCGACAGCGGCATCGAGAAGTCTCTCGGCAACCGAAATCGGATTGCTCGCGCTGCTCGAGCCGATCATCGGACCGCTGTGGGTCTGGTTCCTGATGGGCGAGGATCCGGGCGGCAACGCGCTGCTGGGAGGCGCCATCGTGCTCGGCGCCGTCGTCGCCAACGAGGCGTTTGCCGCATGGCGCGGACGCGATCCGGTCTTGCACGATCCCGCGCCCGGTCCGTGATCGCACTCATTTACGTTAAGATGCGCGCCTCACCCATCGTCGCAGGCTGATGCCGGCCAGGCAGCAGATCGATGAAGCAGACCTTCCTGGATTTCGAGCAACCGATCGCCGAGTTGCAGCAGAAGATCGACGAGCTGCGGTTCGTGCACGAAGACTCCGCTGTCGACATTTCCGACGAGATTTCGCGCCTCGCCAAGAAGAGCCAGCAGCTCACCAAGGATATCTACGGCAAGCTTTCGTCATGGCAGATCGCCCAGGTGGCGCGCCATCCGCAGCGGCCGTACACGCAGGACTACATCGAGGGCCTTTTCAGCGGCTTTCGTGAACTGCACGGTGATCGCACCTACGCCGACGACCCGGCCATCGTCGGCGGTCTCGCCCGCTTCAATGGCCAGCCCTGCATGGTCATCGGCCACCAGAAGGGGCGCGACACCAAGGAGAAGATCCATCGCAATTTCGGCATGCCGCGGCCGGAAGGCTATCGCAAGGCGCTGCGGCTCATGAAGCTCGCGGAAAAGTTCGGGCTCCCGTTGTTCACGTTCATCGACACGCCGGGCGCCTATCCGGGCATCGGCGCGGAGGAGCGCGGCCAGTCCGAGGCGATCGGCCGCAACCTGTACGAAATGGCCGGCCTGCGCATCCCGATCATCAGCACCGTGATCGGCGAAGGGGGCTCCGGCGGCGCGCTGGCCATCGCCATCGCCGACATCACGCTGATGCTGCAATACGCGACGTACTCGGTCATCTCGCCCGAAGGTTGCGCATCGATCCTGTGGAAGTCGGCAGAACACGCAGCGGAAGCCGCGGAGACGCTGGGAATCACGTCCGCGCGGCTCAAGCAACTGGGGTTGATCGACAAGGTCGTTACCGAACCGTTGGGCGGCGCGCATCGCGATCATGCCGCGATGATGATTCCACTCAAGAAGGCCCTGACCGACGCGCTGCGGCAATTGCAGGATCAGCCGATCGAAACGCTGCTCGAAACGCGCGAGGACAAGATCCTGGCCTACGGCAAGTTCAAGGAAATCGCGGCAGGCTGAACGCATTCGGCCAACCGCGGCGACCCATACCCATGCGGCGCCCACCCGACGATGTGGTTTCCCGGCTGCGTGAAGCGGTCCGTGATTCGCTCGCAGCGCACGTGCCGCAGGGCGCGGCGCTCGCGCTGGGGCTCTCCGGCGGACGCGATTCGGCAGTCCTGCTCGACCTTCTGGCGGCCTTAGCACCCCCTCGCGGCCACTCGGTTGCCGCCATCCACGTCCACCACGGGTTGTCCGCCAACGCGGACGCATGGGCGCAATTTTGCGTCGACCGTTGCGCCACCTTGGGCCTTGCCTGCGCGGTGCGTCGCGTGGACGTCGCGCGACTGCCGCACGCGAGCCTCGAGGCCACGGCGCGACGCGCACGCTACGATGCGCTCGCGAAGGCCGCGCAGGAAATGGGCGTGCCCATCGTGGCGCTCGCGCATCACCAGGACGACCAGGCGGAAACCCTGCTGCTGCAGCTGCTGCGCGGCGCGGGACCACACGGGCTGGCAGCGATGCCGGCCCTGCGCGAGGATGGTTCCGGCACGGCGTGGTGGCGCCCGCTGCTCGATGTCGCGCGCGCGGACATCGACGCTTACGCGCGCAATGCCGGGCTCACCTGGATCGAGGACGAAAGCAACGCCGACGCCCGCCACGCGCGCAACGCCCTCCGCCGGACAGTCCTACCCGCGTTGCGCGACGTCGCGCCGCAAGCGGCCAAGACGCTGGCGCGTGCAGCCGCGCATCAGGCCGAAGCTGCGCGCCTTCTCGACGAACTGGCGGAGCGGGACGCCGAAAGCGCGTTCGATGGCGCAACACTCTTGCGTGACCCGCTTGTCCTGCTTGCGCCGCACCGTGCGCGGAACCTGATGCGCTGGTTCCTGCGCAGCCAGGGATTGCCCGCGCCGTCGTCGGCCCGGCTTGCCGCGATGCTCGACCAGCTGCGCCGCGCGCGTGGGGATTCCGTGATTCGCCTGGTCCATGCCGGAGTGGAAATCGGCGTGCACAAGGGCCGGATTGCGCTGCATCCGGCTGTACCCATGCGCTTCGACGTGCCCTGGTGCGGCGAACCCGTGCTTGCGCTGCCGCATGGCACTCTCGTTTTCGGGCACGCCAAGGGTGCCGGCGTCGATGAGCGGCGACTGACCGCAATGAAGGTGCGGGTGCGCTCGCGCGCCGGGGGCGAGCGCTTCCAGGTCGCTTCGGACCGGCCGCGCCGGGCCCTCAAATCGGTCCTTCGCGAAACCGGAATTCCCGTCTGGGACCGCTATGGATTGCCGCTCATCTTCTGCGGCGATGCGCTGGCGGCCGTCGCGGGCGTTGGTATCGATGCCGCATTCCGCGCGGAACCCGCGCAGCCGGGCGTGACCATCGCCTGGCATCCCAAGGCACGTTGATCTAGCACAACCCGCGCCTTTCGCACGTAGTTGACAATTCCCGCAGGTCAAATGCCTAATGCCCGGGCAGCGGCCCCGCCATGCACGGGGCCGCGCAAGTCGGCACCTTCTCGGAGGAACCATGAAGCTCACGAAATTCGCCATCGCGTTCGCGGCTGTCGGAACGGTGCTCGCAATCGCCACGGGCAGCGCGTACGCACAGCAACCCATCACCATCAAGTTCAGCCATGTCGTGGCCGTCGACACGCCAAAGGGCAAGGCCGCCGATTATTTCAAGAAGCTCGCCGAAGAGCGCACGAAGGGGAAGGTCAAGGTCGAGGTCTACCCGAACAGCCAGTTGTTCAAGGACGGCGAGGAAATGGAAGCGGTGCAGTTGGGATCGGTGCAGATGCTGGCACCGTCGCTCGCCAAATTCGGCCCGCTCGGCGTGCGCGAGTTCGAAGTATTCGACCTGCCATACATATTCGACAACTACGACGAGTTGCACAAGGTCACCGAGGGTCCAGTCGGCAAGGGACTGATGAAGAAGCTCGAGGGCAAGGGGCTGATCGGCCTCGCCTATTGGGACAACGGCTTCAAGGTGATGAGCGCCAACAAAGCCATCCGCGTGCCTGCCGACTACAAGGGCCTCAAGATGCGCATCCAGTCCTCCAAGGTGCTGGGCGACGAAATGAAGGCGCTGAGCGCAATCCCGCAGGTCATGGCATTCTCCGAGGTCTACCAGGGATTGCAGACCGGAGTCGTCGACGGTACGGAAAACCCGCCGTCGAACTTCTACACGCAGAAGATGCAAGAGGTGCAGAAATACCTGGCGGTCACCGACCACGGATACTTGGGCTACGCCGTCATCGTCAACAAGAAATTCTGGGACGGCCTTCCGCCTGACATCCGCACGACGCTCGAGGGCGCCATGAAGGACGCGACGAAGTTCGCGAACGACATCGCGAAAAAGGAGAATGACGATGCGCTCGAGGCCGTGCGCAAGACCGGCAAGACCGAGATCATCACGCTCACGCCCGACCAGAAGGCGGCAATGAAAAAGGCGCTCGTCACCGTGCACAAGGAAAACGAATCGCGCGTGGGCAAGGATACGATCGCCGAGGTCTACAAGGAAACCGGCTTCAAGCCGTAGCGGCGAGAGTAGCAAGCAGTGGGGGACTGCGGGGAGGCGCCATGAAGATCCTGGATCATCTCGAGGAGTGGCTGATCACGTTCATGATGGGCGCAGCCACGCTCCTGATCTTCGTTGCCGTGGTTCACCGCTACGCCGCGGGCTGGCCGATTCCGCTTGTGCAGGATGCGCTGCTCAAGATCGACCTCTCGTGGGCGCAGGAGCTTTGCATCTATATGTTCGTGTGGATGGCGAAGTTCGGCGCCGCATATGGTGTGCGCACCGGAATCCACGTCGGCGTCGACGTGATGATCAATCGGCTGCCCCCCTCGACGCGCAAGCTCTATGTGCTGTTCGGACTGGTCGCGGGCGCCGTGTTCACGGGTATCGTCGGTACACTGGGCGCAACCTTCGTCTGGGACATTGCGCATACGGACTCGGTCTCGCCCGACCTCGAGCTGCCGAAGTGGATCGTCTACCTTTGCATTCCGCTCGGCTCGTACCTCATGTGCTTCCGGTTCCTGCAGGTCGCCTGGTCGTTCGCGCACACGGGCCTGCTGCCGCACCATGACGTTGCGCATGTCGAGGGCATCGAGGACGTCGACATCTACGCGATGGACGACAACCTGCATCCGGCTGCGGTCAAGGAGGGCAGGCCATGAGCGCCGCCGCACCCGCGACCGTCGCCGCCCACCCGCGCTGGCCCGCGTTCATTCCACCGGTATTGATCGCGATACCGGCGCTCCTGCTATTCGCCGGCGTTCCGATCAACAGCGCCTGGATCATCTTCGCGCTGCTGTTCGGCCTCATGCTGACCGGGATGCCGATCTCGATTTCACTCGGCCTCACCGTGCTCATCTATCTGTTCACCATGACGTCGGTGCCGATCGAGTCGGTGGCGCTCAAGCTTTTTACCGGCATCGAGCGGTTCGAGATCATGGCGATCCCGTTCTTCATTCTCGCCGGCAATTTCCTGACGCACGGCGGCGTGGCGCGGCGGATGATCAACTTCGCGTCGGCGATGGTCGGCCACTGGCATGGGGGCCTCGGCCTGGCCGGCGTAATGGCGTGCGCCCTCTTCGCCGCGGTGTCGGGCAGCTCGCCCGCGACCGTCGTCGCCATCGGGTCGATCCTTCTCCCCGCGATGCTCAAACAGGGATTTCCTGCGCGGTTCGGGGCCGGCGTCATCACGACGTCGGGCGCGCTCGGCATCCTGATCCCGCCATCGATCGTGATGGTGATGTACGCCGTCGCGACCAGCACGTCGGTCGGCGCCCTGTTCATCGCCGGCATCATTCCGGGGATTGCGCTCGCGACGCTGCTGGGATTCACGACTTGGTGGCGGGCGCGCAAGAACAACTACCCCCGGCAGCCGGTCGCCTCGTGGGCGGAGCGCTGGCGGACGTTTCGCGAGAGCATCTGGGGCCTGCTGCTGATCGTGGTTGTGATTGGCGGCATCTACACCGGCATCTTCACGCCGACCGAGGCCGCGGCGATGAGCGCCGTCTACGCATTCTTCGTCGCGATTTTCGTTTACCGCGACATGCCGCTGTCGAAGGCGCCCAAGGTGCTACTCGATTCGGCCAACATGAGCGCCATGCTGCTCTACATCATCACCAATGCGGTGATGTTCAGCTACCTCATGACGTCGGAGCAGATTCCCCAGGCGCTGGCGGCATGGATGCTCGACAAAGGCCTGGGCGTCATCGCGTTCCTGCTGTTCGTGAACATCGTGCTGCTGCTCGCCGGCAACGTGATGGAGCCCTCGTCGATCGTATTGATCATGGCCCCTATCCTGTTCCCGGTCGCGATGAAGCTGGGAATCGACCCGGTCCATTTCGGAATTATCATGGTCGTCAACATGGAAGTCGGCATGTGCCACCCGCCGGTCGGGCTTAACCTCTATGTGGCGTCCGGCATCACCAAGATGGGCATCACCGAGCTGACGATCGCGGTCTGGCCATGGCTCCTGACCATGCTGGTGTTCCTGGTCGTCGTCACCTATTGGCCCGCGCTTTCGATCTGGCTGCCGCAAACGCTGGGCATGATGCGCTGACGAAGGGCCCGCGCATGAGTCGCAGGCGGTGGTCCCCTATGGACCCGCAAGCCTGCCGATGCGGGCGCGCTTGGCGCATCGTTGCGCCCTCCTGTTTATCCCTTGGATCCGGCCGATCCCGGCACATCGCGAGACCCGCGTCGACGTGCTATAATTTTGAATTCATTCGCTTTTATGTGTTTTTTCCCGCCGGAGCCGTTACATGGCAGTTGAACGTACGCTTTCCATCATCAAGCCGGATGCCGTCGCCTTGAACGTGATCGGAGAAATTCTTGCCCGTTTCGAGAAGGCAGGCCTCAAAATCGTGGCGGCGCGCATGGCTTGGCTGTCGCGCGCCGAAGCCGAGGGCTTTTATGCCGTTCATCGCGAACGCCCGTTTTTTCGCGCCCTGGTGGACTTCATGGTTTCCGGCCCGGTGATGATCCAGGTGCTCGAAGGTGAAGGCGCGATCGCGAAAAACCGCGAGCTGATGGGCGCCACCGACCCGAAAAAAGCGGCTGCAGGGACGATCCGCGCCGATTTCGCGAAGTCGATCGACGCCAACGCCGTGCACGGCTCCGACGCCCCGGAGACCGCGACGGTCGAAGTGGCGTATTTCTTTCCCGCCTTGGCGGTGTACAGCCGTTGAGGAGAACGCGAGCGTCCGGACTCCGCATTGGCATTGACGCACCCATGATCAACCTGCTCGACCTCGACCCCTCCGGCCTCGCCGCGTTCTTCACCGAACGCAGCGAGAAACCGTTTCGCGCGAAGCAGGTCGCGCGCTGGATCCACCAGCGCTTCGTCGACGACGTCGGAGCCATGACCGACCTGGCGAAGCCGTTGCGGGAGCGGCTCGCCGCCGAGTCCGCGATTCGCGCGCCGGCGGTCATCAAGGACACGACCGCCCCCGATGGCACGCGCAAGTGGCTGCTCGATGCGGGCAACGGCAACGCCGTGGAGTCGGTCTATATTCCCGAGGACGATCGCGGCACGCTGTGCATTTCCTCGCAGGCGGGGTGCGCGCTCGACTGCGCGTTCTGCGCCACGGGCAAGCAGGGATTCAACCGCAATCTCTCGACGGGCGAGATCATCGGCCAGCTTTGGCACGCCAACCGCACGCTGCTTGCGGACGGTATTACTGCCCCTTGGATCGAGCAGGGTCGGCCGCCGATCACCAATGTCGTCATGATGGGGATGGGCGAGCCGCTCGCCAATTTCGACAATGTCGTTCCGGCGCTTCGCCTCATGCTGGACGACAACGCGTACGGGCTGTCGCGGCGCCGCGTGACCTTGTCGACGTCCGGCCTCGTGCCGCTGATCGATCGCCTGCGCGACGAATGCCCCGTGGCGCTGGCGGTCTCGCTGCACGCGCCGGACAATGCGTTGCGCGACCAGCTCGTGCCGATAAACCGCACCCATCCGCTCGCCGACCTGCTGGCGGCCTGCATCCGCTATCTCGAACGTGCGCCACGGGATTTCGTCACCTTCGAATACGTCATGCTCGATGGCGTCAACGACGCGGCGACCCACGCGCACGCATTGGTCGAACTCGTGCGCAATGTGCCGTGCAAGTTCAACCTGATTCCGTTCAACCCGTTTGCGGGCGCCTCGTTTCGCACCAGTCCGCGTGAGCGGATCGTGGCGTTCCAGGCGATCCTCTGCGACGCCGGCCTGGTCACGACGATCCGCAAGACGCGGGGCGAGGGCATCGACGCGGCGTGCGGCCAGCTGGCGGGCCAGGTGCAGGACCGCACGAAGCGGCGGCTGGCGACGCGCGTCGTGTCCATTCCGTCCCCCTGATTCCTTTTCGGAAGGCAAGCCTATCCATGCGCCGCATTGCCCACTGGCCAATCCCCCTGCTCGCCGTAGTCGTGCTGGCGACGGGCTGCAGCTCCACGAGCACCACGCCCCCGGTTCCTGCGGCGCCCACGCCGCCGCCGGCACTGAAGGAAGCGTCACTGCCCGTGCGCGCGAATGCCCATGCGGAATTGGCAATCGGGTACTACGAACGCGGCCAGATGGACGTCGCGCTGCAGGAACTGACCGAAGCCACGAAGCTCGATCCCGCCAACCCGAAGATCTACAACGCCTACGGGCTGATCTACGCGACGCTCGGGGAGGACGCGCAAGCGGCGCAGAATTTCCGCAAGGCGCTTGACCTGGCACCGGGCGATTCGGAATTCCGGCAGAACTGGGGCTGGTACCTTTGCACGCATGGCCAGGCGAAGGAAGCGCTCCCCGAATTCGAGATGGCGGCGCGCAATCCGCTCTATAAATCGCCGGAAATCGCGCTGATCAATGCCGGCCGGTGCGCGTCGTCGCTGGGGGAGAAGCAGCGGGCCGAGGCGTTCTTCAAGCGTGCGCTCAGCCTTTCTCCGGGCAATCCCCAGGCCGCATTCAGCCTGTCGCAGCTGGCCTACAAGGACGGGCGTCTCGGCGAGGCGCGCGCGCTGATGAAGCCGGTCATGCAACAGACCAACCCGCCTCCCGATGCGCTTGCGCTGGGCGCGTGCATCGAGCGCAAGTTGGGTGACCGCAGCGCCGAGGCCTCGTATATTTCGCAACTGCGCAACCGCTATCCGGATTCTGCCGAAGCCAAAGGCATCGCGACGGGAGTTTGCGAGTGACCGAAGGCGCCGACGCACTGGTCCATGACGTGCCGCCGAATGACGCCGCGGCGGCGGGCGCGCTGCTGCGTGCAGGCCGCGAGGCCGCCGGTCTTTCGGTCTCCGCCGTCGCGCAGCAATTGAAGCTCGCCCCGCGGCAGGTTGCCGCGCTCGAAGACGGCGACTTCAGCAAGCTTCCGGGCCGCACCTTCGTCCGCGGCTTCATGCGCAACTACGCGCGCCTGCTCCGGCTCGATTCGGACGCCGTGCTGGCTGCGCTGCCCGAGGGCGCCGCGGCGCCATCGTCCGAGCATCCGTCGCTGGCACCGACGCCGCGGCCGATGGGAGAGCTGCCCGCGGAGGTTCACACCAAGCCGAATGCTGCGCGCTGGGCGATTCCCTTGGCGCTTGTGGCTATTGTCACCGTTGCGGCCGTGTACGAAATAACGCGCCCGCCTGCGGAGACGACGACCGTCGCCACGGCCACACCGGAAGTGAAGACGCCTACGGTGGCGGCGATTACCGATGCGGCGCCCGCGGCCGCGCCGACGAGCACTGCAACGGCGCTGCCGAACCCGCTTGCCACCGCAGACAACGCGGCGGATGCTCCGCGCGACAATGCCGTCGGCAGAACGGAGTCCAACGAGCCGGCGGCGAGCGCGGCCCCCGAATCGGCGAGCGCGGCCCCCGAATCGGCCGGCGCCCCGATGGCCCTCGCGTTCCGGAAGAGGTCGTGGGTCGAGGTACGCGACGCAACCGGGACACTCGTCGTGCAAGTCACCGGCAACGCCGGCAGCACCCAGGCCGTGAACGGCCGCGCGCCCTTCGATGTGATCCTGGGCAACGCCGCCGCGGTCGACGTCACGTGGCAGGGCAGGCCCTTCGACACGACGCCGTACACCCGCCAGAACGTCGCCAGGTTCACGCTCAGGTAACTCACAGGTAGAGCCCATGCAACGTCCGCACATCACGCGCCGAATCTCGCGCCAGGTCGACATCGACGGCATCAAGGTCGGCGGTGGCGCGCCGATCGCCATCCAGTCGATGACCAACACCGACACCGCCGATGTGGCGGCGACGGTTGCGCAGGTCAAGGCGCTCGCCGATGCCGGCTCGGAACTGGTGCGCATCACGGTCAATTCGGCGGAGGCGGCCGCGGCAGTCGCCGCTATCCGCGAGCAACTCGACGCGCTGGGTTGCCACGCTCCGCTCGTGGGTGATTTCCATTTCAACGGCCACAAGCTTCTCACCGACTATCCGGATTGCGCCCGTGCGCTCGCCAAGTACCGGATCAATCCCGGCAACGTCGGCAAGGGAAGCAAGCGCGACCCGCAATTCGTGGTGATGGTCGAAAAAGCCATCCAGTACGAAAAGCCCATCCGCATAGGGGTTAACTGGGGCAGTCTCGACGCCGATCTCCTCGCGCGCCTCATGGACGGGAATGCGCGCCTCCCCGAGCCCCAGGCGGCCGACGCGGTCATGCGCGAGGCACTGATCACGTCGGCCATCGGCAGCGCGCAGCGGGCCGAAGAGTTGGGCCTTCCCGGCGATCGCATCATCCTGTCGTGCAAGGTGTCCGACGTGCAGGACTTGGTCGCCGTCTACGCCGAACTTGCGCAGCGCTGTGACTATCCATTGCACTTAGGGCTCACCGAAGCGGGGATGGGCAGCAAGGGCATCGTCGCATCGACGGCGGCCATGGCAGTGCTTCTGCAGCAGGGCATCGGCGACACGATCCGCGTATCGCTCACGCCCGAGCCCGACGGCGATCGCACCCGCGAAGTCATCGTGGCGCAGGAGATCCTGCAGACGATGGGGCTGCGCTCGTTTACCCCGCTGGTCATCGCTTGCCCGGGCTGCGGCCGCACGACGAGCACCTATTTCCAGTCGCTGGCGGAGCAGATCCAATCGTACCTGCGCGCATCGATGCCCGCGTGGCGGCTGCGCTATCCCGGTGTCGAGAACATGCAAGTCGCGGTCATGGGATGCGTCGTCAACGGACCGGGCGAATCGAAGATGGCCAATGTCGGCATTTCGCTGCCCGGCACCGGCGAAACCCCGGTCGCGCCCGTATTCGTCGACGGCGTGAAAACAGTGACATTGAAAGGTGACCGCATCGCGCAGGAATTCCAGGCGCTCGTCCACGATTACGTGCGCGCGACCTACGGCGGCGAAGAGCCTGCCGCGCACCTCAAACCGGACCGGAAAACGATTCCGCTCAAGGCGGCCGTCTAGCTCCCCGATGGCGAATGCATTGCAAGCCGTGCGCGGCATGAACGACGTGCTGCCCGACGAAACGCTGCTCTGGGAGCGCTTCGAGGACACCGCGCGCGCGGTGTTCGCGCAGTACGGCTATCGCAACATCCGCGTGCCGATCGTCGAGCCGACCGCCCTGTTCGTGCGCGGGATCGGCGAATTCACGGACGTCGTCGAACATGAGATGTACACGTTCGAGGACAAGCTGAACGGCGAGTCGCTCACGCTGCGGCCGGAAGCCACCGCCGGCATCGTTCGCGCGACGATCCAGCACAACCTCACCTACGATCGGCCGCAGCGGGTCTGGACGAGCGGCCCCATGTTCCGTCATGAACGACCGCAACGGGGCCGCTACCGGCAATTCCACCAGATCGACGCCGAAGCGCTGGGCTTCGAGGGGCCCGACGTCGATGCCGAGCAGATCGTCATGCTCGCGCGCTTGTGGAAGGCGCTCGGCCTTCCCGGCATCGAGCTTCAGATCAACTCGATCGGCAATGCGCATGAACGCCTCGCTCACCGCAACGAATTGGTCGCATACCTCGGGCGCAATGCCGGCGTGCTCGACGCCGACGCGCGCCGGCGCCTGCATGAGAACCCGCTGCGCATCCTCGACAGCAAGAACCCTGCGATGCAACTCGTGCTCGAAGCCGCGCCGAAGCTCATCGACTTCATCGAGGACAAGTCGCTGGCGCATTTCGAGGCGCTGCAGGCGTTGCTGCGCGATGCCGGCTTGAGCTACAAGATCAACCCGCGCCTGGTGCGCGGCCTCGATTACTACAACCGCACGGTGTTCGAATGGGTGGCGACGGGCGACACGCTTGGCGGGCAAGGCACTGTCGCGGGCGGCGGGCGGTACGACAGCCTGTTCGAACTGCTGGGCGGCGCGGCCAATTTCGCCTGCGGTTTCGCGATCGGCGTCGAGAGGATGATCCTGCTGCTTCGCGCGAGCGGCATGGTGGCTGCAGCGTCGGCGTCGCCGCTCGCGTATATCGTCCACGCCGGCACCGATGCCGCGCCGCTTGCCCGGCGAATCGGTGAGTCGCTGCGCGATTGCGGCCACGCCGTCGTCGTCAACGCCGGCGGCGGCAGTTTCAAGTCGCAAATGAAGAAGGCCGATGCAAGCGGCGCGAAGTTTGCGCTGGTGATCGGAGACGATGAGGCAGCGGCGGGAACGGTCGCCGTCAAGCCGCTGCGCGCGCAGGGCGAACAGGTGGCCGTGCCCGTGGCGGCCCTGGTTTCCCACCTCGCCCAGGCAACCAGCTGATTATTCAAAGACGAAGGACGCAACATGGCAGTTTACGATCTCGAAGAACAAGAAAAACTGGACGACCTGAAGGCGTGGTGGGCGCGCTGGGGCAACACCGTAGCCACCGTGCTGGTGGTCGCGTGCGTCGCCGCGGCCGTTGTGCAGGGCTGGCGCTGGTGGACCGCAAGGCAGGCCGAAGAGGCGGCGGTGCTGTTCAATGCCGTTACGCAGGCCGCGCGCGCGAACGACGTCGCGAAGGCCCGCGACGCAACAGGCCAGCTCGCCGACAAGTATGCCGGCACCGGGTATGCGCCGCGCGCAGCCTTCCTGCTCGCGAAAATGCAATACGATGCCGGTGATAGCGCGGCGGCCCGGGCCCAGTTGCAATGGGTGGTCGACCGTGCCGACGAGCAGGAACTGAAGGAGGTCGCGCGCTATCGCCTGGCGGAACTGATGCTCAACGACAAGCAATACGACGAGGCGCTGAAGATGCTGGACGCAAAACACGGCGACGCCTTTGCGGGCCTCTACGCCGATCTTCGCGGCGACGCGCACGCCGCCGCGGGCCGCAAGGCCGAAGCCGCGGCCGCCTATCAGGAAGCGCTGACCAAGTTCGATGCGAAGTCGCAATACCGCAACTACGTCCAGGTGAAGCTGGAGTCACTGGGTGTCGCCGCGCCGCAATCGCTGGGCGGTTCGCCGTCCCAACCAGCGGCCGCAGCGACGCCGCCTGCGGTACCAGCATCGCCGGCAGCCGCTGCACAACCGGCAGCCCCGGCGCCACCCGCGCAGGCCGGGAACAAATGACGGAGCGCGCAGGCATGTCGTTGGCCACCAATTCCGTGCCGTCCGTGAGAGCACTGGCGCTGTCGGCACTTGTCTTGTCGGTGCTTGCGCTTTCCGGCTGTGCAACCATCAAGGAGTGGATGCCGACCATCCCTGCCCCGTCGATGCGCTGGCTGTACGATCCGAACAAGCCGGGTCCCTTGCCCGAATTGAACGCGTCGGCGTCAGCGTCGGTAAGTTGGCGGGCCGAAGTGGGGAGGGCCGGCCCGGGGTTCTCACCGGCCGTCTTGGCCGACGCGATCTACGCAGCCGCCGAGGACGGAACGCTGGTTCGCCTCGACCCTGCCACTGGCCGGACTGTCTGGCACATCAGTGCCGGCCAGAAGCTTTCCACCGGCGTGGGCGCGGACGCGAATCTGCTCGTCGTCGGCACCAACAAGGGCGATGTGCTTGCGTTTTCTCCGGATGGAAAACCGCTGTGGAAGGCGCGCGTGTCCACCGAGGTCGTCGCGCCGCCGCGCGTTGCCGATGGCGTCGTCGTCGTATTCACCGGTGACGGCAGCCTGCACGCGCTCAATGCATCCGATGGCTCGCGCAAATGGGTCAACCAGAGGGCGACCCCAGCGCTCATCGTGCGCAATTTTGCCGGAGGAACCATCAAGCGCGGCGGACTCTTTGTCGGCACCGCCGGTGGCCACTTGCTCGCGATGGATCCTCCCACCGGGCTCGTCGGCTGGGACGCCACCGTGGCCAATCCAAAAGGCGCGACCGAACTCGAGCGCATCGCCGACGTGACAAGCATGCCGCTGGTACTGGACAGGGACGTCTGCGCAGTGGCGTACCAGGGCCGCGTCGCGTGCTTCGATATCAATCGTGGGACCCTGACATGGTCGCGCGACATCTCGAGCTTGAGCAACATGGCTGCGGACGGCAAGTCCATCTACATCACCGACGACAAAGGCGCCGTGCAGGCGCTGGACCGCTCCACCGGCGCTTCGGTATGGAAGCAGGAGAAGCTCGCCAAGCGCAAGATCGGCGGGCCGCAACTGGTCGGCGACTACGTCGGTGTCGTCGACATCGAGGGCTATCTGCATCTGCTGTCGCCGGTCAATGGCGCGTATGTGGGACGGCTCGCCACCGATGGCAAGGTGGCCACCGCGCAACCCGAATTGCTGCCGACGGGTGCGCTGTGGCAATCGGCCGCCGGCACACTCTACGCCGTCTCGGCGAAGTAGCGCTCGAAGGTGGCGCTTCCAACTGTTGCCCTCGTAGGCCGGCCCAATGTCGGCAAGTCCACGCTCTTCAACCGCTTGACGAGGACGCGTGACGCCCTCGTCGCGGACTTCCCAGGACTGACGCGCGACCGCCATTACGGCCGTGCGCACGCGGGCGACCAGCCCTACTTCGTCGTCGACACCGGCGGATTCGAGCCGGTCGCCACGTCCGGCATCCTGCACGAAATGGCCAAGCAGACGCGCCAGGCCATCGCCGAATCCGACGTCGTCGTGTTCCTGGTGGACGGGCGCGACGGCTTGGCACCCCAGGACCGCGATATCGCCGAATTGCTGCGCCGATCGGGCCGGCCCGTGGTGCTCGCGGTGAACAAGGCGGAAGGATTGCAGCCGGAACGCGCCGTGGCCGAGTTCCACGAGCTGGGCCTGGGCGAGCCGATCGCGATATCGTCGGCGCACGGAGAGAACGTGCGCGGCATGATCGACACCGCGCTCGCCGCGATTCCGGACGCACACCGGTTCACCGACGACGCGAAGCGCAACATGTCCGACGATCCGGAACGTCCGGACACGATCAAGGTCGCGATTGTCGGGCGCCCCAACGTCGGCAAGTCGACGCTCGTCAACGCCATCTTCGGTGAGGAGCGCGTCATCGCCTTCGATGAACCGGGCACGACGCGCGACGCAATCTACTTAGACTTCGAGCGCGACGGACAGAAGTACACGCTGATCGACACCGCGGGCGTTCGCCGCCGCGGCAAGGTGTTCGAGGCGATCGAGAAATTCTCGGTCATCAAGACGCTGCAAGCGATCGAGGACGCCAACGTCGTGGTCATGCTGCTCGACGCCGAGCACGCGATCACCGAGCAGGACGCGCACCTCGCAGGGCATGTGCTCGAGGCCGGCCGCGCCGTGGTCGTCGGCATCAACAAGTGGGACGCCGTGGCCACCGAGGAGCGCGACCAGGTCAAGCGAGACCTTGATCGAAAGATGGGCTTTCTTTCCTTCGCGCAGTTCCATTTCATGTCGGCGCGCGAAGGAAAAGGCGTCGGGCCGCTCCTGAAGTCGGTCGACCAGGCCTTCGCGGCTGCGATGGCCAAATTGCCGACGCCGCGCCTCACCCGCACGCTGCAACAGGCGGTGGAACGGCAGCAGCCGCCCCGCGCCGGATTGGTGCGCCCGAAGCTGCGCTACGCACACCAGGGCGGCGTGAATCCGCCGCTCATCATCGTCCACGGGACGGCATTGCGCCACGTGCCCGACGCCTACCGTCGTTACCTGGAACATTTCTTCAGCGACGCGTTCCAACTGCGGGGCACGCCGCTTAGGATACAATTCAAGGTCGGCGCCAACCCCTACGCGGACGTTCCCGCACGCCGCTAAAGCCCTCCCCGCCGCTACCCGCGCGGTGCCGGACCGATGGCGCTTCGAGTGCAGGCAACAACGTGCGGGCAACAACAACAGCGGAGCAGGACCATGAGCAACAAAGGGCAAATGCTACAAGACCCGTTCCTGAACACGTTGCGCAAGGAGCACGTGCAGGTGTCGATCTATCTCGTCAACGGCATCAAGCTGCAGGGACAGATCGAATCATTCGACCAGTACGTCGTCCTCCTCAAGAATACGGTCACGCAGATGGTGTACAAGCACGCGATTTCCACGGTAGTCCCCGCGCGTCCGGTCGCCATGCCGCATCACGCACCCAACAACGACGTGGAAGCCTGAGCGCGTCGCAGAATCAGATGTTCGAACGCCCGACCGGCGGCGAGCGCGCCCTGGTCGTGGCGCTGGACATGGGTGAGCCCGACCGCGCGTTTCGCCTGTCGGAAATCGCCGCTCTCGCGACGTCCGCCGGTGCCGCGGTGGTCGGCACCGTCATGGGCCGGCGCCAGCGTCCCGATCCCGGTTTTTTTGCCGGCAAGGGCAAGGTCGACGAAATCCTGGCGCGGGTCACCGAGACGAACGCCGACCTGGTCCTCTTCGATCACGCGCTCTCGGGAGTGCAGCAGCGCAATCTCGAGGAGCGGCTCGGCTGCCGCGTGGTGGACCGGCCGAGCCTCATCCTCGATATCTTTGCGCTGCGCGCGCGCAGCGCCGAGGGCAAGCTTCAGGTGGAGCTCGCGCAGTTGAAGCATTTGTCCACCCGACTCAAAGGCGGATGGACTCACCTCGAACGGCAAAAGGGCGGCATCGGCCTGCGCGGGCCGGGCGAGACCCAGCTCGAGACGGACCGCCGTCTCATCGGCGAACGCGTCAAGCTGCTCAATGCGCGCCTGGCGCGGGTCGCACGGAGCCACGCCGTGCAAAGCCGCACACGCCGGCGCGCGCGCGTGCGCACCGTCGCCCTGGTCGGGTACACCAACGCGGGCAAGTCGACGCTCTTCAACCGGATGACCGGTGCTGCCGCCTATGTCGCCGACCAGCTCTTCGCTACGCTGGATACGACGCTGCGCAAGGTTTACGTTCCGGGCGCCGACCCGATCGTCATGTCCGATACGGTCGGCTTCATCCGCGACCTGCCGCACGACCTCGTGGCCGCGTTTCGCGCAACGCTGGCCGAGGCCGCGGACGCGGACCTGCTGCTGCATGTGATCGACGCGCAGGCAGGCAATCGCGATGAACAGATTGCCGCCGTCGACAGAGTATTGGTGGAAATCGGTGCGGCGAGCGTGCCGCAAATCCGGGTGCTCAACAAATGCGATTTGGCAGGTCTCTCCCCGGGCGTCGAGCGCGATGGCTGTGGTACCATTTCGACCGTACGATTGAGCGCGCTGACCGGCGCGGGCTCACCTGAACTGCGCGCTGCGCTGGCCGAACGGTTCCCGCACATGCAGGCCACCGAGCATCAAAGCGCACTTGCCTAAGGAATCGTGGCGTGTCAAATGAGCGCGGCGCCGATGCCTTGAGTTTGCGCTTGGTATGCCGCCCCGGCTTGATCGACGAACCGCCCGCCCCCACCTTCAACGTTCCTTGATTTCTCCCTTTCCGGACCTCGAAGCCTTGTCATGTCGCTGAACGATCCCCAGTGGGGCAAGCGCGGTAACGGCGGCGGACCGCCAGATCTAGACGAGATCTGGCGCAACGTCAACCGCCGCATGGGCGAAATCTTCGGCCGCAAGGGCATGGACGATTCCGGCGGCGGCGATGACCGTCCGCCGCGCCGTGGCTTCGCCATGGGGGGCGCCGGATTGCTGGTCGCGCTCGTCCTGCTGGTGTGGCTCGCCAGCGGCTTCTATATCGTCGACGAAGGCCGCCGCGGCGTCGTCACCCATTTCGGCAAGTACACCGAGACCACGCTCCCCGGCCCGCGCTGGCACCTGCCGTTCCCGATCGAGGCGGTCGAGCTGGTCGACTTCTCGCAGGTGAAGACGGTCGAGATCGGCTATCGCAATTCGCCCAAGAACAAGGTCGACAAGGAAGCGGTGATGCTCACCGACGACGAGAACATCATCGATATCCAGTTCGCGGTCCAGTACAACATCAAGAACGCCGAACAGTACGTCTTCAACAATCGCAAGCCCGACGCGATGGTCGCGTTCGTCGCCGAGACCGCCATTCGCGAGGTCGTCGGCAAGGCCAAGATGGATTTCGCGCTATACGAAGGCCGCGAGCAGATCGCGAAGCAGACGGAAAAGATCATGCAGGAGACCCTCGACCACTACAAGACGGGCGTCTACATCCAGAAGGTCACGCTGCAGAATGTGCAGCCGCCCGACAAGGTGCAGGCCGCGTTCGACGAAGCAGTCAAGGCGGGTCAGGACCGCGTGCGCCAGGTCAACGAGGGCCAGGCCTACGCGAACGACGTCGTGCCGCGCGCGCGCGGCATGGCTTCCAGGCTCATGGAAGAGGCGAACGGCTACAACACGGAGGTCATCCAGAAGTCCGAAGGCGATGCGTCGCGCTTCAAGTCAGTGCTGTCCGAGTACGCCAAGGCCCCCGGCGTGACGCGCGATCGCCTTTACATCGACATGATGCAATCGGTGCTCGGCAATTCGACGAAGGTGCTCGTCGACCAGAAGGCCGGGAGCAACCTCCTGTACCTGCCGCTCGACAAGCTGATCCAGCAGAGCGTGGCGGCGGGCGCGGCGGGGCCCGAACTGCCGTCGTCCGCGCGTCAACCTGCGGTCACCGCGCCCGAGCCCGCGGCCGCGGCCGACCCCAGCCGCACGCGCGACGGCATGCGCAGCCGTGATCGCTGAAGCGAGGCCGTGATGAAATTCACCATGCCGATCCTGGCGTTCATCGTCGCCATCCTGCTCGTTGCGTCGCAGTCGATCTACACCGTCGACCAGACGAAATATGCGATCAAGTTCCAGTTGGGCGAAGTCATCGAGACGAAAACGCTGCCGGGCCTGTATTTCAAGATTCCGCTGGTCCAGAACGTCCGCTTCTACGACAACCGCAACCTGACGCTCGAGAACAGCGAACCCGACCGCGTGACGACGTCCGAAAAGACGCCCTTGCTGGTCGACTTCATCGTCCTCTGGCGGATCAACGACGTGAAGCAGTACTACGTCTCCGTCCAGGGCGACGAGGAAGCTGCGCGCCGCCGACTTTCGCAGACGGTCCGCTCCAACCTGGCCGAGGAATTCAACAAGCGCACGATGCACGACGCCATCTCGACCGAACGCGATCGCATCACGGCCGTGACGCGGCAGAAGGCGGACGCCGACGCCAAGACGATCGGCGTGGAAGTCGTCGACGTGCGGCTGCGGCGCATCGAGTTGCCGCCCGACGTCACGGGCCCGGTCTATCAGCGGATGGAATCGGAGCGCCGCCGCGTGGCCAACGAATTGCGTTCGACCGGTGCCGCCGAATCAGAAAAGATCCGCGCCGATGCCGACCGCCAGCGTCAGGTCATCCTCGCCGACGCGTATCGCGCTGCGCAGAAGATCAAGGGTGAAGGCGACGCCAAGGCCTCCGCCATCTACGCGCAGGCCTACGGGCAGAACCCGGAGTTCTATGCGTTCTACCGG
Source organism: uncultured beta proteobacterium (assembly GCA_963755065.1). Taxonomy (GTDB): domain Bacteria; phylum Pseudomonadota; class Gammaproteobacteria; order Burkholderiales; family Casimicrobiaceae; genus VBCG01. The sequence continues at coordinate 80,497 of CAVWIM010000001.1, forward strand.
AGTCTCGAGGCGTACCGGTCGACATTCAGGAACAAGAGCGACCTGATGGTCCTCGATCCGAGCGCGGAATTCTTCCAGTACTTCAAGCAGTACGGGTCGGGCCGCGCGCCGCGCGCGCCCGCAAAGTAGCTGCTGCCGTTCGCAGTAACGCGTCAGGGGAAGCGCTGTTGTGGACTCGTTGTGGCCGGCCTTTGCATTGCTCCTGATCATCGAAGGGATCCTGCCGTTCGCCGCTCCGCGCATCTGGCGTGAGACGTTCCGCAAACTCGTCGACATGAGCGACGGCCAGTTGCGGTTCATCGGCCTCTTGTCGATGGCGCTGGGCGTGGCTTCGCTGGTTGCGCTCCACTATGCGTAAATGGCTGCTGCCGGAAGCGATCGAGGACGTGCTGCCCGTCGAGGCCGCGCGGGTCGAGGCGCTGCGCCGCACGCTGCTCGATCACTTTCGCGCCCACGGCTATCGCCTGGTTGCGCCACCGCTGGTCGAGCACCTGGAATCGTTGTTGACCGGCGCCGGGCGCGATCTCGACCTCCTGACCTTCAAGGTGGTGGACCCCTTATCGGGCCGGATGCTCGGGCTGCGCGCGGACACAACGCCGCAGGTTGCGCGCATCGACGCGCACCTGCTCAATGAGAGCGGCGTCACGCGGCTTTGCTACGCGGGCAGCGTGCTGCGCACCACGCCAGCGGGCCCCGGCGGAACGCGCGAAGTCCAGCAGATCGGCGGCGAATTATACGGGCACGGAGGTATCGCCGCGGACCGCGAAGTGATGCAGCTTCTCCTGTCCGCGCTTCGTTGCGCGGGCGCGGGTGGATTGCATCTCGACCTGGGCCATGTCGGCGTCTATCGCGCGCTTGCGCGTGCCGCGTCGCTCGACGCCACGGGTGAAGGCAACGACAGCGAGCTCTTCAACGCATTGCGCGACAAGGATTTCGCGGCGGTACGCGAGCTCACGCAGGCGATGCCGGAAGTTTCGCGCGACGCGCTGCGCGCGCTGGCCGGCCTGTACGGGCCCGCGCGCGCGACGATCGACGCAGCGCGTAAAGCGTTGCCGCCCTTGCCCGAGGTTAGCGAAGCACTCGACGTCGTCGCCGACCTGGCCGCCGCGGCGACGGGCGTCGACGCCATTCACGTAGACTTGGCGGACCTTCGCGGCTATCACTACCATACCGGCGCCACGTTCTCGGTCTTCGCGACAGACGGAGGCGGCGCCGTCGTCGACTGCGGACGCGGCGGCCGCTACGATGGTGTTGGCCGTGCGTTCGGCCGCGCGCGGCCCGCAACCGGCTTCACGCTCGACCTGCGCCGGCTTGCCGCGCTGGTCAATAATGGCACCGCAGGAGCAGGCGACGCGATCATCGCTCCCGACGATCCCGATCCTGCGCTCGCGCGTGAGGTCGCGCTGCTGCGATCGCAAGGCGAGGCCGTGGTGGTTGCCCTTGCCGGCGAGAAGGCCCCTGCGACGCGGCGGAGCCTGGTGCGCATTGACAACGAATGGCGGGTCGTCACCCGCTGAAATTTTCTTCAGGTTCCCTGACAGGACGAACCATGGGCAAGAACGTCGTCGTCATCGGCACCCAGTGGGGCGATGAAGGCAAGGGCAAGATCGTCGACTGGTTGGCCGAGAGCGCTTCCGGCGTCGTTCGCTTCCAGGGCGGACACAATGCCGGCCATACGCTGGTGATCGGTGGCAAGAAGACCGTCCTGCGCCTCATTCCCTCCGGCGCGCTGCATCCGGGCGTCGCCATCTACATCGGCAACGGCGTCGTGCTCTCGCCCTCGGCGCTGCTGCAGGAAATCGGCGAACTCGAAGGCGCGGGTGTCGACGTGCGCGCGCGCCTCAAGATCTCCCCCGCCTGCCCGCTGGTGCTGCCGATCCACGTCGCGCTCGACCAGGCGCGCGAGGCGGCGATGGGCATCGACAAGATCGGCACGACCGGTCGCGGCATCGGGCCGGCCTACGAAGACAAGATCGCGCGCCGTGCGCTGCGGGTGCAGGACCTCCTCCACCCGGACTTGTTCGCGACCAAGCTTGCCGCGCTGCTCGAGTTGCACAATTTCATGCTCGTCAATTACTACCGCGTGGAGCCCGTGCCGTTCGCCCGCACGCGCGACGAGCTGCTGGCGTTTGCCGGGGAAATCCGGCCCATGGTCGCCGACGTCGCCGGCCTGCTGCAGCAAGTGCGCGCGCGCGGTGAATCGCTGTTGTTCGAAGGGGCGCAGGGCGCGCTGCTCGACATCGACCATGGCACGTATCCTTACGTTACCAGCTCCAACTGCATCGCCGGCGCCGCCGCATCGGGCAGCGGCATCGGGCCGCAGATGCTCGATTACGTGCTCGGCATCGTGAAGGCCTACACGACACGCGTCGGCACGGGTCCGTTCCCGACGGAATTGACCGACGACATCGGCACCGGGCTGGCCAAGCGCGGCAACGAATTCGGTTCCGTGACCGGGCGTCCGCGTCGTTGCGGATGGCTCGACATCGCCGCACTCAAGCGCTCGCTGCAATTGAACGGCGTAGACGGCCTGTGCATCACCAAGCTCGACGTGCTGGACGGAATGGATGAGATCAAGCTCGCCACGTCGTATGTGAAGGACGGCGAGCCGCTCGAACTGATTCCCACCGGCGCCGAAGCCGTTGAACGCTGCGTGCCGGTTTACGAATCGTTGCCGGGCTGGCGCGAGTCCACCGTGGGAGCAACGACGTTCGCGGCACTTCCCGAAAATGCGCGCGCCTATCTGCGGCGGATCGAAGTGCTCACCGGCGTGCCTATCGCAATGGTTTCTACGGGCCCCGACCGTACCGAGACGATCCTGGTGCATCATCCGTTTTCGTAGAAAGGAAATGGACGGCGATGGACCTTCATGTCAGCTGGGACGAATACAACCAAATGGTCGAGCGGCTCGCGCTGATCGTTCATGAATCGGGCTGCAAGTTCAACCAGATCATCTGCGTCGCGCGCGGCGGCCTGCGCGTCGGCGACGTCCTTTCGCGCATATTCGAGCTGCCGCTTGCGATCCTTTCCACGCACTCGTATACGGCGGAAGGCGGTACAATCCGCGGCGAACTGGTCATCGCCGAGCATATGACGATGACCCGGCCGAGATTGGGCGACCGCGTGCTCCTCGTCGACGACATGGTCGATTCCGGCCATACGCTCGAGGCCGTGCACAAGGAATTGCCGAAGCGGTTTCCGCACATGACGGAATTGAAGACCGCCGTGCTGTGGTGGAAGGCGTGCTCGGCCTTCAGGCCGGACTATTACGTCGCGCACCTTGCCGACAATCCCTGGATCCACCAGCCGTTCGAGATCTACGACACACTGCGTCCCGAGAAACTCAAGGAGCGGCTCGACACCTGATGCCCCGACCCGACGTTATCATGCTAACGATCATAGATCGCCCAAGGCCCGCCGCTGCGGGTTTGCCACCCCAATCTCGTCTCGAAAGGTCCGTCATGCGCACGATCCTCGCCACCTTCCTGGCCGTTATCGTTGCTACGAGTGCCGCAGCCCAGACGGGCTATTTCAAGGGCGCGACACCGCGCCCGGACGATGTCTTTGCCTTGCCCGCCAGTCTGACCGTGACGCGCAGCGCGCCGTCGGGCGGCTCGCGCGTTGTCATCCCGACGCTCTATACGCACCTCACGACCGATCCCAACTCGCGCACGCTGGAGTGGGCGAACCTTTCGATCCTCAACAATCGCTCCAACTACGGCGAGAACGTCGCAACGTATGCGCAGGCCAACAAGTTCGCGCATGGCACATCGTGGGCCGGCGTGTTCGAGCTCCAGGATTCCACCGGGACCGGTGGATTTTACGGGGTGGAAATCGACGCGTTCACGCAAGGGCCGAGCGCCTTTCCGGGGTCTCAGGATGGCGACCGCATCGGTTTGGGCATCGTTCTGGGGCGCTCCGGTTACGTCGGTCCGAAGGCGACGATCGACTACGGCATCCTGCTCGCCCCCGTCGGGCTCGACGACATGCAGGCGGACGTCAACTTCGGCATGATGGTGTTTGCCCAGTGCCGCTACGCTTGCTACGGAATGCGTGCCGGCAACAAAATGGCGTGGGAGGAATCGGCGCAGATCGCGAGCAAGTTCGATCCGCAAACCGGCCGCTGGGGACTCTTTAACGGCGACAAGCCGCTCTTCGAGGTCGACGTCACAACCGGCGAGTTGCGGGTGAACGGCCGGCCTGTTCAGATTACGTACAAGGACTGATCGGAAGCGCCGCGTGAAGGCATTCGTCCTCACCTATCATTCCCACCACGTCCAGGGACCGGGTTACGCGCAAAACGATCACGTCGCACTGCCGGTCGACCTGCACACGATTGCCACGGCGGGCGCGCGGATCGTGTCGCTCGCCACGCTCGTCGACGCGATCGAAGCGCCCGCCTCGGGATCCGTCGGCACAGACAGGACATTGGTGGCGCTCACGTTCGACGACGGTCCCGTGTGGGATTTCGCGGATTTCGTGCATCCGGTTCTCGGATATCAGCGCAGCTTCGCCAACGTGATGCGGGACTTCCTGTCGACGCCCGCCGGCCGCACGCAGCCTGAGTTGACGGCGACGAGTTTCGTGATCGCGTCGCCCGAAGCGCGACGCGCAATGGAAACGACATTCGATGCCGAATACACGTTTCTGCGCGAAGGCGCGCTGGACGATGACTGGTGGCCACAGGCCGTCGCGACCGGCCTCATCGGAATCGGCAACCACAGCTGGGATCACCTTCATCCCGCGCTCGCTTCGGTGGCGCACTCGCGGCAGGTGCGCGGCGATTTTGCCGAGGTCACCGACATCGCCGATGCAAACGCGCAGATCCGCGACGCGATGGCGCAGATCAATGCGCGCACGGGCGGCCGCGCGGCGCCGTTCTTCGCGTATCCGTTCGGACACGTCAACGACTTCCTGCATGCGGATTACCTGCCGCGCGAAGGCCGCGCCATGGGCCTGCGCGCGGCGTTCACGACGGAACCCAAAGCCATCGACGGTTCCGAAAGCGTGTGGCGCCTGCCGCGGTTCACCTGCGGCCACCATTGGCGCACCCCTGAGGCACTGGCGGCAATCCTGACGGCACGCTAACGCGCCCGGAAACGAAATGCCCGCGACCGCGGGCATCGATTGTGCAATGTTAAAGTGGTGCCCAGGAAGGGACTCGAACCCCCACACCTTGCGGCGCATGGACCTGAACCATGTGCGTCTACCAATTCCGCCACCTGGGCAACTTAGCGTGTAATTTTACTTTTCCGCCAGACACTTGTCAAAAAAACCACCCAAATCCCGCAAGCCTGCATTCAGCGCGCGAACCGCTTCACGCAAGAAACCCGGAACGCGCTCCGCGCCGCAGCCTGCAAACCTTGTTGCCGCGCCAACGCGTCTCGGTCAAATCCGGCGCGCGGTTAATGTCCGCGCCGGCGACATCGATCCCGTGTTGCTTCCTTCGCGCGAAGCAATCCTGGCCGCGTTGCGCAACGCAGGGACGCCGCTGCCTCCGTCCGATCTCGAGCGCGAACTCTCCGTCGGTCCGATTGCGCGCGAGGCGTTCTACGGCCGCGTCGCGGCAATGGAGCGCGACGGCCAGCTGCTGACCAACCGCAAGGGGGAGCTGTGCGTCATCGCGAAGCTCGACCTTGTCATCGGCACGGTGCAAGGACATCCCGATGGCTTCGGGTTCCTCATCCCGGACGACGGCGGCGACGACTATTTCCTGAGTCCGCGCGAAATGCACAAGGTCTTGCACGGCGATCGCGCGGCACTGCGCAAGATCGGCGTCGATCGCCGTGGCCGGCCGGAAGGCGAGATCGTCGAGGTCCTCGAGCGGGCGAACCGCGAAATCGTCGGCCGGTTGTACGAGGAGCACGGCATCTGGTTCGTGGTGGCCGAGAACCGCCGCATCAACCAGGACCTGCTGATTCCTCCCGCAGACCTGGGCGGGGCGAAATCCGGCCAGGTGGTCGTGGCCGAGATCGTCGAACAGCCCGCAGCCAACCGCGAGGCCATCGCGCGCGTCAAGGAAGTGCTCGGCAGCGCGACGGATTCCGGCATCGAAATCGAGATCGCGCTGCGCAAGCACGCGCTGCCTTTCCTGTTTTCGCGGGAAGCCGAAAGGCAGGCCAAGCGCCTGCCGACGGATGTCCGCCCCGCAGACCGCAAGGATCGCATCGACCTCACGGGCGTGCCGCTGGTCACGATCGACGGCGAGACCGCGAAGGACTTCGATGACGCCGTCTATTGCGAGCGCAAGGGAAAGAATTTCCGCCTCGTGGTGGCGATCGCCGACGTCTCACATTACGTCCGTGACGGCGATGCCATAGATCGAGACGCGCGCGAGCGCGGCACATCCATCTATTTCCCGCGGCGCGTGATCCCGATGCTTCCCGAGGAATTGTCGAACGAGCTGTGCTCGCTCAAACCCACGGTCGACCGCTTGTGCATGGCGTGCGACATGGAAGTGACCGCGGCCGGTGCCATCAAGAGCTATTCGTTCTACCCCGCCGTGATGCACTCGCGCGCGCGGCTGACCTATACGCAGGTTTGGGAATGGCTGAGCAATCCGGCGCCAGCCCGCACGCCGGAGGCGCGCGCGCTGCTGCCGCACTTGCAGAACCTCTATGCGCTCTACCACGCCTTGGCGGCAACCCGGCGCAAGCGCGGCGCGATCGACTTCGACACGGTCGAGCTGGCGCTGGAATTCGACCAACACGGCAAGATCACGCGCATCGTTCCCGCGCCGCGCAACGATGCGCACCGGCTGATCGAGGAGTGCATGCTCGCGGCCAACGTGTGCACGGCGCAATTCCTGGCCGAGCACCGGCATGCGGTGCTCTACCGCGTGCACGAGGGTCCGCCGCCGGACAAGCTGGTGGCGCTGCGCGATTTCCTGAAGACGTCCGCGTTGCAATTGGGCGGCGGCGAAGCTCCCGCATCGGCCGATTACGCCAAGTTGCTCGACGGGATCCGCAACCGCCCGGATTTCGCGCTGTTGCAGACCGTGCTGCTGCGCTCGTTGTCGCAGGCGCAGTACCGGCCGGAGAACGAAGGGCACTTCGGCTTGGCCTACGAGGCCTACACGCATTTCACATCACCGATCCGCCGCTACCCCGATCTCCTGGTGCATCGCGCGGTGAAAGCCGTCCTCGCCGGCAAGCGCTACACGCCGTCGGGCATGTCGTGGGACGAGTTGGGTGCGCACACGTCGATGACCGAGCGTCGCGCGGACGACGCGTCGCGAGATGTGACCAACTGGCTCAAGTGCCACTTCATGCAGGACAAGGTCGGAGAGGAATTCGACGGCACGATCAGCGGCGTCACGAGTTTCGGCCTTTTCGTGACGCTGGACGGCCTCAACATCGACGGCCTCGTGCACATCACCGAGTTGGGCCGCGATTACTTCCACTACGATGCCGGGCGGCATGCGCTGATCGGCGAGCGCGGTGGGCGCGTGTTCCAGTTGGCCGGGCGCATCCGCGTCCGCGTCGCGCGCGTCGACATGGAACAGACGAAGATCGACTTCATGCTCGCGGAGGAAGCGGCGGCGAACAAGCCGACGCCCGCGGCGCGGCCGACCTTCAGCGAGCCGCTATCGCGCGACAGCCGCGCCGCCGAAAGGCCGGTCAAGGAAGTAGCGAGGAAGGAATGCGCCTGCCGCGCTACTTGGGTTGCGGAACAATCCGAAGATAGGGCTTGGGCGCCTTCCAGCCGCCGGGATACTTGGCCTTCGCCTCGTCGTTGCTTACGGACCCGGCGATGATCACGTCCTCGCCGCTCTTCCAGTTCACCGGCGTGGCGACCTTGTGTTTCGCGGTCAGCTGCATCGAATCGAGCACGCGCAGCACTTCGTCGAAATTACGGCCGGTCGTCATCGGGTAGGTCAGGATCAGCTTGATCTTCTTGTCCGGACCAACGATGAATACCGAGCGGATCGTCGCGTTGTCGGCCGCCGTGCGCGGGCTGGCGCCGCTCGCGTTGGGGTGGATCATGTCGTAGAGCTTGGCGACCGTGAGGTCGGGGTCGCCGATCATCGGGTAGTTGACCGCCGTCCCTTGCGTTTCCTCGATGTCCTTCGCCCAGCGCGTGTGGTCGCTGACCGGATCGATCGACAGTCCGAGGATCTTGGTGTTGCGCTTGTCGAAATCGGGCTTGAGCTTCGCCATGTATCCCAGCTCGGTCGTGCAAACCGGCGTGAAATCCTTGGGATGCGAGAACAGGATCGCCCATCCGTCGCCGATCCAGTCGTGGAACTTGATCTTTCCTTCGGTGGTGTCCGCCGTGAAATCCGGCGCTTCGTCGCCTATGCGCAGTTGCATGGTGCTCCCTCCATTGGCTCGTTCGGCCGCGGCTCAAATCCCTAAGCGCGCGGCAGCCGATGAGTATAACGCCGCGGGCTGTTCCGGGCCTTATAATATTGCGCTGCAGCGAGCCCGCTTAGACGGGTTGTCTCTATGAATATTCCGCCGCAATTGCGGCTTCACGACATCGACCTTCGTCTACGGCCGCCCATGCACATCGGCACACCCCTTTCTCCGTCGGCGACCCGCGTCATGCTGCTAGGCAGCGGCGAACTCGGCAAGGAAGTCATCATCGCGCTGCAGCGCCTGGGCGTGGAAACGATCGCCGTGGACCGCTACGCCAACGCGCCGGGCCATCAGGTCGCTCATCGCGCCCACGTGATCACGATGTCCGACCCCGTCGCGTTGAAACGCCTCATCGAACAGGAACACCCCAACATCATCGTGCCCGAAATCGAGGCCATCGCCACCGACGTCCTAGTGGAGATCGCGGATGCGGGCATGGCGATGGTGATTCCGACCGCGCGCGCCGCACAGCTCACGATGAACCGCGAAGGCATCCGGCGACTTGCCGCCGAGAAGCTCGGACTGCCGACGTCGCCCTACCGATTCGCCGACAGCCTCCAAGCGGTACAAGCCGCCATCGACGGAGGCATCGGCTATCCGTGCGTGGTCAAGCCCGTCATGTCGTCCTCGGGCAAGGGACAATCACTGGTGCGGGTGGCGAAGGACGTCGCCGCCGCGTGGCAATACGCCGAAAGCGCCGGGCGCGTGCGCGGTTCGCGCGTCATCGTCGAAGGATTCATCGCTTTCGACTACGAAATCACGCAGCTCACCGTGCGTGCGCAGGGCGCGGGCGGGGACGTGGAAACCCGTTTCTGCGAGCCGATCGGCCATGTCCAGGTCAACGGCGACTATGTCGAGTCCTGGCAACCGCAGCCGATGTCGGCGGTTGCGCTGGCGAAGACGCGCGACATCGCGGCGCAAGTGACCGCGGAGTTGGGCGGGCGCGGCATCTTCGGCGTCGAGCTCTTTGTCAAAGGCGACGATGTCTGGTTTTCCGAGGTGAGCCCGCGTCCGCACGACACCGGGATGGTGACGATGTGCACGCAGACGCAAAGCGAGTTCGACCTCCATGCGCGCGCGATCCTAAGTCTGCCCGTGGATACGCGCATGGTGTCGCCGGGCGCATCCGCGGTGATCTACGGCGGCGTGGACGCGCGCGGGATTCGCTTCGAGGGCGTCGCGGAGGCGCTGCGCGTGCCCGATTCCGACCTGCGGCTCTTCGGCAAGCCGGAGGCCTACAAGAAGCGCCGGATGGGCGTTGCGCTGGCCCGCGGCCGCGACATCGATGAAGCCCGGGCCCGCGCGAAGGAATGCGCGAGCCTCGTCCTTCCCCGCGCGTGATGACCCGCGTTTCGGCCCGCAGTTAGGCCCTCCCCTTGGTCCTCGGTTTGGTACCTTCCGATTTCATCGTGCAAGCCACGGAAGTGTCGCCGGCGACGATCGCCGTACTGGCTGCGCGCACGAAAGCCGGCGCAATCATTCCCTTTGGCGCGGGCGCGCCGCCGGCCTATCGCTTTCCCGGAATCGCGGCGGACAGCGCGTTGCTCGCCGCCGCTGAGGAGGCCGGCTGCGATGCCGCGTTCATTCCGCATGACCGCCATCTCGAAGAGGTGCGGCTGGTTGTGTTGGACATGGATTCGACGCTTATCACGATCGAATGCATCGACGAAATCGCCGACATGCAGGGAATCAAGCCTGAAGTCGCCGCGATCACTGCCGGTGCGATGCGTGGCGACATCGACTTCGCGGAGAGCCTGCGTCGCCGCGTGGCGCTGCTCGCGGGCCTTCCTGTCGCCGCGCTCGAACGCGTCTACGACGAGCGGCTGCATCTCTCGCCGGGTGCGGAGCGGATGCTGGCGGGATTTGCGGCCGTCGGGGCCAAGGCGGCGCTGCTTTCCGGCGGCTTCACCTTTTTCACCGACCGCTTGAAGGCGCGCCTCGATCTCGATTACACGATCTCCAACACCTTCGAGATCGTTGCCGGAAAGCTGACCGGACGCATGACCGGAACCCTGGTCGACGCCGGCGTAAAGGCGGCGGCATTGCGGAGCCTGAAGAAGGAACTGTCCGCAAAGTCGGGCTTGGTGGTAGCGATCGGCGACGGCGCGAACGACCTGCCCATGTTTGCCGAGGCCCACATTTCGGTCGCGTACCGCGCCAAGCCGGTCGTGCGCGCCAAGGCTACGCACGCGATCGACCACTGCGGGCTGGACGGCGTGCTGAATCTCTTCTGCTAGGGCTACACCTCGTCTATCCATGCCATCTGGATCGCCTCGAGGATTTTCTCTCCGCTGCGCGCAGGATCGTCGGCAAATCCCTCCAGTTCGCACACCCAGCGGTGCAGGTCGGTAAAGCGCACGTACCGCGGGTCGACTTCCGGATGCGCGTCGGCAAGGGCAATGGCAATCTCACTGGTATCAGTCCACTTCATCGCCCTTCCTTCACCTGGTTGATCGTGTATTTGGGAATCTCGATGACGAGCTTCTTGTCCTCGACGATGGCCTGGCACGAAAGACGTGACAACGGCGTCAAACCCCACGCCCGGTCGAGCAGGTCGTCCTCGTCTTCGGATGACGGCGGCAGCGAGTCGAAGCCTTCGCGCACGATGACGTGGCACGTCGTGCACGCGCAGGACTTCTCGCACGCGTGCTCGACGATGACATCGTGCTCCAACAGGTTGTCGAGCACGGACATTCCCGATTGCGCCTCGAAGGTCTTGCCCTCGGGACAGATTTCGGCATGCGGCAGGACGACGATTTCGGGCACTGCAGCTCAGTCCGCAATAGTTGACAACGCATTTTGCAACTAGTCGGATAGCGCGTTGACGCGCTTGCCGGTCAGCGCGCGTGCGACGCTTCGGTCCATCCGCCGCGCGGCGAATTCTCCGGTGGCGCGATTGAGCGACTCGACGGCCGCGCGCAACGCCAGGTGGTCGCTGCCGCCGCGCACCTGCCTTAGCTTCGCAAGCGCGGCATCGATCGCCGCGCGCTCGTCATTGTCGATGAGCTCGCCATCCACGGCCAGCGCCGCCTCGGTCGCCGCCACGATCTGGTCGGCCTCGACTTGCACTTCGGTCAGCGCGCGCACTTGCATGTCGTCGGCGGCATGGGTGAAGGAGTCAGCCAACATTTTCGCGATCTCGGCGTCGGACAGTCCATAGGAAGGCTTGACAGTTATCGTGGCTTCGATACCCGTCGTCTGTTCCCGCGCCGCGACGTCGAGCAGACCGTCCGCGTCCACCTGGAACGTCACCTGGATCCGCGCGGCCCCCGCCACCATCGGAGGAATGCCGCGCAATTCGAACCTCGCGAGCGAACGGCAGTCGGCGACTTTCTCGCGCTCGCCTTGCACAACGTGGATCGCCATCGCGGTCTGCCCGTCCTTGTAGGTCGTGAATTCCTGGGCGCGTGCGATGGGGATCGTCGAGTTGCGAGGGATGATCTTTTCGACGAGCCCGCCCATGGTCTCGAGACCCAGCGAAAGCGGGATTACATCGAGCAGCAGCCAGTCATCGTCATGCTCGCGGTTTCCCGCCAGCTTGTTCCCCTGGATCGCCGCGCCGAGCGCCACGACCTCGTCGGGATTGAGGTTGGTGAGCGGCGGTTGACCGAAGTATTCGCCGACGGCGCGGCGCACCTGCGACATGCGCGTTGCGCCGCCCACCAGCACGACGCCCTTGATGTCTTCGGGTTGCATTTGCGCGTCCCGCATCGCCCGCTTGACCGGCTGCAGCGTCTTCGCCACGAGGTTGCCGGTGATCTCCGTGAAGATCGCCTTGGTCAACGTGAGGTTGACCGATTGTCCGGCGGACAGCGTAGCCTGGATCGAAGCGGCTTCGTGATCGGACAGGTTCTCCTTCGCCTCGCGCGATTTCACCAGCAACAGGCGCGCATCCGAAGGCGACAGCGGCGGCAGTTTCGCGGCTTCGATGACCCAGCAGAACACGCGGTGGTCGAAGTCGTCGCCACCCAGCGCCGAATCGCCGTTGGTCGCCAGCACCTCGAAGACGCCGCGCGACAGGCGCAGGATGGAAATGTCGAACGTGCCGCCGCCCAAGTCATAGATCGCGTAGACGCCTTCCGATGCGTTGTCCAGGCCGTAGGCGATCGCCGCCGCCGTCGGCTCGTTCAGCAGGCGCAGGATGGGCAGGTCGGCCACGCGCGCCGCATCCTTGGTCGCCTGCCGCTGCGCATCATCGAAGTACGCGGGCACCGTAACGACTGCGCCATCGATCGGCCCACCGAGCGCAGCCTCCGCCCGTTCGCGCAGCGCCCGCAGCAGGTCCGCGGAAACCTCGACCGGACTCTTCATGCCGGCGCGCGTGCCGATCTTCACCATGCCCGGCGAATCGACGAAGCGATAGGGAAAGCGTCGCGCATCGGCAAGATCGGCCAGCGCGCGGCCCATGAGGCGCTTGATCGAGACGATCGTATTCTGCGGATCGTCGGTCTGGTGGGCCATGGCGGTGTAGCCGGTTTCCACACCCTCGTCACCGTAACGGACGATCGACGGCACCAGCGGGCGCCCTTCGTCATCGGGCAGCACCACGGCGAGACCGTTGCGCACCGTCGCCACGAGCGAATTGGTGGTGCCGAGGTCGATGCCGATCGCGCGCTTGCGCGCATGCGGCGGCGACTCGCCCGGCTCGGATATCTGGAAGAGCGCCATCAGGAATCCATTCCGGCCAGCATCGCGTCGATGTCTTCGGCCAGCTTGGTGAGAAACGTGAGTTCGCGCACCTGCATTCGCGCCGTCGCGAACGCGCGCTCATCGTCAAGCACCTGCGCCAGCGCGTCTTCGAGCGCCAGGCTTTCCGCGCGAGCGTCCGCGAGCAGCGACGACAACGTGCGCGCATCGCCGGCCGCCTGCGCCTCGGCCGCCTGTTCCCGCCGCTCGAGCTGGCGTTCCAGGAATGGGAGCGGCAGCGCCGTGTCGGTTTCGCCGACTGCGTCGACGCCATGCATCCGGAGCAGGTACTGCGCTCGCTGAACCGGGTTTTTCAGCGCGCGATAGGCCTCGTTGACGCGCGCCGACGCCTGCAGCGCGAGGCGCTTTTCCGCGTCGGTGCCGCCGGCAAAGCGGTCGGGGTGCACTTCGGATTGCAATTGGCGATACGCGCGGTCAAGCACCGCGCCGTCGAAACGGAATGCGCTGGGTAATCCGAACAGGTCGAAATAGTTGCGGGAGAAGTCGATCATGACGCGAAGGCGCGCGTGACAGTAGCCGCCTCGAAAATCGTGTGAGGCAAGGCGCGAGCGCGCAGACAGTACAACGTTAGTACGGCAAGCGCGAGCAACGCAGCATCGCGCGATTTATCGAGGTCGCTAAACGTTGAAAGACTCGCCGCACCCGCATTCGTCTTTTACGTTCGGGTTATTGAATTTGAAACCTTCGTTCAAGCCTTCGCGCGCGAAATCGAGCTCGGTGCCGTCGAGGTAGGGCAGGCTCTTGGGATCGACCACGACCATCACGCCGTGGCTTTCGAACTTCACGTCCTCGGGCTTGGCGTCGTCCGCGTACTCGATCTTGTACGCCAGCCCCGAGCAGCCGGTGGTGCGCACGCCCAGCCGCAGGCCTACGCCTTTGCCGCGCTTGGCGAGGTGCGCCGAAACATGCTGCGCAGCCGTCGGGGTGAGGGTCACAGCCATTGGTAGTGCTCCGCTTTCGTTGGTAACGCTTCCACTATCAGTCCGCCGCGAGCTTCACCGCTGCTTCGGTTGGGACGTCGTGCTTCTGCTTGTAATCGGCCACCGCCGCCTTGATCGCATCCTCGGCCAGGATCGAACAGTGGATCTTCACGGGCGGCAATGCCAGCTCTTCGGCGATCTGCGTATTGCGGATCGTCATCGCCTGGTCGAGCGTCTTGCCCTTCACCCATTCGGTGACGAGCGACGACGACGCGATCGCGGATCCGCAGCCGTACGTCTTGAACTTGGCGTCCTCAATGACGCCGTCCGGACCGACCTTGATCTGCAGCTTCATCACGTCGCCGCAGGCCGGCGCGCCGACCATCCCCGTGCCTACGTCGGTCGAATCCTTCGCGAACGAGCCGACATTGCGCGGATTTTCGTAGTGATCCAGAACCTTTTCGCTGTACGCCATGATCTTGCTCCTCGAAACTAGTGTGCTGCCCAGACGATCTTGCTCAAGTCCACGCCGTCTTGATGCATTTCCCAAAGTGGGGACAACTCCCGCAGCTTTCCAACCTTGCGCTTCAGCAGCGCGACCGTGTAGTCGACGTCCGCCTCGGTCGTGAAGCGGCCGATCGAGAACCGGATCGAACTGTGCGCCAGCTCGTCGCTGCGCCCTAGCGCCCGCAGCACGTAGGATGGCTCGAGCGACGCCGACGTGCAAGCCGACCCCGACGACACCGCGATGTCCTTGATCGCCATGATGAGCGATTCGCCCTCGACGTAATTGAAGCTCGCGTTGAGGTTGTGCGGCACGCGGTGCTCCATGTTGCCGTTGACGTAGACCTCCTCGATGTCCGAGAGGCCCTTCCACAGCTTGTCGCGCAACATGCGGATGCGCTCGTTCTCGGTCGCCATTTCCAGCTTCGCGATCCGGAACGCCTCGCCCATGCCGACGATCTGGTGCGTCGGCAGCGTCCCCGAGCGCATGCCGCGCTCGTGGCCGCCGCCGTGCATCTGCGCCTCGATGCGCACGCGCGGCTTGCGGCGGACGAACAACGCACCCATGCCTTTCGGGCCATAGGTCTTGTGCGCGGAGAACGACATGAGATCCACCTTCAGCGCTTTCAGGTCCACCGGCACCTTGCCCGTCGCCTGCGCCGAATCAACATGGAAGATGATGCCGCGCCCGCGGCAGATTTCGCCCATGGCCGGGATATCCTGGATCACGCCGATTTCGTTGTTCACGAACATCACCGAGACCACGATCGTGTCGGGCCGCAGCGCGGCCTTGAAGGTCTCGATATCGACGAGGCCATCGTCCTTGACGTCGAGATACGTGACCTCGAAGCCCTCGCGCTCCAATTCGCGCATCGTGTCGAGCGTGGCCTTGTGCTCCGTCCGGATCGTGACGAGATGCTTGCCCTTGTCCTTGTAGAAGTGGGCAGCACCCTTCAATGCCAGGTTGATCGACTCGGTCGCGCCCGACGTCCACACCAGTTCCTTGGGGTCGCAGCCGACGAGCGCCGCGACGTGCACGCGCGCTTCTTCCACGGCCGCCTCCGCGGTCCAGCCGAACGAATGCGAGCGCGACGCCGGGTTGCCGAATTCCTCGGTCAGGTAGGTGACCATCTTCTGCGCGACGCGCGGGTCCACCGGCGTCGTCGCCGAATAATCGAGATAGATCGGCAGTTTCAACGTATTCGACATCACGCAGATCGCAGGCGTCTTGGAAGGCGTCGCGGGATTCTGCGACGGGCGGTGGTCTTGCAGGACGGCGACCTCGGCCGGTTTCTGCTGCGCCACCAGCTGCGCCAGCGTGACGCCCTGCAGGTATTCGAAGATATGATCGTTCAACCCCGCCCACAGGTCATGGGTCATGCAGCGGCGGTCGTCGTGACAATTTTCGCGGCCGCCGCACTGGGTTGCGTCGATCGGCTCATCCACGGCGGTAATGACGTCGGCGACGGTAACCGCGTCGGATGCCCGGGCCAGGTTGTACCCGCCGCCTGGTCCGCGCACGCTATCCACAAGACCGGAGCGCCGGAGCTTGCCGAAGAGCTGTTCCAGATAGGACAGCGAAATGCGTTGGCGCTCGGAAACGGCGGCAAGCGTCACGGGCCCTCTCCCGCCGTACATCGCAACGTCAATCATCGCCGTGACGGCGAAACGTCCCTTGGTGGTCAAGCGCATGGTCAGGTCCTTTGGGTCGAGCGGTTCGGTCCTTCAGGGCGACTCCCCAAAACGGACCGAAGGGCTATTGTCCAGGACAGATAGAATTGTCCTATACCCGAACGATTTAGTCAACTAAAAGACCGACAAGTTCACTCAAGCATTTTGTTGATCTGGGTGGGATCGAACCGTTCCGCCGTCGCCTTGGCGTCGGCGCAGTCCATGCCGTCGCGCTGCAGCATGGCGACCAGCTTTTCGAACCGGTCTTCGGTCGCGGCCGCATGGTCGAGCAGCCGGTGAATGGCCTGGACGACAGGGTCGTTCATATCCGCCGCGATCGCATACTGCGAGAAGCCGATCTTGGCGGCTTGAGCCTCGCGCCGGCCCTGTTGGTCCGCGGTCACGAGCCGCGCGGGGATGCCCACCGCGGTTGCCCCGGCCGGAACATCGCGCACGACCACGGCGTTGCACCCGATCTTGACGTCATCCCCGATCAGTATCGGTCCCAGCGCCTTGGCGCCCGCTCCCATGACCACGTTGCGTCCCAACGTGGGGTGGCGCTTGCCCTTGTTCCAGGACGTACCCCCGAGCGTTACCCCATGGTAGAGCGTGCAGTCGTCGCCGACGACGGCCGTTTCGCCGATCACCACGCCCATGCCGTGGTCGATGAAGACCCGCCGCCCGATCGTGGCGCCCGGATGGATCTCGATCCCGGTAAGCCACCGGCTCCAGTGCGCCAGCCATCGGCCCAGCCACCGCAGGCCCGCGCCCCACAGCGGGTGTGTCACGTTGCGGTGCCACACAAGCGCGTGCAGGCCGGGATAGCAAGTGAGCACTTCCCACTTGGTGCGGGCCGCCGGGTCGCGATCGAAGACCACAGCGACGTCTTCGCGAAGTCGATCAAACATAGATAGAGATTGTCGCATTTCCGATCAATTCACTCAAGTATTCCCCCCTTCGCCGGGCAGGCCCTTTGTTAAACTGACTCGGTATGCACCCGCACGAGTTCCGCTGTCGCGTCGCGTCCGATACCCGGAGATTGCCATGAACCTCACACTCCGCGTCCTGCCCTGGTTCCTCGCCGTCACCTTTGTGCTGCCCGTCTCGGCGGAAACCGCAACCCCATCCGCGGCGGGTCCGTCGAAGCAATGCATGACAGCCAAGAAGAGGCTGGATGCGGAGCAAAGATCGCTGACCGCGGCAACCGAGAGCCTCGCCCGCGACAAGAAGGCGCGCGAAAGCTGTTCCAGCAAGAGCATGTGCACGCGCTACGACACCGCGATCAGCGCCACCGAAAAGCGGCAGGCGCGCCACGAAACGCGCCTCACCCGATTCAAGGAGGAAGCCGACAAGGCCTGCGCAGTGGCGTAGCAGCCACAATTTTCGCATCAACGCAGCAGGATCGCAGCCAGTACCAGCCCTGCGACGACGAGCCCGAACAGCATCGAGTAGAAGATGCCGACCACGAACGCACGCACGAAGATGCCCAGCCAGCGGCCTCGATACACGGCTTTCGCCGCCCACAGCATGTAGACCAGGCACCAAATTTCCAGCGCCGCGCGGATGGGCGCAAAAGGTACGGCCAACGCCAGCACGCCAACCAGAAACAGGAACGCGTGCGTATGGGCGGCGAACACGAGATGCTCCGCGTAGACGCGCGGCCGGTCGGGATACCGGCGCCCCCGCCCGACGTACACGATCATCTGCAACAGCGCGAATGCCGGCATCAGCACGAACATCGCGTAAGGACCGTAGCGCACCGCTCCTAAGAAAATCTGCTCGTATTTCTCCTGGCGATCGAGCTTGTTGAAATGCTGGAGGCGCCGTTGCAAGTCCCGCGACCAGGCCGAGTCGACGCCTTCCATCTCGAGATTCATGTACCGGTCCAGGTGAAGCGCGAAGCCCGGCAGCGGGATTTCGCCGTCGCTTTCGCCCTCATCGAATTTCAGCGCCGGTTCCGCTGCTCCTTTCGCTGCGGCCGTCGCGTCGGTTTTCCCGACTGGATCTTCGGCTGCGTGCATCGGCGCGTCGGCGAAGAACCGTATTGCTGCGAAGAGCGCCAGCGAGAGCACCAGGAACAGCCGCGCAGGCCGGATGTAGCGGCGCCTTCGTCCCACGATGTATTCCCGGGTGAGGAATCCGGGACGGAACATGAGAGCGGCCAGCGTGCGCCAGAGGCGACCGTCGAGGGCCACGTAGCGGCCCGCGGCCTCGCGCAGGAACACGCGCGCAGTGGGCAACTTCACCCGCGTCTCCTGGCCACATGTCGCGCAGTAGTCGCCGGTCACGCTCGCGCCGCAGTTGCGGCACGCGACGGCGGGCGCGGTTTCGGGACGCATGCGGGAGATCGGCGGGTCAGAAGATCGCAAAGCGCGCGGAATGATAACCGAGCGGCCATCGCCCGCCCTTCCACAGCGCGTACTTCAGGACGAAACGATGGCCGGGACCTTCGCCCGCGAGCTCCGCCAGCGCGTTCTGGTGCGCGGCCAGCAGCGCCATCGCCGATGCCTCGTCGACGATTGCCGAATCGGTGACTCCGGCCGCCCTGGCCGCGACCGACGCCGCGCTGCGAATCTGCTCGTCCAGACCCGATGTCATCGCGGCGACGGAGCGCAACAACTCGGACTCCGAGAGGCTTTCCGCCGCGCGCTCCCATAACCGTTCGCGCTCCTCCTCTTCCCGATTCCACCATGACGGATCGCGCTCGGCCATGCCGATGAACGCCGCCGCCTCGTGCCAGGATGCGATCCTCGTGACGATGACGGTCGCTTCCGGCACAACCGTGCGCAACAACTCGCTGACCGCGCCATATTCGTCGGACGTGAGCGGCAACCCGACCCGCGCAAACCAGCCGCTCATCGCTTGCCCGCCTTGGCGACGAATTCGTCGATGCGCGCCAGGATGCCGCGCAGGATGTTCACTTCTTCGCGCTCGAGCGCTGCGCGCCCGAACAACCGCCGCAGGCGCGGCAGCAGCCGCCGCGGGTTGTCGGGATTGAGAAAGTGCATCGCCGTGAGCGTGCGCCGGGCGTGGGCATACAGCGACTCGACCTCATCGTGGGTTGCCGCGGTGAAGCGTTTCGCGGACCAAACCTGCCCGGCTCCCGCGGCGACGCGCAATTCATACGCCGCGACCTGTACCGCGGCAGCGACGTTGAGCGACGTGTAATCCTCGCTGGTCGGAATCGTTGCCACAATGCCGCAGCGCGCAAGCTCGTCGTTGGACAGGCCCGACATCTCGGTGCCGAATACGAGCGCCACATCGCCTGCCGACGTGCGTGCGATCGCCTCTTCGGCGGCTTCGCGCAGCGCCAGCACGCGTCCCGCATATTCGCGCGGCCGCGCCGACAGGCCGACGACCAGCGCACAACCGGCAAGCGCCTCGTCGAGCGATGACACGACGCTGGCGCCATCCAGTATCCCGGTCGCGCCGGTGGCCAGCGCGACGGCCTCCGCGTCCGGAAAGCGATACGGCGCAACCAGCACCAGGCGCGTCAGCCCCATGGTGAGCATCGCACGCGCCGCAGCGCCGATGTTGCCGGGATGGCGGGTACGCACGAGGACGATGCGGATGCGCGCGAGCGCAGTGTTCGAGGGGGTCAACGGAGCGGTCAATGAAGAGGTCAATGAGGACGGTCGATGAGGGCGGTCGATGAGCGGCGACAGCCAGGGAAGCGGGTAAAATAGCCGCATTCCGCTCTTTTGACACGCGGCGGCACGACAGCCGCGACCTCATTGCCGCAACATTAAGCCATGCATCCCATGCTCACGACGGCCGTGAAGGCCGCACGCCGCGCCGGCAACATCATCAATCGCGGCGCCCGCGACTTGGACCTGCTCACGGTCACCGCCAAGGGCCCCAAGGACTTCGTGAGCGAAATCGATCGCGGCGCCGAAGCGGCGATCGTCGAGATGATCCTCAAGTCCTATCCCGATCACGCGATCCTTGCCGAGGAAGGCACCCACAAGGGACGCAATGCCGCCGCCGAATACGTCTGGATCATCGATCCGCTCGACGGCACCACGAATTTCCTGCATGGCTTCCCGCAGTATTGCGTGTCGATCGCCGTCGCGCACAAGAATGTCGTGCAGCAGGGCGTCATCTTCGATCCCGTGCGCAACGACCTTTTCACCGCCACGCGCGGCCGGGGCGCATTCCTGAACGACCGGCGCATCCGCGTCGGGCGGCGCCAGCACCTGCGCGATTGCCTGATCGGGACCGGCTTCCCGTTCCGGGATGGCAGCTATCTCGACACGTACCTCAAGATGATGAAGGCGATGATCACGCAGACCGCCGGACTGCGCCGCCCGGGGGCGGCCGCGCTCGACCTGGCCTACGTTGCCGCCGGCTTCTACGACGGTTTCTGGGAAGTGGGTCTCAATCCATGGGACGTCGCAGCGGGCAGTCTGCTGGTGCTCGAGGCCGGGGGCCTGATCGGCGACCTGAGCGGCGAAGGCGATTACCTGTACGGTGGCGAAGTCATCGCCGGGAGCCCACGGATCTTTGCCCAGATGGTTTCCACACTGGCGCCTTATCGCAAGGACATGCAGCGCGACCGC
Organism: uncultured beta proteobacterium; assembly: GCA_963755065.1. Lineage (GTDB taxonomy): Bacteria > Pseudomonadota > Gammaproteobacteria > Burkholderiales > Casimicrobiaceae > VBCG01. Next base: position 101,218 of record CAVWIM010000001.1, read on the forward strand.
ACAGCAATCGCAAGCGCAAAACCGTAATACCGGCTATCGGTTGCGCTGGCCATTTCGTAATACCGCCAATCAGTTGCGCTGGCCGTTTGATGTGGCTCCAGCGTATCCTGCTGTCATGGGAACGTGGTGTTGCGCAGCCGCAGGCTGGCGCGTACCGGACGATCCGGCGCTTCGCCGGCACATTCTCCAGGGGAGCCTCCAGCATGCACTTTCGCGCGACGAAGTGGGCCATTCTTGCGGTCACGCTGACCATTACCTTTGCGATTGCCCTGACCGCTTCGGCCGCCACGGTATCGACGATCCGGGTAAGGCTGCACCCCTACACGGCGCCCGCAGGGACACTGCCGCCCGACGCCCTCGCAAAGCTGGAAGCGCTCACCGGAACCGGACTCACGCTTGTCGGGACTACTCGCACGGGTGCGCTCGACCTTGCGCTGGCGCAACCGCAGGACAGCACGGCGATCGCCGCGACGCTCAGGGCGCTGCGCAACGACCGTGGCGTGCTGTGGGCTGAAACCCCGAGGATCGCCCCGGCCACCGCCAAGGCTGCCTCGGCCCCATCCAGGGCCGCCAATCAATCCGGCACACGTTTGCTCGTTCGCCTCAAGGACGGCACGGCGCCGGATTGGGCCGCGCTGCTGCCGCGCTTCGGAAGCAGCATCGGGGCCAATCTCACTGTCGAGCGGCAAATCGGCAACGTTTGGGTGTTGAGCGTGCCGCTGTCGTATCCGCAGGCGCAACTTGAGCAGATGGCGGAGACGCTGCAACAGGATGGCGCGGTCCAGTACGCGGATGCCGTGAAGCGCCGGTTCGCGGCGGCGGCGCCGAACGACCCGTTCTACCCGCAACAATGGACACTGAACGACCCGCTCTCCGGTGTCAATGCCGAAGCGGCGTGGAGCGTGCAGCCGGATTCCTCGGCGATCGTCGTCGCCGTTGTCGACACCGGCATCCTGCCCCACCCCGACCTCGTCGGCCGCGTGTTGCCCGGATACGACTTCATTACCGACCCGGCCCGCGCCCGCGACGGCGACGCGCGCGATCCGAATCCGCGCGACGAAGGCGACTGGACGACCGACGACGAATGCGGCGGTGCGCAGGACAGTTTCTTCCATGGCCTGTTCATCGCGGGCCAGATCGCGGCCAACACCAACAACGGCATCGGTATCGCGGGTCTCACCACGGGGGCGAAAATCCTGCCGGTGCGCGCGCTCGGTCGGTGCGGCGGTACCGATGACGACATTTTTGAAGCAGTGCTCTGGTCCACGGGAGTGCAAATCGCCGGCGTTCCGCCGAACCCCAATCCGGCCAAGGTCATCAATCTGAGCCTGGGCGGCTTCGGCGCATGCCTGCAGTCGATTCAAGAGGCGATCGACGATGCGCTCGCCACCGGCGCGGTCGTTGTCGCGGCAGCGGGCAACTCGTCCATCAACGTCGAGGATTTCGCGCCGGCCAATTGCAGCGGGATCATCACCGTGGCCGCTCACACGCTGGACGGGACGCTGACGAGCTATTCGAATTTCGGCTCCCGGATCGACGTCTCGGCGCCGGGCGGCGATCTGCCGGACGCCGGACTCGTCATTTCCACCGGAAACGACGGAACGACCGTCCCGCAGGACCCCGTCTATATCGCCGGGCGCGGCACCAGTTTCGCCGCACCGCTGGTGGCCGGGACCGCCGCGATGATGATCGCGCGCAATCCGTTTCTCACCGGCGGCCGCGTCATGGACATCATCACCGGTTCGGCGCGCGATTTTCCGTTCGATTCGTTCTGTTCGCAGGCGAGCCTGTGTGGTTCGGGCCTGCTCGACACGGGCGCGGCGATTGCGAGCACGATTCCCGGCGGCGGCATACCGCCACCCGGCGCCTTCCCCGTCGTCGAGTACTACAACGTCGCACTCGACCACTATTTCATCACCGCGACACCGGCAGAGATCAACTACATCGACACGTTCCTGTCCGCGAGTTTCCAGCGAACCGGGCTGTATTTCTATGCGTATCTGTCGCCCCTCGCGGCACCCCCGGGTTCATCGGCGGTGTGCCGGTTTTATGCCGCGGGCCTCATCAATTCGCACTTCTTCTCGGCGAGTTTCTTCGAATGCCAGTTCGTGCTGTCGCATTGGGCGGGAATCTGGCATCTCGAAACGCCCGCGGCCTTCTACATCCAGATTCCCGACGGCGACGGCAATTGTCCGAGCGGCACGCTGCCGGTTCACCGCTTCTTCAACAACAGGAACGACGCCAACCACCGCTACACCGTTGACCTCTCGGTGCGCCGTGCGATGCTGAACCGCGCCTGGGTGCCGGAAGGCAACGGCCCGAATGCCGTGGCGATGTGCTCGGTGTTCTAGGCGGCGGGCGGCTTTTCCTCGGGCGCGACGGGCGCGGCGCCAGCCCACTCCTTGATCATCGCGAAGCCGAGCGCCAGGAGAACCGGGCCCAGGAAGACGCCGATGAAGCCGAAGGCGACCACGCCGCCGAAGACGCCCAGCAGCACGAGGATGAACGGCAGGTCGCTGCCGTGGCTGATGATCATCGGCTTGATGAAATTGTCGACCGACGAGACGACCAGCAGGCCCCACAGGAACAGGAACACGGCCCAGCCCGCTTCGCCCTGGGCAAACAGGATGAGGCTGGCGGGAACCCAGACGAGCGGCGGCCCGATGGGAACCGGCGACAGGAAGAACGTTACGAGTCCCAGCAGCGGCGCCGCCTTGACGCCGGCAATCCAGAGTCCGATCGCCATCAGCACACCCTGCGCAAGCGCCGTGCCGAGGATGCCATAGACCACCGCGCGCGTCGTGCCAAGCGCAACCTGCAGCATGTGCAGGCCACGTTCCGGCGCGATGCGGCTGACAGCGCCGCGCAAGCGCGCGACGATCGCATCGCCATCGCGGAAAAAGAAGAACGCGATCAAGACCGACAGCGTGAGCTGCAACAGGCCCGACGCGACGCCGGCGCCGCCTTTCAAGGCGAATTCCTTGGCCGGCTCGACCAATTTCTTGAGTTCCACGAACATCGCCGCGCTGTCGTGCGCGAACGACGACCAGTAGGCGGCAATGCGTTCACCGACGATCGGCAGCCCATTCATCCACGCCGGCGGATCGGGCGGCCCGCGTTCGATGAATCCGCGCACGAACGTGTTCACGCGGTCGAAATTCTCGGCGAGCGTGGTGCCGACGACAAGGAACGGCGTCACGACAACGAGGAGGATCAGCAGCGTGGCGACGGTTGCCGCAAGGCCGGACCGGTCGTGGAGCCGATGCCGCAGCCAGACGAATACCGGCCATGTCGTCGCGGCGAGGATCGCGGCCCAGACGATGGCCGAAAGGAACGGCTGCAGGACCATGAAAACGCCGACGACGAGGATCGCGAGAACCACCAGCGTGATCGTCTCGTCCAGGCGGGAAGGGCGCGATTTCATGGGTCGGGAAAAAGGCGCGGCGAGTCTAGCACGCGGGTTCCCCAGCGCCCGAGCGTGTGCGCAGGTCCTGCGCTCGCTACCTCGTTCAGGTATACCGGGCGATCCAGGCGCGGCATCGCGAGATCGAAGGCCGCGGGCGCCGTGGCAAGCACGCCGGCGCGCGTATCCGGATTCGCCGCAGCCTCCTCCAGCGCTTCTCGGTCAACCCAGACCGGCCTCCCGGAAACGATGCGCAGATAGATGCGTCCGGTATCCTGATCCGCGAAATTGATTTCGCGAAACCTGTCGATGCATTGCCGGAGGAAAGCCGTGTTGCTCGCCGGCGCGAGAAGTCCGGGGTCGTCGAAGAGGAACTCCGGGGCGGTGGCGTCGATGTTCACCCTTCGGTATCGCTCGACGTCGAGCGCGCACTTGACGTCCAGCAGGTTCAACGTGTCGTTCCAGCCGAACGCGACCGTGCGTGGGCGCTCCCCGAGCCGCACGCTATTGTCGAGGAATTCGAAATGCACTCGCTTGTCGGCGCGCCGGATCCAGGTGAAGAGCAGCTGCGGCATTCCCGAGTAGGCCTCGATGCTGTGCGCGAGCGTGTCGTCGACGGCCTTGTATCGGCCGAACTCGAGCCCGCGCTTCCAGGCGCGCTCCACGAGGGAGGCCGGGGGCGTAATCATGAAGAAGAGATAGACGAGCTGGCCGAATCTCGTCAGCAGATTGCTGCCGGCTTCGTCCGAATCGGGAGCGAAGCTGTCGAAGCGAAAGCGATCGATCAGCAGGTGCGACATGGCTCCGCGCAGCGCTTTGCGCGCCATGTAATGGTCGAGCTTCTGGTCAACGATCCGCACTTCATCCGCCGTGAGCGCGCCGCCATATTTGTAGTCGGGCCCCAGATCGCCGTAATCGAGCATTTGCTTGCGCCAGATATCCGGACTGATCAGGGCAAAGTCGCTCCAGCTGACACCGATGTCGCCGGCGAGCGATTTTTGCAGCGGCCGCAGCGTGCTTTTCCCGGAAGCGGACGGCCCCTTGGTATTCATGACGACGGGCCGCTTCTGCCGCGGAAGCAACCGGTAGCCCTCCGTCGCGACCGCCGCGCCGAGGCAAGGCTCGATCAGCCTGCCGATCTCCTCGCTCCCGAAATCATTCCAGGCGATATCGGTTGCAATCGACGCGATGATCTCCCGCGTCCCCCAGATTCGGCCGTGCCGACCCACCAACGCGTTCAGGACTTTCGCCAGCGCGGCGCATGCGGACTTGTGCAGGTCATCGCCGTCGGCACGTGCCTTCGCTTCCAGCTCCGCGATCCATCGCTGCTCCCAGCCGGGCGATTGTTCGGCAATGGCCTCGCGCCTGGGGCTGCCCGCGATGTGCGCAAGGAGCCGGGCAATGGGTCCGCTGGGTGCGGGATCGGCGGCGATCGACTCTCCGCTCACGAGGCCGATCAACTCGCCGTCGATGGCCGCCGCAAGCCGGCGCCTGACCGCGTCACCGGTCGCGGCGATCGTGTTCATTTCCGGTTCGATGTAGTGCGCGAGCACCCGGCTCACGATGCGGCGAAAGTTGATGCCGAGATCCTCGATCCGCGATCCGTCCGGCACCGAAATGTCGGCCGTTACGCGGATCAATAATTCATGCAGGACGAGGCGCCGCGGCCGGAAAGTGGCGAGATCGCTCAACTCGAGGCCCGTGAGATCGCGCAGCTCGCGCGCCTTGGCCACGCTCGTGAACGCGTTCCCCGGGTGAAAGATCGTGCACAGAGGGTACAGGCGTTCCGGCACCTGCGACTCGATCCCGGGGTTCCAGGGACCGAACGGGGTGACGGGAGCAGTCGCGTCGGTCATGGCATCCGTTGCCGACGACGGTGGATTATTGGCGGAGAGATAGGGATTCGAACCCTAGATAGGCTTCCGCCTATACTTGATTTCGAGTCAAGCGCCTTCGACCACTCGGCCATCTCTCCGGCGAGCCGGCGATTATATCGCGGATGGCCAAAAAAACAGGGGCACGAGGCCCCCCGGAAACTCCTTCGCAACCAGACGTCGCTTATTTTTTCGCAGGCGCTGCGGCCTTCGCGGGCACTGCCGCCTTCGCTGGAGCGCCCGGAGCCGCAGGTGCCGACACCATTTGCGGCGTCGGAACCGCCTTGCCCTGGGCTTTCATGCTCGCGAAATAGTGCGCGGCGACGCGGTCCTCGGCCTTGGCCTGTTGTTGTTTTGCCAGGTCGGCCGCAGCGTCGGCCTTGGCTTTCGCCTCGGCTTTTTGCGCGTCCGTCAACGGCGCCGGGGCCGGCAGCTTCGCCACCGCCACACCGAACGACACGACCACGAATGCGGCCGCGAGCACTGCACGGATCGTCTTCATCGTTGCGCTTCCTCCCCCTACTCTTATGCGACCTCAAGCGGAATCATGCCGGTCGATGCGCCGGGCGCGCCGCCGGACCTGCACCGGCAGCTTTGCCGCTCCTGACCTCGTTGTACCAATACTCGTGGTGCTCCTTCGCCCAGGATTCATCGACATAGCCGGTGGCCATGGCGTCCCACGCGCCCTTCATGCCGATCGTGCCGAGATAAATGTGCCCGAGGAGCAGGCACGTCGCGACCAGCCCTGCAATCATGTGCACGACGTTCGACGCCTGCATCGTCTGGCGCGTCTGGTTGAAATTCGGGAAATCGAGGATGAGACCCGTGACGCACAGCGTGAGCCCGAGCGCGACGACCATCACCCAGAACAGGATCTTCTGGCCGGCATTGGCCTTGCCCGACGGCACGTGCTCGCCCGTAATCATCCCGCCGCCCTTCTTGAGCCAATTCCAGTCGTAGGCGCGAAACAAGTTTTCGCCCACGAACACCGCGATCATGATCGGAAGCGCAATGACCAGGATGGGGCCGACGAAGTTGTGCAGGTTCTTGGCGAGGATCGCAAGCCATGAAAACAGCGTGTAGCCGATGAGCGGCAGCAGGACCGCCTTCCCGAGGCTGATGATGAGCCCCGTGAGGGCGAGCGTTGCAAACGCGATCGCTACCGTCCAGTGCACCGCCCGCTCGACGACGGTGAAGCGCTCGATGAGGCGACCCGTCGATGGCCCGTGGACCACGATCGGCCCCCGCCAGAGGTAGAAGGCTGCCAGCACCAACAATGCGAACGCGACCAGGAACCCGCCCCCAGTCGACACGGGAACCCGCAGCGCGCGCCAGGTCTGACCCTGCGGCTGGATGAGGATGTTCGTCTCGCGGCCGGGCAGGCTCGTGTACTGCGGCTGTCCCGAGCGGATCTCGCTCCACACGGGCTGGTTGTTGAGCGGCTGCGTGATCTGCCTAGCCTGCTGCTGTTTCGCCTCGTCCGCTTCCTTGGGCGAAACCGCGGGCGATTGCGCCGCTGCGCCGCAGACGACGGCCAGGCCCACCGCGGCCGCGAAGATGCGCACCGCGCAAGTCATCGAGTGTTTTGCCATTTGAGTGTCAGGAACCGATGCGGCGATATTCGTTCTGGTTCTGCGTGCGGTTGCGGATGTCGCGCTCCCACTGATCCTTGTTGCCGTTGAAGGGCGCCGCCGCGTAAGGCTGCTCGTCCGGTTTACCCTGGTACTTGCCCTGCTTGTAATCGATGACCTGCGGACGCTCGCCGCAACCGGCGAGCATCAACGCGGCCATCGCCCCTGACGCTACCGCCATCACCCGCATCAGTTTCGACATCACGATTTGCCTCCCGGTGCGACCGCAGGTGCCGCTGGGGCCTTCGGTGCCTCGGGACGACCGTAGGCGGTCGACCAACCCCACACTTCGCTGCCCTTGCCGCGCGTGGTGGCGCGCTGGCGGTAGATCTCCGCGATCGTGTCGCCATCGCCACCGAGGAGCGCCTTGGTCGAGCACATTTCCGCGCACGCCGGGAGCTTGCCTTCCGCCAAACGGTTGCGGCCATACTTCTTGAACTCGGCCTCGGAGTTGTCCTTCTCCGGCCCGCCCGCGCAGAACGTGCATTTGTCCATCTTCCCGCGCACGCCGAACGCGCCCGCCTGCGGGAACTGCGGCGCACCGAACGGGCACGCATAGAAGCAGTAGCCGCAGCCGATGCACAGGTCCTTGTCGTGCAGCACCACACCTTCTTCGCTGCGGTAGAAACAATCGACCGGACACACCGCCATGCACGGGGCATCCGAGCAGTGCATGCACGCCACGGAGATCGACCGCTCGCCCGGCACGCCGTCGTTGATGGTAACCACGCGGCGCCGGTTCACGCCCCATGGGACATCGTTTTCCTGCTTGCAGGCGGTGACACATCCGTTGCACTCGATGCAGCGCTCGGCGTCACAAAGGAATTTCATTCGGGCCATGGCCTATCCCCCTATGCCTTCTTGGCGACCTGGCACAGCGTCGTCTTGGTTTCCTGCATCATCGTCACCGAGTCATAGCCGTACGTCGTCGCGGTGTTGACGGCCTCGCCGCGCACGATCGGCGCCGCGCCCTCGGGATAGAACTCCAGGATGTCCTTGCCCTGCCACCAGCCGGCAAAGTGGAACGGGATGAACGTGGTCCCCGGCCCGACGCGATCGGTGACCATCGCCTTCACCGAAATCTGCGCGCCGGTGGGCGACTTGACCCAGACATACTCGCCGTCGATGACACCGCGATCGTTCGCGTCCTTAGGATTGATCTCGATGAAGTTTTCCTGCTGCAGTTCAGCGAGCCACGGATTGGAACGCGTCTCGTCGCCACCGCCTTCGAATTCGACCAGGCGGCCGCTGGTAAGGACAAGCGGGAAGTTCGTCGCAACCTTGTCCGTGACGTTCTTCTCCTGGATGCTCTTATACTGCGTCGGCAACCGCCAGAAGGCCTTCTTGTCGTCATGCGTCGGGTACTTCGCCACCATGTCCGGTCGCGGCGAGTACAACGGTTCGCGATGCTGCGGGATGCCGTCCGGGAAGTTCCATACGACGGCGCGCGCCTTCGCGTTGCCGAAGGGGTGGCATCCGTGGTTCTTCATGGTGACGCGAATGATGCCGCCGGAAGTATCGGTCTTCCAGTTCTTGCCCTCGGCCTTCTTCTTCTCGTCTTCGGTGAGTTCATCCCACCAACCGAGCTTCTTCAGCAGGACGTGGTCGAACTCCGGGTAACCCGTGGTGAGGTCGCTGCCCTTGGGGTACGACCCGTCCGCCGCGAGCAGCGACACGCCCTCGCGCTCGACGCCGAAGTTCGCGCGGAAACAGCCGCCGCCGTCCATGACGTGCCGGGACGTCTGATACAGGTTGGGGGATCCGGGGTGCTTCAATTCCGGGGTCCCGTAACACGGCCACGGCAGACCGAAATAGTCGCCGTCGCACGGGCCTCCACGCGCACGCAACGTCTTGATGTCGAACGTCGACATGTTCTTCATGTGCAGCTTTAACCGCTCCGGCGACTGCCCGGAGTAGCCGATCGTAAACGTACCCTTGTTGATTTCCTTGAGTATCGATTCGGGCGTGGGCTCGTCCCAGCCGTCCTTGTCCTTCACCATCTCGTAGTTCTTGATCAACTCCTTCTTGAATCCGAATTTGTCCGCGAAGGCCACCATCAGCGTGTGGTCGGGCTTGGATTCGAACAGCGGCTCGATGACCTTTTCGCGCCATTGCAGCGAGCGGCCCGAAGCCGTGCAGGAGCCGGATGTCTCCAGCTGTGTGCACGCCGGCAGCAGGTACACGCCGTCCTTGCGCACCATCGCGCACATGGCCGCGGTTGCCGACGGATAAGGATCGATGACCACCATGAGGTCCAACTTCTTCATTGCCTCGACCATGGCCGTGCCGCGCGTCTGGCTGTTGGGCGCGTGGCCCCAATACACCATCGCGCGCAGGTTGGGCCCCTGGTCGATCGTGTCGTTGGGATACATGACGCCGTCGATCCAGCGCGACACCGTCATGCCGCTTTTCTCCATCATCCCTTCGGCGTACTGCTTCTTGATCCATTCGTAATCGACACCCCAGATGCCCGCCCAGTACTTCCACGAGCCGGTGGCCAGGCCGTAATAGCCGGGCAGCGAATCGGGGTTCGGACCGACGTCGGTCGCGCCCTGGACGTTGTCGTGACCGCGGAAGATGTTCGCGCCGCCCCCGGAGACGCCGATGTTGCCCAGCGCCAATTGCAGGATGCACGACGCGCGGACGATCGCGTTGCCGATCGTGTGCTGCGTTTGTCCCATGCACCAGACGATCGTCGACGGCTTGTTCTTGGCCATCATCTCGGCCACTTTGTAGACCGTCGCCTCAGGTACGCCGCAGACTTCCTCGACCTTGTCGGGCGTCCATTTGGCAAGCACTTCTTCCTTGACCTTGTCCATGCCGTAGACCCGGTCGTTGATGTACTGCTTGTCTTCCCAGCCGTTCTTGAAGATGTGGTAGAGCATTCCGAACAGGAACGGAATGTCCGTCCCGGAACGGATGCGGACATACTCGTCCGCCTTGGCCGCCGTCCGCGTGAAGCGCGGATCGACGACGATCATCTTCGCGCCGATTTCCTTCGCATGCAGCATGTGCAGCATCGACACCGGGTGCGCTTCGGCGGCGTTGCTGCCGATGTACAACGCGCACTTGGTGTTCTGCATGTCGTTGTACGAGTTGGTCATCGCGCCGTAGCCCCAGGTGTTGGCTACGCCGGCGACCGTCGTCGAGTGGCAGATGCGCGCCTGGTGGTCGCAGTTGTTGGTGCCCCAGAACGACACGAACTTGCGCATCAGGTACGCCTGTTCGTTGTTGTGCTTCGAGCTGCCGACCCAGAATATGGCGTCAGGCCCCGATTCCTTGCGGATCTCCAGCATCTTCGCGGAGACCTCGTTCATCGCCTGTTCCCAGGAGAGGCGCTGCCACTTGCCGTTGACCAATTTCATCGGAGTCTTCAGCCGGTGCGAATGCTCGACGATGCCGTGTTCGCGGATCGACGCGCCCTTGGCGCAGTGCGCGCCGAGATTCAGTGGGGACTCGAATACCGGCTCTTGCCGCGTCCACACGCCGTTCTCGACGGTGGCGTCGACGGCGCAGCCGACCGAGCAGTGCGTGCACACCGTGCGCTTTTTCTGTACGGACTTGGCGTCGCTTTCCGCTGCGGCCGTCGCCGGGCCGATTGCGCCGTACGGCAACTGGCTGGCAAACGCGCCCGCGCCGGCGGCAAGGCCCGAACGCTTGAGGAACGTCCGGCGGTCCATCGTGGACATCCGGTTGCCGCCGAGCCTCTTCAGCCGCGGACCCGTCGTGCGGGCACTGTCCGTCTTGCGCGTGAGCAGCATGGGAGGCTCCTAGATGCGCGTCGTGGCGTAATAGTCGCGGACGTGCTCGGTTTCGCGGTAACCCTGTCCTGCGTCGGCATCGGCGGGGGCTCCCGCTGACGCAACCGGCCGGCCAAGTGCGGTCGTGGCGGCTGCGGCGGCGCCCGCTCCGCCCGCGCCCAAAGCGAGCAGGAAGCGGCGGCGTTTGAGATCGGTGGCTTTGGGGGGGTGCGCGGCGTCCGGCGCCTGCGCTGCGCGATGCGATGAACTGGTCATGTGACCCTCCGAAACTCAAAAACCGCGTGACATTATGTCCGTGCGGAACCGCCGCAACGGTTGCTACTCGATGGCAAGCGAGTCACGTTCGACGGCCATGAACAGACTCGTGAATTCTGCTACGCGCTGATAGTAATTGGCAAGCGGGCATTTGCATATTGCATCGCAGCAATCGAACACCCATGGTTCGATGCGGCGTTCGAAAAATTCGCGCTGGGTGGCCACGGGCGCCGGCGCCCGCTCGCCCTCGCCCGCAACCAGCAGGCGCATCGTCTCGCACAGCGCCGAAAGGTGGTCTTCGTACAGCGTGGACCGGTCGCGCCGGCCCAGCCCGAGGCGCGCCAGGTCCGAGCGCACGGCGACCAGCGGCTTCTCCGACGTCGCCTCGGTAATGTAATGCGACGCGTGCAGGTCGACGTTGCTGCGCCCCACGCCGATGAAAAGGTCCGTGTACTCCTGGTCCGCGGCGTCTGCATCCATGGCCGTGCTCGCCAGGATCAGCCGGTTCCAGGCTTCGGGAAGGGGGTTGCGGGGAGCCGCGGGCCAAGGGTTCGAGCGGCCGATCGACGCCAGCAGTGCGGCGTCCGGACCCCGCGCGTACAGGCGCGCCAGCAACGCGTAGAACTGGGCGCGCGCCTCGTCCTCGGGTTCGAGTCGGCGCAGGAGGTTGACCGGAGCGGTTTCCATTGTGTCCGAAATGAGCGTCAGAGGTTGCGGATGTCCGCACTGTTTTCGTTCTTGATCAGGTCGACGACGCGGCAGTCCGCGCACATCTTGAGGCGGTCGAGCGCCCCCGGACCTGCAAACATCGAATGGGAGGAAAGCTTCCCCAGCATTGTCGCAATCATCTTGTCGGTGCCAAGCGGCTTGCCGCAGACGATGCACTTGAAGATGGCGGCCTCGTTGAGCACCCGGGGAGATTTGGCTCCCGGCGTGAGGTCGAGGCGCGGCGTGAGCGAGATCGCATGCTCCGGACAGGTCGCCGCGCAGATGCCGCATTGCACGCACTTCGACTCGATAAAGCGGACCTGCGGCGCTTCCATGTTGTCGAGGATCGCAGCCTCGGGACAGGATCCGACGCAGGCGAGGCACATCGTGCAGGTATCCGCATTGATGGCGATCGCGCCGAACGGAGCGCCGTTCGGCAGCGGAATCACCTGCTGCGGCACCGGCGCGTGCAGCGCGAGATGCTCCAGCGCCAATCCGATCGTCGTGCGCTTCTCGGGCGTCGGCGCAAACGTCGCGGCGACGCGCGCGGTCAATGCGACCGGCCACTGCCAGACGGCCGTCTCGAAGCGCGGGACGTCGACGCCATCGATGATCCGGAAGTGCTCGCCTTGATAGCCCAGCGCGTTGGCGATGGTGTCGGCCAATTGCATCTGGAACGCCAGCACTTCGCGATACTGGGGCGCCTCATCGCCGGTCGCCAGCACCGCAACCTGGGAGGCACCCCAGGCGAGTGCGGCCAGCCAGACGTCGATGCCCACCGACGCGATGTGATGAACTTCGAGGGGAATCACTCGCGCGGGCAGTCCCTTGCCGCGGCGGGCAAGGCGCGCGATCGCATCGCGGCTGTCCTCGGCATGCAGCATGAGGCAGGCATCACGGCCCCCGGCTCGTGCATAGGTCGCGAGCAGCGTCTTGATTCGGGCGCCGAGATCGGGAACGGCCGGGTAGGTGTAGGTGAGCGCGCCCGACGGACAGACGGTCGTGCAGGCGCCGCAGCCGACGCACAGGTGCGGCTCGACGAAGATCTTGTCGCCATCGGAGCGAATCGCCGCCGCGGAGCAGACGTCGATGCATTGCGTGCAGCCGGGCTGGCGCGAGCGGCTGTGTGCACAGATGGATGCCTTGTAGTTGAAGAACTTCGGCTTCTCGAACTCGCCCGTTAGGGTAGCGATTTCCGCCGCGGCCTTGGCTTGCGCAATCGCATCGCCGCCCGGTCCGAAGTAGCCCTGCGGCGGCTGGTGGAGCTTGATCCACGGCGCCGCGTGAAGATCGAGGACGATGTCGAAGCGTTCGCTGCGCCGTGTGTCCGTGCGGTCGAAGTCGATCGCGCCGATCGCGCCGCACGCGACGACGCATTGGCGATGGTCGCGGCAGCGATCGAGGTCGATCTGATAGCTCCAGTCGATCGCGTTTTCGGGACACACGCGGATGCAGGCGTTGCAGCGCGTACATAGGTCGAGATCGATCGGGTTTGCCTGCGACCATTCGACGTCGAATGCGCCGAGCCATCCGGCAAGCGATTTCAGCTCCCCTGAAAAGACCGGATAAGCGCGCTCGGCCGGCAGTTCATTGCCAGTCGTGCGTCCGGTGGCAAGCACGGTCACGTCGAGGTGGTCCTTCAGCGCATTGGCCCAATGCAGCGCCGCGTCCAAGGGCCCCGTGATCAGCAACTGGCCGCCCGACTGGTAGCTGACGCTGGGCACCGGATCGGGATCGGGAAGCGCCGCCATCGCCAGCAGTGCCGCGATCTTGGGTGTTGCGCCGCGCGCCTCCGCCGACCAGCCGCCGGTTTCGCGAATGTTCACGAACCGGATCGACTGGGCCTTGCCACCTTCCTCGGCAACCTCGCCCAAGAGGCGTTGCTCCTGCGTGCACGCGGCCACGACATCGCCCTGCGCGCCCGCCGCAAACCGGGCGAGCTCGCGCTGGCAAAGCATCGTGTGCACGCCCGGATTGCCTGGAAGAGCGAGCGCCTTCGCGATCGCATCGCCGTCGAGCGGCATCGTCCCGTTGCACGAGCACAGGAAGAGTTTCTTATCCACGAGGCTCATACCGGCTTCGCGGGCTCGTCCCGCGTCGCCGGGCTCGAGAACTTCGGACGCTGCGCGATCGGCCGTCGGCGGCGGCTGCATTTCCGATGGCGCGGGCGCCGCGGCTCCGGCCGCAGGCGAAGTGCCCGCAGCGGGAGGAGTTTCACCCTTGGCAACCTGTTCGTCGCGCGGCGGTTCAACCGGATCGAGCATCGCGTAAACAGAGGAGAGTTTTTCCAGCATCCCGGCGGGCATGGGGTCGGGCTGCGTGTAGTCGCCCACATAGATGTCCAGCCCGTCCATCACATTGAAGGAGGGATCGCTGAACAGTTTCTTGAGCGCGGCGCGCTTCGTCGTCTCGTCGATCTTAGGCTGCATGAACGCGGCGAAGTCGGAATCGAACGTCAACGATTCCACCGGCGGCAACGGTTGCGCTTCGGCAGCCGTCGCAGGTGCGGCCCCCGGAATTGTCGCTACCGGAGAGCTCGCCGGGGTTATGGCGACCGCCGGTGGCACCGCCGGTTCGGACTCTGCGGCGCGCGCCGCGGCCAGCTTGCGCTGCGACCAGCGTTTGAGCGAGAACGGCGTCGGCGCTTTGGAGTCGTCGGTCATTGGGTGCGGCGATCCGGACCTCACCCGCGCGGCGTGCGGTCGCGGACAGGGGCGCCCACTGAGGCGTCGTCCGCAAAGGGATCGTTCCGCTTCATCTTGCGGCGCGGCTCGGGCTTGTAGTGTTCCGCGACGAACGGTTGCATCCATGCGCGGATCGCGTCCGCCATCGGCACCGGATCGACGCGCTCTCCGCCATCCATGAGGCGGCCCGCCTGGTTGTAGCTGACGGTCACGGTTTCGGGGCGCGCCGCAGGTTCGCTACCGTCCTCCGATGGGCGCCACATGACGAATACGAGCGGCGTTTCCGAGGTAATGTTCAGGAAATAACCTTCGGCCTCGGTCGGATGCAATTCGATGGCGCAGCCGGGAAAGCGCCACGTTCGGCCCGCGGGACCGTCGCTGACCCATTCGGGAGCCCCAGGTTTCCCGGCCCCCGATTCCAACGTCTTTTCGCCGACGGGCACCACCGCCGCCGGCCGCCATTGCTCGCTCACCCAGCGATTCGCGAGGGGCACACATTCCATTAGCACATCGACCGAAAAATACAATGGCTTCATGGGTATTCGAACGATTCGGCGCAGGGGTAATGAATGCGATCGATCATACACCCGCGCAAGCGAGCGACCGGTCGCCGGCCGCACGCCGTCTGCTACCATTTGCGGTGCGGGCTGGCGTTCGTCTTCCCGCGAAACCATGGCCACCATCATTCCACTCACGCCCATGCCCGGCGCGGCGCGCGCGGCGCAAGATGCCAACGCGTTGCTGCGCGCGGCCGCACTCGGTCCCGCGCATGAAGGGACGGTCGCCGACACCCGCGGCCGCGCCCTTTCCGACCTGCGTATCTCGGTCACCGACCGCTGCAATTTCCGCTGCGTCTATTGCATGCCGAAGGACGTGTTCGGCCGCGATTACCCGTTTCTTGCCGCACGCGGAACTGTTGACGTTCGAGGAAATCGCGCGCGTCGCGAAAGTATTCGTCGGGCTCGGCGTGCGCAAGATCCGCCTCACCGGAGGCGAACCGCTGTTGCGACGAAATCTCGAAAAGCTCGTGGAGATGCTGGCGCGGCTCCCCAACGTCGACCTCACGCTCACGACCAACGGCGCGTTGCTGGCGAAGAAGGCGAAGGGCCTGCGCGATGCCGGGCTGTCGCGGGTGACCGTCAGCCTCGATTCGCTCGACGATGCGACGTTCCGGGCGATGAACGACGTCGACTTCCCGGTGGCCAGCGTGCTCGCGGGCATCGACGCGGCGGCAGCCGCGGGCTTTCGCCCCTCAAGATCAACATGGTCGTGAAGAAAGGCCTGAACGAGAGCTCGATCGTGCCGATGGCCCGCCACTTCAAGGGCACGGGCCACATCGTTCGCTACATCGAATACATGGACGTCGGCGCCACCAACGGCTGGCGGATGGACGACGTCGTTCCCGCCGCGCGAGATCGTAGCGATGATCGGTGCGCAACTGCCGCTCGCGCCCGTCGACCCCAACTACGACGGCGAAGTCGCGCAGCGCTGGCGGTACCAGGACGGCCAGTGGCGAGATCGGCATCATCGCCTCGGTGACGCAGGCGTTTTGCCGCGACTGTACGCGCGCGCGCCTGTCCACCGAGGGCAAGCTCTACACGTGCCTCTTCGCCACCCATGGCAGCGACCTGCGCGACCTGTTGCGCGGCGGATTCAGCGACGCGCAATTGGCCAATGCCATCGCCGCCGTCTGGGGCCGGCGCGCCGACCGCTATTCCGAATTGCGCACCGCGAACACCCCGCGCCTGCCGAAGGTCGAGATGAGCTACATAGGGGGTTAGCGTGAACGCCCCCAACGTGCCCTATCGCCCACTGCTGACCGATGCGGCACGGCCGTCGACATTCGAAGTGCGAGCGGTCGACGAGAACGGCGAAACGCGCGACGTTCCGGTGGCAGGCGAGCATCCGCTGACGCTCTACGTCGACAAGCAGGAGTTGCTGACGCTGATGACGCTGGGCGCTGCGCCCGAGGCGCTCGCCATCGGCTATCTGCGCAATCAGCGTCTCGTCGGATCCATCGACGACATCGTCGCCGTGCAGGTCGACTGGGAGACGAATTCGTGCGCCATCAAGACGCGCGCGGGCTTGGCCGACCTCGAGGCCAAGACCGCCAAGCGCACCAAGACCTCGGGCTGCGGCCAGGGCACGATGTTCGGCGACCTGATGGACGAGATCGACAGCGTCCGCCTGCCGCCCGGTGCCACGCTCTCGCAAGCGACGCTCTACGACCTGCTCGACCGCGTCCGGCTGCACGAAACGATCTACAAGCAAGCCGGGGCCGTGCATGGTTGCGCGCTTGCGACGAATGGCGCGCACAGTGCGGACATCATCATGTTCGTCGAGGATGTCGGCCGCCACAACGCGGTGGACGCCATCGCCGGCCGGATGTGGCTCGACCGCCTCGACGGCGCGGACAAGATCTTCTACACGACCGGCCGCCTGACCTCCGAGATGGTGATCAAGGCCGCGCAGATGGGCATTCCTTTCCTGGTCTCGCGTTCGGGCCTGACGCAGATGGGTCACGAGATCGCGGAAAAGGTCGGTATCACGATGATCGGCCGAGCCATCAACCGGCACTACCTGCTCTTCACGGGCGCGCAACGTTTCACTGCTTCATGAGCGCCGCCGGGCCGTCCAATCGCGCGGGACTGCAGGCCGCCGAGGGGGGCAGCGCAGCGGCCGATTTGGCCAATGAGGCCGCAAGCGTGGGGGTCCTTGTCAAGCGAGCGGACGTCACCGGCATCGTGCTGGCCGGCGGCATGGGCCGGCGGATGGGCGGCGTCGACAAGGGCCTGGTAGAGTTGGATGGCAGGCCGATGATCGCGCACGTGCTCGCGCGGCTTTCGCCGCAGGTCGGGCCGCTCCTGATCAACGCCAACCAGAATCCCGACCGCTACGCGATGTTCGGGTATCCCGTCGTCGCTGATGCCGTCGGTGGCTTTGCTGGCCCGCTGGCCGGATTGCACGCGGGGATGTCCGCGGCCACCACACCGTTTGTGGTCACTGTCCCCTGCGATTCGCCGTTCCTCCCCGTCGACCTCGTCGCGCGGCTTGCGCAGGCAATGGCGCAAGGCATTGCGCAACTCGCCGTCGCCAAGACTTTAGACCAGCCCCACCCGGTGTTCGCACTGGTGCGACGGGACGTGCTGCCCCATCTTGCTGCATTCCTGGCCGGCGGAGGGCGCAAGATCGATGCGTGGTACGCCACGTTGCGCGTCGTCGAAGTGCCCTTCGACGACGAGGAAGCGGCATTTCGCAACATCAACACCGAGGACGAACTGGCCGCTGCGGCGGGCGCAGGCGGCGCACGTTGAAACCCAGGCTGCGGCGGATGCGACGCAGCAACCGGCCGCCGGTCAGTCCTCCGCTTCCGCGTCGCGCCGTCGTGTGGTTTCCCCCGGCGGAGTCGCTGGGCGACGTCGAAGCGTTTCGCGCCGAACACGACCCGCGCGCCCGCGCAATCGCCGGGCACGTCACGCTCGTGTTTCCGTTCGCCTCCGCATTGAGTTCGGTGCAGGTCGCAGCACACGTGCGCCGCGTCGCCGCGCGCTGGCCGCTTTTGCCCGTGGAAATGGCCGGCAGCGACGCCTTTGAAGCCCGCTGGTTGTATCTGCGCGTGACGCGCGGGAAGGAGGCGCTGGCCGAACTGCACGACCGCCTCTACCGCGGCGTGCTGGCGCCCTTCCTGCACCATGATTTTCCCTACGTCCCGCATTTGACGATCGGCATCGCCGAAGACGTCGAAGCCTGCAATGCCGCGCTCGAGCGCGCCGCGATGCAGCTGCGCCAGCCGATCGCAGCGACGGTCCACGCGCTGTCCGTGATCACGCTGCGCAGCGATGGCCGCGTCGAGCGCGGGGCGGAAATCCCGCTGGGGTCCGCTTGATCCCTAGCCTTTCGGCGCTCGCACACGGCCGCGACAACAATTTCCAGCTGATTCGCCTGGCTGCGGCAGCCGCGGTCGTTTTCTTCCATAGCTACGCGCTGACGATCCACTGGACCGACGAGCCGTTGTGGCGGCTCATCCCGGAACTCAATTTCGCGGTGCTGGGCGTGGGGAGCTTTTTCGTGATCTCGGGATTCCTGGTGACGCAGAGCTGGCTTTCACGGTCACGCGTCGCCCCCTTCGTTGCGGCGCGCATGCTGCGCATCTACCCAGCGCTCATCGCCGCGGTCGTATTCACCGTCGTACTCGCGTGGGCGTCGAGTGCGCTCGACGCGGCTTCCTTCTTCGGCAATGCGCAGACGCTGGACTACGCGCTGCACGTCACGCCCGCCTGGGAGATGCGGTATCGCTTGCCCGGTGCGTTTGCGGCGAATCCGGTTCCTCACGACGTGAACGGCTCGTTGTGGACGCTGCCCGTGGAATTGCGGCTGTACGTTGCGGTCCTGGTGGCGGGCGTGGCCGGCCTGCTCGCGCGGCGTGTGTTGTGGCTGGCCGTGCTGTCGGCACTGTTCGTCCTGTTCGTCCTGCGCCCGGATTGGTTCCCGATGCCGCTCGATACCGTTACCAGGAATCTCGTGCTGCTGTTCGCGCTGGGATCGCTCGCATATGTGTGGCGCAGTGCCATCCCTGTCTCGCTGGCGATCGCCGGGGTCGCGGTACTGCTCGTAATCCTCAATCCGGCCGGACTCGCGCGCGGGGCGCTGATGTTGCCGCTGCTCGCGTACCTGGTGCTCGTCGCGGCGTACCATCCGTGGCTTTCGTGGCCGGCATTCAACCGCGTCGGAGACTATTCCTACGGCGTCTATGTGTATGCATTCCCGATCCAGCAGATGCTGGTCGAGCGCATTCCGCTGATCGAACCGTTGCCGCTTTTCGCGTTGGCGTTGCCGTTGACGCTCGTCGTTGCGGCCTTTTCGTGGCATTGCGCTCGAGGCACCAGCGCTCGGACTAAAATCACGCTTCCGGCAAACTTGAAGAGCGAACCGATGAACGTACCGCGAACGCTGCGCGAGGTTTCCTGCGCCGACGACTACGATCCGAACTCGATGGCGGTGGATCGCGCGCGCGCGCTCATTCGCCAGTTTCTCGCGCCGGTGACCGCCACCGAGCGCGTGCACATCCGGTCAGCACTCGACCGCGTCCTCGCGCAGGAGGTCGTGTCGCCCATCGCCGTGCCGGGCGCACGACAACTCGGCGATGGACGGCTGGGCCGTCCGCTTCGCGGATCTCCGCGCCGACGGCGACACGGAATTGAAGCGCGTCGGCGAATCGTTCGCCGGCAAGCCGCACGCCGGAGCGGTGGGTCCGGGCGAGACGGTGCGCATCTTCACCGGCGGGATCATGCCGGCCGGCACCGATTCGGTCGTGATGCAGGAGCGCGCCACGGAAATCGATGGCGGCGTTCGGATTCGCCGCGGGCACGCTGACCAAGGCCGGACAGAACCGGCGCTTCGCCGGCGAGGACCTGAAGGAGGGACAGGTCGTGTTCGCGCCCGGCCAACCGATGCGGCCGGCGGAACTGGGCATGCTCGCGTCGCTCGGCATCGACGAGGTGACCGTCTATCGCAAGTTGCGCGTCGCCTTCTTTTCCACCGGCGACGAGCTGAAATCGATCGGCACGCCGCTCGCCGAAGGCCAGATCTACGACAGCAACCGCTACACGCTGTACGGAATGCTGACGCGCCTGAACTGCGACATCGTCGACATGGGCGTCGTGCCCGATGTGCCGGTGGAACTCGAGCACGCATTTGCCGCCGCCGCGGCGAACGCCGACGTCGTCATCACGTCCGGTGGCGTATCGGTCGGCGAGGCCGACTTCGTCAAGCAACTGCTCGACAAGCTGGGCGAAGTGCTGTTCTGGAAGATCGCGATGAAGCCGGGCCGGCCGCTCGCGTACGGCAAGATCGGCAGCGCGCATTTCTTCGGCCTGCCGGGCAACCCGGTGGCGGTGATGGTGACGTTCTACGCATTCGTCCGCGATGCGCTGCTGGTGCTGTCGGGACGCCGCGATGCGGGACCGATGCCGATGTTCAAGGCCGTGCTGTCGGCGCCGATCCGCAAGGCGCCGGGCCGCACCGAGTTTCAGCGCGGCATCCTGGCGCCGGACGGCGCCGGCGGCTGGACGGTGCGCACCACCGGCGACCAGGGCTCGGGCATCCTGTCGTCGATGTCGCAGGCCAACTGCTTCATCGTGCTGCCGACGGCGACGGGCAACGTCGCCGCGGGCGAAATGGTCGACGTGCTGCTGCTGGAAGGCTTGATCTAGTCGCGCCGCGCGTCTATGATGAACTGCAGGGGCCTTCACGCAGACGCCCCGCCGCATTGATGGCCCTTCGCCATCCAAGCTCTGCTTCGTTGTCGCCCACAGCCGCGACAGGAGGCATCTGATGAGCATGGGATGGACGACATGAGAAGTGGCAGCGGCCATCACTCCCACCGAATTGCAGCAACGGCTCAGGCGCCTTCCCGCCGCCCGCACTTGATCGACGTGCGCCGGCAAGCCCGCGTTCGATGCGGATCGCCACGTCATTCCCGGTGCAATCAAGCGCGCACCGGAGGCCATCGCCGAATGGGCGCGCGACCTCGAGCCGTGGCGGCCGGTCGTCGTGTATTGCGTGCACGGGCACGAGGTCTCGCAGAACGCGGCCGCGTCGCTGCGCGCGGCGGGATTCGATGCGCGCTATCTCGAGGGCGGCATCGAAGGCTGGCGGGAACACGGCGGCCGCGACCGCGCCCTACGCGCCGCCGACGCGCTGGGTCACGCGCGCGCGGCCGAAAATCGACCGCATCGCGTGTCCGTGGCTGATCCGCCGCTTCATCGATCCGTCTGCGGAGTTCTTCTACGTGCCCAATCGAGGAAGTGCGCGACTTCGCCGCGAAGAATGGCGCCATGGCCTACGACGTCCCGGACGTCACTTACACGCACGTCGGCCCGGAATGCAGTTTCGATGCGTTCATCCGCATCCACGGCTTGCGCACCCCGCCCTCGACCGCGCTCGCGACGATCGTCCGCGGCGCCGACACGTCCGCGCTGCATCTCGCCGCGCAGGCACCCGGGCTGCTGTCGGTGTCGCTCGGGCTGTCGGCGATGTTCGCCGACGACCACACGATGCTGAAGTGGGGCATGCTCGTCTACGACTCGCTGTACGCCTGGTGCCGCGAGGCGCAGGCCGAGACGCACGGCTGGTATCCGGAGAAGTTGCGATCCAGGAATCCGCTTGAGCGACGCGCCGTCCACCGCGCCGCGCGCGCCCACCCGCGCCGAGGCGCTGCGCTACTGGTTTCGCCTGGGCTGCTTGAGTTTCGGCGGTCCGGCGGGACAGATCGCGCTCATGCATCGCGAACTCGTCGAGGAGAAGCGCTGGATCTCCGAGCGCCGTTTTCTGCACGCGCTCAATTACTGCATGGTGCTGCCGGGACCCGAGGCGCAGCAGCTCGCGACCTACATCGGCTGGTTGATGCACCGGACGTGGGGCGGCATCGTCGCCGGCGGCTTGTTCGTGCTGCCATCGCTCGTCGTGCTCGTCGCGCTGTCGTGGCTGTACATGGCCTATGGCAACGTGCCCGCGGTCGCGGGCGTCCTGTACGGCGTCAAGCCGGCGGTCGTCGCGATCGTACTGCACGCGGCGTGGCGCATCGGGTCGCGCACGCTGCGGCATCCGATCCTGTGGGTCATCGCGGCGGCGGCGCTGGTCGCCATCGCGGCGTTTTCCGTGCCCTTTCCTGCCATCGTCCTCACGGCGGGCGTGCTGGGCTACGTTGGCGGGCGCGTCGCGCCGTCGGCATTCGCGCCGGGTTCAGCGCACGCGGGCAACGGCGGAACGCATTTCGCCTCCGTCATCGACGACGACACGCCCACGCCCGCGCACGCGCGCTTCGCGTGGCGACGCCTGGTCGCCGTCGTGATCGTCTTTGTCGCCGTGTGGGGGCTGGCGCTCGGCACGCTGGCGGCGTCCTGGGGATGGGATTCGCCGCTCACGCAAATGGGCTGGTTCTTTTCCAAGGCCGCGCTCCTCACGTTCGGCGGCGCGTACGCCGTGCTGCCGTATGTCTACCAGGGCGCCGTCGAATCGTTCGCGTGGCTTTCGCCGGCGCAAATGATCGACGGCTTGGCGCTCGGCGAAACGACGCCGGGCCCGCTCATCATGGTCGTCGCGTTCGTAGGCTTCGTCGGCGGCTGGGCGAAGCAGCTGTTCGGACCGTCACTGCTGCCGCTAGCCGGCATCGTCGCCGCCTGCGTCGTGACATTCTTCACGTTCCTGCCGTCGTTCCTGTTCATCCTGGCCGGCGGACCCGTCATCGAAACGACTCACGGACAACTCAAATTCACCGCGCCGCTGACGGGCATCACGGCCGCGGTAGTCGGCGTGATCGTCAACCTCGCGTTGTTCTTCGCGTGGCACGTGTTCTGGCCGGGCGGATGGCGCCCCGGCGGGACGCTCGCGGGCCTCGATCCGGTGGCGCTCTTCATTGCCATCGCCGCGACGGTCGCGCTTTTCCGCTACAAGGTGGGCGTGATTCCCGTCATCTTCGCGTGCGGTGCCGCGGGGATGATCGTGGCGTTGTTGCGTTGAACGCACGCGAAGGAACCGACCGGTCCTCTAGTAGTAGGGACGCCGCTCGAGATAGCGGATCCTGCGCTCCAGGTCGAAGATGTCCGTAGACTGGGCCAGGTAGGCTTCGCGGTTCTTGACCTCCTGGCGGTGGAACCAGTTGCCGAGCTTGGTCATCCAAACCGGTTCGTTCGCGGCCCGGGGCCGATCCGCAGGCGCCTTGGCGTCGGCCGTGGACGGCATCACGTCGGAAAACGTCGCTTGCGCCAGTTGTATGCACAGCGCGATAAAACCCGGTTCGGTTGCGGTCGGGGTGGTGACTCTCATTGATAGCTCCTTTCGCCTTGTGGGCGCCTAAGTGGGCAACGCGTGCAATATTGGTGCATTGCACAACAACAACATGGGGCTCTAGCGCAAAATCGTCAAATCACCCTTTTTAATCAATGTAATCGGTTTGTCCTATTGCCCGATGCCGCGATTGATGCAATGCAGCATTTCCGGTATAATCCTACTTTGGCAGACGGACACGGAGACCTATGGAGCTATACCAGCTCAGGAGCTTCGCGGCGGTCGCCGAGTTGGGACATCTGACCCGCGCAGCCGACCGGCTTCACATCAGTCAACCGGCGCTCAGCGCCCAGATCAAGGCGCTCGAGGACGAACTCGGCGTCCCGCTGTTCGAACGGCTTTCAAGCGGCATGGAGCTCACTCCGGCCGGTCGCCGCCTGCTCCCGGAAGCGCACAAGGTCGTCGCCGCGGCTCAGGTGCTGCGCAGCCATGCCAGCGCGTTCAAGGGCGAGGCGGCCGGCCGCGTCCGGGTCGGCACGGTATCGGACCCAGAATTCATCCGGATCGCGGACCTGCTTGCGCAAGCGGTCGATGCCTTCCCCCTGCTCGAGATCGAGCTGCACAACGAGGTGACGGGCGCGGCGTTCGAGAAGGTGCGCGATGGCGCCCTCGATGCGAGCTTCTATTAC
The DNA here is from genome assembly GCA_963755065.1 of uncultured beta proteobacterium. Lineage (GTDB taxonomy): Bacteria > Pseudomonadota > Gammaproteobacteria > Burkholderiales > Casimicrobiaceae > VBCG01. Next base: position 125,010 of record CAVWIM010000001.1, read on the forward strand.
GGCAGCCTCACGCACCCCGCGGTGACCGCAGTACCGCTTCGCCACTTCGCCTACCGGGTGGTCGCACCGGTGGCCTGGCGCGAGCGTGTCGAGAGTGCGCCATGGGAAGAGATCGTGGCGATGCCGTGGGTGATGACGCCGCCGATCAGCACGCACAGCGCGCTGGCCGGCGAACTGTTTCGCGAACACGGCGCTTCGCCCGCGCGCCGTGTCGAGGCAGACCATGAGGCCGTGATCAGCTCGCTGGTCGTCGCCGGGCTCGGTGTCTCGCTGATGCGCGAAGACATGGCGGTCGAAGCGGCGGCCAAGGGCGAGGTGGCGCTGTGGGGCGACAAGCGGCTCCTGACCACGCTCTCGTTTATCTATCTCGCCGAACGCGAGGACGAGCCGGTCGTGCGCGCGCTGCGCGAGGTCCTGGCTCGCGTCTGGATGGATGCCGAGGAATCGGCAGCGGCCTGATCAAACGTAAGGCTCTGCGCGCCGCGATGCGCAGCGACCCGACCTGGGCCACATCGATCCAGTGTGCTTACGCGCGCCGCGATGCGATACCCTTGCTGCAACGTCCCGGTTGCATGGACACATCTTCGCCTGCCGTGCTCTCCCTCCGCGCCGTCAACAAGACCTTCGCCGGCCCGCGCCGGCTGACCGTTTTGCGCGACCTCTCGCTCGACGTTGCGGACGAAGAGTTGATCGCGGTCATGGGCGAGTCGGGCATCGGCAAGTCCACGCTCCTCAATCTCATCGCCGGCCTCGACCGGCCGGATAGCGGTTCGGTCCTGGTCGACGGGATCGACCTGGCCACGCTCGACGACGACGCGCTGACGAGGCTTCGCCGCGAGCGGATGGGGTTCGTCTTCCAGGCTTTTCATGTTTTGCCTTATCTTTCAGCCGCGCAGAACATCGCGTTGCCGCTCGCGCTGATCGGCGTGCGCGGAGAGGACGCGGATGCGCGCGTAGCCGCGATGCTCGATGCGGTGGGCATGGCAACGCGGGGGCCCAGCATGCCGCGCGAATTGTCCGGCGGCGAATTGCAGCGCGTTGCAATCGCCCGAGCACTCATTCATCGCCCGGCGCTCGTTCTTGCCGACGAACCGACGGGCAACCTCGACGCGGAAAGTGCCGCCGGCGTGATGACGTTGCTGCGCGGCCAGCTGAAGGCGCAACGCGCGACGGGAATCCTCGTCACGCATTCGCGCGCCGCCGCGGGCACGGCCGATCGCGTGCTGACGCTGGCAGCGGACGGCTTGCGCGAAACTCCGCTGCCGGCAGCGCCATGAGCGCGGGCGCCGCGCGCGTGAGCGTCATTGCCGCGACACTTGGCGGCGCGCTCGGGCGCAACCGCGGACGCCTGCTGCTGTCGGTGCTGGCGATCGCACTCGGCGTGGCGCTGGGCTTCGCGGTGCAGCTCATCAACCAGACGGCGATCGGCGAGTTCGCCGGCAGCATGGCCACGCTGTCGGGGAACGCGGACCTCGAAGTGCGCGGGCCGCGCTCCGGATTCGACGAAGCGATCTTTGTCGGCCTCGCGCAGGATCCGGACATCGCCGTGGCCAGTCCGGTCGTCGAAGTCGACGCGCGGATCAAGGGCCGCGACGATACGCTGTCCCTGTTCGGCGTCGATGCCTTTCGCGCCGGCGCGGTCACGCCGGCTCTGACGGGGAACACCGCCGATGCGCTCGACGTGCTGCGGCCGGACAGGCTGTTCGTCAGTCCCGCCGCGGCCGCATGGCTGGGAGTGCAAACCGGCGACGAAATAGCGCTGCAGGCCGGGCTGCGCGACGTGACGCTGACGATTGCGGGGCTGGTCCAGTCGCCGTCGTCGCAGCGGTACGCCGTCATGGACGTGGCCGCCGTGCAGGAACTGTTCGGGCGCGTCGGGCGCCTTACTCGCATCGACCTGCGTGTGAGGCCCGGCGCCGACGTGCGTGGGGTGCGCGCGCGCCTCATGTCCGGACTGCCTGCGGGACTCGCCATCGAAGCGCCGCAGGCTCGCGCGGACGCGACCACGCGCATGTCGCGCGCGTACCGCGTCAATCTCAACGTGCTGGCACTCGTCGCGTTGTTCACCGGCGGCCTGCTCGTGTTTTCGACGCAAGCGTTGTCCGTCGTCCGCCGGCGCGCGCAATTCGCGCTGTTGCGCACGTTGGGGCTCACGCGCCGGCGCCTGGTCGCGCTGCTGCTCGTCGAAGGGGCGGCCATCGGCGCCGCCGGGTCGCTGCTCGGTTTGCTGGCGGGTTACCTGCTCGCCGTCGTTGCGCTGCAACTCTTCGGCGGCGACTTGGGCGCCGGCTATTTCCGCGGCGTCGCGCCGGCGGTCGCGGTCGAACCGCTCGCCGCGGCGATCTTCGGCGCGCTGGGCGTCGGTGGTCGCCGTCCTGGGTTGTCTGGCGCCGGCGATCGAAGCCGCGCGCGCGGCGCCCGCGGCGGCACTCAAGGCAGGCGACGAACAAGCCGCATTCCGGCCGCTCCGGCGGGCAGCTCCGGGTATCGTTTTGCTGGCGGCGGGAGCGCTGGCGGCGCTGTTGCCGCCGGTGTCGGGGTTGCCGCTCGCAGGCTACCTGGCCATCGCGTTGTTGCTCTTCGGGACCCTGCTGCTGATGCCGAGGTTCGCGATGCTCCTGCTCGCGCGCGTGCCGATTCCGCGTTCGGTGCCCGCGGCACTTGCGTTCGACCAGCTGCGTGGCGCGCCCGGACAGTCCACGGTAAGCCTCGCGACCATCGTCGCCAGTGTTTCGCTGATGGTGTCGATGGCGATCATGGTGGCGTCGTTTCGCCACTCGCTCGACGACTGGCTGGTGCGCATCCTGCCCGCGGACCTGTACGTGCGCTCAGGCGCCGGCGACAGCACCTACTTCAGCGCCGACGACCAGCGCCAATTCGCCGGCTTGCGCGGCGTGCGTCGCGTCGATTTCCTGCGCGCGCAATCGCTGCTCCTCGATCCGGCGCAGCCGCGCGTCGTCCTGCTCGCGCGCGATCTTCCGGCGGATGACCCCGCACGCGCGTTGCCGCTGATTGCGCAGGCGCCTGCCCCCGCCGCCGGCGATCCGCCGCCGGCATGGGTGAGTGAAGCCATGGTCGATCTCTACGGCTTCGAACCGGGGCGGCGCATCATGCTGCCCTTGGCCGGAAAGGCGGTCCCGTTCGTCGTCGCCGGCGTCTGGCGCGATTACGCGCGCCAGCAAGGCGCCATCATCGTCGAGCGCGCCGTCTACGCGACGCTGACGGGCGATACGACCGCCAACGACGCGGCGCTATGGCTGGACTCCGGCGCACGCTTCGATGACGTGCGCCGCGAGCTCGATGCGCGCTTGCGCTCAGACGACAAACTGACGTTTGCGGCCCCGGGCGACATTCGTGCGATCTCGCTGCGCATTTTCGATCGCACGTTTGCCGTGACGTATGCGCTCGAAGCGGCTGCGGTCGGCCTGGGGCTCACCGGGCTGTCGTCGTCGTTCGGCGCGCTCGTGTTCGCGCGGCGGCGCGAATTCGGCATGTTGCGGCACGTGGGGCTCACGCGGCGGCAGATCGCGGGCATGCTGGCAACCGAAGGTTTGGCCGTCAGCGGCATCGGCCTCGTCGTGGGCCTGGCGCTGGGATGGCTGATGAGCCTCATCCTCGTCTATGTGGTCAACCGCCAGTCGTTCCACTGGAGCATGGACCTGCACGTGCCGTGGGTTCCGTTGCTGGCGCTCGCATTGACGCTGCTGGTGCTCGCGACCGCAACGACGCTCGTCAGCGCTCGCTCGGCGATGAGCGACGACGCCGTGCGCGCGGTCAAGGACGACTGGTGAACCGGCGAACGTTCCTGCTCGCTCCGCTCGTGCTGGCGAGCGCGCGATCGACGATGAGCGGCGCGCAAGTCATCTATCCGGCGGCGGCGAGCACAGTGCTCGAATTTCCGCGCGACCACGGCAGCCATGACGCGTTTCGCACCGAGTGGTGGTACGTGACGGCATGGGTGCATGATGTGGACGGACAGGGCAACGGACAGGATCGCGGTGTCCAGGTCACGTTCTTCCGCAGTCGTCCCGGCGTGGCCGAAAACGGAACCAGCCGCTTCGCGCCGCGGCAGTTGCTCTTCGCGCACGCCGCCGTTGCCGATCCGCGCCACGGCCGGCTGTGGCACGACCAGCGCGCGGCGCGCGCGGGGTTCGGATTGGCCGAGGTCGCGGACACCGCCACCGACGTGCACATCGGCGATTGGTCGCTTTCGCTGGCGGGGGACACCTACACCGCCCGCATCGCCGCCCGCGATTTCACGCTCGACCTCACGTTCACCGCCCACGGGCCACCGTTGCTGCAGGGAGCGAAGGGCCTGAGCCGCAAGGGGCCGCGCGAAGAGCAGGCGAGCCTCTACTACAGCCGCCCGCACCTGGATGTCGCGGGCACGTTGATGGTGAGCGGCCGCGCGGCGACCGTGCGTGGCACCGCGTGGCTCGATCATGAATGGTCGAGCGAATATTTAGCGCCCGAGGCGCGCGGGTGGGACTGGATCGGCGTGAATCTCGATGACGGATCGGCGCTGATGGCATTCCGGATTCGCGATTCCGGCGGTGGCGCGTACTGGGCCGGCGGCGCGCTGCAGGACAAGGGGGGAACGGTCCGCGTCCTTTCACCGGCGGAGGTCCGGTTCACGCCGCTGCGCCGCTGGCGCTCGCCGCGCACGGGCATCGAGTATCCGGTGGCGGTCAATGTCGTTGCGGGCGACGCCGACATCACGCTCGAGCCGCTGCTGGACGACCAGGAACTCGATTCGCGCGCAAGCGTCGGGACCGTCTACTGGGAAGGCGCCGTGCGCGCGCTCGCGGGCGGGCACGAAATCGGCCGAGGCTATCTTGAGTTGACCGGCTACGGAAGCGCGCTGAAGCTCTAGCAGGGTGTTGAAAAACTGCTGCGGGGTGAATCTGTCCTCGCGCCGCTAGCAGGGCGTTGAAAAACCGCTGCGGGGTGAATCTGTCCTCGCTACGTTTTTCACACGCCCTGCTAGCGACTTCTTCCGTCGCGTCACTGCCTGTCCACCGCCTTGAGGGCCTCGCGCGCGGCGGGCGCCAGCGGGTCGTTCCGGTTGTTCGCAATCCGCGCCAGCCGCTCGCGCGACGCCGGACCGGCGACGATGCCGAGCCCGGCCACGGCGTTGGAGCGATATCCCGTGGCGAATCGGCGCACCTGGTCGTCGACATACTGCTGGCGCGACACGCGCCGGAATCGTTCCAGCTCCTCTTCGCTGACCCCTTCGACGCGGAATTCGCCGAGCGGAAACTTGGCGCGCGCGTCAAAGCGCTCGGATGCCGCTGCGCGCGCCTCGCGCAATTCGCGCGGGGACGGTCCGTCGACGATGGCTTTCTGGAATGCCGCCGCCAGCGGCACCCGATACCGGCGCAGGTCGTCGATGAGCGCGCGTTCCTCGTCGCCGATGCAGGTCGCGAGGACCCAGCGGTTGAAGACGGCGGCGATTTCCGGCGGCAGTCCGTAGCGCGGCTGTGCGGCTGTGAACGTACACGCCAGCGCGAATGTACCCGCGACAACTGTCCGCACAACGCGGCGCATGACGTAGTTGGATGGACGCATCGATTCGACTCCTTAGTTGGCAGGAAAGCCGCCTTCCGCCCATAGCCGTCTGCGGATCGCCGGGCAATCGAGCGTCAGCGTGTCGCGGTCGCAATTGCGTATCGGCAGGCCCGGACGCAGTCCGAAGATCTGATTGATCGCAGAGTTCGGCCGCAGATGAGCACGAAATATCTGGCCTTCGGTCAGGTACTTCCGCCAATTGCTTGCCGAGTGCATGACGTTTTCCGCATTGAAGTCGGACGTCAGGTCGTCGATATGTTCGAGCCCGAAGTCGTGGCCCAATTCATGCGCGAGCAGTTCCGCGCCGGAGCCCGCGGCAATGGCGACAAAGCCCCCGCCGATGGCGCAGGCATTGCCCCGCGACGTCGAACCGTCGACCAAGCCCACCAGGTAGACGTTGATGCGACCGGTGCGCATGCCGATGTCGGCCTGGATCGACGCCACACCCGCATTGCCAGCGCCGCAGGAGAAGGCAGAGTAGGTCGCGGCGTTGGGGTTGGCGGTCGCGTTCACGATCTCCACCGGCGACAGGTGTACGCCGAGCCGCTCGTCGGTATAGATCTGCTGCGCCGTTTGCCACAACGTCAGGGCGGTCTGCTGCGTCGTCGTGAACGGTCCCGCGACGACCCAGATGGTCACCGCGGTATCGAACGCGCCCGCAAACACCGCGGATACCGTCTGGTTGCCGAACGCCGTCGTCCACAACGCCGATTGCAGGGCGACGGGCCGCTCGCGGCTGAAGGCGATGACCTCGCCCGCGCCGGCGCGCGCCCCGACATTGACGGTGTCGGTCGCCGTGGCGAAGCCCTGGTAATTGTTTACGGTGGTACTCGCGCCGTCGCTGACCAACGCACCGTCGGGCGCACCGGACCCGGCCACGAACTGGATCGTCGCCGTCCCCGCGACCGGCGTGCACATGATCGTGGCACCCGGCCCATAACCTTCGGCTATATAGCCCGCCGCGACCATTTGCGCCTTGGTTGTCGCGGAACTGGTGTAGCGGTGGTTGGAGTCGAGCCGCTGGTTCCACAGCCGGTAGACCGGACCCGTTCCGGCAGGACAAGCCCCCGTCGTCGTGTTCGGCAGCGCCTCGAAGAACACGTTGGGCGATTCGAATACATAACCGCTGAAGTTGGGATCCGTCGCCGTTTTCTGCACAACCAGATTGCATTCGGCGGGCGAGGCGGAGAAGAAATGCGAATTGCCATGCGCGGGAGGAATGTAGAAGCGGCACACCGGATTGACGCCGGGACCGCCGCTCGCCTGGCTGGGGAAGACCTTGAACGACTGCCCCGTCCTCGCCCAACCGGAAATGAGCCCCGTGTCTAGCGTATCGATCTCGAACTGGAGGCTGCTGATGAAATAGTGGTCGAGCCCCGCGTGGTGATACTCGATCGCCGCCACGGGCAGCGCGGGAAACGACACGGCCTTGCCGGCGAAATTGGTGGCGACATTCGGGATGACGCCACCCGCGCGATTGATCGCGCCCACTCCGTCCGTTGGCAGGGCGGCGTATGTGATCGTATCGACACCGGCGTAGTTGAGCGTCGCGCCGTTCGTCGCGAGGAAGCCGTTTGGAATCACGTAGTCCGGCACGATGAAGCCCAGGCCGGCCAGAGCCTGGGTGCCGAGCAGCACGCGCTTGCCCGCGGTGGCGCTGGCGGGCAGGTCCGCCGGAAACGTGAACGACTTCGTGACGCCCGCGTGCGTGCTCGTGAACGTGTGGCCTGTCCAGAGAGTCTCCCCGTTCATGCCGAGCGACTCGCGCAGCACGACGAACTGCACGGTGCCGTCGGCATTCGAGTACGCCTGATCGATCACGAAGGAATGGAAGTTCCCCCACGCAGTGGTGGCAACAGCGGTCGCGATCACGGCGAACGCACCGGCAAGAAAACTGTACAACAGACGGGGCAAGGTCGAATCCTAGGGGCCGCACCGCGGCGGCGGAAGGCTTGCGTTCGCCGCCATGATATTTTATAGCATGACTGCCGCCCTCAGATTTGTCGCAGCGACTGCCGTTGGCGCAGCACTTGGAGCGGCGGCGACGGTCGTCGCGGGCGCCGAGCCTGCCGATGCGGAATATGCGGTCCGCTGGAACGCACGCGACGGCGGCCCTGCGTCGCTGAATGAAACGCTGGCGATCCTGAAAACGCGCGCCACGCGCGTGCGCCAGTTCAGGGTCGACTATTACGACCTCCCGTCGACCGTGACCGCGCCGCCGGGATTTTCCGTGATCCTGCGCCGGCGCGTCGAGAACGCCGGACCCGGGGAACTCACCTGGAAACTGCGCGGCGACCACGCACTGGTGGACTGGTCCTGCCCGCTGCGCAATTCGCGGGAGTCCAAGGACGAGGTCGATGTCGCATTCCAAAGCGCGGACAACGTAACCCGCTCGTTCTCCTACAGTTGCACCAGCGATGCCCCGGACCTTGCAGCTTCCGAGCTGTCCGCAACGATCCAGGCCTGCGCTTCTGAGATGCGGCGCCAGGACGCGGGCAAACTCAAGATCGAGGAATGGCGCCTTCCGGGCAATGTCACGGTCATCGACGTCTCCTTGAGCAGCAAGAACATGCCCGGCGCGATGGATCTTTTTCGCAAGCGGATCGTGGAACCCTTGCTCGCAGCGGGAATCGTGCCTTCGGCAGACAGCAAGTCCGAACTCGGCAGCCGCTGCCAGTGACCACCGGCTAGCGCCGCATCGCGCCCGTCACGCCCGCCACGTCGGACACCAGCGCGAGCGCGCGCTTCAATACCGCGAGGCTTTGCACTTCCACGGTGAACGCCATGCGCGTCTGCATGTTCCGAGTCAGCGTATTGGCCGCGGTGACATTGATCTTTTCCCGCGAGAGTATTTCGGAAATGTCGCGCAACAGGCCCTGCCGGTCCATCGCCTCCACGACGATGTCGACGGGAAACACCTCGTCGCGCGGCGCGCCCCACCCCGCGCTGATCAGGCGTTCCGGTTGCGCGGCCCGCATCCGCGTGATGTTGGAGCAGTTCGCCCGGTGGATGGTCACGCCCTTGCCGCGCGTGACGAATCCCGCAATGGGATCGGGCGGCGCGGGCTTGCAGCAGCGCGCGAGTCCGGTGAGCAGGCGATCGACGCCGACAACGAGAATGCCGCTTCCCGCACCCGCCGCGCGGCTCTTGCGCATCTGCACTTCCGGCTCCGCTGCCGCGGGCGACGCCGGGACCGGCAACGCCAGCGCCTGGATCGCCGTTTGCACCTGCTTCGAATTGATGTCGTCGCGCGCGAACGCGGCGAAGAACTCCTCCGCCTTGTCGAAACCGGCCTTGGCGGCGAGCGCATCGAGCTTGAGCGCCGTCTGACCCATGCGCGCGAGCTCGCGCTCGACCAGTGCGCGCCCCTGCGCAATCGTCTCCCCATGCTGCTGCGCGCGGAACCATTGCCGCACTTTCGTCCGCGCACGGTGACTATGCACGTAGCCCAGGTCCGGATTCAGCCAGTCGCGCGAGGGCCCGCCCTGCTTCACGGTGACCACCTCGACCTGCTGGCCGTTCTTCAGCGTGTAATGCAAAGGAACCATCTGGCCGTCGACGGTGGCGCCGCGGCAACGGTGGCCCAGGTTCGTGTGCACGGCGTAGGCGAAGTCGACCGGCGTCGAACCGCGCGGCAGGTCGACGACCTTGCCCTGCGGCGTGAGCACATAGATCGAGTCGGTGAACAGGCTTTCCTTGAAGGCCGAGAGCCACTCGCCCGAATCCGCGACGGCGTCCTTCCAGTCGAGCACCTGCCGCAGCCACGCGATTTTCTCATCGAAGGTCGGATCGTGGCGAACGCCTTTCAGCGACCCTTCCTTGTAGCGCCAGTGCGCGGCGACGCCGTATTCCGAATGCTGGTGCATTTCGCGCGTGCGGATCTGCACTTCGAGCGGCTTGTCCTCGGGCCCGATCACCGCCGTGTGCAGTGAACGGTAGTTGTTGGCCTTCGGCTTGGCGATGTAGTCGTCGAATTCGCGCGCAAGCGGAGTCCACAAATGATGGACGACGCCCAGCGCCGTGTAGCAATCCTTCACCGAGTCGACCAGGATGCGCACAGCGCGGATGTCGTAGAGCGCGTCGATGCCCGCCTGCTTGCGGCGCATCTTGCTCCAGATGCTGTAGATGTGTTTCGGTCGCCCCGTGACCTCAGCCTTCACGCCGGCGGTTTTCAGTTCACGCTGGAGCGCCGCAAGCACATCCTCGATGTAGCGCTGCCGGTCGAGCCGGCGCTCGTCCAGCATCTTCGCGATCGACTTGTACGCATCGGGCTCGAGCGCGCGCAGGCAAAGGTCCTCCAATTCCCACTTCAACTGCCAGACGCCGAGGCGGTTGGCGAGCGGTGCGAAGAGGTCGAGCACCTCGCGCGCCACTTGGCGACGCACCAGGGAATCGCCGGTCATGAGCGAGCGCAGCGCCTGCGTGCGCTCGGCGAGCTTGATCAGCACGACCCGGATGTCCTCGACCATCGAGAGGAGCATCTTGCGCAGGTTTTCCGCCTGTGCCGCGCGTTCCTCGCTGTCGCCGGTCGAAGCCGTGGCGCGAATGACGCCCATGCGGGTCACGCCGGCTACCAGTGTCGCGACGTCGGCGCCGAATTTCGCGGCCACTGCGTCGGCATCTAACGCGCCGGCGGCGGGCATTCCCAGCAGCAGAGCGGCGCGTATCGAATCAGGATCGAGCTTGAGGCCGGCTAGAATCGTCGCCGTGCCGAGCGCACGGTCGAGGACGTGCTCGCCATCGGGCAAACTTACGTCGGCGCAGTGCAGGCGCGCGTGCTCGAACGCCGCCGCGAACGACGCGCGTTCGTCGGCAGAGTATTCGGGAGCAAGGGTGTCGAGCCACGCGGCGACCGCCTTCGGCGCGGCGGTCTGCGGCGCGGCGTGCAGCACGGCGACCATGACTCAATTATACGCAGCGCGTCCCGTCTGCCTTGAAACCGATTCCGCTAAGCAAATTACCGGAGAGCAGACAAAGAGATCGGACGCTACAACGGTGCGCCGGCGGCGACGGCAATCGTATCCGCCAACGCCTCCGCGTGGCGGTCGGCAAGGCCGCGTTCGCGCGCTTCGACCATCACGCGCAACACGGGTTCTGTGCCGGACGGACGCAGCAGCACGCGCCCGGCGTCTCCGAGCGATGCGACCGCCGCCTTTTCTGCCGAAGAGACAGCGGCACTTGCCTTCCAGTCCCAGTCGCGTCTTACCGGCACGTTGATGAGCCGCTGCGGAAACATCGTCACCGCGGCAGTGGCTTCGGCCAGCGTCTTGTTCTGTTCGATCAGCGCCCGCAGGACCGCGAGCCCCGCGATGATCGCGTCGCCGGTCGTATGCTTGTCGAGACAGATAAGGTGCCCGGAATTCTCGCCGCCCAGCAGCCAGCGCCGCTCCTGGAGTTGCTCGAGGACGTAACGGTCGCCGACGCGCGCGCGCGCGAGCGCGATGCCCTCGCGCTCCAGCGCCTGCTCGAAGCCCAGGTTGCTCATCAGCGTGCCGACGACGCCGCCATTGGCCACGCCGCGTCGCCGGTAATCGGTCGCGATCACGTAGAGCAACTGGTCGCCGTCGTAGAGCACGCCCGTACGGTCGACCATCACCAGCCGGTCGCCGTCGCCGTCGAGCGCCAGCCCCAGATCGGCGTCATTCGCGCGCACCTGCTCGACCAGGTATTGCGGATGCATCGCGCCGACGCCCGCATTGATGTTGATGCCGTCGGGCGTAGCACCCACTGCGATCACGTCCGCGCCGAGCTCGTGGAACACGGGCGGCGCGACGTGGTAGCCGGCGCCGTGCGCGCAGTCGACGACGATGCGCATGCCGCGCAAGTCGAGCTCCGATGGAAACGTTCCCTTGCAGAATTCGATGTAGCGCCCCGCCGCGTCGTCGATGCGGCGTGCCTTGCCCAACTCCGCCGACCGGACACAGGTGAGAGGTGACTCCATCTCGCGCTCGATGGCCAGTTCCACTTCGTCGGCGAGTTTGGTGCCGGACGCGGAGAAGAATTTGATGCCGTTATCGTCGTAGGGGTTGTGCGACGCGCTGATCACGATGCCCGCCGAGAGGCGCAGCGCCCGCGTGAGATGCGCGATGCCGGGCGTGGGCAGCGGACCGCAAAGATAGACGTCGACGCCCGCGGCGGAGAGGCCGGCCTCCAGCGCCGCCTCGAGCAGGTATCCGGAGATGCGCGTGTCCTTGCCGATCAGCACGGCGGGACGCTCATTGGACCCCCTGGCGCGCTGCGCACCCTCGGCCGACGCCAGCGTGCGCCCGGCCGCCCAGCCCAGTTTCATCACGAGTTCGGGTGTGATCGGCGCATCGCCCAGGCGCCCGCGGATGCCGTCCGTACCGAAGTATTTGCGTTTCATGAACTGTTGAGCCTAAACGATTCAATCTGTCTCGATGGCCTGCCACACTTTCAACGCGTCGACCGTTTCGCGCACATCGTGCACGCGGACGATGGAGGCGCCGCGCGCAACCGCCGCCAATGCCGCCGCGACGCTTGCGGCCACGAGTTCGTTCACGTCGCGGCCCGCGATCCGGCCCAATGTCGACTTCCGCGATATTCCCGCCATGACCGGATAGCCGGCTCCCTTGAATTCGCCGAGTGAGCGCAGCAACGCGAGATTATGCGCCACCGTCTTGCCGAAGCCCAAGCCCGGGTCGATGACGATGCGGTCGCGAGCAATGCCCGCGGCTTCGCACGCCAGCGCGCGCTCGACCAGGAAATCGCGAACCTCTTTCACCACGTCGACGTAGTGCGGTTCGGCCTGCATCGTGCGCGGCTCGCCCTGCATGTGCATCAGGCACACCGCGGCTTTGCTCGCGGCCAACGCGTCGATGGCGCCCTGCTCGCGCAGCGCACGCACGTCGTTGATCATGCCCGCACCCGCAGCCAGCGCCGCGCGCATGACGGCGGGCTTGGCCGTGTCGACGCATATCCGCATGCCTTCTCGGGCGAGCGCTTCGACCAGAGGTATGACGCGTTCCAGTTCGACGTCGTCGGGCACCGGCAACGCGCCCGGCCGCGTCGATTCACCGCCGACGTCGATGATGTCCGCACCGTCCGCCGCCATCCGGCGCGCGTGGTCGAGCGCCTTTTCGCGCTCGACGAACTTTCCGCCGTCGGAGAACGAATCCGGCGTGACGTTGAGGATGCCCATCACGCGCGGGCGTGACAGGTCCAGCGTTTGCTCGCCGAAGGCGAGTTGGAGACTCATCAGAGCTTGCAAAAACGGGCCGGCTGCGCCGGCCCGGGTCCACTAGAAGTTTTATACCGGATTGGCGGACGGCGCCACCTCGGGCCCGATGACGGTGCCTCCCGATGGGGGTCCGGACGCGGGTTGCGTCGGCTTGGGCGGACGCGGCGGCTTGCCGGCCATGATGTCGGAGATCTGGTCGGAGTCGATCGTCTCCAGCTCCAGCAGCGCCTTGGCCATCGCCTCGACCTTGTCGCGGTTGTCTTCCAGCAGCTTCCGCGCAACGGCGTACTGCTGGTCGATGATCTTGCGGATTTCCTGGTCGACCTTCTGCATCGTCGCCTCGGACACGTTCTTCTGCGTCGTGATCGACCGGCCGAGGAAGACTTCGCCTTCGTTTTCGCCGTACACCATCGGGCCCAGCTCGTCCGACATGCCGTAGCGCGTGACCATGTTGCGCGCGATCTCGGTCGCGCGCTCGAAGTCGTTCGAGGCGCCGGTGGTCATCTGGTTCATGAACAGTTCTTCCGCGATCCGCCCGCCGAACAGCACCGAGACCATGTTCAGCATGTGGTTGCGGTCCATGCTGTAGCGATCCTGCTCCGGGAGCTGCATCGTCACGCCCAGCGCGCGCCCGCGCGGGATGATCGTGACCTTGTGCACCGGATCGGTCTTGGGCAGCAGCACCGCGACGATCGCGTGGCCGGACTCGTGATACGCCGTGTTGCGGCGCTCCTCCTCTGGCATCACGATCGAGCGCCGCTCGGCGCCCATGATGATCTTGTCCTTGGCGCGCTCGAAATCGTACATGTCGACCAGGCGCTTGTTCGAACGCGCGGCGAACAGCGCCGCCTCGTTGACGAGGTTGGCCAGATCCGCGCCCGACATGCCCGGCGTGCCGCGCGCGATGATGTCGGCCTTGACGTCCGGCGACATCGGCACCTTGCGCATGTGCACCAGCAGGATCTGCTCGCGGCCGCGGATGTCCGGCAGCGGCACGACGACCTGGCGGTCGAAGCGGCCCGGACGCATCAGCGCGGGGTCGAGCACGTCCGGCCGGTTGGTCGCGGCGATGACGATCACGCCGGCGTTGCCTTCGAAGCCGTCCATTTCCACCAGCAACTGGTTCAGCGTCTGCTCGCGCTCGTCGTTGCCGCCGCCCAAGCCCGCGCCACGCTGGCGGCCCGACCGCGTCGATTTCGTCGATGAACACGATGCACGGCGCGTTCTTCTTCGCCTGCTCGAACATGTCGCGCACGCGCGCCGCGCCCACGCCGACGAACATCTCGACGAAGTCCGACCCGGAGATCGAGAAGAACGGGACCTTGGCCTCGCCCGCGATGGCTTTGGCGAGCAGCGTCTTGCCCGTGCCCGGGGACCCGACCATCAGCACGCCGCGCGGAATGCGGCCGCCCAGCTTCTGGAACTTGGACGGGTCGCGCAGGAATTCGACCAGTTCGGCGACTTCCTCCTTGGCCTCGTCGCAGCCGGCCACGTCGGCGAACGTGACGGTGTTGTTCGCCTCGTCCAGCATCCGTGCCTTGCTCTTGCCGAACGAAAACGCGCCTCCCCTGCCGCCGCCTTGCATCTGGCGCATGAAGAAGATCCAGACGCCGATCAGCAACAGCATCGGGAACCAGGAGATGAAGATCTGCGACAGGAACGATTGCTCCTCTTCCTGCTTGCTGTCGACCTTGACGCCGTACTTCAGCAGGTCGCCGACCATCCAGATGTCGCCGGGACTGTAGGTCGTGAATTTCTTCTTGTCGGTCGACGTCCAGTTGATCTTGCGGCCCTCGACCGTGGCCGACTCGACCTTGCCGCTCTTGGCCGAGTCCATGAATTCGGAATAGGAAACGGCATCCTTGCCCGGCTGCCGCGCGTCGAACTGCTTGACCACGACCAGCACCACCATGCAGGATCACGGCCCAGATGCCGACGTTCTTGACCAGATTGTTCAAAAAAGGCTCCTTGCGGCCGTCATGAATCCGGCAGGCCGCGCACCGGCTTTTCACCGCCACGGCGTTTCCGCATCATGGCAGCAAGTTCAGATTCTAGCCGTGAATTATGTCCCGAAAACCAGCTTTCACCGCGCAGCCACAGGCGGATTGCGTAACAAAATACTAAAAAACCCGGCAATACCCGGCAAAAACGCGCTTGTCGCCGGCAAACGACAGCTCAGTTGAGCAGCCCAGTTGGCTTACTCAGTTGGCAAACTCCGTTGGCAACCTCAATTAACAACTTAGCCGCCATGGAATCCCTTGCCCACGAGAAAGGTTTCGCGGCTGCGATCGCGCGACGATTTGGGCTTGCGCACATAGACCTTGGTGAAATGTCCGGCCATCGCGCGCTGGAACTCCGCCAATCCCGCGCCCTGGAACACCTTGACCAGCAAATCGCCTCCAGGACGCAAGTGTCCGACGGCAAATTCCAGTGCAAGTTCACCCAGATGCACGCTGCGCGCCTGATCCGCCGCATCGATACCCGAAAGATTGGGGGCCATGTCCGAGACCACAAGGTCGACCGCGCGAATCGCCCAGCGCCGCCTCGAGCTGCGCGCAAGCCGCCCGTCGTCGCGAAAGTCGCCCTGGATGAAGGTCGACGCCCGGCGATGCCGTCCATCGGCAGCAGGTCGATGGCGACGATCCTCCCCGCCGGCCCCAGCCGCTCGCGCAGCACCTGCGACCAGCTCCCCGGCGCGGCGCCCAGGTCGACGACCGTCATGCCGGGCTTCAGCAGCTTGTCGCGTTCGGCCAGCTCGATCAGCTTGAACGCCGCGCGCGAACGGTATCCGCGCCGCTTGGCTTCCTGCACGTAGGGATCGTTGACGTGCTCGTGCATCCACGCCTTGACGAACTTGTTCTTCTTGCCGGAGGGATTGAGCGGCGGCATTAGCGCAAGGATTCTTGGGGGGCGAGAAGCTTACCCCATCGCGCTTGGCCGGCCGTTTGACTTCGCCGGGATCAAAGCTGCGCTCGCCTCGCGCGCGTTGCGCGCAGCATGGCGTTTGATTTGTGTCAAGGCGCCCGTCCGCGGCGGGCGCGGGCCGTCCCTAAGAAGACTGGAGACGGAGGATGTTTCAAGTACGCATACATGGCCGCGGCGGGCAGGGCGTGGTGTCCGGCGCCGAGCTCCTGTCGGTGGCGGCGTTTCTCGAGGGGCGGTACGCGCAGGCGTTCCCCAGCTTCGGCTCCGAGCGCATGGGCGCGCCGGTGATGGCGTTCTGCCGCATCGACGTCCGCGAGATCCGGTTGCGCGAACCCGTGATGCAGCCCGACGCGCTGATCATCCAGGACCCGACGCTGCTGCACCAGGTCGATCTCTTCAAA
The DNA here is from genome assembly GCA_963755065.1 of uncultured beta proteobacterium. Classification (GTDB taxonomy): domain Bacteria; phylum Pseudomonadota; class Gammaproteobacteria; order Burkholderiales; family Casimicrobiaceae; genus VBCG01. The sequence goes on from CAVWIM010000001.1 coordinate 141,102, forward strand.
GGGCTGCCGAAGGAAGGCTACATCCTGCTCAATTCGACGCGCAGCTTCGACGAACTGGGGCTCGCCGAATTCGTGCGCGGATTCCGCCGCGAGCGCCTGTGCGCGCTGCCCGCGACCGAAATCGCGCTGAAGCATGTCGGGCGCGCGGTGCCCAACGTGCCGCTGCTTGCCGCGTTTGCCGCGATCACCGGCCAGATCCGGCAGGAATCCGTGGTCCAGGCGATCCGCGAAAAATTCCCGAGCGCCATCGCGGAAAAGAACGTCGCCGCCGCATCCGAGGCGTTCGCCTTTGCAAGCAAGGGCGCTGGAGACCGTCCATGCTTAAGCAAACCGAAGGCTCGCACGCGGTCGCGGAGGCGATCGCGCTCTGCCGGCCGCAGGTGATCTGCGCCTACCCGATCACGCCGCAGACGCACATCGTCGAGGGCGTCGGCGAAATGGTGAAGGACGGCACGCTGACCAACTGCGAGTTCATCAACGTCGAATCCGAGTTCGCCGCGATGTCGGTGGCGATCGGCGCTTCCGCCGCCGGCGCGCGCACGTACACCGCGACGAGCAGCCAGGGCCTGCTGTTCATGGCCGAGGCCGTCTACAACGCCGCCGGGCTCGGGCTGCCGATCGTGATGACCATCGGCAACCGCGCGATCGGCGCGCCGATCAACATCTGGAACGACCACTCGGACAGCATGTCGATGCGCGACGCGGGCTGGATCCAGCTGTACGCCGAAACCAACCAGGAAGCGCTCGACCTGCACATCCAGGCCTTCAGGCTCGCGGAGGAGCTTTCCTGTCCGGTGATGGTGTGCATGGACGGCTTCATCCTGACGCACGCCTACGATCGCGTGGACATCCCGACGCAGGCGCAGGTCGACGCCTATCTGCCGCCGTTCCAGCCGCGCCAGATCCTCGATCCGGCCGATCCGGTCACGATCGGCGCGCTGGTCGGCCCGGAGGCGTTCACCGAAGTGCGCTACCTGGGCCACCACAAGCAGCTGCGCGCGCTGACGCTCATACCGAAACTTGCCGCGGAATTCACGGCGCAGTTCGGGCGCAGTTCGGGCGGACTCATCCGCACCTACCGCACCGAGGACGCGGAGACGATCGTCGTGGCCCTGGGCTCGGTGAACGGCACGGTGCAGGAGGTCGTCGACGAAATGCGCGACGCCGGGGTGAAGATCGGCTCGGTTTCGATCTGCTCGTTCCGGCCCTTTCCGATCGCCGCATTGCGCGAGGCATTGCAGGATGCGAAGCGTGTCGTCGTGCTGGAGAAATGCCTCGCGGTGGGCTTGGGCGGCATCGTCTCCGACGGCGTGCGCAAATCGTTGTCGGGCATCCAGCTCAAGGGCTACACGGTCATCGCGGGACTGGGCGGCCGCGCGATCACCCGCAGCTCGCTGCGGCAGCTGTTCGACGACGCGATCGCCGACGAGTTGGAGCAGGTGACGTTCCTCGACCTCAATGCCGAAGTCGTAAGCCACGAGCTGGAACGCGAGACGCAGGCACGGCGCACCGGTCCGACCGCGGAAGCGATCCTGCGCCGCCTGGGCACGGTCGCCTCGAACATCGGATGAAGGGGACAGGAATCCTCATGACCGGCGAAATGCAGGATGTGAAGTTCTACCAGACCGGCACGTTCACCGTCGGCAACCGGTTGCTCGGAGAAAACGAGCGCGCCGTGCAGGCGAACATGCAGCGCACCAACTCGCTCAACTCGGGCACCGCGCGTGCCAGGGCTGCGGCGAGGCGCTCGGTGCCCGCTATGCGATCGACGCCGCGATGCGCGCCGCCGGCAACCAGCTCGTCGCCGTCAACGCCACCGGTTGCCTCGAAGTGTTCTCGACGCCCTACCCCGAGAGCTCGTGGCAGATCCCGTGGATCCATTCGCTGTTCGGCAACGCCGCGGCCGTCGCCTCGGGCGTGGCCGCCGCCTTGCGCGTGACCGGCCGCACGGCCACCCGCGTCGTCGCGCAGGGCGGCGACGGCGGCACCACGGACATCGGCTTCGGCTGCCTGTCCGGCATGTTCGAGCGCAACGACGACGTTCTCTACATCTGCTACGACAACGAGGCGTACATGAACACCGGCGTGCAGCGCTCCAGCGCCACGCCGGCGACGGCGCGCACGGCGACGACGCCGGCCGTCGGCAAGGAACCCGGCAACGTGTTCGGCACCGGCAAGAACGTGCCGCTGATAGCGATGGCGCATTTCATTCCCGTACGTCGCCACCGCGAGCGTCGCCAACCTGCACGACCTCGAATTCAAGGTGACGAAGGCGATGGGTATCCACGGCGCGCGGTACATCCACATCCACGTCCCGTGCCCGCTGGGCTGGGGCTCCGCACCCGCGGACACGATCAAGCTGGCGCGGCTCGCCGTCGAGTCGGGGCTCTTCCCGCTGTTCGAGGCGGAGCACGGCGAGATCACCGGCCGCACGAAGATCCGCCACAAGGTTCCGGTCGAGGAATATCTCAAGTTGCAGAAGCGCTTCGCGCACCTGTTCGGATCGACGCCGGACGTCGAGCGCCTCGCGCACATCCAGGCGAATGCCGACCGCACCATCGCCAAGTTCGGCCTGCTCGATTAGCGCATATCATGGAAAAACCCTACGCCATTACGCTGAATCCCGGCTCGAGCCTGGCCAACAAGACCGGCTCGTGGCGCACGTCGCGGCCCGTCTACCTCGACCGTCTGCCGCCTTGCAACCACGCCTGCCCCGCCGGCGAGAACATCCAGGGCTGGCTCTATCCGTGCGAGAGCGGCGACTACGAAGCAGCCTGGCGCTTGCTGACCGCGGACAATCCGTTCGCCGCGATCATGGGGCGCGTCTGCTATCACCCCTGCGAAGGCGCATGCAACCGCGGCAAGCTCGATGAGTCGGTCGGCATCAATTCGGTCGAGCGCTTCCTGGGTGACGAGGCGATCAAGCGCGGCTGGAAGTTCGAACCGCCCGGCGTTCGAGTCGGGCAAGCACGTGCTGATCGTCGGCGCCGGCCCGTCGGGGCTCTCCGCCGCCTATCACCTGCGCCGATTGGGCCATCGCGTGAAAATCGTCGATGCCGGACCGATGGCCGGGCGGCATGATGCGCTTCGGCATTCCCAAATACCGGCTGCCGCGCGACGTGCTGGATGCGGAGGTCGCGCGCATTCTCGACATGGGCGTCGTGCTCGAGCTGAACCACAAGGTGTCGAACATTCTCGAGACGATGCAGGAAGGGCGCTTCGACGCGGCCTTCCTCGCCGTCGGCGCGCACATCGCCAAGCGCGCCTACATTCCCGCCGGCGAGGCCGCGCACATGCTCGATGCCGTGTCGGTGCTGCGCAGCATGGAGGGCGAGGACAAGCCGATGCTGGGCCGGCGCGTCGTCGTCTACGGCGGCGGCAACACCGCGCTCGACGTCGCGCGCACCGCAAAGCGGCTGGGCGCCGCCGATGCGATCATCGTCTACCGCCGCACGCGCGAGAAGCATGCCGGCGCACGACTTCGAGGTCGAGGAGGCGTTGCAGGAAGGCGTGCTGATCAAATGGCTGTCGACGATCAAGAACATGTCCGACGAGGGCACGCTCACCGTCGAGAAGATGAAACTGGACGAAAAGGGCTTCCCGCAGCCGACCGGCGAGGTCGAGACGCTGGAAGCCGATTCGCTGGTGCTGGCGCTGGGGCAGGATGTGGACCTGTCGCTGCTCGACGGCGTGCCGGGACTCGACGATCAAGGACGGCACGGTGGAAGTCGGTCCGAACATGATGACGGGGCATCGCGGGCATCTTCGCCGGCGGCGACATGGTGCCGTCGGAGCGGACGGTGACGGTCGGCGTCGGGCACGGCAAGAAGGCCGCGCGGCACATCGACGCGTGGCTGCGCGGAAACGACCTACGACCCGCCGCCGAAGCACGAACTGGCCGATTACGGCAAGCTCAATCCCTGGTACTACGCCGACGCGCCGAAGACCGTGCAGCCGATCCTCGAGCTCGCCCGCCGCACGTCGACCTTCGACGAAGTGGTGAGCGGCCTCGACGAGACCAATGCGCTGTTCGAGGCGCGCCGCTGCCTGTCCTGCGGCAACTGCTTCGAATGCGACAACTGCTATGGCGTGTGCCCCGACAACGCGGTGATCAAGCTGGGGCCCGGCAAGCGCTTCGCTTTCAACTTCGACTATTGCAAGGGCTGCGGGATCTGCGTGTCCGAATGCCCGTGCGGCGCGATCAAGATGGTGCCCGAGACCATCTGATCCGCGAAAGGAGCGTCAACGATGGTGACAGACAAACTGCTGACGGTGCTCAACAAGCATCCGTTCATCGAGGAATTCTCGCCGCGGGACATCGAGAAGCTCACGGCGCACGCCAGGAGCGTCCACTTCGACAATGGGCAGATCATCTTCCGCCAGGACGATGAGTGCTCCGATTTCTACCTGATCGTCTCGGGACGCGTCGCGCTCGAGATCGAGGCACCCGACCACATGCTGCGCGTGCAGACGCTGACCGCTGGCGACGAACTCGGCTGGTCGGCGATCCTGATGGGACGAACGAAGCATTTCCAGGCGCGCGCGCTGGAGCCCGTCGAAGCCCTCGCGCTCGACGGGGCGGAACTGCTGGAGGAGTGCCGGAAGGACAAGGCTTTCGGATTCGCGCTGATGTACCGCCTGCTCGGCGTCGTTTCCGGACGGCTGCAGGCCACCCGGCTGCAGTTGCTGGACATGCACTCGCCCGTGGCGAAGCGCGCGGGTACGTAACCCGACCCTCCCCAAGCCACCCGGCGCAACGCCTCGCCTCAGGGCGGGACGGCTCGCGCCAACGCGGGACGCGACACCCCATCCGCGCTCCCAAATAAATGGTTCCTTTTGCGTTCGGTAGCGTACATACTGCAACGGGGGGCGGCGAGAGTGCTTGGCCAAGGCATCCGCCGTTTTCTTTCTATGCCTGGGCTCCGACCAGCACCGTGTAGGGAAGTGCCAACAGCAAGGGAGGACGCATGCCGGCTTCTGTCATCCAGTCCGCGATGCCCTCCAGTGAGCTCTTGTGCAGCGCAACGGGGGCCGTCCTGCACGAAGTCACGCGCATGCGCCGCCATACTCAAACTGGCCCCTGGCCGATTTTTGCCTTGCCGCGGGACTCGACCCGGCCGCCACCCCGCATCGCGCGACTCCTGACCAAGCGAATCCGGTTTCGCAAGGGCGACGTGCTGTTTCGCGTCGGCGATGGGTTCAATGCGCTCTACGCGATACACATGGGTTCCTGCAAGACCGCCCTGCTCGCCAGTGACGGCGCAGGACCATGTCGCCGGCTACCACATCGCCGGCGAGATCATCGGCATGGACGGCATCGGCACCGACATCCATGATTGCCAGGCCACGGCGCTGGAAGACATGGAAAGCTGTCCGCTGCCGTTCGATCAGATCGAGGATATCGCGCGGCATAGCGACCGCTTCCGGCACAACCTGTTCAAGCTGTTGTCGCAGGAGAGCGCGCGCGCACGCACGATGATGATCGTGCTGGGAAAAATGAACGCCGAGCAGCGGCTCGCGGTGTTCCTGCTCGACTTGTCGCAGCGGTACCGCGAGCACGGCTATTCGTCGTGCGAGTTCGTGCTGCGGATGACGCGCGAGGAGATCGGGAGCTACCTGGGGCTCAAGCTGGAAACCGTAAGCCGCCTGTTTTCCCGCTTTCATCATGACGGGCTGATCCAGGTGCAAGGGCGGGCCGTCAAGTTGCTTGACCGCATTGCGATGAGCCAGCTGGTCGATGGCGACGGTGCCGCGCGACGCAAGACGCGGGCCTGAGTCAGGGGCCGCTTACAGGCGTCCGATGAACCAGCCGGGAAACACGGACAGCAGGATCGCCGGGACGAGGCATAGCAAGCCCGCGCCCAACGCCAGCCTTCCCGATGCGGCGGGCGCAGCCTCCTGAGCCGGCGCGCTCATGAAGAGGAACTGGACGACGCGCAGGTAGAAGTAGATCCCGAGGTAGCTCCCGATCAGGCCCAGCACCGCATAGACGGTGTATCCGGCCGCGATGACGTTCTTGAAGATCAGGAACTTGGCGATGAACCCGGGAAATGGCGGGATGCCGGCCAGCGAAAGCATCGCCACGGCGATCGTGATCGCGGCATAAGGCTTGCGGCCGAAGAGTCCCTTGAGGCTGTCCAGCCGGTCGCGCGCGCGCGTCGTCGGCGCCGCGCGGAAGCGATGCGAACGCGAGGAGGTTCATCAGCCCGTAGGCGAGCAGGTAGAAGACGATGGCCTGGAACCGGCCGGGCCCGTCGCCCAGGAATGCGTAGAACAGGTACCCGGCGTGGGCGATGGACGAATACGCGATCATGCGGCGGAAACTCGTCTGCCGCATCGCGGTGAGATTGCCCCAGACGATCGAGACCAGGGGCAGGATCGCGAGAAGCCCCGCCATCGCCGGCGACAGCGGTGCGGTGCCGAACAGCCGCAGCGCCGCAAGCAGCACGCCCGCCTTGATGATCGTCGCCATGTACGCGGTGACCGGCAGGCTCGCGCCCTCGTACGCATCCGGCGCCCACGCATGGAACGGGACCACCGCCGCCTTGAGGAAGAACGCGACGACCACCAGCACCACCGCCGCGCTCGCCATCGGGTCCGGAAGGCCAGCGCCGCGGTAAACGCCGGCAGCGCCGAGCGAACCGCTTCCGCCGTACAGCAGCGAGACGCCCATCAGGAAGATCGCGCTCGCCGTGCCGCCCAGCACCAGGTACTTGAGCGCCGCCTCGACGCACTCCGGCCGCCGGAAGGCGAGCAGCACCAGCACATACACGGGCAGCGACATCAGTTCGAGCCCCAGGAACAACGTCAGGAAGCTGTCCGCCGACAACAGCAGGCAGAAACCATACAGCGAGGACAGCAGCAGGATGTGAAACGGGCCGCGCGCGAATTCATCGCGGGACATGAGCAGCACCGGCACCGCGAGCGCGAGCACCAGCGCCTTGGCGAGCGAAGCGGCCGGGACTCGACGGAGAACTGTCCCGGAAACGGCGACGCCGCGTAGCCGTTCACATGCATCGTCAGCGCGGCGGCCGCGGCCGCGATCACGGCGAGCAGGGCCAGCGCGAGTGCGCCGCGCGGCCGGCCCGGCACGATTTCGAGACCGATCAGCAGCACGATCCCGGCGAGCAACAGATGCTCGGGCAGCATCGCCAGCAATGCCGCCTGCCAGTTCATCGCGGGCTCCCGGGCAGCGATCGCGTCGCCGGCGACTTTCGGCGGATTCGCGGGCAACGCGTTCGCCCGCGACCAGTTGCCGGTACGACCATCGCCGCCAGTTCCGACTTCCGCATCGGCTCATCCGGATACAGCCCGAGCGCGAAGATGGCCACCGCGATCGCGATCAGGATGGCCCTTTCGCGGCCGTCGAGATCGACCACCGGCGCGTGCGGAACCTTGGCGGCGCCGAACAGGAAACGTTGCGCAAAGCGCAGCATGTACAGCGCACCGAGCACCACGCCCGCCACCGCGCTTGCGCTCACGGCCAGCGGATACGCGACGCCCTGCTGGTATTGCGGCCACGACGCGTTGAAGCTCCCGAGCAGCACGAGAAACTCGCCGACGAAGCCGCTGGTCGCGGGCAGGCCGATCGACGCCAGCGTGAGGATCATGAAAAAGAGCGAGTACACCGGCAACAGCTTGGCCAGGCCGCCGTAGGCCGCAAGTTCGCGCGTGTGGCAGCGCTCGTAGATCATCCCCACCATCAGGAACAGTCCGGCCGCGGTGAGGCCGTGGCTCACCATCTGGATGATCGCGCCCTGGATGCCGATGAGGTCGAGGCTGACCAGACCCCAGCATCACGTAGCCCAGGTGACTGATCGACGAGTAGGCGATGATCTTCTTGATGTCCTCCTGCACCAGCGCCAGGCAGGCGCCGTAGATGATGCTGATCACCGCCAGCGTCATGAGCGCCGGCGTCAGCAGCCTCGTCGCGTCCGGAAAGAGCGGGAAGCCCAGCTTCAGGAAGCCGTACGTTCCCATCTTCAGCAGGACGCCGGCCAGGATCACGGAGCCCGCGGTCGGCGCCTCGACGTGCGCGTCCGGAAGCCACGTGTGCAGCGGCACCATCGGCACCTTGATCGCGAACGACAGCCCGAAGGCCACCAGCAGCACGATCTGCGCGTCGACCGGCAGCTTCGCCTGGTACAGGTCCGCGAACGCGAACGACGTGACGCCCGTCGTCGTTTGCAGCGTGTACACGAGGTAGATCAGCGCGGCCAGCATCAGGATGCTGCCGAACGCGGTGTAGAGGACGAACTTGAACGTGGCGTAGATGCGCCGTTCGCCGCCCCAGATGCCGATCAACAGGAACATCGGGATCAGCATCGTTTCCCAGAACAGGTAGAACAGGAACAGGTCCTGCGCGACGAAGGCGCCCAGCATCGCGAACTGGATGAAGAACACCATCGCGTAGAAGAGCTTGACGTTCTCGCGGATCGCGGTGAAGGCACCCGCCACGACGAGCGGCCCCAGGAACGCCGTCATCAGCACCAGCAGCACGTTGAAGCCGTCGAGGCCGATCTGGTAATACACGCCCCAGGCCGGAATCCACGGGAGGCGCGTCTCGAATTGCAGGCCCACGACGGCGCTGTCGAATCGCGCATAGAGGATCGCCGTCAGCGCGAGCTGCGCGAGCATCACCCACAGCGACAGCGAGCGCACCAGTCGTTCCTGCCGCGCGGGAACGACGGCGAGCAGCGCCATGCCGGCCACCGGCAGGAACAGGACGATGTTCAGCAGCGCCGCGTCAGCCATGGCCGGCGCTCCACAGCCAGGACCCCGATGACCCCCAGCAGCACGAACAGGATGTACAGCTGCAGGTTGCCGGTCTGCGCGCGGCCAAGCCTTCCGGCGGTGACTTGCGCGTAGCGGGCGAGCCCGTTCAGCGAGCCGTCGAGGATCACGCGGTCGCCCAGGCGCAGGAAGACCGTTTCGGAAATCCAGTACAGCGGCCGGCCGAGCAGGCGGTCGTACAGCTCGTCGATGAAGTACTTGCCGGAGAGGAGGCGATGCAGCGCGGCGAAGTGCTTGCCCAGGCGGCCGGCGCGCGCGCCATTGCGGCCGAACAGGAATGCCGCACCCGCGAGCCCGACCAGCGCCAGCACGACCGAGGCGACGACGATCGTCGTCTCCAGATGCTCGAGTTCCGGACGCACGACCGGCACCGGGCAGCAGCGGCTCCAGGAAGTGCGGCACCGCGACGAAGCCGCCGATCGCCGACAGCACCGCCAGCACGACGAGGATGCCGGTCATCGACGGCGGCGACTCGTGCACGTGGTGCTCCGTCGCGGCGTCCATGCGCGACGTGCCGAAGAACGTGAGCCACAACAGGCGGAACATGTAGAAGGCGGTCAGCAGCGCCGTGCCCGCCGCCACGGCGAAGAGGAGCGGCGAGCCTCCGCTGCTCGCTGGCGAACGCGAACCAGAGGATCTCGTCCTTGGAGAAGAATCCCGCGAGCGGCGGGATGCCGGCGATGGAGGCCGTCGCAACCGCGAACGTGGCGAACGTGAGCGGGATCTTCCGCGCGAGGCCGCCCATCTTGCGGATGTCCTGCTCGCCGGAAAGCGCGTGGATCACGCTGCCCGCGCGCAAGGAACAGGCAGGCCTTGAAGAACGCGTGCGTATAGAGATGGAAGATGGCGACGCCGTACGCGCCGACGCCCAGCGCCACGAACATGAAGCCCAGCTGGGAGATGGTCGAATACGCGAGCACCTTCTTGATGTCGGTCTGCACGACGGCCACCGTCGCGGCGAAAAACGCGGTCAGCGCGCCGACGATGGCGATGACCTGCGACGCTTCGGGCGCGTGCACGTAGATGCCGGACAGCCGCGCGACCAGGTAGACGCCGGCGGTCACCATCGTCGCGGCGTGGATCAGCGCGGAAACGGGCGTGGGGCCGGCCATCGCATCCGGCAACCAGACGTGCAGCGGAATCTGCGCCGACTTGCCGGTGGCGCCGATGAACAGCAGGATGCCGACCGCGCTGGCCGACACGGCCGGAAGCGGGCCGCTCGTGAACGCGGCGTTGATCCGGTCCATGTCCAGCGTGCCGAGCGTCGCGTACAGCAGGAACATGCCGAGGAGGAAGCCGGCATCGCCGATGCGATTGGTGATGAACGCCTTCTTGCCGGCGCGCGCCTTGTCGGGATCCTCGAACCAGAAGCCGATCAGCAGGTAGGACGCGAGGCCCACCCCTTCCCAGCCCACGAAGAGCACCAGCAGCGACCTTCCCAGCACGAGCAGCAGCATGAAGAAGAGGAAGAGGTTGAGATACGCGAAGTAGCGCGCGTAGCTCGTGTCTTCCTTCATGTAGCCGATGGAGTAGACGTGGATGAGCGAGCCCACGCCCGTCACGATCAGCGCCATCACCGCGGTGAGGCGGTCGAAATAGAAGGCGACCTCGAAGGTGCTGCCCGCCGATCGACGGCCCATGTGTAGGCCGGCTCGATCGAGCGGCGCTCCGCCGGCCGCCTGCAGGCGCAGGAAGCACACCACCGTCGCGGCAAAGGCCAGGATCGGCAAGCCGCAGCCGACGAACGAGACGAACCGCTTGCCGAGCCGGTTGCCGGCGAGCCCGTTGAGCGACGAACCCCGCGAGCGGCAGGACGACGATCAGCGTCAGCAGGCGGTCCAAACGCTATCCTTTCAGTTCCATGTACGCCGCGACATCCAGCGTCCGCTTGTGGCGAACGAGCAGAAGCACGATGGGGATGGCGATCGCGATCTCGGCGGTGGCCACGACGAACACCAGGAAGACCAGCACCGCGCCGGCCGTGGTGCCCGTCTGCTGCGCGAACGTCACGAGGCTCAGGTTCACCGCGTTGAGCATGAGTTCCATGCACATCAGCATCACCAGCACGTTGCGCCGGACGATGACGCCGAGAAAGCCGAGCGCGAACAGCGCGGCGCTCAGCGCGATGAGCATCTGCGATTTATCCATGGTCCCGCCGGCCCGCCTGCAGCACTGCCAGCGCCGCCACCACGGCAGCCACGAGCAGCACCGACACAAGTTCGAATTGCAGCCAGTATTCGCCAGGAAGTCGATCGAAAAACGCTGCAGCCCGAAAAGCCCGCCGCGATCCGCACCCGGCGGCGCGCCTGGAGGCGGAAGCCACAGGTCGCGCCCGAACACGGCGATGAACACCACCGCCGCGACGACGCCGGGCACGAGCAGCTTCGAGAAGCGGCGAGTGAACGCGCGGTCGCGCACGTCGAGCAGCATGATGGCGTAGACCATGAAGACCATGACGGCGCCGACGTAGATCAGCACCTGGAACACCGCGATCACGTGGACGCCGAGCATCGCGTAGATGCCGGCCAGCGAGAGCATCGTCGCGATCAGTGCCAGCGCGACCCGCATCGGGTGCCGCAGCACGAGCATCAGCGCCGCCGTGACCAGCGCGGAGGCCGCGAAGAGATAGAGGAGCAGCGTTTCGATCATCGGCGGCTCACGAGGCTCTTTTTGGCGGCGCTGCGGGATACGGCTTGGCGACATCGCTCTGCGGGTTCCAGTGCAGCAGCTCGTCCAGGGACAGCCACATGTTCTGGCGGTCGTACGTGGGCAGGTTCGGCACTTCCTTGACCATCCGGATCGCGTCCTCCGGGCACGCCTCCACGCACAGCCCGCAGAAGATGCAGCGCGAGTAGTCGATCTCGAAGCGGATCGGGTACTTGGGATGCGCCGGGTCATCCGGATCGAAGCCGGCGTCGATCTCGATCACCTTGGCCGGGCACACCGTCGCGCACATGTTGCAGGCGATGCATTGCGGCTTGCCGTCCGGCCGCTGGGTCAGCACGTGCTTGCCGCGGTTGCCGAGCGCGTAATCGGCCCGCGTCTCCTCCGGGTAGTAGGTCGTGAGCGCGCCTTTGCGCAGCGTGATCCAGCGCCACATGTTGCGCAGGAAAATGCCGCCCGTGATGGAAAGCCCGCGCACGATCTCGGGTAGGTACGCGCGCTCCCACCACGACATCGTCGGGATTGTTCCAGTATTCGCGGCGCACGTAGGCTTTTCGGTTCACGCCGGATGCCTCATTGGGCGTGCAGCGCCCACACCGCGACGGCGGTGACGGCCAGGTTGGCCAGCGCCAGCGGGAACATGAACTTCCACGCGAAGCGCAGCAGCTGGTCGTAGCGGAACCGGGGCAGCGTCCAGCGCACCAGGATCTGGAAGCTGCATACCAGCATTACCTTGACGAGGAACACGACGAGCTGGATCACGACGACTGCGCCGTGGCTCATCGCGATCGCGTGGTTGCCGGGCAGCATGAACCCGGCGTCCGTCATGAACGGCAGGTTGTAGCCGCCCAGGAACAGCGTGGTAAACAGCGCGCCGATGATCGCGATCTCGATGAATTCCGCGAACATGAAAAGCCCCATCTTCATCGCGCTGTATTCGGTGTAGTAGCCAGCGATGAGCTCCGACTCGGCTTCGGGCAGGTCGAACGGTATGCGCTTGTTCTCCGCAATCGCGGCGGTCATGAAAAGGATCGCGGCGAAGGGCTGGTAGAAGACCCCCCACGCCGGCAGGAAGCCCAGCAGCACGCCCGACTGCTGCTGCGCGATGGCCGTGAGGTCGACGGTGCCGTAGATGACGATGAGGCCCAGCACGGTGAGCCCCATCACCAGTTCGTAGGAGATCATCTGCGAGCCGGCGCGAATGCCGCCCAGCAGCGAGAACTTGTTGTTGGACGACCAGCCGGCGAGCATGGCGCCGACGATCGTCAGGCCGCCGAAGGCGAAGACGATCAGCAGACCGGCGTCGACACGGGCGATCTGCAGCGGATAGGTCCTGTCGCCGAACCACGCGGAGGCCGCGGGAAATGCGTCCAGCAGCGAGGCGGGCACGAGCGTGCCGCCGAAGGGAATGACCGCGAACACGAGCAGCACCGGCGTGAACACGACCCAGGGCGCGATGGCATACGCGAAGCGGTCGTAGGAGTCGGGCTTCCAGTCTTCCTTCAGCATCATCTTGAGGCCGTCGGCCAGGCCGTGGAACAACCCCAGCCACACCATCTTGTATTGCGTGAAGGGTATGCGCACGTAACAGCGGTTGGCGCCGATGCGATCGGCCATGACCGCCGCCTGCTTGCGCTCAACCCACGTCAATACGGTGCCGAACACCAGCAGCACCGCCACCGCATAGGTGATGAACAAGACGTAGATGACGAGGTCCTGGATCATCGCCGATTGCCGCCGTCGCGGAGTCCATGCGGCGAAGACCGCCTGCGCGTCCGCGACCGACGCCTTCTTCGGGAAGCACGGCTCGAACGCGCTCACCCCGCCCTGGAAATTCGTGTAATGCCCGCGACGCTCGGTTTGCACGCTCACGGGAATGAAGACATCGGCGGCGGCGTTTTCGGGCGTCGCATAGGCGTTGAGGAAGATGACGCGCGCGCCTTTGGGCACACGGGCGAAGTCGAAGCCCTCGCCCCAGACCAGGACCACGTCCGTGCCTTGCGCGAGCGGCGCCGCGCCGTCGTCAAAGCGGGCGAACAGCGCGCGGGCCGCCGCGGTGTTCGGATTCTTGTCCGGCCGGATCAGCAGATCGTCCTCGACGCATTCGCCCGGTTCGGGCGAGGCGTCCTCTTTCACGAACGCGTCGAAGCGGCCGCCGTCCATTGCGGCGAACGCCGCGAGTTCCTCGTTGGAGCCCCAATTCGACACCAGCGCCACCGCATGCGTCGCTACGCTCAACAACTTTCGGGCGGCCTCGATCGCTGCGACCAGATCGACGGGCCGGCCCTTCATCAGCGCCTGCTCCGCGCGCGGGCGCTCGAAGATGCGCGCCAGGTCGCGCCCCTTGTTGCAGATCCACGGCCCGTTCACCGCGGGATTCTCAAGGGGCGTGACGCGTGCGATGCTCAAGTCCTGCCGCGGATCGAGCGCGTTCAGTTTCCACTCGGCTTTGCGGTGCCAGATCTGCACCGTGCAACCGCGAGCGCATCCGGGGCACACCGACGGCGTCGGCTCGAGATACCAGACCCGCGCCTTGTACAGGAACGGCTTCGACAAGAGCGCGCCAACCGGGCAGATGTCGATCACGTTGTCGGAATACGGATCGGCGTCCAACGCCCCGTCCTCGCTGGCGCGGACGAGCGAAGTGTCGCCGCGCTGGACGATCCCGAGCGCATTCGACTTCGAGATTTCGCGCGTGAAGCGCACGCAGCGCGAGCACAGGACGCAGCGCTCGTTGTCGAGCACGATGCGCTCGGAGAGCGGATGGAATTTGGTCGCGCGCACCTTGGCGTCGCGCGAGACCGACGGCGCGCCGTTGTACTTGTAGTGATAATCCTGCAGCGTGCACTCGCCGGACTTGTCGCAGATGCCGCAGTCCACCGGATGGTTGAGCGTGACGAGCTGCAAGAGCTCCTTGCGATAGGCGCGCACCGGTTCGGAGTCGGTGAGCACGCGCAGCCCTTCGCTGACCGGCATGTTGCAGGCGATTTCCACCCAGCTGCGGCCTTCGATCTGCACGGCGCAGATGCGGCAGTTGCCCGCGATGGACAGCGCGGGGTGCCAGCAAAAGCCCGGGATGTCGATGCCATGCGCCGTCGCCGCCTGCATGACGGTCTGGCTCTTGTCGGCCTCGATGGCCTGCCCGTTTATGAAGATTTGAGGCATTCCAGGTTTCCGTCGTAGCGCGAACGCTTGTGCTCGATGAAATACTCGAATTCGTCGCGGAACTTGTTCAGGATGCCGATCGCGGCATAGCCGGCGGCGTCGCCCATGCCGCAGATCGTGTTGCCGTCGTTCAGCCGCGAGACCTGGTACAGGCGGTCGATGTCCTCCGGCCTGCCCTCGCCCGCGACGATGCGATCGATGATGCGATGAAGCCAGCCCATGCCTTCGCGGCAGGGCGTGCACTGCCCGCAGGATTCGTGGTGGTAGAAGCGCAGCATCACCTGCAGCAATCGCACCATGCAGGTGCCCTCGGCGATGACGACCATGCCGCCCGAGCCCAATGACGAGCCGGCGGCCTCGACCTGCTGGTTGTCGAGGTTGAGCGTCGCGATCTCGGACCCTGTCAGCACCTTTGTGGAAATGCCGCCGGGAATGACCGCCTTCAGCGCGCGGCCTCCCGGGATTCCTCCGCAGTCCTCGTAAATGAATTTGGCCCAGGGGTCGCCGATTTCGATCTCGTACACACCCGGCCGGTTGATGTGGCCCGAGATGGAGACCAAGCGCGTGCCGGGATTCTTGGCGGTGCCGACCTTGCGAAACGCGGCGGCGCCGTGCGCGACGATGCCCGCGATGTTGGACAGCGTCTCGACGTTGTTGACGACGGTGGGCTTCTGATAGAGACCGCGGACGGTCAAGCGTGGCGGGCGGTTGCGCGGATAGCCACGCTTGCCTTCGATCGACGACAGGAGCGCGGACGCCTCGCCGCAGACGTAGGACCCGGCGCCGCGGTAGATCACCGCGTCGCACGAAAAATCCGTGCCCAATATCCGTTCGCCGAAATAGCCGGCCTTGATAGGCCTCCTCCAGCGCGGCGGCGAGACCGGCGGTACGGCTGGTCGAATTCGCCGCGAATGTAGACGAACGCGTTGCGCACCTGCAGCGCATAGGATGCGATCAGCATCGACTCCAGCAGCAGGTGGGGAGCGTTCTCGAGGATCCAGCGGTCCTTGAATGTCCCCGGTTCGCCCTCGTCGGCGTTCGCGCACAGGTAATGCGGCTGGCCGTCGTCCAGATTGATGACGCCCCACTTGCGGCCCATCGGGAACGCGGCGCCGCCGCGGCCCTGGATGCCGGAATCCGTCACCTCCTTGGTCACTTCCTCGGGGCTCATCTGCGTGAGCGCCTTGGCGAGCGTGGCATAGCCGCCGCGCGCACGGTACTCGGCGAGCGTGTGCGATGTCGCGGTGACCGGAAAGGTCATGAGGAGCTTGGTGTTCGCCATGTCAGGCCAGGCCGTCCAGCAGCGCGTCCAGCTTTTCGGGACTGACGCTTTCGTGATAGGTGTCGTTGATCATCACGACGGGTGCGCTACCGCACGAGGCGAGGCACTCGACCGTCGAGAAGGTGAAGCGCCCGTCCGCCGTGGTCTGCCCCGGCGCGATGCCGAGCTTCGCCGTCAGGTGGCCGATGATCCGTTCCGCGCCCAGCAGCGAACAGGACACGTTGCGGCACGTCTGGATGTGCCAGCGGCCGATGGGCTTGCGCCGGAACTGGCCATAGAAGCTCAGCACTTCCTCGATCTGGATGCGCGGCACGCCGAGATACTCGACCAGTCCGTCGATGTCGCTGTCCGCAACGTAGCCGCGCTCTTCCTGCACGCGGCGCAGGCACGGCAGCACGAGCGACGACTCGAAACCGGCCGGGAACCGGGCGCGCAGCGCGTCGAATTCGGGGATGAGTTGTTTCATCGATCGCTCATCGCTCACTTAACTGTCACTCATCTGTCACATTCGCCGCCGATCATGTTCACGGACCCGAACGTCGGGATGATGTCCGCGAGCTGGTATTTCTCGAGCAGCCGGTGCAGGCCTCCCATGTGCACGAAGCTCGGCGCGCGCACGTGGACCTTGTAGGGCGTCCCGGTGCCGTCGCTGACGAGATAGAAGCCGAGTTCGCCGTTGGGCGCCTCCTGCGCCGTGTAGACGTCGCCCGCGGGGACCTGCGGTCCGTCCATGATCAATTTGAAGTGATTGATCAGCGACTCGATCTCCGCATACACCAGCTCTTTTTCCGGCAGCACGCAGCGCCGGTCGTCGACGTTGATCGGCCCGCCGGGCAGCGCGTCCATGAGCTGCCGGATCATGTGGACAGACTCATCCATCTCCCGCATGCGCACGTAGTAACGGTCGTAGTTGTCGCCGTTGATGCCGACCGGCACCTCGAAGTCCAGTTCGCCGTATGCGAGATACGGCATGTCCTTGCGCAAGTCGCGCGGCACGCCGGTCGAGCGCAGGATGGGACCGGTGAAGCCCCAGTTGACGGCGTCCGCCGCGGAGATGACGCCGATGTTGCGCGTGCGGTCGATGAAGATACGGTTGCGGTCCATGAGCCCATGGACACGCCCGGTGAAATCCTCGTACTGGCCGAGGATGACGTCCAGCCGCTGCAACCAGCCGTCGGGAAGGTCGCGCGCCAGACCGCCGATGCGGCCGTACGTGTACGTGACGCGCGCGCCGGTCAGGTCGGCTAGATGCTCGTAGATGTAGTCGCGGATCATCACCAGGTAGAGGAACGCCGTCATCGCGCCCAGCTCCATCAGCGAGGCGGCAACGCACGTGAGGTGATCGGCGATGCGCGAGTACTCGGAGAGCAGCGTACGCAGGTAACGGCAGCGGGGCGTGATCTCGACGCCCATCAGCGTTTCGACGGCCTCGCAGTACGCGAAATTGTTGATGAGCCCCGAGCAGTAGTTGAGGCGGTCCACGTACGGAATGAGGTTGGCCCACGTGTGGTCTTCGCACTCCTTCTCGAAGCCGCGATGCAGGTAGCCGCAGTGCACGTCCACCCGCGTGATCTTCTCGCCGTCCAACGCGGCGATGACCTGCAGCGTCCCGTGCGTGGCGGGATGCGACGGACCGATGTTGACGATGACGCCACCGTCGCTTTCGATCCGCTCGAACGCCGGGTGAACCGGGCTGGGCAGAAGCGTTTCCATCATGTCCGGTAGGGAACGAGCGGCTGCTCCTGCCGCTTCGGATAGTCCTTGCGCAGCGGGTGGCCGATGAAGCCCTCGTAGAGCAGGATCGGGCGCAGGTCGGGATTGCCGCGGAAGACGATGCCGTACATGTCGTGGCATTCCCGTTCCATGAAATGCGCGGAGCCGTAAAGCGCGATGAGCGAATCCACCGTCGGATCCGCCTCCGGCACGCGCGTCTTCATCCGGATGCGGACGAAATCGCGGGTCGAATAGAAGTGGTACACCACGTCGAAGCGCGGAACTCGCGCGGGCCAGTCGACGGCGGTCACGTCGAGGAAGAGGTCGAACCCGAATTCGGCCTTCAGCCGCCGCACGGCGTCGAACACGATGCTCGGGCGGCACCGCGAGCACGAGCATTCCATGCACGAACGACGCCTCCGCGAGCCCGGGGGCGAGTTGCTGCTGTACCTGTTCGAGGATCGGCGCGTTCATCGCGTCAGAAGTCCTTGGTCAGGATCGGATGCTGCGAGCGCGCGATCTTGTCCTGCAGCTTCATGATCGCGTCGATCACCGTCTCGGGCCGGGGCGGACAGCCCGGAACGTAGATGTCGACGGGGATGATCTTGTCGATGCCCAGCCAGCGCCGCGTAGTTCTGGTAGAAGCCGCCGCTGGTCGCGCACACGCCAAAGGCCATCACCCACTTGGGCTCGCACATCTGGTCATAGACCTTCTTGAGAATCGGCGCCTGCTTGTGCGTGACTGTCCCGACCACCATCAGGAGATCGGCCTGGCGCGGCGAGAAGCGCGGCAGCGCGGCGCCGAAGCGGTCGGTGTCGTAGGGTGTCGAGCTCACCGCCATGAATTCCATCGCGCAGCACGCGGTCACGAACGGATAGGGAAAGAGCGAGAACTTGCGCGCCCAGCCCACGAATTCGTCTTTCTTCGTGGTGAGGTACTCGAACGCCTGCGACGGGGCGCGGGCCGATTGGATCGGAATCGTCGTCCTGGCCATCGCTACTCCGTCACCGCTTCCAGGATTCCGGCGCGGTAGACGTAGAGCAGGATCAGCACTAGCAGGAACACGAAAATGGCGAAGGTGGCCAGCATGAATCCCGTGACCGGCTGCGCGCCCAGCGCCCAGATGAAAAGGAAAATCGTCTCCAGGTCGAACAGGATGAAGACCACGGCGACCGCGTAGTACTTGATCTGGACCGCCTTGACGTTGACGGCGTCGATCGGCGGCGCGCCGCACTCGAAGGGTTCGAGCTTGGACGCCGATGCGATTGGCTTGGGGCCGAGCATCCGGTTCATGAGGAGCGTGATGGCGACAAAGCCCAGGATCGCCAGCAGGTAGAGGAGAAAGGCGACGTAAGGATTCATGAGGGATCCGGCAGCACTCTGGCGCCTACAGTAAGCGCCGTGCCTGGGCCGCCGTTTGATTTGGATCAACGGCTCGGCCGGGCCGTTGGCGGTTACCGCGGGTGTTGTTTTTTTTTGCCCGCGGCAGCCGGCGAAAACCGCAACCACCGCGTATCTTGATCCATGTCAACGCAAGGGTGATTTCGGACGGGTAAATGGAAGATAGGCGGCGCAAGGCAATCTTGCCCGCAGTCTCAAGGGGGCCACATGCGAACCAAGTCCTTCATCCCGGCGAACTTTGTCCTGGCCATCCTGGCGGTGTTCCTTGCGCTTCCGGCATGGGCCCAGCCGAAGCCGGACGCGACTTCTCAGGTCGCTCCGGTCTGCGCGAACTGTCACGGGGAGAAGTTCAACTCCATTCTCCTGACCGGGCACGGCGCCAATTTCGATGCCGCTGGCTCGACCTGCCAGTCGTGCCACGGCAACGCGGCCGAGCACCTGAAGGACCCGATGAAGGCGAAGCCGATCAGTGCGCTGACCGCGAAGGATGCAACGGCCGCGGATAAATCCGGCGTCTGCCTGACATGCCATGCCGGGCAACGTCACCTCGAGAACTGGAACATCGCCAAGCACCGCAAGGTCGATGTGTCGTGCGTGAGCTGCCACTCGATCCACGGTACGCAGACGGCGAGCAACAACAAGGAGATCAAGGACTCGTCGTTCGCCGCGGCACCATACACGACGACGCAACGCAAGCTCGCCTACAAGACGTGCGTCGGCTGCCACACCGACGTCCGCGGCGACATCCTGCGGCCTTCACATCACCCGATCATCGAAGGCAAGATCGGCTGCCAGGACTGCCATGACCCACACGGCGCGTTGCAGAAGGCCAGCCTGCGCAACGACTCGATCAACGACCTCTGCCTCACCTGCCACACGGACAAGCGCGGCCCGTTCATCCATGAGCATCCGCCGGTGCAGGAGAATTGCGCAATTTGCCACGCGCCGCACGGCTCGAACCACCGTCCGCTGCTCGCACAAAGGGCGCCGCAGCTCTGCGGTGACTGCCACGCGAACGGCCACACGCACGGCATCTATGACGGACGCGGGACGCTGCCCAACACACTGCCCTCGAACATCCGGTTCTTGAACAGTGGCTGCGTCGAGTGCCATCGGCAGATCCACGGCAGCAACGCGCCGGCCTCCGCCTACGGCCAATACTTCCTGCGCTGACATCGGGGGATGAAAATGAAAGCCAAGCTCATCGCACTCGTCGTCGCCGGCCTTTTCGCGCAAAGCGCGTCGGCCGAAAGCGACTTCCTGTGGAGCGGCTCTGTCGACGTCGGTGGCCGCGGCACGAACATCGACGGCGCCAACCGCAACGGCGCCAACGGCAACACCGACCCGCTGTCTGCTACCAACCCGCTGACGCCGTACACCGGCCCGCAGGATGGCGCCAAGGCGCAGGAATACCAGAACATCGACAGCGCCGCGATCGGCGTGATCGATATTCGCGGCAGTAGCCGGAACACGTACCTCCGCGCGTTCGGCGAGGAATTTGGCCGCGACGACCAGTTCATCAACATCGTCGGCGGTGGCTACGGCGCGTGGAAGGCGTCGATCTACAACAACAACATCCCGCACCAGTTCTCCTTCAACGCGCTTTCGCCGCTGTCCGGCAGCGGCGGCGGCCTGCTGCAGATCGCTCCTGTCACCCTGCCGTATCCAGGACTGAGAAACCCGGACCTCTGGTACACGTACAACCTGGGCACTCAACGCAACACCTGGGGCGGCAACGGCGAGTTCTCGGGCAAGACGCCGTGGTTCATCCGCGCCGACTACAACGAGGTCAAGATCAACGGCATCAAACCCTCCAGCGGCCAGCTCGGCACGGGGTCGGGCAACGGCCTCATCGAGCTCGGGGCGCCGGTCGACTACAAGACGCAGAACACGACAATCGAGGGCGGCTACAACACCAAGCAGTACGGATTCAAGTTGGCGTTCCTCGACTCGAAGTTCACCGACGCGAACGAGTCGTTCCAGTGGACGAACTTCTACATGCGCAACGGCCTCGACCAGTCGCTGCTGCCGCTGGACAACGAGCTCAAGAAGTGGAGCTTCAACGGCTACATCAAGCAGCTGCCGTGGGATTCGGCGATCATCGCCCGCTTCGCGCAGAGCAAGACGACCAGCGGCTTCAACATGGCGACGTCGAGCCTGAAGCCGACGGGCAACGTGCCCACCGGCCAGGCCCTCCCGCCGGGCGTGGGCTATCTTGTCACGCAGCCGTACGATTCGTCGTCGGGCCAGAACATCAACAACTTCAACGGCGAATTGAAGCGCACGACCGGCAACGTCGCATGGAACGCGAGCCCGATGGCGCAGCTCGACACACGGGTCTACTACGACTACTACGACCTGCAGAACAACTCGACCAGCGTGTCGTACAGGGCAGGCAGCCAGGGCACCAACTGCGCGACGCCGCCTGTCAACAGCGCGACGTGCTTCACGATCCCCGCGCTCACCGAGGAGGCCGGCGAGGCGTTCGGCTACACGAAGAACGCGGCAGGGTTCGACGCGACGTGGTCGTTCAACCGCAGCAACAAGCTGCTCGGCGGGTTCGATTGGGAGAACATCGACCGCAACCTCGAAGATGCGCCGAAGAGCACCGACTACCGCTACTGGGTCGAGTACCGCAACACCGGCTGGAAGGATCTCACTGGCCGGCTCAAGTACCAGTTCCTGCAGCGGCGCTCCGACCTCGTGAACACGGCCGCACTCACCAGCGTCGCGGCCTACTACACTGCCTACGACATCAACAACTTCGACGCCAACATCGTGAAGTTCAACGTCGACTGGACGCCGAGCCCGATGTGGCTGCTGGGCTTCGGGGCGACCTGGCGCGACGTCGACTACAAGGACAACTTTTACGGGCGCACCAAGGACCAGAACGAGCAGTACGACGTAACGGCCGCCTGGGGCGACGAGAAGCTGCGCATCACCGGCATCGGCAACTGGGGCAAGATCCGCTACGACCAGTCATACGCTCACTCCGGCAACTTCCCGGCGCCGACACCGAACACGGGCGCGAATTTCAACTGGAGCACGCAAAACACGCAGGACGGCTGGATGGGCTCGCTGCTTGCCGACTGGGCGCCGACCGACAAATGGATGCTGACCACGTCGTACACGTACCAGAAGACCAGCGGCGGCGTCGATTTCACGTCCGGCAACACCACGGCGGGCGGCGGCTTCAACGGCGGGCCGCTCGTCAACTACAACAACGACAACACGACGCTGCAGCGCTTCCAGATCAAGGGGACCTACAACTACGACAAGAAGTGGGCCTTCTCCGGCGGATACGCGTATGAAAAATACGACTACAGCGACGGGCAATTCGCGGGCTACGGGAGCTACTACCCGTACTTCGCGAACCTGAATACGGCTGCGGTCGGGTCGAACAACTCGTGGTACAGCGGCGCGTTCGGCAATCCGGCCTACACGACCAACCTGGTCTGGCTGACGGTGACCTACAAGTTCGACTCGCCGCCGCCGCCGACCGCGCAAATGCAGATGGCGGAAGCCCCGCCCGCCCGTCGGCGAAACCCGCTCCGCCGCCGCCGCCGCCCCCGCGCCGACGCCTCCGCCGCAGGTGCAGAAGATCACGCTTGACTCGAAGGCGCTGTTCGACTTCGACAAGGCGGTCCTGAAGCCCGAAGGCAAGGCGGCGATCGACAGCCAGGTCGTCGGCAAGCTGGCGCAGGTGCAGAAGCTCGAGGTCGTCCTGGTGACGGGCCACACCGACCGCCTCGGCTCCGATGCCTACAACCAGAAGTTGTCGGAGCGCCGCGCGGATGCCGTGCGCGACTACCTGGTCAGCAAGGGCGTGGACAAGGCCAAGATCGAGACGATCGGCATGGGCGAAAAACAGCCCGTCGTGCAATGCGACCAGAAGAACCGACGGAACTAATCGCGTGCCTGCAGCCGAACCGCCGCGTGGAAGTGGAAGCCAAGGGCGAGACGACGAAGTAATCACCGCGCCAGCGCGACACGCAAAAGCCCCGCCTCGCGCGGGGCTTTTTTTGGCTGTGCCATTCGTGTGCCGGAGTGGATGCCCGATGTTGTATTTCGCACCGCGCGCGCCATTCCGATTCCGCCGGCCGCGGGTGATGTTGTCGCGCCTCCATCGACTCCGCATGAGCCACCATCGGCACGTAGCCGCAATGTCTAGCTGAATTGCAGAGAGGAAGCTGTTCTGCGGGTGTAGGGTTACCGGAAGCCGACCACAAGACTTGAATCCGGAGAATGTCGAACGGAGTCAAGGGTAGATCACATGTCACAGACCGCACGTTCGGGAAACGGGTAAACGGAAGGAATGCAAAGCGGTCTGGGCTAAGGCAGAGACATCTTTGCGCCGGCAGTTGCAACAAAGGGGGCCACATGCAAATCAAGTCCTTCATCCCCGTGAAAGGGGTCCTGGCGATCCTGGCGGCGTTCCTTGCGCTTCCGGCATTGGCCCAGACCGAAGCCCGACGGGCCCGTCGCTCCCGTCTGCGCGAATTGCCACGAGTCGCAATGGCAGGCGATCGACCTCATCGGCGCACGGCGCGAAGAGCGACGCCAACGGCAGCATGTGCCAGGCGTGCCACGGCGACGCCAGCGAGCACCTGAAGGACCCGATGAAGTGGAAGCCCGACAGCCCGTTCAAGAAGGGCGTCCCGGCGAGAAGCAGGCGGCGGTCTGCCTGACCTGCCACAGCGGCAACCGTAACCTGGCGTTCTGGACGTCCGGCAAGCATTCGCTGAACGAGGTCGCGTGCACCAACTGCCACAGCATCCACGGCAAGACGCTCGCCCCGACCGTCAACAAGTTCGTGACGACGTTCCTGCCCAACCAGGCAGAAATCTGCTGGCAGTGCCACCAGCAGATCCGCGCGGCGAACTTCAAGCCTTCGCATCACCCGATCATCGAAGGCAAGGTCAAGTGCACCGACTGCCACAACCCGCACGGCGCGCTGTCGCCGTCGATGGTCAAGCAGCCGACGATCAACGACCAGTGCTACTCGTGCCATGCGGACAAGCGCGGCCCGTACGTGTTCAACCATCCGCCGGTCCAGGAGAACTGCGCGACCTGCCACAACCCGCACGGCTCGGTGCACGGCAAGCTGCTGAACGAGCAGGCGCCGAACCTTTGCCAGGACTGCCACGACGGTTCGCGGCACCCCGGCACCGTCTATGGCGCCGCCGGTGGCTGGGTATGTGCGCCGGGTGATACCCGAATCCGGCTTGCGCCGGAAAGACCGGGCAGCCCAATCCGGCGGTGAGTACCCGGCTGGTGGCCCGCGCCTGCCTGAACTGCCACAACCAGATCCACGGCTCGAACGCGCCGGGTAACCGTGGCCAGTTCTTCACGCGCTAAGGTCGGAGACAACCATGACCAAGAAGCTGCTTTCCACCCTGATCGCCAGCCTGTTCGCAGCCGCGCCGGCCCTAGCCCAGAGTCGAGGACCCGATGCGGGTCGAGGGCGGCGGCGACGCTCGGGGGCATCTACAACAACCAGAAGGCCCAGGACACGGCGAAGCTCGAGGAATACCAGGACCTCGGCAACGGCGCGCTGTCGAACGTCGGCGCCCGCGGCCGCAACAGCACCACCTGGTTCGAGGGCTACGGCGAGAATTTCGGCCGCACCGACCAGTACATGTTCCTGCGCGGCGGCATGTACGACATCTTCAAGACCGGCGCGTATTTCAACGAGATGCCGCACACTTTCAATTCGTCCGCGCTGACGCCGTACTTCGGGTCCGGCGGCAACGTGCTGGTCGACGACCTTCCCGCAGATCAACCCGAATACCTGGAATTCTTTCTTTCAGGGTTACGAGCGCAAGGACGCCGGCGGGTACTTCGAATGGCAGAAGAACAGCCCATGGTATTTCCGGGCCGACGGCAACCAGGTGAAGTTCGATGGCACCAAGGTCGGCTCCGGCGCGAGCGGCACGAGCCCCGGCAACGGTTTCGTCGACCTGGCGATTCCGGTCCAGACCAAGACGAGCAACTGGGGCGCCGAGGGCGGCTACCAGACGAGCAAGGCAACGTTCGCGTTGCGCTGGGATTACAGCAAGTTCGAGAACTCGAACGACATCGCTCCAGTGGACCAACCCGTTCTTCGGCGGCAACAAGCTCGACAGCGACGTACCTGCCGCCGGACAACACGTTCAACAAGTTCACGGCGACCGGCAACTACCGCGACCTGCCCTGGCGTTCGGTGATCTCCGCGCGATACACGTGGGCCGAGACCAAGAGCGACGTCGACCCTCGGCCAGACCGCGCTGAACACCGGGGCGGTGTACTCACCCGACGTTGCCCGAAGAGAATTCGTTCAACGGCAAAAACATCAACCAGTCGTTCGCGTTGGGCTGGACCGCAAGCCCGGTAACGAACGTCGAGACGCGCGCCTATTACTACTGGACGAAGCTGCGCGAACAAGTCGGACGTCATCACATACGGCAATGCGCCGACGCAGCCGCTGCCGAGCGGCTTGGGCTGCGGCAACTTCCCCGGCCCCAATGGAATCCCGACACAGATCGTCGGCAATTGCGAAAACGAGCTCTTCATCGTACACGCAAGAACAACATCGGATTCGACGTGTGGTGGCGGTTCGCCGCGGGCCAGCGGCTGGGCTTCGGGTACGATTACACGAACCTCGACCAGGACTCGCGTCGACTACGACAAGATCGCACTGGAACAAGCTGTGGGTCGAGTACAAGAACACGATGCTCGACACGCTTCCGCGGCGGCTCAAGTACCAGTACCTGAAGCGGGATGCGACCCAAACTTCAGCAACGAGGGCGTCAGTCCGAACGATCCCAATTATCTGTCTGCCGTACACGTCGGCGTTCGACATGCAATCCAGCACGACGAACCAGGTCAAGCTGTACCTCGACTGGACAGCCCGCTGCCGCTGCTGGGCTTTTCGTTCGAAGGCAATTGGGCCAAGCAGGACTTCGACGATCACACGTACGGCCGCTCGAATACCGAACGCCAGGGTTACTTCCTGAGCGCGAACTGGGGCGACGCCAGCAAGCTGATGCTCAACGCCTTCGGCAGCTGGGAAGAGACGAAGTACCCGTCGGACCATCGCTATATCGGCACGGTCGCGGGCGGCCCAACCCGCCCTCGGGCTTCTGCACGGCCGCCAATCCCGACTGCTACAGCCCGTCGCCACGCCGAATCCAGCTCCTACAACTGGAGCTCGGGGACGAAGGACCGACCTACATGATCGGCGTCGGGCTTGGATTGGCCGATGAACCGGTCGATGCTGAAGGCGTCGTACCTGTACGTGAAGAACAACGGCCAGGCGACGTTCTCGTCGCAGGACGCGACGGGCAACATGGTCGGCGGCCCCGCCGGGTTCGGCAATCCGCTCAACATCGGCAACTTCGACGACTCCAAGCAGCAGTCCTTCAACCTTAAGGGGACCTAGGCGTACAACAAGAACTGGTCGCTTCACGGCCGGCTACGCATACGAGAAATACAGCTTACAACGACATCGGCACGGACGGCTACCAGTACCTGTTGCCCTACCCGGCGGTTGCCACGCAACACCAGCCTGAGCTACCTCAACGGCTATGACGCGTTCAACAACGGCCACCAGAACATCTTCTACCTGACGGTGTCGTACAAGTTCGACGCGCCGCCGCTGCCGATCGCGCCGTTGCGGATGGCGGAAGCCCCGCCCCGCCGCCCGTGGCGAAGCCGGCTCCCCCGCCGCCACCGCCGCCGGCGCCTCCGCCCGCAGGTGCAAAAGATCTCGCTCGACTCCAAGGCGCTGTTCGACTTCGACAAGGCGGTCTTGAAGCCCGAGGGCAAGGCAGCGATCGACAGCCAGGTCGTCGGCAAGCTGGCGCAGGTGAAGAAGCTCGAGGTCGTCCTGGTGACGGGCCACACCGACCGTCTCGGCAGCGACGCCTACAACCAGAAGCTGTCGGAGCGCCGCGCGGATGCCGTGCGCGACTACCTGGTCAGCAAAGGCGTGGACAAGGCCAAGATCGAGACGATCGGCCTGGGCGAAAAACAGCCTGTCGTGCAATGCGACCAGAAGAACCGCCGGAGCTTATCGCATGCCTGCAGCCGAATCGCCGCGTGGAAGTAGAAGCCAAGGGCGAGACGACGAAGTAAACACCGCGCCCGCGGCACGGAAAAGCCCCGCCTCGAGCGGGGCTTTCTTTGCCGGGGAGGTTGACCGCCCCGGCTGTCGGCGCCAGTTCAGTAGCGCCCGTGCTGCTTGTAGATGTAGTTCGTCAGCTCGATGGAATACATGGAAATGCGCCGCTGGATCTGATGGACGGTCCGGATGATTGCGCGCATGACCCGATAAACGATCTCGGGGTGCTTGGGGAGCAGCGACTCCAGTTGTTCCCGTTCGAGCCCGAAGACCTGGGTGTCGCCGCGCGCAATCAGCGACGCGTAATGCTCGGTGCCGTCGATGAAACTGAGCTCGCCGACCAAGTCGCCGGCGCTCAACGTGAACAGCGTGACCTCATCGGGGTTGCCGCCATTGCGGACCACGGCCAGCGTTCCGCTCACGAGCACGTACAAGTGGTTGTCGCTGGTGCCCTCCCGCACCAGGACTTCGCCATCGGCGAGCCGCGACACCTTGATGAGCCCGCTCAGGACAGTGGATTGTTCCGGCGACAATTCAGCGCCGATCCTGGACGCGCGCAGCATATCGAGTTGTCCGAGATTGATCATGGTCCGAGTGCTCCGGTGGAAGTGGTTGGCGTTCATTGGCGGGTATCGGCCGGGCGGGCTGCGGACGTGCTGCGCGCGCTCGACGAACGCGTCGACGAGCGTGTTGGTGATCCGGTCGAATACGGGCCCGGCGAGCCGGCCCAGCAACGCGATGGTCGAATTCGTATTGCAGGCCGAACTCGATCTTGCATGCGGCGGCCGAAAGCGGCGTAGTTGCCACTCCCCTTCGAACCGGCGGAACGGGCCGCGCTCGAGCACGACGGCCATGTGATCCGGCCGCCGCTTGGGATTGCGCGTCGTGAGCTGGAAGCGGACGCCGTGGAAGTCGATCGTGATTTCCGCGGCAACGACGGCCTCATCGCGGGAGAGAATACTGGCGGCCGCGCACCAGGGCAGGAAAGCCGGGTAATCCTCCGCCCTCTCGATCAGATCGAACATCTGTTCCGCCGGGTACATGACCAACGCCGATTTGCGAACGATCATCGCGTGCCGCAGTGCGATGCGCCCCCGGGCCGGCAGCCGGGCAATGCCATGCTGCCTGTTCGGCACGCCGCGACCGTCGGTTCGGATGGCCGGCATTTCCTCTCGCGGCCAAGGCTAGCCCCGAAGCCACCGGCCATCATTGATCCACGTCAACCGCCCCGGCCGCCTTCGCGCAGAGCGTCGCGGTATACTGATCCACGTTCGCCGCCACGTGAGACGCTTTTCGGAGACCCTCGAACATGAACAAATTGCTGATGGTCGCGCTGACGGCCCTCGCTTTGCCGCGGCTGGAACGGCAACGCACAGGAGGCGCTCGCCAAGAGCAGCGGTTGCCTGAATTGCCACGCCGTAGACACCAAGAAAATGGGCCCCGCGTTCAAGGAGGTGGCCGCCAAGTACAAGGGCAAGGCCGATGCGGAAGCGACGCTGGTGGCGAAGCTTTCGGAGGCCAAGGGACACCCGGCGGTCAAGGCCAGCCCCGACGACATCAAATCGCTGGTCAAGTGGGTGTTGGCGCAATAGACAAGCGACCCATCGCATGAAAAAAAGCCGGCGCGTGCCGGCTTTTTCTTGACCGCCGTTGTCGGAATCGACGGCCGGAGGATTCGCGATGCCGCTACTTGGGCACGTCGCCAGGCTCCGATTTCAGCGTGTAGTTGATCCCCTGATCCGCAGGGGCGTACAGCTTCACGACCTTGATGAAGCCATAGCCCATGCCCCGCGTGGCAGGCGTTGCAGTCGTTGATGACGGCCGTGTAGGCGGACTCGAAGGCCTTGAAGTCCTTGGCCTGGATCGCCTTGTTCACCGGGGCGAACGTGTCGTCGTAGAAGCCCTTCCAGACCTTGTATTCGGCGGGCTTGGTCACGCTCGCGGGATTCATCGAGCCGTTCATGTACTTCGCCATGTACGCGGCGAGCGCCCAGTTGCCGCCCTTCGCCGCAAAGTACATGTTCTGGAACCGGTCGCCCACCTCGCGCATCGGGATCGCGAACTTCGGCAGTGCGGATCGCAGCTCATCGATCTGCTTCTGCGTGTCCTTGGCGTCCTGCGCGCCCGTCATGCCTGTCACGCCCAGCAGCAGACCGGCCACGCACAGCGCAACCGCTCTTTTTCCAATGCTCATCTGAACACCTCTCAAGCGGTGAAAAGTCCGTAAGTTGATAGTGCCAGCTTGGTCGCAGCGCGCGTTGACCAGGATCAATGCAAACGGCCCTCATGCCGGTTGGCGTCGCGGGAGCCGGCTTTGGGTTGGAACCCATCGATCGCGTGCCAATTTCCTTCTTCCCGGATCGTGACGCAGATCAAGGCCGGCAGGGCCATGTCGTAGGATAGTTTCGCCATTGGCCGTGGTCCAGGCTCGTGCGGTAAACAGACTCGACGGCGTCGTAATGAACACTCGGACCAGCCAGGTCGAATGGAGTGTTAATGCGATGTCAGCGTTCGAAATCGTTGCGCGACAAGGATTTCTCGGACGTTACGTATCTGCTCGAGATCCGGCATGCGTTGATGGCTCGCGCCGCACGCGCCGGCCAGTTCGTCATTGTCATGGCGCACGAGCACGGCGAGCGCATCCCGCTCACGATCGCGGATTTCGACCGCGACAAGGGAACGATAACGCTCGTCATCCAGGCGGTCGGCAAGACGACGAAGGAAATGCAGCAGCTCTGCAAGGTCGGAACCTCGCTGCATGCGGTCGTCGGCCCCATGGGCATCCCCAGCCCGATCAGCGGCGCTAAGAAGGTGATCTGCGTCGGCGGCGGCCTGGGAGTGGCGCCGATCTTTCCTCAGGCGCGCGCGTTCAAGGAGAACGGCGCCTACGTGATCGGCGTGCTTGGATTCCGCAGCAAGGCTCTCATGTTCTGGACGGACAAGTTCGCCGCTTGCTGCGACGAGCTCATCGTCTGCACGGACGACGGCTCGAGCGGAATCAAGAGGTCTGGTCACCGAAGGCATCGCGCGCGCCATCGCAAAGCATGCCGATGTCGACGAGTGCGTGGCGATCGGTCCGCCGGTGATGATGCGCGGCTGCGCCGAGGCGACGCGTCCGCACAAGATCAAGACGATCGTCAGCCTGAATCCGCTGATGGTCGACGGGACGGGAATGTGCGGCGGGTGCCGCGTCAAGGTCGGCGGACAGGTGAAATTCGCCTGCGTCGATGGACCGGACTTCGACGGCCACCTGGTCGATTTCGACGACTTGATGTCGAGGCTGCGGCGCTTCACCGCGCAGGAGAAAGCCGCGCGCGAGCGATGGTCGGAAACGCTGCCGGATGACGGCGGTGCCCAGCCTGGGAGCGCTCGCGGCGCAGTTGCGCCGAAGGCGCCGATGGGCGGTCGGCCGCCTTGCTCGAGCTGCCCGACCCCTACGACGAGGTCCAGGGGGGCTAGATGGCGAAGAAGCGCACTATTCGAACCATTCCGCAACAGCGGACGCCGGTGCGCGAGCAGGATCCCGCCGAGCGCGTCAAGAATTTCTCGGAAGTGTCCTGCGGGTACGCCCAGGAGGACGCGCTGGTCGAGTCCGAGCGGTGCCTGCGCTGTCCGGACCAGCCCTGCGTGCGCGGCTGCCCGGTCGGTATCGACATCCCGGGCTTCATCGAGAAGATCGGCCAGAAGGATTTCCGCGGCGCGTACGACGTGATCACGGCGACCAACCTCCTGCCGGCGGTCTGCGGCCGCGTATGTCCGCAGGAAAGCCAGTGCGAAGGCGTCTGCACGGTCGGCGACACACTGGAGCCGGTGGCGATCGGGCGGCTCGAGCGTTTCGTGGGCGATCGCGCGATCGCCGAAGGCTGGACCAACGTGCCCTACATCGAGCGCAACGAATTCAAGGTCGGCATCGTCGGCTCCGGTCCGGCCGGAATGGCCTGCGCCGCCGATATGGCCAAGGCCGGCTGCGACGTCACGGTGTACGAGGCATTCCACCAGGCGGGCGGCGTGCTCAAGTACGGCATCCCCGATTTCCGCCTGCCCAACGACGTGGTCGACGCCGAGATCCGGAACCTGGCCAAGCTGGGCGTCAAGTTCGAGTGCAACACGCTGGTCGGGCGGCTCTTCACGATCGAGCAGATGATCGACGAGTTGGGATTCCACGCGGTGTTCATCGGCACCGGGGCCGGCTATCCGGCGATGCTCGGCATTCCCGGGGACTCGCTCAACGGCGTGCTCTCGGCCAACGAACTGCTGACACGCTGCAACCTGATGCGCGCGAAGGATTTCCCGGATTTCGACACGCCGCTACCAGTCGGTCAACGCGTGGCCGTCGTCGGTGCGGGCAATACGGCGATGGATGCGATGCGCGTGTGCCTGAGGCTCGGCGCGAAGAAGGTCTATTGCGTCTATCGGCGCAGTCGCGCCGAGTGTCCGGCGCGCACCGAGGAAGTCCACCATGCCGAACAGGAAGGGGTCGAATTTCACTGGCTTACCAATCCGGTCGAAGTCCTCGACGACGGCAACGGCGAGGTCCGCGGCATGCGCTGCGTTCGCATGGAACTGGGCGAACCCGACGAATCGGGACGGCGGCGCCCAATCGCCATGGCGGGCAGCGAGCACGACCTCGACGTCGACCTGGTCGTGTTTGCGATCGGAACCAACGCCAATCCGATCATGGGACAGACGTCGAAGCTCAAGCTCAACAAGCGCGGCTACATCGAGACCGACGCGAACCTCGCGGCCTCCGTCGCGGGCGTGTTCGCCGGCGGCGACATCGTGACCGGTGCCGCCACCGTAATCGAGGCGATGGGCGCGGGCCGCAAGGCCGCGCGCAGCATGAAGGCCTACCTGGGCCTGCACGACATCGATGCGCCCTACATTGGCGACGGCATGGGCGCGCCGGGGCGATGCTTTGGCATCGACGCCCGGGAACGAAATTTCGTCCGCATCCGCATGGCCTGACTGACCACCGACTCCTTCCGCCTTTCACCGAACGCGAGCCAACGCAATGTCCGAAATCACCATCGAAAAGCCCGTTGCGAAGCCACCACGCCCGGCGCAGCAGTCCGGGAGAAGGAAAGTCGCCGTGCCGCTGGCCCAGCACGTGGTCGAAGTGATCAGCGATTCGGGCGAGGGCGCGCAGCGCTGCGGCCAGGCGCTGGCCGCGATCGCCGCACGCATGGGCAACGGCGTGTGGACGGTCGAGATCATCCCCGCCGAGATCCGTCCGCCGGCGCGCAGCGTTGCCGGCGCGAGCGGCAACCGCATCCGATTGGGGTCCGGGAAGGTCACCAACGGCGGCGACGAGACGGATCTCGTCGTCGCGTTCAACGAGCAGGTCCTGCTGGGTCGCGTCCGCGCCGGTGAACTGAAGGCCGGCTGCACGATCCTCCTGGAGAGCATGTGGCGTGATGATGCGGACCCGAAAATCGCCGACGCCTACACCGAAACGTACGAGCGGCTTGTCGCCTCCGGCTACGACGTGCGCGAGGTGCCGATGGAGCGCGAGTGCCGCACCCTCGTCGCCGACGCGCGTCGCGGGAAGAACATGTTCGCGCTCGGCATGCTGTGCAACCTGTACAGCCTCGAGCTGCAGCTCGCCCGCGAGCAGATCGCGCTTGCCTTCGGGAAGAAGGCCGCTGCCGTGGTGAAAAGCAATGTGGCGCTGCTGGAGGCCGGCTACGCCTGGGCAGAATCGAACCTCGATTTCCAGTATTCGATCCCCGCGGTCCGGGCGGCGGAGGCGCAGATCGTCGTCAACGGCAACACGGCGCTGGCGCTCGGCGTACTCGCCTCGGGCATGGAAATCTGCGCGATGTATCCGATCACGCCCGCCACGTCGGCGTCGCACTACCTGTCCGACGTCTTCGAAAAGGTCGGGGGCGTCGTGCATCAGGCCGAGGACGAGATCGCCGCCTGCGCGTTCGCGATCGGCGCCTCCTACGCCGGCAAGTGCACGGTGACCATCACATCCGGACCCGGCTATTCGCTCAAGCAGGAGGCCATCGGGCTCGCGGTGATGGCCGAGATCCCGCTGGTCGTCGCCAACGTCCAGCGCGGCGGGCCTTCGACGGGGCAGCCGACCAAGGCGGAGCAAGGCGACCTGCTCACGGCAATGTTCGGAAGTCATGGCGACGCGCCAAAGGTCGTGCTCGCGCCGGCGACGATCGAGGACTGCTTCTACTCGATCATCACGGCGCGCAGGATTGCCGAGACGTTCAACATGGTCGTCGTCGTACTCTCGGACGCCAACCTCGCGACATCGCAGACGCCGTTCGCGAGGCCGCAATTCAGCGAAGCCTGGGTCGCGCCGCCGTTCGATCAGAGTCCGCTGCCACCGGGTTCGAAACCGTACGACTGGGACGAGACCACCGGCATCGCACGCCGCTTCATCCCCGGCCAGCCCAATGGCATGCATACCGTCACCGGTCTCGCGCACGACCGACTGAGTCACGTTGCCTACGACCCGGAAACGAACGAGCAGAGCCTGCGCGCGCGCAGCTTGAAGCTCGCAGCGCTGGCCAAGACGCTGAAGGCACCGACGCTGCTTGGGGACGACGAAGGCGATCTGCTGCTCATCGGATGGGGCAGCACCAAGGGGACGATCGAGGAAGCGGTCGAGCGTGCGCGTGCGGAAGGCGCGAAAGTGTCATCGATGCACCTGCGCTTTCTGCAGCCGTTGCCGCCGGGCATCAAGGAGGCGATGAGCCGCTTCCGCAAGGTCATGACGATCGAAGGCAACTGGAGCGACAGCCCCGAAGAAGAGATCATCGACGAGACGAATCGCCGGTATTCCGCGCTGGCGATGCTGCTGCGCGCCCGGTACCTGGTCGACGTCGACTGCTGGAGTCAGGTCCGCGGGCAACCGATCAAGCCCGGGACGCTGTGCCAGCTGATTCACGAGCGAATCGCAACCTTGAGGCAATGACGATGACGACCGCGACCAGCCGCTGCATGATCAAGCTCTACGAGGAGCGCCACGAGCTCGAGGACTACCAGAGCGGTGTGCCGCGCTGGTGCAGCGGCTGTGGCGACAACGCGATCTTGGCCGCGGTCCAGCGCCTCTGCCGCGACGAGCAGTTGCGGCCGGAAAAGACCGTATTCGTGTCGGGGATCGGTTGCTCGAGCCGGTTCCCGCATTACATGAAGACCTATGGCTTCCACGGTATTCACGGCCGCGCCTTGCCGATCGCCGAAGGCGTGCGGATGGCGCGTCCCGACCTCAACGTATTCGTCAACACCGGGGACGGCGATTGCTGCAGCATCGGCGCGGCGCACTGGATTCACGCGATCCGCTACAACATGAACATGACGGTGTTCCTGCACGACAATCAGATCTACGGCTTGACCAAGATGCAGGCGTCGCCGACGTCGCCGAAGGGACTGAAGAGCAACACGACCCCGCGCGGCAGCTACCTCGAGGCGCTCAATCCACTCACGGTGACGCTCGGCGTCCAAAACGTATCGTTCGTCGCGCAGGTCGTCGATTGGATACCGGAACTTCTCTACGACGTGGTCAAGGCGGCTTTTCACCACCGGGGCTTCTCGTTCGTGCGCATCGTCCAGCGCTGCCCGGAGTGGCTGCCGAAATTGCTCGAGCCTTGGCTGCACGACCCGCAAAAGGTGAAATTGCTGCACCACGAACGGGGCCTTGAGATTTCTTCCAGCCTGGCCAAGGTCTACAGGAACCAGGAGCAGCACGATCCGGCGGACCTCGATCGCGCGCGCACCGTCGCGTCGAGCATCGACCCCATTCCCGTCGGAATCCTGTACCGCAATCCGGAGGTTCCCTGCTACGAGGATCTGCGCGGCACAGGCGAATTGCGAACCACCGCGCGCATCAGGGCGGGGCTTGAAGCCGAATTCGACAAGTTCACCGTCTGGCCGCAGGGGTCCGACGGTGACCTGCGCCGCAGCGCCTGACATCCGGGAACGTTCTCATGGAAGCCCTGCTTCAATCGCAAGTTGCGTTTCACCTCACAGGCAAGAGGCCCGCCACCGGCCTCGAAGCCGTCGACGCGCTCGCGCTGCGGCCCGCGTTGCTCGCGCGCTACCGCGATCTCACGGCGCTGCGCTACGACTTTCCGCTCGTGCTGGTCGGCGACGGTCCCGGTGCGGGCCGCGTGGAGGCGCTCTCCGCCATAGTCGATCGCGTGCTGCAGGATTTGGCCCAGAGTGACGATGGCGAGCGGGTGACCCGGCACGTGCTGCGCCTCGAGCGGCAGCTGCGGACGCTGCTGGCCGAGGGCGTCGAAGGATCGCTTTCGGCACTGTGGGACATGGCCGCGGAGCGCCTCGGGGCGCGCGACGACGAACTGTTGCGCGACAGTCTCAGCCGCGCCCGGGCCACCCTCAAGATCGACGGAGCGCTCGCCGATTGCGACGCCTCGTTGCCCCGCCGCCTCCTCACCCACGCGTGGAGCGCAGTGCAGGATGCGAAGGCAGCGCGGTTGCGCGGCATCATCGCCCGCCTCACGCAGAAGCTTTCGGACATTCTCCGTGCGGACTTCAACCGCTCGGATGCCGGCCGTAGCGCAGAAAGCCTCAAGGCGTCGATCGGCGATTTGCACGCCGAGTTATTCGACTTCGGCGCGATGTCGCGCCTGCTCACCAAGGCCGCACCGGAAGCGACGCTGCCGGAATCGCGCCGGAAGCGGATCCTCGCGCTGCTGACGCTTCTCGAGTCGCAGCCGTTCCATTTCGGCAGCGGAACTGCGCGCGGCGTGCATTTGCCCTACACGTTCGTGTATGCATCGTGCGTCAAAGCGCTCACCGCGTACCGCGAGCGGCTGGGGCTGCTGACGGCAGTCGCCAAGGCGATTGCGGTGGCGGAACTCGAAATCGCCGGCGAATATCGCGAGGAGAAACACGCCGCCCTCTTCGATGGGTATGGAGCCGATGGGCTCGAACCGGCGGATGCCGCGCTGTTTCCCGACTACCTCGTGTGCGTGAACGCGCGGCGGCTCGACGCGGCCGAGACGTCCACGCTGTCGGAGATACTGTCCGCCGGCTTGCCCATGAAGGTCCTCGTGCAGACGGACGATATCCTGGAGGAATCCGCGGTCGGCGGCGGCCACATCGGCTTCGGCATGCGCAGCCGCCAGCTCACGCACATGGCAATCGGCCTGGGCGACGTCTACGTGCTGCAATCGGCAAGCTCGAGCCTGTTCCAGCACCGTGAGCAATTGCACAAGGGACTCTCCTATCCAGGCGCCGCGCTCTTCTGCGTGTTTTCGGGTGCGCCCGGGACGACAGGCGATCTGCCACCCTATCTTTGCGCGGCGGCGGCGATGGACTCGCGAGTGTTCCCGGCGTTCACCTACGACCCCTCGGCCGGCACCGATTGGGCATCGCGCTTCGACCTGCAGGCCAATCCCGATGTCGGCGCGGACTGGCCGGTGCGCAACTTCGCGTATGAGGACGAGAAACACCAGACGGCCACGCAGGATCTCGCGTTTACGCCGGTCGATTTCATTGCCTGCGATCGCCGGTACGCGCGGCACTTTGCGCAGGTTCCACGCGCGGGCTGGACGGCCAACATGCTGCCAGCCGGGCAATGTCTCGAGCGCGAGAACACGGGCTCGCTGGAAATCGTGCCGTTCCTGTTGATGGTCGGCCGCGACGATACGCTGCAGAAGGTGATCGTCGACGAGAAGCTGCTGCGCGAAGCGCGCCGCTGCCGGGAGATGTGGCACAGTCTCCAGGAACTCGGTGGGGTTCACAACTCCCACGCCGAGCGCCTGCTCGCCCGCGAGCGCACGGAGCGCGAAGAGCGCGCGCAGCCCGCGACCCCCGCCGCCGTCGCGGGGCCGGAAGCCGCGACCACAGCGACGCTCGCGCCGGCACCAAGTGCCGAGGCGGAAGCCCCCAAGGCCCCCGAAGAGGCGTATATCGAGACCCCGCGCTGCACGACCTGCAACGAATGCACCGGTATCAACAACAAGATGTTCGCCTACAATGAAAACAAGCAGGCGTACATCGCGGACATCACGGCCGGCACCTACGCGCAACTGGTCGAGGCGGCCGAGAGCTGCCAGGTTTCGATCATCCACCCGGGAAAACCGCGCGATCCAACCGAGCCGAATCTCTCCGAGTTGATGCAGCGAGCCGCAGCATTCCAGTAGCGAGGCAATCCATGTCCGACTCCATCGCCTTCTGGCACGCGGAGCACGTCAATTTCGCGGCGCTGTTGAACCGCCTGGAGGCCGAGCTCGAGCGTTTTCACAAAGGCGAGTCGCCCGACTATGAATTGATGCTGGACATCATGTTCTACATGACGCATTACCCGGACGTGCTGCACCATCCCAAGGAGGACCTCGCGTTCGCGCGGATCAAGGAGCGCCAGCCCGGCGCGCGTGCGATCGTCGACGAACTGGCTGGCCAGCACGCGCAGCTGAAGGAAACCGGAGAAGCACTGCTTCATGCCCTCGACGAAATCATCGACGGGTCGATTACGTCGCGCGAGCACGTGGAGGCACCCGGCCGGGCGTATCTCTCGGAATTCCGTCGCCACATGATCATCGAGGAAACCGCGATCCTTCCCGTGGCGGCCAAGCTGCTGAGCGACGATGACTGGGCGGAGATCAACGCCGCGATACAGCACATCGACGACCCCCTGTTCGGCAAGAAGGCGGAAGTACGCTACGCGGCGCTCCGTCGCAAGATCGCCTGACCTGAAGTCTTCGAAGCGGAATTCCGCCGGGCCCCTGTAGTATCGGCATTCGGGGAGGCGAGCTACTGCAAACCGATGGGCCCGATCACGACATCACTGCTGTTGCTCGTCTCCTTCGCGGCCTTCGGGTTCCTGGCCGCACGGAAACTCGGGATCGTGACGCACCTTAAGCCCGAGGTGCGCTGGGACCGTCCGTGGGCGCGGCTTGCGAGCGTCGCGACCAACGGCTTCCTGCAGTTGCGCATGATCCGCCGCGAGTGGAAGCCGGGCGTGATGCATGCGGTGATCTTCCTGGGATTCATGGCGCTGCTTGCGCGCAAGGTGCAGCTCCTCATCATCGGCTACTACGAGCCGTTTGCCGTTCCCGGCATCGCCGGCGGCCTCTTCGCCGCCGGCAAGGACGTGGTCGAACTCGCAGTGCTGGCCGCGCTCGCCTATGCATTCTGGCGGCGCTACGTGCAAAGGCCAATGCGGCTGGAGGCGAATCGCGAGGCGCTGCTGATCCTGTCGCTGATCACCGCGATCATGATCACCGATTTCCTGTTCGACGGGTTCCGCTTCGCGCTCTTCGCAGGCAGCGACGCAGGCATTGCGCACGAGCGCGCGTTCGCCTTTGCCGGGCGCCGTGTGGCCGACGCGCTGTCCAGGCTCTCGCCTGAAGCGCTGAAGGCCGGTTACGTCCTGTCGTACTGGACGCAACTCGTCGTCGTCCTCACGTTCCTGGTGATCCTTCCGCTCGGTGAGCACTTCCATATCGTCACCGCGCTGCCCACGCTGTTCTTTCGCCGCGGACGTCCCGCCAACCGGGTGCCGTCGGTCGACCTCGAGAAGATGCTCGGCGACGACGCGGATGCGGCTGACCTTCGCGTCGGCGTGACTACGGCGGCAGACCTCACGTGGAAGGAAGGTCTCGATGTCTTCACCTGCACCGAGTGCGGCCGGTGCAAGGATGCCTGCCCCACGTTCCTGACCGGCAAGCCGTTGGCGCAAATGTGGGTGCACACGAGCCTCAAGCACCATCTGCTCGGGGAGCGCGAGCACATCGTCGCGCCCGAGCCTGCCGACGAGGCGCTGCCGGCGCTCGTCGGCAACGTGATCAGCGAGGACACGCTGTGGGCGTGCACGACGTGCGGTTATTGCGAAGCGGCGTGCCCCATCGAGCTCGAGCATCTGCCGCGATTTTTCCGGATGCGACAGCACCGGGTGATGATGGACGGGGAGTTCCCGCACGAGTTGAAGGCCGTCTTCGCGGCCTACGAGTCGCAGAGCAATCCGTGGGGATTTCCGGCCGACGCGCGCGCCGACTGGGCGCGCGACTTAGACGTCCCGATCGTCACGACGCCCGAAGAGGTTAAGGAACTCGACTATCTGTATTACGTCGGCTCGGCCGAATCCTTCGACCCGCGCGGGCAGAAGGTCGCCCGCGCCTTCGTGGAAATCCTGCGCGAGGCAGGCGTCAAGTTCGGAATTCTCGGCGTGGCTGAAACGTCGACCGGGGAATGTGTGCGCCGCGCGGGCAACGAGATGCTGTTCCAGCAATTGGCGGCGACGCTCGTCGGCACGCTCAACGGCCTTGGCGTCACGCGGATCGTCACCGGCGACCCGCACGCGTTCAATTCGCTGCGCAACGAGTACCCGGAGTTCGGTGGCCGATTTGAAGTCGTTCACCATACTCAGCTTATCGCGCAGCTTCTCGCCGAGGGCCGGATCCGGCTCGATGCCACGTTCGAGCGCGTGATCTATCACGAGCCCTGCTATCTCGGCCGGCATAACGGCGAATACGAGGCGCCGCGCGCGATCATCCGCCGGGTCACGCGCGACTCGCCGCTGGAGTTCGGCCTCGCGCGCGAGAAATCGATGTGTTGCGGCGCCGGCGGCGCGCGAATGTGGATCGACGAAAAGATCGGCAAGAGGATCAATATCGTTCGGGTAGAGCAGGCGCTGCCTCACGCGCCGAAAGTCATCGCGACCGCCTGCCCGTATTGCGCAGTGATGATGTCCGACGGTGTGTCGGCGCTGGGAAAGACGACCGAAATCGCCGTTCGCGACTTGGCGGAACTCGTCGCCGCGTCCATGCTGCGCGCGCGTGGCGACCCGGATGCCCCGACCGAACAGCGGGCCCGCTGAATTAGTGCCTGTACTCGAACTTTGCTTCAACGACCTCGCCGGGCCCCTGTCGCTTGATGTGCAGGATTATCTGATACGGACCCGTACCGGCCATGGCGAAGTAATTTCCGTAGGTCGGTGAATCTGGCGTCGGGTTGGGCTGCAGCGTCTTCTCCGGACCGGCGCCCGCCGCAGTCGAAACGCGCGCCTTCACCGCGGCATCGGCGATGCGCTTGCCATTGTTGGCGTCGGACAGGCTGACTGTCACATAGTATTGCTCGGGCGCGGACGGCGCGTCGCCATATACGTTCTTCGGATACTTCTCGGGACTGCCGCGTATTGCATCCGCGGAAATGACACCGAAGTTGATGATCATGCCTTCGATCACCCTGACGTTCGGGCCACTTGCAGCGCCCGCGGCGGCGACGGCCTTGGCCGGGCCCGCGCCGCCATTCACCATGTAGACGACCGCGTTCCGCAATTCGGCGTCGGTGAGATTGGGCGCGCCGCCTCGAGGAGGCATTCCTCCGTGTCCATTGATCGCCGAGCGAACCAGCGGATCGAGCCCTTGCGTGAGTCGTGGTACCCAGGCCGCCTTGTCCCCAATCTTGGGCGCTCCGCCTGCGCCGGTCTCGTGACACTTGCCGCAATAGAGACCCACGACCTGTTCGCCTCTGCGTTCGGTAGCTTTGCTTGTCCTGTCGGTGGGCTCGTACCAGTCGCCACCGGACTGGTTGACCATGTAGGTAATCGCGCGCTCGATCTCGACATCGGTGAGACCGGAATTGCCCCCATGGGGTGGCATCTTCCGAATCCCGTTGATCGCGTTCTTGGTAAGACTGGTGAGGCCCTGCGCCGCCAGCTTGCTCCAGGCCTTCGTGTCGCCGATCTTCGGCGCACCGTTAACTCCTGAACCGTGGCAGGAGATGCACACCTTGTCTACCACTTCCTTGCCGCTGCGCCCACCGCCCTGGGCCTTTGCCGGATCCGGCGCGATCGCCAGTGCAAGAACGAGAACGACGGCCATCAACAATTGGAAAGACATCATCAGCGAAGAGCGCCTCTCGACAGGTGGTCGGTCACTTGCGTTCATCGCGTACCCCCTATTCGCCGGCGCCGCTTCGCCAGTGCATTCTCGAGAAACCGGATCGACGCGGCCACCACGATCACGCACCCCGCAAACATGCCGATCATGATGCCGACAGCGAAGGTTGTCCAGATGGCTGTCGCCATCACGCTCTCCCGTTCATCGAACTTGCGGCGCAGGGCCGGTCATTCCTCATCTTCGACATATTCCTTGGGCAGCAGGTGGGCGATGCCCTTGTGGCAGTCGATGCACGTTTTGCCTTCCTTTTGCCCTTGCGCCATCTTGGTTCGCGCACGCGGGTGCTGCTTTGCGGGGTCCATGGCATCCCAGGTATGGCAATTGCGGCATTCCCGCGAATCGCTTTCCTTCATGGTCTTCCACACGTGCTCCGCGAGTTCCATTCGTTTCGTTTCGAATTTTTCCGGCGTGTCGATCACGCCCGAGATGAACTTGCCGTAGAGTTCCTGGCTCGCCTGGACCTTGCGCACGAACTTGTGGGTCCAATCCTTCGGCACGTGACAGTCGGGGCAGGCCGCCCGGACCCCCGAGCGGTTCTTGTAATGCACGGTCTCCTTGTATTCCTGGAACACCGTATCGCGCATCTCGTGGCACGACGTGCAGAAGCCGAGTGAATTCGTCGCCTCCATCCCGGTGTTGAACGCACCCCAGAACACGAGACCCGAAATCATGCCGAGCGCGACGACGGACACGAGGGAAATTGCCGGCGGCCGCAGGAAGAAATCGCGCAGCCGACGCCAACGCGATGCAGGTGGACTGGATTCGGCCATGCGTGCTTCCGATGTCGGAGGGTCCTTTGCGTGTCGCAGTGGTGTCGTGCGGATTGCTGTCTAGTCGCAGTCGTGTTCGCGCGTCTCTTGCCGTCGTAGTTTCGTCGATGCCAATTGCCTGCCTTCGTCCGTTACAGTGACAGGATCCACTGGACCAGATTCTTGGTGTCGTCCGGACTCTTCGCCTTGACGATCGGATGGTCATTGGGACCGGTCGTGAGATGCTTGACGAGCTTCGCCTCCGCGTCCTTGTCGTCCTTCATCTTGGCGGCGACATCCTTCCATGCCGGGCCGACCTTCTTCTTGTCGACCGCATGGCACTTGAAGCAGTTGTTTTGTCTGGCGAGCGCCTGCGCGGCCTCGGCGTCGACGGCCAAGGCCTCGCCCGAAATCAGAAGCGCGAATGCCGCAAACGACAACGCCGCGTACGCGGCGGCCGGACGAATGATCAGGTTTCGGTTCATGTCTATCCCATGGGCGGAAAGGCGATTTGTGGGGACGGCAATGCGTGCACGGACCCAGGAGGAAAACAATCCGCTGTGGGCGACAACGACACGATGCACGTCACCTCCGTTTGCGAACATTTCATTATCAAAATCAGACTATTTCTCAAAAAACCGGCGAGCGAATTGATTTTGGTCAAATTTCAACAAACTAGCCGTACGACGCACTGAGAAAGGAGAATTGTGCAACGCTCGCAGAGGGCTGCAACCTTCGCCTCGACTGTGATTCATCCGGGCACTACTTCAGTGACAGGATCCAATTCACAAGATTGTTGATCCGGTCGGGATCGCGGGTCTTGACGATGGGATGACTTTCTTCGTGACCGTCGTCGAATTTTGCTTTTCGACCCGTCGTAACGTGTTTGTAGAGCTTGTCCTCGGCGCCGACGCTGCCCAGGTATTTGGCGGCGACGTCTTTCCAGGCCGGCCCCTCCTTCTTGACGTCGACCGCGTGGCATTTGAGACAGCGACTCTGGACCGCGAGTGACTGCGCGGCCTTGACGTCGACCGGAGCAGCGACCGGAAGAGCGAGAATCCAATCCACGAGATTATCAATGCGCGCGGGATCGTTCGTCTTGACGATCGGGTGGGGTTCCTCGTGGCCGTCGTCGAACTTCGCTTTGCGGCCCGTCGTAACGTGCTTGAACAGCCTTTGCCTGGCGTCGGGATCGGCATGGTACTTACCGGCCACATCCTTCCATGCCGGCCCGATCTTCTTCTGGTAAACGGCGTGGCATTGCAGGCAGCCACTCTGACGCGCAAGCGTCTGCGCTGCGATGACATCGAGGGCGGCCGCGTCTGGCGAATTGAAAAACATCCCGGCAACCAGCGCCAAGGTTCCGAGCGGAACCGTGCGTCCCGACTTTAGCACTGCTCTCACGTTGACTCACTCGCAATGGAGTGCTGCTGCCACGCGCTGTCGCCATCACGGCGACGCGGATAGATGCCTATTCTGGGCGCCTGGTCGGGGACTGGGTTGATGCAAGTCAAGACCGTGGTCGAGCCGGCATGTCAGCATTCCCCGTACCCGGGTCGCACCAGTTTGGGGGCAGCGACCAACGGAAGACGCCAATTCACGCGCACCGCCAGGAAGCCCAATGATTGCCGTCCGCTCGGCTGCAGCGGTTTGCGCGTTTCTGTTAGCGTTTCTCGTCGCCGCGGCGCCGGCGCGTACGCCCGCGCCGGCCAACACTCCGGCCGTGAGCGTGAACGACACCTGCCTCATGTGCCACGCCGACAAGGAGGCAAAGGGCGCGGGCGGCAAATCCATCGCCGTCGATTCCGACCGGTTCAAGACGTCGGTCCACGGCAGCCTCTCCCTCAAATGCACCGATTGCCACAGCGACGTCTCGGCGCAGAAGCTGCCGCACG
The DNA here is from genome assembly GCA_963755065.1 of uncultured beta proteobacterium. GTDB lineage: Bacteria > Pseudomonadota > Gammaproteobacteria > Burkholderiales > Casimicrobiaceae > VBCG01. Next base: position 184,752 of record CAVWIM010000001.1, read on the forward strand.
GCGAGAAACTTAAACCAGTCAATTGTGCGACCTGCCACGACAAGGCGGTCACCGAGTACGCCGGCACCGTGCACGGGTTGGCGCGCAAGGATGGCAATGCGGTCGCCGCGACCTGCACCGATTGCCACGGCACACACGACATCAAGCGCTCGCAAGACCCCGACTCGCGCACGAATCACGCGAACGTCGAGGCCACGTGCTCGAAATGCCACGGCAGCGACATCGTTGTCGCCCAAGCCAAGCTCCCCGGCGGAAACATCACCAGCAAGTTCCACGACAGCATCCACGGCAAGGCGCTGAAAGGCGCGGCCCAGGGTTCGGCGCCGACCTGCACCAACTGCCATGGTGCGCACGACATACGCGCCAAAGGCGAAGAGAAGAGTCATACCAGTCGCGCGAACATCCCCGACACCTGCGGCGGCTGCCACAAGCCCGAACGCGCGGCCTTCCTGAAGGGCCAGCACGGCAAGCTCCGGCAGGACGGGAACATGGCCGCGCCGGGATGCACGGATTGTCACTCGGCGCACGGGATCCAGCAGCACGAATCGACGAAGTTCCAGGTCGACGTGATCAAGGAGTGCGGCACATGCCACCAGGATTACCTGTCCAGTTACCGCGACACGTTCCACGGACAGGTGACCGCGCTCGGGTATGCACACGTCGCGACCTGCGCTTCCTGCCACGGCGCGCACGAGGTTCTGCCGGCGTCGAACCCGGCATCGAGGGTGTCGGCGCAGAATCGGCTGAAGACATGCCAGACCTGTCACGCCGCCGCGACGGCCAACTTTGCGAGCTTCGATCCGCACGCGAACCGGCACGACAAGGCTCGCAATCCGTTTTACTACTATTCCGCCAAGTTCATGGAGTTCCTGCTCATCGGGGTGTTCGGGTTCTTCGGCATTCATACGCTGTTCTGGTTCTACCGCGAGCTGCGCGAGAAATTGGGCGGTGGCCGGCGAGCGGCAGGCACCGATGACGGCGGGGAGAAGCACTGATGTCCATCGCCTCGAATACTGCTCCAACGGCAGGCGGCCACGGCGCGGCGCAGCGCTACTATCGCCGCTTCACGCCGGCGCAGCGCGTCTTGCACGCGCTGCTGATGCTGAGCTTCGTTGGCTGCGCCCTTTCCGGATTGCCGCTGATCTTCGCCGACAAGCCATGGGCCGCCACACTCGCCGGCATCCTCGGCGGCTTCGAGAATGCCGGACGCGTTCACCGCATCTGCGCGTTCGTCATGATCGTGGTCTTCGTCACCCACGTCGTCATGGTGGTCGCGCGGGCAGTGACCGCGGGTCGGCTCATGAGCGTTCTGTGGGGACCCGATTCGATGGTGCCGCAGCCGCAGGACGCCATCGACATGTATCGCAACTTCAAGTGGTTCATCGGCGCCGGCCCGCGCCCGCAGTTCGACCGCTGGACCTATTGGGAGAAATTCGACTACTGGGCGGTGTTCTGGGGGATGTTCATCATCGGCGGCTCCGGGCTGCTGCTGTGGTTCCCGCTGTTCTTTTCCCGCCTCCTGCCTGGCTGGGTATTCAACATCGCATCGCTCGTGCATGGCGAGGAGGCGCTGCTCGCCGTCGGGTTCATCTTCACCATCCACTTCTTCAACGGCCACCTGCGGCCGGCAAAGTTCCCGATGGACACCGTGGTCTTCACCGGACGCATCTCGGAGCACGAGCTCAAGAACGAGCGCCCGGTCGAGTATGAGCGCCTGAGCCGGGAAGGCCGCCTCGCGGCAAACGAAACGACGCCGCCGACGGCGGAGTCCCAGTGGTTCGGGTGGATCGTCGGAGGCACCGCGCTCGTGCTGGGCATCGTCGCGATCGTGTTGATTGTTTCCGGCTTGTTCTAGGTATACTCGCGGCGAGCGGCTGTGGATATCCGCGCGCCGCGATCTGCAGCGGCCCGCCGATCAGTGAACGGGGCGCCACTCCCTCTAGGCGCAGGAGGAAACTCACGTGCAAAACATCGGAAATCGGCAATGAAGATCACATTGGGACGGCGCACCTTCATGGTGGGTATGGCGATGACGATCGTCGCCGGCGGAATCGCCCTGGCAATCCTCGGCGCCGGCGGCATCGTTGCCTGGGAATACAGCAACAGCAACGCGTTTTGCACCAACGCCTGTCACGCAGTCCATCCCGAGGAGCCCGTTGCGCATGCGGCGTCATTTCACGCCCGCGTCAACTGCGTCGAGTGCCACATGGGCCGTCTTTCGACGCTCCAGCTGATGGCGATCAAGCCGGCGCACATCAACGAGCTCTGGGGGATGATCGTCGGCTACGAGCGGCCGATCACGACGCACAGCCTGCGTCCGGCGCGGGAATCGTGCGAAGCGTGCCACTGGCCCGAGTCGCGACACGACGACACGATCCGCTACAAGTATCGCTTCGGATCGGATCCGAAGAGCACGCAGGGGCGCACGACGCTGCAGATGCACACCGGGGCGGGGCCTGCACTCGCCAGCGGCGACAAGGACATCACTCCGCAACTCCGGCCCGGCGGCGCCGTGGCCAAGGGCATCCACTGGCACATCGCGCAAGACGTCGAGTACGTCGCGCTCGATCCGCAGAAGCAGAAGATCCCGCTGGTCGAGGTCCGCGGCTACGACGGCAAGGTGAAGGCGACCTACTTCGACGCCACCGCCGGCGTGACCCGCGCCGAGGCGGAGAAGATGGAAAAGAGGCGGATAGACTGCATTGACTGCCACAACGCCTCGGGCCATCCCTTCACCAATCCGGCGAGACTGGTCGACGACGCGATGGAGGAAGGGCGTATCGACCGGACCATCCTGCCGTCGATCAAGGCGCGTTCGGATACGATCATCCAGAAGTCCGCCGGCATCGGTGGCCCGGACAAGGAGCGCGCCGCGAAGTTCGCCCAGATCATCGCCGCGGAAGCGCCTAAGGATGTTCCTGCGAAGGCTAAGGACGCCGAGAAGAAGTTCGCCGACACGATGCAGCAGATCCTGATGCTGACGTCGTTTTCCGGCGATCACAACGGCAAGACGCTCACCTGGAAGGACTTCCCGAACAACGTCGGGCATTTCGATTCTCCCGGCTGCTTCCGCTGCCACGACGGCAAGCACATGAACGAAAAGGGCGAGGCGGTGCGTCTGCAGTGCACGCTGTGCCATGCGCTGCCGCAGGTGCAGAGGGAAAACGGCCAGCACTCGGTCGCCTCGACCGTCGCGCCGGACCTGACGCCGCCTGACAGCCACGGGGCGCCCAACTGGATGCACGATCACCGCTCGCAGGTCGACCAGTCCTGTGCGATGTGCCACGGCCCCATCAAGTGGGGAACCGACGGCGGCAATTTCTGCAGCAATCCGGCCTGTCACGGCCGCAAATGGCCGGAATTGAGCCTCGACGCCAAGCGCAGTTGAAATTCCGCCCGCGCGGCCGGCACCCCTGTTGAGCTCGTGCGTCAGCGGCGTCGGTGCGGTGAAGCTATGGGGGTCGCGGACCTGTCGCGCGGCCGGCGCCCCGCCGGGCCGATTTCTCGCTAGACTTCCATTTTTGGACTGGACATTTGCATGCGGCTCGCCAAATACGTCAAGTTTCGTGAGGAGAAATTCGGCGCGGTCCTCTTCGAGACGCGCTCCGAAAAGGTCTACACGCTGAATCCAACCGCCGCCGCGGTCGTGCGCGAACTGCAAGCCGGTCGCGATGAGCGGGAGATCGTGTCGACGCTGAAGGAGCGCTTCCGCGACACTGACGGCGCGGTCGAGCGCGAAGTCGTCGCCTTTATCGCCGACCTGCGCGAAAAAGGCCTGCTGGACGGAACGACAACGTGAGCACCATGGCGTCCGATACGGCGGCGATCATTCCCGCCAAGACGCCGGCCGCAACGGAATCCGGAGACTTGGGCGCGCCGCTCTACGTCGCGTGGCAGATCACGAACGAATGCAATCTCGCGTGCCTGCATTGCATCGAGGAGAGCGGTCCGGGCAAGGCGTTTCGCGACGAGCTGACCCGCGAGCAAGTCATGGGCGTGCTCGCCCAACTGCTGGACCAGCAGGTGCCGTATCTGTCGTTCTCGGGCGGCGAGCCGATGGTCCATCCGCATTTCTTCGAGATGGTCGAGTACGTCTGCTCGCGCGGGGGCCAGCTCAAGGTCGAGACCAACGGCCATTTCCTCACGCCGGCCAACTGCGAGCGTCTGCAGCGTCTGGGCGTCAAAGCCGTGCAGGTGAGCTTCGACGGGGCGACGCGCGAGACCTTCAACAAGATGCGGGTGCGTGGGGAGTTCAACACGGCGCTCGAGGGCACGCGCAATCTGCGCGCCGCCGGCGTTCCGATCGAGATCAACTATTCCCCGACGCGCTTCAATATCCATGAAATCGGCGCCGCGGTGGACCTGGCGTACGAGCTGGGCGCCTACAGCTTCTACACGGGCCGCACGATGTACACCGGCAATGCCGTGAAGACGTGGCACCTGCTCGCGCCGTCGGAGGCGCAGTACGAGGAATTCTTCCGGACGCTGCACGCGAAAACGGATGAGTATCGCGGCCGGATGCGCGTGCATTTCCACGAGATGGGATTGCTGGAAGAGTTGCGCTACCGGCTGCATCACCCGGCCGCGCTGCTCATCGTGCTCCCCAACGGGCTGGTCAAGCTCATCAACGCGTTGCCTTTCATCTGCGGCGACCTGCGCACGCATTCGCTCGCGGAGATCTGGGAAAATTTCCAGCGCGCCTGGCAGGACCCGCGAGTCGCGCAATTCGTGCACGACCTCGCCAACGATCCGCTCAAGACGTCGTCGCTGCACCAATGGGTCCATCTCTGATCGCGGCGCCGCACTCCCGGTTCGGCGCGGCGCAGTCGCCGCTCCGGCGCTTCCTGCACGTGGTGAGCATGGTGCGCTACCGGTTCTTTCTCTATGCCGGCCTGCTCCCCTATCTGCTGGGCGCCGCCTGGGCTTACGCGATGGCCGGCCGGTTCGACGCGCCGATCTTCTGGAGCGGCCTTGCGGGCGTGGTGCTTGCCGTCGTCGGCGTCGAGGCCTTCAACGAATACTTCGATTCACGGATGGGGACGGACCGGGTCTTCAATCCGGACGACCTGCCTCCAATGTCCGATGCGATCCTGTGGCTGGGTGTGGCCGCGTTCGCCGGCGCGCTCGCGGTCGGCGTGTACCTGACGGTGCGCGGCGGATGGCCGATCCTGGCCTTCGCTTTACTCGGGGGCATGGCCGCCATCTTCTATGTGGCGCCGCCGATCCGATGGGCCTATCGCGGTTTGGGCGAGACCGTGATCGCTTTGTCGTACGGTCCGTGGATGGTGTTGGGCAGCCTCTACCTGCACACCGGCGAAGTGTCGTGGGGCGCGCTGTGGGCATCGCTGGTGCCGGGTCTACTCATCATGTCGCTCGCCGTGGTCAATGCGATTCCCGACTTCCATCAGGATCGACTCGTCGGCAAGCGCAACCTCGTGGTGCGCCTGGGGCGACGCCGCGCCGTCCTTCTCTATCTTGGTCTGGCCGCCGGAGGTTTGGCGGCGGCGGCGGCCGGCGTGGCGGCACGAGTCTTTCCGCCGACGTGTCTCGCCGCGCTGCTCGCACTGCCGCTCCTCGTCGCCAGCGCCCGACGCGCCTTCCCGACGTTCGAGCAGCCGCGGCAATTTGTCGGCGCCATCCGCAGCATCGTGAGTTGCTACGCGGTTGCGGTCGGTCTGTTCATTTTCGGTGTCCTGCTGGGAGCCGGGCATTGACCTCCGCACCGCACTGGATCGACGAACTCAACGCGCCGCTGCTGGTCTCCTGGCAGATCACGCGCGACTGCGACCTTTGCTGTCTTCATTGCTGCACGGAGTCCGCGCCCGGCAAGAAAATGCCCGGCGAGCTTGCAGTGGACGAGGCATTGGCACTCGCGAACGACATCGTCCGCAACGACGTCCCCTACGTGATGCTCTGCGGAGGCGAGCCGCTCGTCGTCCCGCATTTTTTCGAGTTGGCCGAGGCACTCGGGCGCAGGGGCGTGCGGCTCAAGATCGAAACCAATGGGCAGCGATTCGACGGGGAAGTCGCGGGCCGGCTCGCCAGTCTTCCGATCCGGTCCATTCAGGTGAGCCTTGATGGCGACACCGAGGACGTCTATCAGCGCCAGCGGCCGGGTGGCTCGCTCGCCCGTGCCCACGCGGCCTGCCGCGCCGCCCGGGAGGCAGACTTGCCGCTCGAAGTCACCTTTGCGCCCACCCGGCTCAACATTCACGAAACGGATCGGGTCATCGAGCGGGCCCGGTCGCTCGGCGCATTCCGCTTCAACACCGGCAGGCTCATGCGCATCGGCACGGCCGCCCGCCTTTGGGACAAGCTCGAACCCGACGCTGGGCAATATGGGCGGTTTCAGGACATCCTGGACCGGCAGCGGGAGGTTGTAGGCGGCATGGAACTTTGTTATGTTCCGTTCAGCATGGAAGAGGGACTGCGGGGGAGCCTGGCCGAACCACCGGCGACCCTGCTGGTGCTGCCCGATGGACGGGTAAAGGTGGCGGCGGCGCTTCCCCACATTTGTGCGGATTTGCGCACCCAGACCCTGGCCCAGGCGTGGCAAGCCTACCGCCATGCCTGGCATGATGTTTCAGTACTGTCGGCAATACGCCGCGCGATCGCGGATTCATCGCGTCATGCGGAAGCGAACACCTGGCAGTTGCTACCGGTCGCCCACGTCTGACCCTACGGAGGAAAAATGAGCGAAATGAAAATCAGTGCCGATGCACCGCAACTGTCCGACCCTGCGGCGACCGTCAAAACCGCTGCCGGCGACAAGCCCGTGTGGGTGACGCCCAAGCTGGAGGACGTCTCGGAACAGGTGATGGCCCAGCCGTACATCCGTTTCACGTAACATCCGTCACTGTCCGCCATGGAGGGGCGCTCGGTTGACGAGTACGGCGCTCCTTTGTTCGTTGCCTGGCAGCTGACCAACCGCTGCGGCGCACGGTGCATCACGTGCTGCGAGGAATCCGGTCCTGATGCCGCGTGGGCCGACGAGCTCAGGCGCGACGAGGCGCTGGATCTAGCGCGGCGCATCGTCGAATCCGGCATCCCGTACGCAGCCTTCGGCGGGGGCGAGCCTCTCGGCGTCGCGCATTGCTGGGAACTCTTCGAGGTTCTCACCGACGGCGGCGTCGCCCTCAAGCTCGAGACCGATGGCAGCCGCATCGACGATGCCGCCGCCGACCGCCTGGCCGAACTTGCCGTCCAATGCGTGCAGATCTCCGTCGACGGCGCGACCGCGGCGACCCACGCGCGCGTGCGCCCGGGATCGAGTTTCGCCGCCGCCACTTCCGCCATCACGCGACTTGTTGCGCGCGGGCAGGCACCCCAGTTCGTGTTCGTCCCCAACCGGTTCAACATCGGCGAGATCGTGGCTGCCTATGATCTGGCGATCACGCTTGGCTGCGGCGCGTTCGTCACCGGACCGATGATGCGCATCGGCCGCGCCGCGGCGGCGTGGGACGAGATCGCGTGCAGCGACGAGGATTGGCAGCGTGCGGCCGATGCGCTGCGCGATCGCGCCGCCGGGACCCGCGCGCACATCGCGCTTTCAATCTATCCGTGGGACATCGTCACCGAAATGGAGCGCCGGCTGGAAAGTCCACAGGCGATGCTCCTGGTCGTGCCCAACGGCAAGGTAAAACTGCTGAACGCCCTTCCGTTCGCACCCGCCGATTTGCGTTGCGAATCGCTCCCGCAGGCCTGGCAGGCTTACAAGGACGCCTGGCGTACGGACGAGGTTCGCGAATTCATCGGGAGATGCCGCGCCGAGCCCTCGCTGCTCCGCCACGCGAACGAAACGTGGCCGATGGGTGCGCACCGGGGTCGGATGTCATCAACGCGACTCCCGCAGCAATTCCTTTAAACTAGCTGGATGAGCCCCCTTAGCCCTGCGCAGCGCCGCGCGCTGCGCGCAAGAGCCCATCATCTGCAACCGGTCGTCACCGTTGGCCAGCATGGCCTTACCCCCGCAGTCCTGCACGAAATCGACCTCGCGCTTCTCAAGCACGAACTGATCAAGATTCGTGTCTTCAGCGACGCGCGCGACGACCGCGAAGCAACGCTCGCGAAGACATGCGCGGAAATGGAGTGCGCCGCGGTCCAGCATCTGGGGAAGGTGCTCGTCGTCTGGCGGCCAAACCCGGAAGCGAAGAGAGCGGCACCGCCCAAACGCGAACCCAGGTCGGCTACCAAATCCGGCGCCAAGCGTCCCAAGGCGCCGAAGACGGGCCCGCGCACAGCGGTCGACCCGGTACGCGAGCGCCGCCGCGGGGCGCAGTTGGATGTGCCGATCGGCGGCAAGGGCACGCGCGGCGCCGCGCGCTTCAATGCGCTCCCTGAAGGCGCCCCGCTGCCGACGCGACGGCTCCGCAATGCGGACGACGCGCCCTTGGCCAAGCGCAAGTCTTCGTTCACGCCGAAGACGAAGCCGCGATCGTTCGGCGCCAAGCCCAATCCGCGCGAGGCGTGGGCGAAGAAGCCTCCGTCGGGGAGCGGGAAGCCGGCAAGCGGAACCCCGCGCCGGCGGCGCAAGGTTTGAGGCCGCCCCGGCCGCACGACACCCGGCGACCGCTCGATGCGATTGCCGTAGCGTTGATGGTGTTGCTGTCGGCGCTCTGGGGCTTCCAGCAAGTGGCGGTGAAACTCGCGGCGCCGGGAATCTCGCTCGTGATGCAGGGTGCGTTGCGCTCAGGGCTAGCCGCAGTTTTGGTTCTGGGGTGGGCGCAATGGCGGCGGATTCCGTTGTGGAGGCCGGACGGGACACTGGTTCCAGGCCTGCTCGCCGGTGTGCTGTTCGCCGGAGAATTCGCGTTGATCTACGCCGGTCTCGCCTACACCACGGCGGCGAGGATGGTCGTCTTCGTCTATTTGGCACCCGTGCTGACAGCGCTTGGACTGTCGCTGTTCGTGCCCGGCGAGCGCCTGTCGAGCGTGCAATGGATAGGCGTCGCGTTGGCGTTCGGCGGGATCGTCGTGGCATTCCGCGAAGGATTCACTGTCGACAGGACGACGCTGCTGGGCGACACGTTCGGAATCGGCGCCGCCATCGGCTGGGCCGCGACGACCGTGCTGATCCGCGCGACGAAGCTCGCAAGGATTGCCGCCACCAAGGTCTTGTTCTACCAGCTCGTCGTTTCAGCGGCACTTCTTCCGCTCGTCTCGCTCGCGCTGCGAGAGCCTGGAGTCGTCGCCCTGAATCCAATTACGATCGCGAGCCTGGCGTTCCAGTCCGTCATCGTCGCATTCGCGAGCTACCTGACGTGGTTCTGGCTGCTGACGACCTATCTCGCGGGACGCCTGGCGGTGTTCTCGTTCATGGCGCCGCTTTTCGGCGTTGCCTTCGGCCATCTCATCCTCGGAGACCGCATCACGCCGGCGTTTCTTGCCGCGGCGGCGCTCGTCGGCGCCGGCATCGCACTCGTCAATGCGCGGGGTGCAGGGTCGAAGACAGCCGCTGCGTCGAGGGCAAGTGGCATTTCTTGACCCTCCGAGGCCAACGGCGTAGCGTCAGAATGCCGTGCTTGGCGTTCGGCTGCCGTCGCCACCCGATCACCATAGACGGCTTCCGGCGGGGGCGCCGACGCCTCTGTGGCGTGTCATATTGCGTGAGGAGGCAGGCGTGAAGCTCTACTATCATCCGGTGTCGACGACGAGTCGGCCGATCGTGTTGTTTGCCGCCGAGTCCGGCATCGATCTCGAGTACCAGGTTGTTGATCTGTTCACCGGTGAGCAGTACCAGCCGGAATATGCGGCAATCAATCCGAGCCACCAGGTGCCGGTGCTGGAGGACGGCGACTTCCGCCTGACGGAGAGCTCGGCGATCCTCAAGTATCTCGCCGAGAAAACTCGTTCTCCCGCGTATCCATCGGACTTGCGCAAGCGCGCACGCGTCAACGAGCGGATGGATTGGCTCAATACAGGTTTTTACCGGGACTTTTCCTACGGATTCCTCTACCCGCAGATCTTTCCGTTCATGAAGCGGCCCGACGACAAAGTGCAAGCGGGGACCGTGGCGTGGGGCAAGGACAAGGCGCTGGGCTGGCTCAAGGTCTTGGACGACAGCCTGATCGGGCCACAAAGCGCGTTCCTCTGCGGCGATGACATCACGATTGCCGACTATCTGGGCGCGATGATGGTCCTCGGCGGCGAGGCTATCGATTGCAAGTTTGGCGCGTATCCGAACATTTGTCGCTGGCTCGGCAACATGAAGGCACTGAAGAGCTGGGCCAGGGTCAACGAGGCGTTCTACAAGTACGTGGTCGACCCCAACAAAGGCAAGGAATTCGTGCGCGTGTGACCTTGGTCCGGGTGCGCACGGCAAACGTACAAACCCTCCGCTGTTGCAAGTTCGTGAGCCTCCCCTTCAGATTTTCTTCTCGCGCGCCGCCCAGTAAGGCTCGCGCATCTCGCGCTTGAGCGTCTTCCCAGCAGCGCTGCGCGGGAAGTCCTTCATGATCACGACCTCTGAGACCCGCTGGTAGCGCGCGGCCACGCGCTCGTTGATCCAGTTGCGCAGCTCTTCAGCGGTCGCCCTCGCGCTTTCTCCGAGGATCACCGCCGCGAGCGGCGTCTCGCCCCACTTATCGTGCGGCACGCCGAACACAGCGACCTCGCGGATCGCAGGGTGGCACGCGGCGATCTCCTCGACATCCTTCGGGTACACCTTCATCCCGCCCGAGTCGATCATGTCCTTCTTGCGGTCGACGAGGTGCAGGTATCCGTCTTCGTCGACGAAGCCCATGTCCCCCGAGTAGACCCAGCCGTCGCGGATCGCCTGCGCGGTGAGGTCGGGACGCTTGTAGTATCCCTGCATCACGATCGGGCCGCGGCCGACGATCTCGCCGATCTCGCCGATCGGTAGGTCGCGCGCCTCGGCATCGACGATCCGCATCTCAAAGTACTGCGTGGGGCGACCGACGGAGCCTGACTTGCACACCGCCTCGTCGCGATCGAGGATAGTGACGAAGCCCTCGGTGCAGCCGTAGAGCTCGTAGAACCGGTGCGGCAGGTCGGCGTTCAAACGGTCCTTGTGTTCCTGCAGAAGCGGCGCGCCGAGCGACAGGATGCATTCGAGGGACACCAGCCGCTCCGGCCGGTACTGCTTCGACGCCAGGATCGCGATGATCTGCGTCGGCACAAGCATGACGTGGGTGATGCGCTCGCGCTCGATCGTCGCGATCGCCGCTTCGGCGTCGAACTGCTTCAACAGCACGTAGGTCGCGCCGAGATAGAACGTCGGCATCAGCGTCACATAGGCGCCGTTGAACACGATCGCGCCGGCGTGCAGCGTGCGCGACTCAGGCGTCATCCGATACGCGGAGGCCATCAGCAGGCAGTACATCGAGCGCACGTAGTGACTGTGCATGATGCCCTTCGGAAGCCCGGTCGTGCCGCTCGTGTACATGATGTTGAAAAGGTCGTCGGGACGACAGGATTCCGGCACGAACGTGTCGCCTTGGGCCGCCGTGAGCACGCCGTAATCGCCGAAATCGCCCGCGGCGCCATCGATCAGCAGAACGCGCCCGGGAAGGAGCGGCGCAAGGTCGGCGCGGATGGCTTCGAGCGTCGGCAGCATCGCACGCTGGCTCACGACGCACTTCGCGTCCGAGTCATGCAGCAGCGTCGCGAGGCCCGCGGGCATCAATAGCGGGGAGAGCGGCACCAGCGCGGCGCCCACGGCCGGCACTGCCCAGACCAGCTCGAGCGCCTCGCGCGAATTGCCGAGCACCGTCGCAACCTTGTCGCCCTTGCCGATGCCGAGCGCGCGCAGGAGGTTGGCCGCGCGTGCGACGCGTGCGTAGAACTGTGCGTAAGTAAGCCGCTCGCTGCCGAACACGACCGCCGTCGCGTCCGGACGAAAGCGCGCGTGGCGCGCAATCAGCGTGGCGAGTTCTAGCATTTTCTCCTCCTCGCTGCAAAGCGCAGTGGTGGAATCGATGGCGCTTGCGTTAGACGTAGCGAACGGCGAGGACGTCGTAGCTGCGCACACCGCCGGGGGCCTGCACATCGGCGGTTTCGCCCTCGCTCTTGCCGATCAGCGCGCGCGCGATCGGCGAACTCACCGAGATCTTCCCGTGCTTGATGTCGGCTTCATCGTCGCCGACGATCTGGTAGGTCACCGTGTCGCCGCTCTCGATATCTTCGAGGTCCACGGTCGCGCCGAAGACGACGCGCCCGTCGGCGTCGAGCCCCGATGGGTCGATCACCTGGGCGTTGGCGAGCTTGGTCTCGACTTCCTTGATGCGGCCCTCGATGAACCCCTGCCGCTCCTTGGCGGCGTCGTAGTCGGCGTTCTCGGAAAGATCGCCGTGCGTGCGCGCCTCCGCGATCGCCTGGATGATCGCGGGACGGTCGATCGTCCGGAGCCGTTGCAATTCGACCTTGAGGCGCAAGGCGCCTTCGACGGTCATCGGTATTTTTGCCATCGTCAACTCAATCAGTTCGGAAGTTACGGCAGCCGCTCGTGCAGCTGCTGAATCGAATACGGCACGAGGCCGCGCATCACGCGCATGCCGATCGCAGCCGCGCGCGCGCCGGCCAGCGTCGTGTACGTCGGGATCTGGTCGACCAATGCCGCGCGGCGGATCACGTAGCTGTCGTGGATCGCGGCGCGTTTCTCCTCCACCGTGTTGACGACCAGCGCGATTTCGTCGTTCTTCATCATGTCGACGATATGCGGCCGCCCTTCGGCCACCTTGTTCACGATCGACACCGGCACGCCCGCCACGGACAGGGCGGTCGCGGTTCCCCTTGTCGCGACGAGCTGGAAGCCCAGGGCCGCGAGCATCTTCGCGATCTCGATCACCTTCGCCTTGTCGGCATTCTTGACGCTGATGAACGCGTTCCCGCCTTCTGGCAGCCTGACACCCGCGGCGAGCTGGCTCTTCACGAAGGCCTCGCCGAACGACTCGCCCACGCCCATCACCTCGCCGGTGGACTTCATCTCCGGCCCGAGGATCGTGTCCACACCGGGAAACTTGATGAACGGGAAGACGGCTTCCTTCACCGAGAAATAGGGCGGCACGATTTCGCCCGCCTCGCCCTGCTCCTTCAACGTGCGGCCGACCATGCAGCGCGCCGCGATCTTCGCCAATGGCCGGCCGGTGGCCTTCGACACGTAGGGGACTGTGCGCGACGCACGCGGATTCACTTCGAGCACGTAGACGACGGCGCGGTCCTTCTCGTCCTGCTGAATCGCGAACTGGACGTTCATCAAGCCGACGACGTTGAGGCCCTTCGCCATCGCCACCGTCTGCCGGCGCATTTCCTCCTGCACGGCGGCCGACAACGAGTGCGGCGGCAGCGAGCACGCCGAGTCGCCCGAATGCACGCCGGCCTGCTCGATGTGCTCCATGATGCCGCCGATCAGCACGTCGGTGCCGTCGCAGATGGCGTCGACGTCGACTTCGGTCGCATCGTTCAGGAAGCGGTCGAGCAGGACCGGCGAATCGTTGGACACGCTGACCGCCTCGCGCATGTAGCGCTCGAGGTCCCTCGGCTCGTGCACGATTTCCATCGCGCGTCCGCCCAGGACGTAGGACGGCCGGACCACCAGCGGGTAGCCGATTTCGGTGGCGGCGGCCATCGCCGCCTCTTCGGTGCGCGCCGTGCGGTTGGGCGGCTGCTTGAGGTTCAGCCGGTGCAGCATCTGCTGGAACCGCTCGCGATCCTCCGCCATGTCGATCATGTCAGGCGAAGTGCCGATGATCGGGACGCCGTACTTTTCGAGGTCGCGCGCCAGCTTGAGCGGCGTCTGGCCCCCGTACTGGACGATGACGCCCCACGGCTTTTCCACGTGGACGATCTCGAGCACATCCTCGAGCGTCACCGGCTCGAAGTACAGCCGGTCGGACGTATCGTAATCGGTGGAGACGGTTTCCGGATTGCAGTTGACCATGATGGTCTCGAATCCGTCGTCGCGCAGCGCCATCGCCGCGTGCACGCAGCAATAGTCGAATTCGATGCCCTGCCCGATCCGGTTCGGCCCGCCGCCTAACACCATGATCTTCTTCTGGGTGGATGGCTCCGCCTCGCATTCGTCCTCGTAGGTCGAATACAAGTACGCCGTTCGCGTGGCGAATTCCCCGCCGCACGTGTCGACACGCTTGTAGACGGGGCGAATTCCCTGCGCATGCCGGCGCGCGCGCACATCGGCCTCGGAGACTTTGCAAAGATAAGCGAGACGGCGGTCGGAAAAACCCTTGCGCTTCAACTCGCGCAATTCGTCCCGCGTCAACGAGTCGAGCGTGCGCTTGTCGAGCTTCAATTCGAGGTCGACGATTTCCTTGATCTGTGCCAGGAACCACGGGTCGATCTTCGTATGCGCATGAATTTCTTCGAGCGTCATGCCGACGCCGAACGCATCGGCCACGTACCACAGCCGCTCCGCCCGCGGATAGGCGAGCTCATCCGAGATCTTCTCCGGGTCCACGGTCTTCAGGTTGAAGCCGTCCACGCCGACCTCGAGGCCGCGCAGCGCCTTCTGCAGCGACTCCTGGAACGTGCGGCCGATGGCCATCACCTCGCCGACCGATTTCATCTGCGTCGTCAGCCGGTCGTCGGCCTGCTTGAACTTCTCGAACGCGAAGCGCGGCACCTTGGTGACGACGTAATCAATCGTCGGCTCGAACGATGCCGGAGTCTGCCCGCCGGTGATGTCGTTGCGCAGTTCGTCGAGCGTGTAGCCGACCGCGAGCTTCGCCGCGACTTTCGCGATCGGAAAACCCGTCGCCTTCGACGCCAGCGCCGAACTGCGCGACACGCGCGGATTCATCTCGATCACGATCATCCGGCCGTCGGCGGGATTGATCGCGAACTGGACGTTCGAGCCGCCCGTATCGACGCCGACCTCGCGCAGCACCGCGATCGACGCGTCGCGCATGATCTGGTATTCCTTGTCGGTCAGCGTCTGCGCCGGCGCAACGGTGATCGAGTCGCCGGTGTGCACGCCCATCGGGTCGAGGTTCTCGATCGAGCAGACGATGATGCAGTTGTCCTTCTTGTCGCGGACAACCTCCATCTCGAATTCCTTCCAGCCGAGGAGCGACTCCTCGATCAGGATTTCGTGCGTCGGCGACAGGTCGAGCCCGCGCTTGCACATGTCGATGAATTCGTCCTTGTTGTAGGCGATGCCGCCCCCGGTGCCGCCCAGCGTGAAGGACGGGCGCAGCACGGCCGGGAAGCCGATGTCCGCCTGGACTTCGAGTGCCTGGTCCAGGTTGTGCGCGATGCCCGAGCGCGCGGATCCCAGTCCGATGCGCGTCATCGCGGCCTTGAATTTTTCGCGGTCCTCGGCCTTGTCGATCGCCTTCTTGGTCGCGCCGATCATCTCGACGTCGAACTTGTTGAGGATGCCTTCGCGCGCCAGGTCCAGCGCGCAGTTCAGCGCCGTCTGCCCGCCCATCGTGGGCAGCAGCGCATCCGGACGCTCGCGTTCGATGATCTTCGCAACCACGGGCCACGTGATCGGCTCGATGTACGTGACGTCGGCCATCTCCGGGTCGGTCATGATCGTCGCTGGATTGCTGTTGACGAGGATGACGCGATAGCCCTCCTCGCGCAGCGCGCGGCACGCCTGCGCGCCCGAATAGTCGAACTCGCACGCCTGGCCGATGATGATCGGTCCGGCGCCGATGATGAGGATCGATTCGATGTCAGTGCGCTTGGGCATCGCTAGTCTTTCGCCGCCGTCATCATCTGTGCGAAGCGATCGAAGAGATACCGCAGGTCGTGCGGCCCCGGGCTCGCCTCCGGATGACCCTGGAAGCTGAACGCGGGACGGTCGGTGCGCGCGATGCCCTGCAGGCTGCCGTCGAACAGCGACACGTGCGTGACACGAACGTTCGCGGGCAGCGTAGCCGCGTCGACCGCGAAGCCATGGTTCTGGCTAGTGATCAGCACCTGGCCCGTATCCTTGTCGAGCACCGGATGATTCGCGCCGTGGTGGCCGAACTTCATCTTGACCGTGCGCGCGCCCGACGCCAGCCCGAGCAACTGGTGACCGAGGCAGATGCCGAACGTCGGCATCCCGCTGTCGACGATCTCGCGAATGGCGGCGATGGCGTAATCGCACGGTTCCGGATCGCCAGGCCCGTTGGACAGGAACACGCCGGACGGCTGCAGCGCGAGCGCTTCGCGCGCCGAGGTCTGCGCCGGCACGACCGTTAGCTTGCAGCCGCGGTCGGCGAGCAGGCGCAAGATGTTGTGCTTGATGCCGTAGTCGTACGCGACGACGTGGAATTTCGTCTCGGCCCCCGAGCTGTAGCCTGCGTCCAGCGACCACGTCCCGTCGTTCCACTCGTAGGGCCGCGTGCACGACACCACCTTCGCGAGATCCAATCCTGCCATCGAGGGCGCCGCCCGGGCCTTCGCGATGGCGTCGCCGACGTCCGCGTCGCTTAAGTTTTCCGCGGCGACAATGCAGCCGTTCTGCGCGCCTTTTTCGCGCAGGATGCGCGTCAGCTTGCGCGTGTCGATGTCGGAGATGCCGATGAGCTTGTTCTCGCGCAGGTAGTCGCCCAGTCCTCCCGCGGTGCGCCAGTTCGAGGCGACTTGCGGCAGGTCGCGGATCACGAGCCCCGCGGCAAAGATGCGCTTTGCCTCGACGTCCTCGGCATTGACGCCGACGTTGCCGATGTGCGGATAGGTCAGCGTGATGATCTGCCCGGCGTACGACGGATCGGTGAGGATCTCCTGATACCCCGTCATGGCCGTGTTGAACACCACTTCGCCGGTCGTGCTGCCGAGCGCCCCGATCGCGCGTCCACGGAACACCGTGCCGTCGGCCAAGGCCAGCAGCGCAGGGGTGACCGTTGGGAATAGCGCGGCCGTCTCGAGGGACATCGCGGCTGCGGTGGCGTCAGGGGCGTTCATTGGCGTCTTGGACGAACGATTGACGTGCAAACGGGGAAGGCTTGGCCTTCCCCGCTTTCAATCCGAATGATTATACCCGGAACCGCCCTCCGCCTCAATGGCGGCGGCGAAGAGAGTTCGGCGGTGGGAACTGATCAATAGGCGGCGCTGAATCCGCCGTCCACGTACAGCAGATGCCCTGTGACGTAATCGGAGGCCGGCGACGCGAGGAACACGGCCGCCCCCGCGATTTCCTTCGGGTCGCCCCAACGCCCCGCCGGGGTTCGCTTGGCAACCCAGGCCGAGAATTCGGCGTCGTTGATGAGCGCCGTGTTCATCTCGGTCTTGAAGAATCCCGGCGCGATGCCGTTGACCTGCACGTTGTGCGGCGCGAGCTCCACGGCGAGCGCGCGTGTCATCATCTTGAGCCCGCCCTTGCTCGCCGCGTAGGCGACGATGTTCGGCCGCCCGATGTCGGACGCCAGCGAACAGATGTTGATGATCTTGCCGCAGCGGCGCGCCTTCATCGCCGGCACCACGGCGCGCGCGACGAGAAAGGGACCGTCGAAGTTGGCGTCCTGCAACGCGCGCCACTCGGCCAGCGTGTATTCGTCGAAAGGCTTGCGGTTGTTGACTGCCGCATTGTTGACCAGGATGTCGACGGGGCCGTGCGTCCGTTCAATGTCCGCCATGCCGGCCGTGACCGCCGCCTCGTCGGTGACATCGAACGCAGTGACGCTGACGGATGGCCCGGCAGCGGCCAGCTCCGCGGCGGCCGCTTCGAGCTTGGCGCGATTGCGGCCGTTGATGACGACTCGCGCACCCGCCTGCGCGAGACCGCGCGCAATCGCCATGCCCAGTCCCGAGCCGCCGCCGGTGACCACCGCGAGGCGTCCCGAAAGATCAAAAGGGTTCTCGGCGGTCACCGGAACCTAGCGCAGTCCCAATACGTCCTGCATGTCGTAGAGGCCGCCTTGCCGCGCGGCGCGCTTCGCGGCGACGAACACGGCGGCACGCAGCGCACCTTGCGCAAAATTCTGGCGCGACGTCGCGCGATGCGACAATTCGACTCGCTCCCCGTCGCCCGCGAACACCACCGTGTGCTCACCCACGACGTCGCCGCCGCGCAACGACGCGAACCCGATCGCACCTTGTGCGCGCTCGCCCGTATGGCCTTCCCGCGCATAGACCGCGCAATCCGCGAGCTTGCGGCCCGATCCGGCCGCTGCGGCATTGCCCAACTGCAGCGCCGTGCCCGAGGGCGCGTCGACCTTGTGTCGGTGGTGCATCTCGACGATTTCCACGTCGTAGCCCGGTCCGAGCCTGGCCGCTGCCGCTTCGACCAGCGACAGAAGAACGACCACGCCCACGCTCATGTTCGCCGCATAGACGATCGGGATCGACTTCGCATGTCCCGTGAGTTCGGCCTTCTGCGCGTCGTTCAATCCGGTCGTGCCCACGACGGCCGCCACGCCCGCCGCCGCGCACGCCGCGACGTGCGCCAGCGTGCCCTCGGGACGCGTGAAGTCGATCAGGACATCGCAGCCGCGCAGGGCGGCCTGCACGTCATCGCTGACAAGGACTCCGGTGGCGCGGCCGAAACGTTCGCCGGCATCGCGGCGGAGGACCGGCGCCCCTTCGACATCGAGGGCAGCGGCAAGGACAACCGCGGGAGCAGCAAGCGCGGCCTCGATCAGGGCCTGGCCCATCCGGCCTCCGGCGCCGGCAATGGCGAGCCGGACCGGCTCCATGGTCAGGGAACCGGAGGCGCCGACGGGTCGCCGATCTTCTTGAACCAGTCGATGACCTTGCCGATGAAGCCGGCGTCCTCGCCGTACCGGTCTTCCGGCAGCGCGCGGAGCGCCGCCGTCCGGTTCAGTTCCTGCGCCGATTTCGGCATCTCGTCGCCTTCCCAGCGGGCGAGCGCGTCACCCTTGAAATAGACGGTGAACTGCCGGTGGACCTGCAGCCTGCCGTCCTTCCGGTACTCGTACATGTAGTCCCAGCGGTCGTCGCGGAACACGCTGGTGATGAGCGGCGTGCCGAGGACCAGACGGACCTGCTGCTTGGTTTGCCCCTCCTTCAGCTTGTCGACCATGTCCTGCGACAGGTAATTCCCCTGGTTGATGTCGATCTTGTAGATGCCGAATTGGCTGATGTACGGCAACCAGTTTTCGAAGGGGGCGCTCATCGACGCACAGCCGGAGAGCGCCAGCGCCACGCACGCGACGAGAAGCGGCGAAAGGAGGCGGCCGGGCGCGTTCGCGGCGCAAATGAGCATGGGTTGGCGCTTGGGCGTAAATCTCATAACCGGTTATTATATCCGTGCCAACCCTTTCGGAATGCACGGATGAGCACCTCCCAGGACTTGAAGAGCGCCGGCCTCAAGGCCACGCTGCCGCGCCTCAAGATCATCAACCTGTTCGAGGCGTCCAAGGTGCGGCACCTGACCGCCGAGGACGTCTACAAGCTCCTGTTGAGCGAGGGGCTCGATATCGGCTTGGCGACGGTCTACCGCGTGCTCACCCAGTTCGAGCAGGCGGGTCTCCTCGTGCGCCACCATTTCGAGTCCGGCAAGGCCGTGTTCGAACTGAACCAGGGCACGCACCACGACCATCTCGTGTGCATGCAGTGCGGGCGCGTCGAGGAGTTCTACGACGCCGAAATCGAGAAACGCCAGATCAAGGTGGCCAGCGAGCGCGGCTTCAAGATCAGCGAGCACGCGCTCTATCTCTACGCCGATTGCACCAAGACCCGCTGCCCGCACCGCAAGGCCGGCAACGCACACTAGGGTTCGCGCCGGGCGAAGTCGGCGAGCCTGAATCCCAGCAGGTAGAGCGTCGCGAAATAGGCGGCGATCCCCGCAGCGATGATGCCCGCGAGCCGGCCGATTCTCTGCCACAGCCCGGCTGCCAGCCAGGGTTCCGGTGAACCGGCCAGCGCAAACAGCAACGCGGCCAGCACGCCCAGTGCCACGAGCAATTTGCACAGGAACAGGAACCAACCCGGTTGCGGCCGGTAGGATCCGGCCTTGCGCAGATACCAGAACAGCAGCCCCGCGTTCACGCACGCGCCAATGCTGGTCGCCAGCGTGAGGCCGGCGTGGCCGATGCGCCACATCAGGATCAATGCGAACGTCTGCGTGACGAACACGGTGAAGAACGCGATGCGTACGGGCGTCTTGATGTTCTGCCGCGCGTAGAAGCCGGGGGCGAGAATTTTCACCAGGATGAGCCCCAGCAGGCCGACGCTGTAGCCGAGCAGCGCGGCGCGCGTCTGCCACACGTCGTTCACCGTGAACTTGCCGTACTGATACAGCGTCGAGATCATCGGCAGCGCGAGCAGCCACAGCGCAATCGCGGCGGGCAGCGCCAGCAGGAACGCCAACCGCAATCCCCAGTCCATGAGTGATGAATACTGCTCGTGATTGGCATCGCTGTGATGCTTGGAAAGCGATGGGAGCAGGACGGTACCCAGCGCCACGCCGAGCAGCGCACTGGGAAACTCCATCAAACGATCGGCATAGTTGATCCATGAAATGCGGCCGTCCCCCAGCAGCGACGCGAGCTGCGTGTTGATCAACGCGGAGATCTGCGCCGCGGACACACCGACGAGCGCGGGGCCCATGTTCGACAACACCCGCCTCACGCCCGGGTCGTTCCAGTCGAGCTGCGGCCGCGGCAGCATGCCGATCCGGGCCAGCGGCGCAATCTGGAACGCGAGCTGGGCGATGCCGCCGATGAACACGCCCCACGCGAGCGCCTTGATCGGCGGGTCGAAATACCTCGCGAGAAAAATCGCCGCGCCGATAATCGAAAGGTTGAGCAGGACCGGCGTGAACGCGGGCACGGCAAAGCGCCGGTACACGTTCAGGACGCTTCCGGCGAGCGAGACCAGCGATACGAAAAGGATATAGGGGAAGACGATGCGGATGAGATCCGCGGTCAGCTCGATCTTGCCCGGCGTCTGTGCAAACCCGCTCGCGAGCAGATAGACCAGTGCGGGCGCGGCCAGCACACCCAAAGCAGTCACGCCGAGCAGCACCAGTGCGAGCAGCGCGCCGACCCGCCCGACGAGATCACGCGTCGCGTCGTCACCGCGCTGCCGCTGGTACTCGGCCAGGATGGGCACGAAGGCCTGCGAAAAGGCGCCTTCCGCGAACATCCGGCGCAGAATGTTGGGCAACCGGAAAGCGGCCTGGAACGCGTCCATTTGCACGCCGGCGCCGAACAGGACCGCCTGCAGGCTCTCCCGGGCGAGGCCGGTGACGCGGGACAAGAGCGTCATGCCGCTGACGGTGGTTAAAGCCTTGAGCAGGTTCACTAAAGCGGAGGCCTTGGGTGATGGACGCGGGGAGGATCGAGGTTGCCCGAAGGCCGGAAATCCGCTATTATGTCGGGCTTCTCACGCATCCCATAATTTTAGGACGACACTCATGGCCAATACGGCGCAGGCAAGGAAGCGCGCCCGGCAGGCGGAAGCGACGCGCATGCGCAACGCGAGCCTCAAGTCGGCGCTGCGCACGGCAGTCAAGAAGGTGAAGAAAGCCATCGCCGCCGGCGACAAGGCGGTCGCCACCAAGACCATGCAGGAATCGCAGTCGATGATCGACAAGATCGCCGACAAGAAGATCGTCCACAAGAACATGGTGTCGCGCACCAAGTCGCGCTTGTCCTCGGCGATCAAGGCGCTCGCGTAACTCGCGGGCCTTTGCTTTACAACAGGGCGCCTCCGGGCGCCTTTTTTGTTGTCAAGGGAGTTTTATCAACTGAGTGTTTTTGTCAGGCAAATGAGTCTTTGCCAACGACAGCCTCACACCGGCTCTCTCGGCTCCTGGCCGCCGCGCGCCGGCAGCACCGGCGGCGTGAGGCCGTGAGGGGAGGCGAGCGCGTTTGCGATCCGGATCACCTGCAGTTCGTTGTCTCGCGCAAACGCCAGCAGGAAGCGGAAGAGCCGCACCTCGATCGCTTCGAGTTCGTGACCCACGATCACTGCCCTGACGTCGCCCACCTGGACCGGCAGCACCAGCGGCGAATAGACGAGCTTGCGGTCGTCGCCGAATGCGGAGGTGAGGCCAGCGATGCGATCGTGCCAGTCACTGGGGCGAAAAGGCCTGCCCGCGGCGGTGACGCCCCAAATGACAACGTCGAGACCGGCGGAATCCATGGGCGGGGCAAACACACTCACGCAAATTCTAGCATTCGCACTGCACCATTCGACTGGGGGGTATACGGGCACGACAATTGCTGATATGTAGCCACCTCCACGGCCGGCGGCGCACGCCCATGTTGACCGGCCGATGATCCATATCCATGTATCCCACAACTTTTCCTGGAATCCGCTTGGTGCCGCGCACGTGTGGCGCCGCGGCCGCTTTCCGGGCCGGCGTGCTAGCCAGGTTAGCGGCACTGCTTCTGTGCGCGATGTTCGTGGCACTGCCGTGCGCGGCGGCAGCCGACGACGAGTTGGTGCACCAGGGACGCGAAATCGAGGTCAATCTCCTCGCCTTTCCGCAGCGCGCGCTGACCGACCTCGAGACGCTGCTTCCGCAGGCGCGCGCCGTGACAGGCAACACACGCCGCTTCATCGAGGCGTTGTACGGGCAAGCGCTGGTCCATTCCGGGCGCATCGACAGCGCGCTGCAACTGGCCGACAAGCTGGAGAGCGAGGGATGGGGCGGGCACGACGATGCACTGGTGGCCATCGCGCTGCTCATCCGCAGCAGTGTCCAGTCCTGGGCTGGCGACGCGTCCAGGGCCAAGGCGCTGGCGAACGAAGCCCGCAACCTGGTGAAGGCGGGCGGCGACAGCTATGTCCGATTCTGGTCTGCGATGTCGATCGGAACGTCCGCACGGATGCTGGGACGTTCCGACGAAGCGATGAGCAACCTGCAGGATGCGTTCACGATCGCCGATGCGGCACAGGATCACTATCGCCGCGGAAGCGCCCTCTACCAGCTCTCCGTCCTCGACCTCTATCTCAAGCAGGCGGACCGCGCCCTCGAAGAAAGCCAGGCGGCCTTCGGCGAGGCGAAACAGGCGGGCAGCTCGTGGGGCATGGCAAAAGCCAAGATGGCCGAGTCGGCCGCACTCGAAATCCTGAGCCGCCCGAAGCAGGAACTCTCGACAATGCAGGAGGCGCTGGCCATCGCGCGCAACGCCAAGTCCGATGTCACGGAGTGCTTTGCGCTCATCAACCTTGCCGATATCTACCTTCGCAGGAAGGATTACAGGACCGCGTTCGACCTGTCGGACCGCTCGCTCAAGCTTGCGCAGCAGCAGGACGACATGTCGCTCATCGCCGTGAGCAAGGCCAACATGGGATTCGCCTTGTTCGGCCTCAACCGCATCGACGCCGGCAAACGGCTGGTCGAGGATGCGCTGGCCGAATACGAGCGCCGCGGCGCGCACGTGGAAATCGCCGACCTGCTGGGCGACTACGGCCAGTACCTCGCGAACGCGGGAGACTTCAAGGCGGCCCTGGCGCTGCGCGACCGCCAGCAGCGCGTGCACGACAAGATTGCGCTGGCCGTGCGGGAAAAAGACGTTCTCGAAATGCAGACCAAGTTCGAGTCCGAAAAGCGCCTTCGTGAAATCGAGCTTCTCAACCGCGAAAAGGGCCTGCAGGCGATCGAGATCCAGACGAAGCAATGGCAGCAGCGGATCTGGTGGCTGCTGGCCGCGCTGTTCGCGGTGTCGTTCGCCGTCGTGGCGGTCCTGTACCGCAAGCTGCGCACGACCAATAAGCTCCTGGGTGAGAAGAACAGCGAGTTGAGCTTCCAGAGCAGCCGCGACCCGCTGACCGCGCTCTACAACCGGCGCCATTTCCAGAATTTCATCAACGAAGGCCGCGGCGACATGGAGCGGCGCGGTGCCATCGAGAGGCCCGTGCAGGCGCTCCTCCTCATCGACCTCGACCACTTCAAGCTGATCAACGACCAGTTCGGCCATGCCGCCGGCGACGCCGTGCTGATCGCTGTCGCGCGGCGGCTTCGCGAGACGCTGCGAGAGACGGACATGATCGTGCGCTGGGGCGGCGAGGAATTTTTGGTGTTCGTTCCCGTGGCCCCGGTGGACCGGCTCGACGAAATCGTCGTGCGCATCATGCATGCTATCTCTTCGGAGCCGATCCAGTACATGGGCCACTACATCCAGGTCACCGTCTCGATCGGTTATTCGCCGGTCCTGCTGCCGCCCGACGATGTCGCGCTCGGCTGGGAACGCGTGATCGGCCTCGTGGACAAGGCCCTCTACATGGCGAAACTTCACGGCCGCAACCGCGCGTATGGCGTGGGCGGCATGCTGCGCCCGGGCGACGATGCGCTCGCCGCCGTCGACTCCGACCTGGAAAAAGCGTGGCGCGACGGCGTGGTCGACTTGCGCGTGCTGGTGGGCGCGCAAACGCTGGTTTCCGCGACGCGGACCGCGCCGCCTCCCGGCGTTTTAGCACACTAAGGGCACGCTAAGCGCACCTAGCAACACCCGATTCGAGTTGCGAGCTGCGTGCGGTGCCGGTAGCCCGTGCTAGTATTTTGTTTTGACGACGATCGGCACGCGCAGCAGCGTTGCGCTTCCGACTTCCGATGGTCTCCAGCCCCCGACATTTCCTGCAGTTTCGCGATTTCACGCGCGATGAGTTCGACCACCTGTTCGAACGCACGAAGTGGATCAAGGACCGTTTCAAGCGTTACGAACTCTACCAGCCGCTGCGCGATCGCACGCTCGCGATGGTGTTCGAAAAGGCGTCGACCCGCACGCGCGTGTCGTTCGAAGCCGGCATGAACCAGCTGGGCGGCATCGCCATCAACCTGAATCGCGGCGACACGCAGTTGTCGCGCGGCGAGCCGATCGAGGACGTTGCGCGGGTGATCTCGCGCATGGTGGACGTGGTGATGATCCGCACGTTCGAGCAGTCGATCATCGAGCGCTTTGCGCGGCATTCACGCGTGCCGGTCATCAACGGCCTCACCAACGAATATCATCCCTGCCAGATCCTCGCGGACATCTACACCTACGTGGAGCATCGCGGCTCGATCGGAGGCCGAACCGTCGCGTGGATCGGGGACTCCAACAACGTCTGCTACACGTGGCTGCAAGCCGCCACGATCCTGGGCTTTCGCGTACACGTTTCCACGCCACCCGGTTACGAGCTCGACGCCGGACGTGTGGAATGCGGCGCGGGAGCCGGCGAGCACTTCGAGACGTTCGCAAACCCGACGGATGCGTGCCGCGGCGCGGACCTCGTCACCACCGACGTCTGGACCAGCATGGGCTTCGAGGCCGAGAACGATGAGCGGTTGCGTGACTTCGCCCACTGGAAGGTCAGTGCCGGCATGATGCGGCAGGCCAAGCCCGACGCGCTCTTCATGCACTGCCTGCCCGCGCATCGCGGCGAGGAGGTTGACTCCGAGGTGATCGACGGCCCGCAGAGCGTGGTGTGGGACGAAGCCGAAAATCGTTTGCACGCGCAGAAGGCGCTGCTGGAATACCTGGTCTGCGGGCCGCCCATCAACGCCTAGGAGAGTCCATGATCGACCACACCGGCGTCACCGTGTCCGATGTTGCCAAGTCGAAGGCGTTCTATCGCGCCGCGCTCGCGCCACTCGGCTACGGCGTGTTGATGGAATGGGAACTCTTTGCCGGATTCGGCGTGGCGCCTAAGCCGGATTTCTGGATCGGCCAGGGCATTGCGAACGAGCCGCACGTTCACGTTGCGTTTCGTGCCGACACGCGCGCACAGGTCGATGCGTTCTACCGCGCGGCCTTGG
This sequence comes from uncultured beta proteobacterium, assembly GCA_963755065.1. GTDB lineage: Bacteria > Pseudomonadota > Gammaproteobacteria > Burkholderiales > Casimicrobiaceae > VBCG01. The sequence goes on from CAVWIM010000001.1 coordinate 210,370, forward strand.
CGGCGGGCGGACGCGACAACGGCCCGCCGGGCCCGCGGCCACACTACCACGACAACTATTACGGCGCCTTCGTCCTCGATCCGGACGGCCACAACATCGAGGCGGTTTGCCATTCGCCGGCGTGACCGGTCACCCATTCGTCTGGAGCATTCGCAATGTCGCCGTCGCATTTGGCATTTCGCTTCCTGGCTCTTCGCGTTCTGATCGCTTGCGCGGGCTTGGCCGCGATTTCCTCGGCACACGCGCAGAACTGGCCCGACAAGCCGATCAAGTTCGTGATGTCCGCACCTGCCGGAAGTTCGATCGACGTCCTGGGCCGCACCATCGCCGACAAGTTGAAGGATCGCCTCGGCCAGCCGGTCATCGTCGAGAACAAGCCGGCGGCCGGCGGCACCGTGGCCACCGCGGAGGTGGCGAAGGCGGCACCCGACGGTTACACGATGCTGCTGGCGTTCAACGGTCCGCTGTCGATCGCGCCGCTCTTGTCGAAGGTTCCCTACGACGTGCAGAAGGATCTGGCGCCCGTGATCATCACGTCGAGCCAGCCCAACGTGCTCGCCGTGACGTCGCAACTGCCGGTGAAGACTGTGCAGGAACTCGTCGCCTACGCCAGGGCCAATCCGGGCAAGCTCAACTTTGCATCCGTCGGCAACGGCAGCTCATCGCACCTCAATGCCGAGCTGCTGAAATCGCTGGCGGGAATCGACATCGTGCACATTCCGTTCAACGGCTCGCCGCCGGCGGTCACGGCAACGATCCAGAACGAGACGCAGATGATCTTCGCGGTGATGCAGCCGCTGCAGCCGCAGATCCAGGCCGGCAAGTTGCGCGCGCTGGCGGTGACGTCGGCGAAGCGCTTTCCGCTGCTGCCTGACCTGCCGACCATCGCGGAGTCCGGCTATCCCGGCTTCGATGCGCTCGCGTGGAATGGCGTGCTCGTTCCCGCCGCCACACCGAAGGCCATCGTGCAACGGCTCAACGCCGAGATCAACGCCGTACTAAAAGATCCCGAGGTGGTGCAGAAGATGCATGCGTCCGGCTTCGACCTGGTGGGTGGCACGCCCGAGGAGTTCGGTGTGCTCATCAGGACCGAATCCGAAAAGTGGGTGCCGGTGATCAGGAAAGCTGGCGTCAAGATCGAGTAAATGGGGTCAGATCCCCGGGGGTAAAAAACTGCTGCGGGGTGAATCTGTCCTCGCTACGTTTTTCACCCCCGGGGATCTGACCCAAATTTAATCGGTATCGCCGTCGGCAAGCCGTGGCAGCGGTGAGTCCCCGGACGACTGGAGCAGCCCGGTCTTCATGTACGTCAGCAGTTTTTCGCGCGTGTCGGCGATGTCGAGGCCGCGCATCGTGAGCTGGCCGATGCGGTCCTGCGGGGTGAACGACGAGGCTCCCTTCTCCATCGTGAGGCGCTCGGGCTTGTAGGTCAGGTTCGGGCTCGTGGTGTCGAGGATCGAGTAGTCGTTGCCCCGGCGCAGTTCGAGCGTCACTTCTCCCGTGATCGCGCGCGCGACCCAGCGCTGCGCACTCTCGCGAAGCATCAGCGCCTGCGGGTCGAACCAGCGGCCGTGATACAGAAGACGACCGAGGCTGCGACCGTTGTTGCGATATTGCTCGATCGTGTCCTCGTTGTGGATGCCGGTGACGAGGCGCTCATAGGCGATATGCAGAAGTGCCAAGCCCGGCGCCTCGTAGACGCCACGGCTCTTGGCCTCGATGATCCGGTTCTCGATCTGGTCGCTCATGCCCACGCCGTGGCGGCCGCCGATCGCGTTGGCCTCGAGCACGAGCGCGACCTCGTCCTTGAACGTGGCGCCGTTGAGCGCAACCGGACGGCCCTCGTTAAACCGGATGGAAACCGTCTCAGGCTTGACCACGATATCGTCGCGCCAGAACGCGACGCCCATGATGGGCTCGATGATCCGGATGCCCTTGTCCAGGAACTCGAGCTCCTTCGCCTCGTGCGTCGCGCCCAGCAGGTTGGAGTCCGTCGAGTATGCCTTCTCGGCGCTCATCTTGTAGCCGAACCCGGCTTGGCCGAGGTATTCGGACATCTCCTTGCGCCCGCCCAATTCGTCGATGAACTTCGCGTCGAGCCAGGGCTTGTAGATGCGCAGATTCGGGTTGGCGAGGAGCCCGTAGCGGTGGAAGCGCTCGATGTCGTTGCCCTTGTACGTGCTGCCGTCGCCCCAGATGTGGACATCGTCGTCGCGCATCGCGACGACGAGCATCGTGCCGGTCACCGCGCGGCCGAGCGGCGTCGTGTTGAAGTAGGAAAGACCGGCGGTGGAGATGTGGAACGCGCCCGCCTGCAACGCCGCGATACCCTCGGCGACGAGCGCGGTGCGGCAATCAACGAGGCGCGCGACTTCCGCGCCGTACTGCAGTGCGCGCCGAGGAATCTCGTCGTAGTCCGGTTCGTCTGGCTGGCCGAGGTTCGCCGTGTACGCATACGGAATCGCACCTTTCGCCCGCATCCAGTGCAGCGCGGCGCTGGTGTCGAGACCGCCGGAAAAGGCGATGCCGACCTTTTGGCCGACAGGGAGGTCCTGGAGGATCTGCGACATGAGGGGGCGTCTCGGGAGGGGACCGGTAATCGGTTATTCTAGCCGACCTCTCCTTGGCACCCATGCCCGAGCTGCCCGACATCACGAACTACCGCGAGGCGCTCGATGCGCGCATTCGCGGTCAGGTGATCGAGCACGTCCGCATCATCAGTCCGTTCCTGGTCCGCACGGCGGTGCCGCCGATCAGCGACGTCGAAGGCAAGCGCGTCGTCGATGTGCGGCGCCTCGGCAAGCGGATCGTGCTGGCGATGGAGGATGACCTCTTCCTGGTCTTTCACCTGATGATCGCGGGCCGCCTGCGCTGGCTGACAAGGATCGCCAAGCCGCCGGCGCGGATCACACAGGCTGTGTTCGAATTCGCAAACGGCAAGCTTGTGTTCACCGAGGCGGGAACCAAGCGCCGAGCGTCGCTCCATGTCGTCCGAGGCGACGCAATGCTTTCCGCATTCGACATGGGCGGGATCGAAGTGCTTGAAGCCGACGCCGCGACATTCGGCGCCCGCCTGCGAAGCGAGAACCACACGCTGAAGCGCGCGCTGACCGATCCACGCCTTTTCAGCGGCATCGGGAACGCTTATTCCGACGAAATCCTGCATCGGGCGAAACTGTCGCCGCTGACCCTCACCTCCCGGCTCGACGATAGCGAAGTCGCGCGCCTCCGCGACGCAACTCGCGCCGTCCTCACCGAATGGACCGACCGCTTGCGCGCGGAGGCGGGCGGCGAATTCCCCGAACATGTCACGGCATTCCACCCGGAAATGGCGGTGCATGGGCGCTTTGGACAACCCTGCCCGGTCTGCGGCGCGCCGGTGCAGCGAATCGTGTATGCGGAGAATGAATGCAACTATTGCGCGCGCTGCCAGAACGCCGGCGTCATCCTGGCCGATCGCGCGCTCTCCCGGCTCCTCCACAAGAGCTGGCCGCGGTCGATCGACGAGTTAGGCTGAAATGAGGAGCTGAAATCGAGGGCTGAAGTCGGGACGGTTGAGATCGGTCGAGCCGACCAGTTGGTGTCGGGCCCGCGAACGTGCTAGTTTCCGCCCTTCCCCGCCCTCGCGATCCGAAGCCGCCATGCCCTCTTTCGATATCATTTCCGAAGTCAACGAGGTCGAGGTGAACAATGCCCTCGACCAGGTCAACAAGGAGCTCGCCACGCGCTTCGACTTCAAGGACTCCGACGCGCGCGTCGAGCACAAGGACAAGGTGCTGACACTTCACGCCGACGACAACTTCAAGTTGAAGCAGGTCACGGACATCCTGACCGCGAAACTCGCGAAGCGCAATGTCGACGTCCGGTCGCTCAAGTACGGAGAAGTGGAGAAGGTCTCCCACAACAAGGTCAAGCAGCTCATCACCGTGCGCACGGGCGTGGAGCAGGAGCTATCCAAGAAAATCGTCAAGATGCTCAAGGACAGCAAGTTGAAGGTGCAGGGATCGATTCAGGGCGATGCGGTGCGCGTCTCGGGTGCCAAGCGTGACGAGTTGCAGAACGCGATCACGCTCATCAAAAAATCGATCACCGACTATCCGCTGCAGTTCAACAACTTTCGCGAATGATCGGAGCTGCCGCCGCCGGCGGCGCGGCCAACGGAACTTAGGCGAGGTCGGCGCTCAGCGCGTCGCGGGTTGCGGCCGCCACCGCAGGAATTTCCGCGTGATAGACCGGGTGGTCGACACCCATTGCGAGTGCTGCGCCGCGCTTTAATGCCGCTACCATGTGGGGCGCCAACTCGAAGCGCAGGAAGTGGACGGCGGAGGTCTTCACCTCGTTCTCGCGCGGCAGGTCCTCGTCGGCAATGGCATACACCCTCTGGCCGCCTTCGACCGCGACCCAGACGCGGTCCTCCACGCCCTTGAGCCGCATGAGCGCCGCGCGCCGTTCCTCGATGTCCTCGTACTCGATCAGCATCGTCGCCTTGAAGTTGCTGCCATCGGGCACCAGCGGATTGTAGACGTCGAGTTCTTCCTGGATGGCCTCTTCCTCGAAGGCCCTCTCGATGCGCAGCATTTCCTGGATCTGGTAGCGCAGCGTGAGTTCGTCCTCGAAGATCAGCGTGATGTGCTCGCCCAGGTGGACCGTGCGCGCCTTCTTGTGCGCCATGACGCGCGCCCGGAAGTCCTTGCGCGCCTTGGCATAGACTTCGAGCGGCATGAGGCTTTCGCGCTGGATGGCCGGCACCGGTCACTCCAATCCGTAGGCGATGCGCAAGAGCGTCAACGGATGCTCGCGGCGGGTGCGCGAGGGCCCGCCCTGGTCTGCGATGCCTTGCATGATCCGGCGGCCGGCGATCGGACAGTCCGAACTCACGAAATCGGGATCTCCATCGCCCATCCGGCTGAACACCGGCCTGCCGATCTTCATCGATTGGGCGAAGAACTCCGCCTTCACGCCCCACGTACCGTCGTGGCCGGCACAGCGTTCGACGGTGTTCACTTCCGTTTCCGGAATCCACTGCAGCACCTCGCGCGTCTTCTGGCCGATGTTCTGCACGCGCGAGTGACACGGGACGTGATAGCTGACCTTGCCCAGCGGCGACTTGAATTCCTTTTTCAGCAAGCCGTCTTTGTCGCGCAGCACGAAGTACTCGAACGGATCGAACATCGCCTCGGCCACGGCCGCGACATCCGCGTCGTCGGGAAACAACAGCGGCAGCTCCTGCTTGAACATCAGCGTGCACGACGGCACGGACGTGAGTATTGCGTACCCTTCGCGCGCCAGCGCCGCGAACGCCGGGATATTCACGTTCTTCAATTTCTCGACCGCCGCGAAGTCGCCGAGCTCGAGCTTGGGCATCCCGCAACAGACCTCCTTCGTGAGGGTCCGATACGGAATTTCGTTGTGCGCGAGCAGCTTCAGGAGGTCGTGGCCGATGTCGGGTTCGTTGTATTTGACATAGCAAGTGGCGAAGACCGCGACCTTGCCCGGTGTGCGCTCGCCGTCGCGGACGGGCCAGTCCGGCGACGGCCGGGCATGCGCGAGAAAGCGCTTTGCGGCGTAGGGCGGCAGTTCAGTCGCAGCCGCGATCCCCATCACCTTCTCGCCGACTTTGCGCACGGGCCGCGTCGTAGCCGCCGCGTTCACCATCTGGACCACCACCGGGATGGTCGCGAGCTTCCCCAGCTTGTCGGTGGAAGTCAGCACGCGATCGCGGAATTTGACCTCGGCCGTCGCGAACTTGAGCGCCTTGGCGCGCAGCATCAGGTGCGGAAAGTCGACGTTCCACGGATGCGGCGGCACGTACGGGCACTTGGTCATGAAGCAGATGTCGCACAGGTAACACTGATCCACGACCTTGCCGAAATCGGATTTCGGCACGCTGTCCAGTTCGCAGGTCTGGCTTGCGTCGATCAGGTCGAACAGCGTCGGGAACGCGCCGCACAGGCTCACGCACCGGCGGCACGTGTGGCAGATATCGAAGACGCGCTCCAGCTCGCGATTGAGCGACGCCTCGTCGTAGAAGTCCGGATTGCGCCAGTCGAGCGGATGGCGCGTCGGTGCTTCAAGGCTACCTTCCCGTGTCATAAAACTTCAGTGGGCCTGGGCCATTGGCCCTGTCCGCGCTCCGGACGCCCGGCCCAACTTTAATCTGCTAAGGCGTCGAGCGCCTTTTGGAATCGGTTCGCGTGCGAGCGCTCCGCCTTCGCCAGCGTCTCGAACCAGTCGGCGATCTCGTCGAACTTCTCGTCGCGCGCGGCCTTCGCGAAGCCCGGGTACATGTCCGTGTACTCGTGCGTCTCGCCGGCGACCGCGGCCTTCAGGTTTTCGCGGCTCGAGCCGATCGGCAGGTCGGTCGCGGGGTCGCCCACCTGCGCGAGATAGTCGAGGTGCCCGTGCGCGTGCCCCGTTTCGCCTTCGGCCGTGGAGCGGAACAGCGCCGACACGTCGTTCTGGCCTTCGACATCGGCCTTGTTGGCGAAGTAGAGATAGCGGCGGTTCGCCATCGACTCGCCGGCGAACGCGTACTTCAGGTTTTCGTGGGTCTTGGTGCCTTTGAGATCTTTCATGTCGCTCTCCTCTCAAAATCCTGCGGTGCCTTCATTGTGAGCGCCGGCGCAGGATACGTCCAATTGATTGTGCCAATAAATATAATAGTTTTATCTAATGAATACCGACAATCAGTCGATGCGCTCGTACGCCGGCAGCGTCAGGAACTCGACGAACGTGTCGTTGTTGACGAGGTCGGCGAATATCGTCGCGGCATCGTCGTATTTGCCTTCGCCGAAAGAATCGCCCAGCAGGTCGCGGATTTTCCGCATTTCCTCAGGGATCATCGCGGCGACCATTTCCTTGGTGACCTTGCGGCCGTCATCGAGCCGTCCTTTGGGCGAGCGGATCCACTGCCACACCTGCGAGCGCGAGATCTCCGCGGTGGCGGCATCTTCCATCAGGTTGAAGATCGGCACTGCGCCCTGCCCCGCGAGCCACGCGCCGATGTACTGGATCGCGACATTGATATTGAGGCGCAAGCCACGCTCGGTGATCGGCTGCTCGGGCTCGAACTTGACGAGGTCCGCCGCACCCACCTGCACATCGTCGCGCTTCGTCAGCGCAATCTGGTTGGGTGTCGGCATGAGACGGTTGAACGCCTCCAGCGCCACGGGAACCAGGCCAGGGTGGGCAACCCACGTGCCGTCGTGGCCGTACGTGGCCTCGCGCTCCTTGTCGGCTTTCACCTTGGCGAACGCCTCGCGATTCGCCACCTCGTCGTTCTTCACCGGGATTTGCGCCGCCATCCCGCCCATTGCGTGGATGTTGCGGCGGTGGCAGGTCTTGATGCACAGCTCGGCGTAGCTCTTGAGGAAATGCGTCGTCATCGTGACGAGCGCGCGGTCGGCGAGGCAGAAATCGTGGTTGTTACGGAACTTCTTGATGCACGAGAAGATGTAGTCCCAGCGGCCGCAGTTGAGCCCGGCCGAGTGCTCGCGCAGCTCGAACAGGATTTCGTCCATCTCGTACGCGGCGAGGATCGTCTCGATCAGCACGGTCGCCTTGATCGTGCCGGTCGGGATGCCGATTTCGTCCTGCGCCATCACGAAGATATCGTTCCACAACCGCGCCTCGAGATGGCTCTCGAGCTTGGGCAGGTAGAAATACGGGCCGCTGCCGCGCGCGACCTGTTCGCTGGCGTTGTGGAAAAAGTACAGCGCGAAGTCGAAGATGCCGCCCGACACCGGCTGGCCGTCGATCTTCACGTGCTTTTCCGGCAGATGCCATCCGCGTGGGCGGACGAAGAGCGCGGCGACCTTGTCCTTGAGCGCGTACGTCTTGCCTTCCGGCGAGACGAAATCGATGCGGCGGCGGATCGCGTCGCGCAGGTTGATGTGGCCCTGGATGTTGTTGTCCCAGCGCGGCGTGTTCGCGTCCTCGAAGTCGGCCATGAAGACCTGCGCGCCCGAGTTGAGCGCGTTGACGATCATCTTGCGGTCGACGGGGCCGGTGATTTCCACGCGCCGGTCCGCGATGTCCGCGCCGACGGGCGCACAGGTCCAGTCGCCTTCGCGCACCGCACGTGTTTCGGGAAGGAAGTCGGGCAGCTTGCCCGCGTCGAAATCGGCCTGTCTCTTCGCACGGAGTGCCAGCAGTTCCTCGCGCCTTCGCCCAAAGGCACGCTGCAGCATGGCTACGAAGGCCATGGCCTCGGGCGTCAGGATTTCCGCGAATTCCGGCGTGATGCGCCCGGTGATTTCAATGCCTGGGCCGTAACGGGGTGTGCTCATGGGGTAATTCTACCCGACCCAAGCACCGCGAGAGACCCGCGCGCGGACGAAATCACCGCCACGCGTTGGCGTGGCTTCGGCGAACGAACGAAGCGTCAGGCGTACGTGGCGCGCCGCGCTGCCGGCTGCGCAATCATTCCCTGTGCGATCCCGCGATTGACCGCGCTCACGACTGCGCGCAGCGTCGCCGTGACGATGTTCGGATCGAGGCCCACGCCATACACCGTCTGTTCCATGCCGATGCGCAACTGCACGTAGGCGACCGCCGTGGCATCTTCGCCTGCGCCGACACCGTGCTCGTGGTAGTTCTGCACGTGGATGTCGAATCCACCGTCGTGGCGCAACGCGTGGACAAAGGCGTCGACCGGTCCATTCCCCGAGCCCGTCAGCACCGTTTCGGTGCCGTCAATCACCAGATGGGCACTCAACTGCTCGATCGTGCCGTCCGCGACGTTGTGCTGCGCGCGGTGGCCGGCATAGGCAACCGGCAGCGTCGCCGCGATGTATTCGCGCTCGAATGCCGCGCGAATGTCGGCCGGCAGCAGCTCCTTGCCGGTCGCGTCGGTAATCCTCTGGATCACCTGGCTGAATTCGATCTGCAGCAGACGCGGCAGCGCCAGGCCGAAGTCACGCTCCAGGAGGTAGGCGATGCCACCCTTGCCCGACTGGCTATTGACGCGGATGACCGCGTCGTAGGTGCGCCCGACGTCGGCCGGGTCGATCGGCAGGTACGGGACGTCCCAAACCGGATTTCCGCGAGCGACCTCTGTCGCGCGCGCGGAGAGGCCCTTCTTGATCGCGTCCTGGTGGGAACCGGAAAACGCGGTGAACACGAGATCGCCTCCGTACGGATGGCGCGGATGCACGGGGAGCTGGTTGCAATGCTCGACCGTCCGGATGACGTCGTTGATGTCGGAAAAGTCGATGCCCGGGTCGACACCCTGCGTGAAGAGGTTCAAGCCCAGCGTCACGAGGCAGACATTGCCCGTGCGCTCGCCATTGCCGAAGAGACACCCCTCGACCCGCTGCGCGCCCGCCATGAGGGCGAGTTCGGTCGCTGCCACGCCACAGCCGCGGTCGTTGTGCGGGTGGACCGAAAGCACGATCGCGTCGCGCCGCGCAAGATTGCGCGACATCCATTCGATCTGGTCGGCGTAGATGTTCGGCGGAGCCATTTCGACGGTCGCCGGAAGGTTGACGATCATCTTGTGGCGGGCCGTGGGCTGCCAGACGTTGCTCACGGCGTCACACATTTCCACCGAAAAGTCGAGCTCGGTCGCGGTGAAGCTCTCCGGTGAGTACTCGAAGACCCAGTCCGTCGACGGTCGCGCGGCGGCGCATTCGCGGATGATTCCGGCGCCCGCGACGGCGATGTCCCGGATGCCCGCGCGATCGAGGCCGAACACGAGGCGCCGCTGTGTCGTGGACGTCGAATTGTAGAGATGCACGATCGCGCGCTTGGCGCCCGCCATCGCGTCGAATGTTCTGCGGATAATCGGCTCGCGCGCCTGCGTCAGCACCTGCACGGTCACGTCGTCCGGAATCATGCCCTCTTCGATCAGCTTGCGCACGAAGTCGTAATCCGTTTGCGAGGCCGCCGGGAAACCGATCTCGATTTCCTTGTAGCCCATCCTGACCAGCAGCCGGAACATCCGGAGCTTGCGTTCCGGGTCCATCGGCTCGATCAGCGCCTGATTGCCGTCGCGCAGATCGACGCTGCACCACACGGGTGGTTTCGTGATCACGCGCGACGGCCACGTTCGGTCATGCAAGCCGATCGGCGCGAAGGCCTTGTACTTGGACGTAGGGTCGATGGTCATGGCAATCTCTCTAGCTGGGTACATGGAATGCGAAACCGTTCTCCGGTGCTCCGGAGGACGCTGCAAGGGCCAAACTCGAATTGAGGGGTAGGGTTTATGTGCGCGCGGGGCGCAGCAGGAGCAGCAGGCCGCCGGCAACGAGCGCGAGCGCGGACGGGAGACGGGTCCGGGCGCTGGTGGCGGTGAGTTTGGCGCTGTTCATGAAGTGGACACTAACCGAATTTGTGCGGCACCGCAAGGGGTTAGGCGCCATGGGCTAGTTATTCGGCATCGGGTGGCATAATCCGCGGCGCCATGGCCGATACCGTCCCAGCACCGACACCCGCGACGATTGCGCCCGGGCCGTTCCCTCGCGCCTATTGGCCGTGGCTCGCATTGCTGCTCGCTGGCCACGCCGTCGTCGTAGCCTGGGCGGTCATGGGCGCGCTGGCCATACCTCGTGACGACTATCGTCCCGAGGAATTCATTTGGGTGACACTCGTTGCGCTTGTCGGTTTCGGCGTTGCCTTTGCCGTGCGCGGCCGCTTCACGCGATCGATCGCGTGGAACGGCGCAATTCTCGTTGCCGCGATGCTGCTGACTCCCGCCGTCGTGCTCGGTGTCGGTCTTCAGCTGTTGAATGCCTTCGTGCTCGGGCAACGCGTGCTCGCCCGCGCGGCATCCACCGGCACGACCGCCAGCGAACCGCACTTCACCGTCACGATCCTGACAGGCGTGGTGATCTGGATCAGCCTCATCGCCATCGCCGCATCGCTTCGAATCCACTATGCGCCGTTGTACGCCGCCGCGTTGATCCTGCCCCTGCTGTTCTGGCGGCGCACGGCCGTGGAGGCGCTACGACGCGCGGGCCGCATGCTGGTCCAACGCGATCCGGTCATGAGCGCTTCCGAGCGCGGATGGACGGCATTGCTGATGACGATGGTCGTATTGCATCTGTTCATCGTCGCGAAACCAGAAACGGGCTACGACGCGGTCGCGATGCACTTGCAGATTCCAATGCTGATGGCCCATGCGCACAGGTGGTCCTTCGATGTGACTCGCTACCTCTGGGCGGACATGCCGTTGGGCGCAGACTGGGCATACACCGCGGCCTATTTCGTGGGAGGCGAGTCTGCCGCGCGACTTCTCAACTTCAGTTTTGCGGGCATCGCCTGTTACCTGCTCTTTGAATTGATTCGCCTGTATGCACGCCGGGATGTTGCGTTGGCGAGCGTGTGCCTGCTCGCGTCCTCCCCGCTTGCCTTCCTCGAAACGAGCACGCTTTATGTCGAAAACCTGTGGCTGGCCTTTCTGCTCGGCACGCTATTGCTCGGCTTGAGCTTCCTCGGAACGCGGTCGCATCGGACGCTGATTGCTCTGGCGTTCCTCGCGGCGGGCGCGATGCAATGCAAGGTCATCGGGATCATCTGGCTTGCGCCGCTCCTGATCTACACAGGCTATCGGGTGTGGCGTCAGCCCAATCGGCGCGTCTTCGCAGGTTGGGAGATCGCGCTGCTTGCCCTCGCCGTGGCCATCGCAGTGTCGCCCTATGCGAATGCGTGGTTGCGCACGGGGAACCCGGTGTTTCCCTTCATGAACGCGTTGTTCCGGTCGCCGATGTACTTCACCGACGCGTCCTTCAATAACCCGCTGTACAACGCGCCACTTCGGCCCTGGAGTCTGTACGAAATGGTCTGGTCGAGCGGCCGCTTCATCGAAGGAGCCGACGGCGCCGCGGGCTTTCAATGGCTGCTGCTGATCCCCTTGATCGTGCTCGCGTTCACGCGGCGGCGCCCGCTCGCGCAATGGCTTTGCCTTGCGCTTGCCGTGATCTTCTTTCTCGGTGTTTTCACCCAGCAGTCCTATCTGCGCTACCTGTTACCGGCTTTCGCGCTGATCGCGATTCTTGGAGGCTGGGCGCTCGCCGAAATTCCGGATGGGCGCGCAACCCGGACCGCCATTCTGCTGGTCGGCGGCCTCCTGTGCGCGATCAATGTCCGGTTGATGCACACGGCAGGCTGGTCGAACGTCACGCTCTGCACGGGATGTGCTGTGGACAGCCGGGCCCGGCATTCCTATGTCGCGCAATTCATGCCCGAGCGCATTGTCGCCGAATATCTGAACCAGAATCTGCCGAAGGCGCGCGTGGGCTTCTACATGCTGGGCGCGCCGACTCCGGCCGGATTCGTCGGCTATTCCCGCTCCGGCAACTGGCACGACCATCCCACGTTCGCGGCGCTCACGATGGCGCAAACTGCCGACGATGTGCTCGACCACGCGAAGATGTTCCGGCTGACGCACATCGTGTATCGCGATCCGCCGTACCAATACGAGAACGAGGCCATGCGCGCGTTTCGGGAACGATTTGCGGTGCCGGTTTGGCATGCGAACGGTATCACCGTGGCCGAAATCCAGCCGCGTCCGGGCCCTTAGCAACGCACCCCTAGTCCTCGCGTTGCTGCAGCGGGTCGCGCGGCACATTCTGGATGTCGAATTGCAGCGCGGCCAGCAGAAATTGCACGCCGACCAAAACCGGCAGCGCCGCAATCATCACCTCCCCGGACGTCGCGGGGATGCCGCTGCGAATGGACAATATCCACTTGGCGACGCCATAGGCCGCGCCCGTACCGCCGATCAGTATTGCACTCAGCAACTGCAATGTGCCTGCATTGAAGTCACGCAGAAAATACGAGTAGAAAATCCGCTTCCACGCCGACCGGAGGTATTTGAACGGGAACGTGAACAGAACACGTCCGACCCGGAGGTTGCTCGACTCATCGTCGTAGTGCGCCGCCATGGACACCTCGCGTACGACCGCGCGCAACGTGTAGAGACGAACCAGCATGTCCGACTCGAAGAAGTAGCCGCGGTCGATCTTGGCGAGCGGCAGCCGGGCAAGCACGGTGCGGTGGATCGCCGTGTAGCCGTTTGTCGGGTCCATCACGTCCCAGTATCCGCTGGAGATCTTGTTCACCAGCGACAGCATGGCATTGCCGAACAGGCGGACGCGCGGCATCGTGCGCAGCGACTCGAGGTCGTAGAACCGGTTGCCCTTGGTGTAGTCGGCCTGGGCCAGCACGAGGGGCCTGATGAAACGGGGGATCAACGCGGGATCCATCTGCCCGTCGCCGTCGACCTTGACGACGATATCCGCCCCGGCGCCCAGTGCCGCGCGGTAGCCCGTCACCATCGCGCCGCCCACGCCCTGATTTTCGGCGTGTCTCGCCACCGATACCCGCGCATCCGCGCATTGCTTTTCGACGACGTCGCCTGTGCGCTCGGGACAGGCATCGTCGACTACGAATATGCGCTCGACCTCGGGACCGATCCGCGCGATGACGTCCAGCACCTGTCGGCTCACCCGAAAGCAGGGAATGACCACCGCGACGCTGGGCGATGGGCAAGTCACGTCAGCGCACCGCGATGATCACGCCCGCGACGATGACGGCGCCTCCCACGAGCGTGTTCAGCGAAATCGGCTCGCCCAGGAATATGCGGGCCAGCACCGGGACGATCAGGAAGGCGAGCGAGAACAAGGAATAGGCGGCAGATAGCGGAACGGTCCGCAGGACGAACACCCACAACAGCGTCGCAACCGCATAGACGACGAGCGCGATGATCATGGCCGGAGACAGGAATCCGCGCAGTGTGGTCCACGACCATCCATCGACGCGCCATTGGACCGCGGCCGATTTGAACAGCAGTTGTCCGACCGCGATGAGCACGACGCACATCAAGGTCAGGAGCAGCGAGCGTGCCGACATGGGGAACTCGTGGGCTTGAGCCGGCGCCGGCGTTTAGCCCGTGCCGCCGGTGCGGCGGCGACGAAGCAGCAGCCAGCCCGATACCACGTATCCGGAAATGGCGTAGACGACGAAGCCGGCGAACAGGACGATGGCCGGCTGGTAGGAGAGGAGTGCTATGAACACGGCAATGAGGAAGACCGCGACGAACGGCACGCTCTTCCGCAGGTTGATCGTCTTGAAGCTCCAGTACTTGAGGTTGCTCACCATGGTCAGGCCGGCGAAAACCGTCACACCCCACGCCCACCACTTGATCGTGACGGGATCGACGTTGTAGTCGTCGACGATCCACACGCAGCCCGCGACGAGCGCGGCGGCAGCCGGGCTGGGAATGCCCGTGAACCACCGCTTGTCCGCCACCTCGAGCAGCGTGTTGAAGCGTGCCAGGCGCAATGCGGCGCACACGCAATAGACGAACGCCGCGAACCAGCCCAGCTTGCCCATGTCGCGCAACACCCACTCGTACATCACGAGCGCCGGCGCCGCGCCGAACGAGACCATGTCCGACAAGCTGTCGTATTCGGCGCCGAACGCGCTTTGCGTCTTCGTCAGGCGGGCCACCCGGCCGTCGAGGCTGTCCAGCACCATGGCGACGAAAATGGCGATGGCGGCCTGGTCGAACGTGAGGTTCATCGCCTGCACGATCGCGTAGAAGCCCGCGAACAGCGCGGCCGTCGTGAACAGGTTGGGCAGCAGGTAGATGCCGCGGCGGCGGACGCGGTTCTTGTGCAGCGCGCGCTCGGCAGTGTAGTCGTCGTGCATGGCGGCTGAAGACTAGCAGCTAGGCGCTCGCGTCACAATCAGGGCAATTCCGCGAGAATCGTTTCGGTGGCGGCGACGACATCGCCCATCGCCACGCGCGGCTTGGCGGCGGGATCGAGATACACGTCCACGCGTGAGCCAAAGCGGATGAAGCCGTAGCGCTGGCCGCGCGCAAGCGTGGCGCCCTTGTCGACGTAGCACAGGATGCGCCGCGCGATGAGCCCGGCGATCTGCACGCAGGTTACGTCCTGTCCGGATGCCGTGCGCAACTGCAGCGCATTGCGTTCGTTTTCGAGTGACGCCTTGTCGAGCGACGCATTGACAAAGCTGCCCGGGTGATACCAGCGGTTGGCCACCGTGCCGTCGACCGGGCTGCGGTTCGAGTGGACATTGAATACGTTCATGAACACGCTGATCTTGAGGGCGTCGCGGTCGAGATATGGATCGCGCGCCGCGCCGACCATGACGATGCGGCCGTCGGCGGGAGACAGCACGGAGCTGGGTCCCTGCGGAATCGTGCGCGCGGGGTCGCGGAAGAACTGGAGAATGAAGAGGAAAGCGGCCCAGGCCAGAAAGGCCGCGATGCCCCAGCCCAGCGCGGTCAGCGCCACCGCAACAATCGCCACCACGGCCAGAAACGGCCAGCCTTCGCGGGCGATGATTGGATGCGGGTAGGCGTTGTTCATCGCGGCGTCACGCAGGGCAGGAATGGGGATCGGTACCCGGTGTAATGAGGGGCGGATTATGCGCTACACCTCCGATCCAGTCCTACTTGGTCGCGTCGTCGATGCGCTTGGCGTTTTCGGCCGCCTGCTCCTTGACCATGCTTTCGACGCCGCGCGCGCGGCCGAGGGCCTCCATCGGTGCGGGCGTCGCGGTGGTGATATCCGGCGCCGCCTCGGTCACGCCGACGCCCGGTCCACCCGCACGCTCCGCGGCGGGGGCGGGCTTAACCGTCGGCCCCAGTCCGGACATCATCCCGTACTGCTTCAAGGCGTCCATGGAGAGCCAGGCGACGATCAACAGCGCAATGAGGATCGCCACCAACCCCACCCACCCTCGCTGCCTGCCGATACGCTGGCGCATGGAAATATCTCCTAATTCCTCGACTGATCCACCAGTTTATTCTTCTTGATCCACGGCATCATCGACCGCAATTTTTCGCCCACCACCTCGATCGAGTGCTCGGACATGAGGCGGCGGCGCGACAGAAGCGTCGGTGCCCCGGCACGATTCTCGATGATGAATTCCTTGGCGTATTCGCCGGTCTGGATGCGCTTCAGCATGTCGCGCATCGCCTGCTTCGTTTCCTGCGTGACGATCCTGGGACCGCTGACGTATTCGCCGTATTCCGCGTTGTTGGAGATCGAGTAGTTCATGTTGGCGATGCCGCCCTCGTAGATCAGGTCGACGATGAGCTTCAACTCGTGCAGGCACTCGAAGTACGCCATCTCGGGCGCGTAGCCGGCCTCGACCAGCGTCTCGTAGCCGGCCTTGATCAATTCCACGGTGCCGCCGCACAGCACGGCCTGCTCGCCGAAGAGGTCGGTCTCGGTCTCTTCGCGGAAGTTGGTTTCGATGACGCCGGCGCGCGCCCCGCCAATGGCCGCTGCATAGGACAGCGCGACGTCGCGTGCCTTCTTCGACGCGTCGTGGTGCACGGCTATCAGCATCGGCACGCCGCCGCCGGCTACATACGTGGAGCGCACCGTGTGGCCCGGCGCTTTCGGCGCGATCATGACGACGTCGAGGTCGGCGCGCGGCTTGACTTGCCCATAGTGGATGTTGAAGCCATGGGCGAACGCGAGCGTCGCACCCTTCTTGATGTTCGGCTCGACCTCGCTCGCGTACGTGGCGGCAATGCTCTCGTCGGGCATCAGCATCATGACGATGTCCGCGCTCCTCACTGCGTCTGCCACCTCGGCGACTTTCAGTCCGGCCTTCTTCGCCTTGTCCCAGGACGCGCCGCCTTTGCGCAGACCGACGGTGACCTTGACGCCGGAGTCGTTCAGGTTCTGCGCGTGCGCATGCCCCTGCGATCCATAGCCGACGATCGTGACCTTCCTGCCCTTGATGAGCGACAGGTCGGCATCCTTCTCGTAGTAGACCTTCATATCCGTTTCCTCTTCATTTTCTTGTACTTCACTTATCCGCGAATTTCGTTTCCGGCAGTGCGTCAGATCCGCAGGATGCGCTCGCCGCGTCCGATGCCGGAGGCGCCGGTGCGGACGGTCTCCAGGATCACGCCGGGCTCGATCGATTGGATGAACGCGTCGAGCTTGGCTCCAGTACCGGTCAGCTCGACCGTGTAGCTCTTGTCGGTGACGTCGAGGATGCGACCGCGGAAGATGTCGGCGAGCCGCTTCATCTCTTCGCGATCCTTGCCCGACGCGCGCACCTTGACCAGCATCAGCTCGCGCTCGATGTGATTGCCCTCGGTCAGGTCGACGACCTTCACGACTTCGACCAGCTTGTTCAACTGCTTGGTGATTTGCTCGACGACGTCCTCGGACCCGGCGGTGACGATGGTCATCCGCGACATCGTCGGATCCTCGGTGGGCGCCACGGTGAGCGACTCGATGTTGTAGCCGCGCGCGGAAAACAGTCCGGAGATCCGTGACAACGCGCCCGCTTCGTTTTCAACGAGGATCGACAGAATATGTCTCATCACAGTTCCTCGGCCAGAATCATCTCCGTGAGGCCCTTGCCGCCCGGGATCATCGGGAACACGTTTTCCGCCTGGTCGGTGATGAAGTCCAGGAACACCAGCCGTTCCTTCTGCTTGAACGCTTCCTTCAGCGCGCCTTCGACGTCACCTGGCTTCTCGACTTTCACGCCGACATGCCCATACGCCTCGGCCAGCTTCACGAAATCCGGCAAGGCGTCCATGTACGACTCGGCGTAACGGTTGCCGTAGAAGAACTGCTGCCACTGCCGCACCATGCCCATGTAGCGGTTGTTGAGGTTCACGACCTTGATCGGCAGGTGATATTGCTTGCACGTCGACAATTCCTGGATGCACATCTGGATCGACGCCTCGCCCGTGACGCAGGCGACCGTCGCGCCCGGATTGACAAGCTGCACGCCCATCGCCGCGGGCAGGCCGAAACCCATCGTGCCCAAGCCCCCGGAGTTGATCCAGCGTCGCGGCTTGTCGAACTTGTAGTACTGCGCGACCCACATCTGGTGCTGGCCGACGTCGGACGTGACGAAGGCATCGCCTTTTGTGAGTTCGTAGAGCTTCTGCACGACGTACTGCGGCTTGATGAGATCGCTCTTCGTGTCGTACTTCAGGCAATCCTTGCGCTGCCATTCCTTGATGTCGGCCCACCACGCCTTCAGCGCGGCCGGGTCGGGCCGTTGCGGCGACGATTCGATCAGCTTCAGCATTTCATCGAGAACGTCGGCGACGTAACCGACAATGGGCACGTCCACCTTGACGCGCTTCGAAATCGACGACGGGTCGATGTCGATGTGGATGATCTTGCGGTCGCCGCGGAAGAAATGCGTGGGGTTGCCGATGACCCGGTCGTCGAAGCGCGAGCCCACCGCGATCAGCACGTCGCAGTGCTGCATCGCCATGTTCGATTCGTACGTGCCGTGCATGCCCAGCATGCCGGTGAACTGCGGATCCGTACCCGGGAAGCCGCCCAATCCCATCAGCGTGTTCGTGCACGGAAAGCCGAGCAGCCGGACCAGCCGCGTCAGTTGCGGCGATGCGTTGTTGAGAATCACACCCCCGCCCGCGTAGACCATCGGCCGCTTCGCGTCGAGCAGAAGCGCGACGGCTTTCTTGATCTGTCCGGCGTGGCCCTTGGTCACGGGATTGTAGGAGCGCAGCGAAACGGTCTTCGGATAATTGAATTCGGTCTTCGCCTGCGTCACGTCCTTGGGGATGTCAACCAGCACGGGTCCCGGCCTGCCAGTCGCGGCCAGGTAGAACGCCTTCTTGATCGTGAGCGCCAGGTCGGCTACGTCCTTGACTAGGAAGTTGTGCTTGACGCACGGCCGCGTGATGCCGACCGTGTCGCACTCCTGGAACGCGTCCTGCCCGATGGCATGCGTCGGCACCTGGCCGGTCAGCACGACCATCGGGATCGAGTCCATGTAGGCGGTTGCAATGCCGGTGACAGCGTTGGTGACGCCGGGTCCCGACGTGACGAGCGCCACGCCGACCTTGTGCGACGAGCGCGAATAACCGTCCGCCGCGTGCACCGCGCCCTGTTCGTGGCGCACCAGCACGTGCTTGACCGTTTCCTGCTTGAACAGCTCGTCGTAGATGTTGAGCACCGCGCCGCCCGGATAGCCGAAGACGTACTCGACGCCTTCTTCCTGGAGGCAGCGGATGACGATTTCCGCACCCGTGAGTTGCATGGCTTCGCCCTAACGTAAGTGTTCGCCCCGGCGCGCCGCACGTGCGGGTACCGGGCATTGCCTGATTGCCTGGCGCACTTAGGGTTGGGTGCGCTAAACCTTGGCTTCGGCGCGGGTAGACGGCCGCGATTCGGTAAACACCGGCCGCATCCCAAGGGATTCTCCATGACGCTTGTGGCATCAAAGGAGGGAACGCGAACGGCTGTTTTTTGCAGCACAACATCCGAATCTTGCGATCCGGAATCATGACATTAGCGGCAAATCCCCGCGCCGGTCAAGAGAATGGTTGGCCCGAGGGGCTGTTTACTGCTGTACTGCAGCATCAGGGCCAACCATTTGTTAAGGGGACCCTCAGCTTTGACCCTATAATCTTTCATTTTTAGCGTCCGGATGGTCCAAACTGGCCTCGCAACAGGAAATTTCGGGTTTTCTCGCGGAAGTCGAACGGCGCGCCTTCAAGCAGGCGATGTTCGCCGTCCGCGACGAGGACGCGGCGCTGGACGTCGTGCAGGATGCGATGCTCAAGCTGACCGAGAAATACGCCACCAAGCCGGCGGCCGAGCTGCCGATGCTGTTCCAGCGCATCCTGCAGAACACCATCCACGACCACTTCCGGCGCCAGAAAGTGCGCAATACCTGGACGACGCTGCTCTCGGCATTCGGGAAAGGTGATGAAAAAGACGAGGATTATGACGTTTTGGAAACTTTGTCGGCAAAATCGGATTCCACGGCGACAGTCGATCCCGCGAAACAGTTCGAACAAGCGCAGATTGTGGGGATGATCGAACAGGCGCTGACGCGGCTCCCGGCGCGTCAACGCCAAGCCTTCCTCTTACGTTATTGGGAAGAACTGGACGTGGCGGAAGCCGCTGCCGCGATGGGCTGTTCGGAAGGAAGCGTGAAAACCCATTGCTCCCGCGCCGTCCGTGCCCTGGCCGCGACGCTTTCGGGCAAGGGGTTAAGCTTATGACCACCCACGACGACAATTTTGCCAAGAAATTAACAGGTTACCTGGACCGCGGCACCGCGGATCTCAAGGCCGGCACGCTTTATCGCCTGCAGAAAGCCCGCGCGGCCGCACTTGCCAGCGTCGCGGGGCCGGATGGCCGCCGCGTCCTTGATTCACGCCTGGCGCATGCCATTGCGGGCACCGGTTCGGGCTCCTCCGGCGAACGGAGTCTTTGGTCCAACCCCCGGCTTTGGCTCGGAATCGCTATCATCGTGGCGGCCGCGTTCGGGTATCAGCAATGGCAGGTCTACCAACAAACCAGCGAAATCGAAGAACTGGACGCCCAGATCCTCACTTCGGACCTGCCCATCGACGCGTACCTGGACCAGGGATTCCGGAATTGGCTCGCGAGCGACAAAGACTGACGGCGGCGCTGGGTTTCGTCCTGGCGCTGACCACAGCCGCAACACTCGTCCCGACCCACGCGCACGCCCAGATCACGCTGCGCTCGCCATCGTGGTCTCAGTTGTCGCCCCAGGAACAAAGGGTGCTGGCGCCACTCGCGCCGGATTGGGACCAGCTCGACGCGCAGCGAAAGCAGAAGTGGCGTGGCCTGGCCCAGCGCTATCCGTCAATGGCGCCGGTCGAGCAGCAACGCGTCCAGCAACAGATGCGCTCATGGGCGGAGTTGTCGCCGCAACAGCGTCAGGTCGCGCGCGAGCAGTACAAGAGCTTGAAGCAACTGCCACCGGAAAAGAAAGCGGAAGTGCAACAACGCTGGCAGGAATACCAGAGCCTGCCTCCGGAGACAAAGCGCGAATTGGCCGCACGTCCTCCGGTCGCCACGGCGCGGCCGCCTGCGTCCGCGCCCCCGCCTTCGGCAATGCCCAACTACCCGCCGCCGGTCAATCCATCGCAATCCAAACCCGCTTCCGCAGCGCCCGCCGCCCGGCCTTAGTTGCCAACGTAGTGGCCAACTGAGTTGCCAACTGAGCGCTTAGCTAGCGTGCGGGCCCCCCTTCTGCCGCGCCTGGGCGCCGCGCTGTATGAAGGGCTGCTGCTGGCGGCGCTGATTTTCATCACCGGCTTCCTGATGCTGCCGCTGATCTCGCCGGGACGCGCGGCTACCGCCACGGAGTTGACGCTGCCTCCGGTGCCCTCCCGGGTCGCACTGTTCTGCACGCTGTTTGCGATGATGGCGCTGTATTTCGTGTGGAGCTGGACCGGCGGTCGGCGGACGCTGCCGATGAAGACGTGGCACCTGCGCATCGGCACCGTGAGCGGCAGTCCTCCCGGCGGCAAGACCGCATTGTTGCGCTATCTCGCGGTGTGGATCGGCCCTGCCCTGGCACTCATCGGCTACGCGATCCTGCGCGACTCAGGGCAAGGCGGATGGGCACTCTGGCTCCTACCCATCAATTTTCTGTGGGCCGCGGTCGACCCGGAGCGCCAGTTCCTCCACGACCGGATCGCAGGGACGCGCATTGTCAGGGACGGTTGACCCCGTCCGCTGCCGCGTTATCGAGGTAAATGTCGGGGCGATTGATTTCCATGAAGCGTTCGGGCCGCGCGAGCGGCGTGAACCCGCAGCGCGCATAGACCGCGTGCGCATCGCGCGTCACCAGCAGGACGCGGCGCAGGCCCGACAGCGCCGGATGCGTCAGCGCCGTCGAAACCAGCCATGTCGCCAGTCCCGCGCCGCGAAAGCCGCGGAGCACGAACACGTCGGCAAGGTATGCGAACGTGGCGCCGTCGGTGATCACTCGGGCGAAGCCGATCTGGCGGCTGGTTTTGTCGCTGAGCTGTCAACTACGCGGTACAGGCCGAAATTGAGCGAGCCGTCGAGCGCACGCTCCACCGTTTGCGCGAGATGCCCGGCGACCAGTAGCTTTCGGTCAGGAATTCGTGGACGACGGCGACGTCGAGCCGGGCGCGCGACGTCGTGATCTCGTCGGCGCCGCGCCGCACGGAAAACGGGACGTCGAGCGCTGCTGCGGTGGGCATGCGGGTTAGCGACTGGGCTTCTCGGCGCGATAGCGCGCCACGCCGTCGACGATTTCCTGCTTGGCTTCGGCGGCGTCGACCCAACTGCCGACCCGGACCCACTTGCCCGGTTCGAGGTCCTTGTAGTGCTCGAAGAAATGCGCAATCTGGCGGGTCGTGATTTCCGGCAGGTCGCGCGGCGACTGCACATTGCGGTACAGCGAGGAGAGCTTGTCGATCGGAACGGCGAGAATCTTCGCGTCCCCGCCCGCCTCGTCATCCAGCTTGAGCATGCCGATCGGCCGGCAGCGAACCACGACGCCCGTGATGAGCGGCATCGGCGACAACACCAGCACATCGCACGGATCGCCGTCGTGGGACAGCGTGTGCGGGATATAGCCGTAGTTGCACGGATAATGCATCGAAGTGGACATGAAGCGGTCGACGAACACGGCGCCGGTTTCCTTGTCGACCTCGTACTTGATCGGGTCGGCCTGCATGGGGATTTCGATCACGACGTTGCAGTCGTTCGGAATATCGGTGCCAGCCGGGACGCGGTCGAAGCTCATGGCGAGAGGGTTGCGGATTGGGACGGAGAAAAAATCACGATATCATAGCTGCGCCGCATCGCCCCCCATTGCGATCCCATCCTGCGTTCCTCATTGGCAACCCTCCCATGCGCCTTCCCGCTCTCATCCTGATCGCCGCCACACTCGCGGCAAACGCCGTCGCGCAAACGCCGGAGCGCATGGACGCCGCACCGCTGGTCGCGCCGTTTTCGTCGGCAAAGCCCGGCGCGGCCCTGCCGCCGGGATGGGGGCCGTTCATCATGGCGCCGGGAAGCGCCCCACCGAATACCAGCTGGTCGACGATCAGGGGCAAACGGTATTGCAAGCCAAAGCCGAAGGCGCGGCGACCGCGCTCTCCACCCCGTCAAATTCGACATCCGCGCAGCGCCGATGATGGAGTGGCGGTGGAAGGTCGCCAACCTGATCGAAGGCGCCGACAACAGCGTCGCCGCGAAGGAAGATTCGCCCGCGAGAGTGGTGTTGGGCTTCGAAGGGGACCGGTCCAAGTTCACCGTTATCGAGCGTGCGTCGGCGGCAGTGTCGAAGAGCAACAACGCCGGCCGCGACCTGCCCGTCTCGCAACTCATCTACATCTGGTCGAACAACGTGCCCGTCGGCACGATCATCCCCAACCCGCGCACGAAGCGGGTGCAGATGGTGGTCGCGTCGTCCGGCGCCGCCGGCGTGGGAAAGTGGCAGAACTTTCGCGCAACGTGCTCGAGGATTTCCGCCGCGCGTTCGGCGAGGAACCCGGGATGCTCACCGACGTCGGCGTGCTCACCGACACCGACAATACCCAGGGCACCACGGAGGCGTGGTACGGGGACATCCGGTTCCTGCCTGCGCGTTGATACCGTCCGATGTTCTACGCGCTGGGCGAACATCGCGTCGAATTGCGTGGCGAGAACCACTTCGTGGCGCCCGACGCGACGCTCATCGGCCGCGTGGTACTCGAACACGAGGCTTCGGTCTGGTTCAAGACCGTGATCCGCGGCGACAACGACCCCATCGTCGATCGGCGCGGGCTCGAACATCCAGGATGGCTCGGTCCTGCACACCGACGACGGCGTCCCGCTGACCGTCGGGCCGGCGGTGACGGTCGGCCACCAGGTGATGCTGCACGGCTGCACGATCGGCGAAGGGTCGCTGATCGGCATCAAGGCCGTCGTTCTCAACCACGCCGTCGTGGGCCGCGAGTGCCTGATCGGAGCCTGCGCGCTGATCCCGGAAGGCAAGGTGATTCCGGACCGCTCGCTCGTCATGGGCACGCCGGGCAAGGTCGTCCGCACGCTGACGGAGGCGGAAATCGCGGGAATTCGCGCCATCTCGGACGGCTACGTCGCCAACGCGCGGCGGTACTTGGCGCATTTGCCAGCGATCGACGCTTGCGCCGCTAGCGAATCCGCGAACGGCCGGCCGGCGCATCTAACGGGGGACGAACCCGGAACGCCCAAGAACGCCATGCGCCGCTTCTCCTTGCCCCTCGTCATCCTGCTTGCGATCGCCATCGCGCGCCTGCCTGACCGGCTTGCGCTGGGGCAGGAAGTTCCGAGCCGCGCGGGACGAGGCGGTCGCAGATCCGAAACGACCCCCCTGGCGCCGTTCAAGCGCATCGAAGTGTCCGGCTCGGCGGACATCGAGCTGGTGCAGGACACGAACGGGCCGCTCGTCACAGAGCACGCCCAGACGCAAGGCCCAGGATCAACGCAAAGTGCAGAAGTGAAACTTGGTGATCTCGGCCACGGACGGCGAGCGCTGGTGGCATAACCTGTTCGGCCGCGGTCCGGGCGGCACACCGCAGATCATCGTCCATTTCAAGGAACTCGACGCCATCATGTCGCCGGCGGCGTCCGCATCGCGGCGCGGGAAATCGCGTCCGGCGCGCTGCGCATCGAAGGCTCCGGCGGCACGACCATCCGATCGACGACCTGCGCGCGACCAAGCTGTCGATCAGCGGCTCGGCGCGCTCAAGGCCGTGCTCGCCGGACAGGTCGCGGACCAGAGCATCTCGATTTCCGGTGCGGCGAGAATATCAGGCCGCAAAGCTCCAGAGCGACAACGCCACCGTCGACGTCAGCGGTGCCGGTAACATCGTGGTCAATGCCCGCAAGAAGCTGAAGGCCAGCATCTCCGGCGCCGGCGTCGTCGAGTACCTGGGCGACCCGGTGGTCAAGGAGAGCATCAGCGGCGTCGGGACGCGTGAAGCGGCGCGAATCGGCCGAGTTCCGTCCGCACATCGCGCTGCGCGATTGACGATCACTCAGGCGGCGACTCGATTGAAGTCGTGTCGCCGCGATCGCGGCGCGATCAATGCGCGGCCGAGGGCGGGGCACCATCGCCCTTGAACAGCAGCGGCAGCCGGTTGACGGGTCGCGGTCGCCATGCACACCGGGGACATGCGCACGTCGACGACGCGGCATTCGTCCAGCAGGTCCGTCAGCATGGCCACGACATCGCCGACACGATCGAGCGGAAAGAGGGGACAGCGGAAGCCCTCCGCTTCGCGCGGATCGAACGGTGACGACAACGACAGCCGCACTTCGCCGCCGCCTTGCACAGCGGCTGAACGATGCGTGCTGATGACCGCGGTGGGCTCGCCCACTGAGGCGCGTAGTTTGCGCATGCGCGTTGCTCACGAAAATATGCGCGCCGACTTCGCGATGCGCGGCGCGTCCCTGCCGCACGGCGTTGAGCAGGGACTGCGGTGCGCGCGGCAGCGCCAGCACCGAAAGCGTCGGCGACGGCGAGTTGGCGTCCCAGCGCTTGGGCGAAAGGGATTCCCCATTTTCCGACGGCACCTTCGCCTAGCAGGTCCGTACCCGGGGCTGCAATCGCGCTGCCCAGGAGGAAGCGCAGATGCACGGTCTCCGGCCGCCGGCGCACAGCGTGAGCGGCGCCGGCTCGAGAGCGCGCGCCGATGCCGTCGCGTTTCGGGCAATGCGCGCCGCGCCAGCAGGTCCGGCAGGCAGGCGAAATCGATCGCGGCGGCCGCAACGAGCGACGTTGGCCAGCGCAAACGTCTGATTTCCGGCCAATGCGCCGTGCTCGCGCAGGATCGCCGCCAGCGCAGCGGCATCGTCGAGCACGCCGGTCAGCATCAACGGCGAACGCGGTTCCCCTTCCATGCCGGCGACGATGATGACCGGCATCGCGAACACGGTCACGCCGAGCGCTTCGCCGGCGGTCCGGTTGCGTTCGCATTGCGCGAGGAGGCGCCACAGGTGCCGATAGACTGCGGCCGACGGCGCGGTCGCGAAAACCGCGGCGAGGCGATCGCCGCTGCCGGGCGACAACAATGTGGTGAGCAGGTGCCGAAGTTCACCATCCAGCGTCGCGGCCTCCCGGCCCGTTGCGGCCTGGCTCGCCGCGGCGAGCGCGTGCAGACGCGCGATCCGCCGTCGCCGCGGCCGCATCGGGGAATCGGCGCGGATCGTCGTCAGGCATCGGAGTTCCGGTATCGGAGAGGACCACCGGCGCATTTTCGCATTACCGGAACAGGCAGAACGGCCCCTGTCCCAGCGCCTCCGGGACAAACCACGCGCGATACAGCCCGAGCACGGCGAACCCCGCGATGATCGTGGCGGCGAGCATAGCGGTATCGCCTGTCGGCGAACCAGCGCTGCGAGTGCGCGAGCGTCCACCCGGCCGCCACAGGTTGGGGAGAGTCCCCAGCCCGAAGGCCAGCATCACCAGCGCGCCGTCGGCCGCGCTGCCCGCCAGCAGCGCGACCGGCAACACACCATAGACGAGCGCACAGGGCGTGAATCCCCAGACGACGCCCAGCGCGTAACGCGCCCCTATCCCGTCTTGCGGTGCGAGCTTCGTCACGATCGGCAGCAATTTCCGGAATACGGCGAGGCCCGCGCGTGCGAGCCCGGCGAATTCAATGTTGCGTGCGACGAGTGAAATTGCGAGCAGGAGCAGCATCGCATTGGCCGCGACGTAGAGGCCGCGTTGCAGCGGCGCCACGGCGGTGGCAAAGGCGGCCCCTCCTGCCGCGCCGAACGCGGCGCCCAGGGTCACATAGGTCGTTATGCGCCCGGCGTGGGTTGCCGCCTGCGCAGCGCGCAGCGCCCGAGCCGGGTGCAGTTCGACCGGGCGCACGGGCCGCGCGACGGCCGCGATCCACCCGCCGCACATGGCGAAGCAATGCAGCCCGCCCAGCAGGCCGGCCAGAAAGGCCCCGATCAAGGCGGATTGAGGCATGGGTCGATCCCGGCGTGCATTCGCCGGCCACAGGGGTTAGACTTCCCGGGCGAATCTCTCCTCCTGTACCCGTTCGGCCGTACCGCACCATGTCCGTTCCCGCAACCATCCCCACCGCGCCTTCCCCGTCGACCGTTGTGTCGATCGGCAGCCTCCGGTCGCATTGCGCCACGTGCTCGGTGCGTTCATTGTGCCTGCCCGTCGGTCTGACGGACACGGATTTGAAAGAGCTGGATGCCGCGCTCGGCAACCGGGTCAAGGTCAAGAAAGGCGACAGCCTCTTTCATAACGGAACCCCGTTCACGGCGTTGTATGCGATCCGACTGGGTTCACTCAAGACCACCGTACTCTCCGACGACGGTCGCGAGCAGGTGGCGGGCTACCACATGGCCGGCGACCTGCTCGGCCTCGATGGCATGAGCGACAATCGGCACGGCTGCGAGGCCATCGCCCTCGAGGACTCCGAAGTGTGCGTCATGCCGTTCGCCCGCATCGAGGAGTTGGCGCGGCACGTCCCAGCGCTACAGCATAACCTGCACAAATTCCTTTCGCGGGAAATCGAGCGCGACCACAAGGTGATGCTGTTCCTCGGCAGCATGCGCGCCGAGGAGCGCCTCGCCGCATTCCTCCTCAACCTGTCCGAACGCTACCGGTCCCGCGGCTATTCATCGACCGAATTCGTGCTGCGCATGACGCGCGAGGAAATCGGCAGCTACCTGGGTCTCAAGCTCGAAACCGTCAGCCGGCTCTTTTCGCGGTTCCAGCAGGAAGGTCTCCTGCAGGTGGCCGGCCGTTCGGTGAAGCTCATCGACATCCCGATGCTGAAGCAGCTGGTGGGCAAGCACTAAGGGCGGTCGATTTCCGGGTCGTCGCCGGCTTCCTCACTCCCCGCGTGCGGCGCGCGTTCGAGATACATCGTCAGCGCCGACGATGCAATGCCCAAGCCCCAAAAGCCGAAAAAGCCCATCGTGTAGATGCCCAGGCGCGGCATCTCGAGCGTGCGGCCGAAGAAGTGCAGGTCGAAGGGATCGAACACCGAAAAGAAGATGGTCTCGGCCACACCGGCAACCAGGAACGCCGGCCAGATGGCCCACATCAAGCGCCGCGCCGTCAGTCCCGTCACCGTATCCATCGCCTTCGCAATCTCCTTGCCGACTTGCGCCGACTTCCGCCGTCACGAATGCGCGGCCGTCGAACGCGGGAGCCGCACATCGCGGATCACGCCGTCGACTTCGACAACCGGCAGGCGCCATGCATCCGTTTCCAGCATGACCAGCCATCGCCCCGGCGGCACGGGTTCGATGCGGCCGGCGTAGCGGCCGTCCGGTCCGAGTACCAGTTCCGCGCCGCGGTCCTGCCCCGGACGCGTCGGGTGCGTAATGGCGATGCGCACGCTGGCCGGCCTCGCTTCCGGGGAAGACGATGGGGAAGCCAGCGTTACCCGGACGTCGCCATCGCCGACGACGTCGACAATCGCCGACAGCTTGAGGGCAGCGGCCCGGTCCACGCGCTCCAGGCGCTGATTGATCGCCAGCCCGCGCTTGTAATAGTCATCGGCCACGACGCCGTCGTCGCTCGTCACCGCCAGCCAACTCGTGTACAGGCCCGCGACAACGACGATGGCCGGGCCCGCCATCAGCAGCCAGGGCCAGGGTTCGCGGTACCACGGCGCCCGCGAACGGGCAGGCAGGGGGGCAGTGTTCATCAGTGCCAGGTTCTCATGGTTTGGGCAGGATGAAGGTGGATTTTTCGCGGCGCGCGATATTCGCGTCGTCCTCCGCCTCGATGGCAATCTCGATCGGATGCGGCCCCGCAGCTGCGGCATCGGCTGGCACTTGCAGGCGCAGCGGCAGCAGCCGCGTCGCGGCCGCGCCCACCTCCACCGGTTGCGCGAGATCGGCGATTCTCAATCCTGGCAGGCCATCGGCCGCGAGCCGGAAGCTCCGCGCCCGTTCGTCGGTGTTCATGATCTGCACACGGTAGACGTTTTCGATGATGCCGGGGGAACTCTCGCGTGCGAGCGCACCGCGGTCCCGGATCACGTCGACCTTGAGCGGATTCTTGAGGTAGAGCGAGACACCCGCGGCTGTCGCAACGAGCAGCAGGATACCGGCGTAGACGAGCGTTCGCGGGCGAAGCAGGCGCCGCCACATCGCGCGGGTCGGCTGCCCCAGCGCGACGGAATTCTCGGACGCATACCTGATGAGCCCGCGCGGGTAGCCCATCTTGTCCATCACCTGGTCGCAGCCGTCGACGCACGCGGCGCAGCCGATGCACTCGTATTGCAGGCCGTTGCGGATGTCGATGCCGGTCGGACACACCTGCACGCAGATGTCGCAATTGATGCAGTCGCCTAAGCCTGCCGCCTTGTGATCGACCTTCCTGCTGCGCCCGCCGCGCGGCTCGCCGCGCTTGCTGTCGTAGGCTATGACCAGCGTATCGCGGTCGAACATCACGGACTGGAAGCGTGCGTACGGACACATGTACTTGCAGACCTGTTCGCGCATCCAGCCGGCATTGCCGTAGGTCGCGAAGCCGTAGAACACGATCCAGAACGCTTCCCAGCCGCTCAAGTCCAGCGTGAGTATGCGCAGCCCCAAATCGCGGATCGGCTCGAAATAGCCGACGAACGTGTACGCGGTCCAGGCGGCGAGCGCGACCCACGCGGTGTGCTTCAGCGCCTTCTTGGCGAATTTTCCGACGGACAACGGCGCGGCGTCGAGGCGCATGCGGGCGAGGCGGTCGCCTTCGATCTTGCGCTCGATCCAGAGAAAGATTTCCGTGTAGACGGTCTGAGGGCACGCATAGCCGCACCACAGGCGTCCGGCAACCGCCGTGAACAGGAATAGCGACATAGCGGAGAGGATGAGCAGGACGGTCAGGTAGATCACATCCTGCGGCCAGAACACCAGTCCGAAAATGTAGAACTTGCGCGCGGCCAGGTCGAACAGCACGGCTTGCCGCCCATTCCAGTACAGCCACGGCATGCCGTAGTAAATCACCTGGGTCCCGATGACCAATGCAAGACGCCAGCTTGCGAACCACCCCGTGACCGAGCGCGGATAGATCTTCTTCCGTATCTCGTAGAGGCCGACATCGTCGTCGCCGTCCGGAGCCGGCGCCGGCACGATCGGGATCGACCGCAGAGGGAGAGTCTTGGCTTCCATGTCAATTGGGCATCGCCGCCTTCGCGCGTTCGCGCCGGCGGCGTGCAGCACCCGGCCCTTAGGTTCGCCGCTTACTTCGCCAATTACTTTGGCGCTTGCTTTGCAGCTTCGTTCGCCGCGGCAGTGGTTGGGTTGGACAATCCCCAAACATAGGCCGCGAGCAGCTTGATCTTCGCGGGCCCGAGCATCGGACCGAACGCCGGCATGGGCGTAACGCCCGCTACAGGGTTGGCATTGTGGCCCTTGGTGATGCCTTCGACGACTGCGGCCTCCGAGCTTCCGAACATCCAGATATTGTCGGTCAGATTCGGCGCACCGATCGCCTGGTTGCCCTTGCCGTCCGCACCGTGGCACGCGGCGCAGTTCTGCGCGAATATCGGCTTGCCGACCTGGGCGCGCGGCGCGTCGTGCGGGAGCCCGGACAGCGAACGCACGTAGGCCGCCACGTCGCGGACGCCTTTCTCGCCGAGTATCGGGCCGAACGCGGGCATCACGCCCATGCGTCCGCCCGTGATCGTGGTGACGATGACCGCCGGCTCGCCGCCGTAGAGCCAGTCGTGGTCGCGCAGGTTCGGGAATCCCTTCGCGCCGCCGGCATCCGACCCGTGGCACGGCGAACAATAGGTGAGGAATAGTCGTTCCCCGGTCTGCCGCGCGGCAGTGCTCGCGGCGATGTCCGGGATCTCCATGGCGGCGTACTTGTCGTACAGCGGCTGCACCTTCGTATCGAATTCCGTCGTCTCGGACCTGTATTCGCCCGCCGATGTCCAGCGCAGCACGCCCGGAAGGCTCCCCAGCCCGGGATAGAGCACGAGGTACACGATGCTGAAAACGATCGTGAGCCAGAACAGGTTCGACCACCATTTCGGCAACGGGTTGTTGTATTCGCGTAGGTCTTCATCCCAGATGTGGCCATGCAGCTCCACGTGGGGCGGACCGCCGGCCGCGGCCGGGTTGGCGCTCGAAGACGCCTTCACCTTGGCCTTGCCGGTCGCCCACAACAGCCACCCGCACGCGGCGATCGAGACGATCACCGCCGCGAGTACATAAACGCTCCAGAAGCCGGATGTGAAATCACTCATGACGCTCGCCCTCCGCGGCCGGCGTTCGTCGTCGTATCCGGCCGGTCGGCGTCATCCGGCAACGCGAACGGTGCGTTGGCGGCCTCGTCGAATTCGCGCTTGCGCTTCCGGCTCCACGCCCAGACTACGATGCCGACGAAGGTGACGAAGGTGATCAGCGTCATGATGCTGTGCAAGAGGTTCGGCGTGTCCATGGACTACCTCGCGTTCCGCATGACAACGCCCAATCCCTGCAGATACGCGACGAGCGCGTCCTCTTCCGTCTTGCCCTTCAACTCCGCGGGCGCATTGGCGATCTCCTCGTCCGTGTACGGCAGGCCGAGCGTGCGCAGCGTTCTCATCTTGGCCTGGATGCTGTCGGCATCGGAGGGCGTTGTCGCGAGCCACGGGTAGCCCGGCATGTTCGATTCCGGGACCACGTCGCGCGGGTTGTTGAGATGGACGCGGTGCCAGTCATCGGAATAGCGGGCGCCGACGCGCGCAAGATCGGGGCCGGTGCGCTTGCTGCCCCACTGGAACGGGTGGTCGTAGACAAATTCGCCGGCGACCGAATAGGGTCCGTAACGCTCGGTTTCCGCGCGGAACGGCCTGATCATCTGCGAATGGCAGCCGAAGCACCCTTCTCGGACATAGATGTCGCGGCCCGTGAGCGCCAGCGGCGAATAGGGCTTTAGACCCGCGACTGGCTTGGTTGTGGAACCCTGGAAGAACAGCGGCACGATTTCCACCAATCCGCCCACGCTGACGACGAGCAGCACGAGGATGACGAGCCACGGGACGTGCGTTTCGATATGTTCCTGGTTGAGTTTCATCTGGCTGTCCTACGCGGGTGCCGGCACGGCGGACGGAATGGGCGCCTCGACAGGCTTGCTGCCCGCGATCGTGCGCACGGTGTTGTACGCCATCACGAGCATGCCGACGAAGAACAGTGTGCCGCCCAGCAGGCGGATCGCATAGAACGGGTAGGTCGCCTTGAGCCCCTCGACGAACGCGTACGTGAGCGTGCCGTCCGCGTTGGTGGCGCGCCACATGAGGCCCTGCATCACTCCCGCGATCCACATCGCGGCGATGTACACGACGACGCCGATCGTCGCGATCCAGAAATGCACGGAGATGAGCCGCACCGACCACATTTCCACTTTGCCGAACATGCGCGGGATAAGGTAGTACATGGCGCCGACCGAGATGAACGCGACCCACCCCAGCGCGCCCGAGTGCACGTGGCCGATTCCCCAATCGGTGTAATGGGACAGCGCGTTGACGGTCTTGATCGACATCATCGGCCCCTCGAACGTGCTCATACCGTAGAACGACAGCGACACGATGAGGAACTTCAGGATCGGGTCCTCGCGCAGTTTGTGCCACGCGCCCGACAGCGTCATGATGCCGTTGATCATGCCGCCCCACGACGGCGCCAGCAGGATCAGCGAGAACACCATGCCGAGTGATTGCGTCCAGTCCGGCAGCGCCGTGTAGAGCAGGTGGTGCGGCCCGGCCCACATGTAGGTGAAGATCAGCGCCCAGAAGTGGACGACTGACAGACGATACGAGTAGATCGGGCGTCCGGCCTGCTTGGGCACGAAGTAATACATGATTCCCAGGAAGCCGGCGGTCAGGAAGAAGCCGACGGCGTTGTGTCCGTACCACCACTGCACCATCGCGTCCTGCGCGCCGGCGTACGCGGAATAGGACTTCCAGCCCAGCAGCGACACCGGAAGCTCGGCGCTATTGACCACGTGCAAGAGCGCGATCGTCAGGATGAACGCGCCGTAGAACCAGTTGGCGACGTAGATGTGCGGCGTCTTACGCTTGGCCAGCGTGCCGAAGAACACGACCGCGTAGGAAACCCAGACGAGCGTGATCAGGATGTCGATCGGCCATTCGAGCTCGGCGTATTCCTTGCTGGTGGTGATACCGAGCGGCAGCGTGATCGCCGCCAGCACGATGACCGCGTTCCAGCCCCAGAACGTGAACGCCGCGAGGCGATCGCCGAAGAGGCGCACCTGGCACGTGCGCTGCACGCAGTAATAGGACGTCGCGAAGAGAGCGCTGCCGCCGAACGCGAAGATCACGGCGTTCGTGTGCAGCGGCCGCAGCCGGCCGTACGTCAGCCACGGGATGTCGAAGTTGAGTTGGGGCCAGAGAAGCTGCGCGGCGATGATCACGCCGACCAGCATCCCCACGATGCCCCAGACGACCGTCATCAGCGTGAATTGCCGGACGACCTTGTAGTTGAACGTTTCCGCCGTGTTCGTAATCGCCATCCTAGGTCCTCATTTGCCTCTCATTGGCAACATTCCACGTTGCGCGCCGGCCATCCCAGGCGCGGTCGCGTCGAAAATGGGCAATACTACGGTTCCATCATCGGCCCAGACTTGACGGCGATCAAAGAGGCGGGCCAGTCGAGTCGGACTTTGCAACGTGGCCGTCGTCATCCGCCAGAATCCGGTGCGCCGGCCCCTCCAGATCGTCGAACTGGCCGCTCACCACGCTCCACCAGAACGCGGCGCCGATCAGCAACGCCAGCACGACCGACAGCGGAATGAGCAGCATCAGGATTTCCATGGCGATTCCGCGCTACGCCGGTGCCGGCACGTTCGGCGCGGGCGCACGATCTACGCGTGGTTCGCGCGTCCGCGTGAGGCGCAGTGCGTTCGCGACGACGAAGAGCGACGACACTGACATACCCACGGCCGCGACCAGCGGCGTCACGAGCCCGAACGCCGCGGCGGGAATGGCAACTGCGTTATAGGCTGCCGCCCACGCCAGGTTCTGCCGGATCACCGTCATCGTGCGCCGCGCTTCCCGCATCGCGTCGGCCGCGCGTTCGACGCGATCGGAGAGAATCACGACATCTGCCGTGTGTTGCGCGAGCGGCGTGGCCGTGCCGAGGCTGATCGAAACCTGCGCTTGTGCCAGCGCCGGCGCGTCGTTGATCCCATCGCCCATCATGGCGACGACCGCGCCTTTGCCTTGCAAGCGTGCGATGACGTCGCGTTTCTCATCCGGCGCGAGGCCGCCGCGCGCATCGCGAACGCCAAGCGTTCGGGCGACATCGCCGACGCTTGCCGCACGATCGCCCGACAGGAGGACCGGCGTGATTCCCATGGTCGCCAATTCCTCGATCAAGCGCACGGCGCCCGGACGCAAGGGATCGGCGAATGTGAACAACGCCTGCCAGCCGTGCTCATCCCCTAATGCGGCCAACGCGCCGCGATGGCGCGGGTCGTCGGCGATCTCGCGCAACGCCGCGGGCATGGGGCCCGCCAACCGTGCGACGAAATCGGGCCGCCCTACCCGCACGCGACGTCCGTCGGCTGCGCATTCGACCCCTTCGCCGGTCACTTGCTGGAAGTCGCTGATCACCGGCAAAGCACCCGCTTCGACCGCTGCGTCGCGAAGCGCGCGCGCCAGCGGATGTTCCGAGCGCGCATCCACGGCTACCGCGAGCGCGATGGCATTCTCGCGCGTTGTCCCGCGCATCGTCGCGCACGCCACCAGCCGGACCCGACCCTCGGTCAGCGTTCCGGTCTTGTCGAGCACGATGTGCGTGACGCGCGCCAGCGTTTCCAGCGCATCGCTGCGCGCGAGCACGACGCCGCCGCGCGCCAGGGAGCCCGCCACTGCGGCAAGCGCGGCCGGTGTCGCCAGCGACAGCGCACACGGGCACGATGCGACGAGCAACGCCACCGTGACGGGCAGCGCGCGCGCCGGATCGAACTGCCACCAGAGGAGTGCTGTCACCGCCGCCAGCAGCAGCAAGCCACCGACGAAAACCGCTGCCACGCGATCGGCCAATCGCGCCACGGCCGGGCGTTCGCTGGCCGCGCGCTCCACCAATCGCAACACCGATGCAAGCCGCGTCGCCTCGCCGGCGACGCGCACGCGCACCACCAGCGGCCCGTCGCGGTTGACCGATCCGGCGAGCACCGCGTCACCCGGCGCACAGGCGCGCGGAACGCTCTCGCCGGTCAGCATCGCCTCCTCCACATGCGATTGTCCGTCGACGATCTCGCCGTCGGCCGGCACCACGGCGCCGGGGCGGACGAGCACGATGTCGCCGGCGGCGAGTTGCGCCGACGCGACGGTTGCGGGCGCTGCGTCGCCGGGCCACGCGGCAATTCGCTCCGCAATCGCCGGGCGCTGGCGCGCGACCAACTCGATCGCAGCACCCGCCTTTTGCCTCGCGACGAGCTCGCCGTAACGTGCGATCAGCAGGAGTGCTATGAACATCGTCACGGAATCGTAATACACGGCACCGCTGCCGGTGAACGTCGTCCACGCGCTCGCCGCGAACGCCGCCCCGATTCCCAGCGCGACCGGAACGTCCATGCCGAGACGCCGGTGCGCCATGTCACGCCACGCGCCGGCGAAGAACGGCGCGGCCGAGTACACGAGCGCGGGCAGCGTCAGCACGAAGCTCGCCCAGTCGAGCAGGCGCTGCTGCTCGGGCGCGACGCCTTCGCCCGAGAGGTATGCCGGGATCGCAAACATCATCACCTGCATCATCGAGAGCAGCGCCACGGCCGTGCGCAGCAAGAGCGCCCTCCGTTCAACGCGCGCCAGCGCCTCGCTGCGCGCAGGATCGTAGGGATGCGCGCGATAGCCGACCGCCGCCACGGCGCGCAGCACGCAGGAAAGCCTCGTTTTACTGGGATTCCAGGCCACGACCGCGCGCCGGTTGGCGAAGTTGATACGCGCCTCGATCACCCCCTGTTGCCGCGTAAGCCATGTCTCGAGAAGCCAGACGCAAGCGCCGCAGGTCATGCCCTCGAGCAGCAACGCCACTTCACGACGGTCGGGACCGGTTTCGCGCACGAGTCCGGCCGCCGCCGCGGATTCGTCCCAGCGGATCCATTCGTCTTCCGGGTCCAGGGTGGGCCGAACCGCGTTTTCCGTGCGGCTCCCATAGAAACCCGCGAGACCCGCCGCGGCGATCGTCTGCGCGACGGCGAGGCATCCCGCGCAGCAAAAGCTTCGCGGCGCGCCTTCGACGGTGTCGCGCCACACGGGACCGGGTGGATTGGGCGCACCGCAATGAAAGCAGGTTCCGCAGCCCGCGCGCGCGCCGGCATTCGCTTCGCGAAGCGCAGCAGATCGGGTGGCGGCGGCGGAGACTGCGGACATTCGGGCGACTCTACGGTGGCGAATGCAGCGTGGAATTGATCTGGCACAGACTTGGCTCGCATTGATGGCGTTGCCGAGGACCAACCTGGGTCACGGGTCGCATGCACGGTGTAGGATTACGCTCTTCCATGAGGAGACCGCGATGTACTCTCACCTGCTGGTGCCGACCGACGGCTCGAAGCTTTCCGACAAGGCAGTGACGCACGCGGTTGCGCTCGCGCAGGCGCTGCACGCAAAGGTCACGTTCTTCTATGCCGCGCCCGACTACCCGCTGCCTGCCTACGCCGATGGCGTCGTCTACGAATCGGTCTCGAAAAAGGAATACACGCTGCTCGCGCGCAAGGAGGCGGACCGGCTCCTCGACCGCGCGATGACAAAGGCGGCGGCGGCCGGCGTCGAGTGCGCACGCACGCATACGATTGCGGATTCGCCGTGGGAAGCCATCCTCGCCGCCGCGAAAAAGGCCAAATGCGATGTCATCGTGATGGCCTCGCACGGCCGCAGCGGCCTGTCGGCAATGCTGCTGGGGAGCGAGACGCAGAAGGTCCTGACGCACAGCAAGCTGCCGGTACTCGTCGTCCATTAGGCAAGTTCACCCGAGGATTCCGGCGCGGCGACGCGCGCGCGGCCGCGGAAGGAGCGGGCCGCCCGGAGGCGCGCCTTGCAGAAACCGGACAGGTCTGCGAATCCGAGTCCGGCGCTGTAGAGCTGGTAGGCCCAGGCCCTGTTCATTCTGGACATGCCCACTGCGGCACGCAGGAAGACCGCTCTCAACACCCAGGCAAGCGGAAAGAGGACCAGCGCCATCCCGGCGTGATTTGCGTACAGATATATCCTGTGCCGAACCTGCACCGGACCCGCACCCGGTCCTGACATCGGGAAATTGTAGTATCTGAATTTTGCCTCTCCGGTCGCGGTTGCCACGCCGATCAATTGGGACAGAGACATGTCATCGTAGTGTATGGCGAGCGGCGCCGAGATACGGCCTACCGCTACTCTCTCGCGCGCGACACGCTCGAACAGCACCCGCTCGCAGAAGCGCATGTAACCCGCTTCCAGCCCGCCCAGCCGCTCGAATAACCCCCTTGTGATGACACTGTTAGCGCCCAGCCAGAAGCCGCCGCGCTCCCACGCCCTTTGTTCGTGGCCCTTGCCGTGCATGCCGATGAGGGTGCCGAGCGACGTTTCACTGTAATAGATTCGGGGCGCCCACGCGATCGGCGAATGCGGGTTGTCGCGAAAGTAGGCCGCGATCATCGCGCAGCAGTTGTCGACGAGTACCGTGTGCCCCT
This sequence comes from uncultured beta proteobacterium, assembly GCA_963755065.1. Lineage (GTDB taxonomy): Bacteria > Pseudomonadota > Gammaproteobacteria > Burkholderiales > Casimicrobiaceae > VBCG01. The sequence goes on from CAVWIM010000001.1 coordinate 247,771, forward strand.
CCATGAAAAACAGCACGTCGCCGACCGACCTTTGGTATCCGGCGAGGAGGCAGGGAATCTCCTGGTCCGCCAGGCTCGGATCCGCGTCAACACGGACGACGGCATCGCAACGTTGCAACAGCGGCGCGACTTGCGGATCGTTCAACGACTGATCGAGGAACGCGCGCTCGGCAACCACGATGACTTCAAAGCGATCGCGATCGATGGTCTGGGCGAGGGCCGACTCGAGGGATTTCCACCCCGCATTGCGTCGGTCGAAGAGCGGAAGTATCAGGGAGATCTTCAAATGAATTTCCAATGAGCTTCAAGTGGATGCGGGCCGTTGGCCCCGCGCGAATCATCATAGCGCCGTTTCGTCGCAGCCCAAGCCGGCGCGCCGCAAAATCTACGCCGCGCGGCTTTCGCGACCCATCGGGTACAATGCTGTTTTTCCCAACAAAAACAGCATCGATGCGAATCTCGCGTTTCTACATCTCGACGCTGAAGGAAGCGCCCGCCGAGGCGGATGTCGTCAGCCAGAAGCTGATGCTCCGTGCGGGGCTCATCAAGAAGCTCGGCAGCGGCCTTTACACGTGGATGCCGCTGGGCCTCATCACGTTGCGCAAGGTCGAGCAAATCGTGCGCGAGGAGATGAACCGGGCGGGCGCGCTGGAAGTCGTCATGCCGGTCATCCAGCCGGCCGAACTCTGGCAGGAGAGCGGGCGCTGGGAAAAGATGGGCCCCAACATGCTGCGCCTGAAGGACCGCCACGAACGCGATTTCATCGTCGGTCCGACGCACGAGGAGGTGATCACCGACATCGTGCGCCGCGAGATCAAGAGCTACCGGCAGCTGCCGGTCAACTTCTACCAGATCCAGACCAAGTTCCGCGATGAAGTCCGGCCGCGCTTCGGCGTGATGCGGGCGCGCGAATTCGTGATGAAGGACGCGTACTCGTTCGACACCGACGAAGCCGGGATGCTGCGCTCGTACCGGATCATGTATGACGCCTATGCGCGCATCTTCACGCGGATGGGATTGAAGTTTCGCGCCGTCGATGCCGATTCCGGCGCGATCGGCGGCGCCGTGTCGTGCGAATTCCAGGTGCTGGCCGAATCCGGCGAGGACGCGATCGCGTACAGCACCGGTTCCGATTACGCCGCCAACGTCGAGAAAGCCGAGGCCCTCGCGCCGGCGTCGTCGCGCCCCGCCCCGACGGAAAGCAAGGTCCGGGTGCCGACGCCGGGCAAGGCCACGTGCGAGGAAGTGGCCGAACTGCTCCAACTGCCTTTGGCGCGTACCGTGAAATGCCTGATGGTGTGGGCGGACGGGCGCGTGCACATGCTGCTCGTCCGCGGCGATCACATGGGCAACGAGGTCAAGATCGGCAAGCTTGCGGGCATGGAGGGATGGCGCTGGGCATCGGAGGCCGAAATCATCGAGGCCACCGGTTGCAAGCCGGGGTACCTCGGGCCCGTCGGTATTCCCAAGGAAATGCCGCTGATCGCCGACCGCGCGGTGGCCGTGATGGCCGATTTCATCTGTGGCGCGAACGAGCCGGACTATCACCTGCGCGGCGTGAATTTCGGCCGCGATTGCCGAGAACCCGATTCCGTCGCGGACATCCGCAACGTCGTCAAGGGCGACCCTTCGCCGGACGGCAAGGGGACGCTCGACATCCTGCGCGGCGTCGAGGTCGGCCACGTGTTCGCCTTGGGCCACCTGTATTCGGAGGCGCTCGGTGCAACTTATCTCGATGTCGACGGTCAAGCGAAGGTCATCGAAATGGGCTGCTACGGCATCGGCTGCACGCGCGTGGTGGCGGCCGCCATCGAGCAGCATCACGACGACAAGGGCATCGTCTGGCCGATGCCGCTGGCGCCGTTCACCGTAGCCATTGCGCCCGTCGGCTACGACCGCAACGGGGACGTCAAGGCGCTCGCCGACCGGCTCCACGACGATCTCGCGGCGGCCGGCGTGGAGGTCCTGCTCGACGACCGCGGCGAGCGCCCTGGCGTGATGTTTGCTGACCTCGAGTTGATCGGCATCCCGCATCGCATTACCATCGGCGACCGCGGCCTCAAGGAAGGCAAGGTCGAGTACCAGGCGCGGCGGGATACGGCGGCTACGGCCGTGCCCGTGGCGGAAATCGCGGCTTTCATCCGCGAGCGCATCGCCTAGTGAATCTTTGCCGCAAGGAAACGACCTGCATGACGCGTTACGACACAATTCGACGGCTGTTGATCCCCGCGCTGCTCGCGGCGGGCGCGTTCGCGCCGCTGCCGGCCGTCGCGGGGGCGCAGATCGAGGAACACCTTGCCCCTTCCGTCGTCATGGGGCTTTCGAAAGCCATCTCGGACCGGCCGGTGCCGGGCGACTATGCCAACCGCCTGGACGTCTGGAACTGGGTGAAGGAAATGTCGCCACGCATCGCGAACAGGGTCCCCGATGAACTGGAGCGCCGCGAACTGCTCGCCACCGTGCATTACGAATCGCTCCGCGCAGGGCTCGACCCGCAACTCGTATTGGCCGTGATTTACCACGAAAGCGGCTTCAAGAAGTTTGCCTTCTCGAGCGCAACGGCGCGCGGTTACATGCAGGTGATGCCGTTCTGGGTCAAGCAGATCGGCACCTCCGACCAGAATTTGTTCAACCTGCGCACGAACCTGCGCTACGGCACGGTGATTCTTCGTCATTACCTCGACATCGAGAACGGCGATCTCTATCGCGCACTGGGACGCTACAACGGAAGCGTCGGGAAGCCCGAATATCCCAGCGCCGTGATGGCCGCAATGAACCGGCATTTCCAGTACACGCCGGTCGCGGCCACCCCAGCCAGCACCGCCGCCGCGCAGTCGCCATTGACGCGCTGAGTTTGCCGCCGGCGCATTCTCCCCCACCACCGGCCCCTTACCGCGGCCGCTTTGCGCCCTCGCCCACCGGTCCGCTTCACTTTGGCTCGCTCGTTGCGGCGCTCGCGAGCTATTGCGACGCACGCGCCGCCGGCGGCGAATGGCTGGTCCGCATCGAAGACGTCGACCTGCCGCGCCGCCGTCCGGGCGCGGAAGCGCAAATTCTCGCCACACTGGAGCGCTACGGCTTCGCGTGGGACGGCGCCGTCGTCCGGCAATCGGAACGCATCGCGCTGTACGACGACGCGCTTGCGCGGCTGCGCGGCGCCGGGCTGGCTTATCCGTGCAGCTGCACGCGCCGCGAGCTCGAATCCGCCCCCATCGGTGTCGCGGGCGAGCGCGTGTATCCCGGCACGTGCCGCAACGGAATGCCCGCGCCGCAGCGTGCGCGGGGCCGGCACGCGTGGCGTGTGCGCGTCGGTGACGCAACGCTGGAATTCAGCGACCGCCTGCAGGCCACGCGACGGCAGGTTCTCGCGCGCGAGGTCGGCGATTTCGTCGTCAAGCGCGCCGATGGCCTGTTCGCCTATCAACTCGCCGTCGTCGTCGACGACGCTGAGCAGGGCATTACCGATGTCGTGCGCGGCGCGGACCTTCTGACGTCCACGCCGCGCCAGGTCCTGCTGCAGAGTCTGCTCGCGCTGCCCACGCCCGCCTACCTGCACATACCGATCGCGATCAACCCGGCAGGAGAGAAATTGTCGAAGCAGACGGGCGCCGCGCCGCTGCCCTCGACGCCCGTTCCGGCGCTGCTTGCCGCATGGCGTTTCCTCGACCAGATGCCGCCTCCCGAAGCCCCGGCGAGCGTCGCGGAATTCTGGAACTTTGCACGCGCGTCGTGGCAAGTCGCGCGATTGCCGCCGGTGCCGATGCTGCCCGCCCCCGCCGACCTCACCAACAGGTCTGCGACAGGATCTGCCACCCGGGATGCGCGCCGAGATGGGGACTGGGGTGGCAACTGAGGGGGTGGCAACTGAGGGCAACTGAGGCGCGACACGTGGGGCGGGTATAATTACCGGTTCTGCGCGAAGCTTGAGCCGATGCTCCAGCCTTCCGCTCCACACTCCGGATTGCCGCGGTTCATGACCACCATCGTTGTCGTCCGCAAGGGCGACGAAATCGCCATCGCCGCCGATTCGCTGACCACGTTCGGCGATACGCGGCTGGCGGCGCAGCATGACCGCACGTACGACAAGATCGTCCAGTACCGCGGCAGTTATGTCGGGCTGTGCGGCTCCGCCGCGCACCAGCTCGTATTCGACAGCCTGCTCAAGAAGCACGACGACCTCGACCTCACGACCAAGGCCGCCATATTCGAGACGTTTCGCAAGCTGCACCCGATCCTCAAGGAGCAGCACTTCCTGAATCCGAAGGAAGAGGAGGACGACCCCTACGAATCGTCGCAGTTCACGGCGCTGATCGCCAACGAGCACGGCATCTTCGGCGTGTACTCCATGCGCGAGGTGTTCGAGTACACGCAATTCTGGGCGGCGGGGTCCGGCCGCGAGTTCGCGCTGGGCGCGATGCATGCGCAGTATTCGCGCCTCCGGACTGCGGAAGCCGTTGCCAAGGCGGGCATCGAAGCCGGCGCGCTGTTCGACAAGAATTCGGCGCTGCCGATGACGCTCTACACACTCAAGGCCAGGGCCGCGTGAGTTGCAGACCATTTGCAGCCGTGACGCAACCCCTCCGCGCGACGCACTGACCCGCTTCGTGTTCGAGCACGCCGCGATTCGCGGCGCGTTGATCACCCTCGACGCGGCGTCGCGCGCCATTGTGGCCTGCCACCCCTATCCGCCGGCGCTGCAGCGTGTCCTGGCGGAACTGCTGGCGGCTTCGGCCCTCTTGGCGTCCACGCTCAAGTTCACGGGCAGCCTCATCGTGCAGTTGCAGGGGGACGGTCCCGTGCGCCTGCTCGTCGTCGAGTGCAACGACGCGCTGGAATTGCGCGCGACGGCGCAATGGGACGCGGAGCGCACTGCCGCGCTGGGACCCGATGCGACGCTCGCGGAATTGGCCGGCGGAGCGACGCAAGGCCGGCTGGTCATCACGCTCGACCCCAAGGGCCGCGGCACCCTTTACCAGGGGATCGTGACGCTGGAGACGGCATCCGTTGCCGGACTCATCGAGCACTACCTTGCGACATCGGAGCAACTCGCGAGCCGCCTTGTGCTGGCGACCGATGCGGGCCGGGCTGCGGGCCTTCTCGTGCAGCGGCTGCCCGGTGGCGACGACGGTGGTGAGCCCGCCCGGACGATGCCTGGGCGGGCGCGCTGACGCTGCATCGCGCAGGTCGAACCGGCCATGCTGTTGTCGCCGGTCGCGCCGCAGGCGTCGCTCGCCGGATCGTTTCCCGCACGACGACGTGCGCGTATTCCGGCCGCGCGCCGTGGCTTCCGCTGCTCCTGTTCGCGGGAGCGCGTCGAAAAGGCGCTGCGGATCGCCGGCCTTGCCGAAATCGAGTCGATCCTCGCCGAGCGCGGCGACGTCGAAGTGACGTGCGAGTTCTGCAACCGCAGATATGCCTTTGCGCCGGCCGAGGCGCGCGCGCTGTTCGCGCGCGAAGCCGACAACGGCACGCAATTGATACGCGCTGATGAGCCTGTACACACCGACCGCACTTCGCCATGCAGGATCGCGCGGCCATCGCGCGCCTGATGCACGAGCATCCGTTCGCCACGCTGGTGACGCCCGCCGCGCCCGAGCCGCTGGTGTCGCACCTGCCGCTGCTGCTGGTGCCGGGCTGCGAGCCGCACGGCACGCTGATCGGCCACTTCGCGCGCGCGAACCCGCACTGGCAGCACGTGCGCGGACGGTCGAGTCGATCGCGGTATTCCACGGCCCGCACGCCTACGTTTCGCCGTCTTGGTACGGCGAGCCCGACGCGCATGGTTCCGACCTGGAACTACGCGACCGTCCACGCGCACGGCACTGCTCGAGATCGTCGACGATGCGGTCGAAGCGCAGGGCGATGCTCGACGCGCTCGTGCAGCGCTTCGAGGGCGCGCGCGCGACGCCGTGGACAATTCAAGCGGGACGGAGCGTGAACGCGATGCGATGATGGCGCGATCGTCGCGTTTCGCATGCGCATCAGGCGAGTCGACGCCAAGTTCAAGCTGTCGCAGAACCGAAGCAGCGACGACCGTGCGCGCGTCGATCGCCGCGCCTGCGCGCGCGAAGGCTATCCGGAAGCGCGCGCGACGGCGGAGTGGATGCAGCGCTACGCCGACCGACGCCGATGAGCCGCGCTGACGCTGCGCACGACGAGCGCGGCAGCGATGACCGCGTCCGCTTCGACAAGTGGCTGTGGGCCGCGCGTTTCTACAAGACGCGCAGCCTCTGCGCGCAGGCGATCGAAGCGGGCCAGGCCGCGTGAACGGCGAGCGCGCCAAGCCTGCGCGCGCGATGCGCGTCGGCGAAACGGTCTCGATCCGGAAGTCGGGGATGGTCTGCGAAGTCGTGGTCACGGCGCTGGCCGACCGGCGCGGCGGCGCCACCGATGCCGCGTTGCTCTACCGCGAGACCGAAGCGAGCGTCGCGGCGCGCGAAGCGGCGCGTGCAGAGCGGCGCGCCGCCGAACTCGCGCAGCCGCGCTTTCCCGGACGCCCGACCAAGCGCCAGCGGCGCAAGCTCGAGGATTTCCTGAACGAACCGTAGACGACAGCGCGGAGCGCGCGCGTACCGCTTGTCAGCACAACTGCATGTTGAAGAGATCGATCAGGAAGTCCGGCTGGCGGTAGGCGCGAAGGACCAGCCACGCGATGGCGAGCGGCAAGCAGGAGCCCACCGAGTGCCAGAAGGCACGGCGCGAAAGAAGCGGCGCGGCGAAGCTGTCGCGCCGGCATTCCGTCGAATCTGAATCGTCGTTGCCGGGTATCGTTCACCCGGCCGAGCTACGCCCGCTGCGGCAATTCCGGCAACACGCCGACCAGCGAAACCGGCGAGACCGGCAGATGGAAAGCGCGCGCATCTTCGCCATCACCGAGCTGAAATCGGCGGCGGTGTGGGCGTCGGCAATCGGCTTGGCCAGCAGATTGACCGCGCGTCCGCTGACCACGAGCGGCAGTTCCGGCGGCAGGCTTGCGCGCAGGCTGCGGATTTCCTGGCCGGCGATCTTGCCCGAGATCCCGCGATCGAAGAGCAGCACGACCAGTCGCGGCCTTGTAGGCGCTGCGCCGCGCCGGCGATTTCCTGGGCCGGCACGCCCGCACCCAGCGTCAGGCAATTGACGCCTTCGGTGAAGAGCAGCAATTCGAGGATGGCGAGGCCCAGCTGATTGGGGTCGTTGGGCGGGGTCGCCAGCAGCACGTGCCGCGCATCGCGTGTAGGACGGACGAGGCGCGTCACATCGCGCAGCAGCCGTTGCGCCAGGTCGGCGAAACGCAATTCCTGGAAGTTCTGCATTTCGCCGCGGACGACGCGTTCGTGAACGGCCTCGTTCAGCGGGATCAGCGTCTGCTCGAGGAACTTGCGCAGGCCCTGCCCGACGAGCAGCTTCGACAGGTGATTCTGCATCTCTCCGATGCGGTGCTGCGCCAGCAGCCGGACGGCGGTCTCGATCTCCGCCGGAAGCGGGGACGGCTCGTCGACGGCCAGACCCAGCATCGATTGCAGCGCGGAATCAGCCAGCGGAACCACGGCGCCTGCGCGCCAGCCCTCCGACAACAACTGCTTGATCAGTTTGAGGCGTGCCAACTGGTCGGGCGGATAGACGCGGTCGCCAAAGGCATCGCGCAGCGGCGACGGGAAAGCCGTATCGGCGCTGCCACATGTAGAGCTGTTCGCGCCGCAGACCCGTGATCCGCACGACCTCCCGGATATGCAGGGCGTCAGTCAGGGTGTGCCCGCGCTTTCGGTCGCGCCGACCGCCGCCAGTTGCGGCTCGCGGCGCCGGTTCGGCGCCTTGATCAGAATGCCCATCGTCGTCGTTCCTGTTCGCTTAGCGTCAGTTGAATAGTGCGGTCTGTGCTGCACAAGTATAGCCCAAGGGGCTGTACAGGCACGCCACACTCGGCCTTGACGGAGACGGCCGTGAAGCTGTGCTGCACGAGACGTCTATGCACGATGTGTGCCAACGGCGGCGATCCGCCTTGCCCGATTCCCGGCAATGGGTGATGATGGAGGCTGACCGGCAGCAATTTGCGGCAGCTGCGGAGCCTGTCGGCTCCCGGCTGCCGTTTTCTTCATCGTGGCGAACGCGTGTCGAGTCCCGCGCCGCGATGTCGGGACCGGTTCTTGCATTTCACTTTCCGACGCATCTATCGGACCCTGCCATGTTCGGATTCGGAAACGCCAATCGCGACCCCCTCGCCGACACCAAGTCGGCCGAGCGCTGGCTGGCGGCCTTTCCGGAGAACGATCCGCTGGCGCATGCACGCGGCGCTCCTGGCCGAGCTGGGACTCATCGCGGACCAGGCGTCCCGGCGCACGCCGGCGCGACTCGAGACGGTGTTCTTCGCCGACAGCCGCGCCGCCGCATCTGCGCAAGACGCTGACCGCGCAATACATCGAGCACGCGAGCCGCAGTTCCAAGATCGAGAACCAGTTGTGGTCGGCGTTGTTCGACCTCACGCAGGCATTCCTCGTTGCCTACCAGGCGTTCGCGCGCGAAGTGTCCGATCATTTGCAAAGCGCCAAGTGGCAATTGCTGCTCCCCGCGCTCGTGGCCCACCAGGTCATTCATCTCGGCCTCGACGCCAAGATCCGACTATACCGGTATGAGCAATGGATTCCCGCGAAATGGGCGGAACTGCACGCCCTCTTCACGCTGGCGTGCTCACGCCAGATCGACCGCCAGCAGATCGTCATGGGTACGAGCGGCAGCACGACCACGATCGAACACGAATACCTGACCACGCTCCTGCTGCAGCTCATGAATTCGGGCAACATGACTGCGCGTCACCTGGAATGGGTGGCGGGCGAGCTCGATGAATGGTGTGCGCCGCTGCGCTTGACGCTCGAGGCATCCTCGGTGACGTCGTTCTACATCGACCTCGGTGCGCGCGAGGGGTTCCGCCGCCGCACACCCGGCGCCGCTGGAAGGCCGCGTGTTGTTTCTCGACACGCGCCCGCTGCATGCGGTGCTGATGCAGAACGTCATCGTGCTCGAACAGAAGATCAAGGGCCAGCCGCTGTCGGACCGCACGCCGCGCCGCAGCGAGCAGTTGGGCCTCATGACCAAGCTCGCGTCGCAGGTCGATCCCGAATTCAAGCCGTTTGCCCGGCGCGGCGAGCGCACCGCAGCGGCCGGCACGGTCGACGCGATCGTCGGATTCGCGAAGATCTGCGCGTTCCTGAAGGAGGAGGAGCGTGATCCCATTCCGTCGCTCGAGCACGGGCAGAGCTTCGGCGGTACGATGGAGCTGGCAGTGTTCGGCCACATGCGAAACGAGACCGACCGCCGCATGGACATGGCCCGGCGGCGGCTCAACGTGTACGCCGCGCCCGGCGGGCCCTGGGAAGTCAAGGATGTTTCGCAGACCGGCTATCGCCTCATCGCGCCGATGAGCGCCGCAAATGCCGTGACGCTGGGCACGCTGGCGGCGATTCGTCCGCATGGCCAGTCGTTGTGGGCGCTGGGCATCGTGCGCCGGATGCGGCGGCTCACCGCCGATCGCGCGGAATTGGGATTGCAGGTGATCGCCAACACGCTCGTCGGCGTCGACCTGGTCGAACAGCGCAAGAATGCCGACTCCGACTATTCGGTGGACGGGGAACAGACGACGATCAACGGGCGATCGTTCCAGGGACTGTTTCTCGCGCTGCGCAAGCGCGAAGCCGACACCGGCGTGCAGTCGCTCATCGTCCCGGCCATCGAATTCCAGCCCGCTAATCGCTTGAAGCTGATGACGGCGAAGTCGGTCAACCCGATCCGCTACGGGAGATTGATCGAGCAGCAGCCGAACTGGGTCTGGGCCACGGTCGAGCCACTCGATCTGCATCCGTCGACATCCGCCATCACCGTCGGCGGCCTGCCGCCTGCGAGCCGGGCGAAGTAGCCGAAAGACCGCGCCGAAGTACCTCAAGCGGAAATTCCGCATGGCTGTCGACCACTACGCAGAGCTCCACGCCGCGCACCGGTGGGAAGTCCCGGCGCACTTCAACATCGCGCAAGCCTGCTGCGGCCGCTGGGCCGACGATCGCACGCGTTTCGCGCTGTACTGGGAAGACGAGTCCGGCGCGGCCACCGCGCACACGTTCTGGGACCTGCAGCGCGAAGCCAATCGCCTCTCGAACGCTCTCGTCCAACTCGGCGTGCGGCGCGGCGACAAGGTCGCGCTCGTCCTTCCGCAGCGACGGGAAACGGCGGTCGCGCATATCGCGATCTACCAGATGGGCGCAGTGGCCGTTCCGCTGTCGTTCCTCTTCGGGCCCGACGCTCTCGAATATCGTCTCGAGAATTCGGGTGCCAAGGTTGCGCTGGTCGACTTGCAGTCGCTGCCGAACCTGACGCCGATCCGGGCGAAGTTGGCGCAGCTCGAGCACGTGATCGGCGTGGCCGGTGCGCAGGGAATTGGAATTGCGAGCGTACGAAGCATTGGTGGCTGCGGCGGCGCCCCGGTTCACCCCGGTCGACACACGCGGCAGCGATCCGGCACTCATCGTCTACACCAGCGGGACCACCGGCCCGCCGAAAGGCGCGTTGATGCCGCATGCGTGCCTGCTCGGCAACCTGCCCGGCTTCATTCATTCGCACGACGGCTTTCCGCAGCCGGGCGACGTGTTCTGGTCGCCGGCCGACTGGGCGTGGACCGGCGGCCTCATGGACGCGCTGCTGCCGGCGTTCTATTTCGGCCAGCCGGTGGTGGGCTACCGCGGCCGCTTCGATCCCGAGCGCGCGTTGCGGCTGATGGAGAAGTACCAGGTCCGCAACACGTTCATCTTCCCGACGGCGCTCAAATTGATTATGAAGGCGTATCCGCGGCCGCGCGAGCAATTCGACGTCAACCTGCGCAGCATGATGAGCGCCGGTGAAGCGGTGGGCACGACGGTGTTCGCGTGGACGCAGGAAGCGCTGGGCGTCACCATCAACGAAATGTTCGGCCAGACCGAGATGAACTACATCGTCGGCAATTCGCACACGCAGTGGCCGGCGAAACCCGGGTCGATGGGCCGGCCGTATCCCGGGCACCGGATCGCCGTGATCGACGACGACGGCAATCCCGTCGCCCAGGGCGCGCCGGGCGAGGTGGCCGTGCATCGCGTCGCGCCCGACGGGACTGCCGATCCCGTGTTCTTCCTCGAATATTTCAGGAATCCCGAGGGAACGCGCAAGAAATACACCGGAGACTGGTGTCGCACCGGCGACATCGCGACCATGGATGCCGACGGCTATCTCTGGTATCAGGGCCGCGCCGACGACGTGTTCAAGGTCGCCGGCTATCGCGTCGGTCCCTCGGAAATCGAGAACTGCCTCGTCAAGCATCCGGCCGTCGCGAATGCCGCGGTCGTCCCGTCGCCGGATGCGACGCGCGGCAACGTCGTGAAAGCCTTCATCGTGCTTGCGGCAGGCTACGAGCCATCGCCCTCACTGGAGGCGGAAATCCAGCAGCACGTGCGCAAATTCCTGGCGCCCTACGAGTACCCGAAGGAAATCGAGTTCATCGACGCGCTGCCCATGACCACCACCGGCAAGGTGCAGCGCAAGGTGCTGCGTGACCGCGAGGTTGCGAAACAGGAAGCCAAGTGAGCGCCCTCGCTTGTTCCATCCGCGTCGCCTTCACCGTCTCACTTCTTCGCTTCCTCGCCGGCCTTGAGCTTGGCCACCAGGTCCACATAGGCGCGCATGGCGTCGTCGCGCGACGTCCCCTTTCGCGCAGCCCACGCGTCGAACTTGGCGCGGTTGATCATGTCGAGTGCGCCCGGCCGCTCGCCGGTCACGTCGCCCGATCCCGCCTGCTTGTACAGCGAATACAACGCGAGCAGCGTGTCGTTGTCCGGCGCTTGACGCAAGGTCTTCGATGCCGCCGCGGCCTCGTCGAACGCCGCTTCGAGCTTCGATGGACCGCTCGCCTCAGGATCGGGTGCACCGAAGAATGCATCCTCGCGCTCGACCTCGTCGGCGAACCAGCGTGCTTCGAGCAGCTTGCCCGCGTGAAAGGCCAACAACAGCGCGCCTTGCGATGCGAGCGTTGCCCCGTCGCCCGTGGCCAGCAGCGTGGCCGGAACGAGCGCCACGCCACGGTTGAACGCCGGATTTCCCACGGCGGTGAACCGAGGAGCCCCGGCCCCGGCGAATCTTCCTGCGAACGAAGTGAATTTCTTCCCCACATGCGCGCCGGACACGCGATTCGCGCCCGGCTGAACCCAGGTCAGGTCGGGAATCGCCAGCTCGCGCAAGCCCGCGAAATCGCCGCGGGCAAGGAGCGCCGTCACCGCCGCGACGGCGGCCTCGAGGTCCGCGCGCGACATCTTCGGCTCGTTGGCCAGCGCGGAAGTCGCGCCGGGCAATGCGGCGCCGAGGAATTCCAGCACGTTCCTGGCCACGATCTCGCGGTCGTTGTCGACGCACACCATGTGGTAGCTGTCTTCGAGCACGACCATGCGCGCCCGCGCGCCGCCGATCTGCTCCACCAGGAAATTCGCGGAGCGAAGGCTCGTCAGCTCATCCTCGCGCGCGTGCACAACGAGCGTCGGGCAGCGAATGTCCCTGGCGGACTTCATTACCACGCCGCGCAGGCGGTCGACCTGCCTGATGCATTCGAGCGGCACCCAGCGATAGTGGAAATTCTCGCCGCGCTCGAATTTCGCCTTCACGATGGCGCGCAGCTGTTCGTTTTTGATCCCGTACGGGTCCTCTTCCTCGATTTTCATCGTGCGCCCGATGCCGGGCACTGCGTACAGCATCGGCCGCAATACGCGATACCAGGGCGTGGCCCAGCCATCGATGTACACGGGAGGCGCCAACAGTACGAGATTGCCCTTGGCGTGTTTCTCGCGTTGCGCGAGGACGGCCGCGAGTAGCGCACCCATGCACATGCCCATGAGGTGCAGGCGCGGATGCAGGTCGCGCACTTCGCGGTACTTGGCGACGACGGCGGCGATCCAGTCCTCCGCCGTGACATTCGCGAGGTCCTCCGGTTGCGTGCCATGCCCGGGCAGCGTCAGCGAATGCGTCACGAGACCCGCGTTCTTGAGGCGCTTGTGCATCGAGCCCAGGTCATACTGGGTCCCGCCCAGGCCGTGGATCAGGAACACGCCGTCTGCGGCGGCGACAGACGAGGGACCCGGAACGGCCGGCGCTCCAGCGGCTGGCGTCGCGACCGCCGTTTCGTTCATGTCTCGCGGCTCATCGTCGGGGCCTCATCTCACGAGGGGCCGCGGACATCGGCGTGCGGCGCGGGCGCAATGCGGACGATGGCCACGATACGATGCAACGTGCCGTCATGATCGACAATGGGCCGCGCCTCATCGCTCACCGCGAGCGCAATGCCGTCCGCTCCCTGAACAAGGTAGGTCAATGAATCCTGAGCGCTCTCGGACAGTGCGCGCCGCTCGAAGCGCGCCCCAACGCGTTCGCGATCTTCCGGGGCGACTTTGGCCAGCCAATCCGCCAGCGTCGCAATCTGCGACGGCGCCGTGCCCAGCAGCTGTGTCGTGTCCCCCGTGACCACGATACGGCCGGTTGCGGGATCCCATTCGTACGCGATGAGGCGATGCGCGCCGATGGCGGCCTCGAAGCGGGTCTGCCAATCGCGTGCGGCGCGCATCGCGTTGCGCTCCCGCGCGGCCAGCACCGCGACCAGAATGCCGGTCAGCGCCACCGCGGCGGCATAGGCCTGCACTTCCAGTTCCGGATCGCCCAAGTAGCCTTCGATTCCCGCAAACGGTCCCTTGCCCCACGCGGTTTCGAAGAGTGCGATCAGCGTGCCCGCGGCCGCCGCGAGCGTCGCACCGCGCACTCCCCAGAGAAGCGCCAGCAGCGCCATGAATACGATCGGCACGTAGATGAGGCCGCGTCCGACGTTCCCGCCGAGCGCATCGCTCGTGCCCGCGCGAAACAGGAGGTAGACACTCGCGAGAAACAGGACACAAGCGATCGCCCCGGCCACGAAGGCGGACATCGGGAGCCCGCCCGAGCGCTTCGGGCGAAATTGCGCCCACGCGAGCACCAGCGGCGCGACGATCAGCGTCCCCACCAGGTTCGACAGCGCCCACACGCGAAACGTCTGCAGGCCTTCCGCTCCGCCGGCCGCGACGTTCCAGACTGCGGCGATCAATGCGCCACTCACGGCGAGCGGCAAGGCACCGCCGAAGATCAGCACCGCGAGGACGCGCGGGCTGTCGAGTTTGGCGGGCAAGCCCGTCATGCGCGACGCGATCCACGCTCCCGCGGCCGCAGTGAGCACCTCGAGCGCGCCATAACCCAGTGCGTCGAATGTGCTGCCGATCAGGATCGCGAATGCGGTGGCGCCGACAAAGGCGCCGCCAAGGATGGCCGGCCACGACGTGCGGGGCCGCGCGAGCAGCAGGCCCAGCGTCAATCCACTTGCCAGCCAGACCGTCCAGGCGTCCTGGTGCGAGTAGGCGAGCGCGGCCGACAACCCGCCCAATGCGAGGTAGGCGGCCGCGACGATGAATATCACGATGACTTGGTGCACAATTTCTCCTTGGACCCCACCGACGAATCGGTCGCGAACCGCGGTATTCGGCTTGAACGCGAGATGACGCGCAGCGCCTCGACACGCTGCTGCAATCGCCACCGCACGCCAAAATATAACCTGTGCCGGCGACTGCGGCTATCCTGGTCCGGGGTAATTTCCTTGCGAACGCACGGTGCGACGCACAGGGACATTCTGCCGTGACGTCGCACCGTGATCTGCATGCCATGATGCGAGAGGCGATGTCGCTGGACCGCGCGGGTCGCCTGGCCGAGGCGGAAGCCGCGTACGAAGCCCTGCTCGCACGCTGGCCCGATCTCCCGGACAGCTGGTACAACCTGGGCGTCCTCCAGCGCAAGGCGCAACGCTTCGACGCCGCATTGGCTTCGTATCAGCAAGCGCTCGACCGGGGCGTGACCCGGCCCGAGGAGGTTCATCTCAATCGCGGCGTGATCTATTCCGACCACCTGCGCCGCGAAGACCTGGCGGAAAGGGAGTTGCACGCCGCGCTTGCGCTGAATCCCGGCTTTGTCCCGGCGCTCTTCAATCTCGCCAATCTCGAGGAGGACCTGGGCAAGCGCGATGAAGCGCTCGCGATCTACGCGCGGCTGCTGGCGCTCGATCCGCGCAATTACGAGGCGCTGGCGCGATATGCCACTCTCCGGAACGTGTCAGCGCCCGACGATCCGCTACTGGGCCAGGTGCGGCAGGCGATTGCGAATTCCGGGGCAACACCCGCGGACAAAGCGAGCCTAGGCTTCGCGCTCGGCAAGATGCTCGACGCGTGCGGCGCTTATGACGAGGCGTTCGCCGCCTACGTCATGGCGAACCGGCAAAGCCGCGGCACCGCCGCGCCCGGAGACGCAGTCTACGATCGGCGCCGGCAGGAACAACTCGTCGACGAATTGATCGCCACGTTTGCCAGCGCCCGATCCGGCGCGGCGGGACCTGCTTCCGCGGCGCGCCCCATTTTTATCTGCGGCATGTTTCGCTCGGGCTCGACGCTGACCGAGCAGGTGCTGGCGGCCCACCCGGACGTGCGCGCCGGCGGCGAGATCGGCTTTCTCCCCACAGCCGTGCAAACCGAATTGGCGCCGTTCCCGTCCGCGATGGCGCACATCTCGCCGCAACAGCTGGAGCAGCTCGCCGCACGCTATCTCGACGTTCTCGCAAAGCTCTTTCCGAACGCTCGGCACGTCACCGACAAGCGCCCGGACAACTTTCTGTATATCGGCCTCATCAAGAGCATGTTTCCGAAGGCAAGGATCATTCACACCACGCGCAACCCGCTGGACAACTGCCTGTCGGTTTTCTTCCTGCATCTCGACCATCGCTTCGGCTACGCTCTCGACCTGATGGATATCGGTCACTACTATCGGCAATACCGGCGCCTCATTGCGCACTGGCAGTCGCTCTATGGCGAGGACATTCTCGATTTCGACTACGACGCCTTCGTCCACGAGCCCAGGCCGGCCGTCGAAAGGCTGCTGGCCTTCTGTGGTGTCGACTGGTCGGAGGATTGCTTGAACTTCCAACACGTCGGGAACGCGGTGAAGACGGCGAGCGTCTGGCAAGTGCGCGAGCCGCTCTATCAACGCTCGTCAGGGCGCTGGCGGAACTACGAACGGCATCTCGCACCGCTTCGCGAGTATCTGGAGCGTTAGCGGGGTGGTGAAAAACGTAGCGAGGACAGATTCACCCCGCAGCAGTCTTTCACCACCCTGTTAGGCGCGGCGCATAGCAGGGTGGTAAAAAACGTAGCGAGGACAGATTCACCCCGCAGCAGTTTTTCACCACCCTGTTAGGCGCGGCGCAACCGCTCCAGGAATGCGCGGTGCAGCAAGACCCACAGGACCGCGGGCACGACTGCCGGCAGAATCAGCGAGCCGAACTGATACGCAAATGCGATCAACTCGCGCTGCCACGCAAGAAAACCCGTCTGCGACGCGATGGCCGGTGGCGCCGCGATGGCGATGCCCTTGAGAAAATCGGCCAACACGCCCCACGCGACGAACGGCACGATCACGCCATAGCCGATGGCCAGCGTGCGCCACCACCTGGCCTCCCGCGCCGCGAGCGTCAACGCCGCAAAGAACGGCATTCCGAACGCGTACACGAGCATGTTGACGTCGACGCTCACCACGCCCGCGCCCATGCCCTCGCCCGGCTTCAGCGTCGTGACGAACGCCAGCACCGAACCTCCAGCCTCGATCGTGCGCACGAGATCGCCAAATCCTACGCGCGCGACCAGCTGGACCACGAGACGCACGGGCCACAGCAGGACCGGCGCCAGCAGATACCACGCGGCAAAGGTCACCGGCAGCCACGCCAGCGCCGCCGCGACGAACCGCGTCAGCGGGTTCTTGAAAAAGCGCGGTGAAGTGCGTGCGCCCGCCGCACCCGGGATTTCGCCTTCGCTCATCCGGCGGCGAGCGCAGGCGGCGCGCCCGGAGGCACGTCCGAGTCACCGACGCGCGGAACGCGGCGCACCCAGATCAACCAGACCACGAGCACGTCGAGCATGATCAGTGCCTGCCACACATAAAGATGCGCGTATTCGAACGCGTCGTAGTTCCATTGCCCCAGGTAGAAGAGACTGACGACGCGCAGGACATTGAGAAGCTGGACGGCGACGATGCCGATGATGAGCCCGAAGACCTTGTGCTTCCATGGCGCGGGAAAGGCAAGCATCGCGGCAAGCAGCACGAGCGTCGCCTCGACCCCGTTGCAGCCCGCCTCGATGGACACCGCAAAGCCGTTGGTCGTGCTGCGCATGATCTTGCCCGCGGCGACGACATTGCCATCGAAGAGCGTCACGATCCACGTCGAAATCGACGCCAGCGCGCTTGTCCACGGCAGGACGAACCAGTCCTGCGCCCAGGGTGTGAGCTCCAGCCCGAACAGGACGGCGAGCAGCAGGACAAACAGGAGGAAGAATCGCAGCATGCCGCGGATTCTACAGGTTCACTTGGGACCGTCACGCCCGCGCGAGCGGAGGATTCTGCGCGAAGTAGCGCGCGACGCCGTCGCGGATCGATTCCGCGAACTTCTGCTGGTGCTGCACGCTGCGCAGCTTCAACTCCTCGTCCGGATTGGAGATGAACGCCGTCTCGACCAGGATGGACGGAATGTCCGGCGCCTTCAGCACCGCGAACCCCGCCTGTTCGACCGTGGCCTTGTGCAAGGCGTTGTGCGTGCCGATGCCCGCTAGCACCTGCCGGCCGACCTTGAGGCTGTCGCTGATCTGCGCGGTCTGCGACAGGTCGAGCAGCGTGCGCGCCAGCATCGGGTCGCGCCGGTCGAGGTCCACGCCGCCGATCAGGTCGGCGCTGTTTTCCTTCTGCGCCAGCCACTTCGCGGCAGCGCTGGTCGCGCCGCGCTCCGACAACGCGAATACCGACGAGCCGCGCGCGTTGGACTCGCGAAACGCGTCGGCGTGAATCGAGATGAAGAGATCGGCCTGCACTCGCCGCGCCTTCTGCACGCGATCGGCGAGCGGCACGAAATAGTCGTCGTCGCGCGTGAGCATCGAGCGCATGCCCGGTTCCGCATCGACCAGCGTCTTGAGCTTCCTGCCGATCGCCAGCACGACGTTCTTCTCGTATGTCCCGCGGCGGCCGATGGCACCCGGATCCTCGCCGCCGTGACCGGGATCGATGGCAATGGTGATGCGCCGTTGCGCGGGCTTGTTCTCGCTGCGGGAGTCCCGCGGGCGCGGGCGTGATGGCGCCATAGTCTCCGGCGCGCGCGCCGCCGCTGCGTTCTCCTTCGCCTGCTCAGCCTCGAGCAGCGCCATCATCGGATCGATGGGCGTCAGCGGATAGATGTCGAGGGCGAGGCGATGGCCGAATTCGGCGATCGGTTTCAAGGCGAACGCGTCGGGTTTGACTTCCGCCTTGACATAGATCACGACGCGCAGGAGATTGGGCGGGAGCGTGCTGAAGCGGATGCTAGCGATGTAGGGGTCGATCGACTGCACGCGGGACGGAAGCTGGGCCAGGTCTCCCGTGAGCTCGACGCCTTCCAAGTCCAGCACGAGCCGCTCCGGGTTCTTGAACGCGTGCAACTGGTAGGCGACCGGCGCCGGCGACTCGAGGATGATGCGCGTGTATTCCTGTGCCGGCCACAGGCGCGCGGACGCGATGCGCCCGGCATTGGCCCACGCGCGCGGCAGCAGCAACTGCGTCGCAGGCAACACGAGCCATTGGCACAGTCGGCGGCGCTCGATCGAGACGCGGGTCAAATGATTTTTTCCATGGCTTCGGTGATCGCGGCTATGCATCGCTCACCACGCGCCGAATGCGCGGATAGCGCAAGCTCGCGTCCGGTGACGCCCGGCTTGGGGTGGGCGAGCGTGATATCGACATCGGCGGGCGGCAGCAGCCCCGCGACCCGCTCCGGCCACTCGACCAGACACACCGCGTCGTCCCGGAAATGATCGGCAAGCCCCGCCGTTTCCCATTCGCTTGGATCAGCGAATCGATAAAAATCAAAGTGATAGAAGTATAAACTCGAAAACGGATAATGTTCAACCAACGTGTACGTGGGGCTCTTGACCGGCCCGGTCCAGCCCAAGGCCCGGAGTGCACCGCGCACTACAGTGGTCTTGCCGACCCCGAGGTCGCCGTGCAGCGCGACTACCATGCCACCGATGAGTCCCCGTGCAAGCGCGGCTCCAACCTTCTCGGTCGCGGCGGCATCAGCAAGGTGAAAACGGCGGGGCATGGACAAGCGTTGACCGGAAGGTAGGGGAATCGCGAATGGATTTACGCTAGGCTCCTTAGCCATGAATGATACCGGCGCACGCACGCCGACTACCGCACCGCGTGATTGGGCGGCGCTGGCCGCCGACATAGCCGCGTGGGGCCGGGAACTGGGATTCCAGGCGATCGGGATCAGCGACACGGAGTTGTCGACGGAGGAAGCGCATCTCCTTCGCTGGCTCGACGCCGGCCGGCACGGGGCGATGGATTACATGGCGCGCCACGGCACGGCGCGCGCGCGTCCGGCGGAACTCGTGCCCGGCACGGTCCGCGTCATCAGCGCGCGCATGAACTATTGGCCCGAAGCCGCCGCCGATGCGCGGATGTCGCTCGCGGACGGGCAATCCGCTTATGTGGCGCGCTACGCGTTGGGCCGCGATTACCACAAGGTCATGCGCGCGCGCCTGGCGCAACTCGCAGAACGCATTCATGCCGACGTGGGAGAGGTCGGCTACCGGGTCTTCACCGACAGCGCCCCGGTGCTCGAGGTGGCCATCGCGGCGAAAGCGGGCCTGGGCTGGCGCGGCAAGCACACGCTGCTGCTGACGCGCGACATGGGCTCGTACTTTTTCCTCGGGGAAATTTATACGAACCTGCCGCTGCCGGTGACGGAACCTGTATCGGGTCACTGCGGGGACTGCACCGCGTGCATCGGCGCGTGTCCGACCGGCGCCATCGTCGCACCCTACGAACTCGATGCGCGCCGGTGCATTTCCTATCTTACGATCGAATTGCCGGATGCAATCCCCGAAGACCTGCGTCCGCTCATCGGCAATCGCGTCTACGGATGCGACGACTGCCAGCTCGCGTGCCCGTGGAACCGCTTTGCGCAGGTCACCGGCGAGCGCGACTTCGCCGCGGTGCGCCACGGCCTCGATCGTGCGAGCCTGGTGGACCTTTTCGCGTGGACGGAAGAGGAATTCCGGACGCGGATGGAAGGCAGCGCGATCCGGCGGATCGGCTACGAACGATGGCTGCGCAACCTTGCCGTCGGCCTTGGCAATGCGCCGCGCAGCGCCGAGGTCATCGCCGCACTCGCGCGCCGCGCCGATGATCCGTCACCGCTAGTGCGCGAGCACGTGGCGTGGGCGCTCGCGCGGCAGCGGCAATCGGAATCCGGAGTTCGGAGATAGAAGAAGGTCAGGAATACCCGGCCGCCGGGCCGCGGTGGAGGAAGTCGAAGCGCGCCGACCGCGCGACGCGCAACCTTGCGGCTGCGGCCCTTGCTCCGGACGACGGCGCGCTGCCGATACGTCAGTTCAGTGTGCCTGCGGGATCTCCTTCCCGTCGCCGGACCCCGTTTCGCCCCAAGCGCGAATTCGCCGCGAGAAGTCGACCGCCCCATCAGCCGCCCGGGCGCGCGCGTTGACGTGGGCCCGTTCTTGCAATTCCGGGAACGACAGGCCCATCGTCTCTAGCCGTCCCTGTTCATACAGATACTCCGGCACATAGCCGCTCGCCAGGATCTTCCAGCTAAGCGGCACGCGCCCGGCATTGACGTGGTTGTTCGTCCAGATGTTGGTCGTGCAGTTGGTCGTCAGCGTGTTGTAGAACTCGGGGTGCGTCCGCAGCTCGTTCATCTTGTGCATGTACTCCAGGAACAGTCGCCGCCCGACCTCGGTCGAACCCTTCACGCGGTAGATGTACACATCCTCCGGCGGATCGTGGCGATAGTTGGTGCGCAGCCGGATGAGGTCCCGCTCGTCGGCCACGATGTAGACGAGCTCGTACTGCCGGAAGAAGCCCTTGAGCGTCGAGTAACCCTCTCCTTTCGGCTTGCGGACCTCGATGGAAATGGCGAGATAGTCGTCCCCCGCGAAACCGAAGCTCACGAAGACGTGGGCGATCGCCGGGCCCGTCCAGTAGGAGGTCACGACGTCGAGCGATCGCAGTTCCCGCACGTCGAAGGACTTGTCGTAATACGCGGGGGTGAAGTCGGTCTCGCTGCGATAGCTGAAATTGCGGATGTTGTGGACGGTGACGCGATCGCCCACAATCGTGGCGTACGGCAGCACGGCCACCTCCGGCTGCCAGTCGCGTTCGTTGGTCGGCTCGATGCTCGACCACAGGATCGCAAGGCCTGCGCACAGAACCCCATATGTGCCGATCGCACGCCAGCGCCAGCGGCGCACGAAGAGCGCGATCAGCGTTCCCGCAGCGGCCAGGGAGAAGCCGGCCACCAGCACGCGACGGGCCAGCAGGTTGCTCGGCCCCGCATACTCGAGCAGCAGCGCGCCCCAGACTCCGATCCCCGCGATCAGCAGAGCCAGAGCGGCGAGGCCCGCACCTCGGGCGATTCGCACAGGCAATCGTCGCATGGGCACCCGGACGCTCGCTCGAGCGGGCGCAACGCGCGGCTCAGTCGGCCGCACCCCTTCGCCTCGGCTTCCGATATGACTCGCCAGAACGGCCGCTTGACTTCCACCAGCGGCCGCCCCGGTTCGTTGGGTTTGAGCCCGTATCTCAACATGGCGATGAGATCGGCACTCGCCCTCGGGTTCGAGACGAAGTAGCCGTGTCCGAACAGGTCGGTC
Organism: uncultured beta proteobacterium; assembly: GCA_963755065.1. Classification (GTDB taxonomy): domain Bacteria; phylum Pseudomonadota; class Gammaproteobacteria; order Burkholderiales; family Casimicrobiaceae; genus VBCG01. The sequence continues at coordinate 269,559 of CAVWIM010000001.1, forward strand.
GTCCCGCGAATCTGAATCACGTCGAGGAAGCCCAACCCTGTCACCAGCTCAATCTGCTCCGGCGTCAGCATCGAGGCATCGACGCGGCCGAGGCGGGCAAGGCTGCCGAACAGCCAGCTCGACGTGGCAAGGGCCTTGTCGTCGGGCGAAACGTAAATGGTGAGGTGGAACGGGCGCAAGGGCCGGGATCACCGCGTGCGGGTCCGGCGTCGGGCCGTGGGGCACGTCGGGATCGGACAGGATCGCCAAGATCTTGGCCGGAGCCACCTCGATGTCCAGATCCGGCGCCATCAGCACGACGTTGCCGAGCTTGACGCGCCGAGGCAGCGTGGTCTTCTGCATGTACGACTCGAAGGAAAGCTCGGACAGCGCGGTGGCCAGCACGTCGGTCCCGCGGCTGTGGGCCAGGAGATGAATTCTCTCGAGGCCCGGCGTGTCCGCGATCGTACGGATCGCCTTCCGCAAGTGCTCGACCGCGAATGTGCTCGATTCGTAGTCTTCTTCGTAGCCGAACAGGATGCCGTGCTTTCCGCCCGCGGGCCAGGTGAAGATCGCGCAAACGAACTCGCGGCCCAGGAAGTGGCACATCTCACCCATCGTCAAGGCCGCGTCGCTGAAGGAATTGCTGACGCCGTGGACGTACAGCACGATCTCCTTGCGCGGGCTCAAGGCAAGGCGACGCGCGATCTCGGCCTGCAGCGCCCGGTTGGCCGCTTCGTGCGCATCGACGACTGCGGGAGCGCGCGTCAGCCCCTCGGGCGTCCCGACAACGCGTAAGGAATTCGCGGGTAGCGCCCGAGTTCCTTCGTCGGACCGAGCTTGAGGTCCGTCGGCGTCGAGCGCTCGGCGAGGAGGCTCTGCTTTACCAGCGCGTCCCACGTCGTGTCTTGGCCGAACAGGATCGTCGTCGACCCGAACGCCATGGAGCGCGACCTGTCCGCCGTGTACGGTTCAGGCTCATCGGGCTTCGTCGCTGGCGCGCGGTCGGTAATGAACAGCAGGTCCAGCGGCGGTGTCTGCACCTCGGCGGGCGTCTTGGTGAACAGCGGCTTCGCCTGCGCCCCGATGTACAACACCGGCGTCGGCATCATCGGATGCGTGGTCGCGCACCCGGCCAGGCCGAGCAGCACGGCCATCGCAATCACAACTGGGAAGCGGACTTCAGTCATTGTGCGACTCCCTGACGGCCATTCGGACCCTGCGGGTCAATCCCAAGCGAAGCGAAATCCTATCAAGTGCCGCAAACGAGTGTGCCGAAGCGCGTTCAAATGCGATTTGCGCCAAATGAAACCACGGCACGAATCGGTGCCTCCAGAGTTATGCCAACGCAAGCCCGCGTCACGTCCGCCATTGCCAACCTCGCGGAAGTACACCTAATAGTGCGTGTGCTCTCTGTAGAATAGCGAAGGCTCCAATTGAGGCCGCCACCTCCGAGTCTTGCAGGCGACTGCCGACGATGCTCTCGACAATCCTCGCCGCTTTCATTCTCGTAGCCATCACCATGGTTCTGCATATCGTCGGATTGGTTGCTTTGCTCGTGGCGCTGGTGAGAAGGCACGCCCACGCGCCGACGCGCTTCTGGCCGATGACCCTGCTGCTCATCGAAGTGACGTGGGGGCTCGTCCTGATCCACGCGACGGAGATCGGGGTCTGGGGATTGTTCTTCCTTTGGGCGGGATGCCTGCCGGATGCCGAGTCAGCGTTCTATTTCTCGGGAGTCACTTACGCGACGGTTGGCTACGGCGATATCGTACTGCCGCAACCATGGCGGATGCTCGGACCCATTGAGGGATTAACGGGAATCCTGATGTGCGGACTGTCCGCAGGTCTGTTCTTCGCGATCATCGCCAGATTGATCGGGCCCAGGTTCAAGGCTGAGACCCACTAAGTCGCACGATACTCATGTTCACATCCTTCGGCCTTGGCGCGCTCGCACAGCTGTCGCTGGTCCTGAGCGGCCTTGCGGTGTTCTTGGTCAAGGTGCCCAGGCGCACGGTCGGCAATCTTGCGGGTTTCGGTGCGGGCGCGCTCATTGCAGCCGTTGCCGCAGATCTGTTGCCGAACGCCAAACTTCTCGAGATGTGGCAGGTCGCGCTATGGACGATGCTCGGCGCCGGCATCTTCATTCTCGGCGAGCGCTACGTGGACCGTAAGTTCGGCGCCGAAGGCGGCGGCGGTCCGCTCGGGATCGTCGTCGGGGCGATCGTCGATGGCGTACCGGAGTCCATCATATTCGGCGTGCAGATAGCCAGAGGAACCGAGATCAGCCTGGCATTTCTCGCAGCGGTTTTCGTCTCGAATATTCCCCAGGCGCTGGCTCCCTCCGCCGGCCTCGCGGAGAGCGGCTGGAGTTGGCACCGCGTCGCCGGGATGTGGCTGTGGGTGATGCTCGCCTGCGGTGTCGCTGCCGCGTTCGGCAATTTCGCGGCGGCGACCTTTGGCGGCGCCAACGGCGCGCGCGCCGCCGCATTGGCCTCGGGCGGGATTCTGGCGATGCTGGCCAATTCCCTGATTCCCTTTGCGCATGAGCGCTCGGAGAGTGCCGGAACATGGACCGTCGTGGGTTTCTGCTCTGCCCTGGCCATGGGCGGATGATGAACCAAAAATCGCTCAAGGCGCTGACAGATGCCAACCGCGTTGAGGTCGGCGTCGGTTGCGAGCGTGGTGGTGGACGAAGGGATGGATAGAACTCTGACAACGATCGGCCCGGCAGGACACTTTTGTCTTCGTCTTCGGGCAGAACGCCTCGATGGCCGACGTTGGACTTCAAGGCAGCAGATCGAGCGGCTCGACCATCAACGCAGCAGACGCGGAAGGTCTTCGGGGCGGGGCATGACTAATCAATGGTTCGTTCGCCGTAACGCCGCATTGATGCTGGCCCTGGCGCTGGTCTTGGCTCTGGGATGGCCGAGTCCCGCCTGGCCACAGGACTTGGCTCCGGAGCTCCGCGTCGCCACCTATGTGCTTCCGCCCTTTGTCATGCAGAAAGGCGATCAGCTCACCGGATTCAGCGTCGACCTCCTGGAAGAAATCGCCAAGAGGCTGAAGCGCAAGCCAAGCTACAAGCTAGCGCCCGACACAAAATCGTGTATTGAATTGGTGCGGTCTGGCAACGCCGACATCGGCGTCTCCGGGATTTACTTCACGACCGAGCGCGACAAGATCGTCGATTACACCTATCCGATACTGGAAGTGGGACTGCAGGTCATGGTGCGGGACTCCGGCAGGGGAGCGCAGAGTCGTCCCTTGCGGGATTGGCCCACATTGCTGTTCTCGCGCTCGGCGGTGGTGTGGCTCTTCGCAGCTCTGGTCGCCATCCTGATCCCGGCGCACGTGCTGTGGCTCCTCGACCGCCGGAACGAGGACGGTGTGAGCCCGACCAAGAAGTATCTTCCGGGCATCTTCCATACCATGCTTTGGGCGGCCACGGCGCTTGTCTCGCAGGTGCAGGTCATGCCACGGCAATGGCTTGCGCGCGTCGTAGGTTTGCTCTGGATGTTCGCTGGCGTGGTCTTTGTTGCGCTTTACACCGCTCAGCTGACCGCGCTCCTGACGGTCGAGGAGATTCGCGGCACAATCAACGGTCCCGGCGACTTGCCGGGAAGACGGGTTGCGACCCTGGCAGAAAGCACTTCCGCAGTCTATCTTCGGAAGATCGAGGCGGACGTCCAGGAATTTCCGTCGACGGACGAGATGTATCAGGCACTGCTGGACGAAAAGGTGGATGCCGTGCTGCTCGGCTCGGCGAGCCTCAAATACTACTCGACGCATGAAGGGCGCGGGCGAGTGAAGCTGGTCGGCCCCGAATTCGACAAGAACGACGTGGGTTTCGTGGTTCCGCTGGACAGCTCATTGCGCAAACGCGTCAGCAATCAGTTGCTCGAGCTGCACGAGGACGGCACGTATCGGCGGATCTACGCCAAGTGGTTCGGCAGCGAGTAGGCGAGAAACCGGCGGAGATTCCGGAGACCGCGTTA
>CAVWIM010000002.1:0-244225 GCA_963755065.1 uncultured beta proteobacterium
ACGCGTATGCCGAGCGCTTCGTACGCTCCATCAAGGATGAATGCCTAGATCGAATGATCTTCATTGGGCAGGCATCCCTTCGACGCGCAGTTCGCGAATATGTCGAGCACTACCACCGAGAGCGCAATCATCAAGGTCTGGAAAATAGACTGCTGTACGCGCCCACGCCGGTACCCGCCCATAGCGGCCCGATCGGGTGTCATGCTCGCCTTGGCGTAACGTTGAACTTCTACTACCGCAAAGCAGCGTGACCGTCTCGTTCCAATTTTTGGACAACACGGGCTGCGGGAAGGATCGTCTTCAAATCCAGATGAAAGGGCTCATGCCCGGTCGGTGGCGGTAAGTCGCGGAAGTGCGTATCCCGCGCAGGCGCCATGCGAATAGGATAGGCCCCCGTTTGCAACGGGCGCGTGCGACCAAATACGTGGGGCGGATGTCCGGTGACAGGTGTGGTCATTGCAGCTCCTACGTGAGGATTAGAGGAACGTCAAAGCGGCCCACCGGTCGTGCGCGGCCTTGGGATTTATCATTCGCGTAGTCTCGCGATGTCAACTGGAGCAACGCGATTATTCACCTGAGGTTCGCAAGATCCTGAGTCGATCCCACGAAGCGCCACACAGCCGGCAGGTGAGTCATCTACCGTGGCAAGGAGCAGGTGGCCGTGCGGATGAGCGTACTGAATGAACGTTGGCATGGAAAGATCCTACTCGGTTTTGTCGTACCGGCAATTGTTTCAGCCCCTGCTGAGCTTGCGCGAAACATACGAAACAAAATCAACCGACAGATGAAGTCTCCCTGCCACACACGCCACATAGACTGCACCTTAATCCTAATTGAGAGGAGAAGCGGGTGCGGCACCGCGTGCGGGGACAAACTTTCGCCCGGACCCATTGGCGACATTCCTGCGCTGACCCACCTACCGCAATAACCTTAGCACCGAGGAGACACTGATGTTGACGCATGAGAGACCGTACCACTCGCCAGCGGCGCTGCTGAAGGTCGCCGCGATCCTGCGGGCCGCGAACGACTTCGTGCGTGCCACGGCGGACGAAGTGTCGGCGTGGCTCGAGAAGCGCCGCCTGGCCGCGGCTGCGTTCCAAGACTTTGAGAGCATGAGTGAGCGCGACCTACGCGACATCGGACTCAGTCGAGCCGACGTGAACCGCGTGGCATGGGGCGCGTCGGACCGAAATCGCGACCCGACTTGAACCCCGCGTTTGACGAGGACAACGATGTCCAATTCGACCAATTGGGAAACCAACGAGTTCCGATCCGTGAACAACCCGGTCACTGAGTCGCCGGTCCCCGCAGGCACTGCCGGGTTTCGCGATGAGGAGTTGGCCGCCGTGATTCCGCGGCTGCGCCGGTACGCGCTTGTGCTGACCGGTAACCCAGCGCGCAGTGACGATCTCGCGCAGGACACACTGAGGCGCGCCTGGGAAAAGCGAAGCCATTGGCGCCCGGGATCCGACCTGCGCGCGTGGCTGTTCACGATCATGCACAACGTCTTCGTCAACCAGCTCGCAGCCACCCGCCGCGAAGCCGCGAACGTCTCGCTCGATGCCGAAGACGAGAACGGCCCGCCTTCGCACCTTTCCGGCGACGACGATCCGACGAGGCGCATTGAACTGCAAGAAGTGATGCGGCAGGTGCAGCACCTGCCGGCCGAGCAGCGCGAGGTGCTGATGCTGGTCGCGGTCCGCGAACTGCACTACGACGAGGTCGCCGCCGAGCTCGGAATACCGATCGGAACCGTGATGTCGCGTCTTTCGCGTGCGCGCGACAAGTTAAGGCGCATGGTCCCGCGGCAGCCGCTCGCGCTCAAAGCGGTGGGCGGCCGCGCCGTTTAGCTCGAGGGGTGCTCCATCATGGGTACCGGTGAAGAACAAGTTTTGCATCTTGCTGACGGCTCCGAGGTCGTCCTGCGGCCGATCGGACCCGATGACGCCTCGCTGTTCCAGGCATTCGTTCGCAGGCTCACCGCGAGATCGCGGCGCTTTCGCTTCTTCGTCGCGCTTGCCGAGTTGTCGGCGGCGCAATTGGATCGCTTCGTCAATGTGGACCCCACCCGGGGTTGGGCGTTGGTCGCATTGAGCGGGCGACAGGAAGGCACCGCCATCGTTGCGGAAGCGCGCTACGCGCTAGCGCAGGAAGGTGACAACGCGGAGTTCGCGATCGCCGTTGCCGACGACTTCCAGCGGCGAGGTTTAGGGAGGCAGCTCGTGCAACGGCTTCTGGCGACTGCCTGGCGCCGAGGCGTGCGGCGCATAAGACGCTGCTAGCGTCCATGATCGAGGCAACAAGATAGCGTTGCTCGGTCTCTCTTGAAGATCCCGGCGCTCGCGTTACGCGTGGACACTGGGCTACCCATTGCGGGATGAGCTATCGACCAAGGAACTCGCGCTGAAGGCTTGCGAGGCTTTCCGCCGTCGCATGTTGGTAGGCTCCGCCGACACTGCCGATCGACGGTCGAACGCCCATCCTCGTGTGGCGCTGGCCAAAATGCGACGCTGGTGTGGGCATAGTGAACTCCTTCCGTTCAAAGAGTGAAGTGTCCACGCAACCTGGGTCAACTCCAACCCGCATCCCCCAACGGCCGACTGGCCGCGATGACGTTGGATGGTTGGCGCTCTCGTGATGATCTCCCTTGACACGTGCGAATGGATGCGTCGAGGATCACCGGCACGATACACATGAAACCAAATTGTTCCTCTGATGAAGTTCCGTTAACACGCCTGCTGCATAGACTGCAAAGCGATCTCTGCTTCACCGAGATCCAAACCCAAATCCAGCAGTCGAACAATCAATCAGGAGAAATACCATGAAGCGCGTTTCTTCGCAGCTTATCGCACTCGGACTCGTCACGGCACTGGGTCTCGTTACGGCTGGCTCGCTGCAGGCAGCAGAAACACCCTATCAAGGCATTCAATACCGGGGCCCAGTGCAAAATGTTGCACTCGCTCCGAACGGCGCGGTAGCAACGGCATCGAGCGCGGGCTTTGGCGATACCGAGTTTTCGTCGGCCGGCAAACTGATTGATGACACGCGGTCGGGCGCCGATTCCTATTGGACGGACGATACGACTGACGAATTTCCTGACGTGGTACAGATCAATTTCTTTGGAAACAAGACGATCGATCGCGTTGTCGTCTATTCCGTTCAGGAAGAACTCAACCATTTTGGAGGCATCGACCCAACGGACACGGACAATTGTTATGTATACGTCCTTGCCGACTTTACGGTCGAGGGCTGGAATGGCAGCAACTGGGTGACCCTCGCCGCCGTGGCGAACAACGATCTCTGCAAGCGCACGGTGACGTTCGCGCCGTTTAGCACCGATCAGATTCGCATCAACGTCACGGCCACTGGAGGCTGGTCATTGACGCGCATCGCCGAAGTAGAGGCGTGGGAAGCTCAGTGAAGAGCGGCTCCCAGCGGCGTATGCGCTTCAACCAACTCGGCAGCCCGCGGGGGGATCGCCCCAAGCCTGAGATCCGTTAGCGCGGCCCGCGCGAAGGCGCGGGCCGTTTGTCCCGATTCGCACACGTTCGACGTCGATACGTCGCGATCTTCGATCAGCTGAACGTCGGTTTCTGGCCTCGAGCCCAGATCGCCACCGTCGCCGATGGCGGCTCCCGAAAGCAAGGCGCTAGCCCGAGATGGCCGCTCATGGGCGCCGGTGGGAACTCGAACTATCGGCCAGCCGGCGCAACAGCCTGCTTTTCGAGTGCTGGTTCACGGCGGCTTCGTGGACGGCTCTGCCTGGGGGGCGCTACAAGATCCTGAAGAAGGATGGCTGTCGGCGCCGATTGAATTTTGACCCACCCTGCCGATTGAATATTGACCAGGCATGGAAGGCCGGCCGTTGGACGGCCGGCTGTGGATAAGTGAAGCCCCTTGTGGGGTTGGCGACCCGTCCGAGGTGAATTGGTGCTCACGCCGGAATCGGCGTTTGAGAAAGACCGCGACAACGCTCCTTCCAATCGTAGTGGCGAAGAGTAGCCCGCACAGTCGGCGCGGAAGATGAGCCAGCCGTCACCTATACCCCTTTCCAGATTTCCGGAGCCACCTCTCCATACAGCAGCAACCCAAACTTACTTCGCAATAGGAGAACTTTGCTGCACACACATTGACATTACCACTGGCAGTGTGTAAGCACCAAACATCTGCGCTACCGCCTTATGCGAGCGGCGTTACCTGTCCCTGCCGCGGCCCATCGGCGTAGCCGCAATGCGCTCGTCGCGCGGGCACGCCGATTTGTACCGCAATACAATATGGTTGGGCATTGTTCTTCATAAGATAAGGCAGACGATTAGCTCTGGAGGCAATTGATGATGCGGAAGCTTGGCTTCACCCTCATAGTCCTTGTGTCATTAACCCTGGGCGCGCCGTCCCTCGACGCCATAAGCTTTCAGCCGAAGAGCTTCGATGAACTAGTCGATGAGGCTGAACAGATCTTTATCGGAACCGTTCGCGACGCCACGTCGCGCCGTGCTGATAAGGGCGCAATCGTCACGGACTATGTGTTTGGCGACCTCGAAGTGATAAAGGGAGATGCGCCCGAACCGCACGCCAGCATAACAATGCTCGGCGGAACAGTCGGGAACGAATCAATGACCATTGCCGGGGCGCCGGATTTTGTCATTGGGGTGCGCTACCTTGTCTTTGTCGCCGGTAATGGTTCGGTGATATTCCCGGTGGTCGGTGGCCATCAGGGAATTTTCCAGGTACGGCCCGATCCACAAACTGGTGGTTCGAACGTTTACGACTACGCCGGGCGGCCGGTTATCGGCCTGCCTGCGAGCAAGGGCACCCTCTCGAACCGCGGTGTCAAATCAAGTCCCACCGGGGACGTTGGTTCGGTGACTCCGACGGCGGTTTCAACAGAGGCCTTCGTGCGTGCGATACGTCGAGTACTGGAGCGTTGAATCATGGCTAAGTCGACGTCCATTGCTCGCTTTGTACTTGCTGCTACCCTCGTGCTGTTCGGCTGCATTACCAACGCATATGTCCTAAAGCCCGATCCGCCCGGCAATCGGCTGGAGATGAATCTTGACTTGGGAAGTACGCCGACCAGTTTCTTGAATGGCTACGTCGCAAGCTGGAATACTGTCTTTGCTAACGAAATGAGCGCATGGAATCAAACAGGTATTGGTCGCGGGTTGGATCACAATTTTTTTTCCGTTCGATCGCCATCGGTGATCGGCGACGCGTGCGGGCGCGATGGTGTCAATGAAGTAGGGTGGAGCGCAACCAGTTGCGGACAGTCTTGGGGCACTGCCCTCGCTATCACGTATAGTTGGACTGTGAACGGTAAGGTCGTTGAAGTTGGCATAATCTTCAACACTAATCACGATTGGAATGCATATAACGGACCACTACGGCCCGCGCCAAGTGGGGGCTGGCTTTTTGATTTTGGTCGCGTTGCGCTACACGAATTGGGTCACGCGGCGGGTCTCTTGCACCCAGATGACTACGGACAGAACGTCGTTGCAATAATGAATGCCACCAGTGGTGATACCTATTCATTGCAGCAAGACGATATTGATGGTGTGCACGCGGTCGCTTGGGGTAGTGGAACACCGACGACCTGCACCTATGCACTGTCCGCAACAAGTCTTTCATTTGGTGCAGGTAGTGGCACGAGCAGCGTTGGGGTGACGGCGGCAAGCGGCTGTACTTGGCTAGCGCAAAGCAACGCGAGCTGGATCACGGTGACCTCGGGTGGCAACGGCAACGGAAGCGGAGCGGTGGGCTATTCGGTGGACGCCAACACCAGCACCAGCTCGCGCACGGGAACGATCACTATTGCCGGACAAACGTTTACCGTGACTCAAAGTGGGGGTGGACCAATCGGCGCACCGAAAAACTACCAGGGGATGTGGTGGCGCGCGCCGGCGGGATCCGAATCCGGCTGGGGCATCAATTTCGCGCACCAGGGCGAGGTCATCTTCGCCACCTGGTTCACCCACGATCTCAACGGCAAGGCGTGGAATCTGTCGATGACCGCCTTCCAGACCGGGCCCAACGCCTTCTCCGGCACGCTCAACCTGACCTCCGGGCCGCCGCTGGGCTCGGTGCCGTTCGACCCTGCGCTGGTGCAGCGAATGGCGGTGGGCTCGGCGACGCTGACCTTCGCCGATGGCAACAACGGCACCTTCGCGTACAGCGTCAACGGCATCTCGCAGACCAGGCCGATCACCCGCCAGGTGTTCGGGACGCTGCCGACGTGCGTCTGGGGCGCTCTCGGCGATCTGACGCTGGCCACCAACTACACCGACATGTGGTGGGTGCCCGGTGGGGCGGAATCGGGGTGGGGCATCAATTTCGCCCACGAGGGGGACATCATCTTCGCCACCTGGTTCACGTATGACTACACCGGCGCGGCGTTGCCGATGTCGGCGACGCTGACCAAGCTCGGTACCAACGTCTGGTCGGGCACGCTGATCCGCACGTCCGGGCCGCCGTTCAACGCCGTGCCGTTCAATCCCGATGCGGTGATCCGCGCGACGGTGGGCACGGCCACGGTGACCTTCACCAACGGCAACGCCGCCACGTTCTCCTATCAGGTGAACGACGGCATCAAAACCGTGACGCAGACCAAGTCCATCACGCGCCAAGTGTTCCGCGCACCGGGAACGGTGTGCCAGTAGGCGTACCTCAGACTTCGGAGAGATTGGTGGCCACGGGCGGAATTGACGCTTCAGAACGATTCTGAGCCTTTCCGACCTTGCAAGAGAACCAGATCGTCGTAAGCGAACGCGGCGTGCAGAAGTTTCGCAGCATGTGCCCGCACAGCGAATACCTGAACGTTGCGAAAGCCGGTCACATAGTGGCGGGGACGGCAACAACATCTTCGGCAAAGCACCGATCGCATTGCTCGCACGCATGGTGCCGCGAGCGTCCAAGCGCCGCAACGCCAGGGTTAACTCCGTTTCACTTCCCGCCGAGGACTTTTGCGACGTGCCCTGAAGAGACGAAGATGCTCTTCAGCGGCTCTGCGCAGCTGGTGCGTGGGCCGACTAGTTCTAGAACCGCTACTACTGCCCGGGGACGAAGCGACACCGCTGGACTTTGGTGGCCTCTAGGTCCTTCGACATTAACTACCCGATTCGTATGCGCTTCTGAACTTCGCCGCGCAACTCGATTGAACGTTGCGATGCGCTATTTCTTCGCTCTCGGCGGAACATCACAGCCGATCCCCGAGCGAAGCAGCAAGGACGACCATCAGCTCTTCTGATGGTCATGATTTCCAAATGCGCGATTGGGCGCTGACTTGGGCGATCACGGTGCAGTGGGTCCTGTCTGCACGCTCGTTCCCCCGGCAACGCTGGTGGCCATCTCGGTATCGACACGCTCGAGAAGTGCGAGCAGACCTTTGAGTAAGCTGATCGGGGACGGTGGGCAGCCGCCGATGTGCAAGTCGACGGGCAGGACAGCGCCGACGCCGCCCACGCAGGCGTAGCTGCCAGAGAAGACGCCACCGTCCCGTCCGCAGTCTCCCACCGCGACCACCCATTTCGGGTCGGGCGTCGCCTGGTAGGTGCGCTCGAGGGCTTCGCGCATGTTGGTGGTGACGGGACCCGTCACGAGCAGTACATCGGCGTGGCGCGGCGAAGCGACGAAGCGCAGCCCGAATCGCTCCAGGTCGTAGAGAACGTTTTGAAGAGCGTGTATTTCCAGCTCGCAGCCATTGCAGGACCCCGCGTCGACTTCGCGAATGGAGAGTGTTCGACCCAGTCGCCAGTGGGCAGCGCGGTTGACCTGCGCGGCGAGCTCCGCTACCGCGGCATCGTCTCTGGGCGGTGCCGCCTCGGTGAACGGACCATGCACGAGACTCTTGAAGAGTAATCGGCGCATTCGCGTCTACCTCACGTGTCGTGGCCTGAGTACGAGCAGTTGAAAGATTTGTTGCACAGGGGAAAGTCGGCGACGATGTTGCCCTCGATGACGGCTTCGAGCAGCGGCCATTGGAACCACGAAGGGTCGCGCAAGTGGCAGCGATCGATGCTCCCGTCGGATCCGATTCGAACCCAGATCAGCACGTCACCGCGAAAACCCTCGACCAGCGCCACGCCTTCGCGTCTGTCGGATGCCGGCAATGTCTCCGGTGAATTCCGGATCGGCCCGGACGGAAGCCGTTCGAGTATCTGGTCGATGATAGACATGCTCTGTTCGATCTCGCGAATGCGAATCCAGACGCGGGCATTCACGTCGCCTTCCTCTTGCACCGGCACGTCGAATTGCAGCTCGTCGTACGGCGGGTAACCCGGCGTGCGTCTCGCGTCGAAGCCCCGTCCGGAGGCGCGGCCGACGTAGCCGCCTGCCCCGAACTGTAGGGCCAGCGCTGCCGACAGCATCCCGGTGCCGACCGTGCGGTCCTGTAGTGATGCGGTGTTGTCGTACAGCTCGACGAGCTCGGGAAAGTGCGCACGAACGTGCTCGATGACATCCGCGATCGTCTGTCCCCCGTCGCCGGCAAGGTCGTTGGTTACTCCGCCCGGTACGATGCGGTCCATCATGAGCCGGTGGCCGAAACAGGTGTCCGCCGCACGCAGTACGTACTCCCGGAGGAGCCCGCACTGTGCATGCAACATGGCGAACGCCGCATCGTTGCAGATGGCGCCGACGTCCCCGAAGTGATTGGCCAGTCGCTCCAGTTCGGCCATCAGCGCGCGCAGCCACACCGCACGGAGCGGAACATCCAATCCGAGCGCGGCCTCGGTCGCCCGCGAGAACGCCAGCGCGTACGCGACCGTGCTGTCTCCGGAAACGCGGCCGGCGAGCCTTGCAGCCCGGTCGACGGGGAGCTGTGCCATCAGCGCTTCGATCCCCTTGTGCACATAGCCAAGCCGTTCCTCGAGACGCACGATCGTCTCGCCATTTGCCGTGAAGCGGAAGTGGCCGGGTTCGATGATGCCCGCATGAACCGGGCCGACCGGGATCTGATGCAGGCCTTCGCCGGTCACCGGTAGAAACGCGTAGGGGCTCGGCGCCGAGGTAGCGTGGTTCGCCTCGCCGAGCGGGTGTCGAAGCGGCCATTTGCCGTGGTCGAGCCAGCTCCGCGGGTCGGGCAGGCCCTCGGGCTTCAGTCCCACGAGATCGCGGATTGCCCGCTCCAGTCGAATGGCCGGCGCATGAAGCCGTCCCACCGCCGGGAAGTGGTTGCCTTCGCACGCGAGGCTGAGGACTCCGCAATGCTCGAGCTCGGCGTCGATGAGGGCCATGTGCACGAACGCGGTCTCGCCCCAGAGCCCGAGCAGCGTGCATTGTCCGTTCCGGAGCAGACTGATCGCGTGCTCCCAGCTTTCCCGGGACACCTCGACACGCGGCCACGGCCGATGGGCCGCGACGGCCGGACCGTTCCGGAGGACTTCGCGCAATGTCGGCGTGACTGGAATCGGGGGCATCGCCTAACCAAGCAAGCGCGCGACGTTTTGAAACCAGGCGACAAGGACCACCGGAAGATAAATGCCGGCGGCGGCGACCAGGGCGAGATGAGCGAATATGGGCAAGAACGAAGCCCGGCTCGGGGCTTCATTGCCATAGGGTGCGCCGAAGGCGAGGCCATTCAGTCGCAGCAGCAGCGCACCCAGAGCCACCAGCAACCCGATGCCCAAAGCGATCGCGAGCAACGGTTGTCGCGCAAACGTCGAGGTGACGATCAGGAACTCGGTCATGAAGATGCCCGTCGGCGGCAGCCCCACGATCGTGATCACGCCGGCGACGAGGCTCCAGCCGAGAACCGGGTGCGAGACCGTGAGGCCCCGGATCTCGGACATCATTTGCGTGCCCTTCACCTGCGCGATGTGCCCGACGGAAAAGAAGATCGCCGACTTGGTGAGGCTGTGATAGGTCATGTGCAACAGCCCCGCGAAATTCGCGAGCGGCCCGCCCATCCCGAACGCGAACGTGATGATGCCCATGTGCTCGATGGACGAATAGGCGAACATGCGCTTGATGTCGTGCCGCCGGTACAGCATGAATGACGCGAACAACACGGAGATCAGGCCCATCGTGACCATCAGCGGCCCGGGCGCCAGCGCTCCGGCGTTAGCGGACATCACCATCTTGAAGCGTAGCAGCGCGAACAGCGCGACGTTCAACAGCAGCCCCGACAGAACGGCGGAAATGGGAGTCGGGCCTTCGGCATGCGCGTCGGGGAGCCAGGCGTGCAGCGGCGCGAGGCCCACCTTCGTGCCGTAACCCAATAACAGGAACACGAAGGCAAGGTTGAGCAGCGCGGGATCGAAGGCCGACGCATTGGCCACCAGAACGTCCCAGGCCATGGCGTCGAGACCCTCGCCCACGACCGAGCGCGCCGCGAGGTACACCAGGATCGTGCCGAAGAGCGCGAGCGCGATGCCGACGCTTCCGAGAAGGAAGTATTTCCAGGCCGCCTCGAGGGCTGCCGGGGTGCGGTAGATGCCGACCATCAGGACAGTAGTCAGGGTCGCCAACTCAACGGCGACCCACATCAGTCCGACGTTGTTCGCGAGGAGCGCCAGGTTCATCGCGAACATCAGCGTCTGATACATGGCGTGGTAGAAGCGAAGATAGACCGGCGTCAGATGTCCCGTCTCGAGCTCGTGCGCGATGTAGCTGGCGCTGAAGACGCTCGTGGTGAAGCCGACGAACGTCGTCAGCACGATGAACACGACGTTCACGTCATCGACGATGAGAAAGGCGCCGGGCTCGGGGCGCGCGACGAAGAGTCCGGTCGAGGCCAGGAACGTGAGCAGCGTTCCCAGGGCGTTGAGCCGCGCCGTGAGGCGATCGTCCGGGAGGCACGCGAGCAGTGCCGCGCTGCACACCGGCACCAGCAGGATCACGCGGACCAGCATCATGCCGGTGTCGTTCATGGTTGCTCGCCGCGGAAGCGTTCCAGGCCCTGCACGTCCACCGTGTCGAAGCGCTCGCGGATGCGAAACAAGAAGATGCCGATCACGATGAGCGCGATGAGGATGGAAAACGCGACGCTGATCTCGACAACCAGCGGCATCCCCTTGGCCGCGGTCGCGGCCAGGATGAGGCCGTTCTCGATCGACATGAAGCCGATGACCTGGCTGACCGCGTTGCGCCGCGACGTCATCATCAGCAGGCCGAGCAGGATCACCGAGAGCGAAAAGGCCAGGTCCTCGCGCGCGAGCGTGCCGGCCTGGGCCGTGATCGGCAGCATGACCAGGATCGACAGTGCCACGAGGCCGATGCCGCCCAGCATCGTCTGCCCGATCCCCACCACGGTCTCGATGGAGCGATGGATGCCCAGACGCACGATGATTCGGTGAAGCACGAGCGGAATGACGACGGCCTTGACGCCGAGCGCGATGGCAGCGGTGATGTAGAGATGGGGCGCCTGCTGGATGTAGGCTTGCCACGCCACCGAGAGCGAGACGACGAGGGCGTGCAGCGCAAAGATGTTGATCAGGGCGAAGATCCGGTCCTGGTACAACAGCATGAAGCTGACGAGCACGAGGCTGCCGGCGAAAAGGTGGGCGACGTCCAGTTCCAGATGGCTCATCACACGCTCCGCGAAACGAACAGGAGCAATGCCGCCAGCAAGCCGAGCATCAGGGCCACCCCGAGAAAGTCCGAAACGCGGAACACGCGCATCTTGGCCGTGACGGTCTCGAACACCGCCAGCAGGAAGCCGCCCACGGCCAGCTTGATCAGATAGAAGGCGAGGCCGATGGCATAGGCGGTGAAACCCTGGCCGGCGGTGGCGACGCCCCAGGGCACGAAGATGCAGCTGATCAGCGAAAGGTAGAGCAGCAGCTTCAGCGCGGCCGCCATTTCGATGACCGCCAGATGCCGTCCCGAGTACTCGAGGATCATCGCTTCGTGGATCATCGTGAGCTCGAGGTGAGTCGCGGGGTTGTCGACCGGAATCCGCGCGTTCTCGGCGAGCGCCACCATGATCAGCGCCGTGAGCGACATGGCCAGCGACACGCGAAGGCCGACGTCGGGGCCTTGCATGAAGGCCGCGACGGACGAAAGCTGGGTGGATCCGGCCAACAGCGATACGGTGAACGCGATCATCAGCATCGCGGGCTCGGCGAGTGAAGCGATCATCATCTCGCGGCTCGAGCCGATTCCTCCGAAGCTCGTGCCGATATCGAGCCCCGCCAACGCGAGAACGAAGCGCGCGCTGCCCAGCAGCGCGACGATCGCGATCAAGTCCGCGGCGGGACTGATGGCCAATCCAGTGGCGAACGTGGGCACGAGCGCCGCGGCGACCAGCACGGTCGCGACGATGAGGTAGGGTGCGACCCGAAACACCCACGATGCGTTGTCCGCCAGCACGACCTCCTTCCGAATCAACTTGAGGAGGTCGCGATAGGGCTGCACGAGGGGCGGCCCACGGCGGCGCAACAGGTGCGCCTTGACCTTGCGGACATAGCCGGTCAGCAATGGCGCGAGCAACAGCACCAGCAAGATCTGGGCGAGCTGAACCAGCGCGTCGAGGGCTATTGCCATACCGCCAGTATCATCAGCAGCACCACGACCGCACCGAAGACGAGGGTCAGGTACGCGCGGATGGTCCAGGACTGCACTTTGTTGAGGTGGTCGGCTGCGAAGCTGACGACGTGCTCGATGGGTGCGTACAGCACGTCCCACGCCATGTCTCGCAGATGCACGTGGAAGCGCGCGGCACGCATATCGCCCGGCGGCGGCACGTGGACTTCCTCCCGGGCGCGGAACGCGAACTCGCCGTAGACGCGTCGAATCGGCTGGGCGAAGCTGTCGGCCGTGTACTGCGTTGCCGGGCTCGGCTCGGGAAATCCGCAGTCCCACGCGGCAGACCGTCGCATGGCCCGCGACGCCCACCGGTGAATCACGTATGCCGCCAGCCATGCCGCGATCGCGATGAGGATGAACAGGAGAAGACCGTTGTAGGAGCTGCGGCTCTCGGCGACCGGCACGATCGTAAGCCACGCCAGCGTCTCCTGCCGTTGCAGCTGCGAGACCAGCAGTTGTTGCGTGACCGGGGCCAGCGCGTCGATGAAGTAACCGGGCACGATGCCGGCGACGAGGCACAGGGTGGCAAGGATGAACATGGCCGTCAACGAGAAAGCGTCGGTCTCCCGGGCGTGTTGCGCTACGCTCGTTCTGGGTCGTCCGAGAAAGGTCACGCCGAAGGCTTTCACGAAGCAGCCAGCGGCGAGTGCGGCGGACAGGGCGAGCATGGCGCCGACCGCCGGAACGAGGAATTTCAGCATCCATTGCGGAAGATTCGGGCTCAGGAGAATCGCTTGAAAGGTGAGCCACTCGGACACGAATCCGTTGAACGGCGGGAGCGCGGAGATGGCGGTCGAGCCGATCAGGAAGGCGAACGCGGTGAAGGGCATCCGATGGATCAGCCCTCCCAGGCGCTCCATGTTGCGTTCGCCCGTCGCGGTGAGCACCGCTCCCGCCCCGAAGAACAACAGGCTCTTGAACACGGAGTGATTGAAGACATGCAGCAGGGCCGCGACCATCGCCAGTGCCGCCGCCCAACGGATGCCATTGGCCTGGAAGGCCAGCGCGAGACCGAGCCCGATGAAGATGATGCCGATGTTCTCGACCGTATGGTAGGCAAGGAGCCGCTTGAGGTCGTGCTGCATAAGCGCATAGAGCACGCCGAGGACCGCGGTAATCCCGCCGATCGTGAGGACGACTGCGCCCCACCACCAGACGGGAGGACCGAGGAGGTCGAACACGATGCGCACGAAGCCGTACACCGCGACTTTCGTCATCACACCGCTCATCAGCGCCGATACATGACTCGGCGCGGCCGGATGGGCGAGCGGCAGCCACACGTGCAACGGCACGAGCCCGGCCTTGGATCCGGCTCCGATCAGAGCCAGCAGCAGAACGGCCGTGGACCGGTGGGTCGAGAGCGTCGCGCTGCGAATGGCATCGAAGCCGTAATCGCCGCCCGGGCCGGCAAGGAGACCGAAAGCGAGCAGAAGAGACAGCGTGCCGAAGCTCGCCATCAACAGGTAAATGTAACCCGCCTTCGCGTTGCCGCTTAGCCGGTGGTGCGCCATGACCAGAGCCCACGAGGCGAGCGACATGAACTCCCACGTCAGCAGAAACGTGAACGCGTCGTCGGCGAGCACGACGAGGTTCATGCCGGCGAGGTACGCCGGAAAGAACGGCAGCACGCGAGCCGGCTCCTTCTCGTGCCGCCCGTCGCCCAAGCCGTGCAGGCTCGCCATCGCACCGCCCAGATTGACGACTATGAGAAAGGCGGCCGCCAACGGGTCGAGCCGGAAATGCGCGCCGATCCAGGGCAGCCCCACCGGCAGGTCCGTGGCCTGGGGCAGGTCGACGTTCCCCAGCAGAGCCCAGGCGGCGGCTGACAACGCGATGGTCGAGGCCAGAAGCGCGATGGCGTAGACGACGACCGACGTTGTCGCGCGGCGCGGATGCGCGACCGCGGGCAGCGCGGTACCGAGGAGCGCCGCAACACACCACAACAGTACGTCCATTGCCATGAGGCGTTGTCTTGCCGATCTCCTACGCCGAGTCGGGGGGCACGTTACAAAGGTCGGCCGATCAGCGCTCCTTCAGCCGAACGCCGCGTCCCCCGTGATCGCTGACGGCTTCTTGACCGATGAGCTCGACCCCTGCGGCCTCCAAGGCGGCGATGAGTTTCATCAACGAATCCACGTTGCCCCGAATAACGCCCTCACTCGCCTCCATGCGCTGGATGGTGGGCAGGGACAGGTCCGAGGCCGCGGCCAGTGCGCGCTGGTCCATGCCGACGAGCGCGCGAGCCGCCCGCAGTTGTGCGGCAGTAATCATGCTTTAAGTATCAGTATTGACGTATTACACATAATAAATGTATGTTACGAGTATCATTTCGGCAACGCAACCGAGACGCGAAAACGTTCCGGATTTCCCGCAGGGAGGATCCGATTCATGCCGCAGGTCGAGGTCGAGATCGTCAATGAGCTCGGACTGAACGCGTCCGCGTGCGCCAAACTCACGGAGGTCGCCGCGAAGTATCAGTGCGACGTGTCGATCGCGCGCAAGGGCCGCAGGGTGAACGCCAAGAGTTTCATGGGCGTGATGATGTTGGCGGCAGGCAAGGGGAGCCGCGTCGTTCTCGAGACCGACGGCCCCGACGAAATCGAAGCACTGAACGCGATCGTCGCGCTGGTCGCGAACAGTTTCGGCGAAAGAGGTGGCCCCGTTTGTTAGGACAGTAATCCTGGTTTCGCAAGTGAAGTTCCGGCGATTATAGATTTGCGGTGGGGTTGGGTGCTGGGAACGTGATTCAGCATCATGCAGCGATTTTGGTCTCCAGCGTTCCGAAGTATGCCGTGTCCGGTGTCGTTCCGCCGAGCGATCATCAAGGTCTCGAAATCCGATTGATCGTTCCCTCGGCGATGTGGGCAAATTACGGCACAGTTGTTGGCAACGCGCGGCTGGGTGGAACACTGAACTTCTACTCCCAAAGGGCGGCATGATCACGTCGTTCAAAAATTAGACAGAACGGGGTCGACGATCGCGGCAATGACGATGACGAGCACGAAGGTTCCAACAACGCCCCAACGCGAGATCTTCATCTTTCCCTCCTTTCCGATTCGCTTCATCTTCCAAATCGGAATCCGGAGCGCAAAGGCGACATGTCGCCATCAGAACGCTGCGCGATGGCCGCCGCCGAGTCGGCCTCGATGGTGCGGGCGTGCGAAGGAAGCAGCCCAGCCCTCAACTCTCAACCACGCGTCGATGCGAGCAGATAGCTTGCTTGCTGCGCGAGTGCATGCTCCGAGCCAAGGCCGCCCGCAAACGATGTAGCCGCGCGCTCGAGCAGCGGCCGGGCGGCAGAAGTGTCGCCTTGCGCAATCCGCGCTTGGGCGCGTAACAACAGCGCCTCACCCACGTCGGCGCTGAACGCGGGATCGCGCGCGACGTCCTCGGCGATGCGCAAGGCTTCGGCCGCCAAAGCGTCAGCGCCCGCGGCGTCCCCTCGCGCCAGAGCGATCCTCGCCGCCGTACGATTCACTCTGAACCTGTAGAAGGGCGTATTCGCGGTGGGCTTTGCCAACTCTGACCGAGCGTGGTCGACCAGTTGTTGCGCTTTTTTCTTTTGGTCCTGAGCCAGGGCGATCTCAGAACGGAGGAGGCTCGCCTGAAGCAGGCTGCCGGCGTTGGTCGCCGGGTCGCGGACCCAGACAGTTTCCGCGAGTGAGAGCTCGTGCTCGGCCGCCGCAAACTGGCGATCATTCGTCAGCGCCTGGGCGAGGTCCGAGTGAATTCGAGACGCGGTCATCGAGGTGTCATTAGCTTCGAGCCGGGCAGCGGCACTTCGCAGAAGGTTAATCGCTTCGGCGTTTTTTCCGAGCCGTACCAACGCGCGGCCCTGGGCCCAGGCGAATGGAGCAACGTCGAGATCCGACAACCCTTCGACGCGCTCTCGCGCGGATTGCGCCGCGGTCTGGGAGGCCTTGATTTCGCCGAGGTTGTACAGGAGGCTGGCACGGTTGACCATCAGGGTTGCATTTCCGAACGTCCTTCCGCGGCCATTGCGTTCGAACAGGTCGAGCAGCATTTGATTGACGGTCAGCGATTCACGCCAATGGCCGGAACGGAAGAGGACTTCGCCCAAGTCGTTGAGGACCGACGTATACGACAGCGTATGCGTATCACCCGTCCGCTCCAACAGCTCCTTCGCCTCGTTCAGCTGGCGACTGGCATCGCCCCAGCGTCCTTGAAAGTTTCCGAGCTCCGCTGCAGCACGCAGGCAGTCCACTCGTGACTGGACGCTGGGCGCGCCAAGGCGGGCGAGGGCGCGGCTCCCTTCGGCGAATGCCCGGGCCGCTTCCTCCAGCCTGCCGGCCTTGCGCTCGGTGTGGACCAGGGCGCACTGGGCCGAGGCGATGACCTCTGCATCGTCGGTCCGTTGCGCGATCGCCAGCGCCCGCAGGAGGGTCGCTTTTTCCTGTTCCAGGCGATCGAGATCCATGTAGCGTCGTGCCATCTGCACCATCATCAATCCAGTCAGATGCGGGTCGGAACTGTACCTGCGCTCGATAAGCACGACCCCGCGATCAATGAGCGCATCGAGCGTAAGCGGCTTGCCGCCCGGTCCCACCTCCTCGAGCATCAAGCTCATCACTTCGCTGGACGCTTCTGCCCGCTGTGCCTGATAACGTGCCTCGTCGCGCTGTCGCTGGGCATCGACCATCTGCCATGTCGTCACGACAGTTGCTACGACTAGTGTCAGGGCGGCGATGGTGGCCGCCGTTACCGAAACCTGATTCCGTCGAACGAACTTGACGGCGCGGTAACCGAAGGAATCCGGGCGCGCGCTGACCGGCTCGTGCTTGAGGTAACGATTGATGTCGTCGGCGAACGCGGTGACCGAGCCGTAGCGCTCCAGCGGATTCTTTTTCAACGCTTTGGCGACGATGTTGTCGAGGTCGCCACGCAACAGGTGTTTGAGCTTCTCCGGCGTCGCCGCGCGTCTGGCCGCGTTGTCTGTCAACGTTTCTGCCGACAGCGTCCTGGTCGAGGTGACGGCGTCGGAGAGCCGCGGCGCGGCGGTGTCGACGATGGCTTTGATCAGCTCGGGGGTCGAGCGCGCCTTGCCACCCACCGGATGCTGTCCGCCGAGAAGCACGTAGAGCAACACGCCGAGCGTATAGACGTCGGTCGCGGTCGTCACCGGAGCGCCGAGCACCTGCTCCGGGGCAGCGAACTCCGGCGTCAGCGCGCGATCCGCTTCGCGGGTGAGCTCGGTTGCCTCGCCGGCCTCGGTCTCGTCCTCGAGCAGCTTGGCGATGCCGAAGTCGAGCAGCTTCACCGCACCATCATTCGTCACCAGCACGTTCGACGGCTTGATATCCCGATGCACGATCAGGTTGGCATGCGCGTGCGCGACCGCGGCGAGCACATCGAGAAACAATCGCAGGCGCCCGTCCACGTCAAGCCGCTGGCCGTCACAATAGTGGTCGATCCGTTCACCCTCGACGAAATCCAGGACGAGGTAGGGCTGGCCTGTCGCCGCGACGCCTGCGTCGATCAGTCGCGCGATGTGCGGATGCGTGAGCCGGGCCAGGATATTGCCTTCGCGGCGGAAGCGTTGCTCGCCGGCCTGCCCGATCAGCGCGGCGTTCAGGAACTTGACCGCAACCTTGCCCTCGAAGCGCCCGTCGCTGCGGCGGGCGAGCCACACGCTGCCCATGCCGCCTTGGCCAAGCGGCGCTTCCAGGGTATAGGCGCCGACGAGCTGGCCGGCGAGCGTGGCCGGCGGTGGCATCGGCGAGGGCCCATGCACGAGAAAGCCCTCGCTGTCGAGCGCCCGCGCGTCCTCGAGCAACGCGTCGATCTCAGCCGCGAGCGCGGGATCCTTCTCCCGCAGCGACGCAAGCCATGCGATGCGCTCGTCGACGGACAGCTCCAGCGCGCGATCGAGCAGCGGACTGACAACCTGCCAGCGGTCGTTGTTGATGGCCACCGTACTCCGTCCTTTGTTTACGAGACACTGTTATTGCTTTTGTGCTGCTACCTGTATCTGCACCTTCATATCGTAATCCGCACCGATAACCCGACACGCCCATCTCAGACCAGCGGCGGATCGTCGCGTAACGTTTGCTGCAGATAGATGCGCGCCTTCTGCCAATCGCGTTGGACGGTGCGCTCCGACACGCCGCGCAGCGCGGCAATCTCGGCAAATGAGAATAAGAACTTGAGATCGACGATTTGCGCCAGCGCCGGGTCGACATGCGCCAATTCATCGAGCGCGTCTCCGACGCGGGAACCGCCGCCCCGCTTTTGCGCATGCCGTTGCGGGCATAGTCGATGATCAACCCGCGTATCGCCCGCGCGGCATAGCCCATGAACCGTGCACGATCGGGGAAAGGCACGGCCGCTCGACTCGACATATCGAGAAGTGCTTCATGGACGAGGGTTGTCGCCCCCAGCGTGACGGCTCCACCACTGCGCCACAATTCGCGCTTGGCGATCCGTTGCGCTCGCCCGGCGCCGCGCCCAGGAACTCGGTCATTTCCGCCTGCAGGATCTGATCTAGCGCTTCCTTCACCAACGCCTTCAGCAGATCCCGGTCCTGCACCATCAGCGCTTCCAACCGCGGGCGAACTGTCTTAATCTTCTTCTCGGTCATGGTGTGGCCCTCCTCGAAAAGGGTTCCGGTCGACTTCAGCAATCGACCTCATACCACCTCATACCATGACCACGCCGCCTTCCTCAAAAGACGGTTCTGCACATAGACTCGCACACTACTACATTGGAGAGTTAAATGTCATTTAAAGCGAAGCGCCAATATGCCCGGTGGAAAGAAGCGACCCCTGCTTTTGCCCTTACTGCATTGGTGGCCGCCCTGCACGCTACCAGCGCCGTGGCGAACG
Organism: uncultured beta proteobacterium; assembly: GCA_963755065.1. Lineage (GTDB taxonomy): Bacteria > Pseudomonadota > Gammaproteobacteria > Burkholderiales > Casimicrobiaceae > VBCG01. The sequence continues at coordinate 19,362 of CAVWIM010000002.1, forward strand.
AATGGTCGTATCCGACGGATCCGGGCCGTGTCGCCACATCGCCGGCTGACTTTGCGGCCGCGAAGGCCAGTTGGGAAACGGCGGAATACAAGCGCAGTTGGGGGCTGACCGCGCAAGAAGCATCGACCGCCTATGCCTTGGGATATTACGGGCAAGGCGTCACGGTGGGCATCATGGATTCGGGCTTTCAGACCGCACATCAGGAGTTCCAGGGCGGACGCTTTATCCCGATCGTCACTCAGGGCGTCTATGGCACTTCCGGTTTCCGGTACCGGCACCAACGGCCACAGAACCCGTTTACCGCGTTCAGGCCGTTTTTTATGACCGGTGAATTCAATTCAGGCGACGCGAACGGCTGGAACGCCAGCCATGGCACCAACATGGTCGGGATTCTCGGCGCGAACCGCGACGGCAACCCGAACGCGATGAACATGCACGGCTTCGCCTTTGCATCGACGATTGCTCTAAGCAACACCGGAGCAAGCGACAGCAACAGCCACGGCCCCTACCACGATTACAACTTTGTGTATGCAGGCTACAAATCCCTGGTGGATGTTGGCGCCCAGGTCATCAATAGCAGTTGGGGTCAGATTTGCCTGACCGTGCCGAAAACCGGTGCTAAATCGATCGGCAGAGACGGCGGAAGTCTTTCGGGTCCGTGGTATCAGCGGACCCTGGCGGATGAGGAATATATCCATTTCTATTTCAAGAAAGCCTACGGGGCAGGTGGCAATCAATATGATCCCAACCACCCCGGACTTTCCTTTGAAGACGCCATGTTCGATGCCGTCAAGGGCACGAGTGTCGTCCACGTAAGATCGGCCGCCAACACGGACCAAGAAAACCCGAACAACATGGCGTTCTATCCTTACTTCAATCCCGACGCGGAAAAGCAGTGGATAGCCACTGGCGGGCTGGCTCAGTCAGGTAACGAATATATCCTGAACACTGGAGAAAACGAGGCAGGCCCATACGCCAAATGGTGGTATATAGCCGCCCCTAACGGCGATGCTTCAACGGGCTTAGACAACACCTATGGCTCTGCAGGAGGCACATCGGGGTCGTCGCCCCATATCACAGGGGCGCTGGCGCTTCTACTTTCCCGCTATCCGAACCTGGACGCCATCCAGGCCCGCGATGTGCTGCTCACCACGGCGCAGAACAAGAAATCCGACGGCGTCACGTTCCTTGATCTCTGGACCGCTCCTGACGGCCAGCCGGACGAGCGCTACGGCTGGGGGTATCCCGATATCGACAAGGCAGTTTACGGCCCCGGCCAGTTCCTGGGCCCCTTCAACTACAACGCGAATAAAGCGCCCGTGGATGTCTGGTCGAACGATATCAGCGAGATCGCGATTAAAGCCAGGCAAAGCGAAGAGTTGGCGTGGCTGCAAGCTTACAAGGAACAAGGCATTGCAGCCGCCGGCGCGTACAACCTGAACATGGATGGGGCTGCGCTTTTGGGTTTGGAGGATATCGTGGGAGTTGCTCAGCCGGCTAACTCCGCGCCGGCCAACTGGGCCAGCGACCCCGCCTGGCAGGCATACGCTCAAGCAGCCTTGGCCTACCAGACCATTGACCAAGCGCACGCCGACCAGTGGCGCAAGGAATGGATGGAGAAAAGAGCGGCCTCCATTCAGAACAAGATCGACAACGGCCTCTACAGGGCTTCTCTGACCAAGTCCGGCGCCGGCACGTTGTTCCTCACCGGCAATAACACCTACACGGGCGGCTCGACCGTGGCGGGTGGCAAGTTGTCAATTGTCGGCACCAACAGCTCCGGGGTGACGATCACCAACGGCGGTACGCTGGGTGGTACGGGTACTGTCACGGGCCCCATAATCGTCCTGAATGGGGTGCTGTGGCCGGGCCTCACCGCTGCGGAAGCCGCGGGCATCACCCACGTTATCGCCGACGTTACCGTCACGCCAGGTGACGTGTTGCGGGCCGGCGTGGCGAAGATCGGCCTCGGCGGGCGCTTCGTGGCCACCCTCAAGGCGGGTGGGGTATCGTCGCGCTTGACGGCCACCGGCACTGTCGCGCTCGGCGGCACCTTGTTCCTCGATGTGACGACGGTACCCAACCAAGGCGACGTGTACACGCTGATCCAGGCCGGCAGCATCCTGGGCACGTTCGCCGGGTTGCCCGAAGGCACGTTGTTCACGGCAAGCGGACGACAGTATCGGATCTCCTACCAAGGCAGCAGAGTGACGATCACCGCGACTTAGTGACGATCACCGCGACCGATTCGGTCGTGGGCACGTAAGCGCGTAACGAAATCTGCCGTTGCTGTGGAGCATGATGCCGGACCTTAGGGTTCGGCATCGCGTTCCGCGAGTACGAGTTGCGCATGCTCCCGGCAACAGCAAGAGATCTGCAGTCCCGCGTGTCGGAGAGCGACGCGATTGGCTTTGGCATCGAGATCACAGGACTTCCAATGAAATGTCTTGCAAGAATCGCCGCGCTTGCCTTCGGCTTGTTCGTTGCGGCGATGCCGCGCCGGAGGACACCCCGAAGGCATGAGCAATCTGTTGGGCGATGCGCACACACCCAAATCTTGGATTGCGCCGCTTCATCTACTTGCGATTAACCAACGCCTTGTGAAATTTGCGTTGCTGGCTTGATGAGCGCGGCAAGCTTCGGAATCCGGCGCGGACTCACAAACAACGTGGTCAGTCCGAGGATAAAGCGGTCGAGCGTCCTCAGATTCGACGCGCGCTGCCGAGATCGATTGCTGATCAGAAGCTGATGCTTGAGGAGAAGTGACTCGGCAGCCACAGCGCGTACGCCGCCGGGACGAAGCAGCTTCGTGAAGGTCGCGAGGAGGTGGATAGCGAGGATGAGGAGGTCGCGCATGTAGCGAACGGTACCCATCGCTGCTGGTGACTGGAAGACTGCCCGTCGCGGGCGAATTGCGTCACTGCTAATTCGCCACCCACAGGCGACCGTCAGTCAATCGACAGCAAATTTGACACAAGAGTTGGTCTGAAGCATACTCATTGTAGTATGCAATGAAGCCGTAGTAAGCCGCGCCAACGCAACAAGCCTTACTTGGTTTGGGGGCCTACGGTATGGTCAGCTGCGTCCGGTGCAACCGGCAGCCCAACTATCTTCGTCCGCCAAGCGCGTCCCGTCCCGGGCGGCGCTGTTCCTCAGGTTGTCTCGATCCGCCCGCTGCAACGCGCGAGTTGCGGTGGCATGAGGGTCGCTCCTATCTCTACGTTGCGCTCGATGGCTTAGACTCGCCATGAAAATTCTCATGTGCGCGTTGGAGTTAGTCAATGTGCGCCGTTTCGGCAGGGCGATCTTTCGCAAAATGGAGTGGCCTTTTCACACGAGCGATCGAGAGATTTCCTCGCGCCTTGGAAATTCGCAGGCTCCACTAAACCTCGGGTTTGAAGCACCCAGGATGAGAGGAAGGTAAACAGGATGGGCGTGCCGGGATTTACAGCAGAAGCCTCGCTCTTCAAGACAAGTGCGACCGATCAGCGTGTAGGCGCGCAGTCCCACAGCGTTGAAACACCGAGCGTCATTTCTCAACTCTCCGCTGGTGGATTTCCGGGAGCGCACGGGGCTTCTGGTCTGTTTGGCGGCTCTTGGTGCAGATTGGGTTGCGAAATGGCCTACTCCTCCTGTTTGGACGGTTGCGAAGGCACCCTCGACAATCCAAGGCCATCCTTGAACTGCGTGATTTGCGATCAGACGTATAGGGCGTGTCTGCAGGGGTGCGGTTGAATGCCGAACCACATCGGCCTGTATCGAACCAATTTGCTCTCTAACCGCCTGCGGTGCGTGAAAGTGACTGCAGGCTCTTTGCGACAAGGCGGCGATCGGTGAACATGAGTCGGCGCGACCGCGCCCGAATTGTCGATCTCGGCGGCATCAGATTCCCTGCAGACGGCCCTGTCGGGCCCTTGGATCTGGTCAACTTGACAGCATCAAGCGCGCAACGTCCTCCATCGGCATCAAACCTTGCGGGGGATGCGGACGCCGGGCAGCCGCGCTCAACGGGTGGCTTGTCTTCTCTGGCCGGCGGAAGTCCTAGGCACCTCTAAACGCACTCTGGATGGAGAAATATCATGGAAGAGAATGCAACCATCGAAGGCTCGCCAAACGCGGCGGCTGCGGAAGTCATAGCGTCCTCCGGGAACCGCCCACGGGCAGCAATTTCGCCGCAAGCAGGAACCGCACCCTGTCCCACCTGCGGTGCAGGGGCAGGACCGAATGGTGGCGATCCTTCGTACGTTTACGCCTTGGGCCGGATCGAGGGCCGCTTTCCCAGTCCCGCGGTGGAAAAGGAATTCGCTCAGGCGACGGGGCGAACCAAGACCAGCAAGCAAACCGATCGCGAGGCGTTCCACGCCGTCTTATCACAACGGGAAAACCGCTATCTCGTCCGGCAATTATGCTGGGTACTCACGATCCAAGGGCTGGAAACGTACCTCTTGCAGCCAAGGGATCCCGCCGATATCGATCTGCTGTTAGGGGCCGTCCGACCGGCGCCGAGTCTGCTCGACATCGATGTCGTCATCGGGCTGCTGGGCCCGACCGCCCCGCCGGAAATGTGCAATGGCTTAATGGTGCCGATCGTGGCGTTCGATCAAATCTATTCGTTCGACCGTGCATCTCTGATCGACGCGATCCCGCGGCCGGAGAAAACCCCCGCCAAGGAGTTCAAGGCCGCAGCGGACGAATTGTTCGACCGGGTCATGCAGCTCACCGACAATGCCGGTGCCACCGACGATCACCGCGCGTTGAATTACTTGGCCATGCGCTACCCGGCCACCTACACAACGGTCGCCGAGGCTTACGGGCGCAATGCATCGCTGACCGGCGTCGAAGTGCGTCCATCCGCGTTAAGCGGTACACGCAAGATCGTCGAGGTCATTTTCACGTTCACCAATCGCAACACCGATTTTACGGAGAAGTCTTTTGTCCGCTGCGATATGACCGAGGAGTTTCCGTTCTTGGTCACCAAGATGGCTCCGTACTACGACCGGTGAACTTGCCGTCCTGAAAGGAGATACGAATGAACATGCCAGGATTTACAGCGGAAAGCGGTCTCGGCAGAACCGGTTGGGGCTACCAACAGCCTGAGAATTTCAGACATACGGACAACTTGATCACGCCACAGGCCTGCGACCCGGTGTGTCTTGACGACTGCGGCGATCCATCTGACTGCTTCGATCTGCCACCCGCGCAGCGGGCACGATGCGCTGCAGCAATTGCTCGATGCAGAAGAGGGTGTTGCCCACCGAGTTGTGGTCCCTGCACGCCAGGACCGTGTAATCCGGATTGCAGCCGGCAGCCAAGTCAGCGCGTGTGTCGCAACACAGTTACCGGCGGTACCTTTCACGAGCCCTGCTGAGGGGCGCGGTACCAAGGGAGGGTGTGCATCGTTTGTTCTGCGCACCTGCAACAGACACCATCGTCTCGCCGGACACTCGGTTGCGGTGGCATCGGCGATTGGTTGCGCAGAAATGGAATTTCGTCGATCGACGGGGCGTTGGCCGACCGGGCGTCAGGCGGCACATCACAGACCTGATCGTGCGCATGGCGCAGGACAATCGGAGCTGGGGCTACACCCGTATTCAAGGAGCGTTGGCCAATCTCAATCACAAGGTCGCCCGGGGAACGATTGCCAACGTCTTGAAGCGCAACGGGATTGAGGCGTCTCCGGAGCGCAGCAAACGCACTCAATGGTCGACCTTTCTCAAAGCGCACCGGAGGGTGCTGGCTGCCAGTGACTTCTTGACGGTGGAAGCATGGACGGGTAGGGGTCTGGTCACTCACTATCTGCTGTGCGTAATCAGTCTTGCCGATCGCGTTGTGGACATTGCAGGAATCACTATTCGGCGGCTGATTGAGGGATAGCGGGACCAAGGTCAGCCGGCTGCCGCCGATGCCGCGGAGCCGTACATTCTTGCGGGTGCTTAATACCAAGGAGACAACCCATGACAACGCGCAATGTCGCAATCGCTTGTGCAGTCTCATCCGTTGCTCGGTCAACCCATTGCAACGAGCGCAATAAGCGCCGTGGCGTACTCTCGTTACTTGTCCCAATCGCGCTGTTTGTGGCAGCAACCACAGCCGATGCGCGCATTACGCGGATCGACATCACTTCCGTGCAATCGCCAACCTTCGGAGGCGCAAGCTTTGGCACGGTCGGCACATACGAAAAGTTGCGTGGCCGTGCCTTTGGCGAAGTCGATCCAAGCGACGGCCGCAACGCCGTTATCACCGATATCCAACTCGCTCCGCGCAATGCGCGTGGCATGGTCGAGTACTCGATGGATATCTACATCTTGAAGCCTATCAATTTGGCCAACGGCAATCACAAGCTCTTTGTTGAAGTGAACAACCGCGGCAATAAGTTATTCGGCAACTTCAACGGTGCTGTGGGACTGAGCAACGACCCGACGACGGCGGCCGACGTTGGTGATGCGTTCTTGATGAAGCAAGGCTATACGTTGGCGTGGAACGGCTGGGATCCTTCGGCACCTGCTGGCAACAACAATTTGACGATTACGTTGCCGGTTGCAAAAAACCCCAACGGTTCAACGATCACCGGTCCATCCTACGAATACATCGTGTTCGACAACGCAACGTCGTTGACCTATCCGTTGTCGTATCCCGCTGCCACGCTCGATAGATCGCAAGCCCGCTTGACCGTCAAGGACCATTTGAACGACACGCCGACCCTGATTCCAACCAGCGGATGGGAATACGCCAACGACAGCGCGATTCATTTGTTCCCTGCTGGCACGCCGTTTAAACAGAGCGCGATCTACGAGTTCACCTACACGGCGCGCGACCCGATCGTGGCAGGCATTGGCTTTGCGGCAACGCGCGACTTCATTTCGTTCTTGCGCAATGCGACGAGCGATGACTTTGGCAACCCCAACCCGCTGGCCGGCGATGTCAGGCGCACCCTGGAATTCAGCGTTTCGCAACCCGGCCGCTACATGAACGACTTTGTGTGGCTCGGCTTCAACGAAGACGAAGCTGGTCGCAGAGTGTTTGATGGCGCGGAAAACTGGATCGCCGCAGGGACTGGCGTTGCATTGAACTATCGCTTCGCGCAACCCGGACGCACCGAGCGCAACCGGCAGAACCATCTGTATCCGGAAGGCCCATTCCCGTTCTCGTACACAACGCTGACCGATCCGCTGACCGGCAAAACCGATGGGCGCAATGTACGCTGCACGGCGACGAACACGTGTCCACTGATCATGGCGGTCAATTCGGCCAACGAGTATTGGGTCAAGACGGGCTCGCTGTTGCACACCGATTTGCAAGGCAACGACTTGCCTGACCCGCCCAACGTGCGCCACTACCTGCTTTCCGGCGTCGAACACACGGTTGCAGGCTCACCGGTCAATTCACCGGGTACCTGCGCGCAGTTCCGCAATCCAACCGACCCGAACCCCGTGTTGCGCGCGTTGTTTGTTGACCTTGATCAATGGGTTGACGGCATGCGACCACCACCAAGTAACGTTCCACGTGTGTCGAACGCCACGGCCGTCTTTGGCCATCCGACTGCCAACAGCGTCAACGGTGTGGGCATTGTGTCGCAAGCCGAACTGGGTTGGCCGACGATTCCCGGCGTGACTTACACCGGTGTTGTCACCGTGCGCAACCTTTTTAACTTCGGCCCACGCTTTAACCAAGGCATCCTGGACATCGATCCGCCGATGGTGACCGGCAGCATTTATCCATCGTTCGTATCGCGTGTCGATCAAGACGGCAATGAAATCGCCGGCATTCGCCTACCGGCGGTGCTAGCGCCGCTCGGCACGACCAGCGGCTGGGCGTTGCGTGCGCCGCAGTTCGGCGGATCAGATGGTTGCGAATCGTTTGGCCAGTTCATTCCGTTTGCAACAACGATGGCGCAGCGTCTAGCGAATAGCGATCCGCGCCCATCGCTTGAAGAACGCTATCAGACGCACGACCGCTATGTGTTGTATGTCAGAAAATCGGCACTGACATTGCAGTTCCAACGCTTGCTGTTGCAAGCTGATGTGGACAAATACATCACCGATGCGCAAAACAGCAACGTGTTGCGCTAAGAGTTGGAGCCGCAGTGCAATTTCTGCGCTGTAAAGCCGCGGTATTGCGCTGAACGTCAGCACGGCCGCGAGATCCGAAATCGCGCGGCTTGCACGCTCGCCTACATCGCGACTGCTGCTTGTACCGCGCGGCTGCGTCGCCGGTCCGTGCCTTTGTTTACATGGTTTGCTTCGTCGCTCCCTATGAAGGGGGTCAGCCAGAGTGGCCCCTGAGGTGGAACAACGCATCCGTGAGCTTGCCGACGATGGCCGACAAAAGAACGCATGCAAGGTGGTCGTAGGGGTGGGGCTGTGCAACGGGTGCCTAGGGGCCGCCTGACGGAATCTGCGGCGGGTGTCAAAACGTCAAAACAACTTGAGCAAGGATGAACATTCGCGGCTGCCCGGGTCGGGCGGCGCCACGGTTAACTACCTGATACGTAAGCGCTTCTGGGTCAGGTTGCGCCCCCGCAACCATCAAATCAAGGGCTTGCAGCGATGCAGGCCCTGTCGGTGCCACCGCAACAGGGTATCCGGGGAGAATATCGTGTCGAGTTCGAACACAGCCTTTCGCCCTACGGCCTTCGCCTTGCGCGCCAGAAGAGCACGCTCGGCGTCTGTGAATCGAATCCGCTGTCCGCGTAGCCGCTCTTTGAGCAGCCGGTTCTCAGCTTGGAGGAATTCGATGACGATCAGTTGGTGCCGATGAACCCAACCAGAAGCAATCATCAAAATAAACGATAGCAGGGGTGGCACGGAGCCCATGTGTCATTCTACGGCCGCCTCGTCGTTCCTATCTTTGGACACGACGGCGTCGACCAACGCGTCAGTTCTGAATCAGAGTTTGGCCGCTTCGCTGCTCCGATCGCTGACCTTTTCCGCGCTTCCGCCTGCCGGCGCGAGCGACGGACTCGCGACTGTGCGTCCGTCGCTCGTGGTACGCGCCTCCTATTGAAACAGGCTGAGGTTGATCGCGTCCGCCATCGCCTGATGGCCCGCATTGTTCGGATGGATGCCGTCGGTCAGGTACTGCGGCAACATGTGTGACGGGTTCGCCGGATCGTTCAGGACGGCGTCGAAATCGATCAAGCCATCGAGAATCGTCACGCCCACGGTGCGAATCCACTGATTGTAGGCGAGACGCTTGAAGTCGATGTTCTCGTAGCCGAGGAACCCCCACGCGGGTCCCATGGTCGTGCCGATGACCTTGACGCCCCGCGCGTGTGCACGGTCGACGAGCTGGCGCAGGCCGTATTCGACATCTTCGGCAGAAGGTGGGCCGCTGGGATTGCTGGCGGAGCTTCCGAGATCATTGATGCCATCCGCCAGGATGATATGCGTCAAGCCCGCCATCCCGAGAACATCGCTGTCGAAGCGTGCGAGCGCCGCCGGATTGCCGAGCGCTCCCGAGAGCATCCGGTTGCCGCCGATGCCAAGGCCCAGGACGCTCAGCTTGCGAGGTGCGGAGAAGCCCTGCAGCCGCACCGCCAGGCGATCGCTCCATTTGGTGTTCTCGCCTGTGGACCCGCCACCCGCGACAATCGAATCGCCCAACGCGGCCACGACACCCGCGCCGGTCGCGGAATGCGCTTCCACCGCAGCGAGAAAGAAACCGTTCGTGGACGTCGACGTGTAGTCCATGCTGGACGCCTGCGTCTGATCACCGCTGCCGATATACGTTATCTTTTTCGAGCCGGGATATCTGACGGCTTCTCCCGATCCGTTCGGCAGATAGATGCTGACTTCGAGATCGGTGAGCGCGGGCACCTTGAGCGCGACGACGTCGCTCAGAACCACGCCGCCCGGCGGAACGCTGACAGACGATTTGCCGCCGAAGGTAAGCGCGCGAAGGGCTCCCGGCTGGACGATCTGATCGTTGGCGGCGAATCTGATCCCGATCGACGCCGATCCGATCGCGAGCGCCGTCGTCCCGTAGAGATTGGAAAACTTGACGCGCAACGAATCGCCGAAGAAATCTCCCCAGACCGCCTGGCGGATCGTCGTGTTCGCCGGAAAGGTGCTGCCGGTCGCGCCTGGATCCTGCGCGGGTCCGGCCCAGGTCGTGAACCAACCGTCGCCCGCAAACGCGGCAGAGATCGGAACTACGCACAGTGCGATCGCGAGCACGCCGAGCGCGACGAGTCGCATGGAAGTCGACATACGCTTTTGCAATTGCTGTCTCATGATCGTTCCCCCCGCCATCAATGGAAGAGATTCAGATTGACGGCATCGGCCATGGCCTGATGCCCCGCATTGTTCGGATGAATTCCATCCGTCAAATACTGCGGCAACATGTGCGACGGGTTCGCTGGATCGTTCAGCACCGCGTCGAAATCGATCAACCCGTCGAGGATCGCAAGGCCCGTCGTTCGAATCCACTGATTGTAGGCAACGCGTTTGAAATCGATCGCTTCGTAGCCACGAAAGCCGAATGCCGGACCCATCGTCGTGCCGATCACCTTGACGCCGCGCGCGTGCGCGCGCGATACGAGCTGACGCAAGCCGTACTCGACATCCTCAGGGTTGGGCGGGAGGCTCGTGTTGCTGACGGTGGCTCCGAAATCGTTGATGCCATCCGCCATGATGATGTGCGTGAGCCCGGCCATTCCCAGCACGTCGCGGTCGAAGCGCGCGAGCGCCGCGGGGTTGGTCAGGGCTCCGGCGAGAAGCTGGTTGCCGGCGATGCCGAGGCCGATCACCCCGAGTGGCGCAGCGGTAGCCGTCTCGACACGCACCGCAAGGCGATCGCTCCAGCGGTTGTTCTCGCCGGTCGATCCCACGCCCTGAGTGATCGAATCGCCGAGCGCCGCGATCATGCCCACGCCCGTCGTCGAATGCACCTCGACCGACGCCAGGAAAAAGCCATTGGCGCTGGTCGATGTCTGCGCGAAATCGTTGTTCTGCGTCTGATCGCCCGTTCCGACGTACGTGGTCTTGTTTGCCCCCGGGTACATCACCGATTCACCCGAGCCGTTCGGCAGATAGAGGCTCACGACGACATCGGTCATCGCCGGCACCGTGAGACTCACCGGATCGCTCAACACCAATCCGTGCGGCGGAATGTCGATACTCGACTTGCCGCCGAAGGTGAGCGGCATCAGCGTGCCGGGAATTATCGACGAGCCGGAGGACCGCGTTCCAATGGATGCCGGTCCAATAGTTAGTGTGGCGGTGCCGAAGGCATTCGAGAACTTCACGCGGATCGAGTCGCCGCTGATGCTTGCAAACACCGGCTCGCGGATCGTGGTGCCCGCGGCAAAATTGCTGCCGGTGGCGCCCGGATCGCGGCCGGGGCCGGCCCATGTCGTGAACCAGCCGTTTCCTGCGGCATGGACATACGAAGGCGCTACGCCGGCGAGAGCGCACAGCAACGCTCCCGCGACCGCGAACCTCAACAGTAAGGATTTCATAGGCTCCTCCTTCTCGTGTGGATATGCGTCCAGCCGGCGGCTTTCCAGGCGCTGTTGCCGCCGGCTGCCGCCTTTGTCACCAAATCGTGAGCGACGCGCGGAACGTCGAGGCCGCTCACGACCAGCGACCGCGCGAGCATCGCGCAGCCTAACGGCGCGCGCGGCCTCTGCCGGGCGGTACTCGAGCAATCGCTCCGCCAATCTTACGCCGTTCCAGCGTGCAGCGGCGTGGACTGTTGCTGTGGAACGGATAGGCAATTCAATCGCGTGAGCCTGATTTTTGGCCGGGTCGGTAGGGCGGGTCAAGCGTGCATTTTCGGCGGCAATGGCTGCTCCGCGCGCTTGTCGTCGTACTTCTGCGCGGGCGCCGAAGCCAGGGTGCCCCGCGCGCGGTCTGTTGGGCGGGCTTGATCTAGCTCGCGGGCGCGCCACGCGCCTGTTTCGCTCGGCTTCGCTTCGAGTGCTCGGGGGCTAATGCGGGCGAGCGCCAATGCTTCTATACTTTATGTGCCGCGAGCACCCGCATCGAAGTCCGCTGGAAAGCGCGGTAGTAAGGAAGGCGTCGGCGTGACGTCCGGGGAGGTTGTCCGAGAGCATAACAAGCATGAAGGGATTCACATCTTTTTCCACTGGAGGAAACGATGAGTAAACGTGCCAAAAGCGCAGGTACCACCTTTCTGGGATTCACGCTCTTATTTGCCGGCTGGTTCGGCACCGTCTTGTCAAACGATCTATCGGCGCAGCAAGCGCCGGCGCAGTTTACGATCAAGATTCTGTCGTCCCCGTCGTACGCCGTATCCGGGGGCGATGCGCTCGTCGAAGTTAGCGTTCCGAGTTCGACCCCCCTGAACGATGTATCTATCAAGCTCAACGGACAAGATGTTACTGGGGCCTTTCGCGCTGCGAACGCATTCTCGCTGAGGGGCCTCGTCAGCGGACTCAAGACGAGCGTCAACGTGCTTAGCGCAGGTCCGCGGTCGACCGGTCAGATCCTTGCCAAGATACCGGTCTACAATTATTCGCGCTCGGGACCCATCTTCTCGGGTCCGCACCAGACGCCTTTCGTCTGCGAAACCGATTTCCAGGGTCTCGGACCTCCGCTCGATCCCGATTGCAGCGCGCCCACGCGTGTCGACTACTACTACCGTTCCACCACGACCAATAGCTTCCAGCCTTTCAACACATCGGGTCCGCGGCCGCCCGATCTAGCGACCACGACCACGAACGAGGGCGTGACCGTCCCCTACATCGTCCGCCGCGAAATGGGCACGATCAATCGCGCGGTCTACATGATTGCGATCTTGCATGACCCGACCGGGCCGCTGTCCGATCCATTCAGCAGGACGTCGGGTTACAACGGGCGCCTGATCTACAGCTTTGGCGGCGGTTGCCAGGCGGGCTATCACCAGGGGAGATCCGTCGGCGGCATGGCCGCCGCAACCTTCAATCTCGAAGATACCGGCGCAGCGTTTCACGATGTCTTTCTGGCCAAGGGCTACGCCGTGGCGGCCGGCTCGCTCAATGTGACCGGCACGAGCTGCGCCGATCTGATCTCCGCCGAAACGGCCGAGATGATCAAGGAGCACTTTATCGAAGAATTCGGGCCTCCGCGCTACACGATCGGGCATGGCGCCTCGGGAGGTTCGATGCAGCAGCATCTCATCGGCAACAACTATCCGGGAATATTGGACGGCATCATCCCTGGAAGAAGCTTTCCCGACATGGTGAGCTTCCTGACTCCGCTCTTCGATTGTGAGCTTCTGACCAACGCTTTCAATACGTCTTCACTGAGTTGGACGAACGCACAGAAGACCGCAGTCTCGGGATTCAAGGATTACGGCTATTGCATCAGCAACGGGACGCGATATCCGAACCTGCGTCCCAAGAACTGCAACGCGGCGTCGGTCCCAGCAGCGCTCGTTTACGATCCAGTGACCAACCCGCATGGCGCGCGTTGCACCTACCAGGACAACATGGTGAACGTCTTCGGCATCGATCCTGCCACAGGATTCGCGCGGCGGCCTTTCGACAACGTCGGCGTCCAGTACGGTCTGACTGCGCTCAATACCGGAACGATCAGCTTTGTGCAGTTCATCGATCTCAATTCGAGAGTCGGAGGGCATGACATCGACGGCAACATCGTTGCCAATCGCACTGTCGGCGATCTCACCGCGCTCCAGCTCGCGTACCAGACGGGTCGAGTCAACGAATTCGGAGCCGGGCTGAGCTCGATTCCAATCGTCGACCTCCGCTCTTATGTGGATACTCCTTACGCCGACAGCACGGTCGACGTGCACGATTCGTACCATAGCCGTACGAATCGGGCACGACTGATCGCGGCCAACGGCAACGCCAATAACCAGATCATCGTGACGACGCAAACGCTCGGAACGTTGGGACTCGACACGAGCACGCTCGGATCTCCGCTCGCTGTTGCTTCGGCGACGATGCTGGACGTCCTCGATCATTGGCTGGCCAACATTGCCAATGACTCGGCGCCTGGAACAGCGGCGCAAAAGGTCCTGCGCAACAAACCGAGCGACGCTGTCGATGCCTGCTACAGCCTATCGCTGCAGAAGATCACGGACGCGGCGCAGTGTGCGCAAATGTTCCCGTATTACGGAGATCCGCGGCTCGTTGCCGGCGCTCCCGTGGCCGAAGACAACTACAAATGTGCGCTGAAGCCCGTCGATCCGGCGGACTACAATCCTGCGCTCACTCCAGCACAATTGGCGATGGTGCGAGCTGCGTTCCCGACCGGCGTTTGCGATTTCGCGAAACCGGGAATCGGCAACGGTCCGCTCGCGAATACGTGGCTCTCGTATCCCAACCCAGGATCATTCTTCCATATTCAATGATCTTTGCCTGAACCGAGCGAGCGATGCCCATGAACTTGGGCATCGCGGTTCGGTTTACTCGGGAGTGGCCGATTTCGGTCGCTTGATCTGACCGCAACGCGCACGGGTTTCGCGTTCATCGTATCGTTCGGCGAACTGAATACGGCACGCTTCCTGAACGGACCGGGATTGACCACGCGCCGATCGAGATCTTCAGCTATCTGCAGTTTCAGGGCAGCCAACTCGTAATCGCCACAGCCTCGACAGTTCAGATCGCGCTGATCGTGCTGAGGTGGCCGGGATCGAGCGGATCGTCGGCATGGGCCGTATCATCCGGTGGCGCTGACGAGCCCGAAGCGGATTTCGCCGCCCTGACGAGCGCACCAAGCGTGGCAATGCGCTTGCCCGTCCGATGCCGTCGATAGCTGAGTCGCAGGTCCATTTGACGTCCGTCCATTTGACGTCCGTTTGACAGCCATCACGACGCGTCGCACGATAACGGCTCAAGCTATTGTTGGTTCTTGGAAACGGGTGTCGGAGCGCGTGCGAGCCGGTGTCTTGCTCGCTGAAGAGAGGAGGGTGACCGAATGTTTGATTCACCTTTCGAGTACTGTCTGGTCTGCCGGGCGTACGTCCTCCTCGACCAGACGCAGAGGCAGTGCGGGCGAGAACATTCCTGCGCAGCGGGGCCGAAATGCCCCCTTCAACGCCTTTTCACCGGGATCGAATTTCGAGAAGGCCAAGGCCCAAGGAAAGGGGGGAAAGCACAGGCATACGACTCG
Source organism: uncultured beta proteobacterium (assembly GCA_963755065.1). Classification (GTDB taxonomy): domain Bacteria; phylum Pseudomonadota; class Gammaproteobacteria; order Burkholderiales; family Casimicrobiaceae; genus VBCG01. The sequence continues at coordinate 34,439 of CAVWIM010000002.1, forward strand.
ATAACTCACAGTGTCGCACCACATCACCGGCGTGCGAGGCTGAACAAGGAGGATTTATCATGGATCTATTCGTGGAACACGTGGATGTTTGGGCGGCAGGCATTGAAGACAAACCTGGCGGGCTCGCAGACGTCTTAGGCAGCTTGCGCGACGCGGGCGCGAACCTGCAATTCATTATTGCGCGGCGGGCGTCCGACGAGTCCGGTAAGGGAGTGGTGTTCATCACGCCGCTGCAGGGTGACAGGGAAATCGCGGCAGCCGCGCAGGTGGGCTTCAACGTTACGCGTACCCTCCACTCCGTTCGGGCCATGGGCCGTGACCGGCCGGGAATCGCTGCGGAACTGACGCAACAACTCGCTGACGCGGGTATCAACCTGCGCGGCTTTTCTGCGTCCGTGATCGGAACGCAGTTCGTGGCCTACACCGCGCTGGACTCGCTGCAAGATGCCAATCGGGCGATGGAAATCTTGAAGAAGGCTTGAACATCTTCTGGCGCAGAATTTGGTCAACCTTCCAGTGCGACCGAGAGTAACGTCTTAAGAGTCCTGCCGAAGAGCGTTGCATTCCAGATCGGAGACACATCATGGCTGAAGAGCAACTGCGCGCTGCCGCCCTCGAATATCACGAGTTTCCCACGCCTGGAAAGGTCTCGATCATGCCGACAAAGGCGCTCGCCAACCAGCGCGACCTGGCGCTCGCCTACTCGCCAGGGGTGGCCTACGCCTGTACTGCGATCCAGCAGAATCCGCATGAGGCGGCGCGATACACCTCGCGTGCCAACCTCGTGGCCGTGGTCACCAACGGGACCGCGGTGTTGGGGTTGGGAAACATCGGAGCGCTCGCCGGCAAGCCAGTCATGGAAGGCAAAGCGTGTCTATTCAAGAAATTTGCCGGCATCGACGTGTTCGACATCGAAGTCGCGGAAACCGATCCGGACAAGGTCGTCCAGATCGTAGCGGCGCTCGAGCCCACATTCGGCGGTATCAACCTGGAGGACATCAAGGCGCCGGAGTGCTTCTATATCGAAAGGAAGTTGCGCGAGCGGATGAAGATTCCGGTGTTCCATGACGATCAGCACGGGACCGCCATCGTCGCCGCAGCGGCCTTGATGAACGGGCTCAAGGTCGTCGGAAAGGATATCAGCAACGTCAAAATGGTCTGCTCCGGTGCAGGTGCTGCGGCGCTCGCCTGCCTGGACCTTCAGGTGAGCTTGGGGCTCAGTAGAAAGAATATCTTCGTTGTCGACAGCAAGGGGGTCGTGCGCAAGGGCCGCAAGGAGGCCATGGATCCCGACAAGGAGCGCTACGCGCAAGACACCAGGGCACAAACCCTCGGCGAGATCATCGGCGACGCCGACATCTTTCTGGGTCTATCGGCCGCTGGGGTCCTGACACCAGAGATGGTGAAGAAGATGGCGGACAAGCCGATCATCCTCGCGATGGCCAATCCCGAGCCTGAGATCCGGCCGGAACTCGCAAAGCAGGCTCGGCCGGACTGTTTGATCGGCACCGGCAGGTCCGATTACCCGAACCAGGTCAATAACTCGCTTTGCTTTCCGTTCATTTTCCGCGGTGCGCTGGACTGCGGCGCCAGCACCATCAACGAAGCAATGAAGCTCGCGGCCGTGCGCGCGTTGGCCGAGCTGGCACAGGCCGAGCCGTCCGAGATCGTGGCACTGGCTTATGGCGAGCCGACGCCGGCCTTCGGCCCGGACTACCTGATCCCCCGCGCGTTCGATCCCCGACTGATCACCAGTCTCGCGCCCGCGGTGGCAAAGGCGGCGATGGAAAGCGGCGTCGCCAGCCGGCCGATCAAGGATTTCGACGAGTATCACAACCAGCTCAGCCGGTTCGTTTATCAGTCCGGCACCATGATGGCGCCGGTCTTCGCCGCTGCCAAACGTGCGCCCAAGCGGGTCGTGTACGCCGAAGGCGAGGATGAACGCATACTGCGCGCCGCGCAGGTCGCCGTTGACGAAGGGCTCGCTCGGCCGGTGCTCGTGGGCCGCACCGATATCATGGCTTCGCGCATCGCCAAGCTCGGTCTCAGGCTCAAGCTCGGCGAAAACTGCGAGGGCGTCAATGTTCTCGACGACCCGCGATACCGGGATTACTGGCTCGACTATTACCAGCTGGCGAGGCGCAAGGGCGTGTCGCGTGCCCAGGCGATGGAAGACATGCGCAGCCGGCCGACGCTCATCGGCGCCATGCTGGTTCGACGCGGCGACGCCGATGCGATGCTGTGCGGGACCTCGGGCAGTCACCCGGATCACCTGAAGTACATCCGCAATGTCATCGGCATGCGCACTGGGGTGAAGACACTCGCGGCGATGCAGGTGCTGATACTGCCGGGTCGACAGCTCTTCATCTGCGACACGCATGTGAATCACGACCCCGACGCCGAACAGATCGCCGACATGACATTGCTTGCCGCGGAGGAAGTCCGGCGCTTCGGGCTCGAACCGAGTGTGGCGCTGCTGTCGCACTCGAGCTTGGGGAGCTCGGATGCGCCGTCCGCGCAGAAAATGCGCGATGCCCTGGTGCTCATACTCGACAGGGCGCCGGACCTCGCCGTCGAAGGCGAGATGCGCGCGGACTCCGCGCTGTCCAAGGCCATCCGCGACAACGATTTTCCGGATTCGCGTCTTACCGCGGATGCCAATCTGCTGATCATGCCAAACGTCGATGCCGCGAACATCACGTACAACGCGTTGCGAGCAACCGCTGGTGGCGGCATTACAGTCGGGGGGATTCTGCTCGGCGCGGCAAAGCCTGTACACATCATGACGCCGTCCTCAACCGTGCGGCGCATCGTCAACATGACCGCGGTTGCTGTGGCAGACGCCGGAGCTGAGCGCTAAGAGCAAGGGTGCTCGACTGAGGCTGGGCGTGGCGAGGGTAGATTGCGCGCGATCACGTCCCGAACGCGAGCGTGGCCAAGCCACGGCACGCCACTTTCGAGACCATTGCCCGGCACAGGCGCCCGGACTCGGTGAAACCGTCTCGGCAGTTAACTACCTGATACGTAAGCGCTTCTGGGTTAGGTTGCGCACCCCCGCAACCATTCCCATCTTCGCCCCTCCGGCGGCTATTGCCAGCCGCTGGAGGGGCGACTCAAGGCGGCCAACCTGGAACGGCCCTACATAGTATCTATCCCTCCGCCTCGAGACCCTCGGGCTGAATCGCAGCCTGCTTGCTCGCCATCGGGTGCGCGATGCTGGCGAAGCGCGAGCCGTCGACGTCCTTTCTTCTGGCGACGACGCGGTAGCTGAACGTGAGAGTGCCGGCGCCGCCCTGCTGTTCGCGCACCTCGAAACCGTTGGAATGACGGGCAGCGACATACAATCCGTTTGAGTCGGCGTGCGGCGTCACGAAGACGTGGTAGCTGCCGCTCACCACGGCCGCGAAGTCCGGATCGAGCCGTACGTCGGCCCTCCCGGCGACCAGCTTTGCTTCTCCAAAGTCTTCGAACCAGCTCTCCGGGCTCTCGACGCTGTAGAGGCGTCGAAGCGATCCATCGGGGAACGGCACCGCCGCCGATTTGGCGCCGGTGACATGGAAACTCCCATTCACGAAAACATTCCCCTGGAAATATCCGGCGTACTGCGTCTGAAAGTCGACTCTTCCGTCGATGGCGATGGCCTTCGACCCGACGAGCCCCTTCGCATGCCCAACCACCGCGGAGCCGGTATTCGACGTTCCCCAGATTCCAAAGCCCTTGTCGGAGGATCCCGCAACGCCGGCCGAATCGCCGATTCCCTCGACTCCGGTGCCGTACTTGGGAGTCGATTTTCCCCGTACGCCGGGGCCGCTCTCGGAGATACCGTAGACGCCCGGGCCGGTGTCGACGCAATTCCCGAAAATGCCAGCGCCCGCCCCGATCCCGTCTCCACGCAGACCGTTGGAATCCTTATCTTGCGCTTGCGCCCAGAGCACGGAGGTATTCGGCTTGCCCGACTCGCTCTTCAGCGTGAGATACGTATAGCGTGTGGCGTAGTTGTCCGTATTCATGTTCAGGGGATTCATGGGCGGCTCCTCGATGATGGTTGCCGATGGCACTGCTGCATGGATGCACGTGCATGCAAGCTCATGATGCTCCTGGAACCGAGCGGTAGCCAGCGTGCTCGATCAACGACCAGCCATTCCTGCAGATCATGCGACGCATGCATAAATGCCGTTTGCGGCCGCCCTGCGTCGTCATCGAAAATGCGCTATCGAAAAGGCGCCAGGATCGGGCCCCGTCGCGGCACGGGACGCAGCCGCTGGCGCATGAGAGAGGAGAATGTATGAAGCGCCTTACATCGTTGCGCGGTGCGGGTCTATTGGTCATGGCCGCGTCTGGCTGGGGCGGGTTGTTCGTGGTCGCAATGGTAGTCCTGCCGGTGCTCGATCCGTTTCACATGACCGCTATCCGCTATGGGATTACCGCGGTCATCTTTGCCGGCTTGCTCGTTGCATCGGAAGGGTTGCAGGCGCTGAGGCTGGATGGACGCGGGCTGCGATCTGCGTTCCTGGGTACGGCGGGATTCGCGGGCCTCGGGCTCGGAGTCTTCGTCGGCCTGCAGCACTCGCGGCCGGAGCACGGTGCGATCATCATGGCCACGCAGCCGCTGATCGCCGCGGTCATGGCCTGGTTACTCCGCGGCGTTCGCCCGAAGCCGGCGACGCTGGCTTTCCTCGGCGTTGCGTTGGGTGGCGTGTTGTTGGTCGTAACCAAAGGGCATATCACGGGCGTATTCGAACGTGGCACCTGCATCGGCGACCTACTGATGTTCCTCGGCGCCGTGAGCTGGGTCGTCTATACGCTGGGTGCGGCCGATTTTCCGTCGTGGTCACCGCTGCGCTATACGACGCTCACGTGCCTCCTCAGCCTGCCCGCAATCTTCGGCCTTACGACGATAGCGACCGCGAGCGGTTACGTGTCGACCCCGAGCGTGGGCGACGTCGAATCGGTAGGCTGGCAGCTCGCGTACATCGTCTTGATCGCTTCCGTTCTCGGTGTGCTGGCGTGGAATGCAGGGAACATGTTGCTGGGTGCGACCAACGGAATGCTGTTCATCAACTTCGTTCCGATCACCGTGTTTGCGATTCGAATCGCGCAGGGACACCATTTCCAGCCGCTCGAGTTCGTTGGCGCGGCGCTCGTGATAGCTGCCCTGATCGGTAACAACGCGGTGACCCGGGGCGCGGCCGTCCCGGCGCAAGAAGGCAGGAAGCAGAGCAAACGAATTGTTCCGGGCATGCGCGCCGTGGCTGCGAAGCCGCAGGGCTGCGGATAGAGCGAATGCCGCGCGTTCCAAGTGGCCGAAATGGCGCCCCGTGGCGCGAATCTTCGCCAAGCGCCTAGACGATTCGATCAGGGCCCTCGGAGTCGAAGTACTGCGATCTCCCGTTGCCAGGCCAAAGGCGAATTCGATAGGCGAGCGCGTCATTGGTACAGCGTGATGCGAATGCTTGGATTGGCTGATTCCGATGTCGGAGGCGCATCTGCGAGCGATCCTCGTCCCGCGGGCGGGTGGCCGTCCACGTAAACTGGCCGAACAGGAGTCGGCCGATCCAATTTCGCAAGTCCGAAGGACAGGGATCGACGCCTGGTCCGCAGCTCGAAACAATAGAACAATTGACGAAGGCGTCGTTTTGCGGGCATCCTGCGCGCGGAGGAATTCGGAACGCATGGTCTCGTCCCGCGCCATCGTCTCTCTTCTGATGTTGTCGCTGTCCTGTACCGCCATGCTGGCGGGCTGCGACATGGTGACGCTGCGCCCGTCGGGCTACGTCGCAGCTCAGCAGGGGCAGCTGGTGATCATTTCCACGCTGCTGATGATGCTGATCATCGTCCCGGTCATTGCGCTGACACTCGTCTTTGCCTGGCGCTATCGGGAATCCAATACGACGGCTATATACACGCCCGAGTGGGACCATTCCATCCAGCTCGAACTGCTCATTTGGGCGGCACCGCTGCTGATCATCATCGCCCTGGGCGCACTCACGTGGATCGGCACGCATACGCTCGATCCGTACCGATCGCTGAGGCGGATCGATGGCGAGCGAGCAGTTCCACACGACGTTGAACCGCTGAACATCGAAGTGGTCGCTCTCGACTGGAAATGGCTGTTCATCTATCCCGATCATGATATCGCCGTGGTGAACGAGCTCGCAGCGCCGGTGGACGTCCCCATTCGCTTCAAGATCACGGCGTCGTCGGTGATGAATTCGTTCTTCATTCCGGCACTGGCCGGCCAAATCTATGCAATGCCGAGCATGACGACCAGCCTGCACGCGGTGATCAATCGGCCGGGCGAATACGAAGGCTTCTCGGCCAATTACAGCGGCGCCGGCTTTTCCGATATGCGGTTCAAGTTTCTCGGAATGTCCACGGCCGACTTCGTGAGCTGGGTGCAGAAAGCGAAGGTCGGCACAGTGCTGACCCGCGACGATTATCTGAAACTTGCGAAGCCCAGCGAGCGCGAGCCGATCCGACGGTTCAGCTCCGTCGCGCGCGATCTGTTCGACGCAGTCGTCAACCGCTGCGTCGAGCAAGGCAAGACCTGCCTTCGCGACATGATGGCGATGGACGCCCACCGGGGGGTTGTGCCGAGGCCCGCGCGCAAGTCGATCGCGCTGAGTCTGGACCTCGACGCGGCCGTATGTACTGCCGATGCCTCCGTTGGCGGCGCTCTGTCGGCCCTGGTCTATCGGGATTGAAGGTTCATGTTCGAGCACGTCGACTTCGCGAACCTCGTTTTCGGCCGTCTCAGCTGGAGCGCGATTCCGCTGCACGAACCGATCCTTGTGGCCACGCTCGCCGCAGTCGCGATCGGCGGCTTGGCCATCATCGCCGCGCTGACGTATTTCCGCGCGTGGGGCACGTTATGGCGGGACTGGATCACGAGCATCGATCACAAGAGGATTGGCGTCATGTACGTGGTTCTCGGGCTGGTGATGCTGCTGCGCGGTTTTGCCGACGCCGTCATGATGCGCGCGCAGCAGGCGATCGCGTTCGGTGACGCGATGGGCTACCTGCCGCCGCACCACTATGATCAGATCTTCACCGCGCACGGCGTCATCATGATCTTCTTCGTCGCGATGCCGCTCGTCACCGGGCTCATGAACTTCGTCGTGCCGCTGCAGATCGGCGCAAGAGATGTCGCGTTTCCGTTCCTGAACAACTTCAGCTTCTGGATGACGGCGTGCGGCGCCGGTCTCGTGATGATGTCGTTGTTCGTTGGCGAATTCGCGCGCACGGGTTGGCTCGCATACCCACCTTTGTCCGGAATTATCGCGAGCCCGGATGTCGGCGTGGACTATTACATTTGGTCACTCCAGGTGGCAGGCATCGGCACGATGCTATCCGGCGTCAATCTCATCGCCACGATCGTCAAGATGCGTGCGCCCGGCATGGGCTTGATGAAGATGCCCATCTTCACCTGGACGGCCCTCTGCACCAACGTTCTTATCGTCGCCGCGTTTCCGGTGCTCACGGCTGTGCTCGCCTTGTTGTCGTTGGACCGCTACATCGGGACGAATTTCTTCACCAACGACCTCGGCGGCAACCCCATGATGTACGTCAACCTGATCTGGATCTGGGGACATCCGGAGGTGTACATCCTGATCCTGCCGGCGTTCGGCGTCTTTTCGGAAGTCGTGTCCACGTTCTGCGGCAAGCGTCTTTTCGGTTACGCGTCGATGGTGTACGCGACGGTCGTGATCACGATCCTGTCCTACCTCGTGTGGCTGCACCACTTCTTCACAATGGGTTCGGGCGCGAGCGTCAACTCGTTCTTCGGAATTACCACGATGATCATATCGATCCCGACCGGCGCGAAGATCTTCAACTGGCTGTTCACGATGTATCGTGGACGGATTCGTTTCGAGGTGCCGATGCTCTGGACGGTTGGCTTCATGGTCACGTTCGTCATCGGCGGAATGACCGGCGTGCTGGTCGCCGTGCCGCCGGCTGATTTCGTGCTGCATAACAGCCTGTTCCTGGTAGCGCATTTTCACAACGTGATCATCGGAGGCGTGCTGTTCGGCCTTATGGCGGGGATTACCTACTGGTTTCCCAAGGCATCCGGCTACAAGCTCGATCCGTTTTGGGGCAAGTGCTCATTCTGGTTGTGGACCATCGGCTTCTACTTCGCGTTCATGCCGTTATACGTGCTGGGCTTGAAGGGGGTCACGCGAAGGCTCAGCCACTTCGACGACGCCTCTCTGCAGATCTGGTTCCAGATCGCGGCCTTCGGCGCGATGTTGATCCTTCTGGGCATCGCGTCGTTCATCGTACAGCTTGGCGTAAGCTTCCTTCGGCGCGGATCGCTCGCCGACACGACGGGCGATCCGTGGAACGGACGAACTCTGGAGTGGTCGACCGCGTCGCCGCCGCCGGTTTACAACTTCGCGCTTACGCCGATCGTCCACGACATTGACGCCTGGTACGACATGAAGAAGCGCGGCCACGTCCGGCCGGTGGCGGGATTCGTTCCGATTCACATGCCGAAGAACACCGGCGCGGGCTTCGTGCTCGCCGTGCTGAGCACCATCTGTGCCTTCGGCCTGATCTGGCACATGTGGCTCATCGCTGCCGCCGGATTCGTTACGCTCATCGTCGCGACGATCGTTCACACCTTCAACTACGCCCGCGAGTTCTACATCTCCGCGGAGGACGTCGTGCACACCGAGGATACTCGTAGCCGACTGTTGGCCAGCCATGGCTGAGTCCACAGCCTCCGTGGCGCTCGACTCCGCGGGCGAAGCCCTGGCGCTCAGCTTTTACGATAGCGGGCACCATCATCCCGAGAACGGCACGCTGCTCGGGTTCTGGCTTTACCTGATGAGCGATTGCCTCGTCTTCGCGTGCCTGTTCGCGACCTATGGCGTACTGGGCCGCAACTACGCAGGCGGGCCATCGGGCTCCGACCTGTTCGAATTGCCGTTGGTGGCCGTGAACACGTCGCTGCTGCTGCTGTCGTCGATCACCTATGGGTTTGCGGTGATCGCGATGCAGCGAAAACGCCAGGGCCTCACGATCGCCTGGCTGGCCGCCACCGGTTTGCTGGGCGCGGGGTTCATCGCCGTCGAACTGCATGAGTTCGCGAGCCTGATACACGAAGGCAACGGGCCGCAGCGAAGCGCTTTCCTGTCGTCGTTTTTCACACTCGTCGGTACCCACGGGCTGCACGTAACGTTCGGCATCGTCTGGCTGCTTACGCTAGTGGCTCAGGTTGCGAGGTACGGGTTGATCGCCGCGAATCGGCGCCGGCTCATGTGCCTGTCGATGTTCTGGCACTTTCTGGACGTCGTGTGGATCGGCGTTTTCACCTTCGTCTATCTGATGGGAGCATTGCAATGAGCGCCACAGAGACCAACTCCGCGCATGCCGAGGAACGTCACGGCTACGACGAAGAGGTCGACCATGACACGTTGCACATCACGGTTGGCGGCTACGTCACTGGATTCGTGCTGTCGGTCATCCTGACGGCCATTCCGTTCTGGCTGGTGATGGGCAAGGTGTTCGCGAACCCGACCGTCACGACCTTCGTCATCCTGGGATTCGCGATGGTGCAGATCTACGTGCACATGGTGTTCTTCCTGCACATGACCTCGAAGGCGGAAGGCGGCTGGACATGGATGTCGCTGATCTTCACGCTCGTGCTCCTGGTCATCACGCTGAGCGGGTCGATGTGGGTTATGTACCACCTGAAGACCAACATGATGGCGCCATCGCCGGAGCAGATGCGGAACATGCCATGACGCGCGCGATCGCCCGGGAACCCAGCGGCCTCTCGTCGAGCGCCCTCGAGCGCGACGCGCGCGCCGTGTCCTCGCACCCGTCGGAGGTCGCTCCCGGCGACATCGCGATCGGCGTCATCATTGGCCGGACCTCCGAGTACTTCGACTATTTCGTCTATGGCATTGCCTCGGTCCTCGTGTTTCCCGCGATATTCTTTCCGTTCGAATCGCGTCTGGACGGAACGCTGTGGTCGTTTGCCATCTTTTCTCTCGCATTCATAGCCCGGCCGATCGGATCCATGGTGTTCATGGACATCCAGCGTCGATGGGGGCGCGGGACCAAGCTCACGCTTGCGCTATTTCTCCTCGGCAGCTCGACCGCGGGGATTGCCTTCCTGCCAGGCTATGGGAGCCTTGGTTACATGGCGATCGTGATGCTTGCGATATTGCGCATCGGCCAGGGCGTTGCCCTCGGCGGATCCTGGGACGGATTGCCGTCACTGCTGGCGCTATCCGCACCGAAGAATCGTCGCGGCTGGTACGCGATGATGGGGCAGCTGGGAGCGCCGGTTGGTTTCATGATCGCGAGCGGTCTCTATCTGCTGCTCTACGCCACCCTGTCGCTGGACGATTTCCTCACCTGGGGATGGCGCTATCCTTTCTTCTGCGCCTTCGCAATCAACGTTGTGGCCTTGTTCGCGCGGCTTCGGCTGGTCCTGACGCATGAATTCGAAGAGCTCCTCACAGAAAGCGAGCTGGAGCCCAGCACCAGCCGCGAGGTGCTTGGATCGCAGGGATACAACGTGATCCTCGGTGCGTTCGGCGCGCTGGCGAGCTATGCCCTGTTCCACGTAGTCACCGTCTTTCCGCTTTCCTGGATCCTGCTCTATTCGAAGCAGTCGGTAACCGCGTTTCTCGCCATTCAGATCCTCGCCGCGATCGTCGGAATAGGCGGCGTTGTCGCCTCCGGGGTCATCGCCGACCAACTGGGCCGGCGCAAGACGCTCGGCCTGTTCGCCACCCTGATCGCAGTCTTCAGCGGTTTTGCGCCGACGCTGCTGGATGGCGGCACGCTGGGGCAGGACGTGTTCATTCTGATCGGGTTCGGCTTGCTGGGCCTCTCCTACGGACAGGCCGCCGGGGCGCTCAACGCGAGCTTCGAGCCGAGATATCGCTACACTGGCGCCGCGCTCACCTCGGACGTTGCCTGGCTGATCGGTGCGGGATTCGCACCTCTTGTCGCGCTTGGGACGTCCGCCTATTTCGGGCTCGGCTATGTCAGCCTTTATCTGCTCTCGGGGGCGGCGGGCACGCTCGCGGCCCTGTGGGTCAATCGCAGGCTGGAGGAGAGCGACTGATTGGACTCACATGTCTGCGGAATTCTCGAACGCACGGTTCCTGAGAAAGCCTGGATCTGGGAGCGTGCCCCCGACCTACTGCCGTGGTTGCAGCACCGTTCCTCTCCCATTACAAAAAATGAAATATGCCTGTCTCGATAACATAGCGTCCGTGCGTGTTCAGAAAGGCAACACAAGCCAAACAAAGAGCAATGGATAACGGACGCATTTTGATTCCTCGCGTGTGACGGTTATAGATCACAATCCAAGTGCCGAACTTCATATTGCGACCGTTCCATTTGGACTAAAGGAATGGTCGCTCCAAATCTAATGCCTTGAGGGCGGTGTGTCTTCCGCCAATTGGCGGGGCCAATCGGGGGGGCCGTCCAACGATCCGATGGGTCGCCACCGACCTGTATAAACGGTTCCGCAATCCCCGACGGGCGGGGCTGCGGTGGCTGACGCGATTCGCCTCGGATACAAGGACCTACTTCAAGCCAACGAATATTTCTATCGACTGTCAGACAAAGCGTCACACTTCGAATTCGCCCCCCACACCATCAACAGCGTGTAGCCATCCGGCGCGGCCTTCGCCGCCGCCTCCATGCCGATGGCGGCACCGACAGGGCACAGCGCTGGCCGTGGACCCTTGAGCTCCGCGATTGCGCCCGCAAAGGGCGTGCCGGCGCACGACGTGAATATTCGCGCGGTCCGCGCGCGCCTGCCGTGTCCGGTTGCAAACCGCGATCCCGTTTGAGTGGGTGCAGGCACGGAAATCACTGGAGTACGCAAATTCCCATCCCTGCCGGGCGGACAGCGCCATCAGCGGCGCGCCGCGCGATTCACGACGAAACACCTGACGACAGGAGACGACCATGACTACGATCAACAACACATGCCGCAGCTCGCGGCTTCCTTCGCTTCAACACCTCGCGCGGCAGACCGTCGCCGCGCTGGCGATTTCGATCGCAACCGCATTGTCCGCACAGGTCGGACCCCCGCAAGTGCTCACCGGAGCCTATGACATCGAGGACCTCGGCACACTCGCCGGCCACTCGCTGGCCACGGGGATCAATCGGCGCGGCGACGTCGCCGGCTACGCCTACAACAGCCAGCAAGTGTCGCAGGCGTTTCACTTCGACGCGCCGTCGGGCCCTGCGCAATACCTGGCTCCGATCAGCTACGGCCTGGCGATCAACGATGCCGGTGTGCTGGCCGGCGATCGCGCGATTCCCCCGATCGGCGGCGGCACGTATCAGGCGTTTCGCCTGGTCGGCAACACCGAGCAGCTGGTGCCGCTGCTTGCCGGCTATCCGTACAGCGACGGCATTGCGATCAACAACAACAACGAAGTCGCCGGCGATGCGTACACGTACATGGCGCGCCGCGCTTACGTGAACACGTCGGCCGGAACGCTGGATCTCGGGACGCTCGGCGGCAACAGCTACGCGCGCGGCATCAACGACGATACCGAGGTGGTCGGCTATTCGGAGCCGCCCGGCTTCGTCAGCACCGATCCCAACTGGGATATCGGCCACGCCTTCTATTGGGACCAGAATCTCGGGATGGTGGATCTCAATGATCTGATCTATCGCCCGACCCCGCAGAGTCTCGCCAACCTCTACGACTTCCGCAAGGCATCGGCGATCAACCGCCATCACCAGATCGTCGGGATGGCAGCGTCGCCCGCGCTCAACGTGATCCGCGCGTTCCGGCTCGACCGTCAGCCCGACCCGACGCAGCGTTGGCCGTTCGTCTACGCATTCAACGAGCTCGGCACGCTTCCCAACGGCGGAATCAGCTACGGCCTCGCGCTGAACAGCGGCGGTACGGTCGTCGGCACGGCGTATCGCGATGCGAGCGGCCTTGGCAACATCCTGGCCGCATTGTTCGCGAATGGGCGCGTCTTCAACCTGAACGACGGGCTGAGTCCGCTCGATTCAGCCGAATGGACGTTGCTTCAGGCGACCGGCATCAACGACAACGGCGAGATGGTCGGTTGGGGACAAAAGACCGTCGAGGGCCAGCTGCACGCGTTCAAGCTGACGCCGCGCGCGCACATCGTCGCGAATGTGAAGATGCGGTTCGGCGCCAGCAACGTGCTTGGCGTCAGCGGAAGAGGCTTCACGCCATCCGGCGCAGTTCGGGTCGAGGTGCACAGAGACGACATCGGCGGTCCGCTGGTGCGAAGCGGGACCGTGGTTGCAAGCGACGGATCGTTCTTCTGGAACGCGCAGAATGTCCCGTGTAACGGCGATCTCGCCATCAACGCCTGGGACGAGTCCAGCGGCGCTTTCAGCAACGCCGCGATGGTCAACATCTCGTGCCGTTGACGCAGCATCGGGCGGCGCGCAGGGCGAGGGCTCGTCCCCGCCCTGCGCGCCGCTTTCGCGCCTGCCTGTGGCCAGCGAATGCGCCAAGGAGTATCGTTGCCGAGCGGCGGCATGGATTGCGCCTCGGGGACGCACTATCCGATGAGCGATATCACCGAACTGCTCCGTTGCGCGAACGGCGGCGACCAGGGCGCGGCGCACAAGCTGTTCACGCTGCTCTACGGCGATCTGAAGCGACTCGCGCACAGCAGCCTGAGGCGCAGCGCGCGCGACGGCGAGCTCAACACGACTGCACTCGTGCACGAAAGCTTTCTCAAGCTTTCCGCGCGCGGGCGCATCGCCATCACGGACCGCCCTGCGTTCTTCGCTTATGTCGGCAAGGTGATGCGCAGCGTCGTCCTGGATGCCGTGCGCGAAAGGCGCGCGAGCAAGCGCGGCGGCGGCGAAGCGGCGATAACGCTGAACACCGGTGTGGCCGGCGAAGTGCTCGACGACGAGCGCCTGCTCGCGGTCGACGAGGCGATGCAGGCACTGGCGGAGCTCGACCCCGAGCTGCATCGTCTTGTCGAGTGGCGCTACTTCGCCGGCCTCTCGATCGACGAGATCGGCACGCTGAGCGGCAAATCCGAGCGCACCGTCCGGCGCGAATGGGAGAAGGCGCGCGGCATCCTGCGAAAGCTGATGGAGGAAGTCTGACTTCGGTTTGCAGGCCTCGCGAGCTTGATCGAGGTGTCGCATGCAGCTCAAGGGATTGGAGCCCGCACGTTTTGCCCGGCTGTCGTTGCTGCTCGACGAAGCGCTCGCCGTTCCCGGAGAGCGACGCGCCGAGTGGCTCGCCGAGCTCGCCTTGGGTGAGCCGGAAACCGCCGCCCAGGTGAGCGAGCTGCTCGCGTCGATGGCGGCAGCGCAGGCCGACGGCCTGCTCGAGACCCGCGACGTGCTCCGTCGCCGACTGGCCGCGGCGATCGCGGACGAAGAACCTCTGCTCGGACGCAGGTTCGGCCCCTACCGGATCATACGTGCGCTCGGCCAGGGTGGCATGGGCACCGTCTGGCTCGCGGAGCGTGACGACGGCCTGTTCTCGAGGCGCGTCGCGCTGAAGCTGGTGAATCCGGGACAGCGCAGTGCGGCGGCCGGCGAGCGGTTTGCGCGCGAGCGCACGATCGTGGCGAGTCTCGACCATCCCGGCATCGCGCGGTTGTTCGACGCTGGCCTCTCAGCGGATGGTCAGCCCTTTCTCGCGCTCGAGTACGTCGACGGAATCCCGTTGACCGATTACTGCGACGAGCGAAGGCTCGGCGTGCGCGCCCGGCTCGAGCTCGTCATGCAAGTCCTGCACGCTGTCCAGTTTGCGCATGCGAGCCTCGTCATCCATCGCGATCTCAAGCCTTCGAACATTCTCGTCACGTCGGACGGCCAGGCGCGCCTGCTCGATTTCGGGATCGCAAAGCTATTGACGGAAGGCGCGGGGAGCGAATCGGAGCTGACGCGCGTCGAGGGTCGCGCGTTCACGCCGGACTATGCGTCACCCGAACAGATCACCGGCGCGGCGATCACGACGGCGAGCGACGTCTATTCGCTCGGCGTGATCCTCTACGAGCTCCTGTGCGGTCGCCGGCCCTACAGGCTCAAGCGCGACTCGGCCGCGGCGCTGGAAGAGGCGATCGTCGAAGTCGATCCGCCGCGGCCGAGTCAGGCCGAGATAGCGGAGCCCGTCGCCGCTGTGAGATCGACGACGACCAGGAAACTGCGCCACTCGCTCGCCGGCGATCTCGACACGATCGTGCTGAAGGCGCTCAAGAAGGAGCCGGCGTCGCGCTACGGCACGGTTGACGCGTTTGCGCAGGACCTGCAGCGCCATTTGCGCCGCGAGCCGGTGCTTGCGCGCCCGGACAGCACCGCCTATCACTTTGCCAAGTTCGTCGCGCGCAACAAGCTGACGGTCACCGCAACAACGTTGACGGGTCTGGCGGTCGTTGCTGGTGCCGCGGTCGCGGTGTGGCAGGCGGAGGTGGCGCGTACCCAGGCGCATCTCGCCGAGCGCCAAGCGGCACACGCCAAGGCCGTCCAGGCATTTCTCCTCGACATCTTTCGCACGAATACTGATGCGCAGCCTGATCCAATCAAGGCCCGGGAGACCACCGCGCGCGAGTTGCTTGACATCGGTGCACGACGGATTGCCACGAGCCTTTCTGACGTCCCGGAGGTGCAGGACGAGATGTTTGACGAACTCGCGGGCTTGTATTTCCAGCTGGGGCTGGATGAACGAGCCGCGGACATGCAGGCGCAGCGCATCGAGGCGCTGAAGCGCCAGCACAAGGAGCGCGACCCACGCATGGTCGACGCATTGCTGTCGTTCTTTCGCGATGCTTTCTTTACGAGCCGCAAGCCGCAAGCCCTCGCTGCGCTGGAGCAGGCGCAACGCACGCTCGACGCGGCAGGGGATAGCTCCTCTGAGTTGCGCGGTCAGCTGTTGACCCAGCTGGCAAAGGTCAACATGTACGGGTCGTTGGAAAAGATGCGTTCCGACGCCGATCAGGCGGTGGCGCTGTATCGGCGAAATTACCCGCACGCCTTGGAGTTTGCGACCGCGCTGCAAGTCGCCGGCAGGGCCCGTCTGCTCTTGGGCGACTACGAGGCTGCCGAGGGTTTGTATCACGAGGCGCTCACCGAAACGCGCAAGCGCGACCCGCCTGTGCTGGCGATGGTGACGACGCAACTGCTGGAGCTCGCCGACACCGAGGCCGCGCTGCTCAAAATGGCCGAAGCGGAACGAACCTACCGCGAGGCGCTTGCGCAAACGCTACAGCACAACGGAGATCAGCACGTCGATACCTTAATGGTGGAGGCGCGCTTGGGCGCTTTCCTGCACGCGACGGGGCGCCGCGTTGAAGGCCGGCAGTTGCTTGACGCAGCCGCAAGTGGAATCCGACAGGGCAAAGGTACCGACACGCCGAATATCACCGGCCAGGTCCACCGCCGCTATGGGGCGGCGATGTTGGCTGAGGGCAATTTGAGCTCTGCCGCGCAACACCTTTCCGAGGCGCTGGAAATCCACCGCAAACACTTTCCGGATAGCGCGGTCGAGTCTGTCGTGATGCGTGACGAGGCAGCCGTACTGTTGGCGCGCGGGCAGTATTCCGCGGCCGAGAAGCTTCTTGGTCAGGCATGGGACACGTGGCAGCGAGTCTCGGGTTCGGCTGCGCAGCCGCGCACTGGAAACAGCTACGTGCTGGAAACGGCGCGCCTGCTTCTTGCACGCGGCGATGCGCGCGCAGCCGCGGACGTTCTAAGACGCGTCTCGGGGCTGAAGGAGGCTCACACGAACATGCTTCATCCGGACGAAACGAGTGCCGCGATTCTTGTTGCCCAAGCCCATCTCGAACTGGGCCGGGAGAACGAGGCACGCGTCATCGCGGAAGAGACGCTTACGCAGGTACAGGGCTCCCCGCTGCGCGACTATTATCCGATGCTTGAAGCGGACGCCTCATTGCGCTTGGGTGAGGCTCAGAATCGCTCGGGCGACCTCCAATCCGCACGAGTCAATCTTGAACGTGCTGTTAGGTTGCGCGAAGCCAACGATTACCCGAACAGTCCCTGGCTTGCAGAAGCGCAAATCGCGCTCGCCAACTGCCTCGTTGGTTTGAGCCGGCGCGGCGAGGCGCGCGAGTTCGCGACGAAGGCTCGCAGGATCCTGGCCGCCCACGCCGAGCTCGGCCAGCACTTCAAGGCGCCGCTCGATCGGGTGGCCGGCCTCGGCGCGAGCTGAGCCAACTGGAACCCGACATTTCAACGGCTTGCCACTCGGCGGGCCGTTCTTGTTTGTTGTCGGGTAACGCCGGGTTTACGGCATGAAGTATTTACCCCGGTGACACCGACATTCTCCAGGGACGTCGTGTCATCGGCTCGTGGCTTGACGCGCCCGCCTTACCGATATACACTTATAGTAAGGTGAAAAAGGAGCGAATCGCCGCCATGTTCGTGAAGATTACTGCCAAACGTCAGGTCACGTTTCCCGCTCGCGTTCTGGAGGCGCTCGGCGTGAAGCCCGGCGACCGGATCGAACTCGAGGAAGGGCCTAACGGCTTTGTCTTGCGCGCGCGACACGTCGACCGGGCGCGTCTCGCGCCGCTACGCGGCAAGCTGCGCCGCGGCATAGGTACCTTCGATCTCGAAGCCTTCCGCAACAAGCCCCATGACCGCACGCTACGGGATTGATACTTCGATCCTTGTCCGGCTGGCGACCGGCGATCCCGAGGACGGCTTCGAACATTGCGTGCGCAAGTTGACCGCGCTCATCGAGCGCGACGATGCCGAGGTGTTTGCATCGAATCAGGTTATCGGCGAGGCCTATGTCGCCCTGCAACATCACTACGGCGTGTCTAAACCCGACGCGCGCGCCGCTCTTGCCAGCGTGCTCAAGAGCGGTCTGGTGGCGCCGCTGAACGGCGCTGGCCTGTTCGCCGCCTTGGAGGTCGACGCCGGCTGCGGCCTGCTCGACCGGCTGATTGCGGACGACTACCGCCGTGCGGAACTGACCACGCTCACGCTCGATCGCAAGATGTCCGCTCTCCCGCAAGTACGCCGTCTGTAGCCCATTTTCGGGTTGCCGCTAACGTATGAAGCCCATGGGAGTTGATGACGATCCTGCCGGTGCCCAATAAGGTGACGAGAGTCGTCCCCGACGTGTGGTGGGGCGACGACCCAACGAATTGAACGCGCTTTCGTTGATGATGATCAGCGAACTGGAGCGGGCGCTGTCAGAACTGGCTGCGGTCTCCGCTGCCGAGATCACGGTTCAGAAGCACTCCAGCAGGGCCACGAGCGCAGGGTTGCCGAGGCCCGCCTCGCGCCAGACCAGCGTCACTGCCGTGTCCTCTCGGCCCCAATCGATCGGGAACACCACCAGATCGAGTTCCTTGCGCATCGCGAGCGCGGTCGAGCGCGGCGCGACCGCGAGCAAGCTGCCGCCGGCCACCAGGCGCAGATTGGCGTAAAAGTTCATTGAAGTGATGGCCGCACGCGGACCTTTGAGCCCGGCACGAAGGAACAGCTGCTCGATTTCCAGTCGCGTGTAGGAGCCTTCAGGCGGCAGCACCCAATCGTGCTCGCGCAGCTGGTCGGGCCCCGGCGTGCGCCGGCGCGCGATCGGGTGGCGACGGCCGCAGACCAGCACCAGCGATTCCCGGCCAACCGTACGATGCGCGATGCCTTCGGGGAGGCGCGGTTGCTCGCTGAGCGCAGGCAGCCGGCACACGATCGCATCGAATTCGCCCGCTTCCATCTGTCGCCAAAGGTTCGGCACGGTATCTTCGCTGAGGTACACGTGCACCTGAGGCAGGCGCTGGCGCAGCCGCTCGAGTGCGTCGGGCAGGAGCCGCACCAGCGTGAGCGGCAGGGCGCCGACGCGCAATTCCAGCGTGCCTGGGTCGGCCGCCGCCGCCAGCGCCGCTTCCAACTCGTGGCGCGCAACGCGCAGGCGCATGAGTGCGGCTGTGCCAGCGGGCGTGAGACTCACGCCGCGCTGGCCACGGCGGCCACGCGTGACCAGCGGCCGGCCGAATGCCTCCTCGAGCGACTGCAGCGCCTGCGTGATCGCCGACTGAGTCACGTGCATGCGCGCTGCTGCCGCCGTCAGCGAGCCAAGTTCCTCGAGGTGCTCGATCAGCATGAGATCACGCAGCCTGAGCTGCGCGAATCGGGCGGGCAAGGCGGGGGTAGGCATCTCGCCAGATCGTCTAATGACTCGATTAGAACATTTCAATTTGGCTTATGCCATCGCGTGTTTAGACTTGTCAACGCGCTTTGTATCCAGTACGTCGCATCGGAGGTTACGTCATGGTCATCCACCGCCAGTTCCATCGCTGCGCCCTCGGATTCGCCGCGGGCATGCCGTTCCAGGCCTTGCGCTCGCGCAGGGCGGCGACTACCCGACTAACCCCATAAACACGTTCGCATATCAGCGCGCGACGCTGCCGCTGGCCGTGTCGCATTTCGTGATCGTTCAATACGCTGGTTACATCAAAGGAGGTCAACCCCATGTCTGCCTTACATTCTCTTCGTACGTCCATGCAACGCTCGCTCATTCGATCGGTGTCCGGGTTCGTCTGCGGGGCCGTCGCGTCGGTAGCAATGGCGGTCGTTCCGACGCCGCAGGTGACCGGCCCTATCCCTTATGTCGCGCTCGGCACGGCGGACCACAACTACCCGTTCCTTGCAACCGATATGAACCTCGCGAGTCGGGACACGCCACAGGTCTGGTTCCGCAACCACGAGCAGCTGATGCGCGCCGGCTACGCTTATGTCGGCATCGCGGCGCAGAACCTGCACATTGCGGCTGTGCCGAACGGCCTCCGGAACTGGAGTCCCGTCCGTTACGGAACGCTCGACATCGCGGATGACGATCTTTCCTACGACGTCTTCGCGCAAGGCGTCCAGGCGGTGCGCTCCGTCCCGGCCGTGCTGGGCGGACTGCAGGTTCGGCGCGTGATTGCGACCGGAGTTTCGCAATCGGCTACTCGCCTCGCCATCTATGTCAATGCGATCTTTCCCCGGGACCCCGCGATTGTGGACGGCGTGCAGCCAATCGTCGGCGGCCAGAAGATCCGCGACGATCTGACCATCCCGGTGATGAAGGTTCTGTCGGAGGTCGAGTTCCCCGGCGGGCAGACCACCAACCGGCAACCTGATACCGACAGGTTCCGGACGTGGTGGGTCACCGGCACGTCGCACTCCGAAAATCACATGCGCGTGACGTCGTATGCGATCTATCTCCGGGATCTTGTGAACCCTTCGCTCGCCGATAGCTGCACGCTCCCGACCAGGAGCCGCATTCCGTTTCACTATGTCGAAGCGGCCGCGATCGATGCCATGGTGAAATGGATCGAGCAAGGCGTGCCTCCCGCCCACTCGCCACTACCCGAGTATGCGTCTCTGACGCCTCGGGTCGTGGTGGCTCGCGACGCGTACGGCAATGCGCTCGGTGGAATTCGCCTCGCGACCTTCGCGGTTCCGACAGCGACGAGTACAGGAGCGAACACGGGGGGCGGAAATTGCAGCCTTTACGGAGTTCATATCCCGTTCGACACCGCGACGCTGGCGAGTCTGTACCCGACCCATGACGGCTATGTGCAAGCGATCACGCAAGCCGCCAACCAGAATGTGCTCGACGGCTTTGTGCTTAACCAAGACGCACAGGAGCTTATAAGGGATGCGCAAGCATCGATCTTCGGGACCGGTCTGGTCTGTGGTCCGCTGTGCGTGGACTTCAAGCAATTCATGTCCAATCCGTCGCCGACCAACCTGCGCGACATTGACGAAGCCTATTACTTCCCAGGCGGGGAGACGCTGCTTCTTAGGCTCGACAAGGCGACTCGCCTTTTGGCCGAGGGCTACACGGCGGCTGCGCAATCGGACCTCGTCACAAAGAACGCAAAGTTCAAGACCGCGATTCAAGCGCTGGAGCTATATATCAACGACGTGGAGAAAATGCCGGGTCAGGGACGCGCCGACCCGTTGATTGCCGACTTGCTGGTCGACTGGGCAGGCGTTCTGATCGACGCAATCGAAACGGAGGTGGGAACGCCGTAACTGCGTGCGCGAGGGTGCCCGGCTGCTGCGCCCTCCCTAGCAGTTCGGGGACGGCGGGTGCTCCGAAGCGGGCACCCGTTGTGGCTTCGCTTCGTGGGGGCGGCGGCATCGGGCCGCGAAGGCCGTACTCGATTGGAACATTTCAGTTTGCTTTGTGCCGTCGCGTGTCTAGACTTGGCAACACGCTTCGTATTCACTTCGTCGCATCGGAGACTACGTCATGGTCAACCGCCGCCAGTTCCAACGCTGCGCCCTCGGATTCGCCGCGGGCATGGCCGTTCCAGGCCTTGCGCTCGCGCAGGGCAGCGACTACCCGACTCGCCCCATCAAGATCATCGTGCCCTTCGCGGCCGGCGGCGGCCCCGACGTGCTCACCCGCAAGATGGCAATCAAGCTCGCCGAGGTGCTCGGCAAGGGCGCCGTGGTGATTGTGGACAACGTCGTCGGCGCCGGCGGCATCCTCGCGGGGCAGAATGTCGCGCGCATGGCGCCCGACGGCTACAACCTCCTCCTGGGCGCGTCCTCGTTCATCGTGCAAAAGGCGATGGAGCCAGCCGTGAAGTTCGATCCGATGAAGGACTTCACGCACATCACGCGCACGGTCTCCAGTCCGTCGATACTCGTGGTCAGCGCGAGCTCGCCCTACAAGACCGCGGAACAACTCGTCGCGGCCGCAAAGAGCGAGCCGGGCAAGCTCAACTTCGCCTCCGGCGGCGTTGGTAGCGCCGCCCACCTGTGCGGCGCGGCCATGGCGCTGCAGGCCCAGATCGACGTGGTGCATGTGCCCTACAAGGGCTCGGTCGAAATCGTGCCGTCCATCATCCAGGGCGCCACACAGTTCGCGTTCCCGATCGCGTCGACGGCGATTCCGCAGATTCAAGGCGGCAAGGTGCGCGCATTGGCCGTCACCGGTGCGCAGCGTATGCCGTCTCTGCCGGACGTTCCGACGCTCGTCGAGGTGTTCAACGCGCCGGACCTCGCACTCGAAGCCTGGTTCGGCCTTTGGGCACCGGCCGGCCTGGCGCCGAACGTGCTGGACATCCTGTTCAAGGCGGTGGTCAAGACGTATGAGGACCCGACCCTGCGCGCCGACAGCGAGGCGGCCGGCACCCCGGTTACACTCAGCACTTCCCCTGCCGGGTTCACCAAGTTCATGCAAGCCGAGACCCTGAAGTTCGAGAAGATCGTCAAGGCCGCGCAGCTGAGTGTGCAAAAGTGATGGCTGCCGTGCCACAGTTCCCAACACAGGCCTTGCGCGGGGTCCGCGTCCTTGACTTCAGTCATGTGATCGCCGGTCCTTTCGCGACCTTTCACCTTGCGCAAATGGGTGCCGAGGTCACGAAGGTGGAGAAGCCCGGCGGCGGCGATGTGATGCGGCGCACGGCCTCCGGCGCGCGCGCCTTCACTGCCCTCAATGCCGGCAAGCTGATGCGCGAGATCGACATCGCGTCGGAAGGCGGCCGCGCGGAAGTGCTCGCGCTTGCGCGCGGAGCCGACGTGATGGTCGACAACTACCGCCCCGGCGTGCTGCGGCGCCATGCGTTGGGCTACGACGACGTCAAGGCCGTCAATCCGCGCATCATCTATTGTGCGATCTCCGGCTACGGCTACAGCGACCCGGCCCGCATGCCGCAAGGCGCCTACGACCACGTGATCCAAGCCTTCACCGGCATGACCATGCTGGCCGGAATAGAGGGCGACCCGCCGCTCAAAACCGGGTTTCCGGTCATCGACGCGGCAACGGGGATCATCGGGGCGCTCGCGATCGTGGTCGCGCTGCGCGAGCGCGACCGCACGGGCGCGGGCTGCTTCCTCGACGTGAGCATGTGGGCGAGCGCGCTGCAACTCATGTATTGCTTCGCCTGCGAGACGCTCACTTGCGACCAGGAAATCCCGCGCGTGGGAAACAAGGGTTTTTCGGGCAGTCCGGCGGCGGACACCTTCGCGTGCCGCGACGGCTGGCTCGCGATCGGCGCCAATACGCCGGCGCACATCGAGCGTCTGATGCAGGTTCTGGGAGTTGCCACGGCGGAGGTCGCGCCCCTGCTGGAACCTGCTTCCGAAAGCGAGCCCGCCTTTGCACGCGCGCGCGATCCGCACGCGTTCCGCGAGTTGCTCGCGCCGCGCCTGGTGGAGCACTCGGCCACCGATCTTGAGCAGCGTCTGAACGCGGCTGGCGTGCCGGCCGCGCGCGTGCGCACGTTACGAGAGTTCGCGCAGGAGGCGGTAGAAACGGGCTTGCTGGAGCCGATCGTGCTCGGCGAGGGTGAAGCTCAGGCCGCCACACCGGGATTGGGTTGGCGGGTATTGGGCTGACGAAAAGGAATGCTCCCGGAGGCAGCCGTCGTCACCCTAGCAAAGAGCGGCGCCATCGCTGTAGTCACGATCGATCGTCCTCCAGTCAACGCGTTGTCGGCACCGGTACGCGGTCGCTAGCGTCAGGAAAATGTGAGCGCTGGTGTTTCTATCGGCAAACAACTTCGTCGCGCTTGCGATCAACATGGCTGGACTGCTATCGGTGAACGTCGGACTTCCGCGCGACATCGAGTGGAAGGGGCGCACTGTACGCACCGCGATCTGGAAGGATCCGGTGCGTGGCCGCTGCCGGGTCGGCCGGTTGAATCTACACGGAGACAGTCAGGGCGACCTGGCCGGGCACGGCGGTGAGCAGCGCGCGGTCTTCGTCTACCAGATCGAATCGTACCTCTATTGGCAGGAGCAGCTGAAGAGGCCCGACTTCGTCCACGGACAGTTCGGCGAGAACTTCACGGTCGAAGGATTGCCCGACGATGCCGTGTGCATCGGCGACCGCTATCAGATCGGCAGCGCGCTATTCGAGGTCACTCAACCTCGCGTTACCTGCTATCGCGTCGGCATTCGGATGAACGAGCCCCGGATGCCGGCATTGCTGACATCGAGCGGACGGCCCGGGTTCTACCTCCGCGTCCTGCAGGAAGGCGAGGTGGGCGCCGGCGACGAAATCGTCAAGGTGGGAGAGGCGAGGGAGCGAATGACTGTCGCGGAGATCAACGCGCTCCTCTATTCGTCCAATCATGCGCGCGATCGACTGGAGCGCGCGTTGCGCATCGAGGCGCTTTCGCCCGGATGGCGCTGGTCGTTTGAGGCGTTAGTGCAGAGCCAATCGACTGCGGCCGGGAGTGGCAACGCGGGCCTCGCGCCGGCGGCAGCTGCGCATCCGGTTGCACCAGGATTTCGGCCGCTCGCTGGTGACGGCGATCGATCAGGAGTCCGCGGACGTTCTCTCGCTGACGATGCAGAGCCCGGACGATCAGCCGCTGCAAAAGGCTCTGCCCGGCCAGTACGTGGTCCTGCGTGTTCAACAGACCGCCGGCGGCCCACTGCTTTTTCGCAGCTATTCGCTCTCGGGTCCCCTCTCGACGGAGAGCTATCGAATCAGCGTGAAGATCGAGCCGAATGGGGCGGCTGGAACCTACGTGCGGGAACATGTCCGGGTGGACGATGTTCTCGACGTCAGCTCGCCGCGCGGAAGCTTCATTCTGCAGTCCGGAGAGCGGCCGGTGGTGCTGGTCAGCGCGGGAATCGGGGTGACACCCGTTCTGGCGATGTTGCACGCGCTGGCGGCTGCCCGGTCGACACGACAGGTATTGTGGCTGCACGCGGCTCGCGATCGGCAGCATCATCCATTTGCTGCCGAAGTCCGCCGGCTCATGCTCGCGCTCACCCACGGCCGCAGCTATGTTTGTTACAGCAGGCCGGGGCCGCGGGACAAGATGGGTGAGGATTTCGATGCTACCGGTCACCTGTCGCGATCGATCTTCGACGAAGTCGGCGTCCCGCGAGCGGCGGATGTCTACCTCTGCGGGCCGACTCGCTTCATGGCGGAGATGAAAGAGGCGCTCGCGAACTTGGGCTTGGAGTCGGAGCAGATACACATCGAAATCTTCAACGGTAGTGAGTCGATGACCCCTGGTGTCGTCGGTGCAGCGACGCGAGCTCCGCATCTGCCCAAGGACGATGCCGAAACCGGTCCGCTGATATCGTTCGCGCGCAGCGGCATCGCCGCACACTGGAAGGCCTCGGCCTACCAGAGCATTTTGGAGCTGGCGGAGGCGTGTGACGTGCCCGTCCGGTGGTCGTGCCGCACCGGCGTCTGTCATAACTGCGAGAGCGGATTGATCTATGGGTCCGTCACCTACCAGCCTGATCCGCTCGATCCGCCTGCAGAAGGAAATGTCCTCATCTGCTGCTCCCGGCCGCAGGATGACGTGGTGATCGACATCTGAGCGGCGACGCAAGGTAAAAGGAAATGAGGGTTGCAAGAGTTCGACGCAGCTTTTTTGAGCGAGAGCCGCTCGAGGTTGGCCAATCGCTCATCGGCATGGAGTTGGGGTCAGATTTGTCCAGGAGCGGGTGCGGCGGGTTGATTGTCGAAACTGAGGTGTATGTTGGTCCAGAGGATCGCGCGTCTCATGCTTGGAATGCGCGCAGAACAGCTCGTACTGAGGTTCTGTTTGGTCCTCGTGGCTACTCATACGTCTTTCAGATCTACGGCGCGCACTACTGCTTCAACATAGTCGTTGGTGCAGGGCGAGTCCCTGCGGCAGTGTTGATTAGAGCGCTGCGGCCAACGTTCGGGTTGGAAATCATGGCGAATAACCGCGGTCTTTCAAGCGTGCCGGCAAACCTGCGGCAGCTTACATCTGGCCCAGGACGGTTGGCGCAGGCACTCGGAATCGATCGCCAGGCAAACGGGTTGGATCTATGTCAGGCGCCGCTGTGGGTTCGGCGCTCTCCGGTTGGACGCCGTCTAGCCGCTGTCCATGGAATCCGAGCCGGGGCCCGTATCAACATAGATTATGCCGGGGACTGGGCAAGGCGAAACTGGCGATTTACCCTCTCGGAGGATCGATTTGTCAGCGTTTGACGGCGGAGGCCAACCGGCTACCGCAACGACCGCTTTGGGTCGAGGGCAGTCATGGCCGCCCAGTGCGGCCATTTGCTTATTGAGTGGTCTACGAGATATGAACGCGGTCTACATCACCAAGTACGGCGGAAGTGACCAGCTTGTCTATGGCACCCTACCGCGACCAGAGCCCAAATCGGGGCAAGTATTGGTACGCGTGCGAGCGGCCGCAGTCAATCCACGCGACTGGATTGTTCGGGATGGACGCTACGTCTTCAAGTTTGCGCTGCCCCGGTTCCCGATAATTCTTGGAAGCGATCTATCTGGTGAGGTCGTCAAGTGTGGACCCAATGCATCGCGCTTCGGAATAGGAGATGCGGTCTTCGGAATGCAGCCGCTTGCTGGGGGGATGGGTGCGTACGCAGAGTTCGTTGCAATTGACGAAACCGCCCTGGCGGATAAACCACCGTCAATCTCGCATGTAGATGCGGCAGCCGTCCCATGTGCAGGGCTTACTGCGTGGCAAGCACTGGTAAATATTGGGGGCGTCGGTGAGGGTGCGCGAGTGACGGTATGTGGTGCTTCTGGTGGCGTCGGAAGCTACGCCGTGCAAATTGCGAAGGCTCGAGGCGCGCAGGTTACGGCGGTTTGCAGCGCACCAAATGCCGACTTGGCACGCAGCCTCGGAGCTGATGCAGTCACCGACTACAAGACCGTTCACTTTACGAAGGCGGTAGGCGAGCAAGATATCGTGTTTGATGCAGTGGGCCGTGACAGCTTCCGCACAGTCGCTCCTGTGCTGGCGCGAGGCGGTCGCTACATTACGACGATCCCCGGCGTGAGTTCGGCACTTGCTTCGTTGGCAACAGGTGCCGTTCGTCTTGCCACGCTTGGTCGCAGACCCAGCGCACATTTGGTACTCGTCCGCGCAAGAGGCGATGACTTGGCACAAATCGCGACGCTGATGGCGCAAGGGCGGGTGAAAAGCCTGATCGATAGCAGGTATCCACTCGCCGAAGCAAGAGCCGCACAAGAGAGAAGCCGCTCGTGGCGGTCTCGCGGAAAGATCGTCCTGGAGATCGAATAGTTTCCAAGTACCGGACGGTCGATTTGGTCTCCGGAAATCGCCAAAGAGCGGACAGTGCCGTATCGTGCTCGTCGAAATTTCGGCGCTGAGCTACGAATTCCGTCGTGGGTTAGGGTCCGCACTGCCAATGCAGGGTTGAACGACGGTAACGCCGCGATTGCGGCCGTTATTATCGGCACGACTTGGGTCTCTGATGAAGGAAACTAGAGAACCAGCATGACTTGTCCTCGCCTGCGTCTTCTTGCGGCGACAACGCTACTGCAGATCCTGGCGGGCTGCGTTACGCTCACGTCTGATCCCCGGGCAATCTTCCTCGGAGCGTCGGGTGCAACTGAAATCGCGTGGCTGAAATGCGATGACGCGGCCAGGTTGTTGCAACCAGGTGCCGTCGGTGTCGCGGGCAATTCGCTCGATCCCGAAGGCTTCCGCGTGACCACATGGAACATTCACAAGGAGGCTGACTACGGCTGGCAGCAGGATCTGGCACGGATCGCACGTGCCGACGATGTCTTGCTGATCCAGGAAGCCGCCCTTCGGCCGTCGTTAAGCTCGCTGCTTTCCGGCGCAGGATTGCGATGGGTCATGGCGAGTTCATTTCTTTACGACACGGAAGACATAGGCGTCATCACCGCTTCGCGCGTATCTCCAATAACAAGTTGCATACAGCGCGCCGACGAGCCCTACCTCGGAATACCCAAGTCCGCCGTGATCAGTTGGTTTCCGCTTGCCGGCAGCGCGGATACGGTCGCCGTCATCAACATCCACGCGATCAACTTCGATCTTGCACTTGCCAATTACCGCACCCAATTGACGGCACTGGCAAATGTGCTCGCCCAACACCACGGGCCGATAATTTTCGCCGGCGACTTCAATACGTGGAGCGCTGCACGCGAGGTGACGGTCGTGGAGGTTCTCTCGCCGCTAGGGCTGAGCGAGGTCAGATTGCCGTCCGATGAGCGATCCGTCTTCTTCGGCCGCCATGTGGATCACATGTTTGTCCGCGGCCTGGACTACGCAGAGGCGCGAGCTATCGCCGTGCGTTCTTCCGATCACAACCCCGTGACAGTGATATTGCGCGTCCAATAGATGGCCCATCGCCCAGTTAGGCCACGCGGAGGAGTAGACCCCGACCGAAACCCAATTCCGAACGGCTGTCGAGCGTTCAAGTTGGCCCATATGAAGTTTGCGATAGCTTGAGCAAGGCAGACAAATAGCAAGCCATCAGGAATACTGGTCCAGCCACGCACGCGCCTCCGCGATCGCCTCGTCATACGAAAGTGTGCGGCCGGTGGACTCGGCTTCGGCGAACGCCGCGGCACCGAGCGCCTCCCGTGCTCGCGCGATAAAGCGGGCGTCGTCCGCCTGCTGCGTGGGCTCGGAATGCCAGCTCAATTGCTCCGATAGTGCCCCGAGTGCCCCATGGAGCCGGGCGGCAAACTCCCAATCTCCGAAGTACGCCGCAAGTTCCGTCGCGACGACCAAATGGGCGACGCCACCTCGCTTCGATCCGATCTCTTCGGCGATTGCAAACCCCTCGCGCAACATCCCGCGGGCGCGGTCCCCCAATCCGCGATTGATAAACACCCAGGCGAGGTTCGTCAGGTGGATGACAATGCTAGCGTCATCTCCCTGCTCGCGGGCAAGCGACAAGGCTTCCTCGACCAGTGGCTCCGCCTTATCCAGTTCCCCCGCTGCGCTATGCAGCACAGCGAGCCCGGTGAGAGCGCGGGAGAGCTGGTGCTTGTTCCCCAGCTGTCGCGAAAGCCCAAGCGCCTCTTGAAAATGCTGCTGCGCAATGGCCCCATCCTCAAGGGCGAAGGCCACATACCCCAGTAACCGGAGAGCTTCAGCCGCTCTTTCCTCGTCGCGTATCTCGCGGGCGATGGCCAGGCTCGTCTCCACGTAATCTCTTGCCTCCGCATACCGACCCCTAAAGTAGCTGAACTCGCCCGCGACCCAGAGCGCACGGCACCGAGCGCGGTTACGCCCTTGTGCCCCGGGCCTCGCCAGTGCCTCCACCGTAATCCGATGCCCCAGTGCCAGTAGGAGGCGCTGCCGCAAGTGGACCCATAGCGAGACCACCAGCCGCAATCCCAGCTCGGTGCCGTCCTTGGCGTGATCGCACCAGGCGTGCGCCGCGAGAAAATTCTCCCGCTCGGGGTCAAGCCGCGCGAACCACGCGCTCTGATCCCGGCCGACAAGCTCCGGTTCCGCCTCCTCTGCGAGCGCCACGTAGAACTCGAGATGGCGGTTACGCGAATCGCCTCGCCCTCGCCGGCCTCGTTCAACCGGTCATGCGCGTACTGGCGTACCGTTTCCAGCATCGAGTAGCGGGTCGTGCCTCCCTCGACCCGGTGCGCTGTGACGAGTGACTGATCGACGAGACGCGCTAAGCAGGTCCAGCACCACGTACTCGTCCAGCTGCTCACCGGCCACGCGTACCGCGCCATCCAGGGTCCAGCCACCGACAAACACCGAGAGCCGCCGCAACAGCTGCTGTTCGTCGGGCCGCAAGATGGTCGTAGCTCCACTGGATCGTGGCCAGCAGCGTCTGTTGCCGTGCCAGGGCGGTCTTGCTGCCTCCCGTCAGCAGCCGGAACCGATCGTCGAGCCTGGCGCGGATCTCTTCCACCGAAAGGATCTTCACGCGGGCTGCGGCCAGTTCGATCGCCAGCGGAATGCCGTCCAACCGCCGGCAGATCTCGGCTACGGCATCTGCCGTGTCGTCTGCCAGCGAGAACTTGGGGACCGACAGTTGGGCCCGCTCGACGAAGAGGCGCACGGCCTCGCAGGCTTCCAGTGCTCGGAGTTCATGCTTCGATCCGGGTGGCGGAAACGACAGCGAACGAACCGTCACCGCCCGTTCGCCGGGAACACCGAGCCCTTCGCGGCTGGCCGCCAACACGCGCACGCCGGGGGCGGCGCTGATCACCCGCTGTACCAAAGCTGCGCATGCCGCCACCAGATGCTCGCAGTTGTCGAGAGACCAGCAGCGAGCGTTGACTGGCAAGGCGGCGCGCAAAGCGTATCGACGATCGGCCGGTTGTTCTCCTCGCGAATGCCGAGCGTCGTCGCAACGGTCAGTGGCATGCGCTCTGCGTCCAGGAGCGGCGCCAGATCGACGTACCAAACGCCATCGGGAAACGACTGGAGAAACCGTTCTGCGAGCTTGATCGCGAGCCGGGTCTTGCCGCAGCCGCCGATACCGGTCAGGGTGAGCAGCCGCGTCTGGTCGAGCAGCGCCGCGTACTCGTCGAGATCCTCTTCATGGCCGATGAAACTGGTCAGCTGCTGTGGCAGGTTGTGCCGCTTCGCCGCCGGCATGGACGACGATTCGCCGGCGGGCGCGAGTTCCAGCGTAAAGCGGTAACCGCGGCCCGGAACGGTCGCGATGGCGCGCCGCCCCCAGAATCTTGCGCAGTGCGGAGACCTGAACCTGCAGGTTGTTCTCTTCGACAACCAATCCGGGCCAGACCAGGCTAAGCAACTCATCTTTGGTCACCAATTGGCCGGCGCGCTCGATCAGCGCCAACAGCACGTCAAAGGCCCGGTGGCCGACTGCCACGCGGCGGCCGTCCTCCAGCAGCCGGCGCTGGTTCGGCCTGCAGCTCGAAGATGCCAAAACGATGGACGGTGGTCACGGCAAAGACGGTGGCAGTGTTGGTTGAGGCAGCGCTTGTCGCGAATTTACTCCGCCGTCGCTGCTTTCAGAACACCTTTCAGAATGTTTAAGCCGGCTAAAGGACTGAAGCACCTCGCGGGCTAGGAAAGTACGTCCCAGCAGCACCGAACTTTCTCAGCCGAAACATGACCGCAAGGAGATCGCCTTGAACGCCAAGCCCGTCCTCGCCCGCCCCCACGTCGGCACGACCATTGTTGCCACCGTACTGTCGGTCCTGATCGGGATCGGGCTTCTCGCCGCGGTCGCCGGCCTGTTCCTGCGCGACGGTACCCCGTTGGAGCAAATTGTCCTCGCCGAGCACGCCTGCGCCGACTATGCGTTCGTATCCGAGCGCGAGACTTGCATGCGATCGTTCCTCGCCGCATCACACGTCCAGAATGTCGCGAGCCGCTGAGAATGTGCGCGACGATCCATTCAAAGCCCAAGCTGCAAAACAACATCGAACGCGCGCTCGTCGCGTGCAGTCTGTGGCTGCATATCGGATTCATCGGCGCGTCCGCACTTGCTGCCGGACTGCTTCAGCTATTCGACGGTGAAGCGAGGTGGCCGTTTGCGCTGGCCCTGGCTTTCTCCGGGGGTGTGCTGGCGGCAGCGTGTTGGCGCCGTGGTCTGACTGTCCTCGAACGTGCCGACGGAGACCAGTCGTCGCTACCGGTCCACAGCCCACCGTCGCCGGTCGGTACCCGCAGTCCGGCAGCACTCGAAGTATCACGCCGAGTGCGGTGCGGCAATGCGAGTTGAGGCACGATGAAGCCTACTGGGGACCTCAAAGCGAACTGGTGGAGAAAGTGTCGCAGTCTTTCGGTTGGCCCGAGTCGACTCCGCGCTTGAACCAGCGCACCCGCTGCTCCGATGAACCGTGAGTGAATGATTCGGGTACGACGCGACCTTGCGTTTGCTTCTGAAGGCGGTCGTCCCCGATTGCCGTGGCGGCGTTTAGCGCTTCGACGATGTCGCCAGGGTCGAGCTGCTTCATGGTTCCAGCGTGATGTCCCCAGACGCCCGCGTAGCAGTCAGCCTGCAACTCCATCTGCACGGACATCCGGTTGGATCCGGCCTGGGTGCCGCGCTCGCGCGCCGCTTCAGTCTTCTGGAAGGTGCCGGTGAGCTTCTGCACGTGGTGCCCAACCTCGTGGGCGATGACGTAGGCTTGTGCGAAATCGCCCGGGGCGCGAAAGCGCGTTTGCAGGTCGCGGAAGAACGCGAGGTCGATGTAGAGCTTCTCGTCGTGTTCGCAGTAGAAGGGACCCATCGCCGATTGCCCAATGCCACAGGCCGAGCGTACTTGACCGTCATATAGGACGAGTGTGGGCGGGCGGTATCGGCTGTTGGACTGCGCGAATATCTTGCTCCAGACATCCTCGGTGCTGCCGAGGACCTTGGAAACAAACTGCCCCATTTCGTCAGCGGGTGCGCCCTTGGGAGCCTCGCGCGTTTCGTGTTGGGGCACGACCTGTTCCGCAACACTTACAACCGTACCAGGGTCGAAACCGAGGAAGTAGGCGATAAGGGCGATCACGACTCCGCCTACGCCCAGTCCTCCGGCCATGCCGATCCCGCGCCGGTCTTCGACATTGCCGCTGGCCTGCTGGTCGCCTAGTTGCATAGTCGCCTCCAATTTCTCCGAACGAGAGGATCAGGTCCGAGTGCCATTGCACAGCACGTAGCGTGCGCGATTCGAACGTATCAAGGGGGATGCTTGGGCGCCACTCCTGAAAGGCTGAAAGCCGCGTCGGAGTTACCCGACACCAAAAACCCGCCGAAGAGTGGCCGCTGGCCAACGGTCCAGGATGTGAATAGTCGCCTTGTATCGGTCCCCAAGCGGCGCTAGCCTTCTGCAATACGCCGCCCGCGGCCCAGATACGGGAGAGTGCCATGCCTACACCAGACTATGCCGCAGACATCGTGCCGCGCACGCCCGGCACGAATTTCCGCGTCGCGACTTTCAACGTCGAGAACCTGTTCAGTCGTGCAATCGCCTTGGACTACGATGACAACAAGAAGGGCCAGCCCTACCTCGACGCGTTTCGGGATCTCAACTCGATCTTCATCAAGCCGGTGTACACGGCCGCGGACAAAGCGAAGATCGTCAAGTTGATGACCGATCATAAATTGACCGGGACCCGGCCGCAGAACAAGCACCTGGAGTTTCGCAAGATTCGCGGCCAACTGTTGGCCAAGCAGGGAAACGCATACGTCGTCGTTG
Organism: uncultured beta proteobacterium; assembly: GCA_963755065.1. Classification (GTDB taxonomy): domain Bacteria; phylum Pseudomonadota; class Gammaproteobacteria; order Burkholderiales; family Casimicrobiaceae; genus VBCG01. The sequence continues at coordinate 67,287 of CAVWIM010000002.1, forward strand.
CCAAGGGCCGCAGTGATTGGGTCGGCTGGATCGAGCTCAAGAAAAAGGAAGTCGACGACAGAGCGATCCTGAATACCGCGCGCGTGATCGCTGCGATCGATCCTGATATTTTATGTTGCGTCGAGGTCGAAGACCGCCCGGGTCTGGCCCGATTCAATGAAAACGTGCTGGCCCCCATCTTCGACGCGACGGGACGCGAGCCGTATCCGTTTGCGCTCCTGCTGGATGGAAACGACACGCGCGGGATCGACGTCGGAATCCTTTCCCGCCACCCCATCAACGACATCAGCACCCATGTCTTCGACCTGCCGGGTGCGACGCCGATCTTCTCACGCGACTGTGCAGAGTATTTCGTGGAAGCCCCCGGCATGCCGGGCCGCTTCATCCTGATGGCCAATCACTTTGCGAGCAAGGGTTCCGACCCGACAGGAATGAACCGCCGCGTTCATCAGGCGGATCGGGTGCGCGATGCCGTTCACAAAGGCGAAGCCAGGGTTTCACGCATTTCGTCGTTGCCGGCGATTTCAACGACACTCCGAGCTCGGCGAGCCTGGCCAATTTGCTTGGGGCGCCGGGCCTGACTGACGCCGTAAAGAAATTCGCCAATAAGATCGATCCAACGGGCAAGCGCCTCGGGACCTACGAAACCGGCAAGCAGCAAATCGACTACCTGTTGATGTCCGATGCTGTTTCCGCCGCTGCGCGCGGTGCCGGCATCGAACGGCGAGGGCATTTCGCGCCGAACACGTTCAAGAGTTTCGATACGGTGAAATCGGCTCGCGACGAAGCCTCGGATCACCATTGCGTGTGGGTTGATCTGGCCCTCTAGGCGAAAGACGGCCCGCTATCGAAGGTGATTGGGGAACAGCCATCACTACGCTCATCTTGTCATGGCGTCACCGTGAACGGCCGCATCATGTCGTTGTCCTCATGCTCGACGATGTGGCAGTGATAGACGTAGTCCTGCGGCGCCGTCACGCCCGTCGGTAGGTCGAACTTCGCCCGGATCGTGGTGAACTGGCCGGGGTTCGCCTTGACCGTGTCCTTGAAGCCGCGTTCCTCCGGCTCAGGCGGAAGCATCGGACCGGTGGCGAACGGGAGTCGGGTCGATGCCGCCGGGGACGCCGTTCGGCCCGCCATAAGCGGCCTCGTAGGCTTCGACATCGAACGGGGTGCGGCCAATCACTTGGAACGTCACCAGGTGCGTGTGCATCGGGTGGGTGTCCCCGGTCATGTTGATGTAGACCCAGTCCTCGACCGTGCCGACTTTCGGTGTCTCCGTCGTCGGTTCGGCGTCGAAGCGTACGCCGTTCAGGTTCAGCGTACCAGGTCGACTTCCTCCGGATCGATCTCGTTCAACGTGATGTAGCGCGTCGTGACCGGATTGTGTAGATCGGCCTTGCGGCCGGGCAGGCTCGACGGAATCGTCGCCGGGCCGGGGTGGGTGACCGTCGTGCCGACGCGGATCTGCATGACCTGCTCGAGCTGGGGAGCGGGGTTCGACACCGGCTTCTGCGGCTTGTGGTTCTTCATCACCAGCGTCTGGCCGGCGAACTTGCTGAAATCGACGAGGATGTCGGCTCGCTCGGCGGGCGCCAATACCATCTGCTTCACAGCGACCGGCATGTCGAACAGGCCGCCCTCGGCGCCGATCTGCCACAGCGCCGGGCCGCCGATGTCGAGACTCAGGATCCGTGCGTTGCAGCCGTTGAGGATCCGGAACCGATACATGCGCGGCTCGACCTCGAGGAACGGCCACACCTTGCCATTAACCAGCATCACGTCGCCGAAGTACTCGCCAATCCAGGTCAGGCCCGGGATGTCGCTGGTCGGATACAGGAAGGTCCCGTCCGCGTTGAACTGCCGGTCCTGGACCACCAGTGGAATCTCGTACGCGCCGCCGGGAATCCCGATGGGGTTGGGCTCGGCGCCGGTGTCGAACTCGTCGCGCAGAATGTACGCCGCGGCGAGGCCGGCGAAGACGTTGAGTCGCGTCGCCCCCAGGCCGTGATCGTGAAACCACAGCAACGACGCCGGCATTTGCGGCTGCTGATTGGTGTAGAAAACACTCTGCGTTTCGCCCGGGCCGAAGCCGTTCGGCGTGACGGCAGGATTGCCATCGCTGTCGGCCGCCACGAATCCACCATGAAGGTGGGTCATGAGTCGCACCTGGTTGCCGAGAGGCGTGAGCCCGGTGTCGACCGGGAGCCAGGTCGGGTACGTCGCCGGAAGATCATGCGTGAAACTCACGTGAAGCGGCATGCCGCTCTGGGCGACGACTGCCATCCCGAACGAACCGGATTGGCCGGAGAGTCCGGAGCCGTCGTCGTACGCCCAGAGCGGCGTCGGCGGCAGGTCCGGATGAAGCTGCCGGCTGATCTCTCTTTTGGGTAAACGAATACGTGTTCGGCGCGCTTGGCGTGGCGACGACGATTCCCGCGCCCGGCAGGGGCAACGGCTGTACATATTTCGCGAGCTTGCCGCCTTTCGCGGCACGCGCCGGCCACGGTAGCGCCAACGCGCTGCTGATACCCAAGCCGTACTTCAGAAAGCGCCGTCGTGTGATTCGTTGCATGTCCGCCCCCCACCCAGGATCGGAGGGACGAGCCACAAGGCTTGCCGTCATCGACTGCACTGGCTCAAACGCCCGTGACTTCCCCTCGCTGGATCCATTCTGCGCCGCACTGCGGGCGGCGATTTGCCCGGCGTCAAGGAACAATCGGATTCTCTTATCGATGCGGCAGCTTGACGTGCATCAATACCCCGTTCGGCTCACCGGCCAGAATGAGTTCCCCGGTCGTGGCCATAGAGACCCGAGTGCGCTGCAACTACCATCGATTGCGAAGGCCCGCTGTTTGCATACGCATGGCGTCAGCGCTGGCGTTGGCTGCGAATTTTAGCGCCGCCTGGGCCGCGGGTGCCACGCCGCAGGATCTTCTGGAGAAATACCGCTGCACCATTTGTCACGCGGAAAGTGAAGCAGGGGCCGGACCCGCCTGGACCGACATCGCGACGCGCTATCGCGGGAAACCGCAGGCCAGCAAGCTGGTCGCCGACAAAATCCGGTCGGGCGCCCACAGTGGTGGCCCATGGCACATGCCGCCCCATCCCGAGGTCTCCAAAGCAGACGCTGCGACGATGGCGCGTTACATACTCGCGATCAAGATCAAGCCCGTCGATAAGAGCAGATAGATCGGTCCAGCACCAATTACAAATGGCCGCACGGGGCGGCCATTTGTTTTTTAGGTGTTCAATTCGGCGCGCACATGACGACAGCGTCGGGCCCGTATCCTTCGGCCATGTATCCGCGGGCAACCATTTGCGTCTTGATCGCCGGGTCGGTCGTATACCGGTGGTTCGAGTCGAATCGCGCGTTCCACAAACGGTAAATGCGCAGGGTTTTGGACGGACACGCGCTGGTCAGGAAATTCGGATTGGCAACGAAAAATGCGGTGGCTGTCTCCTCGACATAGCCGCTGAACAAAGGATTCGTCGCGCCCTTTCCTCGCGCCGTCTGACACTCGAACAGATCGGCCGAAAAGAAATGCGAATCGCCATGCTCGGGCGGAATGTAGAAGCGGCATACGGGAACGCCCGCGAGCAAGCCACGGAACGCGGTCGCAGCGGCCAAACTGCCGAAAACGGGGAACGAGAGCCCGGTTCTTTGCCATCCCGCGCGCACGCCAAGCTCAAGATCGGCGATTTCCTGCGGGTTCATCGACAGGAAATAATGATCGAGGGAAGCGTTGTAGAACTCGATGGCCGGCGAAGTGCCAAGGAGGAAGCGGGCAATGGCGAAGTTGTTGTTCGCTGACGTTCCGCCCAGGATCAGATCCCCGTCCGGCAGCAATGCAATCGCAGTGATACCGGGCAATACGGAGGATGCGAACGTGCCGCCAATGCCAAACGCCGTGTCTGGTCCCCCGTCCACGTTAAAGCGCATGAGCCTGTATGTCGAGAAGTCTAAATAGGAACCGAAGGCTACCAGCAATTTCCCGTCGGGCTGGACCTTCGCGTCGTTCACCTCGACGCTTGGCGGGTTAACGCCCACGGCGATCCTCACCACGCCGGCCGCGCCAAATCCGCTGTCCAGAGCGCCGTCGCCGGCGCGGAAGCCCGCGAGCTGCAACTGTACGCCGTGGGACCCGGCTATGATCAATCGACCATTCGGTTGCTGCAGTACGGCGCGTGCAATGTCCTGGTCCGTGCTTCCGAACGTTGCCGATGCTCTGCCGTTGTTGCCAAACGCCGTGTCCGGCAACCCATTCGGATTGTAGCGAATCAACGTGAACTTCTTGGACTCCCCGACGACGCTGGTCGCGGCCGCAACCAGCTTCCCATCGGGCTGAATCACCAATCCCGCCGTATTGATGTCGCTGTCGGCATCGCCATGCGGAACGATTACAGCACCCACATTATTGAAAGTCGTGTCGAGCGAGCCATCGACATTGAAGCGAAGGAGGACAACCGTGAAGGAAGCATTGCCGGCGAGGACGATCTTGCCGTCGGCCTGTTGAGCCAGGCCACTCGTGCCGACGTCGGCGAACCATGGTATTCCGGCTGCGCCATCGAGGACGAATCCGGCGTCCGGTGAGCCATCCTCTTTGAAGCGCGTCAAGCCGGTCTGGCTGACACCGACCATCTTCCCATCACGTTGCAGCAGCGAGATCCCCAAGGAGGGCGGCGGATTGAAGATGCCTTGAATGCCAAAACCGGTGTCGGGCGAGCCGTCAGGGTTGTACCGGGCGAGCGGGAACCCATCGTAAAGGATGATGCCCGCGAGCCCTCCATGGCGACCGTGGAAATAAACGCCCTTGGCCAAGATCCTTCCATCCCGGAGAGGCAGCACCGAATCGACCTGTCCGGCACTGCTAGGAAACGGCTGCTCGACGATGCCATTCGCGCCAAAAGACATATCAAGAGACGGTGCCGCCACAGCTGGAAGTGCAAAAACCAATAACGACGTCAGCGCGCAGAGCCGTGCGATACGGATTATCATTCGCTCTTGGTTCAACACAACGGATCTCATTGACCCATTCTATCGTTCGTTGAATGCAAGAGTCTTGACTAATCGCATAATCCGAATGGCTATATCTTTCGGCGAATGTCTCTGTTTGACGACTCGAAGCTAGACTTCCTGCGACACCAATTTGCACGGTCCGCCAGGACGGGGGTTCAGCCCCGGCAACAGCGGTTCGCCACGACTCGCCTTGTCGAGAATTTCCATCTGGAACTCCGGCGAGCCATAACCGCGCGGACGTCCTTCGAGGTTGAACAGGAAAGGCGTTCCGGTCGCGGTGCTGTATTGGCGCATCCATCCAAGCAGCGATGCATCGGGCGCGCGCCCCGCCGGCACCAGCACATACGCGACCCCGTTGCGCCACGGCTTCGCCAGGATGATCACCCCAGCCGGTCAGGCCTGAAGGACTCCGGAAACGGACTCCCCTTTCGCAGCCAACCGCAGATGAAGCCGCGGCACGGATCTTTCGGGCGGTCCTCGTAGATCGTGCAACCGCCCTCGCCGCGGAAGTGACAGGGCTTCCCGGGCGCAACTTCGTGTCCAAGGATATTGGCCGTCAGCCAGCCGTCGCAGCATGCGGTACAGCCGCCGCAATCGCGCGTCTCGCCTGTCGTGGTCGCGGATGCATCGGCAGGCCCGGTCGCCGCGCCGCTGGCGGGTGAAGCTATGGGTATCTGCCTGTGGGACATTCAACGATGAGAATACCGCCAAGAAGGCTCACGGTCCAACGGCCCGCATGATCTACCAAGCATGGCGGCGGTCGCGAGCGTCGCGTCGTCCGTACACCTACACGAAACTGGGTGGATGGCTGACAGGCGCCGTGGACGGCATCAGTAAATATGGCTCCCAGGCAGGGCGGATCCGGGCTTCAACGTTCCCGTTTACGGGTTCCCCTCGTTGCACGAAGGATCTGATCCCTGCCCTATCCCTCTTTCGCGCGCCCCCGGCAGGTCATTGAGGCGCACACATCGCCACCTGGTTGGGGCCGTCCCCTTCGGCAACGTAACCGCTGGCGATCATCAACGCTTTGACGGCTGTCGATGCGGTGTACCGATGGTTCGAATCGGTGCGGCCGTTCCAAAGCCGGTAGATGGGAATCTCGTTGCTCGCGCACGCGCCAGCAGGATCTGGTAACCCGGTGTAGAACGCCGCGTCCGACTCCTCGAAGATCCACGGGAACATGACCGGCGCTATTCCACATTCATATGCCGACGCGGAGAAGAAATGCGAATCGCCGTGACCCGGCGGAATGTAGTAACGACAGACCGGAACCGCGTTGCCGCCGGCGGCATCCCAGACAAAAAACGAATAACCGGTCCGCGACCACCCTGCGTGTACTCCGGTGTCGAGATCGTAGATGTCCTGGGCACTGGCGGTGATGAAATAATGGTCCATCCCCGAGTGGTAGAACTCCACCGCCTCCACTCGGTTCGGCGGCCGGGGAACGCCGATGTACTCGGGCGTCGGGAAGTTGATGAAGTAGCGCAGGACATAGCCGTCGTCGCCTTGAGTTCCTTCCACGAATTCCGTCAGGATCATCGAGAAATACCAGACTCCGACGGGCGGTCCCGCGAACGGCACCGGACCCGAGTCGATGGGGCCCGTCTGCGTTCCAGCATTCATTGCGGGGAGGTCGTACACCGCAAGACGATAGCCACCCATGCCAAGGGTATAGGGGGAGGCAAACGCCCACAGTTCGAGGCGCAGGGGGCCGGTCGGAGAAATGTCGTCGAAATTGCGCACACCCGAGGTCTGAAGGTCAGCCGTCGCGCCCATGTACGAATAGGCGGCAAAGTTGACGAGACGGACGTCGGTCGCCGACGCACCCCCCGTCGCCAAGGCAAGGAGTGCGCCCAAGAACAGCGCCACCAACCACGTGGATCCGGCGCGGACACCAGATCGCCCGTTTCGAATCATGGTTGCGAGATCACTGTGGCGCGCACATCGCCACGTCGTCGGGGCCGTCACCTTCCGCAACGTAACCGCGGGCGATCATCGACGCCTTGACGGCCGTCGATGTCGTATAGCGATGGTTCGAATCGGCACGGCCGTTCCATAAGCGATATACAGGGATCTGATAATTCGCACACGCGCCGGTATCCGGATCCGGCAACGCGATGTTGAACACCGCGTCCGATTCCTTTTCGATCCAAGGGAACATGACGGGGGCTACCGCACATTCGTGCGGCGACGCGGAAAAGAAATGCGAATCGCCGTAGCCCGGCGGAATGTAGTAACGACAGACGGGAAACGCGGCGCCGCCCGTGGCGGTCCAGACAAAGAACGAATAGCCGGTCCGCGACCAGCCTGGGCGTACGTGGGTGTCGAGATCGTGAATTTCCTGAGCGGAGGCGGTGATGAAATAGTGGTCCATGCCCGCGTGATAGAACTCGACTGCGCTCAAGCGGGAAACGCCCAAGTATTCGGGCACCGGAAAGTTGATGAAGTAGCGCAGAACATAGCCATCATCGCCTTGAGATCCCGGCACGTATTCCGTAAGGACCATCGTCAAATACCAGACCCCGGCGGGTACCGAGAACGTCACCGGACCCGAATCGATCACGCCCGTCTGAACGCCCGCACCCACGGGGGGGATCGAAGCTACGGCCAGCCGATAACCGCCCATGCCAAGTTCATAGGGCGAGTCAAAAGCCCACAATTCGAGACGCAGCGAATTGGACTGGGCGGTGTCGAAATTCTGGACGCCGTCGGTCTCGAGATCCGCCGAAAGCCCTTTGTAGGTGTAGCTGACGAAGTTGACGAGCCTTACGTCGGTCGCCATCGCAGTAGCGGTCGACAAAGCCAGCAGTGCGCCCAGGAGTACTGCCACCAACCTCGTGGATCTGGCCCGGACATCGGATCGCCCGTTTCGGATCATGGTCATCCTTCTGTTCGCCAAAGCGAACCGGATTCGGGCGTCGCGCCCGTGGTGATCGCCAGTATCCTTGCGCGTATCGGCGGACAGAATCGGCGGCTGCGCCATTCCCTTGTGAGGAGTAGTCCTACGCGCCGCGTAACGCGTTCACGAATGGCGGGGCAGGGGTCCCGCGGCGTGCAGTCCTACAAAGGTGCCGCACCTTTTTTGTCGCCGCACAGCGACACGACGGCTTCGCGAGCGAGCGCCAGCAGGTCGCCGACATCGTGCTCCGTATGGAACTCGAGCTCCAGCCACTCCGATCGCGCAGCGCGAAAATGAGCGCGCGAGTCTCCGCGAAGGCGTGATTGGATTGCGCGAGGAAGGCGGAGATCGAGCAGCGTGTCGGAATGCAGATGCGCGAACTCGCGCCCCTCGACGCGCCATGCCGGGTTCTTGCCGCTTCCGAACCGTGACCGAGTGAACTCGACGCCGGGAAGCGCGGACAATCCCGTGCGCAGAAGATCGTCCGGACTCATTCGCGTTTATTGGCGGCTGTGCAAGAACCGCGGGACAAGAACCACCGGCAAACGCAACTATCCGCGGCGCATGACCAATAGTGCTACGCCGGCGACGATGACCCCGATGCTCGCCCAGCTCGGAATGATGGCTGTCTTGTTTTCCGTAACCGAGATCTTGATCGGTCCGATCTGGCCCTTCTCCGTATCCTTGGTGTAGTCGATATGGCCGTAGGCCAGTCCGAGAATGCCGACAACCACGAGGATGATCCCGAGTACTCTTGTGCCGTACATGCTTCCCTCCCTATCTTCCGGCCAATTTACGCCATCCGATTGCCGCGATCAACGAACCGCCCACGGTAGTACACTACCGTATATTCATACGGTTATGCCATGCGGTTTTGCATCATCCGCCTTCGCCATCGCGGGCGCCCTCTGCCGAAGCATGAATGGGCCAACCGGACGCCAGTGGTTGGGGAATTGCGCGTGGAACAACTCTACGACGAAGGGCTGCTGCGGCACATCCGCATTGCGCGCCTCTCCAGCCTCGTGCGTGTCACGGGTCCGGAGGAACTTCCCGCGTTGTACGATCCAACCCTGATCGCCATGAGCCCGCAGGCTTTCACGCTGACGGGTTTCGAGCGGATCGACGGCGCGGATTACGCGCAGTCGTGGCTCGTCACCGTCGGCGCGTGACTGTTGCCCGCAGCGCTCCGCAACCGAGGAAGCCAATGAATGTCATCAACCATCAGTTCCGCCTCGCGGCCCGGCCGGTTGGCATGCCCAAGGACAGCGACTGGAAGCTGACAGAGGAACCGGTGCGCGAACTGGCCGAAGGCGAGGTCCTGATCCGGATCCTCTACCTTTCGCTCGACCCCGCGATGCGCGGTTGGATGAACGATAGAAAATCGTACATTGCGCCCGTAGGATTGGGCGAGGTGATGCGCGCGGGTGGGGCGGGCCGCGTCATCAAGTCCATGAATGCCAAGTTTGCCGTCGGCGACCACGTGGTCGGCTTCCTCGGCGCGCAGGAATATGCGGTGTCCGATGGCAAGAGCTTGATCGCCGTGGATACCCGCCGCGCGCCGCTCCCGGTCTATCTGAGCGTTCTCGGCATGACCGGGATGACCGCGTACTTCGGGTTGCTGGATATCGGCAAGCCGAAGCCTGGCGACACTGTCGTCGTGTCGGGCGCGGCGGGCGCCGTGGGTGCGGTGGTCGGACAGATTGCGAAGATCAAGGGCTGCCGCGTCGTCGGCATCGCCGGCGGAAAGGTCAAGTGCGATTACATCGTCAAGGAACTGGGATTCGATGCCGCGATCGATTACCGGTCCGATGACGTCAAGGTCGCGCTGGCCGGGCATTGCCCCAACGGGATCGACATCTACTTCGACAATGTTGGGGGCGACATCCTCGACGCCGCGCTGGCGCGGCTCGCAATGCATGCGCGGGTGGTGATCTGCGGCGCCATTTCGCAGTACAACAGCACCGCGCCGGTCAAAGGTCCCGCGAACTACTACTCGCTGCTGGTGAACCGTGCCAGCATGACCGGCATGATCGTGTTCGATTACGCAGACCGTTACCGCGACGCGGCGCGCGACCTGGGTTCGTGGATGGCGGAAGGCCGCCTCAAGTCGCGCGAGGACATCGTCGCCGGCTTCGACAAATTTCCCGAAGCGCTGCGGATGCTGTTCAAGGGCGAAAATCTGGGCAAGCTCCTGCTGAAGGTTGCCGACGATTGACCGTTGGGCGCAAAATGAGAAGTTGGCTCCCGAAATCCAGGTCTGCGAGAGCTGCCCAAACGCGCGGGAACACAATGAAAACGAGGTCCAGTCAACCGAAGTCGGCGTTTCGCGGCACCGCAGGCGCGCTCGTGGCGGCGGCGATCCTTTTCGGGTGTGCGGCTCCGTCCCCAACGGGCGACTCCACAGCAGGGGCGGCCAGCCGACCCGCACCCAGCGCGACGACGCCGGCACCTGCTCCGGCGCCCCCAGTGCCGGAACTGAGCCCGGCGCAGGCCAAGGCGCAGGCGCAGCGCCTGGCGCTGGATGCAGTCGACCAGCTGCAGAATGGCGATGAGATCGCGGCACGGGCAACGCTCGAAAAGGCGATCGCGCTCGATCCCACCAATGATCTCGCGAAGAAGCTCCAGGACCAGATCAAGGCGGATCCGCAGAAGGAACTGGGCGCGGTGTTCTTCCGCTATACCGTCCAGAAGGACGATTCGCTGTCCAAGCTCGCGCAGCAATATCTAGGCGACCGCTTCCGGTTCTACATCCTCGCCAAGTACAACGATATGGCTACTCCGAACAAGCTTGCCGCAGGTCAGGTGATCAAGATTCCGGGACGCGCGCCGGCGACGCTGCCCGCAGCGGTCGCCCCGGCTACTCCGGGCGCGGATGCCGTCGCCAAGCTGGCGGAACCCGAAGCAAAACCGCGCGACGACGTGGCGGACCTCTTGCAGAAGGGCAAGGCTTTCGAGGCGAGTGGCAATCTCGAAAGCGCTTACGCGGCTTACAGCGACGCCGCCAAGAAGACGCCGGTCAACGCGGAGGCGGTGCGCCGCCGCGACGCGACCAAGGCTGCGCTACTGCGAAGCCTCGACCGCGAGGGCACGCAGGCGTTCCAGCGCCAGAATCTCGACCTGGCCATCACCAAGTGGGACCGCATCCTCGAGATCGACCCGAACAACCAGAAGGCCAAGCTGGAGCGCGAGCGCTCGCTGGAGCTGAAAAAGAAAATGTCCGAGAAGTTCGGCACCGCGCCCGCGGCGGCCGCACCGAAATAAATACCAAGGCAGGCTACTTCGCGGGGGCGATGTTCTTCAGCTTTTCCTGCGCGGCGCGCGCGTCGCGCAGGCGCATCGACGCCTTGAGGTTCTGCGGATCGTAGCGAAGGCTCGTCTCCCACTGCTTGATCGCGAGGGCGACATCGCTCCGGTAGGCGCGCTCGCCATTGCTGTAGTACTCCTCCGATAGCGCCTTGCGCAGCGCCTGCATCTGCGATGTCCATTCGGGCGTGGTCTCGCCACGCAAGGCCACGGCCTGTTCGTAGAGCATGTAGGCCTGTTCGCGCGAGCCCTTGGCTTGCAGTTCCCGCGCCCGGTCCGCGACCGCCGCGCCGATCTTCTGGCGCGCGGCGCGATTGCCCGGATTCGCGTCGACGTAGGCGCGCAACTCGCGCAGTCCGCCGCTCACGTCGCCGGCGCGCAACATTTCCAGCGGTTGCTCGAGGTCGTACTGCTCGGACGCGGAGGCCGCCGCCTTCACGCCGGCGATGTCCACGGGCTTGAGCTTCTGCGCGCGATCGCCCTGGATCCGCGCAATGCGCTGGCGATCGATTTCGCGCAGGACCTTTGCGGCGTCGTCGTTGTCGGGGTCGAGCGCCAGGACGCGCAACATAGCCTGCGTCGCCCGTTCGCTGTCGCCGCCCTTCAAGGCTGCGTTGCCGATCTGCAGTTGTTCGCGCACGCCCTGGCGGATCGCCGCGGCCACCGCCTCCTGTTCGCGGCGATATTTCGGCTCCTCCGGCGCGAGCAGGGCAACGATGTGCCATTCGTTCTCCGCCTTCGCGAGATCACCGGCGCTCTTGGCTTGTTGCGCAAGTTGCTGGTGGCGGGCGATCGCCTGCCCGCGCGCGTCGAGCGCCGGCGCGCGGCGACGCAAGCTCCGGCGACGTGGTCGCGACCGGCACCTCCGCGCATGCGGCGAGCAATGCTGCGCCCACCAGCGCCACTGCGCCCCGCAATCGCATCACCGTGCTCAACGCGGCAACGGCGTGAACGTGGCGAGCTTCGACTTGAATACGTCGAGGCTGTCGCCACCGAAGACCATGCTCCGGCGCAGCATGAACGGATAGGCGAAGAACCCGTTGCCGCCGGGCGTCACGGTCACGCCCAGGCGCACGCCTTGGCGCTTGAGCAGGTCGACGACCGTTTCGTTGACGTCGCCGTAGGGGAAAGCGTAGGCCAGGCTGCCGACCGTGAGGTGATCGGCAATCGTGCGGATCGGCACGTCGACCTCCGCCCGGATGCGATCACGGTACTTGGCGTCTGATTCTCCGTTCAAGCGCATTGTGAGGTTGGCGTGGGTCTTCGAATGCGGCTGGATGCTGACGAGCCCCGATGCTTCCATCTCCTTCATCTGCGGCCAGGTCAGCGCATCGGGCGCGCCGACGAAATCGCTGTACAGGAAGACCGTCGCGTGAAAGCCGTATTTGCGCAGAATCGGAAACGCGACGTCATAGGTCGACCGGAACCCGTCGTCGATGGTCAGCACGACGGATTTGCGCGGAATCGGTTCGCCGCGCTCGAGGAACCCGGTCACGCGCGAAAGCGGAAGCACGTGATAGCCGTTGCGCGCCAGGTAGTCCATCTGCGCCTCAAACGCCGCCGGCGTCACCGCGAGCTGGCTCGCGCGGGGCCCGAAGCGGTGGTAGCAGAGAATCGGGATGGTCACGAAACCGTTTGCGTACACGCCGAACGGATTGGTGGCCTTCAGTGGAATCACGACAGTCTGGCCGGCGCGCACCTCGTCGATGCCGTTGTACTCGCCGATCCACCAGCGCTTGGTGCGATCGCCCAAGTAGCGCTGCGCGAGTGCTGCGAGATCCTCGCCGCGCCCGGCGACGACGATGGCAAAGGTGTCGTCGCGCGCGAGCACGACGCCGGCCTCCAGCGGAGCGGCCGGAATCTCGGGCGCCGGTGGACGCTGCGGCGCTTCCGCACACCCGAACAGGACGATCGCCGCGACGATCGCTGCCCCGACCCTGGCCGCACGCATCGGGTCGGTACCCTTACGCCTGCTGCTTTGGCGCTTCGGCCGGTTTCGCGCCCGCCGCTTCGGGCGGCGCGGGGGGTGCCGCGCTCTGCGGTTGCGGCGGCGGCGGCGCGTCGTGGCGCGCTTCGAGCGCGGCGGCGGTGCGGTCGAATTCGGCATAGAGCTCGCCCAGCTCGTCCTTGCGCTTGTCGGCGATCCGATAGTCGTAACGGCCGTTCGCCAGCTCGTCGAGCGAGTTGCGCAGCACGCGAATGGGGCCCGAGAGACCCCGTGCAAGCAGGTAGGTGCCGCCCCCCACTGCCGCGATCGTCACCAGCGTCAGGATCGCCAGCATGACGAGCATGAAGTTGGCGACCTTGGACAGCGGCGCCTCGTAGATGCCCAGATGGACCTGCCCTATTTCCTTCCCCTGGAACAGGACCGGTGTCCCGAAATCGAGGACGTCACGGCCGTCGGCCAGCCGGTGGCTCGCGACCTTGACGTCCGCGTTGGCCGGCGACAGAGGCTTCCCTTCCAGCGGAACGTATTTCTGGTTGACCTGCGCGGCCTGGTTGCTGCCGCGCACGATTCCCTGGTAGTCGACGAGGGTGATGTAATTGAAATCCTGCCGACCCAGCGTCTCCTGGATGAACACGTCCAGAGCGGTCCAGTCCTCGTCGAGCAGCGGAACGGCGCTCTGCGTCGCGATGAATTTCGCGAGCGAACCGCCATATTCCTGCACCTGGTCCATCATCGCCTGGTACTGGCGCTGATAGAGGATCGTGGCAGTGACGGTCATTGTCACGGCGACCAACGCGACCATCATCAGGGCCCAGCGAATTCCCAGCGGGACGCGGCCCGTGCCCTTCTTGTTTTCTTCCTCGTTCAGCTCGCGCGCAACGCCGATCAAGGCCTGCGCGAATTCCTCGCCGGTCTGGAAGCGCTTCTCCGGCTGCTTCTTGAGCGAGCGCTCGATAATGCGGCGCAGGGTCAGCGGGATGTCGGGACGCAGTGTCTGCACGGGCGGCGCTTCGCTCTTGGCGATCTTGTAGGCGACGCTGATCACGGAATCGCCTTCGAAAGGCAGCGCGTTCGTCAGGAGCTTGTACAGGACGACGCCGACCGAGAAGAGATCCGAGCGCGAATCGACCTTCTGTCCAAGCACCTGCTCGGGCGACATGTAGTTGGGCGTGCCGAGCACGTCGCCCATCTGCGTCTGCTGCGCCTGCTCCGTGCCTTCCGGATCGTCGATGCGGCAAATGCCGAAGTCGGCGACCTTCACCGTGTTGGTCTCGTGCACCAGCATGATGTTGCCCGGCTTGATGTCGCGGTGGATGATGCCCTTGCGGTGCGCGTAATCGAGGGCGCGCGAGAGCTGGATCCCGACCTCGACGATCTCTTTCACGGACAGATGCTTGTCGGTGCGCAGCAAGTCGCCCAGCGTCATGCCGTCGATCAGCTCCATCGCGATGTACGGCTTCTTGCCGTCGACGCCGACGTCGAAGATCGTGACGATGTTGGGATGGGACAGCACGCCGGCCGCCCGGGCCTCGCGCAGGAAGCGCAGCCGGTACTGGTCGTCGTCGGCAAGCTGGGACTTGAGCAACTTGACCGCGAGCGTGCGATCGATTTCCGGGTCGTAGGCCTTGTAGACGCGCGCCATCGCGCCCTCGCCGACGATCTCGCGGATTTCGTACCGTCCTAGTTTTTCCATCGCAACGAACTCCCCAGCGCCCCAAAAGCGTGCGCCATTCGCGCCGAACATACTGCGGCCCGCGACGCTCCGCAAGCCCGGACTATGCTGTTGTACTATACTTTGCTATTTCGCGTCACGCGCCTGCATGGAATCCGGCCCCCGCAAACTCGCCATTCTCTTTGCCGATATCGCGGGCAGCACCAAGCTCTACGAGACGCTGGGTGATGCGGAGGCGCTGCTGACCATCGGCCGCTGCCTCGACATCATGAAGAAGGTCAGCGAAGAGCACGGCGGACGGGTCGTCAAGACGATCGGCGACGCGTCGATGGCGGTGTTCCCGCTGCCGGCCAATGCCGCCTATGCCGCCATCGCGATGCAGGTCCAGATCTCGGCGGAACGCACGAGCAAGGGGGCGCCGCTCGCCATCCACGCCGGATTCCACTTCGGACCGATCCTCGACTACGACGCCGACGTCTACGGCGATTCGGTCAACGTCGCCGCGCGCCTGTCGGCGCTGGCGAAGGCCGGACAAACGCTCGTTTCGCTGGAGACGGTGGAAGTGCTGTCGCCCGCGCTGCGCGCGCGCACGCGCGACCAGGATGCGCACACGGTGCGCGGCAAGCAGGCCGACATCCGGACGTTCGAGCTGATCTGGCAGGAGTCCGAGGAGGAGCTGACCGCACTCTCCACGCGGCCGCAGATCCGTCCCGTGGGGCTCAAGCTGACGCACGGCGCACGCGAACTCGACTTGAACCAGGATTCCGCGCCCATCACGTTCGGCCGCGATGCGCAGAACGATGTGGTCATCATGGACCGGAAAGCCTCGCGCCTGCACGCGCGCATCGAGCGCCGGCGCGACAAATTCGTGATCATCGATGTGAGTTCCAACGGGACCTTTTGCACGGTCAAGGGCGAACCCGAGATCATGCTGCGGCGGGAAGAGCTGATCCTGCGCGGCAGCGGCCGCATTACCTTCGGCCATCAATGCGACGAAGATACCCCCGAGTTCGTCGAATACGTCTGTCTTTAGCGCGCCGGAGCCAGCGCCCGCTCGAGCACGCGCACCGAATGCACCGCGTCGCGTCGACCGGTCGCGCGCGTCCCGTCTTCGATCTGGTGACGGCAACTGGTGCCGTCGGCGACGATGAGTGCGTCGGGTGCCGCCGCGCGCACGGCCGGAAGCAGCGACAGCTCGGCCATGCGCATGGAAATGTCGTAGTGCTCGGCATCGAAGCCGAAGCTGCCGGCCATGCCGCAACAGCTCGATTCGACGAGGTCGACCGCAAGACCCGGAACCCATCTCAGCACCGCGATCGCAGGCGATACCGCGTCGAAGGCCTTCTGGTGGCAATGACCGTGCAGCAGCGCGCGCGTCTGTGGCAGCGGCTGCAGCGGCAAGCGCATTCGCCCGGCGCGATGCTCGCGCTCCAGGAATTCCTCGATCAGTCAGGGAGCGCTCGGCCAGGCGCTGCGCGGCGTCTCCTAACCCCATCACCAGGAACTCGTCGCGCAGCGTGCAGAGGCACGAGGGCTCGAGACCGACGACGGGGGCGCCGCGCGCGACATGCGGCGCCAGCGCGGCGATGACGCGGCGTGCCTCGCGCGTGGCCTCGTCGACCAGTCCCGCCGCCAGATACGTGCGGCCACAGCACAGCGGCCGCGAAGGTTCGGCATCGCCGGCACCAGCGCGCGCAACGTGGACGCGAAAAGCCGCCCGCACGCAGCACCGCGACGGCGGCGCGGGCATTTTCCGGCTCGAAGTAATTGGTGAAGGTGTCGACGAATAGAACGACGTCCGCATCGTCGTCACGGGTATTTGCCGGCGCGCCCGCGCGCAGGAACGTGTCGCGGCGCCAACGCGGCAACGAACGGCGCGCCGAGAAGCCCAGCCATTTTTCGGCCAGCGTCTTCGCCCCCGGCAGCGTATCGCGCAGATTGGCAAGCCACGGCATGGCGGCCGCCCGCGGCGCCCAGCGCGGCAGGTGGGCGATCATGCGCTCGCGCAGCGCCGAGACCATGCGCGCGCTGCCAGTGATGCATGAACTCGATCTTCATCTTCGCCATGTCGACGCCGGTCGGGCAGTCGCGGCGGCAGCCCTTGCAGCTCACGCACAGGTCGAGCGCCGCGCGCACCGGTTCGGACGCGAAGTCCGGCCCGAGCTGGCCGGAAAGCGCGAGCCGCAGCGTGTTCGCCCGGCCGCGCGTCAGGTGCTCCTCGTCGCGCGTGACGCGATAGCTCGGGCACATCGTTCCCGCGTCGAACTTGCGGCAGTGCCCGTTGTTGTTGCACATCTCGACGGCCTTGCCGAAGCCGCGCGCCGGATCGCCGCCAGTCCCCGGCGCCGAAACGGTTTCCGTGAGCGGGTCGTTCTGCACATCCCACGCCGACCAGTCGAGCGCGGTTTCGATCGGCAACGTGCGGTAGCCGGCGGGTAGCGGAACAGCGACGCGTCGTCCATGCGCGACGGCCGCACGATCTTGCCGGGATTCATGAGACCTGCGGGATCGAACAGGTCCTTGATTTCCTCGAACGCGTGCGTGAGCCGCGGACCGAACTGCCACGCCACCCATTCGCTGCGCACGAGCCCGTCGCCGTGCTCGCCGGAGAACGCGCCTTTGTATTCGCGCACCATGGCGCTCGCCTCCTCGGCGATCGCGCGCATCCTGGCCGCGCCGTCGCGGCGCATGTCGAGAATGGGGCGCACGTGCAGCGTGCCGACCGACGCGTGCGCGTACCAGGTGCCGCGGGTGCCGTGCTTGCGGAACACTTCCGTCAGGCGGTCGACATAGTCCGGCAGATGCTGCAGCGGAACGGCGCAATCCTCGATGAACGACACGGGCTTCCCGTCGCCGCGCAGGCTCATCATGATGTTGAGGCCCGCCTTGCGCACCTCCCATAACGCCTTTTGCGCCTTGGCATCCGTCATCCGCACGACGCTGCCGGGAAGGCCCAGGTCGCCCATCAGCGCGACGAGGTCCTCCAATCTGCGCAGGGAATCGGCTGCTTCGCCGCCAGTGAACTCGACCAGCAGGATCGCCTCCGGTTCGCCGGTCAGCGCGGCATCGATCACCGGCCGGAACGCCGGATTGCCGCGCGCCAGGTCGATCATGGTCCGGTCGACCAGTTCGACGGCCGACGGCCCGAACTCCGACGATGCGCGCGCGCGCATTCCATCGCGCGGTGCAGCGTCGGGAAGTTGACGACGCCGAGCGTGCGGTGCGCAGGCAGCGGCAACACCTTCAACGTCAGCGTGCGCGTCCACGCCAGCGTGCCTTCGCTGCCCACGAGCAGGTGTGCGAAGTTGACGCTGCCGTCGGTCGTATACGGACGCACGCTTTGCGGATGGAACACGTCGATGTTGTAGCCGCCGACGCGGCGGAGCAACTGCCGGAACCCGGCGCTCGATTTCGTCGCGTTCGCGCACGCCGATCGCGACGAGCTTGTCGAGCAAGGTTGCGCACCGCGCGGCGCCGCCGATGCGCATTTCCGGCTCGCGGGCCGAAGCGCGCCTGGCGTGCCGTCGGCGAGGAGCGCGTCGATGGCGTGGACGTTGTGCACCATGTTGCCGTAGGCGATCGAGCGCGAGCCGCAGGAATTGTTGCCGGCCATGCCGCCCAGCGTCGCTTGCGCGGACGTGCTGACATCGACAGGAAACCAGAGGCCGTGCGGCGCAAGCCACGCATTGAGCTGGTCGAGCACAACGCCGGGCTCGACAGTGACCGTCATCGCCTCCTTGTCCAGCGAGATGATGCGATTCAGGTGCTTGCTGTGGTCGATCACGAGCGCGGCACCCACGGTCTGGCCGCATTGCGAACTGCCGGCGCCTCGCGGCAGCACCGGCACGCGCAAGTCGCGGCAGACGGCGAGCGCCGCCCGGACATCGTCGTCGTGCGCCGGGACAAGCACGCCGATCGGGGTCTACCTGGTAGATGGACGCGTCGGTGGCGTACCGTCCGCGCGAGGCGGGATCGAACAGCACCGTGCCCTCCACCGCGCCTGCGCAGGCGGGTGGCGAGTTCACCGTTCCCGCGGCTGGGGTGAAACAGCAGGGGCTGCGGCGTCGGCGCGTTCAAGGGGATTTCCGCGGCGTGCCGGTGACTGGCTTGGGCTGCGCGTGGCCGGCACGATGTTGTCGCGCTGGCTACCATGCTATTTTGTCGATCCTGCAAGTGCGACGCAAGGTTTTTGCCGCCGCGCGAAAGCGTCGAGGTCCACATGCTCAAGCTCGATAGCCACCCGTCCGGTCGCCATTTCCTGCAGATTCCCGGGACCGACCAACGTGCCGGACCGCGTGTTGCGCGCGATCGACCAGCCGACGATCGACCATCGCGGGCCCGAATTCGCTGCCCTCGACGAAGGCGATCCTGGCCGGGATGAAGAAGGTGTTCCGGACCGAGGCCGACGTCGTCATCTATCCGTCGTCGGGCACCGGTGCCTGGGAGGCGGCACTCGTCAACACGTTGTCGCCCGGCGATCGCGTGCTGATGGCGGAGACCGGGCATTTTGCGACGCTTTGGAAGCGCATTGCCGAGCGCCTCGCGCTGGTGGTGGAATTCCTCCCCGGCGATTGGCGGCATGGCGCGCCCGCGGCGCAGATCGAAGCGCGCCTGCGCGCCGACAACGCGCACGCGATCAAGGCGGTGTGCGTCGTGCACAACGAGACGTCGACCGGCGTGACGAGCAACATCGCCGGTGTGCGTGAAGCGATCGATCGCGCCGCGCATCCTGCGCTGCTCATGGTCGACACGATCTCGTCGCTCGGCCTCGATCGATTATCGTCACGACGCGTGGCGCGTCGACGTGACGGTCGCCGGGTCGCAAAAAGGGCTGATGCTGCCGCCCGGGCTCTCGTTCAACGCGATCAGCGCCAAGGCCCTCGCCGCGGCGAAGACGGCGCGGCTGCCGCGTTCGTATTGGGATTGGAACGACCAGCTGGCGATGAGCGCGACCGGCTATTTTCCCTACACGCCGGCGACCAACCTGCTTTATGGATTGCGCGAGGCGCTGGACATGCTGCTGGACGAAGGCCTTGACCGCGTGTTTGCGCGCCACGAGCGTCTGGCCGAGGCCACGCGCCGCGCGGTGCGCGCATGGGGGCTGGAAATTCTGTGCGCGGACCCGCCGAATACAGCGCGTCGCTGACTGCGGTAATGATGCCCGAGGGACACAACGCCGATACGTTCCGCAAGATCGTGCTCGACCGCTTCAACCTGTCGCTCGGCCAGGGACTGGGCAAGCTGTCGGGAAAGATTTTCCGCATCGGACATCTGGGCTACTTCAACGACCTGATGCTTTGCGGGACGCTTGCGGGCGTCGAAATGGGTCTCGAGCTCGCCGGCGTTCCCTGCCGCGCTGGCGGCGTGCAGGCGGCGCTCGATTACCTCCGCGACACAGTACCCGGCACCGCGCGCGACAGCCGCGTTCCGGCAGCCGGATTGAAGGGTGCCGCGCTGGTGCGCTGATCGGGCCATACGAACAACGTTCGAGGAGGAGGTGCGACATGACGTTCGATCCAGTATTGGCTATACGCGTCAATCATGGCTTGCGGCAATTGCTCGCTGTTGCGACCGTGTTCTGCAGCGTTTTTATTGTCGCGACAGCTCACGCGCAAACGGAGATCAAGCTGGGTCACGTCGGCGAGCCGGGTTCGCTGTTCCAGGTCAGCGCCGACGAATTCGCGAAGCGCGCCAATGCCAAGCTAGCCGGCAAGGCCAAGGTCGTGGTGTTCGGCTCGAGCCAATTAGGCGGCGACAAGGAAATGCTCCAGAAGCTGAAGCTCGGTACGCTCGACATGGCGCTGCCCTCCACCGTCATGAGTTCCGAGGTCGATCTTTTCGGCATCTTCGAGATGCCGTACATCGTCAAGGATCGCGCGCACATGGCACGGATCGAGAAGGAGATCTTCTGGCCGAAGCTAGAGCCGGAAGCGGAGAAAAAGGGTCTGACGGTGCTGGCGGTCTGGGAGAACGGCATCCGCCACATCACCAACAGCAAGCGTCCGATCAAGGTGCCCGACGACCTCAAGGGCATCAAGCTGCGCGTGCCGGAAGGCAAGTGGCGCGTCAAGATGTTCCAGGCGTACGGCGCCAATCCGAGCCCGATGAAATTCTCCGAGCTCTTCACCGCGTTGCAGACGGGCGTAATGGATGGCGAGGAAAATCCGTTCACGCAGATCTATTCCGCCAAGCTCCAGGAAGTGCAGAAATACCTGTCGCTCTCCGGCCACGTCTATACGCCCGCGTACCTGACTGTCGGGACCAAGCGCTGGAACGAATTGCCGCCCGACGTGCGCAAGGTGCTCGAAGACACCGCGAAGGAGACGCAGGCGTTCGTCTACCAAACGGCCGCGAAGGACGACCTGGAACTGCTGGGCAAGCTGAAGCAGGCCGGCATGCAGGTGAACGACGTCGACAAGGACGCGTTCGTCGCCGCGAGCAAGCCCATCTACGAGGAGTTCGGCAAGGAAGTGCCCGGTGCGAAGGAATTGATCGACCGCGCCGTTTCGCTGCGGCAGTGAGCACGGGCGCAGGACCGCCACAGCGCGCCTGTCGCCGCGCGTGGCGCGTTCCGCAACCGCTACGGCCGGCTGCTCGAATGGGTCGTGTCCGCGCTGATGATCCTGCTGGCTGTCGAGGTGACCGCCGGCGTGATCTTCCGCGCTCGTCGGCGCAGTCGCTGATCTGGTACGACGAAGTCGGCGTCGGTGCTGCTCGCGTGGCTCACGTTCTACGGCGCGGCGCTCGCGTCGGTCAGGCGCGCCCACATCGGCTGCCCGGAAGTCGTCGAGAAGATGCCGTGGGCCGCGCGCCGCATGACAAGCATCGTCGCGCAGGTGCTGGTGATCGCGTTTTTCCTGCTGCTGGGCGTCGTGGGCCTGTGGGTGCTGCCGGTGCTCGCGACCGATCACATGGTGAGCCTGCCGTGCGATCCCGATCAGCGTCGTGCAGTCGGTGATCCCGATCTCCGCGGCGCTGATCGTCGTCGCCGAGTGCACGCATCTGGCCGATCTCGTCGTCGCGCGCCGCAACGGAGCCGGCGACCTCGCTGCGGAAGGCATGCCGGCGGCGCTGCGCGCCTGGCCGAGCGGCGCTGCCCACTGGCAGCGCGCGGCGAAGCGCAAGCGTGGAGGTCCATGAGCATCATGCTGCTGCTGTTCGCGGCGGTCCTGGCGCTGGTGCTGATCAACGTGCCGATCGCCGTGTCGCTCGGCATCGTCGCCGTGGTGGCGATGGTCGCGAGCCATGGCATCGGCATCCTGCCCAACCTGGCGCATCGTCACCTACAACGGCGCCACCAATTTTCCGCTGCTGGCGATTCCGTTGTTCATCCTGGCCGGCGCCATCATGAACGCGTCGGGGATCTCGACGCCGGCTGATTGCGTTCGCGTCGTCGCTTTTCGGCTGGATCCGCGGCGGCCTCGCGCACGTGATCGATCGGCGCATCGATGTTTTTCGCCGAGATCTCGGGTTCGGCGGTGGCCGACGTCGCCGCGCTCGGGCTCGATCCTGATTCCCGGGATGAAGGCGAAGGGGTATCCGGCGCCGCTCGCCGCGGCGGTGATGTCGTCGGCGGCCACGCTCGCGGTGATCATCCCGCCGTCGATCCCGATGATCCTCTACGCGGTGATGGCGGAGACGTCGGTCGTGCAGCTGTTCGTCGCCGGCATCGTTCCCGGCGTACTGGGCGGCTTCGCGCTGATGGCGATGGCGTACTCGCTTGCGCGATCAAATACAACCTGCCGCGCGAGGAGGCTTCTCGTGCTAAGCGCGTCGCGCAGCACCGCGCGGGAGGCGCTGTGGGCGTTCCTGCTGCCGATCATCATCCTGGGCGGCATCTTCGGCGGCGTCGTCACGGCTACCGAAGGCGCGGCGCTGGCGGTCGTCGCGGCACTGTTCGTGGGGCTCGTCATCTATCGCGAGCTCGATCTCGAGGCAGTTGCGGCGAGGCGATCATCGACGGCGGCGTGCAGACGGCCGTCGTCATGCTGCTGGTGGCGACCAGCGCGCTGCTCGGCACCTACCTCACCGAGGTGCAGGCGCCGCAAGCAGCTCGCGCGCGCGGTCTCCGAGCTGACGCAGAACAAGTGGGTCGTGCTGGCGCTGCTCAACGTGCTCTTCCTGCTCCTCGGCATGTTCCTGCATTCGGCGGCGGCGATCATCCTGGTCGTGCCCGTCGTGATGCCGCTGGTGAAGGTCGGTGGGCATCGATCCCGTGCATTTCGGGCTGATCGTCACGATCAACCTGGGCATCGGCCAGCAGACGCCGCCGGTGGCGAGCGTGCTGATGGTCGCCAGCTCGATCGCCAAGGAATCGATCTGGGAGGTGACGCGGGTGAATGTCTGGTTCATCGGCGTGCTGCTGGCCGTACTGCTGCTGGTGACCTACGTGCCCGGTGACGGGCTGGGCCTCGTCGATTTCTTCTATCGATGAGGCGACGACGCACCATGACCGAACTCATGGTACTCGAACGCGACGGACCGATCGCGACGGTCGTCCTCAACCGTCCCGAGAAGCTCAATGCGCTGACCAAGCCGATGTGGCGGCTGCTGGGCGAAACGATCGACGCGCTGTCGGCCGACGACGCCGTGCGCTGCATCATCGTGCGCGGCGCCGGCGAGAAGGCGTTTTCGCCCGGCAACGACATCGCGCGAGTTCGCGACCGAGCGCGCGAACAAGGCGCAGGCGATCGACTACGGCAAGGTGATGCACGCGACGGCGCACGCGCTGGCCGCCTGCCGCCATCCGCTGGTCGCGCAGATCCACGGCATCTGCGTCGGCGGCGGTCTCGAGATCGCCGCGCTGTGCGACCTGCGGATCTGCGGCGCGTCGAGCCGCTTCGGCGCGCCGATCAAGAATCTGGGCCTCGTGATGGCGTATCCGGAAATGGCGCCGCTGGTCGCGGCTCGCCGGCGCAGACGTCGCGCTCGAGATCCTGCTCGAAGGGCGGATCTTCGACGCGCACGAAGCGAAGGAAAAGCGCCTCGTCACGCGTGTCGTCGCCGACGACCAGGTCGCGGCCGAGGCGCTGGCGACGGCGCAGCGCATCGCCGAGGCGCGCCGCTGGTCGCGCGCTGGCACAAGAAATTCGCGCGCCGGCTCGCCGACGCGCGGCCGCTCACCGCCGAGGAGTACGACGAGTGCTTCGCCTGCTTCGACACCGAGGATTTCCGCATCGGCTACGCGGCGTTTCTCGCCAAGCGGAAGCCGGACCTTCGTCGGACGATGAGGGCGATGGGCGAGGCGCCGCGAACAAGCCACCGCATCGCGGTCCGCTCGCCGGAATGCGCGTGCTCGAACTGGCGCAGATCATGGCCGGCCCGACCTGCGGAATGATGCTCGCCGACATGGGCGCGGACGTCATCAAGGTGGAAAAGCTGCCCGGCGGCGACGACTCGCGCGGCTACCGCGAGCCGCGCATCAACGGCGTATCGGCGCCGTTCCTGATCCTGAATCGCAACAAGCGCGGCATCGCGCTCGATCTGAAGCACGCGACAGGGACGCGAGATTCTGCTGCGCATGGTGCGCGACGCCGATGTGCTGACGGAGAATTACCGGCGCGGCACGATGGAGAAGCTGGGCGTCGGCTATGACGTGCTGGCGCGCGCGAATCCGGGGCTTATCTATTGCGCGGTTTCCGGGTACGGTCGCGACGGTCCCTATGCCGACAAGGGCGGGTTCGATCTCATTGCGCAGGGCTTTGCCGGCTTGATGTCGGTGACCGGAGAGCCAGGCGGGCCGCCCGTCAAGACCGGCAATTCGGTGGCCGACATCAATGCCGGCATACTCGCGACGGTCGGCATCCTCGCGGCGTACGCACACAAGCAGAAGACCGGCGAGGGGCAGGTCGTCGACACGTCACTGATGGAGGCGGCACTGCAGCAGACGTACTGGCATGCGGCAATCTACTTTGCCACCGGCGTGTCGCCCGGCCCGACCGGCTCCGCGCATCTGCTGACGGCGCCGTACCAGGCGTTTCGCGCCAGCGACGGCTGGATCAACATCGGCGGCGCGAACCAGGCCAACTGGGAGCGCATCGCGGACGTGCTGGGACACCCGGAGTGGCGCGACGATCCGCGCTTCGCCACGAATTCGGCGCGCATGGCGAATCTCGACGCCCTTGCGCTTCGATGAACGCGTGCTGGCGAAGCGAACGCAAGGCCGAATGGGCGACGCCCTCGATGCGGCCGGCGTGCCCGTCGGACCCGTGCACTCGATTGGCGAGGCACTCTCGCATCCGCAAACGCTCGCGCGCGGACATGGTGGTCGATCTGGTGCATCCAGAGGCCGGGCCGACCAAGGCGCTCGGCTGCCCGTGCATTTTTCCGCGACGCCCACGGTGATCACACGCCCGGCGCCGCTCCTTGGGGAGCATACGCGGGAGGTGCTGCGCGAATATGGCTATGCCGATGCCGACATCGACGCTTTCGTCGCCGCCGGTGTCGTCGAGGCCGCGATCAGCGTCTGATTTTCTTCGCGCGATGCGACTGCAACGCTCCTACTCCAGCCGAATCTCGCCGTCGAAGTCGACTTGGAGGTTGAGGCCCGAGACGTGCAGCGTCACCTTGGCGGGGAACGTCTCGGTTCCGGAAGCTGCACCGCTGGCCATCGCCTTGGCGACGGCCTGCTCGATCTCGCGCTGCGAACTGACGCCGACCATTTTAAGAAACTTGCGAATGCTCAAGTTGAATGTCTCTTCGTTCATGGGACCTCCATAGAGGGCGGATACACGAAACTGCGCAGCAAACGGCACACCAACTGCTACATCTTGCCTATATTACGGCAGCGACATGCTTTGATCACCAATCACTTCAAGGGAGGACGTCATGACACGCACGGCGCCAGTGCATTGATCTGGATGCCGTGTGGCGGATTTCTTCAGGCGCGGCCATCGGGCGAGCGCTGCGCACGGAAAAAACACTCACGCTCGACGCGGAATTGACGTCGCGAAATCGGCGATGGCGCGTTGCCGCAAAGACGGATCACCGTCGCCGTCACCGTGCTGGACCATTCGGGCCGCACCAAGGTCGTGCGGGTATCGATCGCCTGGGGTTGTAGTTCGTCGAGTTGCAGCCTTAGCGATGCGGTTCGACGCGGAGGATGCGTCGAACCGCTGCCGGTCGCCTACGCCGCCGCGGAGAACTTCCCGGCCTGGTAGTCCTGCACCGCCTGGAAGATCTCGTCGTGCGTGTTCATCACGAACGGGCCGTACTGCGCGATCGGCTCGCCCAGCGGCTTGCCTGCGATCAGCAGCGCGCGCGTCGCTGCGTCGCGCGCGCAGCACCACGCCATCGCTGCCGGCGGCGTTCTTGAGAATCGCCATCCGCTGCACCGGCACGTGCGTGTCGCCGATCTGCAACGCCGCCGCGATACACGTAGACGAACGCGTTGTGACTTCGGCGGCAGCGCCTGC
Organism: uncultured beta proteobacterium; assembly: GCA_963755065.1. Taxonomy (GTDB): domain Bacteria; phylum Pseudomonadota; class Gammaproteobacteria; order Burkholderiales; family Casimicrobiaceae; genus VBCG01. The sequence goes on from CAVWIM010000002.1 coordinate 93,543, forward strand.
GCGAAGCGTCGCGCCGGCTGGAAACTGCGAGGTCGAGATACAGCGGCTCGGTGATCTCGCGCTGCATCGCGCCGTCGACGCCGTGGCTCGCGCCCGCGATGACGCGCGCCGTCACGCCTTCCGGTGTCGTGAACTCCGGAATCTCGGCGCTCTGGATGTCGCGATACCACGGCGCGCGCATCTTGTCCTTGCGCGCGCAGGTTGAGCCAGAGCTGGAAGCCTTCCATGCGGCCGTCTTCCTGCTCGGGCAGCTCGGAATGGATGATGCCGCGCCCGGCCGTCATCCACTGCACGCCGCCGTTCTGCAGCAGGCCCTCGTGGCCGCGCTGTCGCGATGGCGCATGCGGCCGGCGATCATGTACGTCACGGTTTCGAAGCCGCGATGCGGATGGTCCGGAAAGCCGCCGATGTAGTCCTGCGGGATTGTCGGTGCCGAACGCGTCGAGCATCAGGAACGGATCGAGCCGGCGCTGCAGCGGCTGCGTCAGCACGCGCGTGAGCTTCACGCCCGCGCCGTCGGACGTGGGCTGCCCCGTCGACGACGCGCTCCACCGCGCGCGGATGCGTAACGGTCTCGGTTGCCGGCGTGTTGATGCTTGTCGTCAGTCATTAGCCTGCTCCTGTGTTGACGGCCTGCGGCGTCGTTACCTGCATTTTTCGCACTCACGCCGCCACCAGCTCCTCGATTTGCGACTGCGCCACCAGCTTCCTCGATTTGCGCATGCGCCGATGCGAGCGCCTTCTGCTCGGCTTCCGGCCCCATCGCCAGGCCTTCGGCGTAGACGAATTGCACGTCGGTCATGCCGAGGAACGTGAAGACGTCTTCAGATACGGCACCTGCGTGTCGGCCGGCGTGTTGCGGTACTTGCCGCCGCGCGTCAGCGCCACGTAAACCTTCTTGCCCTTGAGCAGGCCTTCGGGCCCGTTGGCGGTGTAGCGGAACGTCACCTGCGGCGCGCGAGATCGCGTCGATCCAGTTCTTCAGCTGCGCCGGCACGCCGAAGTTGTACATCGGCACGCCCAGCACCACCACATCTGCGGCCTGGATCTCGGCAATCAATGCGTCGTCCAGCGCGACGCGCGCCGCTTGTTCCGGCGTGCGCTTGTCGGCCGGCGTGAACAGCGCCTGCAGCGCGGGTTCGTCGAGCGCCGGATGCGGCGTGCGCGAAAGGTCGCGCACCGTGAGCGTGGCCTCGGGATTGTCCTTGCGCGAGTGCGCTCGACCAGCGCGTTGGCGAGACGGGTCGAATGGGAGCCGTCGGTGCGGGCGCTCGAGTTGATTTGCAGGATGTTCATGGTCACTCCTTCGGTTGACAGCGGTCGATGGAGTGAATATAATTGTTGCTCATGAATAGCCAGAAAGCATATGTAAATGGATAACATTGTTGCTGTCAGAGGGACAATCGAGGTACGCCATGAACCTCGAACCCAACGACCTGCTCCTCTTCGCCCGGGTGGTGGACGACGGCAGCTTCAGCCGGGCCGCCGAGCGCCTGGGCCTGCCCAAGTCGACCGTTTCCCGGCGTGTGGCTGCGCTGGAGGCGCAGCTCGGCGAGCGCCTGCTCCTGCGCACCACCCGCAAGCTCACGCGTCACCGACTTCGGCCGCAGCGTGCTCGAACACGCGCATCAGGTCGTCGCCGAGGTCGAGGCGGCGGCCTCGCTTGCGCAGAATCGGCAAGTCGAGCCCAGCGGCCGGCTGCGGGTGTCGATGCCCGGCGACTTCGCCAACCGTCGTGCTGGCGCGCGCTGCTCGCGGAGTTCATCGCCAAGCTATCCCGCCATCTCGCTCGAAGTCGACCTCTCGCCGCGGTTCGTCGACCTCGTCGGCGAGAATTTCGACGTCGCCATCCGCATGGGCGAACTGCCCGACGACGCGTCGCTCGCGGCGCGCCGGCTGGCCGTGTTCACGATGAGTCTCTACGCCGCGCCTGCCTATCTCGCGCGCCGCGGAATGCCCGTCGGAGCCCGAAGCGCTGATGGAGCACGACGCGCTGCGCCTGCTTGTCGCGCAACGGCGAGCCGATGCCTTGGGTGCTCACCCGCGGCGAACAGCGCTGGGAAGGCATTCCCCCGGGCCGCGCGACTGCCAATTCTCCGGAACTACTGATCCGCCTCGCCCGGTCAGGGGCGGGCATTACGACAGTGAGCGACCACTTCGCCGAGCCCTACGTCCGCAGCGCGGCGAACTGGTCCCCGTGCTCGCCGACTGGAGCTTGCCCCCGTCACTGCCATGGCCGTGTTTCCCGGCCGCCGGCTCATGCCCGCGCGCACCCGCGTGTTTCTCGATGCGCTGGCGGCGGAATTCTCGGGCCCGCGGTGTCAGGCCGAGCAGGCGAAAGTGGATACGATGAAGGGGCAAGTCCGGAAACAGGCAGCTTGATTGAGGTCAGTGCTGCAATGCGCGCATGGGCCGCAATTCGCCACCACGACGCGACACATGTTTGCACGCGTCCAGTGTCGCTAAGCCTGCACTTGCTCCACACCGGGCGCCGCGCTTCCCCGCCGCAAGCCAGTGATGCATCGATGATTGCATTGCAGAAATTGAGTCATTGGCACTCGACGCGCCGAACTGCTGCTCGAAAGTTGGCACGGGATATGCGTTCAAGGTCAACAGACACGACCAACCGCACGCAAGACCGCGTCTCAACGCGCACGCAACTTGCCCGCAAGTTGATACGCGAGACTTGCGCAAATTGAATACTACTGACGAAAGGGAGGTAGCTCGCCCTGTATGCCGGGGGCGAATGAGGTTCATCGAAATGCTCGGCATGGCACTCGATTGCTGACGAGGTACGACCATGAGCACGTTGCTTGAAACGTTTCGTTCCAACTATTCCGCGACGCAGGAAGAGGAACTCAGCCTCGACGCCTTCCTCGAACTCTGCAAACGCGATCCCACCGTTTACGCGACAGCTTCCGAGCGCATGATCGCTGGAATCGGCGAGCCGGAGCTCGTTGACACGCGCAACGACCAGCGCCTCGCCAGGCTCTTCGGCAATCGCGTCATCAAGCGCTACCCGGCGTTCCGCGAGTTCTACGGCATGGAGGACGCGATCGAGCAGATCGTGGCCTTCTTCAAGCACGCGGCGCAAGGTCTCGAGGAGAAGAAGCAGATCCTCTATCTGCTGGGTCCGGTCGGGGGTGGCAAGTCGTCGATCGCCGAGCGCCTCAAGTCGGTCATGGAGCTGCATCCGATCTACGCGATCAAAGGATCGCCGGTCAACGAATCGCCGCTCGGCCTGTTCGCACCCGAACAATTCGGTTCCGTTCTGGAAGGAGATTACGGCGTTCCGCGACGCTATCTGACCGGCATCATGTCGCCATGGGCGATCAAGCGGCTGCAGGAAAACGGCGGCGACCTGTCGAAATTCCGCGTGGTCCGGATCAATCCGTCGGTCCTGCGCCAGGTGGCGATCACCAAGACCGAGCCTGGCGACGAGAACAATCAGGACATTTCGTCGCTGGTCGGCAAAGTCGACATCCGCAAGCTCGAGCATCTCTCGCAGAACGATCCGGACGCATACAGCTACTCGGGAGGGTTGTGCCTGGCCAACCAGGGGCTCCTCGAGTTCGTCGAGATGTTCAAGGCACCGATCAAGATGCTGCACCCGTTGCTCACTGCCACGCAGGAAGGCAACTTCAAGGGAACCGAAGGGTTCTCAGCCATCCCGTTCAACGGGCTCATCGTCGCGCATTCGAACGAATCCGAATGGCACAGCTTCCGCAACAACAAGAACAACGAAGCATTCCTCGACCGGATCTACATCGTCAAGGTGCCGTATTGCATCCGGGTGTCGGACGAGGTGAAGATCTACGAGAAGCTGCTCGCCAATTCGTCACTGATGAAGGCGCCCTGCGCACCGGGGACCCTCGACATGATGGCGCAGTTCTCCGTTCTCTCGCGGTTGAAAGAGCCCGAGAACTCCAGCATCTATTCCAAGGCGCGCGTCTACGATGGCGAAACGTTGAAGGACGTCGATCCCAAGGCCAAGACGCTGCAGGAGTACCGCGACTATGCCGGCCCGGACGAGGGAATGACCGGTTTGTCGACGCGTTTCGCCTACAAGGTCCTGTCCGCGGTGTTCAATCACGACCAGACCGAAATTGCCGCCAATCCGGTTCACCTGATGTATGTACTGGAGCATCGGCTTGCGCGTGAAGACCTTCCCGACGAAACCCGGCGCCACTACGTAGAGCACATCAAGGGTTACCTGGCACCGCGCTACGCTGAGTTCATCGGCAAGGAAATCCAGACAGCCTATCTGGAGTCGTATGCCGAGTATGGTCAGAACATTTTCGACCGTTATGTCACGTTCGCCGACTGCTGGATCCAGGAAGAGGACTATCGCGACCCGGAAACCGGCGAAAGCTTCGACCGGTCGGCGCTCAACACGGAGCTGGAGAAGATCGAAAAACCGGCGGGCATTGGGAACCCCAAGGACTTCCGCAACGAGATCGTCAACTACGTTTTGAGGGCACGCGCCAACAATGCAGGTCGCAATCCGGCCTGGAGCAGTTATGAAAAGCTGCGCGAAGTCATCGAGAAGAAGATGTTCTCGAATACCGAGGACCTGCTGCCGGTGATTTCCTTCAATGCCAAGGCATCCACCGACGACAGGCAGAAGCACCAGAATTTTGTCGCCCGCATGGTAGCGAAAGGCTATACCGAAAAACAAGTACGCCTGCTCGCCGAGTGGTACCTGCGCGTGCACAAGTCATCGTGACTGCCGGCAAGGTGACCGCGGGAGCACTGCCATGGTCTACCTGATCGATCGCCGACCCAACGATCGCGGTAAGAGTGCGGTTAATCGCGAACGCTTCCTGCGCCGGTACAAGCTGCACATTCAGGATGCGGTCAAGAAAATGATAGGTGACCGGCGACTTGCCGACATGGAAAGCGGCGGCGAAGTTCGGGTGCCGAAGAAGGACCTGTCGGAACCGTCCTTCAACTTCGGCCGTGGCGGCGATCGCGAATTCGTGCTGCCGGGTAATCGCGAATACGTGGCTGGCGATCGCATCTCTCGGCCGGACGGCGCCGCGGGTGGCGGTAGCGGCAGCGACGGTGGCGAAGGCGACAGCCAGGACGAATTCGTGTTCTCGCTGTCGCGTGAAGAGTTCATGCAGATCTTCTTCGACGACCTCGAGTTGCCGCGGCTGGCGCGTACCGAGTTCGGACGGACGCACCGGCAAAAGAGCATCCGCGCCGGGTTCGCCAAGACCGGGGTCCCGGCGAACCTCGCAGTTATTCGGACGATGACGCAGGCGCTCGCGCGGCGGATCGCACTCACCGGCGGTCTCGCGCGCCAGTCGCTGGCGCTGGAGGAGGCCTTTGCGGTTGCCGCTGCGGTCGGCGAAGCCGGCCAGGCGGCCGATATCCACACGGAGTTGGATTTGGTGGAGCGACGGCGCAACCGAATACCGTTCCTGGACGAACCCGACCTGCGCTATCGCAATCGGGTCTGGCGGCCCGAGCCGGTCGCCCGGGCGGCGATGTTTTGCCTCATGGACGTATCGGCATCGATGGACGAGGACAAGAAAGACCTCGCCAAGCGTTTCTTTGCCCTGTTGTATCTGTTCCTCACACGCAAGTACGAGGAAGTGCAGCTCGTGTTCATCCGCCATACCGATGACGCGGAGGAAGTGGACGAGGATGCCTTTTTCCATGACCAGCGCTCGGGCGGCACAGTCGTCTATTCGGCGCTGGAACTGGCTGACAAGATCCGCAGCGAACGCTACGCCCACGGCTGGAACGTTTATGCGGCCCAGGCGTCCGACGGCGACGCTTTCGGTGCCGATCCCGCCCGCAGCGCGCGGTTCCTGCGCGAGCGTCTGTTGCCGGCGGCGCGCTATTACACGTATCTCGAATTGGCCCCTGTCGATGCTTCCGACCACGCATCTGCACTCTGGGCTGAATATGAACGGTTGAGCGAGCCCGGCGGCACCTTCGCGATGCGTCGTGCCTCCTCGCGTGATCAAATCTACCCGGTGTTCCGCGAGCTCTTTCGCAAGGAAGGGCCATGAATCCCCTATCGCATGGTGCCGACTGGGATTTCGATCTGATCGAGCGCTACGACGCGGCGATTGCGCAGGTTGCCGGCGAGTACGGCCTCGACACGTATCCCAACCAGATCGAGATCATTACGTCGGAGCAGATGCTCGATGCCTATGCGTCGAACGGATTGCCCGTCGGCTATCCGCACTGGTCGTACGGCAAGGAATTCATCCGCAACGAGCAGGCCTACAAGAGCGGCATGCAGGGCCTGGCCTACGAAATTGTGATCAATTCCAATCCGTGTATCGCGTATCTCATGGAAGAGAACACGATGGCGACGCAGGCGCTGGTCATCGCGCACGCGTCCTACGGGCACAATTCATTCTTCAAGGGAAATCATCTGTTCCGGCAGTGGACCTCCGCGGATGGAATCATCGACTACCTGGTGTTTGCGCGCCGCTACATCATGGAGTGCGAGGAGCGCCACGGCGCCTGCGCAGTGGAGGGATTGCTCGACGCCTGCCATGCGCTGATGCCCCATGGCGTCGATCGTTACCGGCGACCTGCTGCGCTGACGCACAGGGCCGAAACCGCGCGACTGGCCGAGCGCGCCGCCCATCGCGAGCGGCAGTTCGACGATTTGTGGCGCACGTTGCCGGGAAATGCCACGAAACCCGTGGCGAATGCCGCGAAGCCGTTTCCGCAGGAACCACAGGAAAACATCCTGTATTTCGTCGAGAAATTTTCGCCCAAGCTCGAGCCGTGGGAGCGTGAAGTGGTCCGAATCGTGCGCAAGCTTGCGCAATATTTCTATCCGCAGGGCCAGACCAAGGTAATGAACGAAGGCTGGGCAACCTTCTGGCACTACACGATTCTCAACCGGTTGCACGAACAGGGGCAAGTCGACGACGGCTTCATGCTGGAGTTCCTGAAGAGCCATACGAACGTCGTCTACCAGCCGGCGTTCGATTCGAACATCTACAGCGGGATCAATCCGTACGCGCTTGGCTTCGCCATGTTCGCCGACCTGCGCCGGATGTGCGAAAAGCCGACACCCGAGGATCGCGTGTGGTTTCCCGATCTCGCCGGCAGCGATTGGCGCAGCGCACTCGACTTCGCGATGCGCAACTTCAAGGACGAGTCGTTCATCGCCCAATACCTGTCACCACGGCTCATCCGCGAGTTTCATCTGTTCGCCATCGCGGACCAGAGTTCCGAAAGCACCCTCAAGGTCGACAGCATCCACGACGAGCACGGCTATCGCCGCGTGCGCAAATTGCTCGCCCAGCAGCATGCACAGGAAAATCGCGTCCCGGATGTTCAGGTCGTCCGCTTCGATCGCGACGGCGATCGGTCGTTGACGCTTCGCCACATACAGCGGCGCGGGCGACCGCTCAACGATGCCGCGGCGACCGTCGTTGCCCATCTGCGCAGGCTGTGGGGTTTCCCCGTCCGGCTGGAAACGCCGGAAGACGACTCAGAGCCCCAATCCGTTGCCGAACAGGCTGCGTGAGCCTGGTCAATGCGGCGCGTCACGGCTGACGTCGCGCAGCGTCGCGGTCAAGCGGTCGACGACGATTCGCTCGCAGACGACGAACAGGACAAAACAGAGAACGCTCAGTACGGCGGTGCCGAGAATCTCGGCCAACTGTTGCAGCGCGCCGTCGTCGATCACCGCCGACCCGTATTTCTGGAACAGCTCGATGTTGGCCTTGAGGACGAGGTATAGGTCGATGGAGGCGACGCCGGACGCCAGGAAAAATGCGCCCATCAGGAAGAACGTCAATACTTGATGCCGCCTCAAAAACGCAATCGAAGATCCCAGCACTCGCTTCATCGGAACCTCTCGCCCATCGACACACGTCAGCCGAAGCGTTTCATCGAAAATGCACCAAGGTCAAGACGGCTCCCGCCCTCGATGACCCATTCCGACAGCGCCTCGCCGATCGCGGCCGAGTGCTTGAAGCCGTGGCCGGAGCAGGGCGACGCGATGATCACACGGTCCGCGTTGGGAAGCGTATCGATGAGGAATCCGAAATCGGGCGTTACCGTATACAGGCACGTAGTGGCCTTGACGCACCTGCCGCTCAACCCGGAGATGTTCGGAGCAATGTACTCTTGATAGAGTGCGCGCACCTCCGGGTCCGACACGCGCCGTTCAACCGTTTCCGGACTAGTCGTGCCGTCATACTGTTCGGTGGCGACCTTCACGCCGCCTCGAGCGCCGTCGATCGCTGGAAATCCGTAGATCCCCTGTTTTTTCCCCTGCAGCTCCCAGATGAAGACCGGAAAATTCTCCGGAAGAAACGGCGCGACCGGTCCGTCGATATCGAACCAGCAGAGCACCTGGCGATAAATCGTGAGGTGTCGAGTGACCGCGTCGCCGACCAGCTCCGGAAGCCACGGGCCGGCCGTGACGATCAACCGGTCCGCTGAATACGCGCCGTGGTCGGTCGTCACCGTGACGCCGCTATCGGACGCATCGAAGGCCAGCGCCCGTTCGTCCCGGTGCAGTTCCGCGCCGTGCTGCCGCGCGAGGTCGAGAGTCACGCGAACGCACTCTTCCGGCCGCAGGAAGCCGGCACTGGGTTCGAAATAGCCCGCCTCGTCGTGTGCGACGTTGAACTGGGGGAACCGTCGCCGGATCTGCGCCGCGTCCCATAGTTCATGGGGGATCTCGTATTTCCTTGCGGCTGCGATCGTATTCGCGAAGAAATTCTCGACGTGGGTTCGCGATGTCTTCGCCGCGCTGGAGAGAACCAGGAGACCATTGGTGGTGAGAAGCGTCCGGCCGGTCTCCCGCTCGAGATCGCGCCAGATCTCGTGCGAGCGCATCGCGAGCGGCGTGTATTGCGCGCCCTCGCCGATGCCGAGGCGGGTAATGCGCGTGTCGCCATGCGTCGATCCGTGCACGTGCGGGGGGGAATGGCGATCGATGCCGAGAACCCGGTGCCCCTTCCGGGCCAGCTGATACGCGGTTGCGCTGCCCATCGCGCCCAAGCCCAGCACAATGGTTTCGAAGCGCGCCATCCGGTTTCAGGCCTCAGACATTCAGGCTGGCCGGCGACAGGTATTTCTGCAGGTATGCTTCGAAGGACAACGAATCGCCGGCCTCGATTTCGCGCTGCCTCGCGATCGACTCCCGAGCCAGGCGCGCAAAGCGCTCGGCGACCTCGGCGGGATACGGCAGCTTCAGGATCGTCTCGCGGTGCGCAATCGATTGCGCAAGGACGAAGCGAACATAGGCGTTGCCGTGCTCGCGCGCCATCGCGTCGAGCACGCGCGCCGAAGGTGTCGTGGCAGGATTCTCCAGCGCGGTGACGGCGCTAGCGAGCGCATCGCGGTGCGCGGTGGCGCCGTTCGCGGCATCGAGCGCCGCCGCGATCGGCGCACACTCGGCAAGCACTTGGCCGCCCCATTCGACCAGCGGCACTTCCTGCGACCCCTTGACCAGACGCAAGCCGGGTTCGCGGCCGCGCGATGCGACCTGCTGCTTGTTACGCACGATGGCGGAGAGTTCGCCGGGAGTGTCGGGCGGGCTGTCGCGCAGCAGGCAGTTGAGCAGGTACATGTCGAGAAAGTGCAGCGTACCCGCGGTGATGCCGATCGGGCAGAACGGGTCGAGATCCATGAGGCGCACCTCGACGTATTCGACGCCGCGCTCGCGCAGTGCATGCAGCGGGCGCTCGCCCGGCCGGATGACGCGCTTGGGCCGGATCGTCCCGTAGAACTCGTTCTCGATCTGCAGCATGCTCGTGCCGAGCTGGTGATAATCGTTTCCATCGCGAATGCCGATGCCCTCGTACGGCGCGTAAGGCCGAGTGAGCGCATCCTGCAGCGACGCGGCATAGCTCTCCAGGTTGTTGTAGCTCACCTTGAGCGAGGACTGCGCGTCGCTCTGGTAGCCCAGCCGCCCCATGCGCAACGAGGTTGCGTACGGCAGGTAGCGCGTGCCGTCGCCCAGCCGTTCGAGCTCGTGCGGCCTGCCCGCGACGAAACTCGAGCACACGGCGGGGGAAGCACCGAACAGATACAGCAAGAGCCACGAATGGCGGCGGAAGTTCCGGATCAGCGCGAAATACGCGTCGTTCGATTGCGCGCCGGGAAGCGAAAAGTTGTAGTGGATCCCGGAGATCGTTTGCATGCGCCGGCCGTAACGATGGGAAAGGCCCATGCGGTACACGTGTTTCGCGCGGCCCACGTTGGAACTGCCGTAGCGGCCGAGCGGGATGGCGTCGTCCGCCGGCAGTCCGCAGGGCATGCTCGCGCACCACAACAGTTCATCGCCGATCGCGCGGTAGACGAACTGGTGGATTTCGGTCAGTTCCTTGAGGCACGACGCGGCGTTCGCGTGCACACCGGTGATGAGTTCGAGTTGAGACTCGCTGAAGTCCGTGGTGATGTGCGGGTGCGTGAGCGCCGAGCCCAGTTGCGACGCATGGGGCGTCGTGGCGAGTGCGCCGTCCGGACGCACGCGCAGGCTCTCCTTCTCGATGCCGCGGTTGAGGCCCTGCAAGACTTCCTGCGGCAACGCATTGAGGCGTTTCTCGAAGGGCATGGCGTGCTCGGTGAAACGGGACGCGCATTGTATAACGCTCGGTTTCCTTGAGTGGCGCCGCTTGCAAAGTAATGGCAGACTCGGCGTTTGCCGAATCCAGCGTTCGAGACTTCCGCAAACGTTCTGCGTGGCGCGCCATGAACACCTTGCCCAGCGGCACGGTCACCTTCCTTTTCACTGATATCGAAGGGTCGACGCCGCTCATTCAGCGGCACCCTGAAGCGATGAAGGACGCCCTGGCTCGCCATGGCGCCGTGTTGCAGGGCGCGATCGGCAGCCATCGCGGGCACGTGTTCCAGGTCCTGGGCGACGGGTTCTGCGCGGCATTCGAGGAGCCCGGCGACGCGCTTGCCGCGGCACTTGCCGCCCAGCGCGCGCTGCACCAGGAAAGGTGGGGTGAAATCGGCGCGTTGCGGGTGCGGATGGGCGTGCACACTGGTTTCGCCGAAGCGCACAACGGCGAATATGTCTCGTCGCTCACGCTCGCCCGCGCGCAGCGCGTAATGTCCGCGGGGCATGGCGGGCAAACGCTGATTTCATCCGCCGTGGCGGAGCGTACTCGCCAGGCGCTGCCGGCCGGGACCACGCTGCGCGACCTGGGCCCGCACAAGCTGCGCGGGCTGGCCGACGCCGAGAACCTCTACCAATTCGTCGCCGCGGATCTGCCATCCGTGTTTCCGCCGCTGCGGGTCGAGGACACTACCGCGGCGACGGCTGCGCCATTGAGTCAGCTCGTGCGCGGGCGGCTCGTAGGCCGCGCGCCTGAACGTCAACATCTGGAGCAACTCTGGGCGCAGTCGCAGCAGGCGCGCGGGCACCTGGCCATGCTTTCGGGTGAGCCGGGCGTCGGCAAGACGCGGCTGGCCCAGGACCTGGTCGCGCATGCGCAAAAGAGTGGCGCGACGATCCTGCGCGGCGGATGTTACGAATACGAAGCGACCACGCCCTACCTGCCGTTCGTCGAAGCGTTCCGCGAATGGACGCATCGGCATGGTCCCGAGTCGCTGCGCACGGCGCTCGGCGCAACCGCGCCCGAAATCGCCAAGTTTGCCCCCGAGATCGAACTGAAGCTGGGCGCGCTCGCCGCCAATCCGCCGCTGTCGCCGAACGAGGAGCGATTGCGCCTTTTCGACAACACGGCACGCTTCCTCCAGTCGCTCGCGGCGGACCGCGGCCTTCTCCTGTTCATCGACGACGTGCATTGGGCGGACCAGAGCACGCTGTCTCTCCTGCATTACCTGCTGCGCCATCTGCGCAACGACCGCGTGCTGGTCCTCGTCGCGTATCGCGAGACCGAGCTCGACCGCGCGCATCCGCTCGCATCCGCGCTGGTCGAGTGGAACCGCGAACGGCTGGGCACGCGGATCGCGCTGGGACGGCTGACTCTCGCCGACACGGGCGCGCTGCTGGCGGCGCTGTTCGGCGTCGAAAGCGTGTCCGACGATCTCGCTGCGGCGCTCTACCGCGAGACCGAAGGCAATCCGTTTTTCATCGAGGAGGTCATCAAGTCGCTGATCGAGCAGGGCCAGATTTACCGTGACGAAGACGGCTGGGGACGCAAGGAAACCCATGAACTGGTCATTCCGCAAAGCGTCAAGGAAGCGATCGGGCGGCGGCTCAACCGACTGAGCGAACCGACCATCGATGCGCTGCGCACGGCGGCGGCACTCGGCAAGGTCTTCGCGTTCCGTGAGTTGGCCGCCGTGTCGCCGGCAGACGAGGACGCGCTGCTCGACGCGCTGGACGAGGCTACCGCGGTGCAGCTCATCCGGGCGAACGCGGGTGGCGCCGGTGCTTCGTCATCCGGCAGCGAGGACAGCTTCGCCTTCACCCACGACAAGATTCGCGAGGTGCTCTACGAGGAGCTGAATCCCATCCGCCGGCGCCGGCTGCATCAGCGGATCGGCGAGACGCTGGAGACGCTGTACGGCGCATCCGTGCGGGATGGCGCAGCCGCCGGGCAGGGTGCCGACGCGCATGCGCAGGACCTGGCACATCACTTCATGCAGGCCGGAGACCTCCCACGCTCGCTCGCCTACGCGCGCCGCGCAGCGCGCATCGCGATGCGAGTGTTCGCGCTCGACGAGGCACTGAAATTCCTGGAGCAGGCGCGCGAGTCCGCCGAAGCGCTCCAACGGGACGGCGATCTTGCGCAAATCGACGAGGAGATCGGCGACACGCTGGAAGCCCGCGGTGTGACGCATCCGTCGGTGGCGAGCTACGAACGTTCGCTCGCGCGCGTGACCTCGCCCGAGACGCGGGCGGCGCTCAATGCCAAGATCGGTGCCGTGTACTGCAACATCGGCGATGCACGAGGGGTCGCGTATCTCGACGCGGCGCTCGCGCAACTCGATCCCGCGACCCAGGGCAAAGAGCTGGCGTTGGCGACGGCATTCATGGGCCGCTATTTCCACTACCGGGCCGAACACCGGAAGGCGATCGAATTCCTCGAACGGGCGCGGCAGCTGGCGGAGCCGCTCGACGATGCGGGCACGCTCGCGGCCATCTATTCGTTCCTGGCCGGCGCCCACCAGCATTTGCTGAATTACGCCGAAAGCGACGCTTGGTCGCACCGAAGCATCGCCCTGGGAGAGCGCAAGCAGTTTCCGCACGCGACGGCCAATGGCTACGAATTCCTCGCGGAAAATGCCGCGGGCCGCGGTCGCTGGGACGACGCGCTCGCCAACACCGAACGCGACAGGGAATTCGGCGTCAAGAGCGGTTCCCTCGCCCGCGTGGCATGGTCGGGATTCGCCCGCGTGCAGGGACTGCATGGCAAGGGCGAGCTGGGAGCGGCACGCGCCGCGGGGGAGTCCACGCTGGAACTGTCCGCGCAGATCGGTGAAGGCCGGCTCGCAACGTGGCTCGAACCGATGCTGGCCATCGTCGTGGCGGACCTGGGTGACGACGTTGCGGCGCAGGCGCACGCGGAACGGGCGTGGGCACGTGCGCAGGAACTGGACCAGCTGGTGTTGTCGGCATGGACGCTGCATGCGCTCGGCTACTCCGCGATGCAACGCTCCGATATTCCGGTCGCGCTAGAATGGTATGAACAGTATGTCGCGCTCGTGCGCGACTCTGAGAATGGCGTGGCGAAAAACCTGGTGATCGGGCGGGCGGCGGAGGCCCACTTCCGCGCAGGACGCCTGGATGACGCGGCGAGTTTGGTGGACCAGGCGATCGCGCTCTCGGAGTTTGCCGGGTCGACGCACTATCTCGCGCTTGCGCGGCGTGTGCAGGGTGAGATTTTTGTCGCGCGGGAAAGATTCGAGGATGCATTACGCGCGTACGACGGCGCGATTGTCGCGTTTACGGAATTTGGCAGCCGGCTCGAACTGGGTCGCGCGTGGTATCACCATGCATCGCTGCAACTGGCGCACGGGAACGCGGCACAGCAGGTCGCGGCGCGCGCCGAGGCAACGCGTGCGCGCGAAGTGTTCGCGGCAATGGGCGCGGCCCACGATCTTTCGCGAGCAGAGGAACTACTGCGGAACGTGATGCGGTCCATCGCAAAAGGATGAACGATGGCGTCGAATACGGATCGACCGGACAACGCGAAGCTGGATCGGATCGTGGCCGGCGCACGCCGCGCGAGCGAGCAGCGCGCGCTGGGCTATCGCGAGCAGGCGCTCAAGATCTACCCATGGATCTGCGGGCGTTGTGCGCGGGAATTCGACCGCAGCAACGTGGCACAGCTCACCGTCCACCACCGCGACCATAACCACGACAACAATCCTCCGGATGGCAGCAACTGGGAATTGCTCTGCGTCTACTGCCACGACAACGAGCACGCGCGGCAGCTCGAGGCCGCGCGAGGGGGTGGGCCGTCGGCCACCGGGTCGGAGTCCCGCGCCACGCACAAGCCGTTCGCCGACCTGAAGGCGCTGCTCAAAGGCAAGGGGCAGTAGCGATCCGCCGCGCCGAGTGCGGCTTGGCTACGTGGCGCGATTGCCGATCAGCGCCAGAAATTCCTCGCGGGTCGCCGTCGACTCGCGGAACTGCCCGACGACGGATGAGGTCACCATCACCGAGTTCTGCTTTTCCACGCCGCGCATCATCATGCACAGGTGCCGCGCTTCGATCATGACGCCCACGCCGACGGCGCCGATCGACTCCATCACAGCCTGCGAAATCTGATCGGTCAGCCGTTCCTGCAACTGCAGCCGGCGCGCATACATGTCGACCAGACGCGCCAGCTTGCTGACGCCGAATACGCGCCCGCTCGGGATGTAGCCGATGTGGCAGCGCCCGAAGAACGGCAGCATGTGGTGCTCGCAAAGGCTGTACACCTCGATGTTCTTGACGATGACCATGCTGTTCGTCTCTTGCGTGAAGATGGCCCCGTTAATGAGCTTCTCCACGTTCATCCGGCTGCCGGAAGTGAGGAAGGTCATGGCGGCGGCGACCCGGTGCGGAGTGCGCAACAGTCCTTCGCGGTTCGGATCCTCGCCGATCTCGACCAGCAGTTCGCGGATCAGGGCTTCGATTTTCGCTGCATTGGGTTCCATGTCAGAATTCCTTGGAATTGCCTGACGCCATCATACGGGGATTGCCCGGGCGTCCCGCGGCTAGAGTTGCCGCCCCACGCCGATCAACCGTGAAACGCGGATGGGAATGTCCTGACGCTGCATTTCCGCGACCCGGTCCTGCAGCTTGCGATCGGCCATCGTCATCCGCGTGCGCAGGCGCACGTATTCCGCCCACGACGTGATGACATAGCGCTCGACGTAGCGGCCATCTTCGGCCACGTCGCGGAAGACCCGCCAGCTCGACGCCCCATTGCGTCGCCGCGTCGCCTCCACCTTGTGGATCGCGCGCAGGAATTCCTCGAGTTGCTCCGGCGCGATCTGGTACTCGATCTGGATCAGGACGGGGCCGTCATCGGGCAATGGTGGGACGGCGATCGCCAGGTCCGGCAGTTGCACGGCGGGCGTCACGTCGGCCTCGCTGCCCATCGCGACGCTGACACGGCGGTTCAGCACATGCAGCAGGAACATGACGGTCGACGATGTGGCGAGCGCGACCCGCGTGCCGCTCGCTGATGCAAGCGCGCCCCAGAGCACGCTGCCGAGCGCGAGGCTTGCCTGCACGGCGACGAGGTTCATCGCGACGGCGCGCGCGCGCACCCACGCCGGTGCGCTGCTCTGGGTTCCCGCCGACAGGCTTGCCAGCACGCATACCCACGCCATGCCGGCGCAGCAGGCCCCGACAAGGGCGATTGCCGTAATGTCCGTGGCCGCGATGAGCAGCGTGGCCACCGTCCACAGCAGGACTCCTGACGTGACCACGGCATTCAGCGTGCGGCTCAGCAACTGGCGCGGAATCGACAATGCGCCGACTACCGCCCCGATACCGAAACTCGCGGACAGCAGGCCGTAACCGCCGGCCCCGAGTCCCAGTTGGTCCCGGGCGATCACGGGCAGCAGCGCCCACAGCGAACTCGCGCAAACGCAGAAGTTGAGGTTGCGGATGATCAGCGCGCGCATCGGGCGCGAGTGCCGCGCATAGCGCAGCCCGCTCCGAACGCCGGAAAAAAGCGTCTCCGGGATGCCGGGAAGCTGCAGGTCGCGGGGTTTCCAGGCGCGCACGGCGACGATCATCAGGACGAAGAAGAATGCGCTGGTGATGAGTGCGCTGCCCGTACCGAGCCATGCGGCGAGGGCGCCGGCGAGCGCCGGACCGACGGCGCGAGCGACGTTGAACGCGACGGCCCCTAACGCGACCGCGCGCGGCAGCTCGATCCGGGAGACGAACGAGTTGATGCTCGCTTGCTGGGCCGGCATGTAGAACGTGAATCCGGCGCCGATCAGGAATGTGAGCGCGAGCAGCGTGCCGGGGCCGGTGAGTCCGGCGATGGTTGCGAGCCCGAGGATCGCGGTGGCGGCAAGCAGCACGATCTGGGTGGCAAGGATGATCTTTCGCCGGTCGACGATATCGGCGAGCGCGCCGGCCAGAAGTCCCAGCAGCAAGGACGGCGCCGTGCTCGCTGTCTGCACGAGCGCCACCATCAGCGCCGACGGCGTCAGCGTCGCCATCAGCCACGCCGCGACGGTTGCCTGCATCGTGTAGCCGACGGCGGTTGCGATCGAACCCACGTAGAACAGGCGAAAGGGGGCGTGCCGCAACGGCGACGACTCGAGCATCTGCGACAGAAACAAGGTTACGGGGCGGGCCACATGCGAAGTCTAGCAGCCCGACGCAGCGCACTTTTCGCCGCCGGGCGTGGATCGCACAGCGCGTGGCGCTTGCCTTAGCCTGGCGGCCGCATCATCATTCGCCGATTCCGCCAATGCACCGAAGCGAATCCTTCATGGAGTTCCAGGACGAAGTCGACTACGTCTCCGGCAAGACGCGCGTATTCGGCATCGTCGGACACCCGATCGAGCAGGTTCGCTCGCCGGAGATGTTCACCGCGGAGTTCCGCCGCCGCGGGCGCGACGCGATCCTCGTGCCGCTGCACGTCCTGCCCGAGGATTTCGACGCGGCGCTGCCGCAACTGCTGCGGTTGCAGAACTTGGGCGGCCTCGTGTTCACGATTCCGTTCAAGGTGCGGGCGTGCGCGCTCGCCGATGAGTTGGGCGATCAAGCACGCGTCGTCGGCGCAACCAATGCGCTCGCGCGAGGCACCGATGGCCGCTGGCATGCGGAGATCTTCGACGGATTGGGCTGCGTCGAGGCGTTCCGGCGGCGGGGAATTGCGTTCGGCGGCAAGCGCGTCATGCTTCTGGGCGCCGGCGGAGCGGGATCGGCGATTGCGGTCGCCATCGGACGCGAGCGGCCCTCGTCATTGCGCGTGTTCGACATCGACGCCGAACGCGCGAGCGCACTCGCTGCCAAGGTCGCCGGCGCCAACCCCGGTGTGAACGTGATATCCGGACCGGCGACTACGGTTGACGTCGACATCCTGCTCAACGCCACGCCTGCCGGCATGCTCGACGACGCGCGGCTGCCGATGACGATCGTGGCGCTGCCGCGCCATCTGGTCGTGTTCGACGCCATCGTGAAGCCCGAGCGGACGCCACTGCTCGCGCTCGCCGACGAATGCGGCTGCACGACCGTAACCGGCCGCGAGATGATGCGCGGCCAGATCTCGCGGATGGTCGACTTCTTCCTCGCGGGAACCTGAAACGGTTCGCTGCGCCGCACAAAATTTTCCCCATGCACGGACGCTGGTTGCAGGCCCGCGCGAAGTGGTACCTTGGCGGTCGCGATGTCGCGCAGGGCTGCTCGACGCGCGATTCTTTGCACCAGCTTGCGCAATGCGATGCAAGCAGCGCGCGAGACTTCCGGGCATTCACAAGACAACGGCGGAGGAAACGTTCATGCGAAAACATTTCTTGACGGTGGTCGTGGCGATGTCGGGACTGCTGCTCGGTGTAACGGCGCAAGCGCAGGCACCGGCCCCGGCGCCTGCTCCCATTCCGGACGCGATACCTTTCGATATTCCGTACGGCCCGTCGATCACGCTCGAGCGCGCAAAGAAAGTGGCGGATGCGGCGGCGGCCGAATCCAGGAAGCGCAACTGGAAAATGGCCATTGCCATCGTGAATCCTTCGGGCGATCTCGTGTACTTCGAGAAACTCGATGACACGCAGAATGCTTCGGTCGCCATCTCGCAAGCCAAGGCGAGAACGGCGGCGATCTTCCGCCGGCCGACCAAAACTTTCTTCGACGCGATGGAGTCGGGCCACCCCTATGTCGCGACACTCCCGGGCGTCGTGGGTGCGGACGGCGGACTGCCGATCATCGAGGGGGGCAAAGTGATCGGCGCCATCGGCGTAAGCGGCGGCACGGGTGCACAGGATGCCGTCATCGCCAAGGCGGGTGCGGATACCGTCAAATGAGCGTGAAATAGCGGCGATCACGAGAAGGGGCAGGGGCACCATGCCGCTGTGGGCACGCGTTGCGTACGAGGGCCGTGAATGCTTCGGCACGGTCGAGGGCGACGCCCTCGAGGTGCATGCGGGCGACATGTTCGCCGATCCGCAAGCCACCGGCGAGTCGATCCCGCTCGCCGCGGTGAAATTCCTCACGCCCTCGTCTCCAAGCAAGATGATCGGGCTGGTCGACAATTACCGTGCACTCGTGACCAAGCTCGGCCACGCCGTCCCTGCCGAGCCGCTGTACTTCCTCAAGGGCAACAACTCGTTCCTGGCCGGCGGCGACACGATCCGTGTTCCGGCGAATTACGCGGGCAAGGTCATCTACGAAGGGGAGCTGGGCATCGTCATCGGCAAGCGTTGCCGCGCCGTGTCGGAGGCGGACGCCGCGAACTGCATTTTCGGCTATACGTGCGTCAACGACGTCACGGCCAGCGAAATCCTCAACAAGGATCCGGGCTTCGCGCAGTGGACGCGCGCCAAGAGCTTCGACACATTCGGCGTGTTCGGTCCGGTGATCGCCACTGGCCTTGATCCTTCGCGGCTCGCTGTCATGACGATCCTCAACGACCAGGAGCGGCAGAACTATCCGGTGGCGGACATCATCTTTGCGCCGGTTGCGCTGGTGAGCCTCATTTCGCGCGACATGACACTCGAGGCCGGCGATGTCATCGCCTGCGGCACTTCCATCGGCGTCGGTTCCATGAAACCCGGAAGCACCATCAGCATCGTCATCGACGGCATCGGCGCGCTGACCAATCGTTTCGAATAATCGATGAAAATCGCAGTCATCGGCGCGGGTGCGATCGGCGGAATACTTGCTGTTCGCCTTGCGTTGTCCGGCCAGACGCTCACGGTCGTCGAACAGGGTGAGCACCTGGAGGCGATCCGCAAGAACGGGCTCAAGCTCATAGCCCCGGATGGCACGGAGGAGGTTGCCGGCGACATTCGCGCCGTGGCAACGTGCGCCGAAGCCGGCGTGCAGGACCTCGTGTTTCTCGCGCTGAAGGCCTACGTCATCGAAACCGTCGCGCCGCAGATGGCGGCGCTCTTCAACGACGACACCGTGGTCGTGTCGACCCAGAACGGCCTGCCCTGGTGGTACTTCCAGAATTTCAACGGCCCGCACGCGGGTTACCGGCTGAAGTCGGCCGATCCGAACGGCGTGATCGAAAGCAGCATCGAATCGCGCCGGCTGCTGGGATGCGTTGTCTATCCCGCGGGCGATATCGTCGCGCCAGGGGTTGTGAGGCGCCTCGAAGGCGACCGTTTCCCGATCGGAGAACTGGACGGCACGGAAAGCGCGCGCGTCAGGAACGTCGCCGAAGCGCTGGTCGGTGCCGGGTTGAAGGCGCCGGTGCTCGCCGACATCCGCTCGGAAATCTGGCTCAAGCTGTGGGGCAACATGAGCTTCAACCCGATCAGCGCGCTCACGCATGCGACGCTCGTCGACATCTGCGAGGAGCCGGCGACGCGCGCGCTGGCCGCCGACATGATGCGCGAGGCGCAGGCGGTCGCGGAAAAATTGGGTGTCACGTTCCGCGTGCCACTGGACAAGCGCATCGATGGCGCTGCGAAAATCGGCAAGCACAAGACATCGACGCTGCAGGATGTGGAAGCCGGGCGCCAGGTCGAAGTGGACGCGCTGATTGGGGCGGTGATCGAACTGGGCGAGCTCACCGGCACGCCGACGCCGGCCACCCGCGCCGTGCACGCGCTGCTCTTGCTGCTGGTGAAGACGATGCACGCGGAAGGCGCGCGCGTCGTGCTGCAGCCGCGGGCGGAAACCGGGGGGAACCGAGGCTGACCGAGCGCTACGGTGCCGCGCCGGCGGGCGCGCGCAACAGGCGCAGCATGCGGATGGCCGTTTCGCGTCCGGAATAGTAACCGGGCAAGCGCAGCGTTTCCGCAAAGCCAATCGCACGATAGAACGTATATGCCGCCGTATTGCGCGCGCGAAGCTCCACGTGGATGGATACCACGCCCGCGGTCGCGGCGGATTCGACGAGCCAGTGGATGATGCGCCGCGCGATTCCGCGCCGCTGGTATGCGGGACGCACGGCCAGCAGGACGAGGTGCGCGCGCTCGTCGCCGAATTTCATGATGCCGAACCCCGCCAGCGATTCGCCATTGCGGGCGACCAGCGTCACCGTTTCCGGATCGTCGATCAATTCGCGGACCGACTGCGCCCGATAGCGCCAGCCCAGGCCGGCCTCGATCAGGTCGCGCGACATCGAGGCGAGCGTCGCCGCGTCGCTTCTCGAGGCAATGTGCAGGGTGATGTCTTGCATGGGCAGCGGTGATTCTGCCACCGATTTTGGCACATTGGTGGCGTCAGTCCGCAACGGGTGGGTCGCGCCTGCGCTGCGCGACATTGGGCAATGAAGCGCGCGCAGGCGCGACCCACCCGTTGCTGGCGCGCCGCGCGGCGCGCGGCGTCGACTTGGGCGATAATCGCGCGATGCAGAGCGAGGCAGGGCTGACGCCGGGCCGGGAACTGGCGGGGAACGTGGTGCTTGTCACCGGCGGCGGCCGCAACATCGGCCGGGCGATCGCGCTGTCGCTGGCCGCGGGCGGTGCCAGCGTGATGGTCAATGTCGATCGCTCGCGCACCGACGTCGCCGAGACCGTCCGCCTGGTCGAGGAGCGCGGTGCGAAGGCAGCGAGCTTCCTCGCGGACGTAACCGATCCGGACGACGTTGCGGCGATGGTCGCGGCGACCGTCGATCGCTTCGGCCGCATCGATGCGCTGGTCAACAACGCGGCGCTGCGCACCGAACAGGCGTTTGCGGACATGTCCCTCGTCGATTGGCGGCGCATTCTTTCGGTCATCCTCGATGGCGCGTTTCTGTGCTCGCAGGCCTGCCTGCCGCACCTCGTGCGCAGCGGGCATGGCACCATCGTCAACATCGGCGGTGAGACCGGACACCGCGGCGCTGCCGGGCGCGCGCATGTCGTGACGGCCAAGGCGGGCCTCGCCGGAATGACCAAGGCCCTCGCGCTCGAACTTGCCCCGCAGCGGATCACCGTCAATTGCGTCGTGCCGGGACGGATCGACACGGAGAGGGACGGCTCTCCGCGTGCGCCGGCGCACCGGCCGGCGGTGCCGCCAATCGGGCGGCTCGGCGCGCCGCAGGAAGTGGCGGCGATGGTGCGGATGCTGTGCGGTCCGGATGCGCGTTACATCACCGGCCAGGCAATTCATGTCAACGGAGGCGGATGGATGCCATGAAACCGAGAGCGACGCAAATTCCTGATCGCTGCTGGCCGGCGCCGCCGCGGTGTACCCTCGTCGGGCCGGCGTTCGGCCAGAGCGCGCTATCCGAACAAGCCGATCAAGATCATCGCGCCGGTGCAGCCCGGCGGCGGCGTCGATCTCGTCGCGCGCACGATCGCCGACCGGCTGGGCAAGGCGCTCGGCCAGTCGATCGTCGTCGACAACCAGAGCGGCGGCGGCGGCGTCGTCGGCTCGATGGCGACCGCGCGCGCGGCGCCGGACGGCTACACGCTGATGGTCGGCTACGTCGGCACGCACGGCACCAATCCGGCGGTGCGCAAGCTGCCGTACGACGCGATCAAGGACTTCACGCCGATCGCGATGATCGGCGGCACGCCCAACGTCCTCGTCGTGCCGCCGTCGGTGCCGGTCGAGCACGCTGAAGGAGTTCGTCGCCTACGTGAAGGCCAATCCCGGCAAGCTGTCCTATGGCTCGTCGGGTCCGGGCACGCTCACGCATCTCGCGATGGAGCAGTTGAAGGTCGCGGCCGACCTCGACATCGTGCACGTCCCCTATCGCGGCATCGGGCCCGCGATCACCGACATCCTCGGCGGGCAGACGCAGGCGATGTTTCCCGGGCTTGCCGCCGCGCTGCCGCACATCAAGGCGCGGCAAGATGAAGCCGCTCGCCGTCACCGGCACGCAGCCGGCATCCGCTGCTCCCGGACGTGCCGACGTTCGAGGAGTCGGGCTACAAGGGATTCGACGGCGTGCAGTGGTACGGCATCGTCGGGCCGGCGAACATGCCGGCGCCGATCGTGAAGCAGCTGAACGAGGAGATCAACAAGCTGCTCGCGAGCCCCGACCTGCGCGAGCGGTTGTCGAGCGAGGCGCTGGAGCCGATGCCGATGACGCCGGAGCAGTTCGGCAAGTACATGCGAGACGACATCGCCAAGTGGTCGAAGCTCGCGAAGGACCGCAACATCCAGATCAGCGAGTGACGCCGCAAGGGTCGAAGCGCACAGCACGGAGACAAGATGGCGCACAACACCAAGGTCGCGGCGGACGCCCATGCGCCGCCCGTCACGCGGATCCTGGCCGGGTTCGTCGCGGACGCATCCGTCGCGCGGATGGGACGCGCGGCGTCGAAAAGGAGGCGCACCGGACGCTCCTGAACTGGGTCGGCTGCGCGATCGGCGCATCGCAGCCACGCGGCGGTCGAGGCGGCGCTGGCTGCGATGCAGGAACTCGGGCCCGGCGGCGCAGGCGGCGATCCTCGGGCCGCAGCGAGCGCGTCGACATGGGCAGCGCGGCGTTGCTCAACGGCATCACGTCGCACACGTTCGACTTCGACGACACGCATCTGCAGACGATCATCCATCCGGCCGGGCCGGTCGCCTCGGCGGCGCTGGCGCTCGCCGAGCATCGCGGCGCCAGCGGGCGGCAATTGATCGATGCGATGGTGCTCGGCATCGACGTGTCGTGCCGCGTGGGCAACACGATCTACCCCGATCACTACGACCGCGGCTGGCACATCACGGGCTCGACCGGAATGCTCGGAGCGGCCGCCGCGTGCTCGCGGCTCCTGGGGCTCGACGCGGCACAGACGGCGATGGCGCTGGGAATCGCCGCATCGCAGCCGATCGGCGTGCGCGAGCAATTCGGATCGATGACCAAGGCCGTTTCATCTGGGCGGCGCTGCGCGCGCGGGACTGATGTCGGCGCTGATGGCGCAGCACGGATACACGGCGTCGCCGCGAGCGCTCGAGGCGCCGCGCGGCCTGGTGCAGACGTTTTCGACCAAGTGCGACTGGCGCGAGATCACCGACGGGCTCGGCCAGCGCTTCGAGATTGCCTTCAATACCTACAAGCCGTTCGCGTGCGGGATCGTGATCCATCCCGCGCATCGACGGCTGCGTGCAGTTGCGCAACGCGCATGACCTGCGCGCCGGCGACATCGAGCGCGTCGACCTCAGAGTGCATTCGCTGGTGCTGGAGCTGACCGGCAAGACGGCGCCGCGCAACGGGCTCGAAGCCAAGTTCAGCGTTTATCATGCCTGCGCCGCGGGCATCCTGTTCGGGCAGGCGGGTGA
This sequence comes from uncultured beta proteobacterium, assembly GCA_963755065.1. Taxonomy (GTDB): domain Bacteria; phylum Pseudomonadota; class Gammaproteobacteria; order Burkholderiales; family Casimicrobiaceae; genus VBCG01. The sequence continues at coordinate 117,286 of CAVWIM010000002.1, forward strand.
AGCGGAGTTCTCCGACGCGAGCGTCGCCCGGGCCGACGTGGTCGCATTGCGCGACCGCGTCCGCGCGAGCGTGGACGACGCGATCGACGAGGCTTCCGCGGACGTCGCCGTGACCTGCAGGGACGGCCGCACGCTGCATGTATTCGTCGAGCACGCGATCGGCAGCCTGCAGCGGCCGATGAGCGATGCCGATCTCGCGCGCAAGTTCCATGGCCTGGTCGATCCGGTTCTCGGTTCTGCGAGCGCCGATCGGCTGATCGAACAATGCGCGATGCTCGCCGGCGCGGCCGATGTGCGCGCGTTGACGGCTGCGGCGCAGGGGCCGGCCCGCAGTTGATGGCGTTGCGGCGACCGCCGCATGGTTTGGACACGACGATGGAAGACGACGACTTCTATTCCCGTCTGCCGATCTTCGAAGGTTTCCCGAATATCATGGACCCCGCGCGCTATCGCCCGCTGCCGGATGATTGGCTGATCGGGCTCACCGATGTCGTCGGTTCCACCCGCGCCATCGAGGAGGGGCACTACAAGACCGTGAACACGGCGGGCGCGTCGGTCATTGCCGCCGTCACGAATGCGCTGCCCGGCCGCACGTTTCCCTATGTTTTCGGCGGTGACGGCGCGAGCTTTGCCGTCGCGGGGCGCGCCGATGGACTCGCGCGCGCTGCACTGGCCGCGACGGCGGCGTGGACACGCGACGACCTCAACCTCGACCTTCGCGTCGCCCTCGTCCCCGTTTCCGCCGTGAAAGAGCAGGGCCTCAACGTGAGCGTGGCGCGGTTCGCCCCTTCGCCGAACGTCTCCTTCGCGATGTTCATGGGCGGCGGGCTTGCGTGGGCGGAACGCGCGATGAAGGCCGGGCAGTTCGCCGTGTCGCCCGCACCGGCCGGAACGCGACCCGACTTGTCCGGCCTGTCGTGCCGCTGGAACGACATTCCGGCGACGCGCGGCTTGATCCTGTCGCTGGTCGTGGCGCCGGTTACTCACGGCGATCCCGCGTTCCGCAAGCTGGTCGAGGATCTCTTGTCCGAACTCGAAAACAGTTCCGAGGTCGCGCGTCCGGTGCCTGAGGACGCGCCCGGCGTCGGCTGGCCGCCGCCCGGCTTGGACCTCGAAGCGCACGCGTCGCGACAGCCCGGGGAGTCCTTCTCGACCCGGCGGCTGAAGGTACTCGCGCAAACGCTGATCTCGTACCTCGTCCTAACGCTCGGAATTCGCTTCAAAGGCTTCGATCCGGCGGTCTATCGCCGGCAGGTCGTGGAGAATTCGGATTTCCGCAAATTCGACGACAACCTGCGCATGACCCTCGACTGCACGCCCGCGCTCGCGGACCGCGTCGAGCAGCGCTTGACCGCCGCGCGTGCCGCGAACGTCGCGCGGTTCGGCATGCACCGCCAGCCGGCCGCGATCATGACCTGTATCGTGCCGTCCGCTTCCGAGAACAATCACGTTCACTTCATCGATGGCGCAGCCGGCGGCTACGCACTGGCGGCGCGACAACTGAAGCAGGGCGGCTGAAACCGGCTTAGGATTGCTACGGTGCCGCGCCCGGCGGCGCGATCGACGCACCTTCGATGCGATGGCGGGCGAGTGACTCCGCCACGAAACCGGAGGCTTTCATTTCCTCGACGAATGCGGCGAGATATTTCGCGCCGGCCTCGCGGCCGCGCGGCGTGGCCATCGCCTGGCTGATCACCATGAACCTGCCGGGGAGCAGGCGCACACCGGCAACGCGCCTGGCGTCGGCTTCGAGCTGCTGCTTCACGCCGGCCGCGACATCGAGCCTTTGCGCCACGAGCATGTCGGTGACGGCAGGCGAGGTCGGAGCCCGGACGATCGTCGCCTGCTTCAGTTCGCGCGAGAGGAAGAGGTCGTAGGCGCTGCCGGCGCCGACGGCGACGCGCACGCCGGGGCGGTCCACGTCCGCGTTGGCGCGAATCGGCGATCCGTCCGGCACGAGATAGGCGCCCTCGATCACGACATAGGGCGATGTGAAGCCAATTCGGTTGCGCGCGCGGGGTCGATCGCGAGGAAGGCGACGTCCCACGCGCCCGATTTTTGCCCTCCACGACATTGCCTGCGGAATCATAGGTGACGAGTTCGACCGGAACGCCCAGGCGCCGCCCGAGTTCGCGCGCAAGATCGACCGAAACGCCGCGCGGCTGCCGATGTCGCCGCATCCTTCGTCGCGAGGATCGGGTTGCCGAAGTTGATCGCGGCGCGCAGCTTGCCGGTGGGCGCGAGATCGGAAATGACGGCGGTCGAAGGTGAGGTGGAAAGTGAGGAAGCCGTCGCGCAGGCTCCTAGCAACGCGCAAACCACGCAAAGCGCAACGCTGCGGATGACGGTATCCAAAAACATGTTGCGATTAGCGGCGCGGGCCGCCGTCACTCGTTGAGCGCCCGCCACACGCGCTCCGGCGTCAACGGCATCTGCAGCGCCTGGGCGCGCGCGCCCAGGCCCGCGCGCGCGAGCGCGTCGATCACCGCGTTGACGACCGCCGGCGTCGCGCCGATGGTGCCGAGCTCGCCGACGCCCTTGACGCCCATGCGCATTGTTGAGGCACGGCGTCGACTCGTCCATCGTCATCGCGAAATGCCGGATCATCGCGGCGCGCGGCAGCGCGTAGTCGAGGAAGCTGGCGGTGAGCGCCTGGCCGGACTCGCGGTCGTAGACGAACTGCTCGCACAGCGCCTGGCCGATGCCCTGCGCCGCGCCGCCTTCGAGCTGGCCGACGACGATCATCGGATTGACGACGCGGCCGACGTCGTTGACCGACCAGTAGGCCGACGACCTCGACCGCGCCGGTGTCCGGATCGATCTCGACTTCGCAGATGTGGCAGCCGTTGGGCCACGTCGCGTCGGCGACCGTGCTCGTCGAGTCGAGCACGATGCGCTCCTCCGGCTGCGCTCGCGCGAGATCGAAGAGGCCGATGCTGCGGTCGGTGCCGGCGATGCGGAACACGCCGTCGCGATACTCGATGTCGCCGACCGCCGCCTCGAGCTCCTTCGCGGCCGAGTTCCTGCGCTTTCTCGACCGTGCGCTCGGACGCCACGTGCACCGCCGAGCCGCCGACGAACAGCGAGCGCGATCCCGCGCTGCCGAATCCGGTGCCGCGGTCGGTGTCGCCCTGCACGATGCGGATCTTCTCGATCGGCACGCCGAACACGTCGACGGCAAGCTGCGCGAACGTCGTCGCGAGCCCCTGCCCCATCGCCTGCGTCGCCGAAAAGATCTCGATGTCGCCGGTCGCCGTGACACGGTGACCGTCACGCGCTCCTCGAACACGTCGGCGCCGGTCCATTCGAGGAACGTCGCGATGCCGCGGCCGCGCAGGCGGCCGCGCGTCTTCGCGTCGGCGGCGCGCGCTCGAAACCCGTGCCAGTCGGCGAGCGTCGACCGCCTGGTCCATCACCGACTCGAACTGGCCGCTGTCGTAGGTCTTGCCCATCGCGTTCTTGTACGGCATCTGCTCGGGACGGATCATGTTGCGCCGGCGCAGTTCGACGCGGATCGATGCCGGTCTTGCGCGCCGCCGCGTCCATCAGGCGCTCGATGATGTAGATCGCCTCGGGCCGCCCGGCGCCGCGGTACGGCGCCGGTCGGCGCCGTGTGGGTCAGCACGGCCTTGATGCGGATGTCGATCGTGCGGATGTCGTAGATGCTGGTCGACACCCACGGACCGATCAGCAGCTGGATGACGACGCCGGCCGGCGTCGCGTACGCGCCCAGGTTGGCGAGCGAGGCGACGCGCAGCGCGAGGATCCGGCCGTCGTCGTCGAGCGCGAGCTCCGCCTTGCTGCGCAGGTCGCGCCCGTGCCTCGCGGCCAGGAATTCCTCCATGCGCTCGGCGCACCATTTGACCGGCCGCTTCAGTTCGCGCGCGCCGAAGGCGAGCACGACGTCTTCGGGGTAGAGGGCCGTCTTCATGCCGAAGCCGCCGCCGACGTCGCCGACGAGCACGCGCACACTTGTCGTGGCGGAATGCCCAGCACCGCCGCGCACAGCTCGTCGCGCAAGCCCGTCGGCGTCTGGCAGGTCACGCGCAGCGTGATGCGGTCGGTCGCCGCGTCGTAGCTCGCGAGCGTCGCGCGCGGCTCGATCGGGCACGGGGCGAGCGCGCTGGTTGACGAGGTCGAGCGCGACGACGTGCGCGGCCTTGGCGAACGCCGCGGCGGTCGCCGCCGCGTCGCCGTGGCGCGCTTCGCAGGCGATGTTGCCGGTCGCCGCCGGCCACACGAGCGGCGCGCCGGGCGCGACCGCGTCGTGCGGCATCGACCACGCCGGCAGCGGCTCGTACCGCACGTCGATCGCCTCGGCCGCGTCGCGCGCCTGCGCGCGATGCTTTCCGCGACGACCGCGGCCACGGCCTCGCCGACGAAGCGCACGGTGCCGACGGCGAGCGCGTGCTGCGGCGCGCGACGCCGTGGGCGAGCCGTCGCCGCGCTTGAAGTCGGCCGACAGCGGCAGCGGCTTGACGCCCGCGCGGACGAGGTCGTCGCCGGTGATGATGGCGACCACGCCCGGCATCGCCAGCGCCGCCGCCGTGTCGATGGCGGCGATCCGCGCGTGCGGATGCGGCGAGCGCAGGAAGAATACGGACGCCTGCCCCGGCAGCGACGCATCGTCGGCGAAATGGCCCGCGCCGGTCAGCAGGCTCTCGTCCTCGACGCGGCGGACCGACTTGCCGCTGCCGAAGCGCGCGTATTGTGATTCTGCGGTCAAGGCGGACCTCTCACCGTGGGGTCTGCGCCATGAAGCGCGCGAGCACCCGGTCCCCGTTGCGCAACTCGAGCGTGTCACCGGACACCTTGAATCCCGTCGTCATCTTCAGCGCCGAAACGAAATCGCTTTCCTGCTGCATGACTTCTTCGGGGCACGCCATCATTGCCGATCCCGCGGGAGCGAATTTGACGGTATCCACGCCCAACTCATATTTTCCCAGCAGGCGGTTGCATCCGCCCGACCCGGACAGCCGGTGGTCGCCCGAATGCAGCATGAAGCTCGCTTCGCGCGCTGCAGGCAGCGCGATAGCGGGGGTATCGCCGACGGCGACGAGCTTCCAGTAAGTGTTCTCGAGCGCGGCGGCCGGTTTGGCGCCGGCGGCATCAGGCGAGGGCAGGATCATGTACACCTCGATCGCTGCTTCGTTGCCGGCGCCGCGTGTGAGCACCGGGTACATCGTGGTCGAGGTGAACAGCAGCTTGCCGCCCGTCGTGATAGTGGCGCGGACGGAGTAACTGTGGGTCGGGTCGATGGCGGCCGGGTCGTAGGTGATGCGAAACGGGATCGGCACCTGCGCGCCGGCGGTCGGTATCGTCGCCTGGCCGACGATGCGTGCTGCCGCATCGGGGCGCGACGTGTCCTGCAGGCGGACTTCGACCACGGCGTCGGCGGGGAGCCTGATCCGGTGCCGATACGTCACGGTGCCGGCGACCACACCCGGGGACGCTCCCTGTGCCATTGCGGCATCGTTTCCGAACGAGACCACGAGAAACGCGAGCAACAGGGATTGCTTCATGGCGGATCGGGGCGAAGGGGTTGGCTTTTGGTCGGCGCGATGCGGTGCGCCGTCCATCGCATTATAAGCATGCCGCTGTTCGGCGCGCTTCGCTAGAATGGAGTCATGACGATTACAACTGCGGTCGCCGGACGCCGCCGCTGCTGGTGGTGCGGCAACGACGAACTCTATGTCGCCTACCATGACCGTGAGTGGGGCTTCCCCGTCGCCGATGACCGGAGATTGTTCGAGAAGGTCTGCCTCGAAGGCTTCCAGGCGGGCCTGAGCTGGCTCACGATCCTGCGCAAGCGGGAAGGCTTTCGCGAGGCGTTCGCGAATTTCGAGTTCGAACGGGTCGCGAAATTCTCTACGCGCAACGTCGACCGGCTCCTCGGCAATGCGGAGATCGTCCGCCATCGCGGCAAGATCGAGTCGACGATCAACAACGCAAAGCGTGCACAAGAACTCGCCTACGAATTCGGCTCGCTCGCTGCCTATTTCTGGCGCTTCGAGCCAACGCCGGCGACACGTCCCGCGAAGCTCACCCGCGAAGTCCTGGTGACCATGCCGGCCTCGGCCGAGGCCGCCGCGTTGTCCCGCGATCTCAAGAAGCGCGGCTGGACGTTCGTCGGCCCGACGACGATCTACGCGTTCATGCAGGCGATGGGCCTGGTCAACGACCATGTCCACGCATGCTCGGTGCACGCCGAGGCTGCGCGCGCACGCAAGAAATTCAAGCCGCCGCGCTGACCACCTCGCAAAAAAGCGGGCGCCGCGCGGCGCCCGTTTCTCCTGAATGCCCTGCGTTCACACGCGGCGCTTGTATTCGCCGGTGCGCGTGTCGATCTCGATCTTGTCGCCGGTGGTCACGAAGAGCGGCACCTGCACTTCGAAGCCGTTGGCGAGCTTCGCGGGCTTCATCACCTTGCCCGACGTGTCGCCCTTGACCGCGGGCTCCGTGTACGCGATTTCCCGGTCGACGGTGTTGGGCAGCTCGACCGAAATGGCCTTGCCCTCGTAGAACGTGAGCTCGCACGGCAGGCCTTCAGCGAGATAGTTGAGCGCGTCGCCCAGGTTGTCCTTCTCGACGTCGAACTGGTTGAACTCGTTGTCCATGAACACGTACATCGGGTCCGCGAAGTACGAGTACGTCACGTCCTTTTTCTCGAGCTGCACCGTGTCGAACTTGTCATCGGCGCGGTACACGGTTTCCGTGCCGCTGCCCGAGAGCAGGTTCTTCATCTTCATCTTGACGACGGACGCGTTGCGGCCGGATTTCGTGAATTCGGCCTTCTGCACGACCATCGGATCCTTGCCGACCATGATCACATTGCCGGCGCGAACTTCCTGAGCGAGTTTCATGACGATTCCTGCGCGTTCGAGTTACTGGAGCGTCGACCGCGTTAGAGGGAAACCTATAATTATAAACGATTTTCGCAGAAAGTGACCAGTGCCCGGGCCAAGTCCGTCTGGCGGGCCAGCGCGCGGGCCCAGGCGCGGCCGCGCGCCCCGAGGACCGGGAGGGCGGCGCGGAAGGCGGGCCACGCCGCGGCGGTTGCCTCGGGCTGCCCGGAATTCCACGCCTGCCAGAAATTGCGCTGGGCGCGAGCGACGGCGCGGATCGAGCCCGACTTCGTATCGCGTAAGCAGCGCATCGAGCTTCAAAAGGTGCACATCCTCGGCTTGCGGATAGATGTGCCAGACGAGCGGCTGGGCGGCCCAGATCCCGCGCACCAGTGAATCCTCGCCGCGCACGAAATTCACGTCGCAGGCCCACAACCGGCGGTCGAATTCGTCCTGGTCGACGAATTTCGCGACGGCGAGCGCGAGGCGACCGCGAACGGTGGGCCTGCCCGGATGCGGCACCGCGCCGCCGGTCCAGCGGTCGAGTTCCGGCTGCGCCACACCCTCGGGCACGACGCAGACGATTTCCTCGTCACCTTCGGCCCAGGCGTCGAGCAATGCCGGCAGCGCCGGATTGGCATAGCAGAACAGCGAAATCGTCAGCGTCGACGCCCGGGTTCGACGCCGAGCGATGCGCCACAGCGCTTGCTGCGCCTTCCCATCGTTGCGGAACGCCGCGCGCGCGCCCGGCAGGCCGTCCTCGCGCAGCAAGCCTCCGGTACTGGAAGTGAATCCCGGAAAATAGAACCAGCACGTGAGCGGCAAATGCGGATGCGGCGATGGCAATGCGTGTGCGCTTTCCACCCAGGCTTCAGCCGACAGGTATTCGAGATTGATCCACACCGGCGGCCGCGGTTCGCGCGCCATCGCCGCCAGATAGGCGTCCGGCAGGCCGCAAGCGAAGGCCTCGATGACGACATCGGGATTCTGGAACGGGACTGCCTGCGAAGGACTGGAGCGGCGCACGCGAACGGAACGCGCGACCTGGTCGTCGCGCCGCGGATCGAGCGAAGGTTCGATGTGCGCGAGGGTCGCCACGTCGTCGATCCACAGCGTGACCGCGAGACCGTGCTCCGCGACCAGCTGCCGCGCCAGGCGCCAGCAGACGCCGCCATCGCCGTAGTTGTCGACGACGCGGCAGAAAATGTCCCAGCGCAGTGACGGGGTCATGGTCGGGGTCGCAAATGCAGCGCAGGTCGGGTAGCCGCTTCCGTCCGGCAGGCATTATGGCAAGGCCGACGCCGGCGAGCATAATTGCGGATTATCTCTACCTTCGACATCGCAATTCATGGCGGACGAATTCCAGATCGACGTGATCTCCGACGTGGTATGCCCGTGGTGCTTCATCGGGCAGCGCCGGCTGGAGGAGGCGCGCGCGCGCCTGCCTGAAGATGATGCGGCGCGCCGCGCGCCGATCCGCTGGCATCCATTCCAGTTGAATCCGGACCTGCCTCGCGGGGGCATCGCGCGCAAGACCTACGTCGAGAACAAGTTCGGCGGACCCGAGCGGTCCGCGCAGGTGTATGCGCGCGTTTCCGCGGCCGGCGCTACGGCGGGCATTCCGTTTGCGTTCGATCGCATCGTGCGCCAGCCCAACACGCGCGATGCGCATCGGCTGATTGCGTGGGCGCAGGACGCAGCGACGCCAGCGACCTGGTCGAGCGGCTCTTTCGCGCGTACTTCATCGAGGGGCGCGACATCGGCGACCAAGCGGTGTTGGCCGCGATCGCCGGCGAGGCGGGATTCGATTCTGCCGCGGCACGAACGCTCCTTGATTCCGCGGAGGGTGCCGATGCGATTGTGCTGATGGACCAGCGAGCGCGGGAAATCGGCGTGCAGGGCGTGCCGTTTTTCATCTTCAACCAGCACATCGCCGTGTCGGGCGCGCAGGAGCCCGGCGTATTGCTGGATGCGATCGCCCAGGCGAAGGCGTCCTGACGCAAGTTCAGGCGGGCGCCGTTCTGCGGCGCGCGCCGAGTGCGTTCCAGCCCAGCACGGCGAAGACGACCGCGAGGCCGACCACATCCGGCCAGAACTGGTTGAACACGAGCACGAGGCCCGCGAACGACAGCACGATCTTGGCCGGGCGCGACAGCGGCGCGCGGAAGTACCCGATGTAGGCCGCCGACAACGCGACGATGCCCACGACGCCGCAGAACGCGGCGGAAAGAAAGGCGCTCCACGTGAAGCCGATGAACAACAGCGCAGGCGTGTAGACGAACATGAAGGGAACCAGCGCCTTGCCCATCGACAGGCGGAATGCCGTGAGGCCCGTGCGCATCGGCTCCGAGCCGGCGATGCCCGCCGCGGCGTAGGCCGCCAGCGCAACCGGCGGCGTCACGTCCGCCAGCACACCGTAATAGAAGACGAAGAAGTGGGTCGCCAGCAGCGGCACGCCGAGCAACGCCAATGCCGGCGCGGCGATCGACGCCAGGATGATGTAAGTCGGCGTCGTCGGAATGCCCGTGCCCATCATGATGCAGGCGATGGCGACGAAGATCAGCCCGAAGAAGACCTGGCCGCTGGTCGCGGTGAAGAGATTGAAGGGATCGACAGCGCTAAAAGCTTGGGCCACGGACGCCGCCAGCTCGACCACAGCCCCCGAGAACTTGAAGCCCAATCCCGATAGCGTCAGCGTGCCGAGGATGAGGCCGACGCAAGCGCAAGCCGCGCCGATTGCCAGCGCATATTTGGCGCCCTCCGAAAGTCCCGCGATCAACGGTTTCCACGTCAGTGTCTGCCCGTGCAGCCGGTCGTTCCCGAAGTGGCGCGCGATCATCGGGATGTACGAGCACACGAAGCACAGGACGATGCCCCAGAACGCCGACAGGAACGGCGTGAAGTCGAGCAGCAGCATCGTGACCAGCGCTACCAGCGGGAACACCAGGTGCCAGCTCGACGCGATGACGCGCGAGAGCTTCGGTATCAAGTGGGATTCCACGCCCGCGAGCTTTAGGCGCTTGGCCTCGAAATGCACCATCATCAGGCACGCGAGGTAATGGAACAGCGCCGGAACGATGGCGATGATCACGAGTTCCTTGTACGGCACGCCCAGCAATTCCGCCATCACGAACGCCGATGCGCCCATGACGGGCGGGGTGACCTGGCCGCCGCACGACGCGGACGCTTCGACCGCGCCGGCGAAGCGCGCGGTGAAGCCATACTTCTTCATCAACGGAATCGTCAGCGAGCCGGTGGTCACCGCATTGGCGACCGCCGAGCCGGAAATCATTCCGAAGAGTCCCGACGACACGACGCAGACCTTGGCAGGGCCGCCGGAGTAACGGCCCGCGACGATGGTCGCGAGTTCCATGAACAGGCGGCCGAGTCCCGTCATCTGCGCAAGGATGCCGAACAATACGAAATGGAAGACGTAGGTTGCCACCACGCCGACCGCGATGCCGTAGATGCCCTCGGTGCCGATGTAGATGTGGTTGACGACGCGCACGGCACTGTAACCGCGATGCGCGAGCACGCCCGGCATGTACCGCCCGAGCAGCGCATACAGAAGGCACATCATGCCGATCACCGGCAGCAGCGGCCCCATCGTGCGGCGCGACGCCTCCATCACCATGATGATCGCGAGCACGCCCATCATGTAGTCCTGGGCGATCGGCGAGCCGACGCGCTTGATGAAGACGTCGTCGAAGAACACGACGAAGTAGAGCGAGATCGCGGCGGCGAACAGCGCAAGCGGCCAATCGATCCACGACGCCTTGTCGTCGTAGCCGCCGAACTGCTTGACTGGAAGCGTAATCGCGGCGACGAAGGCGACCAGCGCGAGAAAGGCCCATCCGTGCAGCAATTCGCCGGTGGCGGACAGTTGCAGGACCAGATCCCACGCGAGGTAGACATAGAATGCGGCGAAGGCCAACGCCCAGCCCCACTCCTTGGTGACGGCCGAAGTGCCGCGCGCGGGGCGCGGACGCGGGAACACGAGAAAGATGAGGCCCAGGACGAGGGCCAAGTGAAACGCGCGGTGCTTGATCTCGACTAAAAGCCCGAAGCCTGCCGTATAGATATGGAAGCTCGACAGGATGACCGCGATCGTCGTCACGAGCATGCCGACCGGGCCCACGAGTTTGCGGAAATTCGACTCGTGGTCGTATTGGCGGATCAGCTTGGCCTGCTGCTCGGCCGAGACCGCCTCGATCTGGTCCGTCAGCGTGCCGCCGTGCGGCTCCGGCGTTGTGTCGGTCATCGCGTGTTGTGCGCGCAGTGCCGATTCACGATCCTGCGCACCGGCCCGGAATTGCGCCCAGGGCCAGCGCGCGATTGCCCCATTGCGCGAGGTCCCGCGAACGCGGGCCCGCGACGAGGCGTGGCGCCTGGCCGGCGTGCACCTGCATCACGATCGCCGGAAAGCGGCGATCCATGGTCACGATGAAACGCCCGTCGCGCCGCGTGAATGTGCCTCCCGTGTCGGCTTCGGTCGGCAGTCCCGGCCCGTGCTGCTCGAACGTCATTTCGGTCTCGACGATCTCCGAGCCCTCGACGCGATACTGCTCCGAGACCGGCGTACGCGTGACCGAATGCAAGTAGGTGATCGAGAACGTCGCATCATCGGGCAACGCGAACTGCGCCAGCTGCGCGCCCTCGGGATAGCTGGCCAGCGTAAGGCAGGCCGCGGGCGCTACGGCAGGGACGAGCAGCGCCGCGACGAGGACGTATCGGCGGCCAATCGCGCGTCCGGCGCGCTTGGCCCCCCACATCACTTGATGAGGCCCTTTTCGCGGTAATACTTCTCGGCGCCCGGATGCAGCGGAATCGAGACCGACTGCAGCGCGGTCTTGAGCGAGATTTCCTTGCCTTTCGGATGGACCTGGCCCAGCGTTTCCGTATTCTCGTACAGCGCCTTGGTCACTTCGTAGGCCATCGCGTCGGTCACGCCATCGTGCGTGGCCCAGATCGCCATGACCGCCAGCGTGTCCACCGGCGCGGTCTGCCCCTTGTACGTGTTGGGCGGCAACTGGATCATCGCGTAATACGGCTGCTTCTTGCGCATCGCCTCGATTTCCGGCCCCGCGAGCGGCACGATGCGGATCTCTCGTGCGTTGGCCAGGTCGACGATCGACGATGTGGGTGCGCCGGCGGTGATGAGCGACGCGGTAAGGTTGCCGTCCTTGATCTTGTCGACTGATTGCGCAAACGACGACAGGTCCTCACCGATGTCCTTGCGCGTCATGCCGTAGGCTTCGAGGAGGTCACCCAGCAATTGCCACTGGCCCGACCCGGGCGATCCCGACGACACCGACTTGCCCTTGAGATCCTTGAAACCCTTGACGTTGGCCGACGCCAGCGTGACCAGTTGCACCTGTTCCGGATAGAGCGCGCCCAGCGCGCGCAGGTTCTTGAGCGGCTTGCCGTCGAACTGGCCGGTACCCTTGTACGCAGCGTCGAGGATATCGGCGGCAACGAACGCGCTTTCGATGTCCTTGCGTCCGAGCAGCTGGGCATTGGCCACCGAAGCGCCGGCCGTTTCCGCCGTTGCCGACAACTTCTTGCCGCTGATCGTGACCTTGTTCGAAATGAGCTGCGCGAGCATGCCGCCGAGCGGGTAATACGTGCCGCCCGTGCCGCCGGTGGCGATGCCGAAGAACACGCGCTCCTGAGCGAACGTAGACACCGGCAGCGCAACAGCGACGGCCAGCGCGCTCGCGATGATGATGCGGGAACTGAACCGGGCACTGGAATTGGAACGGAGATGGAAACGAAAATGTGAACTGAGCGCCATGACGTGACTCCCCTAGGTTATCTGGCGATGAAGAAGAATGGCGGTGAGAGTATGCACAAGACCGGCGCCCGGCGCTATGAGGACCGAGCGGGCTTGCGAAACGGCGCCCGGCGCGCCGCTAGGAAACGGCGCCTGCGCCATAACGGCCGCGCAATAGCCGGCCGCCCTGGAATCGCGCCAGCGAATACGGCTCGAGATCGAAGTCGGGCGTGATGCCGAGCGCACGCTGGGCGATGATCCGGCCGACGACGGGCGAGAGCTTGAATCCGTGGCCCGAGAAGCCATACGCGACGTGCAGGCCCGCAATGCCGGGCAATGGTCCCAGCACGGGATTCCAGTCGGGCGTCACGTCGTACACACCCGTCCACGATGTCGCGAGGCCGGCGGTCGCGAAGACCGGCATGCGATGCGCTACCTGCTCGCCGATTTCCGCAACGTACTCGAGCGGCACATCCGCCTGCTCGGTATCGGGCGCGGTGATCGTTTCGCCTTCGTTCCCATCGCCCACCAGCAGTTGCCGGCCGCCATAGCTGCGCATGTAGAGCTTGCCCGGCGACGCCAGGTCCTTCAGCACCGGAAGATCGCGCGCGTAGGGTGTTTGCGCTTCGAGCGTGAATACCGCGTGCCGCGACAGTGTCAACGGGACGTCGATGCCGGTCCACCGCGCAATGTCGCGCGACCAGATGTTTTGCGCGCTGATCACGAGGTCAGCCGCGATGTCGCCCTGCGTCGGTCGCGACACCCGTGACGCGTTCCTGCGCGCCGCGCAGAAGTGCCGTGACCTCGACGCCCTCGCGCAGCGTCGCGCCGTGCCTCCGCGCGGCGCGCGCGAAGGCGCTCAGAGTGAGATAGGCGTCGGCGTAGCCCGCGTCCGGTTCCCAGCCGATCGCCGCGATGTCGCCGAACTGGACAAGAGGGTGAATCTGCCGCGCTTCGTCGACCGAGACTTCGCGCGCATCGATACCGAGGCCGCGTTCCACCGCCAGCGTTTCACGAAGGGCAAGCGCGCGCGGCCCGTCGCCGGCGACGAGCATCAACCCGCAGCGGTTGAAGCCGGATTCGGCGTCGGCGTCGGACAGATACGCCTGGAAGTCGCCGAAGATCGCCATGGCCGCCTTGGCCAGCGCGACGTTCTCGGGCACCGAATAGTGCGTGCGCAGGATGCAGGACGATTGCGCCGTGGTCCCGCACCCCAGTTGCCCGCGCTCGAGGAGCAAAACGCGCTTGCAGCCGAAGCGCGCGAGGTGATAGGCGATCGAAACGCCGATCACGCCTCCGCCGACCACGACGACATCGCAGGTTTCCATGGCTGCCCCTTCAGTCACCGCGCACGAGCGTGCGTGACAGCCTGCGGTGCCGTTCCAGCACAGGGGGCAGTTCAATCGTCGCCAGATGTCCGTCGCGGACCACGATCCGGCCGTGAATGATGGACAGGTCGACGCGCGCCGGCGCGCAGAACACCAGCGCGGCGAGCGGGTCGTGCTCGCCGCCCGCAAAGCCCAGGCCGTTCAGGTCGAACGCGACCAGGTCCGCCGCCATGCCCGGCGCCAGGTGGCCGATGTCGTCGCGGCCCAATACACGGGCACCGCCGCGCGTGGCGAGCAGCAGCGATTCGCGCGCAGTCAGGGCGGCGGGCCCCGCGCTCACTCGTTGCAACAGCAGCGCCTGCCGCGCCTCCGCCAGCAGGTGCGACGAATCGTTCGACGCCGAGCCGTCGACCCCGAGTCCCACGTGCACACCGGCATCGAGCATCGCACGCACCGGAGCAACCCCCGAGCCCAGGCGCATGTTCGATGACGGGCAATGCGCAACGCCGGTGCCGGTGCGCGCGAAAAGATCGATGCCTTGTGCGTCGAGCTTCACGCAGTGCGCGTGCCAGGCGTGCGGTCCGGTGAAGCCCGATTGTTCCGCATATTCCGCCGGCGTGCACTCGAATTTCCCCATCATGTAAAGGATGTCGCTGTCGTTCTCGGCCAGGTGCGTGTGCAGTCCGACGCCATAGGACTGGGCGAGCGCGGCCGTTTCGCACATCAGTTCGCGCGAAACGGAAAACGGCGAGCACGGCGCCGCGGCGATGCGCAGCTGCGCAAAGCGGCGGGCGTCGTGATGGGCCTCGATGACGCGGCGGGTGTCGCGCAGGATCGCGTCGTCGCGTTCGACCAGCGCGTCGGGCGGCAAGCCCCCCTTGCTCTCGCCCACGTTCATCGACCCGCGGCAGGCATGGAAACGCAGGCCGATCGCGCGCGCCGCCTCGATCGTGTCGTCGAGCCGGCTGCCATTGGGAAAAAGGTACAAGTGGTCGCTCGCGGTCGTGCATCCGGAAAGCATCAGCTCGGCCATGGCGACGGTCGCCGACACGTTGAGCATTTCCGGCGTGATGCGTGCCCAGACGGGATAGAGCGCGCGCAACCAGTCGAAGAGCCCGGCGTCCTGCGCCGCCGGGACCGCTCGCGTGAGCGTCTGGAAGAAGTGGTGATGGGTATTGACGAGGCCCGGCAGCACGACCTTGCCGCGGCAGTCGATCACCTCGTCGGCGGTGGCGGGCAGCTCCGCGGCCGTGCCAACGGCCTCGATCGTGTGGCCGCGGACGAAGACGCCGCCATCCTGTATTTCGCGCTGCACGTCATCCATCGTCGCGACGAGCGTTGCACTCTTGAGGAGAAGCGTCCGGCCGGTGCCCATGGGGGCAATCTACCGCATCTGGCGCGCCAGGAGCCGGTAGAATGCCGCAAGAGCGCATGAACGCACGGAACGAACCGAATCCCGGCACGCCGGCGGCCGAACTCGAGCGGCTGTTCGAATTGCAACGCGCGGCGTTTGCGCGCGAGAGCTATCCCGGACTCGCGACGCGGCGTGACCGGCTCGCGCGACTCAAGTCCATCGTCACCGACAACGAAGACCGCTTTGTCGCCGCAATCGACGCCGATTTCGGCCACAGGTCCGCGCACGAGACGCGGCTCGCCGAACTCTACGTCGTCGCGTCCGGCATCCGGCACGCACAGGCGCGGCTTGCGCGCTGGATGAAGCCGGAGCGCGTCGCTACTCCGCTGCACCTGCTTCCGGCGCGCGCACGCATCGAGCGGCAGCCGGTGGGCGTCGTGGGAATCATCAGCCCGTGGAATTATCCGGTGCAGCTCGCATTGGCGCCGGCGTCCGGCGCACTCGCCGCGGGCAACCGTGTGTTGCTGAAGCCGTCGGAGCTCACACCCGCGACGTCGGCCTTGTTGCGCGAACTCGTTGCCGCGCATTTCAATGACGACGAGTTCGCCATCGTGCAGGGCGACGCCGAGGTCGGCAGGGCGTTCAGCTCGCTCCCGTTCGATCATCTCTTTTTCACCGGGTCGACGTCGGTTGGCCGGCAGGTGGCGCTTGCCGCGGCGGCGAACCTGACGCCGGTGACGCTCGAGCTCGGCGGCAAGTCGCCTGCGCTCTTCGACGCCGACGCCGATTTTTCATGGGCTGCGCCGCGTCTCATGGCGGGGAAGCTCCTGAACGCGGGACAGACGTGCATTGCGCCGGACTACGCATTGGTGCCGGCGGAGCGCGTCGACGCCTTCGTCGCAGCGGTCACGGCGGCCACCGCCAGGCTTTATCCGTCGTTCGCCGGCGAACCCGGATTACACGACCATCGTCAACGAACGCCACTACCAGCGCTTGAGCGGGCTCATCGACGACGCGCGCGCACAAGGGCGCAACGGTCGTCACGCTGGGCCGGGCGAACGACACTCCCGATCCGGCCTCACGCCGGATGCCGCCCACGCTGGTGGTCGGCGTCAACGACACGATGGCCGTGATGCGCGAGGAAATCTTCGGGCCCATCCTGCCGGTCGAGCCCTACGCATCGCTCGACGAGGCAATCGCGAAGATCAGCGCGCGTCCGCGGCCGCTGTCGTTCTACTATTTCGGCAACGATCCGCGCGTCGCGGCCGCGCGCTGCGCGAAACGATCGCGGGCGGCGTGACGGTCAACGACACGCTATGGCATTTCGCGCACAAGAACCTGCCGTTCGGCGGCGTCGGCGCGTCGGGCATCGGCGCCTATCACGGCGAGGCGAGTTTCCTCTGCTTCACGCACCGGAAGGCGGTGTTCACGCAGCCGCGCTTCGCTGCGACTGCGCTGCTGCATCCGCCTTACGGCGCGACGTTCGAGAAGGTGCTGGCGCTGTTAAGGAGACTGAACGGATAGTACGAGGCCGCAACATGAGCGTCGCAGCGCGGTAAAAAACTGCTGCGGGGTGAATCTGTCCTCGCTACGTTTTTCACCGCGGTGCGACGCTCGATCTGGCGGTGCCGAAGTGTCACTTGGACGCGGGTAACTTCCCGACGACCCCCTCGACGTAATAGTCCATCTTCGACAGTTCCGCATCGGTGATCGTCTTGCCTGCCGCCAGCACTTCCTTGCCGTCGTTGGTTTTCATGGGTCCGGTGAAGGGGTTCAGCTTGCCCGCGGCGATTTCGTCCTCCGCCTTCTTGACCTGCGCCTGCACATCGGCGGGCACGACCTTGTTGAACGGCGCCAGCTTGATCATCCCGTCCTTGATGCCGCCCCAGACATTGTCCTGCTGCCACTTGCCGTCGATGACCGACTGCGCGACCTTCGTGTAGTAGTTGCCCCAGTGATGCGTCACCGCGGTCAGCTGTGCGTTCGGCCCGTACTTCGACATGTCCGAGTGATAGGCGATCGCATAGACCTTCTTGGCCTCGGCCGCCTGCACTGTCGCGGTCGAGTCCGTATGGTGCGTGAGCACGTCGGCGCCCTGCGAAATCAGCGTGTTCGACGCCTCGCTTTCGCGGCCGGGATCGAACCAGGAATTGGTCCAGATGACCTTGACTTCGGCTTTAGGGTTAACACTGCGCATGCCGCGCGCGAACGCGTTGATTCCCATCACCACTTCCGGGAATCGGGAACGCGGCGACGTAGCCGGCGACGCCGGACTTGGACATCTTGCCCGCGACGATGCCGGCCAGGTAGCGGCCCTCGTAGAAGCGCGCGTTGTAGATGCCGACATTCTTCGCCGTCTTGTAGCCGGTCGCATGCTCGAAGTCGACATTGGGAAAAGCCGTCGCGACCTTGATCGTCGGGATTCATGTAGCCGAACGACGTCGTGAAGATGAGGCCGTGGCCCGATTGCGCCAAGTCGCGGATCACGCGCTCGGCATCCGCGCCTTCCGGCACGCTTTCGACATACTTGGTCGTGACCTTGCCGCCCAGCGCCTTTTCCATTTCCTTGCGGCCGGTGTCGTGCTGGAACGTCCACCCGGCGTCGCCGATCGGGCTCACGTAGACGAAGCCGATCTTGAGCGGCTCCTTCGCCTGGGCGGCGGCAGGCGGGGCGAGCGCAACGGCGCACGCGGCCACGGCCAGGATTGTCATGCAGCGGGTCGGGCGGATCATCAAGGTTCTCCTCAAGGCGGGAAGGGCGCGGGCGATGCGACGTCGGCAATCCGGAATTCTATACAAATCGCACGAGACGCGTGCAGCGCTCGCGGTGCGGGCGGTCATGGCGCGCGAAGGCTCTCCGCCAGGCTTTCGAGATTCTGCGGGTGCACGCGGATGAGGCCGCCGCGAGGGCTGTCGATGTCGGCGATCAGCATGAACGTGATCGCAACGACCATCGGCAGCACCAGCATCAGCTTGCGCTCCAGCCTGGCGTTTTGCGCGCCGTAGCCCAGCAGCAGGTTGCACACTATCGCGATGGCCGCCATCAGTATCCACGCGGTACGGGGAATCCGGTTCCACCATGCGGCTTGTGTGTAACCCTGTGAATTGAGTACGTCGTTCATGCCGGCTGCAGCAAGCGCGGTGATGGGCGACGGCTGCGCAACGGCCGGCGCCTGGACGGCATTCCACAGCTCGGTTTGCATCTTTGCCGTGCGGGCGCTGATCTCGCGGGACAGCTCGACGTCGCGAACGACATAGAACTGTATCCGCTGGTCGAGGTAGTCCTTGAGCAGCCCGCGCACCTTCGCGGCATCCGTCGCGGGCAGCAGCCCGGCGCGCAGAAACTCGGTGCCGATCGCGTTCGCTTCCTCCTCCTCCAGGTTCTTGCGCTGGTCATAGCGGCCGATCGCCATGGAGAAGCTGAAACCCAGGATCAGGCCCAGAAGCGTCAGCGTCGCCGCCAGCACCACGTCGAAGTCGCCGCGAACGGCCTCGTCGAGCTTGCGGTGCCGGCGCAGGAAATTGGCGCCGATCCACGCTGCCAACCACAGCAGGAAGAACGTCAGAAGGCCAAAGATGATGGGATAGTCGGTGAGTCTGGGCATTTGCGTTGTCAATCCTCGTTGGTCAATCGCAATCGGTACAGGCGCGCGTCGCCGAACTGCTTGGCGAGCTTCATCGTGCCGATGTAGTCGCAGATGAAGCGATCCTGGTCCTCGGCGACCAGCGATGCGGCGAACTCCTCGGTGACGAAGATGTGGCGCGGCTGGACGATCGGCTCGAGTCGCGCCGCACGGTTGACGTGAGTCCCGTAAAAGGTCGTTCTCGCCCTGACCGCATCGAAAACGCGGAAGACGGGACCGGTATGCAGGCCAACCCTGGCCCCGTTTCCTCCGATAGACCCAATGCGGGCCAGTCGACCTTGTTCAGCGCCTGTTGCAGGCGCAGCGCGAACTCCGCGGCATGGCTCGGCATGTCGAAGACCGCAAAAAGGCCATCTCCAAGAGTGTTCACGTCGACCGCTGGATGCTCGAGGGAATCGAGGATCCTCTTGCAGTTGCCCAGGAACATTTCCGCGAAGTCGGGTGTGTACTGCTCGGGCATCCTCGTATATCCGCTGATGTCGGCAAAGAGCAGGCTCTGCAGCCGTCGCGACCGCGCGGAAGGGGCGGGTATCGCCGGACTCTCATGTCGCTGTGCGGATGTTCCGCCACGCAGCGCGGCGAGATCGATGTTGTCGATCCGGCCGCCCTTGCGCGCCCAGTTCCGCGCGGTTGCGGCGGTGCCACCGACGAGTTCGGGTGTGCCGGGTTCGTGGACCGTCAGCATCAGCGGATGGGTTGATAGCTCGCGGGCCCGCAGAAACGCCATGCCCTGGATCAGGTTCGCGGCGTGTTCGAACAGCACATCGTCACCGAGGAAGCCTCCTCCGTCGCGAGGACGACTCGCGTCGCGCGCGCCATGACGCGTTCGAAGCGCCGTGTCCAGCGATCTCCGGCAAAGCTCACGCTCGCTTCGATGAATTGCGATCGGCGCGAACGGCAGCACGATCTGCGTTTGCATGCCAGCGTTCTGCATGGCCTCGAGAAAGAGGATGTCGGCCCCACACGCCGCCTGCGCATAGCCGACCGAAAGTCCGAGGTTCTCGATCTTTTCATACAACGCGGTTGGCAACCCTCGCCTCGAGACGCGCCGGAAACCGCGGCGAAGCGCGGGTCCGGGCGATCGATCATGTGCCCCGAGAACGCGATGACCTGCGGGGCAGGCAGCACTTCGGCCAACTGCGCGGCGGCGGCCGACCCGATCATCAGAAGTTGCCGCCGCATCGACGCGACATCGCCAAACCGGTTGCCTGCCAATCGATATGCTCCTGCGTATTGCGGCGCGGGCCTCATCGAGGCGATCGAGAATGAGCAGCGCCTCTCCGGCGGTCGCGTGGTGCCAGTGATCGCCGACCGTCCCCAATGCCGCAAGCGCCTGCCTCGCGTGGCGTGGGCAAGCGGGCAGATCGCCCGACAACATCGCCATCGTCGCCGCGTTGACGGCGGGATAGGCGGTCCCGCCCAGGTACGAAAGCGCGTTGATAGAAGTCAATGGCGCGCGCGCGTAACTCCCGCGCGCCGTCGCGCTCGTCCTGTCGCGTGACGTCGGCATAGTGTTCCTTGGCAATGCGGCCTGCGAGGCTCCATACCTCGACGGCGAGCGGGCTGTCGCCAAGCGATTCGGGATCGATTTTGCCAGCCATTTTTCCGCTTCGCCGATCGCGCCCAGGCGGGCGGAGGCAAGCGCGCCGAGATAACGGATTTCGGCCGCCGGCGCGGATTCGGCCGTTGCATCGCGCGCCAGGTCGAGCGCCTGCGCGTTGAGGCCGGCGTCGAGCGCCTCGCGAATCGTGGTTGCGGTGTCGCTCAACGTGGTCCCGCGGTTCGCGGTCGTTCTGGATGCCGGCCTTGTGATCACGCGATGGCGACGGCCGACCTGCCGCGGCAACCTTACTTGCTGCGGCCTTTCTGTTCCTCGGCGATGCGTCGCGCCACAATTGATGCTGATCAGGCGCCGCATCGCCGGGGGCAGGCCGTCGATGAGCGCGGCAGCCTCCGCCAGCTGCGCAGCCGATCTCCCGGACTCGGCGACGCGAGCGCGGCGACGTAGAGCGCCATGCGCGAGCTGCAGATGCTGGCTGCGGTCGTCGCTGTTGCGCGCGAGAAGCTCGCGATGGAATTTCAGAACGGGCTCGATGAGCTGCTGCGCTTCGGACAGCCGGTCCTGCCGCGCCGCGATCATTGCCGCGACGCCTGTTCGATCGCTGGCATCGCGCTGTTCGCCCGATCTGCGCTGCGGCGAGCGCTCCTGCGCGGCGTCCGTACCCGCGGCATATACGTTCGGCCGCCGCATAGTCCTTGAGGTATGTACCGACTGGGCATCGAGAAGCCGGCTCGATGCCGCAAATAGCCGGTTCTTGACCAATGCCTGGTGCGCGTCCCCGGGTTTCATGTCGTCGATGCGCTGGCAGGGCCGCGTGCGCCTGCTCGTGCGCGCGCTGATAGTCGCGGCAGCGACGGGAAACGCGCAAGCGCCAGAATTCCGATAGCCGAGCCACCTGCGAACGCGCCGCAAAGCTGCCGGCGAAGGAATCGGCGACCAGCCTTTCCCGCAAGCCGGCGAATCTCGATCCGCGCGTCCTCGGCCGCCTGCCGGTTGCCTGCATCGGCTTCGAGCCCGCAAGGCGCCCGGACGCAAGGAGAGCGTCGAGCGCCGAGGCACGCCGGCGCTTCGGCTTGCGCTCGATGGCGAGCGCCGCACGGCGAATTCTGCCGGCGCCGTCGTCGATGCGGCCCATCCGCTGCAAAGGTCGATCCCGGTTGAAATCCGCGACTCGCGAGGTTGTTCCAGGCGATCTGGTTGCTCGGGTCGCATCTTGACGAATTGGCTTCCCAGTCGCGCACGGCCGCATCGGACAAGGCAGAGCGCTTCGGCCAGAGGCATCTCATCTCCGTGACGTGCCGAGCGAGGCCGGTCATCAGCGCCCGCGCGCGCAGCGCCTGCATGTGCCGGGGCGCTTGTCGAGCACCTGGCCGGCCACGGCGCAGGCCTTCTTCCCCGACACGCTGTGCCTTCGTCGGCGCGGCCCAGGGATCAACGCTCGACCTGCCAGCGGTGGCTTCCGCATAAGCCGCCGCCGACGGCAGGTCGCCGATCTTCAAGGCCGTCGATGCCGCGAAGCACTTCGCGCGCCACCTCCAGCGTCTTGACGGCCGCCTCTTCCTGGTCGTCGCGCATCTGCCGGTAACCCTGGTATGTCATCGCGGCCATAGGCCCGCCGCAGCCGGTACCGTCGGGTTCGGCGCGGCCGCCAGCGGCTTGAACACTTCCACCGCACGCGCCTGATCGGCAACGCTTGCGCGCCTCGCGCGATTGGCGGCTGTCGCCAGCCGCGCCTGCGTGACAAGGCCCAATCCCAGGCCGATCGCCGTGCTTTCCGATTGGTCGCCGTCGCGCCGCATCTTGCCCAGGACGTCGACCGCTTCGGACAAGGCCTTGCCGCTCTCGTCGAGCCTGGACTGCGTGCGCAACACGCGCCGTAGCGCACCAGCGCCAGCGCGCGGTTGCGGTCGGTTTCGCGCCGTGCGCAATTCGCGGCGGGCAGCTCGTGGTAATAGTTGACGCGCGCGCTTCGGCGAGCTCGGCGACGATGTCGAGGCGGCCGACGGGTTCGAGTTCGAGATAGAAGTCGTCCAGCAGGTAGACGATGAGCTTTTCCGCCTCGCCGCGCGCTGCTTCGGCCATCTGGCGCGTCTGCTGCGCCTTCGCCTCGGCTTGCTGCGCGCGCTTCATGCCGAAGTAGCCGAACACGGCGCTGCCGGCCGCGCCGACCGCCAGCACGGCGCACACCGCCGCGATCTTCCGCGCGCGCACCAGCGCCTTGCGCGTTGCGAGTTCACGTTCGCGTTGCGCCGCGAGCTTGCGCTCGGCTTCGTCGCGCGCTTCGCGTTCGAGGCGAACGTCGCGGCTGGCGCGCACCACGCCGCAGAGCACGTCGTGCGTCAACTCGACGCGGCGTACGTCGAGGCGCTCCTCGATGCGCAGCAGCCGCCGGTTGACGAGCGTGGCCAGCGCATCGGGCAGCGCGCCGGCCGCCGTCAGTCCCTTCTGCACCCGTTCTTCGGCCAGGCTCTCGCGATGGCCGGATTCGGTGAGCAGGTTGTCCTCGATGAACTGGCGCACGCCCGGCGGCTGGTCGGCGAGCGCGCGCTCGTAGAAATCGGCGAGGATGGTGTCGCGCGAGCCCGCCAGCAGGTCCGCGGAAATCTCGCTGCGGCCCTGCGCGATGCGCGCGTTGTTGAGTTCGCGGCAGATGAGGCTCAAGAGCGCAGGCTCGACTTCGGCGTTGGCGAGTTCGGCGCCGCCGGCGATGAAGCGGACGATGGAGCCTGCCACCTCCTCGGAGACGAGCTTGCCGCCCGGCTTCAGCACGGCGCTCAGACGCCTGCGCACCGGTCATGCGCGCCAGCCGCATCCGGTTCTGCGACGATCGACGGCATGCTGCCCTTCAATCCCTCGAGATGGGCCAGGTAGTCCTCGCGCAGCGCGATGAGGATCCGGTAGTCGCCGCGCGTGAAGTCGAAGCGCTCGACGGCCGAATCGTCCTGATCCATCTTCGCCTCGAGCGCCTTCGGCGCGCGGTTCTCGACCAGGTCGGCCAGATCCTCGATGAATTGCGCTGCGCGCTGCCGGCCGAAGTCGTCGCCTTGCGCGAGCGTGAACAACTCCTCGAACTGGTCGAAGATCAGCAGCGGGATGAGCGTCTTGCCCGATTCGTCGCGGAGGACGTCGTCGCGGTGGTGCAGGAACTCCCAGAGCGACTCACCGGTGACGGCGGTGCCGGGCTGCGTCCACGCGCCCGCCGCGTGCGTGGCGCGGAAGATCGCCAGCTTGATCTGCTCGGTCGGCGCCGGCGAATCGCGCGAATAATCGATGCGCACGTAGACCGGGCAATAGCCTTCGTGCCGCAGACGCGGCACGATGCCCGCGCGCAGGATCGACGTCTTGCCCAGTCCCGATTGCCCGAAGAGGATCGTGAGCAGCTTGCGCTGCACGCGGCGGCAAAGCTCGCCGATCTCTTCCTCGCGCCCGTAGAAATATGCGCGCGTCTCCTCGGTGAACGAGGCCAGGCCGAGCCACGGATGCTCGCATCGACGGTGAGCGTCGGTCGGCGGCTGGCTGGCGGCTGATTCATGGGGAGTGGGCGTCCGCGGCGGATATGCGGGAGGGTGCTCAGTTCCCGCCGCGACTGCGGATGCTCATGGATTGCGCGCGGAAAGCAGGTCGTGCATGCGGCTCGCGAACTCCGGCGGAACTTCGCCGCCGGGCAAGCGGGTGAAATGCACGGCGCGGAACTTGTCGGGCACATGCGCTTCGCCGCTGTCCGTGTCGTCGATGCACACGGGCAGGATGAACAGCGCGCCGTCGGCAATGTTGCGGGCGCGATCGATCGCATAGCTCCACTCGCGCCGGAAGTAGCCTTCGAGCCGGCGCTGCGTCGTGGCGGACACGACCGGAATGAAGAACGAGCAGCGCGCGATGTTGCGCTGGATCTTGCGGTCGTAGTCGTCGCCGCCTTCGAGGCGGTCCAGGTCGAACCACGTCTTGATGCCGGCCGCATCGAGGCCCGCCTTGATTTTCTGTACGGCCGCCAGGTCCTCGCGGGCGTAGCTGATGAAGACTGCGTGGTCAGGCATTTCATGTTCCGGCGGCAGGAAGCGCTGTGGTGCTGCGTGCAGCGGAATCACTTCACCCGGCTTGCTGCGCGATCTGCCACCGGCGGTGCAGTTCGTTGACGAAATTCTCCGCGCCGCTGTAGATGCGCGTGCGCACGCTGACCTGCTGCAGGAACGCCATCAGCCGCCCATCCTTGCCGGAGTGGTTGTCGGCGAGGACCTCGCCGACGTCGCGCGGGTCCGAAAGGCGCCGGCGCTTGGCCATGCGCAGGAAGAGGCGGGCGAGCCAGTTCGTGAAGCTGCTGCCGATGAAGAGCAGGTGATTGTGCTCGAGTTCGTGGAAGAGCTTTTCGGGCGTCAGGTGCTCGCTTTGCAGCGCGCAGATGAATTCGAGCGTGTCCTCGTCGGAGATGACGTACGTAGGCGACGCGGACAGCCGGCCGAGCAGGTGGTAGATCACCGGACGCTGCAGCTCTTCGCGTTCGGTCGTGAGGTCGGCGACGCGGTTCGGCGCATACGCGATGACTTCGGTGGATTGCGCGCCGCCGAAGCGCTCGG
This sequence comes from uncultured beta proteobacterium, assembly GCA_963755065.1. Lineage (GTDB taxonomy): Bacteria > Pseudomonadota > Gammaproteobacteria > Burkholderiales > Casimicrobiaceae > VBCG01. Next base: position 142,362 of record CAVWIM010000002.1, read on the forward strand.
CGTTGATGGCTTGTTCGAGCAGCGGATCGAACGTCGTGGTGACGAAGAGGTCGAAGTCGGTGATTTGCGCCAGCCGGCGCAGCGCCAGCGGCGGCGCGAAATTCGCCTCGCGCAGGATACTGCGCAGTCGCGTGTACGCTTCCTCCCTGCTGCCGCGCGACGACAGGAACCAGCAGACGACATCGTTGAGCGTATAGGGCTGCGGGAGTTGCGAGGTGTCGACGTTGAGTTTGGCGGCGAGTTTTTCCGCAATCCAGTCGTACAGGAGGCGCGGGCCGGTTTCGGTCTCGACCGTCAGCAACTCGGGCCCGATGATGGGAATGACGCGCCGCTCCTCGATGAAATTGAGCAGGTCCTCCCACGCGTCCTCGTCGAGCGTGGACAGCGGGGGGTGCATGGGCAGCAGGTTGCTCACGTGAGAGCCTTTTCGAAGGGATCGCCCAATCGGAACCGTCGACGGCAGGGTCTGGTGCGACGGTGCCCGGGCGCAGTTTCGACGATTCCGCAACCCGGGTCAATATTTGCGCCACACCGTCCGTCGCTATGAATCGGGATGGTAGGGCGTGCCAAGCGATGCGGGCGCATTGAGGCGAATCATCGCCGCGTCGCGCGAGATGATCGCCAGCACGATGATCGTCGCGACATAGGGCAGCATCGAAAGGTACTGCGACGGGATGTCCACGCCCAGTCCTTGCGCCTGGAATTGCGCGAGGGTCACGCCACCGAAGAGATAGGCGCCGGCCAGCACGCGCCACGGCTTCCAGGTGGCGAACACGACCAGCGCCAGCGCGATCCAGCCGCGGCCCGCGGTCATGCCTTCGACCCACAATGGCGTGTAGGCGACCGCCAGGTAGGCGCCGCCCAAGCCGGCGCACGCGCCGCCGAACATCACGGCGAGGTAGCGAATGCGCGCGACGGAATATCCGATCGCGTGCGCAGATTGCGGCGACTCGCCCACCGCGCGGACGATGAGGCCGGCTCGGGTGCGGTACAGGAAACCATTGGATCGCGGCGAACAAAACGAGAGACAGATAGACCAGCGGGTTGTGCGCGAACAACAACCGGCCGACCACCGGCAGCGTAGTCAGCCCGGGAACGACGAGCGGCTGGATAGGTTCGATGACAACGCTCACGTAGTTCAAACCCAGGAACGCGGACAAGCCGATGCCGAAGAGCGACAGCGCAAGACCGCTTGCGACCTGGTTCGCCATCAGCGACAGCGTCAGCACGCCGAAGACCAGCGACAGCGCGGCGCCGGCGCAGGTGCCCGCGACGACACCGAGCCAGGGAGACTTTGTCGTGGCCGCGACGATGAACGACGTGACGGCGCCGGCGAGCATCATGCCTTCGACGCCCAGGTTGAGCACGCCGGATTTTTCCGTGACGAGTTCCCCGAGCGCCGCGTATACCAGCGGCGTGCCGGCCGCAAGCGTGAGTACGATGAGCTGCGCGAGATGATCCATCAATGAGGGGGCCATCAGGCCGGGATCGCGCGCGCGATCGCGCGCTTGAACGTGGGCCGGTAGTTGATGAAGACATCGGCGGCGAGCAGGAAAAACAGCAGCGTGCCCTGGAACAGGCCGGTGACTGCGGAAGGGAGCGCCAGGTTGATCTGCGCCGATTCGCCGCCCAGGTACAGGAGCGACATGAGCAGGCTCGCGAACACGATGCCCACCGGATGCAGCCGGCCGACGAACGCGACGATGATCGCGGCGAAGCCGTAACCGGGCGACACCGACGGCAGCAGTTGGCCGATCGGTCCGGCCACTTCGCTGATCGCCGCGAGACCCGCGCACGCGCCGCCGATCAGCATGCCCGAGCCAGACGGTGCGATGCGCGGAAATACCCGCATAGTTGGCGGCGGCGGGCGCCAGTCCCGCGACGCGCATCTGGTAGCCGATCAGACTCTTGCGCATGAAGAGCCAGCAGGATTGCAACGACGGCCAGCGCCAGCAGGCAGCGCGATGTTGAGGCGCGTTTCCGGCACGAGGATCGGCAACAATAGCGCGTCGCCGAACATCTTCGACTGCGGGAAATTGAACCCTTCCGGGATCGCGCCATGCGCCGTGCACGAGCAGCGACAGCGTCAGCGTCGCGACGTACACCAGCATCAGCGACGTGAGGATTTCGTTGGCGTTGAAGCGCGTGCGCAAGTACGCGGGAATGGCCGCCCACAGCATGCCGCCGACGGCACCGCGCGAGCGAGCATCAGCGGCAGCACGAACGGCGACGCCGATTCCTGGAACAGCAATGCGATGCCGCCGCCGAAGATCGCGCCCATCGTGAGCTGCCCTTCGGCGCCGATGTTCCAGACGTTGGCGCGATAGCCCGCGGCGAGTCCCACGGCAATCAGCATCAGCGGCGTTGCCTTGAGCAGCAGTTCGCCGACGCCGTACAGCGTTGCGACGGGCTTTACGAAGAATGCGTGGAAGGCGGCCCACGGATTCTTGCCCATCGCCGTGAACAGGATGAACCCGATGACGAGCGTCGCCGCCGCGGCCAGCAGCGGCGACAGCCACCCGGCGCAGCGCGAAGGCTCGGGCCGCGCTTCGAGCTTGATCGAGATCAGGGCCGGACCTCGCGCGCGGCTGCGGTCGCATCGGTGGCCGGCGCAATGAACGCGCCGGACATCAGCATGCCGATTTCCTCCGCGTTGGTTTCGCGCACCGGCTTAGGCAAGGACAGGCGGCCCTGCGCCATGACGGCGAGGCGATCGCAAATCTCGAAGAGCTCGTCCAGTTCCTCCGAGACGACGAGGATGGCCACGCCCGTGTCGCGCAGGTCGAGCAGCGCCTGCCGGATCTGCGCGGCGGCGCCGACATCCACACCCCATGTCGGTTGCGCGGCGATCATGACTTTCGGCTGCTGCCGGATCTCGCGGCCGACGATGAATTTCTGCAGGTTGCCGCCGGAAAGGCTGCGCGCGGCCGCGTCGGGGCCGCCGGCCTTCACGCCGTAGGCATCGATGGTGTCGACGGCATACGCCGCGCACGGCGTCCGCGCGCATGAAGCCGTGCGCCACCAGTCCCTCGCGATGGGCGGTCGAGCAACGCGTTGTCGGCCAGCGACATTTCCGGCACCGCGCCGCGGCCCAGCCGCTCTTCCGGCACGAACGCGAATCCCAGCGCGCGCCGTTGCGCCGCATCGAGCTTGCCTGCAGCCGTTGCCGAGGATCGTCACCGTGGCGGCGCGTCGGCCAGCGGTTCGCTCGCCGGAAAGCGCCGCCATCAACTCTTTCTGCCCGTTGCCGGACACTCCGGCAATGCCCACGATTTCGCCCGCGCGAACGTCGAGGCTGATGGCGGAAAGCGCCGTGCCGAATGGGTCGTCCGCCGGCAGCGTCAGGTCGGACACGACCAGCGCCGCGTCGCCGGCGTGCGCTTCGCGATGCCGCGGGATGCGGCAGGTCGGCGCCGATCATCATGCGCGCGAGCGACGACGACGATTCGTTGCGCGGATCGCACTCGCCGGTGACCTGTCCCGCGCGCAGCACGGTCGCCTTGTGGCACAGCGCGCGGATTTCGTCGAGCTTGTGGCTGATGTAGAGAATGCTGCAGCCTTCGGCGGCCAGGCGTCGCAGCGTCTCGAACAGCTTAGTCGACCGCCTGCGGCGTCAGCACCGACGTCGGCTCGTCCATGATGAGAAGCCGCGGGTCCTGCAGCAGGCAGCGGACGATCTCGACGCGCTGGCGTTCGCCGACCGACATCGTGTGGACGTGGCGATTCGGGTCGAGCGGCAGGCCGTATTTCGCGGAAACGTCGCGAATGCGCGCCGGCAGGTCGGCGCCGGCCTGGCCCGGTTCGAGCGCAAGCACGATGTTTTCGGCGACCGTGAGCGTTTCGAACAGCGAGAAGTGCTGGAAGACCATGCCGATCCCCAGCCGCCGTGCGCGCGCCGGATTGGCGATTCCGACTCTCGTTTGCCCTCCCAGCGGATCGTCCCGGCATCCGGCTTGACGACGCCGTAGATGATCTTCATCAGCGTCGACTTGCCGGCGCCGTTCTCGCCCAGCACCGCGTGAATTTCGCCGGGCTGCACGCGAAGGATCGACGCCCTTGGTTGGCGACGACCGACGGATAAACCTTGGTGATGCCTGAAAGCTGCAGCCGCGGCGGCATGGGCAGGGTCAGACTCGATTTTTGTTCACGGGATGCACGTTTGTCGGAGCCGCGCTGAAACGTCGAGTCGGACCGCTGTTTGCGCGGCGGCATCCCGTGCGGCGACGATTTCCGCGGCCACGGCAATGGCGATCGCGCCGGGTTCCTTGCTGCGGATCGCGATGCCGCTGCGCATGCCGATCGGGCAGACCACGCGAGCGAGCATCTCGCGGCGCCATGCCGCGCGCGGCGAGTCTCTGCTTCGAACTGCGCGCGCTTCGACGCGCGAGCCGATGAGACCAAGGTAGCGCCAGTCGTCGCGCGCCAGCGCCGCTTCGACGAGCGCGAAATCGAGCGGGTGGCTGTGCGTGAGCACGACGACGAACGCGCCCTGCGGCGCCTGCGCGATTTCGTCTTCCGGGGCGTCGGTGGCGACGATCTCCGCGTTGGCGGGCACCGGCGGCGGGAAAGTCGTCCTCGCGCGTCGTCGATCCAGCGAACATGCGCGGGCAAGCGCGCCCAGCACCTGCACGAGCGCGCGGCCGACATGGCCGTTGCCGAAGACCAGCACCGGGAACGCGTCGGGCCGCACGACGTCGATCAGCAGCGTCGTGCGCTCGCCGGCGGGCGATCCGACGAGTCCCGCGCCGGCCTGCCCGGCGGCGAGCCGCGCGCGCGCCGCGGCGATGGCCGCGGATTCGAGCGCGCGTGTCGGCCAGCGAACCGTGCGTGTCGTCCAGCGTGACCAGCAGCTGTCGATGGCGTGTCGTGCGCGCCGCCCACGCGCGTGACCAGCGCGAACGGCGTCGACGTGCGCACGCAGGCGGCCGCGGCATCGAGCCAGGCGATGCGCGCCCGGCGGCGAGCGTCGTGAATGCGAGCGTGGCCACGCCGCCACAGCATTGCCCGAGGCGCGCCGCCAGCGGGAAGCGGACGATCCATGTGGAGGCCGGCGGTGTCGGCGTTGGCCAGCGCGTCGCGCGCGATGCGCAGCGCCTCGAACTCGAGATGCCCGCCGCCGACGCTTCCGCGAAAGTCGCGTGCCGTGACGACCATCGTCGCGCCCGCTTCGCGCGGCGTGGAGCCCGCGGTATGCGCCACGGTGACGATCACGGCGCGCTGGCCTTGCGCCAGCGCGTGCGCGAGGTCGGCGACCCAGGCCGTCATGGAAGCGACCCCCACGGCTCAATTCGTTCGCGGCCCCCTGAGGTTGCGCGGAATCGTTCGTGCGACGCCTCGGGACGGCCCTTCGGCGCTCATGCGCGACTCCGCAATCTCGTCGACGGCGGCGAGGATGCGCTCGTCGGTCGCCGGCGCGTCGAGACGGGGCGAATGCCGGTACGTCCGCGACGCTCGCGACGGCGTCGCGCAGCGCCTGGAATGCCGACAGCGCGAGCATGAACGGCGGCTCGCCGACGGCCTTCGAGCGGTGGATGGTCTCCTCGCGATTGGCCTCGTCGTAGAAGTCGATGCGAAAATGCGACGGAACGTCGCGCGACGTCGGAATCTTGTACGTCGACGGCGCGTGGGTCTTGAGTTCTCCCTTGCGCGTTCCACCACAGCTCCTCCATCGCCAGCCAGCCCCAGCCCTGGATGAAGCCGCCCTCGATCTGGCCGCGGTCGATGGCGGGGTTCAGCGACTTGCCGACGTCGTGCAGGATGTCGACGGCGAGCATCCGGTGCTCGCCGGTGAGCGTGTCGATCGCGACCTCCGTGACCGCCGCACCGTACGCGAAAGTAGAAGAACGGGCGGCCGGTCAGCGTCTTGCGGTCGTAGTGGATCTTGGGCGTCGCGTAAAAGCCGGTGGCGGACAGTTGCACGCGCGCGAAATACGCCATGCGCGCGAATTCAGCGAAGGGCAGGGTCTTGGGGCCCGCGTGGACGACGCCGTCGCGGAACTCGACGATCTCCGCATCGCAGTCGAACTTGCGCGCGGCATAGGCGGCGAGCCGCTCGCGCAGCGTGCGCGCGGCATTGCGCGCGGCCATGCCGTTGATGTCGCTGCCGGACGAGGCGGCCGTGGGCGACGCGTTGGGCACCTTGCTCGTGTCCGACGCGGACACGCGGATCGCCGCCATCGGCACGCCCAGCTCCTGCGCGACGACCTGCTGCACCTTGGTGAAGAGGCCCTGGCCCATCTCCGTGCCGCCGTGGTTGAGGAGCAGCGTGCCGTCGTTGTACAGGTGCAGCAGCGCGCCCGCCTGGTTGTAATGCGTGGCGGTGAACGAGATGCCGAACTTGACCGGCGTGAGCGCCAGGCCGCGCTTGATCACCGGATTGGCGCGATTCCAGCCGGCGATCTCCGCCGGCGCTCGCGGTAGCGCGACGTCGCCTCGAGTTCGGCGACGAGTCTCCGGCGCGATGTTGTCCTCGACCACCATGCCGTACGGCGCGACGTTGTTCGTGCCTTGCCGTAGAAGTTCACGCGGCGCACGTCGAGCGGATCGCGGCCGAGCGCGCGCGCGATCTCGTCGATCACCATCTCGATCGCGAACATGCCCTGCGGGCCGCCGAAGCCGCGGAACGCGGTGTCGGAGACCGTGTGCGTCTTGCAGCGGTACGAATGCAGCGCGACGTTCGGAAGCCAGTAGCGAGTTGTCCGCGTGGAAGACCGCGCGGTCGTTCACCGGCCCGGACAGGTCGGCGGAAAAGCCGCAGCGCGAAGCGAGCGTAAGGTCGAGGCCCAGGATGCGGCCGTCGTCGTCGAAGCCCACGTCCCACGCATACTGGAACGCGTGCCGCTTGCCGGTCGAGCGCATGTCGTCGTCGCGGTCGAGGCGAAGCTTGGCCGCGCGCCCGTTGCGGCGCGCAACAGCGCGGCGACGCACGCGAACAGCGACATCTGCGTTTCCTTGCCGCCGAAGCCGCCGCCCATGCGCCGGCATTCGACGACGACGTCGTGCGCGCTGATGCGCGAGCGCGTGCGCGACCATCTGCTGCACTTCGCCGGGATGCTGCGTGGACGTGTAGATCTGCATGCCGCCGCGTTCGCGCGGCACGGCCAGCGCGATCTGGCCTTCGAGGTAGAAATGGTCCTGCGCCGCCGGCGCGCGCGGTTCCGCGCAGCCGATGCGGCGCGGACCGTGATCGCCGCCGCGGCGTCGCCGCGCGTCACGTGGACCGGCGGCAATACGTAGGACTCCGCGGCCAGCGCGTCGTCGATGGTGAGGATCGGCGGGCAGCGGCTCGATGTCGAAGCGGGCGAGTCGCGCGGCGCGGCGCGCGGCGTTGACGCTGGTTGCGGCCACGGCGAACACCGGCTGCCCGGCGAACTGCACGATGTCCGTCGGCGAAGATCGGATCGTCGTGCTGGATCGGGCCGACGTCGTTCACGCCGGGAATGTCGGCGGCGACGATGACGTCGACCACGCCCGGCGCGGCGCGCACGTCGGCAAGGTCGAGCGCCCTCAGGCGGCCGTGCGCCACCGGACTGACGCCCAGCGCGACGTGCAGCGTGCCGCGCGGTTCGGGCAGGTCGTCCGTGTAGTCCGCCGCGCCCGACACGTGCAGCGCCGCCGAATCGTGCGGCAGTGCCGGCGCCGACGACGTTCGAGCGCCGACGCGACCGCCGGGTCGATCGGCATCGAGCGGAGGGTGCGGGGCGTTCATCGGCTTCATTCGGTGACCGCGGCTGATCAGCGCGATTCGTCGACGCGCGGATCGCGACGCGCGCACGCCGGACGGTCTCCAGCCGGAAGCGGCGCATCAGGTTGCCCAGCACGCGGCGCCGGTATGCGGCCGACGCGCGCATGTCGTCGATCGGCGCGAACTCGCCCTCAAGCGCTCTTCGCGGCCGCCTCGGCGGTCGCGTCGTCCCAGGGACCGGCCCGCGAGCAGCGCCTCGGTGCCCGCGGCGCGCTCGGGAACGGGCGCGACGCCGCCGCAGCCCACGCGCGCGGATGCGATGCGCCCGTCGACGAGCGTCAAGCGCGAAGCACGCGAAGACCGCCGAGATGTCCTGGTCGAAGCGCTTGCTGACCTTGTAGGCGCGCAGCAACAGGCCGTCGCGACGGTGCGGAACGCTGATCGAAGCGACGAACTCGCCTGCCGCCAGCGCGGTCTTCTGGTACGCGAGATAGAAATCCTCGAGCGCCAGTTCGCGCGTCGCCTTGCCGTGCCGCAATTCGACCGTGGCGCCGAGCGCGATCAACGCCGGCATCGAGTCGCCGATCGGCGAGCCGTTGGCGATGTTGCCGCCCAGCGTGCCGCTGTTGCGGATCGGCACCGACGCGAAGCGTATCCACGCCTCATGCAACTCGGGCCACTCGGCATCGAGCGCCGCGAAGGCGTCGGTGAGCGACGCGCCGGCGCCGATTTCGAGCGCATCGTCCCGGTTACGCGATCGCCTTCAATGCGTCGCAATCGCCGACGTAGACGACGTCGCCCAGGTCGCGATGCTGCTTGGTGACCCACAAGCCGACGTCGGTGGCGCCGGCGACGATGCGCGCCGAAGGATGCGCGGCACAGACTTCCGCCAGCGCGTCGAGTGTCGCGCGGCGCGAACCATTTGCGCCCGGCGGCCTCATAGTCGAGGCCGTCGTCGCCGTGATCGCGCCGAGTTGCGCGGCGAGCCGTTCCTCGTCGACGCTCGCCTGGCGGCTGCCGTCCGCGGCGACGCCGGGACCGCGCCAGCCCGTTGCGCCGGCGCTCGCCGCGTCGATCCCGTACATGCGCTCCGCGGCGGCCAGGATCGGGACGATAGCCGGTGCAGCGGCACAGGTTGCCGGACAGCGCGTCATCGACGGCCGCGCGCGCCGGATCGCATGCGCGTTCTTGTAGAGGCCGAAGAGGCTCATCGCGAAGCCGGGCGTGCAGAACCCGCATTGCGAGCCGTGGCACTCGACCAGCGCCCGTTGCACCGGATGCAGCGTGCCGTCGGCGGACTGCAGGCTCTCGACGGTGAAGACCGCCTTGCCGGCGACGGAAGGCAGCAGGCGGATGCACGCGTTGACGGGCTTCCACGCGAGGCCGCCCGACGCCGTCCGGTTCGGCGAGGACGACCGTGCACGCGCCGCAGTCGCCTTCCGCGCAGCCTTCCTTGGTGCCGGTGAGGCCGCGCTCGTCGCGCAGATACTCGAGCAGCGTGAGCTGGGGCGAGGCCGACGTCACTTCGACGGGGTCACCGTTCAACAGGAAGCGCAGCGAATGCGTCCGGCATCGGCTAAGCTTTGACCTGGTCCGAGAAACCGCGGAATGCCTGCCCATTTTGCCAGCATCCGAAGCCTGCCGCGGAGTTTCGCGCGATTTCACTTCAGGGCGCGCAAAACGCCGAGGGCCCCGCGCAGGGGCCCTCGATCCGTTCAAGTGCAGGAACGTCGAAACTACTTCTTGGTGGCCTTGGTCACCTGGGCGACCAAGGCGTCCGCCTGCTTGTTGTGCACCGATTGGCGGATCAGGATGTCCGGCGGCAGCACGTCCTTCCCGTAATACGCCTTGTTCCAGTCGTTGGCAGGCGCAACCACGGTGCCGTCGAGATTGAGGCCGCCGTACACGCCCTTGGCGCGGCTGAACGTGACCAGGTCGGCGACGACATCCGACTTCGCGCCGGCGCCCACGGGCCCCGCGGCGACGCTGGCGTCTCCGCCGAGCTTGACCGAATTGGCCAGCAGCGAGTTGAAGCCCTTCTCGGTCATGACCAGCGTGACGTTTTCCGACACCGAGACGCCGGCCTGGAAGCCGACGCTTGCGGTGGCCAGCGTGTAGAACGCCGGGCCGCCCCACTTGGCCGAGGGCGCCTCGTGCGCGACAAGCACGGCGCGGCCGCCCGAGCCGCCGAAGATGAAGCCGGCCTTGACGATCTCGGGGGCGATCAGCACCCCCTTGGCGCGGCCGATGTTGTTCTGCAGCCACGTCATGTCCGGGTCGCGCAGGAAGTTCGACAGCGTCTTGCTGGCGTCATTGACGAGCTTTTGCTGTTCGGTTTGTGCGTGCGCCGGCGTGGCCATCAAGCCGACTGAAGCGAGCGCGACAAGCCGAACGGCGGCGATGCGTTTGAATGATTGGATCATGACAGATCTCCTCTGCATGGGCGGCGCCGTGCGCCGCGGTGTCACGACGAACGTTGTCATGCGATCAGGTTCCCGACCCAGTTTCAGCGCAGGAGTTCGATTCCGGTGGACGTCACGCGCACCCGGTCGCCGATGCGCAACCCGGGCGATTGCGTCTGCTGGATGGTCGCGTAACTGCCGTCATCATAGCGCACGCCGATCCGCCAAACGAGCGTGCGGTCCTTTTCGGCGAGTTCGTTGCCGACGAATCCGCCGCCGATCGCGCCGACGACGGTGGCGACGGTCTTGCCGGTGCCGCCGCCGATCAGGCTGCCCAGGCCGCCGCCGATCGAGCGCGCCGCCGATGGCGCCGACGGCGTTGGGCACGTTCTGCACCGAGTCCTGCTGGATGGACTCGACCGTGCCGACGCGCGCGGCGGGCTGCTGGCTGACTTCGTAGGCGCGGCGGCGTGTTGCAGCCGGCGAGGACAGCAACGACGACGGCCGCGCCAGCGCCGTGGCGCCGCGTTGCAAGTAATTCACGAGCGACATCGCGATATTCTCCTTTCGACTGGCGCGATTATTCGTCGCGATTACTCGGGAATGGCGTTCAGCAGGTACATGGCGGCGAGCAATCCCGACGGGCGGCCGAGCTTGCCCAGCCATTGCGCGAAGATCGTGTCGATTTCGCCGGAGACAGGTAGACCTGCGTCAGCGCGCGGTTGACCTCCAGCCGGTAACGCCGAGTCGTTGCGCGGCAGCGCGAACGCATAGGGCTCGAACGACAGGTCTTCGGTCAGCAGCGCGAGCTTGTCCGGGTCCTTCGACTGCGCGGCCAGCCCGATCAGCTTGATCTTGTCGCCGGCATACGCGTCGACCGCTCCCGATTCGAGCATGGCGACGCCTTCCATGCCGTCGCTGATCTGCATCACGGTCGCATTGACGAGGCGGCGCTTGAGCTGGGCGTTGAGCCGCGCCTCGGTCGTCGTGCCCTTGAGCACGGCGATCTTCTTGCCGCCCATGTCGGCTATCTTGTTGATGGGCGAGTCGGTCTTGACCAGGAAGCCGCCGCCGTCGACGAAGATCAGGATTCGAGAAGTCGACGACGGCGAGCCGCGTCAGCGTCTGCGTCGTGTTGCCGCACTCGAGGTCGGCTTTGCCGGTGGCGACCATCTGGATGCGATCCGCCGCGCCGCCGACCATCCAGTTGACCTTGAGGTTGGGCTCGCCGACGGCGCGCCCGATCTGCGCGATCACCCGATTGCACAGGTCGATCGAATAGCCGGCGGGCTGGTTGTTCGGGTCGACCCACGAGAAGGGAAGCGAATCGCCGGCAAACGCGACATTGATGGCCTTGGCGGCCTTGATCTTGCCGAGCGTGTTCGGGGCCGTGCTGTGCATGGGCCGCGGAGCGCCGCCATCAGAACGGTAGCGAAGAATGCGAGCGCGATACGTTTCACCGGTAAGGTGTCCTCTTGACGTGGATCGGAGAAGGACGACGGATCCTGCGGACCAGAGCCGGACGGCGGCAAATACATCGCACGACGTGCGTGCTAGACTTGGCGTAACACGCTCCCGCTCATTGCCTCCTTCCCGATCCGCTCACCGAACGTGGCGACTGTCACCATCCTGTTGCGAAATCTCCTCTGCGCCGCCGTCGCGGCGGGAATCGCCGGCGCGGCCGCTCGCGGCGTCGCCGACGCTCGACCGGATCAAGGCGACCGGCACCGTGACCTTCGCCTATCGCGATGGCGCGGCGCCGTTTTCGTTCAAGGCGCGCAACGGGCGGCCGCAGGGCTATTCGGTCGAGCTGTGCGAAAAGGTCGCGGCGGCCATCGGCAAGGCACTCGCCGTGCCCGCCCTGAAGATCGAATGGCGTCCGGTCGACGCGGCGAACCGGCTCGACGCCGTGGCGTCGGGACAGGCCGACGCCGAGTGCGGCACGACGACGATCACGCTCGGCGCGAATGGAGCGCGTCGACTTCTCGGTCCCGATCTTCGTCGACGGCGGCAGCGTCCTGGTGCGCGAAAAGGACCACCTCGCGCGGCTGGTCGACCTCAAGGGCAAGAAGATCGCGGTCATCCCCGGCACGACCACCGATCCCGCGCTCAAGCGGGCGCTCAAGGTCATCGAGGTCACGGCGGAATTCGTGCCGGTCAAGACGAGCGCCGAAGGCGTGGCGCTGCTGCTCGCCGGCAAGGCCGATGCCTACGCGTCCGATCGCGTGGTGCTGGCGGGCATCAAGCTCGCGCAGGCGCAGCGACGAACTCGAACTCATGAACAGCGATTTCTCGTTCGAGCCGTACGCTCTCGTCGTCCGCCGCGACGATCCCGATTTCCGCCTGGCGGTCAACCGCGCGCTCGTCGGCATCTACAAGTCCGGCGAAATCGACGCCGTGTACGTGAAGTGGCTGGCGCCGCTCGGACGGCCCGGCCCGCTGCTCAACGCGATGTTCTACCTGAACTCCCTTCCCGAATGATGATTCGCGCGTACCTTCGTTGCGATGCTCGGCGTGGTCGCTTGCGGGCCTCCGCGCCGGCTGGGCGCAGGGCGCAGGCGCGCCGGAGTGCGGCAACTGCGGTGCCGTGCAGACGATCGCTCCGGTCAGCGTAGCGGCAGCAATGGACGCCGCTCGGCTCGGTGGCCGATTCCAGCGTCATACGGCGGCGGGCCGACCGGGCAGCCGGGATCCGCGACGATGTTTTCGATCGGCCCGGGCCTCTCCAACAAGGGCATGGTCGTCGTCGGGGCCGCGGGCGGGGCGGCCTATGCGCAGAAGCCCAACGAATACCAGCGCCAGCGCTGGGATGTCACGATCAAGATGGACAGCGGGCCGCCGCCGCGCGTCGTGAATCTCGCCTACGAGCCTTTCGTCCAGGAAGGCGACCGCGTCCGCGTTCTCGGCAACCAGCTCGAGCTGGTCAATCCCTGACGTTCGCGGGTCATGACCGCCCGCGGCCCTCGCGATCATCCGAGCCTCGGATGGGGGCCGCGTGCTGGCGCTGTCGGGCCGGCTCGATTCGCGCGTCGGTCACCGGGCTTGTGGGACGTCGGTGCGCCGCGCGGTGGCCGACGTGCCAGCCCGGCGCGTGGTCGTCGATGCGAGCGGCGTCGATTACTGCGACGGCGCCGGCATCGCGCTCTTCGTCGATCTGCTGCGCCATCCGCGCGACCCGCAGGTCGAGATCGCGAACCTGAAGCCCGCGTTCGAGGTCCTGCTGAAGCAGTTCGACCCGGGCGTCCTCGAGCACGACCTCGACCCCGAGCCGCCGCGCGGTCCGGCGATCGAGGAGATCGGGCGCGCGGCGTCGAGCATCTGGCGCGACATCCGCGCGCAGGTCACGTTCGTCGGCGAGACGACGTCCGCGCTCGCGCATGCCGTGCGCAATCCGGCATCGGTGCGCTGGCGCGACGTCTGGCGAATCTGCGAACAGGTCGGCGTGGACGCGCTGCCGATCGTCGCGCTGATCTCGTTCCTGCTCGGCATGATCCTCGCGTTCCAGTCCGCCGTGCCGATGAAGCGCTTCGGCGCCGAGATCTTCGTGGCCGACCTGATCGGCCTGTCGATGCTGCGCGAACTGGGGCCGCTGATGACGGCGATCCTGCTGGCGGGCCGCTCGGGCGCCGCGTTCGCCGCCGAGATCGGCACGATGCGCGTCAACCAGGAGGTCGACGCGCTGACGACGATGGGCCTCGACCCGGTGCGCTTCCTCGTGACGCCGCGGATCATCGCCGCCGTGCTGATGACGCCGCTGCTGACGCTGTTCTCCGGACCTGGTGGGACTCATCGGCGGCGCGATCACGATGCAGTCGTTCTCCATTCCGATCGTGACATTCCTGAAGGAAGTCGACACCGCCGTCAACATGACGGATTTCCTCGCGGGCTTCGTCAAGTCGTTCGTGTTCGCGATCCTGGTCGCGGGAATCGGCTGCCTGCGCGGCCTGCAGACCGGAGCGGGCGCCTCGGCGGTCGGCGATTCCGCAACCAAGGCGGTGGTGTCGGGCATCATCCTGCTCGTCGTCGTCGACGGCGTGTTCGCGGTCGTGTATTACATGCTGAACATATGAGTGCGGAGGTCCATGCGAGCGAGCCGGGCCCTCGGTCGATGCGGGCCCGATCCGATCATCCGCGTCGTCGACGTCGATGCCGGCTACGAAGGCGCGCCGGCGATCCAGGAGAACATCAACTTCGACGTCGCGCGCGGCGAGGTCTTCGGCATCCTCGGCGGCTCGGGCTGCGGCAAGAGCACGCTGATGAAGCACATGATCGGCCTCCTGCCGCCGCTTGCGGGGCAGGTGTGGATCGACGGCGCCGACATCGTCACCGCCGACGGCCCCGAGCTTCTCGCGATCCGCCGCAAGTTCGGCGTGATGTACCAGTCGGGCGCGCTGTTCGGCTCGATGACGCTGCTGGAGAACACGCGGCTGCCGCTCGAAGTCTGGACCGACCTGCCGGACGACGCGATCGACCTCATCGCGCGGATGAAGCTGGAGTTGGTCGGCCTCGAAGGCTTCACCGGGCATTTGCCGGCGGAGTTGTCGGGCGGCATGCAAAAGCGCGCCGGCATCGCCCGCGCCATGGCGCTCGACCCGTCGATCCTCTTCCTCGACGAGCCGTCGTCGGGACTCGATCCCATCACCGCGGCGTCGCTCGATGCGACGATCCGCCGCCTGTCCGACAGCCTGGGCGTCACGTTCGTGATCGTCACGCACGACCTGGGCAGCGTCGTTCGTCGCGACGGACCGCGTGATCCTGCTCGATCTGCCGCGCGCGGGGCATCATCGCGGAGGGCGACCCGCGGAAGCTGCGCGACGAAAGCGACCGACCCGCGCGTGCGCGCGTTCTTCCGCCGCGAATCCGAGCCGATGGCCGCCTGATGAGCCTCAAGGCCAACTATTTCAAGCTCGGCCTGTTCGTGATCGGCGCCGATCATCGCCGGCGTCATCCTGCTGGTCGTGATCGGCTCCGGCCGCTGGTTCGCGCCGAAGCTCACGATCGAGACGTACTTCAACGAGTCGGTGCAGGGCCTGGACCTGGGTTCGAAGCTCAAGTACCGCGGCGTATCCATCGGCGAGGTCACGCGGATCGGCTTCACGTACAACAAGTACGAGCTGGACAAGCCGATGACGGACCGCGCAGCGCTACGTGCTGGTCGAGGCGCAAATCGAGCCGCGGCTTCTGGGCGGCCGCGCCGCCGCAGGCGACCTCACGCAGCCGGACGCCGCCAAGATGGAGGTCGAGCGGGGCTTGCGGATACGGCTGGCGCCGCAGGGGATCACCGGCACGAGCTATCTCGAGATCGACTACGTCGACCCGCCGCCGCCGTTGCTGCACGATCTACTGGATGCCCGCAGAACATCTACATCCCCAGCGCGCGCGTCGACGGTGACGCAGTTCGTGAACGCCGCCGCAGGAAATCATCGACCGGCTGCACAAGCTCGACATCGAGGGGACGCTCACCAACCTCAACAGGCTGATGATGACCGCCAACGACCGCCTCGATCGCCATCGACACCAAGGCGCTGTCCGACGCGCAGCGTGCGCGTGCTGGCGCAAGGTCGAGAGCACGCTGGACAAGATCGACGCGAAGAAGCTCTCGGACGAAGGCGTCGCGCTGCTGGCCGAACTGCGTGCGTCCAACGCGGATCTGAAGAACCTGCTCGCCAAGCCGTCGCTGCAGAAATTGCCGGACGACGCCGAAGCGGCGATGGTGCGCATCAAGGACATGGTGTCCGACCCGAAGCTCGCGAAGGCGATCGCCAACCTCGAGCGCACGATGACGCGCGTGGACCGGCCGTCCTGGGCGGCGGCGAGAGCCGACCTCGCGTCATCGATCGAGAACCTGCGCCAGATCACCGACAACCTGCGCGACCTGACCGAGGAGACCAAGCGCTATCCGGCGAACTTGATCTTCGGCGCGCCGCCGCCCCCGCTGGAGCGCAAGCCATGACGCCCAACCTAGGGATGCACGGTTCGCCGCACGGGATTTACCGCGGCGCTGATCGTCGCGCTGTCTCGCCGTGGCGCTCGCGGCCGGCTGCAGTTTCACCCGACCGGCCGCCGGTCAAGGATTCCTACCTGCTCGAGCCGGCCCTGCCGGAGGCGGCGGCCAAGGACGCAGCCCGGGTCGCTGCGCATGGGCACGGTGAACGTCGGCGCGGCGTTTCGCGGCCGCTCGTTCGTCGTTCGCGAATCCGAATTCAAGTTCGAGTCCGACTTCTACCACGAATTCTTCGTGCCGCCCGGCGTGATGATCGCCGACTCCACGGCGCGGGCGCTCGCGAGGGGCAAGGTATTTGCCGACGTGGCGCGACCCGGCGTCGTCGTCGATGCGACTGGGTCCTCGACGGCTTCGTCGGCGCGCTGTATGCCGATGCGCGCGATGCCGCCGAAGCCCGAGGCGGTATTGCAGGTGACGTATTACCTTTCGCGCGACGACGGCGGCGCGACCGCGCCGGTGTGGTCGCATGCCTATGTGAAGCGCGTGGCGTTCGCGTCGTCGAACACGGACGCGTACGTCGGCGCGCTCAACACGGCGTTCTCCGAGATCCTCGCGGAATTGGTGCGGGACCTGGCGGCGGCGCAGCTGCCGGCGAAGTAGCGGCGCGCTAGAACAGCGGCGGCGGGCCGGTGCCCAGCTCGCTCTCGGGCGTCGGCGGCTTGCCGGTGGTGAGCGTGTCCGCCGCGACGATCCATCCGCCGCCCATCGCCTTGTAGATGTTGACGTTGGCCGAGAAGACCGACGCCTTCACCGACGCCAGCGTGAGTTCGGCAGGGAAGAGCGACTGCTCCGCCTGCAGCACCGTCGTGTAGGACGTGTACCCGCCGTTGTATTGCAACGTGGCGAGCCGCGCGTAGTCCTTCGAGCGCCGCGACGAGCTTCTCCTGCGCGGCCTGCTGCTCCTGCAACTTTTGCGCGGCGACGAGCGCGTTCTCGACATCGGCAAAGGCGTTCTGGATCGAGAGCTGGTAGTTGTAGAGCGCCGCCTGCTGCGCGGCCGTGGCCTGCGCGACCTGGCCGCTGACCGCGCCGAACGAGAAGATCGGCCCGATCGCCTGGCCCGCATAACTCCATACGCGCGCGGGGCCGGTGAAGAGCTTCGACAGTTCGAAGCTGGAGCCGCCTGCTGCTCCGGTGAGCGATATCGTCGGGAAGTACAGCGCCTTGGCCGCGCCGATCTGCGCATTGGCCGCGATCAGCGTTTCTTCCGACTGGAGCAAATCGGGACGGCGCGTGAGCAACTCCGAGGGCAAGCCGGACGGAACGCTGCGGCAGCGTCAACTCGTCGACCGACTTGCCGCGCGCGATCGGCCCCGGATTGCGACCGAGCAGCACCGACAGCGCATTTTCCGTCTGGGCGATCTGCGACTCGATCTGCGGGATCTGCGCCGCGGCGGTCTCGTACTGCGACTGGACCTGCGCCACGTTCATCTGCGACACCTGGCCGTACTGGAACTGCAGCGTGAAGAGCCGCACCGATTCGCCATAGGCGCCGAGCGTGGACTTGGCGACGACGAGCTGCGCGTCGAGCCCGCGCAGCGTCAGGTAGTTGCCGGCGACCGAGGCCACCAGCGACAGGATGACGCCGCGCCGCGCCTCGTCGGTGGCGAGCAGGTTGGCGCGCGCGGATTCGCTCAGGCGCCGGATGCGGCCCCACAGGTCGATCTCCCAGCTGGCGTTCAGCAGCGCCTGGTAGGAAGGTCTGCGGATTCGCGATGAAGCGGGCGACTTCCGGCGAGACGCCGGATTCGGTCGTTCGCGCGCGCCCGCCGATGCGCGTCGTAGCCAATCTGCGGGAACAGCGCCGAACGCGTCTGCGTGAGCACGCCCGCCGCCTGCTCGACATTGGCGACCGCGACCTTGACGTTGAGGTTGTGCTGGAGCGCCTCGACGATCAGCGCATCGAGCACCGGATCGTTGAATTGCTTCCACCATTCGGTGTTGACGGTGTCGGCGGCGTCCTTCGTCTCGTAGATGAACGCCTTCGGCGCGTCGACGGCGCGGCCGCTGGTAATCGGGGCCGACCATGCAGCCCGCGACGAGCACGGCGCCGGCGATCGCGCGGACCGCGCGCGCCGCGAAAGGCCAGGTGCCAACCGGCGTGCGCACGTCAGTCGCCCTCCGGCCGTGGCGCCGGCATGGGCGCGGACTCGGTCGGCGGCACGTCCGGCGGCGCCGCAGATTCTGCGTCCGCGCCTTCGGACTTGCCCTCGCCGCGCTCCTTCAGCCGGTCGAACAGATAGAAGAGCAGCGGCACGTAAAGCATCGCGAGCGTCGTCTCGCCCAGCATGCCGCCGATGATGCCGGTGCCGATCGAATGGCGCGCGTTGGCGCCGGCGCCGACCGCGAGCGCCAGCGGCAGGCAGCCGATCGCGAACGCGAGGGACGTCATGATGATCGGCCGCAGCCGCTGTTCGCCGGCCAGGATCGTCGCTTCCATGATCGACTTGCCTTCGGCGCGGAATTCGACCGCGGCCGACACGCGCAGCACGGCGTTCTTGGCGCCGAGGCCGATCAGCACGAGCAGCCCGATCTGGAAGTACACGTCGTTGTCGAGGCCGCGCAGGTGGTTGGTGAGGAGCGCGCCGAGGATGCCGAACGGCACCGCCGACATGACGGCGCCGGGCAGCGTCCACGATTCGTATTGCGCGGCGAGCACCAGGAACACGATGATGAAGCCGAACACGAAGGCGAGCCCCGACGTGCCGCCGGACTTCTTTTCCTCGTACGAGAGTCCCGACCACGCGAACGCGTAGCCCGGCGGCAGCACTTCCTTCGCCACCGCTTCCATCGTCGCGATGGCGTCGCCCGAGCTGTAGCCGGGCGCAGCACTGCCGTTGATCTTCGCCGCGGTGAAGCCGTTGAAATGTGGCAGCAGGTCCGGGCCCGCCGTCCAACTGGTCGTGACCACCGACGACAAGCGGCACCATCTGGTTCTGGCTGTTGCGCGTGTACAGCCGCGTCAGGTCCTCGGGATTCTGCCGGTATTGCGCATCGGACTGGACGACGACCCACCACACGTTGGAGAAGAGGTTGTACTGGCTGACGGTCAGCGAGCCGAACTGCGCCTGGATCGCGCTGTACACATCCTGGATCGGAATGCCCAGCAAGCTGCGTCTTCTCGCGGTCGACGTTGGCCTTGCAACTGCTGCGTGCTCGCGGAATACGTCGTCGCGAGGCCGGTGAGCTCCGGCCGCTCGCGCGCTTTCTTGAGGAAAGTCCTGCATCACGCCGTCGAGCGCCACGGGATCGCCCGGTGCCCGTGTCCTGGATCCAGAACTCGAAGCCGCCCGTGGTGCCGATGCCGGGAATCGCCGGCGGCGCGATGGGTATCACGATCGCGCCCTCGATGTTGCGCGCCTGCGCGAAGAAGCCCTGCAGGATCGCCCGCGCGTTCTCCTTCTTCGCCGTGTCGATGTTCTCGTAGCGCTTGTCGAAGTCGGAGAACGTGACGAAGATCGTGGCGGCGTTGGTCTTGAAGCCGCTGTCGAGCAGGCTGTAGCCGGTAACGACCGTGCGCGTCTGGACGCCCGGGAGGCCCTTGAAGATGTCGTCGGCCTTCTTCGCGATGTCCTCGCGTGCGGCTCAAGCTCGCCGCCTGCGGCATGATGATCGCGGCGAACGCGTAGCCCTGGTCTTCGTTCGGCACGAAGCTCGTCGGCAAGACCTTGAAGAGGTGGTAGATCGAGTACAGGAACACCGCGAGCAGGACCAGCGCGATCAGCGCGAACTTGATGACGTACGTCACGGCGGTGCCGAACGCCTGCGTGACGCGGTCGACCTGGCGGTTGAACCAGATGAAGAAGCGCACTTGCGTCGGGCTGGTGCTTCAGCAGAGCCGCGCACATCGCGGGCGTGACGGTCAGCGCGATGAAGCCCGACACCGACACCGAGATCACGATCGTGATCGCGAACTGCTTGTAGAGCTGGCCCGTGGTCCCCGGCAGGAAGGCGGCGGGAATGAATACCGAGCACATCACGAGGACGATGGCGACGAGCGAGCTCGCGATCTCGTCCATCGAGCGGATCGTCGCCTCCTTCGGCGCGAGATGATGCTGGTGCATGTTGCGCTCGACGTTCTCGCAGACGACGATCGCGTCGTCGACCACCATGCCGATCGCCAACACCAAACCGAACAGCGTGAGGAGGTTGATCGAGAAGCCGAGCGCCAGCATGCCGGTGAACGTGGCGATCAAGGCGATCACGATCGCCACGGTGCAGATGAGCGTGGTGCGGAAGCTCTGCAGGAACAGGTAGACGACGAGGATCACCAGCACGACCGCCTCGAGCAGCGTCTTGATGCACTTCCTTGATCGACAGCCGCACGAAGTCGTTGGTGTCGAGCGCGACCAGGTACTCCATCCCGTCGGGGAAGCTCGCCTTCATCTGCTCCATCGTCTTGCGCACGGCGTCCGACACCACGAGGCCGTTGGCGCCCGGCTGCTGGTAGACGGCGATGATCGTCGCGGGCACGCCGTTCATCTTGCTGTCGACGATGTATTGCTGGAGCCCGAACTCCGCGCGCGCGACGTCGCCGACGCGCACGATCGCGCTGCCGTCCTGGCTCGCGCGCAGGATGATGTTCTCGTACTGCTTGGGCTCGGTGTATTGCGGCTGCGTGATGACCGGGAACGTGAGCTCGACCGGCCCCGCGTTCGGCTGCTGGCCGATCTGGCCGGCGCCGAAGAGCTGGTTCTGCTGGCTGATCGCGTTGGCGATGTCCGACGTCGTGATCTGCAGCGAGGCCATGCGGTCGGGATTCATCCAGATCCGCATCGCCTGGTTGGGCACGCCCATGATCTGCGCCTGCCCCGCGCCGTTGACGCGTTTCAGCGCGTCGAGGACGTAGACGTTGGCGTAGTTGGCGATGTAGTTCGCGCTGTAGCGATCGTCCTTCGCGTACACCGCGACGAGCATCATGATCGACGACGACTTCTTCTGCACGTTCACGCCCTGCTGGACGACGGCGGACGGCAGCTGCGGCATCGCGAGGTTGACGCGGTTCTGCACCTGCACCTGCGCGATGTCGGGATCGGTGTCGAGCGAGAAATACACCGTCATCGTCAGCTGGCCGGTCGACGAGCTGATCGACGACATGTAGAGCATGTTGTCGACGCCGTTGATCTGCTGCTCGATCGGCGAGGCGACCGAATTCGCGAGCGTCTTCGAGTCGGCGCCCGGGATACGTGGCCGACACCGTGACCTGCACCGGCGTGATCGACGGGTACTGCGCGACCGGCAGCTGCGTCATCGACACGAGGCCGGCCAGGCAGATGATCAGCGCGACGACCGCCGCGAAGATCGGCCGCTCGATGAAGAACCTCGAGAACATGGAGCGGGTGCCTGCCTACTGGTTGACGCGAACGTCGACGCGCCGGGCCTGGTCGTCGCTGCCGCCGCCCGTCACGTTGACCGGCGGCACGAGCTGGATCCGCCTGGGCTCGACGCCGAGCTGCACGAGCTCGTCGCGCACGGCCGCGGCGCGCTTCTTCGCGAGCTCGACGTTGGCCGCGGCGTTGCCGGTCTTGTCGGCATAGCCGGTGACGACGATCTGCGTGCCGATGCCGACGTACGCGGCGGCGGCCATGCGCAGGGCGCGCTGGGCATCGGTGTCGAGCGTGGCCTTGACCTGCGGGGAAGTAGACCGCCACGCTCGATGGCGACGCGGCGGGATAGGGCGCGCCGCCGGCCTTGCCCGGGGCGCTCGGCGCGGCCGCCGCCGGCACGTACGGCGCGGCCTTGACCGGCGCCCCCTGCGTCAGGCGGACGCCGCCGTCGACGACGACCTTGTCGCCGTCGTTGAGGCCTTCGGCAATGAGCCAGCCGTCGCCCTTCCATTCGCCGACGACGACCGGGCGCAGCTCGGCCTGGTTGTCCTTGTTCACGACCCAGACGAAGTGGCCCTTCGCGCTTTGCTGCACGGCGCGCTGCGGAACCACGATCGCGTTCGGGCCGGATCGCCCCCTTCAGGCGCACGCGCACGTATTGATTGGGCCGCAGCACGCCGGCGGGATTGTTGACCGTCGCGCGCAGCAGGAACGTGCCCGTCGTCGGGTTGTACGAGGGATCGGCGAAAGTGATCGCGCCCGTGTACGGAAAGAGGTTGCCGTCGACCATCTCGATCTCGACGATGAACTTGCCGCCCTCGGGCAGCTTCAACTGGCCGCTGCGAACATCGTTGCGGATGCGCTCCATGCTCGTTTTCGGAGACGCTGAAGTTGATCCACATCGGCGTCAGCACCGAGACGGTCGTGAGCTGCGAGTTGGCCGGACTCAGGTACGTGCCGTCGGCGACGAGCGGCGTAGCTCGATACGCCATCCACCGGCGAGCGGATCGTCGTGTACGAGAGGTTGAGCTGCGCCGTCTCGACCTGCGCCTTTCCCTGCTCGACCGCGGCGGCGGCCTGCTGGTACTGGCCCTGCGCGTCGTCCAGGTCCTTCTGCGACAGCGCGTTCTGTTCCGCGAGCGGCTTCGTGCGCGCGAGGTTCTGCGTCGCCACCTGCAGTGCCGCCTGGTTGCGCTGCAATGCCGCCTGCTGCCCATCCAACTGCGCCTGGAACGGCTTCTGGTCCATCTGGAACAGCACCTGGCCGGCCTTGACCACCGAGCCTTCGACGTACATCCGCTTGTCGAGCCAGCCCGAAACGCGCGCCTGGATGTTGACGCGCCTGCGAGCTCTGCGTTTGCGCGACGTAGATGGCGGTGATCGGAACATCCTTGCGCTCCGCCGTCAGGACCGTGACGGCGATCGGGCCCTTGTCGGCGGCCTTGGGCGCCTCGCGGCTGCAGCCCGCGACGATCAGGAGCGAAGCGAGCAGAACGACAACGAGCTTGGGGACGTGAAAAGCGGGACGTGGTTCATCGTCGGGCAGTCCGGAAGGGTTTCACGGCGGCCGCCGTGCGATGCACGCCTGCGGCCAAAGCAGGGGAACGTTTTACCACGAAACGGCGAAATGATGGATCTTGCAGTCTCGGCAATCCACGTCGAAGCCGCCGGCCATGTCGCCGCGGCGACCCCGGAAGCAGCAGTGATCCCGGGCAGCTCGTGCTATCGTCGAAATTCCCATCCGATGCTCATCCCATTTCAATGGATCGGCCTGTTCGCCACGGCGACGATATTCGCCGTCATGTTCGCGCTCGGGCTGATGCTGGGACGCGAACAGTGGGCGGCAGCGCTGCAGCGCCGCGTCGTGCTGGCGGCCGTGTCCTTCGCGGTCGTCGTTCCGGTGCCGGCGCTCGCCGTGCTGTCGTTGCATGCGTTCGGTCTGAGGGGACCGGTCGCCGTGGGCATCGTGCTCATGGCCATTTCGCCCGGTGCGCCGGTCGCGTTGCGGCGCGCGCTGGATGCGGGTGGCAACCGCGAGTTCGCGCCCGCGCTTCACCTGGCGATCGTGATGCTCGCGGTCGTTACCGTGCCGGCGAGCGTGGCAATCCTGGACTGGATATTCGCCGCCGATTTCACGGTCACCCCGTTCCACATCGGCCGCCAGGTCTTCTTCGCCCAGTTGCTCCCGATGGCGCTGGGAGCCTCGTTGCGCGCCCTTCGTCCCGCGCTCGCGGCAAGACTGGAACGACCTCTCGGGCGCGTCGGCAACCTGCTGCTGCTCGCGCTCGGAATCATGGTGATCGCCGACCTGCCGGCGATCATCGCTGCCGTCGGCTGGACGCCGATGATCGCCGGAGTGGCGATTACCGTGGGCGCACTGGCGATCGGCGCGGCATTTGCGTGGCGCGCGCCCGATGTCAGGCCCGCCGCCGCCGTCGCGGCCGCCATGCGCAATCCGGGGCTGGCGCTCGTCATCGCGACCGTCAATCGCGCGCCGCCCGACGTGATTTCGTCGGTGATCGGTTATGCGCTCGGCCTGGGCGTGACGATGGTCGCGTTTCTGCAGTGGTGCAAACGGCGATGAGCGGCCAGGGGACCGGGGACGTCACGCTGCGCGACGGGCGCATCGTGCACGTTCGCGCGATTCGCGCGTCGGACGAGGACGAATTCCTGCAGGCGTTCGACCGGATGAGCGACGACGCCCGCTACATGCGGTTCATGCGCTTCGTGCGCGAGCCCAACCTCGAGCGGCTGCGCAAAGTGCTCGCTTCGTTTCCGGAGGACGGAATGGGCTTCGCGGCGACCGTTCCCGCGGCCGATGGCATCGACATCGTGGGAAGCGCGATCTATCTCGTCGGCAACGACAGGAAGCGCTGCGAGTTTGCCATCACCGTCGCCTCCGCATTCGGCGGCGTGGGACTTGCGCGGGTCCTCATGACCGAACTCATCAATGCGGCGAAGCAGCGCGGGATGACGGAGATGGAAGGCTTCGTGCTCGCAACCAACCAGCCGATGCTGCGCCTTGCGCGCCGTCTCGGGTTCAGCATCGCACCCGACCCGGAGGACCGGGCCGTTCGCATCTGCCGGCTGCGTCTTTCCGACGTCCTAGGCTTCCGCGGCGGCCGGCGGGCGTGTCGTTGGCTGCCTGCATCGCCTGATAGTGCGCGATGGCGGCGCGCGCGTTGAAGAGCATCCGCTCGCGGCCGAGCCGCTCCTCCAGACCGGCTTGGCGGACGACCTCGAGGACGCCGGGGTTGAGCGCGACGAGCCAGACGATGGTGCCGCGCTTCGGTTGCGCGCTTTTCGCCTTCCATCAGCGCCTGCAACGCCGAGTATTCGATGTCGGGCACCCGGCTCATGTCCAATGCCAGCACGCGCGGCTTGTACTGCGCGACGAGCGCCTGGATCCGCTCCGCCACGTATTGCTCATTGACGAAGAACAGCCGCCCCTCCGGCCGCACGATCAGCAGGCCCTCGAAGGTCTCGTCGTCGGGGTGTTCCGGGGACAGCGGCCGCAGCACGTCGGCGCCGCGCTTGCGGCCGATGACGGACACGCGCGGGTGGGCGGTCTGGCTGGCGAGGCCGATCATCGAAACGACGATCGCCACGACGATGCCCTGCAGCGTGCCGAAGATCAGCACGCCGAGCGCGGCGATGACCGCCCAGCGGAACTCCATCGTGCGCACTTTGCGAATGGCGAGGAATTCCATCGGCTGGATCAGTCCGACCGAGTAGACGATGACGACGGCCGCCAGCGTGGCGTTCGGCAGCAGGCCGAGCATCGGCGCAAGCAACAGCATGGTCGCCAGCGCGGCGCCGGCGGTGACCAGCGACGCCTTCTGCGACTGCCCGCCCGCCGACCGCACGACCGCGGTCTGCGACGTGCCGCCGCCTGCCGGCATGGCGCCGAACAACGCGCCTCCCAGGTTGGCGGCCCCGGTGGCGACCAGCTCGCGGTTCGCATCGATCGGAGGATCGGTCGGCCGGGCAAAGGCGCGACCCGCCGCGATCGTTTCGGTGAAGCTCATCAGCGCGATGCCGAGCGCGCCGGGCAGCAATTGCTCGACCAGCGCGAGATCCGGCAGCGTGAGCGACGGAAATCCCTGCGGAATCAGGCCGACGGTCGAGACCCCCAGCGCCTTCAGGCCGAAGAACCACGACGCGGCGATCCCGCCGCCGACGGCCACCAGCGGCGCCGGAGAATGCGGCCGCAGCCGCTCCATGCCGATCAGCATCGCGAACGTCGCGGCGGCGACCGCCAGCGTCATCAGCGACGTCTCGGGAACGTGCTGGGCGACGCTGAGCAGATCGGCGAAGAAGCCTTGCTTGGTGATGTGGATGCCCAGGAGCTTCGGCACCTGGTCCAGCACGATCACCAGGCCGATCCCCGCCTTGAAGCCGGTCAGCACCGGCGTGGAAATGAAGTTGGCGACGAATCCCAGGCGCAGCAGCCTCGCCAGCAAGCAGAATCGCGCCGACCAGCGCGGTCAGCGTGGCGGTCGCGGTGACGAGCTTCGCCGGGATCGCCGTCCGGCACCGCCAGGCCGAGCTCCGTGCCGGCGAGGATCGCGAGCGTGGTGGTGGAACTGACGCTCAGCACGCGCGACGAGCCGAGCAGCGCGTAGATCGCCATCGGGATGAAGGCGGTATAGAGGCCCACGGCGACGGGCAGTCCGGCGACGGTCGCGTAGGCCATCGCCTTGGGCAGGACGACCGCCGCCGCCGTGAGGCCGGCGACGATGTCGAAGCGCAATGCGCGCCCGTGCCGGCGGCGTTGCCGGATTGCTTTGTGCGTGGGTTCATTCATCGTGTACCTGCAGATGGGTCGATCGGAATACCCCGAATTGGACACGAATCATTGCACATCACGGTCAATTGACGCAGGTCGACACCGATGACGCACGAGCAGCGATAGCGCTGCGGACAGAGTCCCGGGAGCCGGTACTGAGCCCGGTGGACCGCGTATCGGAAATGCTCTTCGGCCTGTTCATGGCGCTGACCTTCATCGGCGCCATCTCCGTTGCGGAGTCCGGCCGGGCGCAGATACGCGAGATGTTCATCGCGGCCCTGGGCTGCAATCTCGCGTGGGGGCTGGTCGACGCGGTGATGTACCTGGTGCGCACGCGTCACCGATCGCGGCAGGTTGCATCACGATGATCCGTTCGGTACGTGACGCGCCGGACGCGGCAGCGGGCGAGAGATCATCGAACGAGCGCTGTCGCGGGTCGCGGCGGGCCTGGTTTCGTCGACCGAGATCGAGGCGATGCGCGGCCGGATCGTCGCGCTGACCTCCCTTCCGGCGCGACCGAGTCTCAATCGCGACGACCTGCTCGCTGCGCTGGCGATATTCCTGATCGTGGTCGCGGCCACCTTTCCCGTCGTGCTGCCCTTCGCGGTGTTCGACGATGTCGGAGCGGCGAAGACACGTATCGCACGCCATCGCACTCGCCATGCTGTTCTTCGGCGGACTCGCGCTCGGGCGCTACGCGGGCTACGGCAGCTGGAAAGTCGGGTTGATGATGGCGGGGCTGGGCACGGCGCTCGTGATCGCGATCAACGCGCTCGGCGGATGAAGACCGCGCTGCGGCGCTATTGCGGTGGTCGCGGCCGTTGCCGCCACGTCCGCGCTCGCCGCCGAGGACGAACACAGCGGGCGCCGCGCTTCCCCTGCCGCGAAGCCGTCGTGGGAGTTCGCGATCACCGCGTATCCCACCGTCGTTCGCGGCGGCGAGAACTACACGTCGGCGATCGGGGTCGCCGACCGCGGGCCGCTGCACCTCGAGGCCCGGTACAACTACGAGTCGGTCGGCGCGCGCTCGGCTTTCGTCGGCTGGACGTTTTCCGGCGGGGAAGCGATCACGTGGGAGTTGACGCCCCTGCTCGGGGGCGCCTGGGGGACGACGCAGGCGTTCGTGCCCGCGCTCGAGGCGAGCGTGGCGTGGAAGCGACTCGATTTCTACATCGAGGCCGAATACGTGCGCGACAGCCATCAGCGATCCGACAGCTATTTCTACTCGTGGAGCGAGCTGGGCTTCCGGCCGGTCGAGTGGCTTCGCGTCGGCATTGCCGGCCAGCGCACGAGGGCCTACAGCAACGAGCGCGACATCCAGCGCGGTCCGTTCGCGCAGGCGACGTGGGGGCCCGTCACGATCGGCGGCTATTGGTTCAACCCGGGGGCGAATGACCAGGTCTTCGTCGGCATGGTCAGCGCGACGTTCTGATTGCCGCCTGCGAGGCGCATTCGCGTGCGCGTGAAACCGGCGGGCGGCGGAATCCTTCACGTGGCGCCGGGCGAGCGGTAGACTCACCGGGTACCCGCCCACGATGATTCACGAGATCCCAATGACGATGGCAATTTGGCGATGATCCCCGACACCCCCGAAAGTGTCATAGCCGGACCGTCGCGGGCCGAGCGGAGGCGCCTGTTCGGGCGCTTCGTCCGGCCCAGGGTGACGTGGGGCCGGGTGTACCGCACGACGAGCTATTTGAAGTCCGCGCTGTGGACCGTCCCGCTCATCGCCATCGCGACTCGAGCTGCTGCTGGCGCCGATGATCCACGCGCTCGACGACTGGCAGCGCTGGAAGCTCACCGAACTCGCGCCGGACGGCGCGACGGCGTTGTACCAGACCGTCATCACGCTGACGCTGTCGTTCGTCGTATTCACGTTCGGCTCGCTGCTGGTGGCGATCCAGGTGGCCGGCGGCCAGCTGACGTCCCGCATCATTGCCACGACGCTGCTGCGCAACAACGTCGTCCGCTACAGCGTCGGCCTGTTCGTGTTCACGCTGGTGTTTGCCGTCGGAGCGCTCAACCGGCAGGTGGAGACAGTGCACGAGCTGGTCGCAACGGTCACCGGGGTTCTCGGCGTCGCGTGCATCGCCGACTTCCTGTTCCTGATCGACTACGCGGCGCGCATGCTGCGACCGGTCAGCGTTGTCGCCAGCGTCGGCGACGAGGGCATGGCGATGATCAACGCCGTTTATCCGGACCCGGCCACCGCGCTGCCTCCGGAGGTCGCTGCGCTGCACACGAAGCCGGCGATGCCCAGCCGCGTGGTCGAGCACCGTGGCGCGTCGGAAATCGTGCTCGCCATCGACATCCCGACGCTCGTGGCATTGGCGCGACTTCACGACGGCATGATCGAGTTCCTGCCGCAGGTCGGGGATTTCGTCGCGGCGGACGAGCCGTTGTTCGTGCTCTACGGTGGCGCGATGGCGATCGACGACCGCGTGGTGCGGTCGACAGTGGCCTTTGGCCCCGAACGCACGCTCGAGCAGGACCCGATGTTCGCGTTCCGGATCATCGTCGACATCGCGCTGAAGGCACTGTCGCCCGCGATCAACGACCCGACGACCGCCGTGGTCGCCCTCGACCAGGTGCATCGGATGCTGCGGCAGGTGGGCCGGCGCCAGCTGCGCGGTGAGGTCATCCTCGACGACAGCGGGCAGCCGCGCGTTATCTTCCGCACGCCGAACTGGGAGCACTACGTCCAGATCGCCTGCAACGAGATTCGCGCTTGCGGCGCCGACAACCTGCAGGTCGCGCGCCGGATGCGCGCGATGCTGCTGAACCTCCGAAGCACGTTGCCGGAACACCGCCGCCCCGCGCTGGAGACGGAACTCAACTTGCTGGACTGGGCGATTCGAAACGCACTATAGCCGCCCCGAGGAACTCGCGCTGGCCCGGATTCCCGATACGCAGGGACTGGGCGGGTCGGGCGCGCGTTCGACGGACCCCGGCTGACCGTCACGCCGGGTGCGCAGGCTTTCCTACACGGCGACCCCGTCGAGCAGGCGCGCAACGCGATCGGTGCGGAGGACGGCATCCCCGAAGTCACTGAATGCCGCAGAGTCGGCAGGCGGATAGGCGAGCCCTGTGCATTCGCTGCTTCCGGCTCGCGGCGCCCAGACGTGCCGGCCCTCGAGCAGGTAGACGCCATAGGCGGCGCGCAGCCGTTGCTGTCTGCCGCTCCGATCTCCTGCTGCAGCGTGTACGCGGCGAGCGCCGCATTGGAGACGACCGCCACCTCGATCAGTGCGGCGCGATAGCCTGGCCGGCGCACGACTTCCGGACCGAAGGCCGCGGTCATCCGCATGGCCGCCGCGCTGACCACGATGAGCAGGCGGTCGAGGATGCTGCGCAACGAGTGCTTGGCCGCGAGCGCAAGATAGCTCTGGGGGTCGAGATAGGCATCGACTGCCGCCGATACGGCACCGCAGCCGCTGTGTCCGAGGACCACGATGAGCTTCAGGCTGCCGCCCAAGTGATCGACCGCGTACTTGAGGCTTCCCAGCACCTCGCTGCCGAGGCCGTTTCCCGCGACGCGCACGACAAAAAGATCGTTCGGCCCTTCGTTGAAGATCAGCTCGATCGGCACGCGCGCATCAGAACAGCCGAGCACCGCCGCGTAAGGGCGCTGCCTCGGTGCGCCCTGCGCGTCGGGCGCGATGCCGAGATCGCGCGGATCCACCGCGATGACGTGGTGCGCCGTGCCTGTGCCCTCGGCCAGGCTGTCCAGCAACGCACGGATCGACCGGCTGCCATCCTCCAGGCGCGCCCGCGCCGCCTCGGCATCGGGTAGGCCGCGGGCGGGCCGTCGCGTCGGTGCCGCCATAGCGATAGGTGATCTCGATGATCTTCATGCGAACCCGTGACGGCACGATATTGCCGGGACTTGATTCATTGTCGCTGTCTGGATTGGGGCGTGCAAGCGCGACATGGGGTCGCGGACGCTTGTTCGCAGGCAATGGGATACGGCGGAAATGCGGGTTGCTGCGTTTGGTGTACGATACCGCTCGACGGGCGTTTCATGGCCTGCGCTCCGGCAACGCTACTTCGGTATCGCTCTCCTCGAAGTGAAACCACGTGTGGCGCCGCGCTGCGCCCGTGGCCCCCACACAAACCTAGGCGCGTTCCCGATGAATCCTAGAATGTCCACGCCAATGCGGCGTTACCTACTTGCTTCGGTGGTGTCTGCCGTTGCCGCATTGGCATTTCCGTCAATCGCGCACGCGTCGTTCCTCCCGCCCGAGATGATGGACACGATGGCGACATACGTCGCGTGGTTCGTCATCATCGTCGTGCCGATCGCTGGCATCGTGCTGTTCTGGATGGTGCACGTGCTGCCGGAGAAGATCGCGCACAAGCGCCACCATCCGCAGCGCGACGCCATCCACACGCTGTGCCTGCTGTCGCTCGTGTTCGGCGGCTTGCTGTGGCCGATCGCGTGGCTGTGGGCGTACACGAAGCCGGTCGCCTACCGGGGCGCCTACGGAACCGAGAAGCACGAGGACTATTACCACGAGCTGGGCGAGAAGGCGCAGGCGGGTGAACTGCTGGAGCATGAGCTCGCGCACCTGCGCGAGGAACTCGACGTGATGGCGGAAAAGGGAACGTTGACCGCGGAGCTCAAGGTGCTGCGACGCGACCTGGCGGCGGCAATGCCCGCGCAGCCCGCGCACGGCGCAGCGACGGCCGCCGAATCGTCGCCAAGGCGGGCGAGCGACCTGATGGAAGCGCTCCTCCTTGCCATCTACTCGTTCTTCGTCTGGCTGATCTTCATCAAATTCAAGTGGCTGCCGTGGAACACCGCGTGGCAGGTCACCGTCGTCATCATCCCGATCGTCGCGCTGGCGGCAATGATCCTCACGCTCAATGTCGTCGCCCCGTCGACATCGGACGTTCGCGTGATCAAGTACGTCGTGCAGGTGATCCCGCAGGTGCGCGGGCGGGTGATCGAGGTGCCGGTCGAGCCCAATCGGCTCGTGAAGAAAGGCGAGCTGCTGTTCCGCATCGACCCGACCCAGTATCAGAACGACCTCAACGTCGCCAAGGCGAAGCTCGCGGCCGACGAAGCGAAATTCGCGCAGGCAGGCGCCGGTCTGGTGGATGCGTCGGCGGGCGCGCGGCAGTTGCAGGAACAACTGAAGTCCGCCACCGGCCAGGTCGCAGTCGCTGCAGCCCAGGCTGGAGCTCGCGCGGCTGCGCGTCCGTCAAAACAGGGAACTGGTGGCGACAGGCGCCGGCGACAAGTTCGCGCTGGAACAGGCCGAGGCCAACGTGATCGAGCTGGAGGGCCAGATTGCGACGGCAACGGCGAACGAGGCGCAGGTCATCGCAGAAGCTGTCGGGACAGGTGAACGGCGAGCAGGCGTCGGTCGCCGCGGCGCGGGCGCAGGTCGCGACCGCGAAGGCGCAGGTCGACGTGAGCCGCGCGGATCTTGCGAACGCGCAGTGGAACCTCGACCAGACGTCCGTCTTCGCGCCGGCCAGCGGCTATGCGATCAACGTCCAGTTGCGGCCGGGCTCGTTCGTGACGCGCGTTTCCGGTGGCGCCGGCGATGAGCTTCGTCGAGGAGACCTATCAGGTCGATCGCGCTTTACGCGCAGAACGAACTTGCGCTGGTCGAGCCGGGCAACGACGCGGAGTTCGCGCTGCACACTTATCCGGGTCACATCATCAAGGCGAAGGTCGACTCGATCGTCTGGGCGCAGGGCCAGGGCCAGGTCGCGCAGTCGGGCGTGCTGCCGCAGACCGGTGCCTATCCGCAGGTGCCCGGGCCGGTTTCCCGGTCAAGTTCGACGTCGAGGAGCGCGACCGAGAGCTGTTCCTCGCCGCCGGCGCGGAGGGCCAGGCGCGATCTACACCGAGCATGTGCATGCCATTCACATCTTGCGCATGGTGATCCTGCGCATCAGGCTCGATCACCGATTACCTCGTGCTGAAGCTGCACTGATGCGCGCTGCTTCATCAAGGACCTCGGGATTGTCGCGGCGGCCTTCGCGGCCGCGGCTGGCCGGCTGCGCGCTCAATCCGCCGCCGACCACCGACGAATTGCGCAAGGACGCGCTGCCGCATACGGAGATCCCCGCCGGATGGCGGGCCACCGGCGGCACGGCGGCGCCGGTCGCCGATCGCTGGCTGGCGACGTTCGACGATCTCGCATTGCAGGCGTTGGTGACCGAAGCGCAGTTCTACAACGCCGACCTGCAGGCGACGGCCGCGCGCGTCGAGCAGGCAGCTGGGTATGTCGCGGTGGCGAGCGGCTCGATCTATCCGTCGGTAGGATTGGCGGCCACCCAGAGCGGCAAGTCCGGCGGTGGCGGCGGCCTGAATGCAGTGTTCCTCAACGCGTCCCTCGAGCTCGACGTCTGGGGTCGCCTCCGTTACGGCGACGGCCGCGGCCGAGTCGCAATCCGCGGCCGTTCAGGCCGATTACGCCTATGCGCGCCAGTCACTTGCAGCGATGGTGGCCAAGAGCTGGTTCGTGGCCATCGAAGCGGGATTGCAGCGCGCGATCGTCGTTGACTCGCTGCGGTTCGTCCGAGGCGCTGTCGAAACTTGCGCAGGATCGTTTGCGCATCGGCAGCGGCAACGAGCAGGCGGTAGCGGAAGCGCGCGCCAACGTCGGCACCTATCGTGACATGCTGCGCCAGGTCGAATTGTCGCGCGAGCAGGCATTGCGCGCGCTCGAACTGCTCGTCGGACGCTATCCCGCGGCGGAGATCGCGGTGGCGCAGCAACTTGCGCCGATGCCACTGCCGGTTTCCGTGGGCGTGCCTTCGGAGTTGCTCGAGCGCCGGCCGGACGTCGTCGCCGCCGAGCGCCGCGTCGCCGCGGCATTCAACCGGATCGGCGAAGCGAAGGCAGCGCTGTTGCCGCGCTTCAGCCTGACCGCCGGTGGCAGCAGCATATCCAGCGATGTGTTCGTGTTGCAGGATCGGAGCAATCCGGCTTTCAGCTTCGGCGCCAACCTGCTTGCCCCTATTTACCAGGGCGGCGCATTGCGGGCGCAGGTCGACATCCGCACTGCGGAACAGAAGGAGGCGGTGGCGAACTACGCGCGCACCGCGCAACGCTCGTTCGCCGAAGTGGAGAACGCGCTGGCCGCCGAGAACGCGTTGCGTGATCGCGACGCCATCCTGGGCGCGAACATCATCGACAACGCGCGCGCGCTCGAACTGGTGCAGGTCCAGTATCGCGTCGGCTCTGTCGACCTGCGCGCGGTCGGGCAGAGCCAGCTCGCGCTCTACAACGCGCGCATGTCTCTCCTGCGAGTGCAGACCGAGCGCCGGGCGCAGCGCGTCAACCTGTACCTGGCGCTCGGCGGCGGATTCGACGCGCCCGCGCTGGAGCCCGTGGCGGGGCAGTGATGCAAGGGCGGTATACGCTGCGCTAGACAGTCGCTTCGCCAACGCGCCAAACGCACCTTACTTGACTCCCGTCAAGGGGTGATCCCGCGGGATCGTCCAGAATGAACGCTGAGTGGCGGGGGATGTCTACTGATGCATACCGCAGCCGACACCTCCGGCTCCGTCGGAAAGGCCATGACAATGGACGCAGTCAAGCAAGTCGCACGAAGCTACGACATCGCAACCAAGGTCGCGCAGCTCTACCAGAAGCGAACCAGGCTGGCGCGGGAGCACTTCAGCGAGCGACTCGGCAAGGCGTATGCAGAATGCGCGGCGGCCCTCGCGGAGAAGCCGATCACTCCCGTGGATGCCTGGTCGAACTGGCTCCAGTACGCCACAGATACTGCGCAGCGCTCGATCCTTTTCATGGACACGCTGCGCCAGCGCGGCAACGACTTCGTCGAGCATAATCGCGAGGGGCTGACGCCGGTCCTGCATTTCGACTACGAAACGGTCGTCGACGGACGCACGCTCGCGCGGCCGGTCAACTACGCACTGGTCCGTATCATTCCGCCGGATGGCGTGAAGATCGACTCGAAGCTGCGGCCCTACGTGATCATCGACCCGCGCGCCGGTCACGGCCCGGGCATCGGCGGGTTCAAGGACGATTCGCAGGTCGGTGTCGCGCTGCGCGCGGGACACCCGGTCTACTTCGTGATCTTCTTCCGCGACCCCGAGCCCGGACAGACACTGCTCGACGTCTGCACTGCCGAGCAGCAATTCGTGAAGAAGGTGCGCGAACTGCATCCGGCGAGCGCGAAACCGGTGATCGTCGGCAACTGCCAGGGCGGTTGGGCGGCAATGATGCTCGCCGCCGCCGA
The DNA here is from genome assembly GCA_963755065.1 of uncultured beta proteobacterium. GTDB lineage: Bacteria > Pseudomonadota > Gammaproteobacteria > Burkholderiales > Casimicrobiaceae > VBCG01. Next base: position 176,793 of record CAVWIM010000002.1, read on the forward strand.
CCCGGAAGACACCGGGCCGATCGTCATCAACGGTGCGCCCATGTCGTATTGGGGAGGCGCGTTCCAGGAAGGCGCCGGCGACAACCCGATGCGCTACGCGGGCGGGATGCTGGGTGGCACCTGGCTGTCGTCGTATGCAGCGGACATGGGCAACGGCATCTTCGATGGCGCGTATCTGGTCGAGAACTTCGAAAACCTCAATCCGGCCAACACGTTCTGGGACAAGTACTACAACCTGTTCGCGAACATCGACACGGAGCCTCCGCGCTTCCTCGAGTTCGAGCGTTGGTGGGGTGGCTTCTACCTCATGAACCGCGAGGAGATCGAGTGGATCACCCGCAACCTCTTCGTCGGCAACAAGCTGTGGACCGGCACCCAGGGCGCGGGCGGCAAATCCTTCGACCTGCGCGACATCAAGGCGCCGATCATTCTCTTCGCGTCGATGGGTGACAACATCACGCCGCCGCAGCAGGCGTTCAACTGGGTGGCCGACGTCTACGGCTCGACCGACGAGATCAAGGCGCGCGGCCAGGTGATCGTCGGACTGCTGCACCAGGACATCGGCCACCTCGGCATCTTCGTTTCCGGCAAGGTCGCCAAGAAGGAGCACGCGCAGATCGTCGAAGTGCTGAAGTCGATCGAAATGCTGCCGCCGGGTCTCTACGGAATGCGCATCCACGAGGTCAAGGGCCGCGACGGCAAGGTCGGGTACGAAGTCGATTTTCAGGAGCGCCGGCTCGAGGACATCGCCAAGCAGTTGAACCGCCTCGAGCGCGCCGACGAGAAGCCGTTCGAGGCCGTCGCCGCGATGTCGGAATTCAACCAGCGCGCGTACGAGCTCTTCGCGCAGCCATTCATCCAGTCGCTGGGCAACGAGGTCACGGCGAAGGTGTCGCGCCAGTTTCATCCGCTGCGCTTCCAGCGCTGGGCGTTCTCGGACCTCAATCCCTGGCTCGCGTGGCTCGGCCCCGCGGCGCAGAGCGGTCAAGGCACAGCGCAAGGCGGTCGCGCCGGACAATCCCAACAGCAAGGTCCAGAAGCTGATGTCCGAGGCCATCAGCGCATCGCTCGACTTCTACCGCGAAAACCGCGACGCGGCCAGCGAGGCGGCATTCTTCCAGACCTATGGCAACGTGTTCTCGCTCTACCTGGCCGACAAGCACGAGGCCGACGGGCGCGGCGCGGAACTCGCAGCCGAGCCGCGCGAACTGCCCTTCGTCAAGGAGGCGCTGGCCTCGATCGAGGAGGGCGGCTTTGCGGAGGCGCTGGCCCGCGTCGGGTCGCTGCTCGCGCGGCGAGGCGCGCCACTGCCGCTGGCGCGGCTCGCGCTGAAGCAGGAACTGGCACTCGAGTACCGGCGATCTCCTTCCCGACGTCGCTCCGGACGAGTGGCGGCGCATCCGCGGCGAGCAGGACATCGTCGTGCGCTACGAGCCCGAAAAGGCGATCGCGACGCTGCCGAAGCTCCTGGCCAAGCGCGGCGACCGCGAACGATTGGTGACGCTGGTCCGGCGGCTGCTCGCCGACGAGCGGATGCGGCGCTTCGAGCCGACGACCGAGCAGCTGTCGATGATCGAGAACATCGGCGAGACGCTCGACGTGGCGCCCGCGAAAGGCCGCAGGCGCGCGCCGCCGCGAAAGGCAGCACGCAAGCCCGGACGAATTCCGACGGCGAAGCGGCCACGCGCCGCCTGACCGCCACGAATGGATGTGGCAATGGACATGGAACGCAAGCACGACAAGTACCAGCGCCTGATCGACGTCTGCAAGACGCTGGCGCCCACGCCGACGGCCGTCGCGCATCCCTGCGACGAGAGTTCGTTGCGCGGCGCCGTCGACGCGGCGAAGCTCGGGCTGATCGCGCCGATCCTGGTCGGCCCGCGCGCGCGGATCGAGGCGATCGCGAAGGAGTATGGCATCGACATCGCGGGACTGCCGATCGTCGACACGCCGCACAGCCAGGCTTCGGCCGAGAAGGCGGTGGAACTGGTCCGCGAGGGCAAGGCCGAGGCGCTGATGAAAGGCAGCCTGCACACCGACGAGCTGATGGGTGCGGTGGTCAAGCGCGACACCGGGCTGCGCACCGCGCGCCGGGTCAGCCATTGCTTCGTCATGGATGTGCCGAGCTACGCGGAGACGCTGATCGTCACCGACGCCGCGGTGAACATCGCGCCGACGATGGAGGACAAGGTCCACATCATCCAGAACGCGATCGACCTCGCGCACGCGATGCGCTTTCCCGAGGTGCGCGTGGCGATCCTGTCGGCGATGGAAACGGTCAATTCGAAGGTGCCGTCGACCGTGGAGGCCGGCGCGCTGTGCAAGATGGCCGACCGCGGCCAGATCACCGGCGCGATTCTCGACGGGCCGCTGGCGCTCGACAACGCGATCAGCCTGGAGTCCGTGGCGATCAAGAAGATCGACTCGCCGGTGGCCGGTCGCGCCAACGTGCTGGTGGTCCCCGACCTCGAGGCCGGCAACATGCTGGCCAAGAGCCTGTCGTTCCTCGCCGGCGCGGATGCGGCAGGCATCGTGCTCGGCGCGAAAGTGCCGATCATCCTGACCAGCCGCGCCGATTCGCTGATGACGCGTCTCGCATCCTGCGCGGTCGCGGCACTGGTGGCGAGCGTGCGGCGCGAGAAGGCCGGCAAGGCGGTGGCCTGAGATGACCGATCCCCGCGCCCATTGCATTCCCCGCCCTACGCGGGCACTGACATGCCCAATGCAATTGCGGTCCTGAACGCGGGCTCGTCGAGCCTCAAGTTCTCGGTCTTCGCCGAGCGCGGGAACGAGTTCGAGCTGATCGTGCGCGGGCAGGCCGAGGGTCTGTCCACGGCGCCCCGTTTCGTCGCCAAGGATGCCGCCGGCAAGGTCCTGGGCGAAAAGTCGTGGGGCGATGGTGTCAAGCTCGGCCACGAAGGCGCGCTCGAACATCTGGTCGCGTTCCTGCGCGCGGAGTTCGCCGAACACCGTTTGGTCGGCATCGGCCACCGCGTGGTGCACGGTGGAAGTCGAGTACACGCAGCCCGTTCGCGTGGACGCGACGATCCTCTCGGCCCTCGAAAAATACATTCCGCTTGCGCCGCTGCATCAGCCGCACAACCTGGCCCCGATCAGGGCACTGCTCGAACGCTCGCCGCAGCTGCCGCAGGTGGCGTGCTTCGACACATCCTTTCACAGCGGGGCGCCGCCGGTTTCGCAGGCGTTCGCGCTGCCCAAGGCGATCACCGAACGCGGCGTGCGCCGGTACGGCTTTCACGGGCTCTCGTACGAATACATTGCCGACGTGCTGCCGCAATTCGACGAACGCGCGGCACGCGGCAAGACCGTGGTCCTCCATCTTGGCAACGGCTCCAGCATGTGCGCGATCGCGGGCGGGCGCAGCGTGGCCAGCACGATGGGATTCACCGCGGCGGATGGACTGCCGATGGGCACGCGCTGCGGCAACCTGGACCCTGGCGTGATGCTGTACCTGATGGACGAACTCAAGATGGATGCGCGGGCGATCGAGAAGCTGATCTACCAGCAGTCGGGGCTGCTCGGCATGTCCGGCATCTCCAGCGACATGCGCACGCTCGAGGCCAGCCAGGCGCCCGAAGCAAAGGCCGCGATCGATGTCTTCATCTATCGCATCGGGCGCGAGCTGGGATCGCTCGCCGCGGCGCTGGGCGGGCTGGACGCGATCGTGTTCACGGCCGGCATCGGCGAGAACAGCCGCTCTCTGCGCGAGCGCGTATGCCGCGACGCCGCGTGGCTGGGCGTGGAATTCGATGCCGGGGCCAATGCGCGCAACGGGCCGCGCATCAGCGCCGAAGGCAGCCGCACTGTCCGCATGGGTAATCCCCACCAACGAGGAATTGATGATCGCGAGGCACACGCGGCAATTGCTGAATGGAGAACGACGATGAAACTCTGGATCGCAAACCTCGCGCCGGGCACGACCGACGACGAGATCAAGGCTTTCGTGAAAAAGTACGGTCCGGAACTGGAGTGCGTACGCATCCAGCGCGAGGATGGCGACGGATCGCGGCCGGGCGCGGTGCTCGAGTTCACGGGTTCGAGCGTCGATCTGGGCAAGCTCAACCTCCGCTTGAGCGGCATGTATTGGAAAGGACGCGCGTTGATCTCGTCCGTCGCGCTTGGGTCCTGATGGAGAAACGAACATGACGGTGGAAGTTCCGCGTCCGGTGCTGAAGGGCAGCCGGGCACTGGTCGTCGGCATCGCCAACGAGCATTCGATCGCGTACGGCTGCGCGAAGGCCTTTCGCGAGCTCGGTGCCGAAGTCGCCATCACGTACCTGAACGAGAAGGCGCGACCTTACGTCGAGCCGCTGGCGAGGGCGCTCGAAGCGCCGCTGTTCCTGCCGCTGGACGTGAGCGTCGAGGGCAGCTGGAGGCGGTGTTCGACGCGATTTCCACGAAATGGGGCCGGCTCGACATCGTCGTGCACTCGATCGCATTCGCGCCGAAGGAAGACCTGCAGGGCGGCCTCATCAACTGTTCGGCCGCGGGCTTTGCGAAGGCGATGGATGTGTCGTGCCATTCGTTCGTGCGGATGGCGCGGCTTGCGGCGCCGCTGATGACGAACGGCGGGACGATGTTCGCGATGAGCTACCATGGCGCGACCAAGGTGATACCCACGTACAGCGTCATGGGCCCGGTGAAGGCCGCGCTCGAATCCAGCTGCCGCTACCTGGCCTACGAACTGGGCGGCAAGGGCATCCGCGTGCATGCGATCTCGCCGGGTCCGCTGAAGACACGCGCGGCATCCGGCCTCAAGGACTTCGACCTGCTGCTGACGGAAGTCGAGCAGCGCGCGCCGATCGGCGAGCTGGTCGACATCATGGACGTCGGTTTCACTTGCGCGTATCTTGCAACGCCGTATGCGCGGCGGCTGTCCGGCGAGACGCTATACGTCGATGGCGGCGTGAACATCATGGCGTAGATACGTCAGGCGAAGAGATTTCCGAAGCATTGACTCGATGGAGATGACGATGGGCAAGAAAAGCGCGAAAACGAAGAAGGGCAACGGCGTCGGCGCCAAGGCGACAAAGGACAAGCGCGGCGCGCCGAAGGCGAGCGCGGAGCTCTCCGGCAAGGACTACGACCGCGAACTCAAGAAGCTGCACGTCGAGCTGGTGAAGCTCCAGCAATGGGTGGTGCACAAGGGACTCAAGGTCTGCATCGTCTTCGAGGGCCGCGACGGCGCCGGCAAGGGCGGCACGATCAAGGCGATCACGGAGCGCGTGAGCCCGCGCGTCTTTCGCGTCATCGCGCTTCCGGCGCCCACCGAGCGGGAAAAATCCCAGATGTACGCGCAGCGCTACCTGCCGCACTTGCCTGCCGCGGGCGAGGTCGTCATCTTCGACCGCAGCTGGTACAACCGCGCGGGCGTGGAGCGCGTGATGGGCTTCTGCACCGAGGAGCAGGCGCAGGGCTTCCTGAAAATGGTGCCGCTGTTCGAGCAGCTGATGGTCAAGTCCGGCATCATCCTGCTCAAGTACTGGCTGGAAGTGAGTCCCGAGGAGCAGACGCGGCGCCTCGAGGCGCGCATCGACGACGGCCGCAAGATCTGGAAGCTGTCGCCGATGGACTTGAAGTCCTACGATCGCTGGGACGACTACACGAAGGCGCGCGACGAGATGTTCGCGGCCACCGACAATCCATGGGCGCCCTGGTATGTCGCGCGTTCGGAGGACAAGAAGAAGGTGCGGCTCAACGTCATCAGCCACTTGCTGAAGCACGTTCCCTACAAGTCCGTTCCGGCCGAGAAGGTCAAGCTGCCGAAGCGCAAGATCGGCCGCTACAAGGCCGTCGACTATCCGTTCAAATTCGTGCCGGAGCGATTCTGATCGAGGTACGAACTATCCCGCGGCAATAGCTCCCGGATACTCCTACGGCGCGCTCGTCGCTCGTCTGGCCGAGCGCAGGACCTGCAACTGTGACCGCAGCCATTCGCCGCTAGGGACAGCGGCACTGCTCCCGCATTTCACCAGATAGGGTTGACCGGTCGTGCTGCTGCTCGAGGCGGCCAGTTCGATGAACTGCTCGGTGGTCTGCACCTCTCCGCGGTCTTCAAAGTATTTCAGCTTGCGCAACAGGTGCGACTTTGCATCGGCAGCCGTATGCCAAGTGCCGTTGCGACTGAACTCGCACCCCGAGGCTTCGAGCCGGGACATCAACCCATCAATCTCCGTCCTGGCAGCCGGAGAAAGGGGGGCCGCGGTCACTGCGGCAACGACAGTGCAGGCAAGCAGAAAAAGCGATAGTCGTGACATGAGGTAACCGATCTACAGTAGCCATTCGATCGGGAGAATCGACATGATGTCGACTTGCCTCCGCAGGAGCCAGCTCGTTTCCGGGTCGGCGTCATAGCGCTTCTCGCCCGACGCCGTCCGCTCGATCCATTCGAGATCGCGACCATCCGACGTCAGCCGCACCTCGTAGGCAATCATCGGCACTTCGGTGTCGAACAATTCCGCCAGTCGCTGTGCCAGCGCCGGACTCTCGATCACCAGACCCATCTCGGTGTTCAGAAGCGCCGAGCGCTGATCGAAATTGAACGAGCCGACAAAGATGCGGCTGCCGTCCACGGCGAAAGTCTTGGCATGCAATCCCGCGGACGAACTCGACCCAAACCGGGCTTTGCTTTCGTCGCGATTCTTTTCCCGCGGTCGGTTTGAGTTCGTAGAGTTGAACGCCGGCGCGGAGGAGGTCCACGCGGCGATGCGCATACCCGGAGTGCACGGACTTTTCGTCGGACGCGGCCAGCGAGTTGGTCAGGATGCGCACCTTCACGCCGGTCTTGGCCAGCGCCGCCAAGGAGGCGGTACCGTCGGTGCCGGGCACGAAGTACGGCGAGACGAGGTCGAGCGCCTTCTCCGGTCGGCCGACCGTTCGCACCAGTTCCGGGAACAGCAACACGTCGGTCCGGGCCGTGGTGTCGAGTGTCTTGGCGGTGTCGTCGTACACGACTTGTGCATTCGTCCACTCGAGCGCAAGTTGCCTGTTGAGCAAGTCGCGGATGAGCGGTGCGGCGCGCACGGCCTCGAGATAGTCAGCGGATTCCGGATCGGCGCGAGTCGCAGTGAACTTGGCGCGGAGATCGGCGGCGGCCTCCGGTCCGGCCGCGCCCACAAAGCTCGCCGCCGGATATGCGGACGGGCTATTCCAGTACAGATCGAACTCCTTCGACACATCGCCCACCGCCGGGCCCACGGCGATCACGTCGAGGTCGGCGAACCCGACGCCGGTCCCGGCGCCGAAGTACTCGTTGCCGATGTTGCGTCCGCCCACGACGCTCACCTGGTTGTCGGCGGTGAATGACTTGTTATGCATGCGCCGGTTCACGCGCGTGAAATCGGTCAAGAGGTTGAGCGCCCGGGCGTCGCGCTGGACGACCGGGTTGTACAGACGTACCTCGATGTTCGGATGCGCGTCGAGCGCAGCGATGGTGGGGTCGAGTCCCATTGTGTTGAAGTCATCGAGCAACAGGCGTACACGCACCCCCCGGTCGGCCGCCTGCCAGAGCGCCTCGAGGAGCAGATAGCCGACCTGGTCTCCATGCCAGATGAAGTACTGCGCATCCACTGATTTTTCCGCGGCGGCGGCCAGGAGGACACGAGCGGCGAAGGCGTCGTGGGGGTCCGGAAGCGCATGAATTCCAGTCTTGCCCGGATTCGCGGCGACGCTTGGCGAGACCGCGCGGCCAAGCCGCGTCCCCGCCGTGTCGGCGAGAGCGGAAGTCGCGGTCCGCCCTTCCGGCGAGGGCAGGCTCGCGCAGCCCGCGATCAACGATGCGAGTGCGACAACGACGAACGACAGGGTCCGGCTCATGCCAACGGGGCGCTTGGTTAGGAACGATCAGCCGCTGTGCCTCTCGGAAGGCGGCGGATGCGCGGGCCGTGCCGTTCCCGCGGTGGCAGGGATATCGGAGTCGGGCACTTCCGACACCCATGAGTCGAGCAGCGTGTAGGCGACCGCGAGGAGAACCGGGCCGACGAACAGCCCGAGCAGGCCGAACGCAAACAATCCGCCGATAACGCCGGCGAAGATCAGCAACAGCGGCAAATCCGCGCCCTTCCTGATCAGGATCGGGCGCAGGATGTTGTCGAGGCTCCCTACGGCAATCGTCACGATGAGCATCACGACGAACCAGGCGGTGTGGCCTTGCCACCACAGCCAGGCAAGCGCGCCAACAAGTACCGGCAGTGGGCCGATCTGCGCGAGCGCGAGCATGAACATGACCGCCGTCAGCATCGCCGCGAACGGGACACCGGCAATCGCGAGGCCGATTCCGCCGAGCACCGACTGCACCAACGCGGTGACCACCACGCCGAGCGCGACACCACGGATCGCCTGTCCCGCGAGGCGCACGACCTGATCGCCGCGCTCGCCCGCGAGGCGGCGGCCGAATCGGCGCACCCAGCGCGCAGCATCGTCGCCATTCATGTAAAGAATCGCGGAGATAATGACGGTGAGCAGGAACTGCAGGCTCACCAGGCCGAAGCTGCCGACCTCGGAGACGAACCAGCCCGAGACGCGGACCGCGTAAGGCTTGACAATTTCCGCGAGTTCTTCCGATCCCTTGTTCGCGTACTCGCTCCAGACGCTCGCCGCCTTGTCGCCGACGATCGGGATCTTCTCGACGAAATCCGGCGGCGGCGGAAGCTTCACCTCGGAAAGCCGATTCGCCCAGTTGACGATCGTGTCGGCGTTGGCGACGATCGTGCCGATCGCAGCGGTGAACGGGATGACGAAGACCAGCAGCAGCGCTGCCGTCATGACGGTGGTGGCGAGCCAGCGCTTGCCCCAGAGGCGCGACTGGAGCGCCCGAAGGATCGGCCAGGTCGTCACGACGATCATCGCCGACCAGATCGTCGCGGCGAGGAACGGCCGCAGAATCCAGAACGACGCGACGATGAGCCCGCCGATGATGAGGATCGCCAGGACGTTGCGCGTGAGGTCGCGCCGGAGGTCCTGTTCCATCGCGTCGCGCGCCCGTTAGGGTGCCGCTTCCTTCCAGCCGGGGCCGGGATCGAACGTCGTCATCTTCGCGCCGATCGCCGTGGAATCCTTGCCCAGATCCTTCTGGTAGACCTTGCCGTTGTTGCTGACGATGAACGTCATCACGCCACTCTCGCCCCATCGCGCCGGATACGCGACCATCGCGAAGCCGGCGATCATGCGGCCATTGATGATGTAGCTGTAGGCGCCGCCGGGCGCGCTCTTGCCCTGGCGCGTCAGGATCTTGAAATAGTAGCCGCGATACGGGTCGCCTTCCGCGTGGCCCTTGAGGTAGGGCGAGGCTTCGGCGACCAGCGGCCCGAACGGGCTTGCTTCCTCGCCTTTCGCTGCGTCGGCGGGCCAATAGAGCCCGTCCTGCTTGCCGGGCGTGCTGCCCAGTTTTTGCGCATACTGCAGCACATCGTCGCCGTCGCGATCGCGCGTCGCGTATTGCCGTTGCGCGTCGAGGTACGCGCGCAGCACGACGATCGCATTGAGCTCGTTGCCGCCGATGCGACGGTTGATGATCTCGTCCTCGCCTTCCTCGGTCGCGTAGCGCCAGCGATCGCCGGTGCGCACGATGGGGATGGGCATCGGCCACGCCTGGTCGCCGATCACGAGGATCCGGCGATCCTTGGATGGATCATCCAGCACACGGAAGGCCTGGATCGCGGCGAGGATTTTCGCGCGCGTCGCGCTGGTCGCCGCGCGATCGGGACTGACGACCAGGTTCTTGTGGTCTTCGCCGAAGATCGCGATCATCGCCGCATCGTCGTCGGCCTTGAGCGCGGCGATCAGCGCGTCGACCGCCGCTTCCGGCGTGGCGAAGGTCTGTTGCGGGGCCGCGGTTGCGACGAGCGGAATCGCCAGCAGCAGCGCCAGTGCGCCCTTTCGGAACATCGTGCCAAATCGTGCGACGTTCATGCGCGAAGCCGTCCTGTCGGTTGCGTCGGATAGCATACATCGTGGGGTCCATGTTATCGACCACGGCCGCCTCCGCCTCGTCCACCGCCGCCACCCCCACGGCCGCCGCCACCGCCGCCGCCCGCTCGGGCACCGCCTCCGCCGCCGCTCATCGAGCTTCGGCTCGACGCTCCGCGCGAACTGTCGGCACGCGCGGAACTGCCGGAGCCGTAGCCGCCAAACGCGCTGCTGCCACCGCCGCCGCCCCCGCGATTGGCGCTGCCGCCGCCGTAATTATCCCGCGGCGAAGCGCTGGCGCTTCCTGCGCGCGACGCGGCGCTGCTGCCACCGCCGAACTATCCCGCCGCGCCGCCGGCTGCGTCGAGGGGCGACCCGCACCGCCCGGACGCGCCGAGGGCGCCCGCCCCGCCCCCAAATCCGCTGCCCGCTCCTCCACCGCCACGCGCATCACCCACACGCGATGTGTTGGACGCGCGCCCCGCGCCGCTGCTCACCTGCCCAGGCTGCTTGTTGGATTTCCACGCGGCGCCCCCCGACCCGGCGCCTTGCCCCCGGATTGACGTTGCCCCGGTTGATATCGCCGGTGTTGATGTTCGTGTTGCGATTGACGTTGATCTCGTTGCCGCCCCAATTGGTGTTCCAGCGCCCGCCATTCCAGGCGGCGCCAATCGCCGCGCCCCAGATCAGCCCGGTGGCGAAGGCGGCGCCCGGCGCGTAGGGATAGTAGTAAACCGGATAGGGCGAGGGCCAGTAGCCCCAGCTCGAGTAGCCGCCGCTCACGACCACCGTGGTCGGGTTGTATTGCGGCACGTAGATCACTTCCGGGTTGGCGGGGACGATCGTGGATGATCTCCTTCTCGACCACGACCTTCTGCTTGTCGTCGCTCTTCAGGTTTCCGACCGACTGCGTCTTGCGCCGAAATACCTGTATGGCGTCCATCACCGCCTTTTGATCGGCGACGACGGCCTCGCCAAGATCGGTGGTCCAGTCGAGGTCGGTGCTCATCTTCTTGACGATGTCGGGATAGTTGACGAGCGCCTTCACCGAGTCGTCCCAGTTCTCGTTGATCGGAAGCTTGGGATCGGATTTCCGCTTGTCCAGAAAGCGGTCCGCCTGCACGATCTCGATCGGAAACGTCGAGGCCGGCAGGATGATCGCCACGAGATCGTCCGGATAAAGCGCGATCGGGCCGACGAGCTTGTCGAGTTCCTCGGCCGACGAGCGGGGGCGCCACGCCCCCGGGCGCCGCCGGCGCCTGCGCGACGACATTCAGCGCGAACACGAGCGAAACGAGCCCGGCAAACAGGGCAAGCCAACGCGAGCGGCTGCGGCGATCCGTGATGGCAGGGGAATGAGAAGTGGTTCGTCATGCGGGCTCCGGGGACTGATTGATGCTTGCGCGCCTTCGCGATCGGCGGCTTCGGCGGTTCAGGGATCTTGCGCGTCGAGTTTGCTTGGAGGGTTTTTGGCGCGATGAAAGCAACCCGCATCCTAGCTTCTTCGCGCGTCGCGGTCCAGACCCATTATCGCGAATCCGCGAGTGACACCAGGCGCTTGCGGCCGCGCGCCGCGCTGATAGTCAGTGCGGACTACTTACGACGCCAGGCGTGCCGTCAAGTCGTGCGCGTCCGCGCCGGTCACCACGGCGCGCGCGAACTGGCCGACGCGCAGGCCGCGGGCCGCATCGATGCGCACGACGCCGTCGATCTCGGGCGCGTCGGCGCTCGAGCGCGCGATAGCCGTGTCGCCGTCGATCGTGTCGACCAGCACGTCGATCGTCCGGCCGATCTTGCGCTGCAGCCGCTCCGCGCTGATGCGCGCCTGCGTCTGCATGAAGCGCGCCTGCCGCTCCTCGCGCACGTCCTGCGGCACCGGATCGGGCAGCGCGTTGGCCGCGGCGCCGTCGACCGGCGAGTAGGCGAAGCAGCCGACGCGGTCGAGCTGCGCTTCTTCGAGGAACGCCAGCAGTTCCTCGAACTCGCGCTTCGGTCTCGCCGGGAAAGCCCGCGATGAACGTCGAGCGGATCGTGATGTCCGGGCAGATCGCGCGCCACGCGCGGATGCGCGCCAGCGTGTTCTCCGCGTTGGCCGGGCGCTTCATGAGCTTCAGGATGCGCGGGCTCGCGTGCTGGAACGGCACGTCGAGGTAGGGCAGCAGCTTGCCGTCGGCCATCAGCGGAATGACGTCGTCGACGTGCGGATACGGGATAGACGTAGTGCAGGCGCACCCACACGCCCATCTCGCCCAGCGCTTTCGCGAGCTCGATCATCTGCGTCTTCACCGGGCGGCCCTGCCAGAAGCCGGTGCGGTATTTCACGTCGACGCCGTACGCGCTGGTGTCCTGCGAAATGACCAGCAGCTCCTTGACGCCGGCCTTGACCAGGTTCTCGGCCTCCGCCAGCACCTCGCCGATCGGGCGGCTGACACGAGATCGCCGCGCATCGACGGGAATGATGCAGAACGTGCAGCGGTGGTTGCAGCCTTCGCTGATCTTGAGATACGCGTAGTGCGTCGGCGTGAGCTTGATTCCCTGCGTCGGGACGAGGTCGACGAACGGATCGTGCGGCTTCGGCAGATGCGCGTGCACCGCCGACATCACTTCCTGCGTCGCGTGCGGGCCGGTGACGGCGAGCACCTTGGGATGCGCGTCGCGCACGAACGCGCCGCCGTCCTTGGCGCCCAGGCAGCCGGTGACGATCACCTTGCCGTTCTCGGCGAGCGCCTCGCCGATCGCGTCGAGCGATTCCGCGACCGCGGCGTCGATGAAGCCGCAGGTGTTGACGACGACCAGGTCGGCGCCGTCGTAGGAGGGCGCGATCGCATAGCCTTCGGCGCGCAGCTGCGTCAGGATCTGCTCGGAGTCGACGAGCGCCTTGGGACAGCCGAGCGACACGAAGCCCACCTGCGGCGCTGCGGCGGCGCGCGGCTTGCGGCGGGCGGGGACGGTGGGTGGCATGGGCAAGGACGCCGGGCCTCGTCGCACGCGACCGGGCCCGTCAATGATTGTCTTGGGTGACCGCGGTGACGCGCGCCTTAACGCAATGCAGCAACGCGCCGCAACAAATGCTCGATGCTGCGGCGCTTCGTGCGCGTCAGCGCTTCGTGTCGTCCTCGGCGCCGGTTTGCGGCGGCGCACCGAAGTTGGGGAACGGAAACGCGGTGAACATGCCGCGCGTCTGGTCCTGCATCCGCTGCTGCATGTCCATGAACAGCTTGGCGCTCTGCTCGAGGTAGTTGCCGAGCATGCCCTGCATCGCCGGCGCCTGCATCTGCATGAACTGCTTCCACAGGTCGGGCGTGAGCAGCATCTTGTCGCCGTAGACCTGCTTGGCCTGGTCCTGCAGCTTCTTCTGGATCGTCGAGGAACGCCTTGACGTTCTGCTCCATGTACTGGCCCATGATCGTCTGCTGCGCGCTGCCGTAGAAGCGGATCATCTGCGACAGCATCTCGGAGCTGAACATCGGCACGCCGCCGCCTTCCTCGTCCAGGATGATCTGCAGCAGGATGCTGCGCGTGAGGTCGTCGCCGGACTTGGCGTCGATGACCTGGAACTCGATGTTCTCCAGCACCATCTGCTTCACGTCGGCCAGCGTGATGTAGCCGCTGTTGGCCGTGTCGTACAGCCGCCGGTTCGGGTATTTCTTGATCGTGCGGACCGGGTCAGCTCATTGAATGAGGCTCCTGCAAGTGGGTGCAGCCATTATAACCCACTGATTTATCGGGCGTTTGACTTTCCGACGCCCGGGACGCGGCAGGCTTTGGTGCGGTGCACAAAAAAATCCTTGACTTGGGGCTGGGACCGTCCCTACAATTGGATTTGTGCGGTGCAGCAATCCCAACGCAAAGCACGCGTGAAAAACTGTGGCCGCGGGCGGTTCTTCGGATTATCCGGGCCGCTCAAGCGCCCCATCAGTTAGGCGATGAGCCGGGGGTGGCGGGTCGGCCGGCAACGGCTTGGCCCCGGAAGACGAACCGCTAACGACAGTCGACTATAGGAACCGACCATGTACAACGCTCAAGAACAATTCGCTGAATTCAACAAGACCAACGTCGCGCAGGCGACGAAGTTCGCGGCCCTCTCGCTCGAGAACGCCGAGAAGCTCGTGAAGTTCAACCTCGCGGCCACCAAGGCGGCGATCGCCCAGTCGGTCGAAGGCGCGCAAGCCGCGTCGTCGGTCAAGGACGTGCAGGACCTGCTCGCGCTGCGCACCAAGCTCGCCGAAGCGCAAGTCCAGCACGCGATGGGCTACTCGCGTCACCTGTACGAAATCGCCACGGAAGCGCAAGCCGGCTACTCGGCTCTCGCGGAAGAAGTGTTCGCCGTGTACACGAAGGGCATGGCGTCGTGGGTCGACCAGGCCAGCAAGTCGGCGCCCGCCGGCTCGGAAGTCCGCGATCAACGCGTTCAAGTCGACGATCGCCGCGACGACCGCCGCGTTCGACCAGTTCCAGAAGGCTCCAAGCAAGTCGTGAACATGGCCGACGCGAATGTGCGCCGCTGCCGCCGCGACCGCCACGAAGACCGTCAAGGGTCGCAGGGCTGCGTAAGTAACAAGCTTGTAGCGCGCCGGTGGTGAGAAACACCGGCGCGGCTTTCCGAGGAGGCGGTGAAGGGACTTGAAAAGTCCTGCGCGCGTCCTCATATCGGAAGCGTGATGTCTCCTTCTGTATCAATTTCCTCCTCCTGATTGATACAGCCTCGGACCCCGCGATGCGAATCGCGGGGTTCACTTTTTTGTGCTCCGATTACTGTGTGTCGCGCCAGCGCGAAGCGCGCCACCCGCTCCGGGCTCAGGTGCCACCAGGCAAGTTTTGTGCTGCGATTACTCTGTGTCGTGCAGCGCGGAGCACGCCATCTGCTCCTGGCTCAGCTGTCGCCAGGCGAGTCGTCGGGTGCGTGTTTCGCCGCGCGGCGGGCAGTCAACACACGACTACCCGCCGCGCGCCGCACGCACTGCGCCGACGGCGACAGATTCGCCCAGCAGCAGATGGCGCGCTCCGCGCTCGCCACCGGACATCGCAGCGGTTGGGGCCGCATGGGCGCACGTAGGTCGCGCCGGCCGTCGCGGGTGGCGCGGCAAGCGAAGTCTTGTGTTGACGAGCGACGACGCGCCGGGAACCCGCAGGCCGGCGATTGCGACCTCCGGCGGCGTCCAACGCGATATGTGGTCGGGGCGCCCAACCGCTAGCGATGACCCGTGACGCGTCGACCTATTGCTGCGCGCGCGAGCACTCGACGTTCATCTCCTTGCACACGCGCAGCACGCTGTCCATGACCAGCGCGGCCGCATTCGGCTGCGTGCCGGTGTGCGCCGACGAGATGAGGATGTGCGTGAGGTTGTCGCCGAGCGCGCTCACCTTGATGCCGGCGATCTGCTCGCCGTTGGTGAACTGGACGAGCAGCGCGGTCGCTGTCCTCGCGCGTGATCGTGATGCCCTGCGCGTTGCGCGACGCCGCGCACGACGGCCGCATAGACCTTGTCCGCCGGCGCCTCGAGCATCACGGCGGCCGAGTCGTAGCTGGCGCCGCCGCTTTGCGGCGACTGCTGCGACATCTGCTCGACGCGGCCGACCGCGCGCCGCGCCAGCATCACCCATTGCGCTTCGGCGAACTCGGAGGCAAGCATCAGCGCGATGCCGAGCCCAGCAGCGGCGCGGACGCGAATGCCGGAAGCGTCATCGTCGATCTCCTTTGTTGCCAACGTGGCCGTAGCGCCGGTAGCGAGCGCGTCCGCCGACGGAACGGCTCAGCGTCGCCGCGGCGCCGCTGCGCCGCCGCCGCGCTCGCGCGAACCGCTGCTGCGCTCGCGCGCCGACGCATTGAATTGCTGCTGCCGCTGCGCGCCCTGCGTGCGCGCGCTGCGGTCCTGGTCCGAGCTGCTTCGAATGCGCGTTCGCCGCGCTCGCCGTCGTGCGCGATGCGGCGCTGCGCGGCGCGCGCCGCCGTCGAACGTCGCCGTGCGCTGCGTCGCCGGCTTGTTGCACCGAGTTCCACGAGCCGTTGTCGTATTTCTGCCAGCCGCTGTCGGTCTTCTTGTACACGTTGCCGTCGGCGCCGGCA
The DNA here is from genome assembly GCA_963755065.1 of uncultured beta proteobacterium. Lineage (GTDB taxonomy): Bacteria > Pseudomonadota > Gammaproteobacteria > Burkholderiales > Casimicrobiaceae > VBCG01. Next base: position 192,787 of record CAVWIM010000002.1, read on the forward strand.
TAGACGTCGCCGCTCGGCCGTCTTCACCGCGCCCGGCGCTGTTGCCGCCCGCGCCGGACACGCCGGCGCCCTTGGCGCCGCTGCGTCGACGTGAACGAACCGGCCGAACCCTGCGCGTTGCTCTGGCTTTGCGTGTGCACGGTCTGGTTGGGACCGGAGATCGTGCTCGAGCCCCAGCGGCCATAGGCATTGCTGTTCTGTTGCGTCGAACCGGAGCGCCCGGTGTTCGCGTTGTACCAGCTCGCGTTGCCCGCCGCGCCGTCGGGTCCCCACACGGCGCTGCCGTGCGCGTAGCTGCCGGTGCGTCGGGTTGTACGCCGAGAACGCGCCCGCGCCGCCGTTGGGCCATAGATCGCGCCGCCCTGCGCCCACGCGCCGGTGTTCGGGTTGTACGCGTAGCCGGCCTTGGCGGCGCCGCCGTAGGGACCGTAGATCGCGCCGCCCTGCGCCCAGGCGCCGGTGGCCGCGTTGTAGTACGTCGCGCCCGCATACGAATACGGATACGGGTAGTAGATCGGGATCGGCGCCGGATAGATGTACGGCGGATAGTAGTAGCCGGTGCCGTACACGACGACGCCCGCGCTGACATAGCCCATCGTGTAGCCGGCCGTGTAGCCGTAGGTCACGGCTGTCCGGCGTCGCCGCGTAGACGCGCACGTACGTGCACGGATACATCGGGCTCGACGGCGGAATCGTGTAGATCACGGCCGGCACGCGTCGCCGCCAGCACCCACGGCCCGCGGCGCGGCTGCGGCGAACCATGCGCCCTGGTAGCACGAGAAGTAACCGTCGCCGGTCTGGATCACGTTGAACGACGTGTTGACCGCGTACTGCATCGGCGTGCCCGGGAATCGGCGCGAACTGCGGCGCCCCGCGTAGACGACGTCGAGCTTCGCGGTGGCGCGGCGCAGCGTCGCCTGCTGCGGAATCTGCGCCTCGATCAGCGCCTCCTGCGCCTGCGGGCGTGCCGGGCACCGACACCAGCACGAATCCGCGCGGCCCGTTGGCGGGAATGCGCGCGAAGTCGGGCGGCAGGCTCGGCGGTCGCGAACGTCCACGGCCCGTCGAACGCCGGCGCCGAAAACCAGCGGCCGGACACCAGGAAGTAGCACGCGTCCGCCGGCGGTGTCGCGGAACAGCGCGGCGTCGGTGTTGGCGACGTACTGCAGCGACGTGCCCGGGATCGGCTGACGTATCTGCGGCGGCCCGTGGTCACGATGATCGCCGCGGGCACCGTCGACACGAAGATCGTCGGCGCGTCCTTCGCGGCGACCGTGCGCCCGGGAATCTGCTTCTTCACCGCCGCGAAATTCGCGTCGTCCGGCAGTGCTGCGAACGAAGGCGGCAGCTTGGCCGCGGGCATCCACGGACCGGTCGGCTCGGGCGCCGCAAGCCAGCACGCCGTTGTTGAGCAGGTACCACCGTCTTCGGCTGCAGAGTCGGCGAACACGTCCCAGTTGGTGTTCACCGCGAACGACAGCGTCGTGCCCGGGACCGGCGCGAGCACCGGCTCGCCGTCGAACACGACGAGGCTCGCGGGCCGCGTGCTGACGAAGATCTGCGGCGGCGTGTTGTCGAGCGCCACCTCCGGCAGGCTTCTCCGCTTGCTGGCGCAGGCTCATGACCACCGTCGCCAACGGCACGCTGCTTCGCCGGCAGATTGGCGAGCGCCGCCTTGATGCGCTCCTCGAACTGCGCCGCCTGCGCGGCGTCGAGGGAGGGGAAGTGCGCGGAGACGAGCCTGGGTTCGGTGAGCAGGACAGCGCGCTCGGCCAGATCGGTCTGCGTGGCGAACGCGACCTCGATCATGCCCAGCACGGCGCTCGCGCCCCATTTGGCGTGATGCCGATCGCGACGCGCGCGTTCAGCGTCTGGCGTTCGGGCCACGCGATGACCTGCGGCTGATAGACGGTCGCGGTTCCGGCCTCGCCGGCGATCACGTGCGGCCACGTGTCCGCCGCCGGAGGTACGGCAGCCGCCCCGCCCGCCGAGAGGAACAGCAGGATGCAGGCAAGACAACGTCGGTCGGCTGTCTCGGATTGCCTCGCTCATGGTGCCCTTCGGTCGTGAATGACTGTTCGTGCGGAATGCGGCAGACGCCTTGCGCAGCGTCGTCCGGACCCAAGAAGAGATGGCGCACACGTAGGCGCCATCCCTCCCGCCGCGAAGAGCGGGCGTCAGAACATGTGCTGGCCGCCGTTGATCGCGATGTTGGCGCCGGTGAGGAACGCCGCTTCCTCGCTCGGCAGGTAGGCGACCAGGCCGGCGACTTCTTCCGGCTTGCCCAGCCGGCCCATCGGGATCTGCGGAATGATCTTCGAATCGAGCACTTCCTTCGGGATGGCCATCACCATCTTGGTGCCGATGTAGCCGGGCGAGATCGTGTTGGACGTCACGCCCTTGCGCGCGTATTCGAGCGCCAGCGCCTTGGTGAAGCCGTGCATGCCGGCCTTCGCGGCCGAGTAGTTGGTCTGGCCGAACGCGCCTTTCTGGCCGTTCACCGACGAAATGTTGATGATGCGCCCCCAGCCGCGGTCGGCCATGCCGTCGCAGACCTGCTTCGTCATGTTGAAGCACGAATCGAGGTTGGTCTTCATCACGACGTCCCAGTTGGCCTTGTCCATCTTCTTGAACGTCATGTCGCGCGTGATGCCGGCGTTGTTGACCAGCACGTCGACCGGGCCGACTTCGGCGGTGACCTTCTTCACGCACGCCGCCGCGGACTCGAAGTCGGCGACGTCGCACGGATAGGCCTTGAACGACAGTCCCTGCGCCTTCATCGCGGCCAGCCATTCGGCGGCCTTCGTGTTGCCCGGCGAATGCGTCGTGACGACCGTGTACCCCAGCGCCGCCAGCTTGATGCAGATGGCCTCGCCCAGACCGCCCATGCCGCCGGTCACGAGTGCCACGCGATGCTTGTCCATGGTCGATGCTCCTCCTTCAGTGTTGTTGGTCGTCTTGCGTCTTGTCGATGTCTGTGTCTAGCGCTCGACCGCCAGCGCCACGCCCATGCCGCCGCCGATGCACAGCGACGCCAGTCCCTTCTTCGCGTTGCGGCGGCGCATCTCGTGCAGCAGCGTCACCAGCACGCGGCAGCCGGACGCGCCGATCGGATGTCCGAGCGCGATGGCGCCGCCGTTGACGTTGATCTTCGCTCGTGTCCCAGCCCATTTCCTTGTTGACGGCGCACGCCTGCGCGGCGAATGCCTCGTTGATTTCCATGAGGTCGAGGTCGGCGGCTTTCCAGCCGGCCTTTTCCAGGCAGCGCTTCGACGCCGGCACCGGGCCCATGCCCATGATCGCGGGATCCACGCCCGACGATGCGTACGCCTTGATGCGCGCCAGCGGCGTGAGGCCCAGTTGCTTCGCGCGCTCCGCGGTCATCACCAGCACGGCGGCGGCGCCGTCGTTCAGGCCCGAGGCGTTCGCGGCGGTGACCGAGCCGTCCTTCGCGAACGCCGGCTTGCAGGCCCGCGATACCGCTCGAGCGTCGTGCCGCTCTTGATGAATTCGTCGTTGGCGAACGCCACCGGATCGCCCTTGCGCTGCGGGATCATCACCGGGACGATCTCGTCCTTGAACTTGCCGGCCTTCTGCGCGGCCTCGGCCTTGTTCTGGCTGCGCCACGGCGAACTCGTCCTGCTGCGCGCGCGAAATGCCGTATTGCTTCGCGACGTTCTCCGCGGTCGTGCCCATGTGGTACTGGTTGTAGACGTCCCACAGGCCGTCGACGATCATCGTGTCGGTGAGCTTGGCGTCGCCCATCCGGAAGCCGTCGCGCGAACCGAGCAGCACATGCGGCGACGCGCTCATGTTCTCCTGGCCGCCGGCGATCACGATGTCGGCGTCGCCGCAGCGCACGGCCTGCGCGGCCAGCATCACGGCCTTCAGTCCCGAGCCGCACACCTTGTTGATCGTCATCGCCGGGATCGAATTCGGGAAGCCCGACTTGATCAGCGCCTGCCGCGCGACGATTCTGGCCGCTGCCGGCGGTAAGAACCTGGCCCAGGATCACTTCGGAAATCTGCTCGGGCTTGACGCCGGATTGCGCGAGCAGCGCGCGAATCACGGTGGCGCCCAGGTCAGGCGCCGCGACCTTGGCGATCGCGCCGCCGAATTTGCCGATGGCCGTGCGCAACGCGCCGGCGATGACGATGTCGGTCATGGTGGTGAGACTCCTTGGAAAGTAGCGTTGCCCGGAGCGCGTACCCGCGCGGCGAACGCTGCTCATCTTAGCGCAGCGCGCGCCCCGTCGCGCGATCGGCCTGCGGACAATACCGCGCCACGGCAGCGTCGCCAGCGAGTCAGGCCGGCGCACGAACATAGTCCCCGGGCGCCGGCGCGAGCGGCGGGTAGCGTCGCATTGCCGGCGTGGCGCGGCGCCCGGCGGCGCGCGCCGCCGTGCCCGGCCAGCCACGCATGCCAGTGCGGCCACCAGCTGCCGGGGATGCTTGCGGCGCGCTCCAGCCAGTCGTCCGGCAGTCGGTGATGAGGTCGTTGGTCCAGTAGTTGCGGCGCGGCGGATGCGGCGGATTGATCACGCCGGCGATGTGGCCCGAGGCGCCCAGCACGAACGTGCAGTCGCCGCCCAGCGAGCGCCGTCGTCCGGTAGGCCGAGCGCCACGGCACGATGTGGTCGTCGCGCGACGCGTAGACGTAGGTCGGCATCGTGATGCGCGACAGGTCGACCGCGGCGCCGGCCATCGTCAGCGCGCCGCGGCTCGCGCAGCAGGTTGTCGAGATACATGTTGCGCAGGTAGTAGACGTACATCGGGCCCGGGCAGGTTGGCCGAGTCGCCGTTCCAGTACAGGAGGTCGAACGCCGGCGGCGTCTCGCCCTTCAGGTAATTGCCGACGACGTAGTTCCAGACGAGATCGTTGGCGCGCAGGCTGGCGAACGCGCCGGCGAGTTCGCTGCCGTGCACGCGCTGGCCGGCCAGCAGCGCCGGCTCGCGCGCGGCCAGGAACTCGCGCGACACGTAGACGCCGATTTCGCCCGGGTCGGCGAAATCGAGCATCGTCGTCAGGAACGTGGCGCTGGCCACGCAGCGCGTCGCGGCGCGCGGCGAGCACGGCCAGCGCGCAGGCGAGCAGCGTGCCGCCGACGCAGAATCCCAGCGCGTTCACCGTCTTGCTGCCGGAGATTTCGCGCGCCACGCGGATCGCCGTCAGCGCGCCCTGCTCGATGTAGTCGTCCCACGTGAGGTGGCCCAGCTCCGGCGGGATGTTGCGCCACGAAACCATGAACACCGTGTGTCCTTGCGCGACCGCGTGGCGCACGAACGAATTGTCGGGCTTCAGGTCGAGGATGTAGTACTTGTTGATGCATGGCGGCACGATGACCAGCGGCCGCTTGTGGACGGTGGGCGTGGTCGCGTCGTACTGGATCAGCTCGATCAGGTCGTTGCGGAACACGACGCTGCCGGGCGTCATCGCGAGGTTGCGGCCGACCGCGAACGCCTGCTCGTCGGTCATCGTGATGCGGCCCTTTTGCGCGTCGTCGGCGAGGTTGCGCAAGCCCTGCACGAGGCTCGCGCCTTCGGTCGCGAACGCCTTCGCGAGCACGTCCGGGTTGGTCGCCGGGAAATTGGTGGGCGCGATCGCGTCGAGGTATTGCCGCGTCGCGAACTCGAGGCGGCGCTTCTCGCTGGTCGGGCAGCGGCGCGAGGCTGCGCCAGCTCGCGCAGGTATTCGGCGTAGAGCAGATACGCCTGCTTCAGCAACGCGAAGTACGGTTGCTCGCGCCATGCCGCGGCCTTGAACCGGCGGTCGCCGGCGGCGGCTGCGACCAGTTCGGGCAGCGTGCCGCCGGACGCGGGCAGCTCGAACGCGGCCTGCGCCAGCGCCTGCGAATCGCGGCCGGAAGCGCTCGTTCAACGCCGCGAGCGACGCGGATCGGGCGTCGGCATTTGCGGCGATGACGGCGGCGCTCGCGGATGCAGTGCCGTTCCGGTGGCGGTCGCGGCCCGCTGCCACCAACCCAGCCAGCCCTGCCCGACTCGCTGCCACTGGCGCATCAGGTCCTGCCAGGGCTGCGGATCGTGCGGATCGAGGGGGGCCATGGTCGTCGGGGCGGGCAGGACTTCGGCGAGCAGCGGCCCGAATGGCGATGGTATCCCGTGAGCGACGAGCCGCCGCTCAATGCGGCAGCACGACGTGCACGCCGCGATGATCGCCACGCCCAGGCCGATCGCCAGCATCTGCTTGGCGGTTTCGACCGGCTCCGGCGCGGCGATGCAGGCTCGGAATGAGGTCGGCCACCGCGACGTAGAGAAGGCTGGCGGCGGCGATCGCCAGCACGGTCGGCAGCATCTGCTGCATGCCGGCCAGCGCGAAGTAGCCGGCCAGCGCCCCGGCGACGCGTGGCGAAGCCGGCGGCGACGTTGAACGCGAACGCGCGCGCGCGCGTGAAACCGGAATGGATGAGCACGGCGAAGTCGCCGACCTGCTGCGGCACCGCATGCGCGACGATCGCGAGCGTCGTGGCGATGCCGAGGCCCGGATTCGGCGAGGAACGCCGCGGCGATGACGACGCCGTCGCAGAAATTGTGCACGGCAGTTGCCGATCAGGATCATGAGGCCGGAGCGGCCCTGGTCGGCGTCGGCGTGCGCGTGCAGCGCGTGGTCGTGCTCGCTCTCGTCCTCGTCGTCGCGGTGTTCCTCGTGGCCGTGCGCGTGGCGCCACAGCACGAGCTTCTCCAGCAGGAAGAACGCGAGCAGGCCGGCGAGCACCGTGACCATCACGCGGTCGGCGCTGCCGTCCTCGAGCGCATGCGGCAGCAATTCGAGGAACACGGCGCCCAGCAGCGCGCCGACGGCGAACGACACGAGCCGCGAAATCCAGCCCGCGTGCAGCGCGAGCGTGCCGGCGGCGGCGACCGTGGACAGCACGCCGCCGGCGACCGCGGCGGCGAGGATGGAGGTGAGCGGGGTCATCGCGACGCGAGCGGAAGCCGGATGGCGAAGCAGCGCGGCAGCCGATGCTCCGGCGCAGCGGCATTATAGGGTGCGCTCAGGCGTCGAGCCAGACGAGGTCGCCATGCGCCCGGCGTGCCTTGTCGCGCGCGATACGAGAAGAAGCGGCCGGCATCGGTCGTGCGTGCAATAGCCGCCGCCGTGCGATCGCGCGTCACGCCCGCGCGCCGCAAGCCGCCGCCGCGCGAGGCCTGGCAGGTCGGCGAGCCATTTGTCCCGTTCGCGCAAGCCGTGACGCGAAGCAGCGCGCGGCGCATCCGGGATCGGTGCCGCAGATACGCGTCGAAGACGTCGCGGCCCACTTCGAACGCTCGCGGGCCGATCGCGGGACCCAGCCACGCGACGATGTCGCGCGGCGGCACGCGCATCGCGCGCACCGTCGCTTCGAGCACGCCGGCGGCGAGCCCGCGCCAGCCGGCATGCGCGACGCCGACGACGCGTGCCCGCGCGATCGGCGAACAGCACCGGCAGGCAATCGGCGGTGCGCACGCCGAGCACGACGCCCGGCATGCGCGTCACCGCCGCGTCGGCGCGTCGGCGGCGACGCACGCAGCGCCGTCGAGCGTTGCGCTCGTCGATCGACGGCGACGTCGCGTCCGTGCACCTGCGCCAGCCAGACCGGCGCGGCCGGAAGAAACTGCGCAGGCGGCGCCGGTTCTCGAGCACGGCGCGCGTTCGCGTCCTGCGGCAGCAGTGCGCCGCCGACGTCGAGCGTCGCGCGCGCACCGATGGACACGCCGCCGTTGCGCGTCGTCGACAGCGCCTGCACGCCGGAGGCGCATCCCAGTCCGGCACGATCCAGTCGAGCCGGCCTGCGCGACGCGCTGCGCGAGCGAGTGCGCGGTCATCGCGCGGACGTCGCGTTCGCGCAGCGCCGGCGACGCAGCGCCGCGAAGTCGGCGCGGCGGCGCCGCTTCCCACTGCATCGGCTGCGCGCGTCGCCGGATGCACGAGTCCCAGCCGCTGCGCGTGCAGCGCCTGCCGCGCGAAGGCGCGCGCGGCGGGCGGCAGCGACGCGCGCGGCGGCGCGGCGTCCGCGGTACGTCGGGTCGCCCAGCAGCGGATGGCCGAGCGCGGTCAGGTGGACGCGGATCTGGTGCGTGCGGCCGGTCTCGAGCCGGCAGCGGACGAGCGTCGCGGCGCCGAAGCGCTCGACGACGTCGACGTGCGTGCGCGCGGGCTTGCCGGTGGCGACGACCGCCATCGACGTGCGCTGCGTCGGGTGCCGGCCGATCGGCGCGTCGACGGTCGTCGCGCGCGCGAGGTCGCCGTGCACGACCGCCAGGTACTCGCGCTTCACCGTGCGCGCGCCAGCTGCCGCACGAGATCGGTCTGCGCCTCGGGCGTCTTCGCGACGACCATGAGGCCGCTCGTGTCCTTGTCGAGCCGGTGGACGATGCCCGCGCGCGGCAGCGCCGCCAGCGCCGGCGCGTGATGCAGCAGCGCATTCAGCAGCGTGCCGTCGCGGTTGCCGCTGCCCGGATGCACGACGAGGCCCGCCGGCTTGTCGACCACGAGGATCGCGGCGTCCTCGAACACGATCGCCAGCGCGATGGCTTCGCGGCGCGAACGTCGTCGCGCGCGGATCCGGCGCCTTCGGTGACGGCGAGCGTCTCGCCGCCGCGCAGCTTGTGCCGCGGCTCGGTCGACCGCGACGGCGTCGACGCGTGACGAGGCCGGCTTCGATCCAGCCCTTGAGCCGGCTGCGCGAATGCTGCGGCAGCAGCTGCGCCAGCGCCTGGTCGAGCCGCGCCCGGCGGCCGCCGCGGGCACGGTCAGCGCATGGCGCGACGGTACGGCGCGGCGCGATGAGGCCGGGGCCATGGGTCGGAGTTATAATTTGCGGCATAGGAGATCGCATGCCGAGTGCGGATGCCGATACTGAAGTCGCATCGAGCCGTGGCGCGTGCGCTCGTCGCGGCGCTGCTGCTCGCGCTCGCGCTCGCCGGCTGCAGCTGGTTGCCCGAGGTCAAGGACGAGACCGCGGGCTGGTCGGCCGACCGACTCTACCACGACCGCGCACGACGCGATGCTGCAGGGCAATTATACGCGGGCGACCAAGCTCTTCGAGTCGCTCGAGGCGCGCTATCCCGTACGGCCGCTACGCGCAGCAGGCGATCCTCGAGTCCGCGTTCGCCAACTGGCGCGCCGAACGAGCAGGCCGCCGCCATCGCGGCCTGCGACCGCTTCATCCGCACGTATCCCAATCATCCCGAACGTCGACTACGCGTACTACCTGAAGGGCCTCGTCCATTTCCGCGAGGACCAGGGCATCCTGGGCTACGTGTACGAGCTCGACCTCGTCCGAGCGCGACCCGAAGGAGATGCGCGCGTCGTTCGCGGCGTTCAAGGAGCTCGACGACGCGCTTCCCGGAAAGCCAGTACTACCAGGACTCGATCGCGCGCATGCGCTACCTCAACAACGCGATCGGCACGTACGAGGTCAACGTCGCGCGCTACTACTACAAGCGCGGCGCCTACATCGCGGCGGCCAATCGCGCGCAGGGCGCGCTGCTCAACTTTCCGCAGACGCCGTCCAACGAGCGAGGCGCTCGACGTCCTGCGCGACGAGCTACGAGAAGCTGGGCCTGGCGCAGCTCGCCGACGATTCGCGGCAGATCCTCGCCAAGACGTTCCCGGAAAGCAAGTACGTCGACGGGCGTCACCGACAAGCCGTGGTGGCAGTTCTGGTCGCCGCAGGACACGACGCTTCGGCGTGCAGGCCACCGGCGAGCTCGCGACCAAGCCGTGGTGGCAGTTCTGGGATTCGACGCCGTCGCGCCAGCGGATGCGCCGTAGCCACTCAGTTACCACTCAGATCGCGCAGGAACGCGACCGCGTCGCTCTCGTCGCGCGTGCGCCGCATCGGCGGCAGGCTCTGCCAGATGCGCCGGCCGTACGGCTTGTCGGTCAGCCGCGGGTCGCAGATCGTCGAGCACGCCGCGGTCGGTCTCGGTGCGGATCAGCCGTCCCGCGCCCTGCTTCAGCGCTGATCGCCGCCTGCGGCAGCTGCCACGCCATGAACGGATTGCCGCCTTCGGCGCTTGCAGGCGGTCGAGGCGCGCCGCGAGCAGCGGATCGTCCGGCGGCGCGAACGGCAGCTTGTCGATGACGACCAGCGACAGCGCGTCGCCCGGCACGTCCACGCCTTCCCAGAAGCTCGCGCTGCCCAGCAGCACGGCGTTGCCCAGCTCGCGAAAGCGCACCAGCAGCTCGGACGCGAGCCTTCGCCCTGCACCAGCAGCGGATAGTCGAGGCCTTCGCGCGCGAACGCCGTCGGCGAGCCGCTCGCGCGCCTGCGTGCAGCGCGCGCAGCGTGGTGAACAGCAGGAACGCGCGGCCGCCGCTCGCCCGCAGCAGCGGCAGCGCCGCATCGACCACGGCGTCGGTGTGCTCCGAGCGAATTCGGCGCGCGGCAGGCCGCGCGGCACGTAGAGCAGGCCCTGCGCGGAATAGTCGAACGGACTGTCCCACGCGCCGCGTGGCCGCGTGCGTCGAGGCCGAGCTGCGACGTGTAATGCGAGAAGTCGCGGCCGACGGCGAGCGTGGCCGACGTGAAGATCCACGCGCGCGCGCTGCCTTCGACCTGGCGCCGCATCAGCGGCGCGACCGAAAGCGGCGACGCCTGCAGCTGGAAGCCGTGCGGCGTGACGTCGATCCAGCGGATCCAGTCCTGCGTCGTCGTCGGGCGCGTCGGGAATCGCCGTTGCGCCGTCGCGCCAGCGCGCGACCTGGCGCGCCGCTTCGTCCGCGCGCCGCGCGACCATGCGCGAGCTCCTCGCCGCGTTCGGCGAAGTGGCCGAGCTCGGTGGCGAGGCGGTCGAGCGCGGCCGCGAGGCCGTCGAGCGCCTCGGCGAAGCCGTCGCGCGCCAAGCGCGACGTCGCGCGCGAACTTGCCCGGCACGTTCGCCGGCGGCCAGGCGCAGCTTGCTGGATCGCGGGAACGAGCTCCGCTCGCCGCGTCGGGAAGGTCCGGCACGTCGCGCGCGGCCGTGCGCGCGACGATCTCGGCGTCGCGCGCGAGCTCGGCCAGCTGCCCGGCGCCGACCTGCTCGCCGAAGAAGAGCGTCGCCGTGTCGGGCAGCTGGTGCGCCTCGTCGAGGATCACCGTGTTGCAGTTGGGCAGGAGCTCGGACACGCCTTCGTCGCGCAGCATCACGTCGGCGAAGAACAGGTGATGGTTGACGACGACGACATCGGCGTCGAGCGCGTCCTTGCGCGCCTTCAGCACGAAGCAGTCGCCGTGATACGGCGCAGTTCTGGCCGAGGCAGTTGTCGCGCGTCGACGTGACGAGCGGCCAGATCGTCGCGTGTTCCGGGCACGTCGGCGAGTTCGGCGCGGTCGCCGCGCTGCGTACGCGCGCGCGAAGGCGATGATCTTCGGCAGGTGGCGCGCGTCGTCGCGCGACGGCAGCCGGTCTTCGCGCGACGCGCGCTCGAGGTGGTAGTGGCAGACGTAGTTGGCGCGGCCCTTGAGCAGCGCGATGGTCACCGGCACGCGCAGCGCGTCGCGCACCAGCGGCAGGTCGCGCTCGAAGAGCTGGTCCTGCAGCGTCTTGGTGCCGGTGGAGACGATCACCTTGCCGCCGTACAGCAGCGCGGGCACCAGGTACGCGAACGTCTTGCCGGTGCCGGTGCCGGCTTCGGCGACGAGCTGGCCGCGCTGCGGCGATGGTCTGCGCGATCGCCTGCGCCATCGCGAGCTGCTGCGGCCGGAAGCGAAACCCGGGCAAGCGCGCGCGCGAGCGTGCCGCCGTCGCCGAAGATCGCGGCGAGCGCGGCGTCGTCGGCGGAGCGCGTGCGGCGCGTCCGGCCGCGTGCTCGTCCGGCGACGCGGCCGGTCGCTGTGGCGTCGCAGTGGGCGTGCAGCGGCGCGTTCAGTTGGCGGTCGCCTTGGCCTTGGGCTTGGCGCTTGCCGGCGCGTCTGCGGCGGCCGCGGCTTCGTCTTGGGCGCGGTGGCGATCGATGCGCGAACGCATTCCGTCCATCTCGACGAAGCGCGTCGTAGGGCCGCGCGACGCGGTCCTCGTAGTCTTCGTCGGTCTCGCCCGTCTTCCACGTGAGGTCCGGCCATCGCCTCCAGCCAGAACTGCTGCAGCGTGCGCAGGCCGTCGACCGCTTCCTTCGACGGCGTGGCCTCGCGCAGCGCCGCCTGGTAGGGCCGCGTGATGTTGATCTTCTGCTTGTCGACGCAGTACTCGCTCTTGGCGCCGTTGACGCCTTCCTGCGCCTTTTCGTAGCCGAACTCGATGATCTCGATGCTCTTGACGTGGCGGCACATCGTGTACAGGTGGCGCGACGGCGTCGAGATAGCAGTCGAGGCCGGTGTCGGAGTTGTTGGGACAGATGTAGTTGCTGCCGGGCTGGAACTTCTGCGCGGTCGCCGGCGGCGCGAACGCAGGCAGCGGCGGATGGCGAGAACGGCAACGAGCAGGCGGAAGGCGATCGGCATGGCGGTCGCTCGAGGCATCGGGTGGCGAATCGCGAATGCTACCGCGCGGAGCGCGCGCGCGGGAAGTCCGCCTGAAGTCTGAACCGGCGTCAGGCATGCGAGACCCGCGTCGCCGTGCGTCTTCGAGCCCGGTAGCGTTGCGTCAGATCGTCACGCCGCCGGAGACCTCGATGACCGCGCCGTTGATGTACGACGCTTCGTCGGACGCGAGCCAGGCGTAGGTGTTGGCGATTTCCTCGGGCTGGCCCAGGCGGCCCATCGGCACCTTGTCCTCGATCATCTTGAGGACCTTGGCCGGCATCGACGCGAGGATCGGCGTGTGGATGTAGCCGGGGCAGATCGCGTTGGCGCGAATGCCCTTGCTGCCCAGTTCGCGCGCCCACGTCTTGACCATGCCGATGACGCCGAACTTGGTCGCGGCGTAGTTGGTCTGGCCGAAGTTGCCGTAGATGCCGACGATCGACGACGCGTTGAGGATGCAGCCCGAGTTCTGCGCGAGCATGATGTCGACGACGGCCTTGGTGCAGTTGTAGACGCCCTTCAGGTTGACGTCGATGACGCGGTCGAACTGCTCTTCGCTCATCTTCTTGAACTGCGCGTCCTGCACGATGCCCGCGTTGTTGACCAGCGTGTCGATCGCGGCCCCACTTGGCCATCACGCCTTCGACCATCTCGGCGATGCTGGCCTTGTCGGTGACGTCGACGCGGAAGCCGGCGGCTTCGCCGCCGGCGCTCCTGGATCAGCTTGACCGTTTCGTCGATGGCGACGGTGTTGATGTCGCAGACGGCGACCTTGGCGCCTTCCTTGGCGAACTTGACGCGCCGTGGCCCGGCCGATGCCCTGGCCGGCGCCGGTGATGATCGAGACTTTGCCTGTCAGTCGCATGGATTTCCCTTGGTTGGTCCCGCAGTGCACGCCGCCGGCGAGGTCCGCGCGAGGCCGCCAAACCATTCAAATATAACGGGAAATGGTGCGTCGCACAAGGCCGAATGTCAGTTTCATGACGCAGATCGAAGTTAGTGTTCACTCACATCAATTAATTGTATATAAAACAATGGCTTAATGTTGATGCATTCCACGGTGCCGGGCGCGCCGCGGACAGCGGTCGAGATGGCCGTACTGCGGGCGCATGCTGCGAGGAGCGCCCGGTCGCCGCTGACGGCCCGGATCAGGCCGGCAGCCAGTGCTCGATCGTCAGCTGCAGCGACGCGGTGCCCTGCCATTCGTTGACTCTCGGGCCGGAACGCGGCACGGATGCGGCGCGGGCAGGGGCTCCGCGTGCTGGAACAGGATCGCCTCGAAGCGCTCGCCGGCCGCGCTCGAGCGTCAGCCGCGTGTGCTTGCCGCCGACGACCCGCGTGCCGGTGACGTCGAACGTGTCGTCGAAGGCGGGCGCCGGCATCCCCTGGCCCCAGACCCGTTCGCGCAACGCCGCGGCGAGCTCGAGCGTCAGCTCGCCCGGCCCAAGGGCGCCGTCGGTTTCGTGGGTCCGTGCGAGTTGCGCGGGCGTCAGCCGCTCGCGCGCGACCTGCCTCGAACGCCGCGGCGAAGGCCGGCAGCGCCGCCTCGTCGATCGTCAGCCCGGCGGCGAACGCGTGGCCGCCGAAGCGCGCGATGAGTCCCGGGCGCGCGCTTGGCCACGAGGTCGAGCGCGTCGCGCAGGTGGAAGCCCGTCGATCGAGCGGCCGGAGCCCCTGCAGTTCGCCGTCGCCGGCGCCGCGCGCGAACACGATCGCCGGCCGGTGGAAGCGGTCCTTGAGCCGCGACGCGACGATGCCGACCACGCCCTGATGCCAGTCCTCGCGGAACAGGCACAGCGTGAACTGGTCGGCGGCTGTCGCGTCGTCGACGTCGCTGCAGGTCGGCCAGCGCCTCTTCCTGCATCGACGCTTCGACGTCGCGGCGCTCGCGGTTCAGGCGGTCGAGTTCGCGCGCCAGCGCCATCGCCTCGCCGTCGGAGTCGGCCAGCAGGCAGCGGATGCCGAGCGACATGTCGGCCAGGCGGCCCGCCGCGTTGAGGCGCGGGCCGGCGACGAAGCCCAGGTCGAACGCGGTGGCGCGGCGCGCGTCGCGGCCGGCCACCGCGAACAGCGCGAGCACGCCGGGCTGCGCGCGGCCGGCGCGGATCCGCGCCAAGCCCCTGCTCGACGAAGATCCGGTTCGCCTGGTCGAGCCGCACGACGTCGGCGACGGTGCCGAGCGCGACCAGGTCGAGCAGCTCGGCGAGGTTCGGCTCGGCGCGCGCCGCGAACGCGCCGTCGGCGCGCAATCGCGCGCGCGTCGCGAACAGCACGTAGAACATCACGCCCACGCCCGCGATGTGCTTGCTCGGGAACGCGCAGCCCGGCTGGTTCGGATTGACGATGATCGCGGGCGCCGGCAGCGTCGCGCCCGGCAGGTGATGGTCGGTGATCAGCACGTCGATGCCGCGCGCGGCCGCCGCCGCGACGCCGTCGACGCTCGCGATGCCGTTGTCGACGGTGACGAGCAGGCGCGGCTTCATCTGCGCGGCGAGCGCGACGATCTCCGGCGTCAGGCCGTAGCCGAACTCGAACCGGTTGGGCACGATGAAGTCGACGTCGGCGCCCATCGCGCGCAAGCCCGCGCACGCCGACCGCGCACGCCGTGGCGCCGTCGGCGTCGTAGTCGGCGACGATGACGATCTGTTCGCGCGCGCGCGATCGCGCGCGCGAGGCGCTCCGCCGCCGCGTCGATGCCGTTCAGTCCGTCGTGACGGCGGCAGCGCGGCGAAGCGCGTGGTCGAGTTCGCGCGCCGCGGCGATGCCGCGCGCCGCGTAGATGCGCGCGAGGACGGCGGGCAGGCCGGCGGCTGCGAGCGCCTGCGCGGCCGGCGGAACCGCGCGGCGGACGATCGTCGACGGTCATGCGTCGTCCGTCGTCGAGCAGGCGGCGCGAAGGCGCGTCGCCGCGAATCGCGCACGCGCGCGGCGTCAGCCGTGGGCCGTTGCGCGCGCCACGCGGCGGCGCCGCCGTTGCCGTCGGCGAGCAGCGTCAGCGATCGCAAGCGACGCCGCGCTCGAGCGCGGCGACCGCCGGGCGCGAGTCCAGTCGCGTTCGACCATGGGCCGCGTTGCGCGTCGCTCGCGGGATCGAGCACGACGAGCGCGTCGTCGCGCTCGCCGGCAGTGCCGCGAAGCCTGGCGGCGGCATCGCGCACCGCATTGCCGCGCAAGCGCGCGAGGCCGCGCGCGACGTCGCCGGCCGGGCCGGGCGCCGCGAAGATCGCCGTCGCCGGTGCGCATCGATGTCGCGTCGAGCGGCCGCCGTCCGAAATCCAGATCCCCGTCACCGGCGCGCGCCCGCGTGCCTCGCGCGCGGCGTTGACCGGGTGCTCGTGCAGCAGCATCTGCATTTCGCGCAGCCAGCGGCGCCACGTCGCGGCGTCCTCGCCGCGCGGCAGGTGCGGATAGATCGGCGCCGCGCACGGCGGACAGCGGCGTGGTCGTCAGGTCGGGCGCGTCGTCCGGCGTGACGAACCACGCGTCGGGCGCGGCGCGTGGAATGCGAGGCCGTCGCGCTCGAAATGCGCGTTGAGCGTTGCGACCAGCGCGTCGGCCTCGGCGGCGTCGAGATCGTCGATGCGCGCCGCCGAGCACGACGTCGTCGCGTCCGGCGACGAGCGAGACCGGATCGGCGCGCAGCACGTAGCGATCGCCGGGATCGAAGTCCCGCGCCGAGCGCGGCGAGCGGTGCCGAGCGGCTGCCGTGCTCCGACGGCAGCGGCACGCGTCGAGCCTCGCGCTGCGCAGAGCCGCCGGCATAGCGCGCGATTCGGCCGTCGCCCGCGAGTGCCGCGAGCTGCCAAGCGCCGCGCAATGCCGCGAGCGCGCGCGGACGTGCGCGCTGTGCGAGCAGATTGGGAACGGCGAGGGTGAGACGCATGGCGGATCGATGCAACATGCGAGGCAATCGGGCCGCATCGCGCGCGCGGCGCGGACCTGCCGCGTCGAGTCTAGCATGCGCTCATGCGTCGCAGCCCGTCGCCATCGCGCCACATCGCAGATCTCCCGTGTCGCCCTACGAACTGGCCGTCGGCCTGCGCTACACGCGCGCCCGCAAGGGCTCGGGCCGCAACACGTTCATCTCGTTCATCTCGCTGATGTCGATGGCGGGCATCGCGCTCGGCGTCGCGGCGCTGATCGTCGTGCTGTCGGTGATGAACGGATTCCAGCAGGAGCTGCGCAACCGCATCCTCGTCGGTCGCGTCGCACATCGAGATCCGCGGCGTGCCGCAGCTCGCCGACTGGCCGAAGATCGCCGCGATCGCGAAGCAGGACCCGCGCGTGATCGGCGCCGCGCCGTACGTGCTGGGGCAGGCGATGCTGTCGGCGGGCGACGCCAATCGCGGCGCGCTGATCCGCGGCATCGATCCGGCGCTCGAGGACACGGTCGCCGACATCGGCCGGCACATGCGCGCGCGGCGCGCTCGCCGACCTCAAGCCCGGCGAGTTCGGCATCGTGCTGGGCGGCGAGCTCGCGCGCGGCGCTGGGCGTGCGGCCCGGCGATTCGGTCGTCGTGATCACGCCGCAGGGCACGATCACGCCGGCCGGAACGCTGCCGCGCCTCAAGAGCTTCAAGGTGGTCGGCATCTTCGAAGTCGGCATGTACGAGTTCGACAGCGGCCTGGCGCTCATCAACATCGAGGACGCGCAGAAGCTCTACCGGCTCGACGGCGTGTCCGGCGTGCGCCTGAAGCTCGACGACCTGTTCGCCGCGCCGCTGGTCGCGCGCGACCTGTGGCAGAAGATGCCGGTGTCGGCCGAGGTGCGCGACTGGACGCGCAACCACGCGAACTTCTTCCGCGCCGTGCAGATCGAGAAGCGCGTGATGTTCATCATCCTCACGCTGATCGTCGCCGTGGCGGCGTTCAACATCGTGTCGGCGCAGGTGATGGTCGTCACCGACAAGCAGGCCGACATCGCGATCCTGCGCACGCTCGGGCGCGTCGCCGCTGTCGATCATGGCGATCTTCATCGTGCAGGGCGCGCTGATCGGCATCATCGGCACGGCGATCGGCGTCGCTCGGCGGCATGCTGCTCGCGCTCAACATCGGCACCGTGGTGCCGTTCCTCGAGCGCCTCTTCAACATGCAGTTCCTCGACAAGTCGATCTACTACATCAGCGACCTGCCGTCGGACCTGCAGCGCGCCGACGTCGTCACGATCGCCGCCATCGCGCTCGGCCTGGCGCTCATCGCGACGCTCTATCCGGCGTGGAAGGCCGCGCGGGTCAATCCGGCGGAGGCGCTGCGCTATGAGTGAGCCCGCATCCAAAGCGACCTGGTGCCGGTGCTCGCCTGCCGCGGGCTCGCCAAGACCTACACGAGCGGTCCGCTCGACGTCGCCGTGCTGACCGGCGTCGACCTCGCGGTCATGCCCGGCGAGCGCCTCGCGATCGTCGGCGTGTCCGGGTCGGGCAAGAGCACGCTGCTGCACCTGCTGGGCGGCCTCGACGTGCCGACCGCGGGCGAGGTCAGCGTCGACGGCGTCGACTTCGCGTCGCTGTCCGAGGCCGCAGCGCGGGCAGGTGCGCAACCGCGCGCTCGGCTTCATCTACCAGTTCCATCATCTGCTGCCGGAGTTCAACGCGGTCGAGAACACGGCGATGCCGCTCGCTGATCCGGCGCATGTCGCCGCACGATGCGAGCGAGCCGCAGCGGCCGCGATGCTCGCGCGCGTCGGCCTCGCGCATCGGCTGAAGCATCGCCCCGGCGAACTGTCGGGCGGCGAGCGCCAGCGCGTGGCGCTCGCGCGCGCGCTGGTGACGCAACCCAAGTGCGTGCTCGCGGACGAGCCCACCGGCAACCTCGACCGCCGCACGGCCGGCGAAGTGTTCGACCTCATGCTCGAGCTCAATGCCGTCGGTCGGCACGGCGCTCGTGATCGTCACGCACGATCCGGATCTCGCCGCGCGCACCGACCGCACGCTGCATCTCGTCGACGGCAAGCTGAGTAACGAGGTCGCGCGTTCGCTGGCGTCACCCATTTTCGTCAGTACTCGATCGGGGATCGGGTCGAGCGAGCGCCACAGATACCACGTCGCGACGCTGCGCCAGGGCGACCACATCGCCGCGAATTCGCGCAACTCCGCGACCGGAAGCCGCGACGCCGTCGTGATAGTGCATCGCGACCGCCTTTTGCAGGCCGATGTCGGCGACCGGCAGCACGTCCGGGCGCAGTTCGTGGAACATGAGGAACATCTCCGCGGTCCAGCGGCCGATGCCCTTCACCGCCGTCAGCCGGTCGATCAGGTCTTCGTCGGCGAGCGCCGGCCATTCGCGCGGATCGAGCGCGCCGGACACGAAATGGCGCGCGAGGTCGCGGATGTACTCCGCCTTGCCCTCGCGACAGTCCGACGCGGCGCAGCGTTGCGCATGCGCGTGCGGCCGACGCGCGCCGGATCGAGGTGGATCGGCTCGCCGGTGCCATCGGTGGCGCTGACGAGCCGGTCCCAGATCGTCTGCGCCGCCTTGACGGAGATCTGCTGGCCGACGATGGCGCGCGCCAGCGTCGTGAAGGGGTCGCCGCGGCGCACGATGTGGATTCCCGGAAATGCGGCGACCAGCCGCGCCATGACAGCGTCGCGCGCGCCGAGAGACCGCGTCGCCTCGTCCCAATAGGCGGGTTTCGAAGGCTGCGCGAGAGGCTCATCGCGGGACCGGGTTCTACGGCTGACGGAAGGCATGAATGAAGGGGCTAAGGCGACATGGCGCGCACTGGGCATCAAATGGTACATTGGCGAGCTTTTTTCAAGGCGGCGGCGCCCATGAGGCCGCGGACGCCGGCAAATGGTCCCGATAGAAAAATGATGTCGAGTCTTTTCTGATGCGTTTCCGGTTTTGCAACGCGTGGTCCCCGCTGTATTGCTGACACTGCTGGCCTGCGCTGCGCCGCTGCGCGCCGGCCGCCGACATGAACAAGGTGCATCCGCGACGTGTTCCCGGCGGGCGAGACGGGTTTCGACCCGGCCGCGGTACACGACCTGTATTCCGGCACGATCATCCAGGCGATCTTCGAGCACGCTGTACACGTACGACTACCTCGCGCGGCCGTCGAAGATCGTGCCGCTCGCCGCCGAAGTCGCTGCCGCAGATCACCGACAACGGCAAGACGTACACGGTCAAGCTGAAGAAGGGCATCTACTTCGCCGACGATCCCGCGTTCGGCGGCAAGAAGCGCGAGCTCACCGCCGAGGACGTCATCTATTCGCTCAAGCGCATGGCCGACCCCAAGATGCGGTCGCCGTGGGCGTTCCTGGTCGAGGGCAAGTTCGTCGGCCTGGACGAGGAAATCGCCGCGGCGAAGAAGTCCGGCAAGTTCGACTACGACAAGAAGATGCCGGGCATGGAGGCCGTCGACAGGTACACGGTCCGCTTCCGCCTGACGGACACCGACTACAACCTGCCCTACGTGCTGGCGCACGAGCCGACGGCCATCGTCGCGCGCGAAGTGGTCGAGAAATACGGCGAGTCCGACGGCCGCGCGATGACCAACCCGGTGGGCACCGGGCCCGTACAAGCTCGGCGCAGTGGGTGCGCAGCTCGAAGATCGTGCTCGAAGCCAACCCGAACTACCGCGGCTTCACGTGGGACTTCGCGCCGCAGGAGCCCGGCGACCAGAAGCTCGTCGCGCAGATGAAGGGCAAGAAGATGCCGCAGGTCGGGCGCGTCGAGGTCAGCATCATCGAGGAGGACCAGGCGCGCTGGCTCGCGTTCCAGAACGGCGAGCTCGACATCATGAACATGGAGGGGCCGCTGGCGCCGCAGGCGATCGTCGACGGCAAGCTCAAGCCCGAGCTCGCGGCGAAGGGCATCCGCCTGGACCGCATCGTCGATCCCGAAATCTCGTTACACCTACTGGAACATGCAGGACCCGGTCGTCGGCGGCCTCACCAAGGAAAAGATCGCGCTGCGCCGCGCGATGGCGATGTCCTACAACGCCGCCGAGGACATCAAGGTGATCCGCAACGGCCAGGCGGTCGAGGCGCTGTATCCGATCCCGCCGGGCGTCGTCGGCCACGTGCCCGACTGGAAGAGCAGCATCAAGTACGATCCCGTCGCGGCCAACGCGCTGCTCGACCGTTTCGGCTACAAGAAAGGCGCCGGACGGCTGGCGGACGACGCCGGACGGCAAGCCGCTGGTCGTCACGCTCTTCTCGCGGCCCGACACGCTGGGCCGCCAGCAGGAGGAGATGTGGAAGAAGTCGCTCGACGCGATCGGCATCCGGATGGACGTGCACAAGGACAAGTTCGCGGAGCTCCTGAAGCTCGAGAAGCAGTGCAAGGTCATGAGCCGGCCGGCGGCGTGGATCGCCGACTATCCCGACGGCGACAATTTCATGCAGCTCCTCTACGGCCCGAATACCGGGCGCGAGCAATTTCGGCTGCGCGAAGATTCCGGAATATGATGCGCTCTACGCCAGGACGGCGAAGATGCCGCCCGGGCCGGAACGCGACAAGCTGTACCAGGAGATGACGCGCATCATCGAGGCCTACGCGCCGTGGCGGCTCACGATCAGCCGCTACCGCAACCAGCTGATCCAGCCGCGGGTGGAGGGCTACCGGAAGCACCCGATCCTCCACGCGCAGTGGCAGTATCTCGACGTGGCGCCGAACACGAAGTAGTCGCGCACGGAAGGCGAGCGAACCCAAGATGGCTGCGTACATCATCCGGAGGCTGTGGCAGATGGCCCCGACGATGCTCGGGGTCGTGCTGCTCGTGTTCCTCCTGTTCAACTGGGTCGGCGGCGACCCGGCCTACGTGCTCGCCGGCAAGATCTCCAACCAGGAACAGATCGACAACATCCGGCGCCAGCTGGGCGTCGACCAGCCGTACTACGTCCAGCTCGGGATCTTCGTCAAGCAGATCCTGACCGCGGACTTCGGCGCGTCGTGGAGCACCAACGAAAGCGTGTCGCACATCCTGGCCACGCGCCTCGGCCCGTCGCTGACCGTGCTGATTCCGCTGCTCATCCTGGTGACGATCATCGCCATCGGCCTGGCGCTCGCCGTGGCCTACGTCCGCGGCTCGCTGACCGACCGGATGGTGATGATCGTCTGCACGGTCGGGCTGTCGATCTCGATCCTCGTCTACATCATCGTGTTCCAGTACGTGTTCGCCTACAAGCTGGGCTGGTTCCCGGTGCAGGGATGGGGCAACGACTTCTGGGAGAACCTGATCAAGTACGCGTCGCTGCCGATCCTGATCGCGCCTCGTGGTCAGCATCGCGCCCAACCTGCGGCTGTACCGCACGTTCGTGCTGGACGAGATCAACCAGGACTACGTGCGCACCGCGCGCGCGAAGGGCGTGGGCGAAAACCGCATCATGTGGGTCCACGTGCTGCGCAACGCGTCGATCCCGATCATCACCCACCTGATGGCCGCACTGCCGGGCCTGCTGCTCGGCTCGTTCCTGATCGAGCGCTTCTTCTCGATCCCCGGCATCGGGCGCGAGGTCATCCTCGCCGTCGAGCGCTCGGACTTCCCGGTCATCAAGGCGATCACCGTCTACGTCGCGTTCGCCACGATGATCGCCAACCTGCTCGCCGACCTGATGTACAAGGCCGTCGATCCGCGGGTCCAGTTGAAATAGGGGACGGCGATGCCGAACGACACCGCATTGAAATCCCCGGTCGCGCCGGCGCGCGAAATCCCGCACACGGTATCGCCGGGCCTGTGGACGCTCGCGTGGCGGCGCCTGAAGACCGACAGCGTCGCGATGGTGTCGCTCGCGATCGTCGCCGCGTTCATCCTGCTGATGATCGTGTCCGGCGCCGGGCTCGTCGCGAAGGACTGGGCGCAAGGAGGTCGGCGTCAACTACGCGCCGCCGTCGTGGCTCGACTACGCGCCGGAACCCGTGTCGCCGCCCGCCGGCGCGTCCCGCACGGACCGGGGCCGCGACCGAAGGCGCCGTCGATTCACGTCGCGCCGCCGCCGCCGCTCAAGAGCGAGGCCGTGGCAGCCCCGTCGCGGACGAGAACAAGGTCGTCGATCCGCTCGCCGACGTGATGAAGGACATCCGCTCCGAGCCAGGGCAATGCCAAGGCCGTGGCCGTGGAGGAGCGCCGCGCGACGCTGCCGTTCGGCGCCGACAAGTGGGGCCGCGACGTCATCGCGAAGACGATCAAGGGCTCGGAGACGTCGATCTTCGTCGGCCTCGCCGCGGCGGTCGTCGCCACGTTCATCGGCACCGTGCTGGGCGCGTTCGCCGGCTACTACGGACGCTGGGTCGACGACACGCTCAACTGGTTCTACAGCGTGTTCAGCTCGATTCCCTACCTGCTGCTGATCCTCGCCGTCGCGGCGGTGCTGCAGCAGAAGGGCACGATGACGATCGTCCTGATCCTGGGGCTCACCGGCTGGACCGGCGTGTTCCGGCTGATCCGCGCCGAATACCTGAAGCACAAGGGACGCGAGTACGTGCAGGCGGCCGACGCGATCGGCGCGTCGCACAGCCGCCGGATGTTCCTGCACATCTTCCCGAACGTCTCGCACGTCGTGCTCGTGCAGATGTCGATCCTCGTCGTCGGGTTCATCAAGTCCGAGGTGATCCTGTCGTTCCTGGGATTCGGCGTGCCGGTCGACGTCGTGTCGTGGGGCTCGATGCTGAACGAGGCGCAGAACGAGCTGATCCTCGGCAAGTGGTGGCAGCTCGTCGCCGCGGCCGTCGCGATGGCCATGCTCGTCACCGCGTTCTCGCTCTTCACCGACGCGCTGCGCGACGCGCTCGATCCGAAGCTCAAGGGCAGGACGGGACACTGATGAACGACCCCCACGCTCGCTGCGCTCGCTGCCCCCAAGGGGGCGCATCAGTTCCTTGGGGCGGCCCGGCGGAACTGATATGAACGCCTCCGACGTCAGCCCTCGATCCGCTGGTCCGCGTCCGCGACCTGCGCGTTTCCTTCCGCCTCGACAAGCACACGACGTTCGAGGCGGTGAAGGGCATCTCGTTCGACATTCCGCGGAACACGACGGTCGCGCTGGTCGGCGAGTCGGGCTCGGGCAAGTCGGTGACGTCGCTCGCGATCCTCGGCCTGCTGCCGCCCGAGAACTCGATCATCGACGCCGAAGAGCCAGATCATGTACGGCGGCCGCAACATCGTCGGCATGCCGCCGCGCGAGCTGCGCGCGTGCGCGGCGCCGACATCTCGATGATCTTCCAGGAGCCGATGACGTCGCTCAACCCGGTGTTCACCGTCGGCTTCCAGATCGAGGAGGTGCTGCGGCTGCACATGGGCCTGCGCGGGGACGCGGCGCGCAAGCGCGCGATCGCGCTGCTGGCCGAGGTCGGCATTCCGGAGCCCGAGCGGCGCATCGACATGTTCCCGTCGCAGATGTCCGGCGGCCAGCAGCAGCGCGTGATGATCGCGATGGCGATCGCGTGCGAGCCCAAGCTGCTGATCGCCGACGAGCCGACGACCGCGCTCGACGTCACGATCCAGAAGCAGATCCTCGACCTCATCGCCGCACTGCAGAAGAAGCACCAGATGTCGGTGCTGTTCATCACGCACGACCTCGCCGTCGTCGGCGAAATCGCCGATCATGTGGTCGTGATGCGCAACGGCGAGATCCGCGAGCAGGGACCGGCGAAGCAGGTGTTCGAGAACCCGCAGGACACGTACACGAAGGCGCTGCTCAAGTGCCGGCCGCAGCTCGACCGCCGGCCTGCGCGACTTCCCGTCATCGACGACTTCATGACCGGCGATGGCGCAGGACCCCGCGACATTCCCGAGCGGCCGCGCGGCGTCACCGCCAGGCGACCCGTCGTGCTCGAGGTGCGCAACCTGGGCAAGAGCTTCTATTCGCGCGAGGGCATCTTCGGCAAGCGCGAATTCAAGGCGGTGAAGGACGTGTCGTTCACCTGGCGAAGGGCAAGACGCTGGGCCTGGTCGGCGAATCGGGCTCGGGCAAGACCACGGTCGGCCTGACGCTGATGCGCCTGCACGAGGCGACGACCGGCGAGGCGCTGTTCGAGGGCCGCGACATCCTCGGGATGTCGCCGAAGGAGTTCATGCAGTACAAGCGCCGCATCCAGATCATCTTCCAGAATCCCTACGCGTCGCTCAACCCGCGCTTCATCGTCGGGCAGATCCTGACCGAGCCGATGGAGATCCACGGCATCGGCGCCAACGCGCAGGAGCGCACCGACCTCGCGTTCGAACTGCTGCACAAGGTCGGGCTGCCGGAAGTCTCGTTCTACAAGTATCCGCACGAATTCTCGGGCGGGCAGCGCCAGCGCATCGCGATCGCGCGCTGCCTGACGCTCAAGCCCGACATCCTGATCTGCGACGAGTCGGTGTCGGCGCTCGACGTGTCCGTGCAGGCGCAGGTGCTGAACCTGCTGCAGGACCTGCAGGCGGAGTTCGGGCTGTCGTACATCTTCATCTCGCACGACCTGGCCGTCGTCAAGTACATCTCCGACCAGGTGATGGTGATGAACGAGGGCGAGATCGTCGAGATCGCCAATTCCGACGAGATCTACCGCCATCCGCGCGAGCCCTACACGCAGCGGCTGCTGGCGTCGATCCCGAAGGGCTGGCACCCGGGGCAGGCGCACGCCGAGGGCTACAGCGTGAACGCCATCTCCGACACCAGCGCGCCGGGCAGGCGGACGCTCGCGAGCTGCCGCGACTGGTAGGTGCCGGCGTCGAGACAATTCGGTCTCCGCGGTCAGCGCCTCGAGGTTCGCGCCGAGCATCCGGTAGACGCGTGTCGTCGAAGCGCAGCACGTCGACCGGCGCGACGACCTTGCCGTTCTCGACCCAGAACGTCGCGAAGCGCGTCATGCCGGTGATGCGGCACGCGGGCCGGTCGGAGTAGTTGAGGTACCGCAGGTTGCCGATCGCGAGGCCGGTGTCGAGCGCGGCCAGCGCATCGTCGGACGCGCAGCGTGCCGCCCGCCATCGCCAGCGACTCGGGCATCTCGGCGCCGTTGGCGCCGTTCTCCGGCGAGGCCGAATTCGCGCGCCGTGCGCGGGCTGACCAGCGAGCCCGACCAGTTCGCCGCCGCGATCGAGCGGCACGCGCGACGGCCGCGCGAAGCCTTCGGCCTGGAACGCGGGCGCGACGCCGCCGTCGGTGTCTTCGGTGAGCGTACACGCGCGCGTCGAGCGACTCGCCCGTCCTGCATCTTCGCGAGCGCGCTCTGCTTGCGTCGCCAGCGCGCGTCCGGAGAAGCCGCCCCAGCACAGCAGCGCGGCGATCTCCTCCATCGCCGACGGCGCGAGATACGCGCGGTACTTGCCCGGCGCCAGCGCTGCGCGGCGGCCGGCTGATCAGCGCCAGCCGTTCGCGCGCCTGCGTCCATCTTGTGCGTCGAACGCGGCGCGCGTCCCACGCGAATCCGGCGTGGCCCGTCTTCACCGCCTTGTCGGCGCGGTGATAGAGGCTCCACTGCAGGTTGAACGTGGTCGTCGCGTGCCAGTTGCGCTGGCCTTCCGAATTCGCGAAGCCGCGCCACACCGGTCCGGCCGCGTAGATGCCGACCAGGTCGAGTGCCGGCGGCGGCCGCGAGCACTTCGTCGATCACCTGCTCCGACGGCGGAAGCGGCGTGCCGCGCACGTTGCGGCTCGAATGGACGTCGGTCGGCAGCAGCAGCAGCGGATCGTCGGCGAGCTCCGGCAGCACGGCGCGCAGGCCCGCGACCGCGTCGCGGACCGCGGTCGCCGTCGACGCCGAGATCGCCGGTCAGCGACAGCGAATGCTCGGCGTGCCGCGTGCCGCTCGATCAGCCGCAGCGACAGGTAGCGCTGCGCGACGGTGCCCGGCTGGCGCACCTTGCCGCGGTTCATCCGGACGAAGTCGGTCTCTTCGGCGTCGAACGACGCGGTGAAGCGTTCGCCGGCCTGCGAGCGTCGCCTGCGATGACGTCCGCGCAGCGCTTGGAAATAGTCTTCCATCGCTTCAGCGCCTCTCCGCCGAACACGTCGACGTCGCGTGAACACGCACGCCGGCGACGCGTGCCCGACGCGGATCACCTGCGACGGCTCGCCCTTGCCGCAGTACGGCGTGCCCAGCACCTGCAGCGTGTCGGCGTTGCCGACGCGCGCGAGGCTGCGCCAGAAGTTGGCCGAGATGCCGCGGTAGTTCGGGATTCTTGACGACGTGCTCGAGCTTGCCGTTCTCGATCACGCGGCCGCGCTCGCAGCCGAACTGGAACTTGTTGCGCGAGTCGTCGATCGACCACGAGCAGTTGGTCTCCATGCAGCACGCCGTGCTCGATGCCCGCGACGAGCTCGTCGAACGACGCGTCGCCCGGCTCGAGGTTGAGGTTGGCCATGCGGTCGATCGGCGGCCGGTTCCAGTTGTCGGCGCGCGAGTTGGCGACGCCGGGCAGGCCGGCGCGCGCCTGCGAGATCGCGCCGCCCAGCGGCCGCTCGAGGATGCCGTTGCGGATGAGGTGCACCTTCTCGGCGCGGCGTGCCGTCGTCGTCGAACGCGTAGCTCGCGAGCTCCTCCGGCCGCGTCGGGTCGAACGTGACGTTGAGCAGGTCGGAGCCGTAGCGGTAGGTGCCGAACATGTCGGGCGTGACGAAGCTCGTGCCGGCGAAGTTGCGCTCGTCGCCCAGGATGCGGTCGAGCTCGAGCGGATGGCCGATCGACTCGTGGATCTGCAGGATCATCTGGTCGGGCGCCAGCAGCACGTCCATCGTGCCGCTCGGGCAGTTGGGCGCCGCGAGCAGCTCCAGCGCCTCCTCGGCGATCCGCCGGCCGGCGCCGACGAAGCCGAAGCGCGCGAGGATCTCGACGCCGCCCTGCTGGCAGATGCCGCGATAGCCGTTGAGCGAGCGGTTCTGCGTGACGCCGTCGGCGTGCGCGGTGACCGACATGCCCGGCATCAGGAACCGGTAGCGCTGGACGACGTCGCCGCCGGCGCTGGTCACCAGCCGATGCGTCGCGGTGCGCACCTCGACGCCCGCTTCCCAGTCGACGATGCGCGGGTCGCAACCGGCCGCGCGCGATTCCTCGTGCAGCAGGTCGTACCATTCGCGGCGCGATCGGGCAACGGGTCGGCGAACGACGGCGACGCGTACTCGCCGCGCGGCGCGGGCTGCGGCAGCGCGCGGGTGTCGACCAGCGCCAGCCGCGCGGTGCGCGCGCGCCCACTGCGCGGCGCGCTCGAGCGCCGCGGCAAGACCGGCGGGCGACGTGTCGCCGGTCGCGGCATAGCCGTAGCCGCCGTCGACGTAGACGGTGGCCATCGCGCCGCGGTCGGTGGACGCGACGATACGGCATCGCGACGTTCTTGCGCACGGCGAAGCTTTCGCAGCGCTCGTCGACGAAGCGCAGCGACCAGAAGTCGGCGCGGACGTCGAACGAGGGAAGGGGGCCGTCGAAGGGCATCGGTGATGTCCGGGCGAGTTTCGTGGAACGGAGCGGGTAGGCGCCGCGCCGCGGGCCGCGTGATCGCCGCGCAGCAGCGGCCGGGACGATTATCGCCCGAACCGCAGGCGCGAGTCCGGCGTTGAGAGCCGGGTCGCGGCCGAAGCGCGCGAGCGCGTCGCCGGTCACGCGGGCGATCCGCCATTCGGGCAGCAGCGTCGCGCCCATCGCTCGTAGAACCCGATGGCCGGCGCATTCCAGTCGAGGACCGCCCATTCGAACCGCCCGCAATCGCGCGCCCGGGCGATGGCCGCCAGCGCGGCGAGGAGCTCGCCGGCCGAGACCCCGGCCGCGGTGCGCCGGATAGACGAAGAGGTCCTCCAGCCACAGCCCGCGCCGGCCCAGAAACGTCGAGAAAGTGTGGAAAAACAGCGCAAAACCGGCCGCGGCGCCGTTTTTCGCCAAGTTCGCGCGCAATCAGCGCTTCGGCGGCCGGACGCGGTCGCCAAACAGCGCTTCCGCAGCGAAGCTTCGTCGGCCACCACGAGGTGGCGAAAGCTTTTCGTACTCGGCCAGCGCACGGATCATCCCCAGCAGATCCGGGACGTCGGCGGCGCGTCGCGGCGACGATCGAATACCCGCGCGCGGTCATGAAAATCCACGCCGCAACAACGCCAATCGCGCACGCCGACGAAACGAGCCGCGACGAGCCGGCGAGCCGCGTCCTCGTTCGGCGAATCCCGCGAGCGCGAAAAGGTCATTCGCGGTGGCGGGCCAAGATGTAGGCCGGCGGCGAAATGCGCGATGCAGCCGCCGCGGGGCTGCGCGGTCCAGAGGCCGTTCGCCGCACGACGGCGCTGCGCCGCGCACGTTCGAGCGACGCGATAGCAATGCTGCACGTGCGGGTGATACGGCGGCCGGCCATAGAACGACGCATCGAGAGCCCGCTCGGCGGCCGGCGATTCCCCGCGTTGCAGAGACCCACAACGGGCGGCGGAGTCGAATTCTGCGAACCACGTTCCCGTGCGCCACGTCACCGGGCCGTGTCGGCGCCGTTGCCATCCGTCGGGGAATCGAGGCATTGTAGATGACAACGATCTCCGGCGAATCAGTGGGTTGGGCGTGGCGTATCGGCACGATTGGCGAAATTGCAACAAAACTGTCCCGCGCATTGTAACTAATCGTAACCATTCGTTGCCCGTGAAAACGGCGTTGTTGTAACGTTGCAACGTGTGCCGGAGGGCGGACGTGCTGTCCGTTCAGGGGGCATCATCCTTTTCTGGGGGTTTTCCACATGAAATTTCAGCGGAAGAAGGTCGCGACCGCGCTCGCCTATGTATTGGGCGCAAGCGGCGCAGTGACACTGCTGGCGGACCCGCACAAGCGGCCGACATCAAGGTCGAAGTGACGGGCTCGAACATCAAGCGGATCGAGGGTGAAGGCGCACTGCCCGTCCAGATCATCGGGCGCGAGGAAATCGCGCAAGAGCGGCGCCACCAACGCGATGGAGATCATGAACCTGATCTCCGCCAACAACAGCGCGGGCAACGTCTCCGTCGGCAACGTCATCGGCGCGACGACGTTCAGCAACCAGACGGCGTCGTTGCGCGGCCTGGGCGGCAGCGCCACGCTGGTGCTCGTCAACGGCAAGCGCCTGGGCACGTTCGCCGGCGGCATCTCGGGCGCGGAAGGCGTCAACCTCGCGGCCATCCCGTTCGCGGCGATCGAGCGCGTCGAAGTGCTGAAGGACGGCGCCTCGGCCGTGTACGGCAGCGACGCGATCGGCGGCGTGATCAACTTCATCATGCGCCAGGACTTCTCGGGCGTGGACGCGACGGCCTGGTACGGCGCGCCGACGCGCAGCGGCGGCGGCGAGCAGTATCAGTTGATGGCCACCGTCGGCTACGGCGACCTGGCCAAGGACAAGTGCAACGCGTTCTTGTCGGTCAACTACTCCGAGCAGAAGTCGCTGCGACCAGCTCGATCGCGATTTCTCGAAGACCGAACTACATCCCGCCGTCGGCCTCGACACGACGTCGGGCCAGACGTTCCCGGGCTTCATCTCGACGATCGGCGCGCCCAACGGCAGCCCGGACATCCGGCAATTGCGTAGCGCCGGAGATCCGTGTCGGCACGCGCTGCCGCTACGACCCCGCCGCGCAGCACGGCGTCAGAGTCGATTCCCGACACCAAGCAGCTGAACCTGTTCGGCTCGGGACGCTACCAGATCAACGCCGACTGGCAGGCGTACTTGACCGGGTTGTACTCGAAGCAGGAAACGCAGTTCCATGATCCAGCCGACGCCGCTGTCGGACCAGATCTCCACGACGGCGACGCCCAGCGGCGACGGCAACATCATCCTGCAGCCGACGAGCGCCGTTCTACCCGACGCAGCTCGCGACCGGCGCACGGCGTCGACGGCCAGCCGCTCAACGTGCGCTATCGTTGCGTCGTTTGCGGCAATCGCGACACGACGGACACCAACGAAGCGTGGCAGATCGTCGCCGGCGCCAAGGGCACGGCGTGGAACTGGGACTTCGACGGTTCGTTCAACTACAGCGAGAACACGACCAAGGAAAAGCCGAACGGCGGCTTCTTCCAGTACACGCAGATCGTGCCGCTGCTGAACAGCGGCACGCGTCAACCTGTTCGGCCCCAACACGGACGCCGTCGCAGCAGCAGGTCGACGCGCTGAACTACACGCAAGACGACTGATGAACAGCAAGCTGTAGCGGCTACGGCATCGACATCAAGGGTTCGGGCGACATCTACAAGCTGCCCGCCGGGCCGCTGGCGCTGGCGCTGGGTGTGCAGGCCGGCAAGGAAACGCTGACGCAGAGCTTCGAACCCGCTGCTGCAGGTCGGCGACATGACGGGCTACGGCGGCAACCTGCAGGACATCGACCACTCGCGCACGGTCTGGGCGGTGTTCGGCGAGTTGAACATCCCGATCCTCAAGAACCTCGAAGGCAACATCGCGGTCCGCTACGACCACTACAGCGACTTCGG
The DNA here is from genome assembly GCA_963755065.1 of uncultured beta proteobacterium. GTDB lineage: Bacteria > Pseudomonadota > Gammaproteobacteria > Burkholderiales > Casimicrobiaceae > VBCG01. The sequence continues at coordinate 223,568 of CAVWIM010000002.1, forward strand.
CAGCACGACCAACCCGAAGGTCAGCTTGCGCTGGCAGCCGATTCCGTCGCTGCTGCTGCGCGGCTCGTAGGGCACGGGCTTCCTGGCGCCGTCGCTGTACCAGTTGTGGACGCCGGCATACGCCGGGCCTGTCGCAGACATGGCGTATCCGACCCGCTGCGCTGTCCGGACCCGAACGGGCCCGACTCCGGCAACAACCCCGACTGCAACACGCAGTTCACGGCGACCTTCGGCGGCAACCCGAACCTGCAAGCCGGAAAAGGCCAACCAGACGACGGTCGGCGTGGTCTGGGAGCCGTTGAACGGCGCCTCGCTCGGCGTGGACTGGTTCTACATCGACCTCAAGAACATCGTCACCAACGGCGTCCCGATCGCGACGATCCTGACCCGGCGACCTACAGCCACGTACAGCGGCCTCGTGACGCGCGCGGCGACGTGCGCGGGCGGCCAGCCCTGCCCGATCACGGCGATCGCGCAGAACTTCGTCAACGTCGGCAAGGAAAAGATCCAGGGTATCGACGTCGACGCCCGCTTCACGTCGCCGTCGACGGACTTCGGCCGCTTCCGCGCCCTCGTCACCGGCACGTATTACATCTCGTACGAAGCGTCGCAGCCGGACGGCAGCTTCGCCGGCTTCGTGTCCAACGCCTACCAGGCCGGCGCAACCGGGATCACGCCGCGCTGGAAGAGCTACGCCGCGTTGTCGTGGGACTACGGCCCGTGGACGGCTACGCTGGGCAACACTTACCAGAGCAGCTACATCGACGTGACCACCGACGCGCGACGGCAACCTGCGCCGCGTGGGCGAGCATGAGCCTGTGGGACATGCAAGGCGTCCTACACGGGATTCAAGGACTGGACGTTGACGCTGGGCGTCGAAGAACGTGTTCGACACCAACCCGCCGTTCACCAACTCGTTCCTGACGTTCCAGAGCGGCTACGACCCGTCGTACTACGACGCGCGCGCCCGCTTTGTCTACGGCTCGGTGCGTTGGACCTGGAAGTAATCAAGGGAACTGAGCGGCAAGCGTCGCAACAAGCACTGCGAGCGGGGACCTTCGGGTCCCCGTTTTTTTGGCGCGATGGAAAAGTATGCTAAAAGACGCGCTGGAAGAAGCTCGGCAACAACAGCCACCAGGGAAAAATCATGAAGAGAAGCATCGCCTCCATCCTGTTCGCCGTCGCGCTGATCGCGGTCCCGACAGCATGGGCCCAGGACAAGGCCGCCGGCGTCACCGACATTGCGGCGTTGCGCGCTGCCGTGCGCGCGGACAAGAAAGCCTACGTCGCGTCGATACTCAAGCTGACTGATGCAGAGGCCAAGAAGTTCTGGCCGGTCTACGACGCCTACCAGCGCGATCTCGACCTCGCCAACCAGCGCAGGAGCTTGGTGATCGTAGACATCGTCGGCACGGACAAGCCGATTTCCGACCTCTATGCAAAAAACCTCGCGACCGAGCTGTTCGCCGCGGACGATGCCGAGATCAAGGCGCGGCAAAAAATCCAAAATCGTCTGATCAAGCCGCTGCCGGGACGGCGGATCATGCCGGTCCTGAAGGCGGCGCGCTACCTTCAGCTCGAGTCGAAGATCCGCGCGATTCAGCTCTACGACATCGCCGAAACGCTTCCGCTAATCAAATAGGAAAAACGAAGGGCCGGACGCCACGGCATCCGGCCCTTCGGCGCCCGCTCGTCTGGAGGAGAAGCGGGCGCGGGGGAAGCGTTGTTGCGTCAGCCCTGTTTGCCCTTCTGTTCCCTGGCTCGCGGCTGCGCCGAAACCAGTTCGCGTTGGCGAACGCCGATCACTTCGATGCGGGCGGGGACGATCGTCGCAGTGACGGGTGCTGCCGTCACGGGCGTTACGGCAACGACTGCGTGGCCGGGCTGGGCGGCGGACTCGGTCTTCGCGGGGACGAAGATCGCCAGCCCCAGCGTCATCGCCGTCAGCGCAACCGCCACGACGCCGAAGGCGGTTCTGGGCATGTTCGTTTCGTAGCTGTTCATCGCAAGTCTCCTCGATCGATTCGTGCCGCCATATCCATTGGATGCGGTGGCGCGGGTCGGTGGATTCAGATCGTCAACTCGAGCGCATCGTAGGGCGGCACCATGACACGCTCAAGACGGACGCGACGAACCTCGCGATTGGCGGCCCGAAATCACCGGGCGGGCGACGAAGCGCGCGGCCGGGTAGACTTTTCAGCGGTTTTGTGTAGAATCCTGCGTCTTTCCGAAGAACGCTTGGCTCGGCCCCACGGACGGGACCTATAGCGTCTTGGCGATTGTGCGCCCGGCCATGGGCTGGTCCGTGCTGCGGTCACCCGGATTCGACTATTGCGGGGATCCTTAAGCATTTGCCGGCGATATCCTAGAGAACCGGAGCACATCCCGTGGCCATTGCGGCCGCAGGTGGGGACTCACCGATTGTCTTTCCGGCGTCCGAACAAGGCGGCCTCTTTAGCCAAGTGTCTGACCGAACAACCCTCTGTCTGGAGACATCATGTTGAAAAAAACCCGTCTGGCCGGATTGGCCGCGGTCCTGCTGATCGCCACCGCCTCGCTGGTGATGCCGCACGCAACGCTGGCCCAAACGCCGGCTCCGGCTCCGGCCGCGGCGCCTGCCGCGACGCCGCCGGCCGAAGCCCCCGCGGCCGCGAAGGCGCCCGCCAGCGTCAAGGCGACCGAAGTCGTCGACAACCCCTACGGCCTCGAAGCGCTCTGGAAGGGCGGCGATGCCGTCGCCCGGATCACGCTCGGGATCCTGGTGATCATGTCGGTCGGCAGCTGGTACATCATCATCACCAAGGTGTACGAGCAGTGGAAGATGGGCGGCCAGGCGCGCGCCGCGCAGAAGACGTTCTGGACCGCGCCCTCCGTACGCCAGGGCGCCGAGACGTTGAAGAAGAGCAGCCCCTATCGCTTCATTGCTGAAACAGGGCTCGAAGCCACGGCCAAGCACACCGGACTGCTGGGTGGCGTCGACATGAACGAATGGATCACGATGTCGATCCAGCGCGCGATCGACAATGTGGCGAGCCGCACGCAGGACGGCCTCGCGTTCCTGGCCACCGTGGGCTCGACCGCCCCGTTCGTCGGCCTCTTCGGAACGGTCTGGGGCATCTACCACGCGCTGACCGCCATCGGCATCGCCGGCCAGGCGTCGATCGACAAGGTCGCGGGCCCGGTGGGTGAAGCGCTGATCATGACGGCCTTCGGCCTTGCGGTCGCCGTCCCCGCGGTGCTCGGCTACAACTGGCTCGTGCGCCGCAACAAGTCCGCCATGGACCTGGTGCGCGGATTCGGCGCCGACCTGCATGCCGTGTTGCTGAGCCATCCGAAGTCCCCGGCCAGGGCGTAGCAATCATGGCAATGAATGTCGGCCCGTCGTCCGGCGACGAGAACGAGACGATCTCGAACATCAACACCACGCCGCTCGTCGACGTGATGCTGGTGCTGCTGATCATCTTCCTGATCACGATTCCGGTCGTCACGACGTCGATCCCGGTCCAGCTGCCGAAGGAGCGCAACGAGATCCGCGAGACGAAGCCCGAGAACATCGTTCTTTCGGTCGACACTGCCGGCAACATCTACTGGAACGACCTCAAGATCAGGACTACCGGCGCGCTGATCGAGAGGCTCAAGAAGATCGCGGTGCTGACGCCGCAACCCGAGGTGCAGATCCGCGGCGACGGCGGCGCCAAGTACGACTCCGTCGGCCGGATCATCTACGCGTGTCAGCGCGCGGGAATCGCGAAGATCGGATTCATTACCGAACCGCCGGCGCGCGACAGCTGATGCCGCGCCGGATCAGAACTTTGCACGAGGAAAAGTCATGAGCATGAGCGTGGGCGGGGGCGGCGGGGAGAAAGAACCCGAAGTCATGATGGACATCAACACGACGCCGCTGATCGACGTGATGCTGGTGTTGCTGGTCATGCTGATCATCACGATCCCGATCCAGCTGCACTCGGTCAACCTCAACATGCCGACCGGCAATCCGCCGCCGCCGCTGGTTTTGCCCGAGGTCATCAAGATCGATATCGACGGCTCCGGGGTCACCTACTGGAACGGCGAAGTGGTGCCGACGCGCGCGGAACTCGAGGACAAGCTCAAGGCGGCCGCCAACCAGGCGGTCCAGCCCGAGCTGCACCTGCGCCCGGACAAGGGGGCCAAGTACGAGATCGTCGCGGGTGTCATGGCGTCGTCGCAGCGTCTGGGACTCACCAAGATCGGCATCATCGGCAGCGAGCAGTTCATCAACGACGAGTAGTTCTTGCGCGGGACGCGCTGGAACGTCGCAAGGCAAACGGAGTCAATACGAAATGGATTACGCACGGCAGCAGAGGGACCCGACCAAGCACGCAATAGGCATCACGTTCGTGGTCCTGTTTCACGTGCTGATCATATGGGCGTTGCTGTCCGGCCTCGGCAAGGCCATCGTCGAGGTCGTGAAGAAGCCGCTCAGCGCGACGATCATCGAGGAGATCAAGCTTCCGCCGCCGCCGCCGCCGCCGCCCAAGAAGATCATCGAGCCGCCCAAGACGCAGCAGATCGTCCAGCCCTATGTTCCGCCGCCGGACATCCCGGTGCCCACGCCGACGACGGAGCCCGTGATTTCCGCGGTGACGGCCACGCCTCCGACCGAGCCGCACGTGATCGCCGCCGGTCGCCGATAGCGCCTCCCGCGCCCAAGCCCGCGGTCCGTCAGGGCGTCAGTTGCCAAAAGCAGGACCGGCCGGTGTTTCCTCGCGCGGCCATCCGGGCGGGCGTGCAAAAGGGGACGGTCATGGCGGTCGTGAGCGTCGACGAGAAGGGCAACGTGACCGACGTCAAGATCACGTCAGCCGACCCGCCGCGCGTGTTCGACGGCGCCGTCCAGGACGCGCTCGAAGGAATGGAAGTGCCTGGCCGACGGGACCAAATACATGGCCAGCGTCGAGGTGGGATTCAAGCTGGTCGACGAATAGCCGTCCCGCCACTACGAAGCAAAAGGCCGCCCTCGAGGCGGCCTTTATCATTTTGCACTTACGCCGCCCACGAGGCGGCCTTTATCATTTTGCACTTACGCCGCCCACGAGGCGGCCTGGCGATCCGTCAGTCGGACGAGCGCAGCGCGTAGGCGGCGGCGCTCCAGGTCAACGCACCCGCGCAGAGGAGCGCCCCCGCCATGCCCGACAGCGACACGGGCTGCGCGCCCAGCAGCCTGTAAACCTCGCGCGCGACATCCACGACGACGCCGGGCAACGCCAGCGACACGCCGGCTATCGCAATGCCCCACAGCGCGACGACCGCGGGCCTGCGCCACGCGGGCAACGTCAACCCGCGACGGCAGCGCGTTCATGACGCGTGCGGTGAACCCGTCGTCGGCGATGTAGGCCGAGCGCGCTTCGCGGGCGTCCGCGTCGAGGATGCCGTCGAGCCAGTCGCGGTCCATCGTCGAATCGGAATCGTGCGCGCTCAATTTCGTGTTCCGGTCATAGGGTCAGTTGGTGTCGGGTGCCCAGGCGGCCAGCGCCAGTTTCAGCTTCTGCTTGCCGCGCAGCACATGGGTCTTCACCGTGCCGACCGGGCAATCGAGCACGTAGGCCGCTTCTTCGTGCGTCAGGTCATTATGGTAGCACTGGACGATCGCGGCCCGTTCGCCCTCCGACAGCACCGCCATCGCCCGCTCGAGGTCGATCTTGAGCGACGCGCTGCGTGAATGGTCGCCATGGACATGTTCGCCGTCGGCCGGTTCCGCGTCATCGTCGTCGGCAACAGCATCGTCGCGGTCGCCCAGCAGCTCTTCCTTCCGCTTGCGCGCGTCCGCCAGCCAGCAGTTCGTCGCGATCCGGTACAGCCACGTCGAGAAGCGGGCTTCCTGCCGGAACGATTTCAGGTTGCGCCATGCGAGCACGAACGTCTCCTGGGCAGGTCGTCGGCCAGCGCGTGGTTGCCGGCGGTCAATTTGCGCAGGCACGCGCGCACCGTCGACTGGTGGCGGCGCACGAGTTCGGCGAACGCGTGGCGGTCGTCCGCCAACCAGTGCGCGTGCGATGAGTTGTGCATCGGAGACCTCGGGAGGCGACATCCGGGTGCGGCTATGGTCGGGTGCGGCATCGGCGTGTACCTCACGCGCCTCCCGCCGGCGGAGGCGGCGGAGGCATTGGACGGCGCGGCGAGCTGCCGGTCCTCGAAATACCAGAGCACGGCATAGCCGATGCCCAGGAACAGGAGCACCAGGCCGACCGAGTTGGGCGTGCCGTCGTCGATCATCGAGAAGAACGTGAGCCCGAGTCCGACCGCGCCCAGTATCACGCCCTTGCGCAGGTCCGACCATGCCGCGTGGGTGCGCAGCGCCTTGGCCTGCTCCACCAGCGGCGCGCGCGCGGCCATCGCGTCGGCCGCGGCCGAGTCCTGCCCGGCATTGAGCGCCTGCAGCGCTTCGGCCGGCGGGACGACGCCCTTTTCGGCCAGCTTCATCATCGTTTCGTTGAGCATCCGGTTCTTGCGCAGCTTGTACCAGATGACGAGCGCGATGATGAGGACGGGCGTGAGGAAAACACGATAAATACAATGCCGAAAACCATCGAGGCGAGCCGGCGTGTCTTCGTGAACGAACTGCTCGAAGGAATCGTATTCGCGGTCGGTGCCGCCTATGCCGACAACGACGCGCTTGCGCTTCTTTCCGCCGGGTCCGTCCTCGACCCGGATCCCGTGGCTGTCGATGGTGATATTGGGCGTTTCGTCGGCAGCGGCCGCCGCGTCCTTTGCCGCCTGCGCCGCGTCCTTGGCGGCCTGCGCCGCATCCTCCGCCGCGGACTTGGCCGCGCCGGCAGTTTCCTTCGCGGCCTTGCTGGCGTCGGCCTGGGCGATGATCAGGGCCATGACGCGGGGCGACGGTTTACTCCTGCCTGCACGGCGGGCGCATAGGGCCCGAAGGCCACCACGAGGGCCGCCCAGGATGGCGCCGCCAAGGACAATGCGCCGGGCGAGCGGCGACAGCGGTCGTTCATGTGCTTCTCCATTCAAGGACTGGTTTTCCTCGATTGGATGCAGGAAGGCCGCTGTTTTGGATTCGCCGGCGGTGCCCGGGCGTCGGAGGGGCGCCGCGGGCGTCGGGAAACGCGGTGCCGGCGAGCGAATGGGCACCATGCTATCATCGCCCGCGATCATTCCTTCGCGGCGTCGCCTCCCAAGGCCGCCGCCGCTGCCGATGGCTGCCCCACCCGCCGGTCCGGCTTCCAATATCCGACTCGATCTCCCTCGCCGCTTCCTGCGCAGCGCCGGCAGCTATGCCGCCGGGTGTCCTCTCGCGTCGCCCTGGCTTCGTCCGCAGCCGACGATACCGTCACGCTGAATTTCGTCAACGCCGACATCGACGCCGTGGTCAAGGCGGCCGCCGAGATCACCGGCCGCAATTTCATCGTCGACCCGAAGATCAAGGGCACCGTCAACATCGTCTCGGCGCGGCCGGTGCCGCGGGAGCTCGTCTATCCGACGCTGTTGTCGGCGCTGCGCCTGCAGGGCATTACCGCCGTCGAGGGCAACGGCGTAACCAAGCTCGTCCTGGAAGCCGACGCCAAGCAGCAGGGGTCGGAGGTGCTGCGCGGTCCGATCAGTGGAGGCGGCGACCGCCTCGTCACGCAAGTCGTCACGCTGCGCTACGAATCGGCGCTGCAACTGGTCAACGTGCTGCGTCCGCTGATCATCGCCGAACAACACCATCGCCGCCTATCCGGGAACGAACGCGCTGATCATCACCGATTACGCCGACAACCTGCGGCGCATCGACAAGATCATTGCGTCGCTCGACCAGCCGCCAAGCGGAGAACCGATCATCGTGACGCTCAAGAACGCGTCGGCGATCGACCTGGTGCCGCTGCTCAACCGCCTTGTCGGCGCAGAAGCCGCGACACAGGGCGGAGCGCCAGGCGATGCGCAGCAGCGGGTGATGATCGTCGCTGACCCGCGGTCGAACAGCGTGCTGCTGCGCTCGGACAATCCCGGCCGCGCGGCGCGCATCAAGACGATGATCGAGCAACTCGACACGCCGCAGCGCGCTGGCGGCAACATGTTCATCGTGTATTTGCGCAATGCCGACGCCGCGCGCGTGGCGCAAACGCTGCGCGCGCTGCTGTCCGGCGGCGCGGACATCGTGCCGGCCGTGAGCGACGCCCACGCAGTCCATGTTCGGCAGCCAGTCGGCGACCGCGCGCGGGTCCCAACGCGCGCCGCGCGTCCGCGGCGCCCGCGTCGGCTTCGAATCCGTTCACCAGCGGTGCCGGCAGCGGCGGCGGCAACACCGGCAACGTGACGATCCAGGCGGACGTCGCCAACAACGCGCTGATCATCATGGGCCCCGAGCCCATCTACAACAACCTGCGCGCGATCATCGACCGGCTCGACGTGCGCCGGGCGCAGGTGTTCGTCGAGGCGCTGATCGTCGAAGTGACGTCGGACAAGGCGGCGCAGTTCGGCATCCAGTGGCAGGTCCTGCAGGGCCTCAACAAGCAGAACGTGCAGGGCTTCGGCGGCACCAACTTCGGCGCGCCGGACAGCGGCAACAACATCGTCAGCGGCTCGGTGAACCTGAGCATCGCTGGGACAGGGCCTCAACCTGGGCATCCTCAACGGCACGATCGCCATCCCCGGGCTCGGCGTCATCACCAATCTCGCGCTCCTCATCCGCTCGCTGGAGCAGGACGCCAACGCCAACATCCTGTCGACGCCGACGCTGCTCACGCTCGACAACGAGGAGGCGCGGATCATCGTCGGCCAGAACATCCCGTTCGTGACCGGGCCAATACGCGACGACCGGTTCGACGTCCACCGTCACGCCGTTCCAGACGTTCGAACGGCACGACGTCGGCGTGCTGCTGCGCGTGAAGCCGCAGATCACCGAAGGCGGCACGGTCCGGCTCAACATCTACCAGGAAGTGTCGCGCGTCGAATCGGTCACGACGACGACGGGCATCGTGCTGTCGAAGCGCGCGCTGGAGTCGACGGTGATCGTCGACGACCAGCAGATCGTCGTGCTGGGCGGCCTGATCCAGGACAGCCAGGCCAACGGCACCGACAAGCTGCCGGTCGCCGGCGACATTCCGATCCTGGGCCAGCTGTTCCGCTACGACCGCGGCAGCGGACCAAGACCAACCTGCTCGTATTCATCAAGCCGACGGTCGTGCGCACGCGATGCGCAGGGCCGCGCGCTGACGTCCGAGCGCTACGACTACATCATGAACCAGCAGGAGACGAACCTCGGCAAGCCGCTGTGGTTCTGGGACGATCCCACGATTCCGGTGCTGCCGCGCCAAGGCGTGATGCCGGGTACGCCGGCGGCCAATCCGGGAGGCGCGCCGCTACAGCCCGACCCGCCCATTCCAAGGGTGTTGCCGTTCCCCGGAACGCTGCCGTACGCGCCCGAACCAGCGGCGCCCAAATAGGCTGCGCGATCCCAAGGCGCACGTCCTCCCGATGACCGCCCGCCCGCCGCTTCCGCCCGACTGCCGCCACGTTCGCGGCGCAGATTCCCTACGCGTTCGCGAAGGCGCACGGCGTCCTCGCGGCGAGCGTGGAGGGCGACGCCGTCGTCGTGCTCACGCGTCCGGGCGCGACACCCGATGGCGTCGTCGAAATCAAGCGCGTGCTGCAGCGGCCGCTGGTCACGCGCGCGGTCAGCGCCGAGGAATTCGCGGCGGAACTGGCGCGCGCCTACAACCAGGGCGCGCCGACGGCGGCGGCGACATGGGCCGGCGATCTCGCGCGCGAGACCGACCTCGCGCGGCTGATGCAGGACCTGCCGGCGAGCGAAGACCTGCTCGACAGCTCGACGCAGGCGCCGGTGATCCGGATGATCAACGCGCTGCTGCTGCAGGCGTTGCGCGAGCGCGCGTCGGACCTGCATTTCGAGCCTTACGAAGCGCGCTCGGTCGTGCGCTTTCGCGTCGACGGCGTACTGCGCGACGTCATCGAGCCGCCGCGCGCGCTGCACGCCGCGCTGGTGTCGCGGCTGAAGATCATGGCGAGCCTCGACATCGCGGAAAAGCGATTGCCGCAGGATGGCCGCATCGCGCTCAAGCTGGGCGACAAGCAGGTCGACGTGCGGATGTCCACGCTGCCGACCGGCGCCGGCGAGCGCGTCGTGCTGCGCTTGCTGGACAAGGATTCGGCGCGCCTCGACCTCGCTGCGCTGGGCATGAGCGACGCTACGCGCGACGTGATCGACCGGTTGATCCGCGAGCCGCACGGCATCGTGCTCGTGACCGGCCCGACGGGCTCGGGCAAGACGACGACGCTGTACGCCGCGCTGTCGCGGCTGCCGCGCGGGTCGGTCAACATGATGACGGTCGAGGATCCGATCGAATACGCGCTGGACGGCGTGGCGCAGACGCAGGTCAATCCGCACATCGAGCTCGACTTCGCGCGCGCGCTGCGCGCAATCCTGCGGCAGGACCCGGACGTCATCATGATCGGCGAAATCCGCGACCTCGAAACCGCGCAGATCGCCGTGCAGGCGTCGCTGACCGGGCACCTCGTGCTCGCCACGCTGCACACGAACGACGCGACCAGCGCCGTGACGCGCCTGGCCGACATGGGCGTGGAGCCCTACCTGCTGGCGTCGAGCCTGCTCGGCGTGCTGGCGCAGCGGCTCGTGCGCACACTGTGTCCCGGCGTGCCGCGTCTCGCATGCGCCGTCCGCCGGCGAGGCGAAGCTCAATGCCGCGCTCGGCCTGCCGCGCGGAACAGCCGGTGTGGACGGCGCCGGGTTGCGACGCGTGCAATCACACCGGCCATCGCGGGCGCACCGGCGTCTACGAACTGCTGCCGGTGGACGACGCCATCCGCCGCAACATTCACGACGGCGCGGGCGAACTGGCGTTGCGCGAGGCGGCGGCGCGCGGCGGCATGCGTTCGCTGCGGCTGACGGCGCGCGCTGGATCGCGGAGGGATCGGTGTCGCTCGCCGAACTGCTGCGCGTGACCCGCGACGCCTGACGCGTGGCTGCGTCGGCATTTCGCTGGGAAGCCGTCGACGCGCAGGGCCGCGTCAGGCAAGGCGTGCTGGAGGCCGAGAGCCCGCGCGCGGCGCGGGACCACCTGCGCGCAGAGGGACTCACGCCGACGGCGGTCGCGGCCGCGCGGCGCGCGACGGATGCGCTGCCGTCCGCGCGGCTGCCGGCGCCGCTGGTGGCGCTGACCACGCGCCAGCTTGCGACACTCGTGCAATCGGGCATGCCGCTCGACCAGGCGCTCGCTGCCGTCGCCGAGCAGGCCGACGACGCGCGCGCCGCGAAGAATCGTCGCCGCCGTGCGCACGCACGTCGCCTCCGGCGAAGCGCTGCCGCGGCGCTGGCGCGCTATCCGCGCACGTTCTCGCCGCTGTATCGCGGGTTGGTCGGCGCGGGGGCGGAAACCGGACGCCTGGCGGACGTGCTGGCGCGGCTCGCCGACTATCTCGAGGCGCGCGAAGCGCTGCGGCAGAAGGTCGTGCTGGCGCTGATCTATCCGGCGATCGTCACCGTCATCGCCTTTGCGGTCATCGCCGTGCTGCTGGCCTATGTCGTGCCGCAGGTCGTTTCGGTCTACCAGCAGAGCCGGCAGACGCTGCCGTGGCTCACGCAGGCGCTGATCGCGACGAGCGCATTCTTTCCGCGCGACCGGATGGCTGTGGCTGGCGCTGGTCGTCGTCGCGGTCGCGGCGTTCGCGCTGGCCAACCGGCGGCCGTCATTTCGCGCGCGCTGGCATGCGTGGCTGTTGCGCGTGCCGGTCGCGGGCAAGCTCGCGCGAAGCCTCGACTCGGCGCGCTTCGCGAGCACGCTCGCCATCCTCGTGGGCAGCGGCGCGCCGCTGCTGCGCTCGCTCGATGCCGCCTCCGATGTCGTGCGCATGATTCCGCTGCGGCGCGCGGCGCAGGCCGCGCGCCGCGCTGGTCCGCGAAGGCGTCACGCTGTCGCGCGCGCTGAAGGAGCAGGCGCAGTTCCCGCCGGTGCTCATTCACCTGGTCGGCAGCGGCGAGGGCAGCGGACGGCTGGGGCCGATGCTGGAGCGCGCCGCGGAGGAACTGGAACGCGATGCCGAGCGCCGCCTGGCGTGGCTCGCGGCGCTGCTGCAGCCCGCGCTGATCGTCGTGATGGGCGCGATCGTGCTCGTCCTCGTGCTGGCGGTGATGCTGCCGATCGTCTCGATGAACCAGCTGATCAGATAGGACCTATGCTCCGTCACATGAAAGGAAAGAACCCATGATCCATTTCGAACTGCTGCGTGACCGGGGTATCTTGATCATCACACCCCAGGGTCCGCTGGAGAAGACGGACTTCGAGCTCATCGGCAAGGAAGTCGATCCATTCATTGCGGCAAAGGGGAAGCTCACGGGCCTCATGATCTATGCGAAATCCTTCCCCGGCTGGAAGAACTTCGAAGCGCTCCTTTCGCACCTCAAGTTCGTCGGCGAGCACCAACGACACATAGGACGCGTTGCCGCGGTGACTGATAACGAATTCCTGTCGATCATGCCGACGATCGTCGCTCACTTCGTCAGTGCCGAGGTCAAGCATTTCGCCTTCGACGAGAAGGAACGGGCGCTCGCGTGGCTCGAAACGGGGCGTTGAACTGACTCTATCCGCGCACAACGGTCGCGTCGGGCGTGTCGAGTGGCCGCTCCGGATCGGGCCGAATCGTCGTCGAGTTGTTGCAGAAAGATCCTTGCCTCAGGTCAAATGAGCGAGACACGCTAGCTACTAGGCTGTTCGTTTCTTGCGCAATATAGGGACGGGTCGGTCATGAACGCATTGGCAGCTTACGCTGATCGTGCTTGCTTGCGTGCTGGGCGGCGCGGTCTTGGGCATTGTCCTGCGCAAGCTCCTGCCCAAGGATCGGTTCAGCGACGAATCAAAGGACTTGATCAAGCTGGGAACGGCGTTGCTGTCGACGCTGACTGCGCTCGTGCTCGGCTTGCTGATCACGTCGGCCAAGAGTTCGTCCGACGTTACGACGGACGAGGTCAAGCAGATTGCCGCCAAGATCATCCAGCTCGACCGCAACCTGCGGCACTATGGACCGGAGGCGAACGAGGCGCGCGATGTCCTGCGCCGCATGGTCACGACCAATACCGACTTGCTGTGGACGGGCGGGGTCTCGCCGGCCCATTCCGCCCTGGGACAAGGCGGCACGAACATCGAGGCCGTCCAGGAGAAGTTGAGATCGCTTGCGCCGAACAACGATGCGCAGCGATGGCTGCAGACGCGGGCGTTGCAAATCGCAACCGAAGTGGAGCAGCTGCGCTGGCTCTCCATCGAGCGAAGCGAAAGGCCGATTCCGGTTCCGTTCCTGGTCGTGCTGGTACTTTGGCTCGTCGTTATCTTCGCTTGCTTCGGTCTGCTCGCGCCGCGCCATAGGCTCAACTACGGGGTCATCGTCGCCTGCGCGCTGTCGGTCTCGGGTGCAATCTTTCTGATCCTGGAGCTGGATCAGCCCTTCGCCGGACTGCTCAGGATCTCGGACGCGCCAATGCGCCATGCGATCGCCGAGATGAACCAATAGGCGCCGCAATTCGACGCTTCAAGCGTCGACGTCGATGCCCTCGGGCGAGCCCGGGAATGACGCACATTGATCTGGCACAAAGCGATCCGCCGCGCCATAGGTAGATTTCTGGAGTCGGTCCTTGGGACTGTTCGCCGTGAGAACCATGAATTTATGCAGATCCCTTTGATCAAGCGCCGCGCGATGGTGGTGGCCGTACTCGTGCTCCTCATGGGGTGCAGTGCGGCACCGTCGAGAAATATCCTGGGCTCGTATTTTCCGTCCTGGATGATCTGCGTGTTGATTGGCGCGGGCTTGTCAATCGTCGTTCGCTGGCTTCTGGTGAAGCTGGGCATGGAGAAGGAATTGCCGGTTCCGATCATGGTCCATCTGGCGTTGACGATTGCCTTTTCCTTCGGCGCGTGGCTTCTATGGCTGGCCTAGGCGGAGTGATGCGATGAAATCCAGCGTTACCTGGCGCGGCCGCCTCGTCGCGCTCGTTGCCGTCGTTGCGGCCGTCGCCCTCGGATTCGCGACGCTTGCGGCACTGAGCCGGCGACCGCAGACGAATGATGCCCACCTGTTCGCGTACAGCGCGGAGATGGCCCCGGAGGTCAATGGGCGCATCGTCAAGCTTCACGTCACAAGCAATCAGCGGGTGACCAAAGGCCAGCCACTGGTGGAGATCGACCCTCAACCGTTCGAGCTGCGGCAGCGCCAGGCCCAGGCGCAGGTGATGGCGCTGAAGGCGCAGATCGGCCTGACGTCGCGACAGGTGACGTCGCAGATGTCCGGTGCGGATGTGGCTGCGACCCAGATCAATCACGCCAAGGCACAGCTCGCGTTGGCGCAGGACAGCCTTCGCCGCATGGAGCCGCTGTTGGCGAAGGGCTACGTGACTCAGCAACAGGTTGACGAGGCGCGGACCAACGAGCGCAATGCCGCCGTGGCGCTCACTGCGGCCACTCAACAGGCCGCCCAGGCGCGTGAGGCCGTGGGCGGCACCGCCAGTCTCGTCGCCCAGCTTGCGGGCGCCGATGCCGCCGAGGCTGTCGCCGCGCGCGATTTGCGCGAGGCCGTGCTGCGCGCCCCCTTCGACGGAACCGTCGTCGGCCTCCAGATCGCGGAGGGGACCTATGCCGTCGCGGGGCGTCCGCTGTTCACGCTAATCAAGGATCAGGATTGGTATGCGGTTGCGGACTTTCGCGAAACCGAAATCTCCGGCATCGCCGTGGGCGATCGCGCGACCGTATGGTTGATGGCCGATGACGCTCGGCCGATGCAGGGCCAGGTCGAGAGCCTGAATCGTGGCGTGCAGCCCCAGACCGGGGATGGATCGGGCGGCCCGGGATTGCCCGTGGTCGGGCGCACGCTCAACTGGGTCGTCGTCGCGCAACGGTTTCCTGTCTGGATCCGCCTGCTCGATCCACCCCGGCAAGATATGCGGATCGGGTCCACAGCGTCGGTTCGGGTGGAGCATGACGCGAGACAATGAAACCGCGTCGCGCGGGCGGGAACTGTTCGCCTGGCTCCGCGAGGAGCTGGCGCCGAGTCCGGGCAGGTTTGCGGCGGTCGCGCGCATCGCCGGGAGTTGTGCCATCGCCGTGGCCATCGCAATGGCCTTTAAAATCCCGCTGGCGGAGTATGCCGTCTACCTGGTGTTTGTGATCAGTCGACGGGAGTCTGTCGCAACGCTGGTCTCCGCCGTCGGCGTCGCCGTAGGCGCCACGCTCGCCGTGGCCCTCTCGCTTGTGCTCCTGACCGTCGACGCAGGCGATCCTGCGCTTCGTCTGCCCTTGATGGCGGGGATTGCCTTCCTCACCATGTATCTGGCGCGCGTTTCCACACTCGGGCCGCTCGCCTATCTCGTGGGTTTCATCATGGTGCTGACGCAAACCATGGTCGACACCGTCCCCTCGCCGGAAGTGCTGACGCGGCTGGTACTCTGGCTGTGGGTTGTGGTGATGATTCCCGCCTTGGTCTCCACCTTGGTCAATCTTGTGTTCGGCGAGGATCCGGCCGAGCTTGCGCGGCAGACGGCCCTGCGTCTGCTCGACGCCGTCACGGCAACGCTGGACGAACGCCATTCGTCCGCGCTCGCCCGGCAACAGGCCGACGCAATGGGATTGGTCGCGTTGCGGAAGGATGCGCAGATCGCCGATCGCCAATTGCGCGAATTTGCCGAGGTCGACCATCGCCTCATCGAAACCCTCGTCGAGTTGCTGACGTTGCTGAGAGCGATTCCTTCCGATCTTCCGCGCGATATCCGGACACTGCTCGTCGAAGCAAGCGAGGAATGCCGTCGCGCATTGGCATCGGCGGGCGCCGCGGCGCCGAGACGGCGCCCCTTGCCCCCCGAATTGCTCAACAGCCTCGCTCCCGACCTCTTGCCGGTCGTGGTGGCGATCGACGGTGCGCTGGGTCGTCTTGGCAATGACATCGCAACCCGCCGCGCTGCCGCGGAGTCGCCGCCCGGACGCACGCGGCCGAACCTGTTCGTGCCCGATGCCTGGAGCAATCCGGAGCATGGGCGCTTTGCGCTGAAGACGACGATTGCGGTGATCGCTGCCTATTTCGTTTACACCGTACTCGATTGGCCGGGCATCTCGACCGCCGTCCCCACCTGCTTCGTCGTTGCGCTGGGAAGCATGGGCGAATCGATCCACAAGATGTGGTTGCGAATCTCCGGAGCGTTGATCGGTGGGCTCGCGGCGGGACTATGCATCGTATATCTGCTGCCGCACATGACCGACATCGGTCAACTCTGCCTGCTGGTCGCTGCGGCGTCGGCGATCTTCGCCTGGGTCGCTACCGGCAGCGACCGGCTCTCCTATATGGGCATGCAGATGGCGCTCGCCTTTCTCCTCGGCATGCTGCAAGGCTATGGCCCAAATACCAGCCTGACGGTGCTGTGGGACCGCGTTGTCGGCATTCTCCTCGGCAATCTGCTGATGTCGGTCGTCTTCGCTATGGTTTGGCCGATAAGTGCTCTGGATCGCGCCCGCACGGCCATCGTGCAGGCGTTGCGCGCATTGGGCGACCTGATGCGAGATGCGGTTCATCCCCAGGCCAATGTGCGGCTCGCCGCGGTGCAGAGACTGACCGAGGCACGGCAGTTCACGTCGGTCGCCGCGTTCGAGGCAAACCTGCTGCAGGGACGCGCGCGGCGTGAAAGTTTCGAGGAAACGGCAATCGCCCAACTGGACCGGCTTGCCATGGCGGTCTTCGTCGTCGCCGGTCAATCCGGCGGTGAAGACGTCAGCGAAACGAACCTCAAGCAGGACAGCCGCGACGTCAGTCTGGTTCGCCGATGCCGCAGAGCGATTCGCCGCGGCGCATTCGGCGCCCCCGGCGCCGGAGCTTGCCGATGACGTCAAAGCGCAAGCCGCGCTGCCCGGCGTGGACCAGCCGCGCTTTCGGGCAGCGGTCGAAGCCAGGACTCTCTTGCAACGTGAAATCGAGCATGTCGCTGCCATTCCGGCCTAGTTTCGCCAAGCAAGCGTGCTGCAGCGCTGCGTGGCTTCTGCTGCTGTCGCCCGTCGCCTGGGCGGCCGATATCTTGCAGCTTGCGCCGGAATCACCGGACAAACCGTGGGTCATTCCGTCGTTCTCCGACACGGCGGACCGTGCCGTGCCCTTGATGCAACGCGACGGGGTCTTCGGAAAGGGCGGTGGCGTCCCGATCGAACAGAATCGCGGCTACAGCCTTGCCGAGCTGATCGATATTGCGCAGCGGAACAATCCTGAGACGCGCATTGCATGGGAACAGGCACGACGCGCCGCGCTGGCCGTGGGGCTGGATGAAAGCGAGTACGCGCCGCAGATATCGATCGATGTGATCGGCGGATACCAGCGGACGCCATTGCCGATACCTGACACCGTCATTCCCGCAGGCTTCTTCATCTCGGACTCGCGCGAAGTCTTCCCGGTGCTCGCGCTGAAATGGCTGCTGTTCGACTTCGGGCGCCGCGAGGGCCAGGACCAGGCGGCTCGGGCCAATTCCTTCGTCGCAAACGTCACGTTTACCGGCGTTCATCAGAAGCTCGTTTACACGGTAAGTCGCGCCTATTTTTCGCTGGGTGCCGCACGCGGCCGGCTGAGCGCGGCCCGACGCGCAGTGACGGCGGCCGAAACCGTGCAGGATGCCGCGGTGTCTCGACGAGAGCGCGGCTTGGCCACCGTCGTGGTGCCGGCCCAGGCGCAGCGGCAGACCGCGCAAGCCCGCTACTACCTGGCCAAGGCCACCGGCGACGAACGCACCGCCTACGCGAACCTCATCGCGTCTCTGGGTGTCGCGGCCGATACGCGAATCGACATCGTCGACAGTTCGCAGCATCCGCTCCCTGCGGAGCCGCCGGAAGATATCGACGCACTGCTGCGGGACGCGTTGATGCATCGCCCGGATGTGATCGCCGCGATCGGCAAGATCGACGCTGCCGAGGGCGCCTTGAAGAGCCGGCGCGCGGACTATTATCCGAAGATAGGGCTTAGCGCCCAGGTCTACCAGAACATCGGTGGATTCAGTACCGACGGCGGCCCTTGGTCCACCGTGAACAAACCCGGGGGCAACATTCTGTTGACGTTGAGCGTCCCCTTGTATGATGGAGGAGGGCGCGACTCCCGCGTCGCCTCGGCGCAATCCGAGGTCGCGGCGGCCCGCGACAACCTCGCCCAGGTGCGCGATGCCGCCACCTTGCAAGTGGTGAGCGCGTACAACGATTTGAAGACCAGCCTGGCCGCCTATTCCGCGGCAGTGGCGTTGCGCGTTGCGGCGCAAACGGCGTATGACGCGGCTCTGGGCGCATTCAATAGCGGTGTCGGGACGTATACCGACGCGGCGAGCGAGCTGAGTTCACTCGCGATGGCCGACGCACAGACGGAGGATGCCCACGCCAATGTCTTCACGGCGGCCGCCGCCCTGGCCTTTGCATCGGGAATCGTACAGACCAAGTGATGGGATACCCGTCCACAGGCTGACGAATCCGGATGCCATGATCGAGGTTGTCGGCACCGGCGTCTTGAACATGATCAGACGATGGAGCGACGTTGCGACGAGGAAGCCATGAGCGAATGGCAGCGCGAGGCCGAAACGGCGCGCGAGCCCGTGCTGAGTCCCGTCGACCGCGTATCGGAGTTGCTCTTCGGCCTGTTCATGGCGCTCACGTTCGTCGGTGCGGTGTCGGTGGCGGAGGCCGGGACAGGACGAGATCCGCAAGATGTTCGCCGCCGCGCTCGGGCTGCAACCTCGCCTGGGGCCTCGTCGACGCGGTCATGTACTTGGTGCGCACGGTCACGGATCGCGGCAAGGTCGCTCACGCTCGTCCGCTCGGTCCGCGCGGCCGCGGATGCGGCCGACCGGGCGCCGGCTGATCGAGAGTTCGCCTGTCGCGAGGTCGCGGCGGGCCTCGTCTCGACGCCGGAAATCGAGGCGATCCGCGGGCGAATCGTCGCGCTGGAGTCCCTGCCGGCGCGACCGACGCTGCAGCGCGACGACCTGCTCGCGGCCGTCGGCATATTCCTGATCGTCGTCGCGTCGACTTTCCCGTCGTGCTGCCCTTCGCGCTGATCACACGATGTCGCGATCGGCCAAGACCGTTTCGCGCGCCATCGCGCTCGCGATGCTGTTCTTCGGCGGGCTCGTGCTTGGCCGCTTCGCGGGCTACGGCAGTTGGAGGGCCGGACTGTTGATGGCCGGGCTCGGTACGGCGCTCGTCCTCGCGATCAGGGCGCTCGGCGGATGAACGCCGCGCTGCCCGTCCTCGCCGCACTTGCGACGCTCGTCGCCACGTCGACGTTCGCCGCCGAGAACGAACGCAGCCGCGGTGACACGTCTTCTCCCGAGGCCGCAGGCTGGGAGTTCGCGGTGAGCGCGTATCCCACGGCCGTTCGCGGCGGCGACAACTACACGTCGGCGATCGCGACCGCAGATCATGGCCCGCTGCATCTCGAAGCCAGGTACAACTACGAATCGGTCGGCGCCCGCTCGGCGTTCGTCGGCTGGAACTTCTCGGGCGGCGAGACGATCACGTGGGAACTTACGCCGCTCCTCGGCGGCGCGTGGGGCACGACGCAGGCATTCGTGCCGGGGCTGGAGGCGAGCGCTGCGTGGGGACCGGTCGACGTCTACATCGAAGCCGAATACGTGCGCGACAGTCACACGCAAAGCGACAGCTACGTCTATGCTTGGAGCGAGCTGGGATACCGGCCCGCCGAATGGCTCCGCGTCGGGCTGGTCGGGCAGCGCACCCGGATCTATGGCGGCGATCGCGATCTGCAGCGCGGGCCGTTCGCGCAGATCACCATTGACCACGTCACGGTCGGCGGATACTGGTTCAACCCGGGCGCGAACGACCAGGTCTTCGTCGGCCTGATCAGCCTTGCATTCTGACGGGAGCGACGCCATGAATCACTTTTCGACGCAAACCGGATCCGCGGGCACCGCGCCCCCCGCGCTGCGCCTCGACGTTGTCGCCGGCCTCACGGCGGCCGCGGTGGTCCTGCCGAAGGCGATGGCATACGCGACGGTGGCGGGTTTGCCCGTCGCGGTGGGCCTCTACACCGCGTTCATCCCGATGGCGATCTACGCGCTGCTTGGCTCGTCGCGCGTGCTCTCCGTCAGCTCCACTGCGACGCTGGCGATCCTGACCGCCACGCAACTCGGCCTGGTCGTGCCCGACGGCGACGCCGGGAAGCTCGTCACGGCGACGGCCACGCTGGCCGCACTGGTCGGTGCAATGCTTCTCGCGGCGAGACTGTTGAAGCTGGGGTTCGTCGCGAACTTCATTTCGGCACCTGTCCTCACGGGATTCAAGGCCGGAATCGGACTCGTGATCGTGCTGGACCAGGTGCCGAAGCTCCTCGGCGTCCACATCACCAAGCACGGATTCTTCACCGATCTGCTGAGCGTGGCCCATCATGTTCCCGAGACGTCGCTGCTCACGCTCACCGTGGCGGTGGCGACGTTTGCGGTGCTTTTCCTCATGGAGCGCCTGTGGCCGCATTCGCCGGCGCCGCTGGTCGTGGTCGGCGCCAGCATCGCCGCGTCGTGGTTCTTCGGCCTGCACGCGGCGGGCGTATCGACGGTCGGCCTGATCCCGCAGGGATTCCCGTCACTCACCTTGCCCGATGTCGAGCTGATCGGCCAGCTGGCTCCGGGCGCAC
>CAVWIM010000003.1:0-127639 GCA_963755065.1 uncultured beta proteobacterium
CACTGCGTCTCGAACGGCGCGCGCCGGCCGCATTCGTGACCTCGGTCCCGCGGCACATGATCGACGCGTTGCCCCTCTTCGCGGCGAAGTACAAGTCGGCCAAGGTCCAGCTGGTGGCCGAGACAGGAAATCACTTATGCCGAAGCCGAGCCCTGGCTTGCCGGGACCTTACCGCAAGCTGTTCCTGAAGCGGTTCCAGCCGCGATTGAAGGACCGCGAATTCCGCGCCGCGGTCGAGGCGCACATTGCGCGCTATCCGGAGTGGGATCGCGTCCTGCATCCGGAAAAATACCTGCCGAAGGTCCCCGCCGAGGCAAAATGACGCGTCGCCGCAATAGCTGTCAGACGTCTTTTGGGAGCCCACCGTGAAGCTGATCTGGAAATTCAATCTGGTGCTGCTGGGGATCTTCCTGGTCGGCTTCGCGATCGCGGGCTACGTTTCCTACAACGTGCTGCAGAAGAACGCGCGCGAGGAAGTGCTGCAGCACGCGCGGCTGATGATGGAAGCGGCGCTCGCGTCGCGCACCTACACGAATACGCAGGTCAAGCCGCTGCTCGAAACGCAGCTGAAGTACGTGTTCCTGCCGCAGACGGTG
The DNA here is from genome assembly GCA_963755065.1 of uncultured beta proteobacterium. Taxonomy (GTDB): domain Bacteria; phylum Pseudomonadota; class Gammaproteobacteria; order Burkholderiales; family Casimicrobiaceae; genus VBCG01. Next base: position 597 of record CAVWIM010000003.1, read on the forward strand.
CCGGCGTACGCCGCGACCGAGCAGTTCAACGACGTGCGCAAGACGCACCAGGACTATGCGTACAAGGAAGCGACGCTCAATCCCACCAACCCGCGCGACCGCGCGAGCGACTGGGAAGCCGACGTCGTGCAGATCTTCCGGCAGACGCCCGACCACGACCGAGGTGATCGGCGAGCGCGACACGCCCACCGGACGCTCGCTCTACCTCGCCCGCCCGATCCAGATCAAGAACGGCGCGTGCCTCGTCTGCCACAGCACGGTGGAGGCCGCGCCCAAGACGATGCTGGATATCTACGGCGGCGCCAACGGCTTCGGCTGGAAGATGAACGAAATCATCGGCGCGCAGGTGGTGTCGGTGCCGATGACGGTGCCCATCGCGCGCGCGAATGCGACGTTCCGGACGTTCATGATTTCGCTGGCGGCCGTGTTTCTCGCGACCTTCGTGCTGCTCAACGTGATGCTGCACATGATCGTCATCCGGCGCGTCACCCGCCTGGCGGCGATCGCCGACCAGGTGAGCCTCGGCAACCTCGAGGCCGGCGAATTCAGGATCGCGCAGCAAGGACGAGATCGGCGTGCTGACCGAGGCGCTGGGCCGGATGAAGACGAGCCTCGTCCAGGCGCTGAAGATGCTGGAGGAATAAGCCACGTGTGCCCGCCGCGCCTGCTTCCGCCGCGGCTCTTGCGCCGTGAGCCGGCCATGAGCGAGCCCGAGCCGCCTCGGCAAGTACGAGATCAAGAGCGTCCTCGGCAAGGGCGCGATGGGCATCGTCTATCGAGGCTACGACCCGCACATCCAGCGGACGGTCGCCATCAAGACCGTGCGCAAGGACCTGATGGACAAGGAGCTGACGGACCAATTCCTGGCGCGCTTCAAGAACGAGGCGCGCGCCGCCGGGCGCCTGCATCATCCCAACATCGTCGGCATCTACGAGTACGGCGAGGAGGAAAACGTCGCGTTCATCGCGATGGAATACGTCAACGGCATGGGCCTGCGCGAATACCTCGAGCGCAAGGTCAACTTCGAGTTCGGCCAGCTGGTCAACATCATGGTCCAGCTGCTGCAAGCGCTGGAGTTCGCGCACGAGAAACGGCGTCGTCCATCGCGACATCAAGCCCGCCAACCTGATCATGACGGCGAACGGCGAGCTCAAGGTCGCCGATTTCGGCATTGCGCGGATCGACACGTCCGAACTCACGATGGACGGCACCGTGCTGGGCACGCCGGCGTACATGTCGCCGGAGCAATGCACAGGGCGGCCGAGCGATCACCGCTCGGACCTCTTCAGCGCCGCCGTCGTGTTCTACGAGCTGCTGACGGGCGAGAAGCCGTTCGTCGGCGCCGTGGAGGCGCTCATGTACCAGATCTGCCAGGTGGACGCGACGCCCGCCGTCGCAGGTCGCGACGCTACCGCTTCCCCGCGCCATCGACGCGCTGTTCGCGAAGGCGCTCGCCAAGTCGCCGGACGAGCGCTTTCAGACACGCGCGCGAATTCCGCACGGCGCTTGGGGAAGCGCTGGGCTCCTCTGACCTCGGCGTCGCGTCGTCGGACCTGACGCTCGTGAACTTGCCAAGCATTCAAGCGCCGACGGTGGCCGACCGAAGGCCTGGGACGATGTGGTGCTGACCACCGCCGAAAAGGAGCTTGCCCGCTACGTCGGCCCGTTGGCGAAGTTGCTCGTGCGCAAGGCCGCGGCGCAGACGCACGACGTCGGCGAGCTCTACACGATGCTGGCCACGAACATCGGCGATCCGCAGGAGCGGCGGCGCTTCATCGCGGAACCGCATGCGGCAGTGGCGATCGCATCGACTTCGCGCCAGGTCCGGCGCCAAGACCGGAGGCCGCACCGGCCCCGGTGCGCAGCCACGCGTCGACGCCGGATCGTGCGCGAACGACACATCCGGGCAAAGACCGTCGCTTCGCGTCCGCTGGAGCCGGCGTTCGTCGATGTCGACGGTATCGCGTCTTGCCGTCTACCTGGGCCCGATCGCAAAAGTCGTCGCGAAGAAAGCCGCGCAGCAGGCCAAAAGCGAGGACGAGTTCGTCGAGATCGTGGCCAGCCACATCGGGACACAGGACCGCAGGGCGTTCCTGCGCGAAATGGGGCGGGAGCGAGTATCGCCGGGCGGAACTCCGGCCGGCGGTCTTTCCTATCCACAAATTCGTTTGCCCTCCTCCTCCCCTTCGTCCCGCTCGACCCGCACGCCCATCTGTACCAGGTGAGCGTCACGATCGTCGACCCGGATCCTGCGGGCCAGCGCTTCCGGCTGCCGACGTGGACCCGGGAAGCTATCTGGTCCGCGAGTTCGCACGGCATTTCGTTTCCGTGCGCGCGGAGGCGGAAAGCGGCGAAATCACGATCACCAAGGAAGCCAAGGACATCTGGCGCGCCGCGCCCTGCTTCGGCCCGCTGATCGTCGTGGCGCAGGTCTATGCGTACGAACTGTCGGTGCGCACTTCCTATCTCGACGGCACGCGCGGCTATTTCAACGGCGCGTCGGTGTTCCTGTGTCCGGTCGGCCGCGAGCACGCGCCCTGCATCTTGACAATTGCGCCACCGGATCCGGAATTTGGCGCGTGGCGCGTCGCGACGACGTTGCCGGCGGCAGGCGCGGCGCCTTACGATTTCGGCCGCTATCGCGCCGAGGACTACGACGAGCTGATCGACCATCCGGTGGAGATGGGCACGTTCGCGACCGCGAGGTTCACGGCGGGCGGCGCGCAGCACGATATCGCGATCAGCGGGCAAGCGGAGGCCGACCTGCCGCGGCTGCCGCCGACCTCGCGCGCGTCTGCCAATGGCACATCGATCTATTCGGCGGCGCGCCGGACAGCGCGGCGCCGTTCGACCGGTATCTGTTCCAGGTCACGGCCGTGGGCGACGGCTATGGAGGGCTGGAACATCGCGCGAGCACCAGCCTCCTGTGCCGGCGCGACGAATTGCCGCGGCCCGGCGTCGAAAAGATCAGCGACGACTACCTCGGCTTCCTGGGCCTCGCCAGCCACGAATATTTCCACACGTGGAACGTCAAGCGCATCAAGCCCGAGGCATTTTCGCCGTACGACCTTACGCGGGAGAACTACACGCGGCAGCTGTGGGCATTCGAGGGCATCACGTCCTATTACGATGACCTGGCGCTGGTGCGCTGCGGCCTCATTCCGGCGGCGCGATATCTGGAACTCTCGGGCGCGACGATCACGACGGTGCTGCGCGGCCCGGGACGCCTGACGCAAAGCGTGGCGGAGTCGAGCTTCGATGCGTGGATCAAGTTCTACCGGCAGGACGAAAACACGCCCAACGCCGGGCGTCAGCTATTACGCGAAAGGTTCGCTCGTCGCCCTGGCTCTGGACCTCACGCTGCGTTCGCTCGGCGGCGCTTCGCTCGACGATCTCATGCGCGAGTTGTGGAAGCGTCACGGACATCCCGGCATCGGCGTGCCGGAGGACGGGATCGAGAAGATGGCGAGCGAGCTGGCCGGCCAGGACTTAGGCGATTTCTTCACCCGCTACGTGTTCGGCACCGACGACCTGCCGCTCGCGAAATTGCTGGCCGAGTTCGGCATCGCGTTGCACCTTCGCGCGGCGACCGGACCCAAGGATCGCGGCGGCAAGACGGCGCAGGGTGACACGCTGAAGAGCACGCTCGCGGCGCGCGTCGCGCCCGACATGAAGCTCACCCACGTCTTTCGCGGCGGTCCCGCGAGCCGCGCCGGACTCGTCGGCGGGCGACATGCTGGTCGCGCATCGACGATTTGAAAGTCTCGCCGGAAATGTTGGCGTCGCTGCTGCAGCGGCCCGCCGACGGAATGCCGCTCACCGTGCACGCGTTCCGGCGCGACGAGCTCAAGACCTTTCGCATGGAGCTCGACGCGGCGCCGCTCGACACCGCGTATCTGGAGCTCACCCCGGAACCGGTGGCCGCCACCGCGTCGCGCCGGGAAGCGTGGCTCGGTACCTCGGGGTGAGGCACGGCGTATGGAGCGCGACGCTCGTCGCGCTGATACTTGCGGCCGGCTTGCCATGCAGCGCGGCGGCGCTCGATCTCACGCCGCCCGACACACTGGTCGATCTCACCCGCGAGTCGCTCTTCGGCCGCACGCTCTCCGACCCGTACCGCTGGTTGGAAAGCACGGAAGCACCGGAGGTCATCGCGTGGTTCCACGCGCAAAACGACTACACGCGCAGCGTTCTGGACGCACTGCCGGGACGCGCCGCGCTGCACAAGCGTCTGGTGGAATTGAACGGCGCCGACACGCACGTGCGCGACGTGCAGCTCGCGGGCGACGCCCTCGCGTACATGAAGCGCGGGCCCGACGACGTTACCTTCAAGCTCTACGGCCGCGACAACGTCAACGCGCCGGAGCGACTGCTGCTCGATCCCGCGCGCTATAACCAGGATGGCCAGGCCGCGGCGATCGAGTATTTCAGCCTGTCGCCCAACGGCAAGCGGCTCGCGGTCGGCGTCGCGCTGGGCGGCACCGAGGACGCCACGCTGCACGTCATCGACGTCGCCACGCGCCTGGAAATCGGCGCGCCCATTCCGCGCGCGCGTGGCGCCAACCCGTCGTGGCGCTACGACAGCGAAATCCTGTTCTATACACAACAGCGCGAGCGCGCGGAAGGCGAGCCGGTCGCCAACCAGCTCCGCGGGAGCACCGCCTATATGCGAACGTTCGCGCCTTCCGGGACCATCAGCGACGTCGCGATCTTCGGCAGCGGCCTCAATCCCGCTGTCACCATCGAAGCCGACGACACGCCGACGATCCGTGTGTCGCCGGTATCGCCGTTCGCCATCGGAATCGTAAGCCACGGCGTCCAGGATGAAGTTTCGCTCTACGTCGTGCCGCTGACACAACTGCGCGGCGCCGCGACGCCGTGGCAAAAGTTGGCCGTCGCCGAACAGGCCATTACCGACTTCGACCTCCGCGGCGAGTGGATCTATCTTTTGACGCACGAAGGCGCGCCGCGCTACCAGGTCGTTCGCTGGTCGCTGCGAGATCCGCGCCCCTACACGCTCGCCGATGCCGAAATTGTCGTGCCTCCGTCGGAGCGCGTGCTCCGCAGCGTAAGCGTCGCGAGGGACGCGCTCTACGTGCAGGAAACCGACGCCGGATACGCCGTGCTGCGCCGGCTCGAATACAACGTGAAGCTCTCGCGCGTTGCGGCGCCGCCCCCCAAGGGCAGGCGGGGGTCCAAGGCCAAGACCGCTCCCGCAGCGCTGCCCAAGGTCGCGGGGATCGCGCGCGGTACGGTGGTCAAACTGCCCTATCGCGGCGGCGTCGAGGAGATCGCGACGGACCCATTGCGCGCAGGCGCGCTGATTCGTCTGGCGAGCTGGACGCAAGCGCCGGCCTATTACAGCGTCGATGGCAAGTCCGGAGAGGTAGTCCGGACCGAATTGCTGCCACGCGCCGGTTCCGATTGGAGTGGCATCGCCACGATGGACGTCATGGTTTCGAGCCACGATGGCGTGGACGTCCCGGTCACGATCGTCTATCCGAAAAATGCGGCGCGCGATGGGAGCGCGCCGCTGCTGCTCGAAGCCTACGGCGCCTACGGCGTCAGCGAAGAACCGGAGTTCTGGCCATCGCTCGCGGTCTGGCTGGAACGCGGCGGCGTCTACGCGGTCGCCCACGTCCGCGGCGGCGGCGAGTTGGGCGACGACTGGCATCGCGGCGGCTATCGCGCGAGCAAGCCCAACTCCTGGCTCGACCTCATCGCCGCAGCACAATGGCTGATCGGCGAGCGCTGGACGACGCCGACGAGGCTGGCGCTCATCGGCAGCAGCGCCGGCGGCCTGACGGCGAGCAATGCGATGGTGGAGCGTCCGGAACTCTTCGCGGCAATGATCAGCATCTCCGGCTTTCACGATGCCGTGCGCAGCGAAACCGGCGCCTCCGGTCCCGCCAATGTGCCGGAATTCGGAAGCGTAACCACCGAAGACGGCTTGCGCGACCTGCTCGCCATGAGCAGTTATGCCCGCGTCGAGGACGGCGTCGCCTATCCCGCGGCGCTGTTGACGATCGGCTTTCGCGACGCCCGCGTCGACGCGTGGGATCCGGGCAAGATGGCCGCGCGCCTGCAGGCCGCGCGAGCGTCCTCAGTTGGGTCAATCGGCGGCGCCGGCAAGCCGGTCCTGCTGCGCGTGGACTTCGAAGGCGGCCACGGCACCGGCGTGGCGCAGGTGGTCGATGAGACGACCGACCTGTTCGCGTTCCTGTTGTGGCAAACCGGCGCGCCGGACTTCGTGCTGCCGTGACCGGCGCGGAAGTTCCGCTGCTCAATTGCCGCTCAGGGCGGGGGAACCTTCCAATGCGGCGGGATCGTCTTTTCGAAATACGGCAGCGCCTCGATCCGTTTCTTCCACGCCAGTAACTCCGGCGTGAGCATTCCGGTAGGGTTGAGGTCGGGCAACTTCATTTCCGCGCGCCACAGGGCGGCAACGAACGGAAAGAGCGTGTAGTCCGCTGCTGATAGCGCACCGGCCAGGAATTCGCCGCGCATCGCGCGCGTGAACATCCCGATTTCCTCGACGACCGCCTTCCGGCCCGCAGCGATCTTGTCGGGCTCGCGTTCTTCCGGCTTTTTCCAGAACGCCTGTTCCAGGACCTCGCCGGTGGGCTTTTCGTAGTAGTTGTCGACTTCGAGGATCAGCCTGCGCACCAGCGCCCGCTGCCGGGCGTCGCCGGGAAACAAGGGAGCGCCTCGCCCTTGATAGGCTTCGTCCAGGTATTCGACGATCGCGTTCGACTCGTAAAGAACGAAATCGCCGTCGACCAAGACAGGCACTTGGTGCCGCGGATTGAGCGCCACGAACTCCGGCTTGCGCGTGTCGCCGGCGGAAAACGACAGCACCTTGAGTTCGTACGCAAGCGCCTTGTGCTCCAGCGCCAACTGCGCGCGCCATGCGTAAGGCGAACCCGATCCGTAATAAAGCGTCAGACTCATGCGCCAACCTTTCTTCGTGAAGATCCGGAATTCATTTCTTCGCAGAACCCATCGAACCGCGCATGGCTTCGAGCGATGCCTTTTGCAGTTCCATCGTCTTGATGCTCATCTGCATCATCGACACGCTCATCGTCAGCCAGTTCTCGATGACGCGAAGCTCGGCGATCTTGCGCTCGATTTCCAGCGGATCCAGCGCTGCGAACATGGCGGCGGGATTCGGGAAAGGCATCGCCTCGGGTGCAGTGGGCGCGGCCGCGCCTGCCATGCCGAATCCGGGCATCGGCACGCCGAAGGGATTCCACATCTTCTGCATGAACTCCATCGCGTCCTGCGGGGAAAAGCTGCCGGTGCCCGGTGCGGGTCCGGGTTTCTTGTTGTCGCTGCTCATGGTGCCTCCTGTCGGGTCGCTCGCGGGAGCGTTCGCTGTCATTTGCTAATATGGTCCTCCATGGCGGAATTTGGCGCAACCTTGCGGAATCGCCTCGAGAGCCATCGTCGGCGACGCGAATGTCTTGTCCGCCGGCGAGGACGTGGCGCCCTACCTCACCGATTGTCGCGACCGCTATCACGGCGCCACGCTCGCCGTCGTCAAACCGGCGACGACCGATGAAGTCGCCGCGGTCGTGGCAACGTGCGCGCAACTCGGTGCAGCGATCGTGCCGCAAGGCGGCAATACGGGCATGTGCGGCGGCGCGACACCGGACACATCCGGCACGCAGATCGTGGTCTCGCTCGCGCGCATGAATCGCGTTCGTGGGGTGGACAAGGCGAACGCGACGCTGACGGTCGAGGCGGGCGTGCCGCTGGCCGCCGCGCAAAAGGCCGCGGCGGATGCGGGCCTGCTGTTGCCGCTTTCGCTGGCCTCGGAGGGCAGCTGCACGATCGGCGGCAACCTGTCGACCAACGCCGGCGGAACGGCGGTGCTGCGTTTCGGCAACGCGCGCGACCTGACGCTAGGGCTGGAGGTCGTGCTCGCCGACGGCCGCATCTGGAACGGCTTGCGCGGCTTGCGCAAGGACAATTCCGGTTACGACCTGAAGCAGCTCTTCATCGGCGGCGAGGGCACGCTCGGCATCGTGACCGCGGCGACGCTGAAGCTCTTTCCCGCGCCGCGCACGCGCGTCACCGCGTTGTGCGCCGTCGCCTCGGTCGCCGCGGCAGTCGATTTGCTGGCGCGGCAAAAAGCCGCGTTGGGCGACCGCCTGACCGGATTCGAGTTGATGAGCGGTCTCGCGTTGTCGCTTTCGTTGAAGCACCATGCCGCCGTTCCCGATCCGTTGCCCGGCCATCCGTGGTACGTGCTGATCCAGGCCGACGACAGCGCCGCCGACGCATCATTGGCGGCGATGGCCGAAACCGCGCTGGCGGATGCAGTGGCCGACGGCACCGCGCTCGACGCGGTGGTTGCGCAGTCGGTCGACCAGGCCGGCAAGTTGTGGGCGCTGCGCGAAAACATCAGCGAAGCGCAGCGCCGCGAAGGGCCCAACATCAAGCACGACATTTCGCTGCCGGTGTCCGCCATTCCGGCGTTCCTGGCCGAATGCGACGCGGCGCTCGCCAAGGCGTTTCCGGAGTCGCGCCTCGTTGTCTTCGGCCACCTCGGCGACGGCAACCTGCACTACAACCTGTCTGCGCCGGACGGTGTGGCGGCGGCAACATTCCTGGCCAATGCGGACGCCGCGAACCGCATCGTCTACGATCTGGTTGCGCGCTTCGGCGGGAGCTTCAGCGCGGAGCACGGCGTGGGACAATTGAAGCGGGATGAACTCGTGCGCTACAAGTCGGCGGTGGAGGTCGATCTGATGCGCGCGGTCAAGGCCGCGTTGGATCCCAGGAATCTCATGAATCCCGGAAAGGTCCTGTAATGGGCAAGGTCATCTTCTGGATGGTCATCGTCTTCGCCGTGCTGTTCGCGCTGCGGATGTGGAATGCGGCCAAGCTGCGCGCGGCGCGCAAGGACGCCGCGGGCCCGGGCAATGCCCGGGCGCCGGCAGCCACGGCGATGATCGAATGCGTCGATTGCGGGGTATTTCTGCCCAGGACCGATGCCACGACCGCCCCGGACGGGTATCGTTGTGGCGACCCGGCCTGCCCCAACCGAAAGCGCCCGCCGGCCTGACCAAATGGGGCTTCACGAGCCAACACCGATGCAGCCCGCCCCCGCGATCCCTCCCTTCGAGCCGCCGCCGCTTCCGACGTCGCTCAGCGATTCGGGCCGGCGCATCCTGTGGATCGTCGGCCTCTATCGCGCCGTGTGCGCCGCGATGCTGCTGGGCACGGCGCTGCTGGTCGACCCGAAGCTCCTCAACATCGCCACGCCCAATGCGTTCGTCACTGGCGTCGGACTCTATTTCGTTTTCGGCCTGGGGTCGTTCTGGTGGGTGCAGCAAGAACGCCTGCCGTTGCCCCTGCCGCAGATGTTGTTCATCCTGCTGGTCGGTGACGTCTTCTTCCTGGGCCTCATCATGTTCGCGAGCGGCGGTTTCAGCGCGCCGCTGCCGATCCTCCTGTTCCCGCAACTCGCGGCTGCGGGCTGGCTTTTGCGCCAGGAAACGGCGTTCGTGCAGGCCGGCTTTGCCACCATTGCGTTGCTGGGCCTGGACGCGTTCCGGTTTTTCACCGACCAGGCGGGCGCCGGGCAGTTGTTTCAGACCGGGATCATCGGATTCGGGTATTTCACGACCGTCGGCATTGCCGTCGCGCTGGGCCGCTATACGAAGCAATCGGAGGATCTGGCCGCGCAGCGCGGCATCGACGTCGCCAACCTCGAGCAGGTGAACCGGCTCATCATCCAGGACATGCAGGACGGCGTGCTGGTCGTCGACCTGAACGGCATCGTGCGCGGACACAACGCGCAGGTCACGCGCTTGCTGGGCGGCTTCGGCCGCATGCGCGGCGGCATGCGCCTCGCCGAATTCAGCATCGTGCTGCACGATTACTGGCGGCGCTGGCAGGAGGATTTCAGCGAGACGCTGGCGCCGTTCAAGGTGGAGGCCACGCAGCGGCTGCTGCGCGTGCGGCTCGTGCGCATCGGTTCGGGGCTCAACGGCGGCACGCTGATCTACCTCGAGGACCTGGGCCGCGCGCAGACCGAGGCGCAGCAGATGAAGCTGGCTGCGATGGGCCGCCTGACCGCGTCGATCGCGCATGAGGTGCGCAATCCGCTGTCGGCCATCAACCAGGCCGCGCAGTTGCTGGAGGAGGACGGCGCCGTCGCGCCGGAGGGTTCGCGCCTGCTGACGATGATCCGCAACAACACCAAGCGCATCGACCGCATCGTCGGCGAAGTGCTGCAGTTGAACCGGCGCGATCGCCAGCAGCCGGAAGTCGTGCCGTTCGCGGAATTCATGCGCTCGCTGATCGAGGAAATCGTCCCCGCGGAAAACATGCCGCCGGGTGGTGTGGTGACGCAGATTCCGGATGACCTGCTGATCATCTTCGATCGCGGGCACTTGAACCAGATCGTATGGAACCTGGTGCGCAACGCGTGGCAGCACTGCCAGAAGAAGGAGGGCAGCATCCGGCTCGTCGCCCGGGCGGGTTACATGGGCGACGCCGTGATTTGCGAACTGAACGATGACGGGCCGGGCATTCCGGCAGAATTGCGGCCGCAGATCTTCGAGCCCTTTTTTACCACGCGGCCCGGCGGCACCGGGCTCGGCCTGTACATTGCACGGGAATTAGCCGACGCCAACGGTGCGGCGCTCGAATTGCTGCCCAAGGGACCGGGCGCGCATTTCCGGATGACGTTGAAGCGGGCATTGACGCCAGGCCAGCCGGCGTGATGTCTTTGAAGAGGTAAGGGAGAAAACCATGGCAAGAAAAATTCGCGGCCAACCCAGGATCCTGGTCGTCGACGACGAACCGGACCTGCTCGAGCTCCTGGAATTGACGCTGTCGCGCATGGGGCTCGATACCGTATGCGCGCAATCCGTCGACGAGGCCGTGCGGCTGCTCGACAAGGAGCCCTTCGATCTCTGTCTCACCGACATGCGATTGCCGGATGGCGAGGGCCTGCGCGTCGTCGAGCACATCACGCAAAAGGGCCTCGACGTGCCGGTCGCCGTGATCACCGCGTTCGGCAGCGCCGAAAACGCCGTGGCGGCGCTCAAAGCCGGCGCGTTCGACTACCTGGCCAAGCCTGTGGCGCTGGAGCAATTGCGGGCGCTGGTCAAGCAGGCGCTGAAGGTTCCCGAGAAAACACAGCCGGCCAGCTCCTACCGGCTGCTCGGCGAGTCGCAGGCGATCGAACAGGTGCGCGGGCTGATCGAACGCCTCGCCAAGAGCCAGGCGCCGGTGTTCATCAACGGCGAGTCGGGCAGCGGCAAGGAGCTCGCCGCGCGCACGATCCACCTGAACGGCCCGCGTGGCGAGCAGCCCTTCGTCGCGGTGAATTGCGGCGCCATTCCGGAAAACCTGATGGAGAGCGAATTCTTCGGCTACCGCAAGGGCGCGTTCACGGGCGCCGACGCCGACCGCGACGGTTTCTTCCAGGCCGCCAACGGCGGCACGCTTTTCTTAGACGAGGTCGCCGACCTGCCGCTGGCCATGCAGGTCAAGCTCCTGCGGGCGATCCAGGAAAAGAAAGTGCGCAAGGTCGGTGCAACGCAAGAGGACCCGGTCGACGTGCGCATCATCAGCGCCACGCACAAGAAGCTGGCCGGGCTCGTCGAATCCGGTGACTTCCGCCAGGATCTCTATTACCGGCTGCATGTGATCGAGCTGGCGATGCCCAGCTTGCGCGAGATGCGCGAGGACATTCCGCTGATCGCCGATGCGATCCTCACCAAGCTTTCGCGTGGCGTCACCGCGCAGCTCGACGCCGAAGCCGTCGCCGCGCTGGAGCGCTATCCCTTCCCCGGCAACGTGCGCGAATTGGAAAACATCCTGGAGCGTGGACTATCTCTCGCCGCCGATCCGCAGCGCATCACGGCGGAGGACCTGCACCTGACGCCGCTCGCGGAGGAATCGGACACCGCGCTGCCGCCCGGCGATAAATGGCCGCTGCAGGACTATCTTGACCGGGTCGAACGCGCGGCGATCAACGAGGCGCTGGAGAAGACACGTTTCAACCGCACTGCGGCAGCGAAGTTGCTGGGCATCACATTTCGCGCGATGCGCTACCGGATGGAGCGGTTGGCCATCAAGTGACCGGCTCTCCAATTTCCCTAGCGTAGCCTAACAAAGGCTACCGATCCAAATTACATTTGGTATGGCCCAAGGTTCCCCCGTTTCCGCGCGACAGCCACCATTGCCGACGCCACCGAATGATGTCTTGAGTGATGGCAGACGAAGCGCTCACATTGCCGGCGTGCACCGCGGAGCGTGTGGCGGGCATGAAAAAGCCCCGGTCGCCGGGCGATCGGGGCTTGACGGGGGAAGGGAAGCGCGTGGCGCTTCTCGCCCGCTGAGTGCGCTAGACGAGGTGACGGCGACGGCGCGTCGCGATGAATGCGCCCAACGCCGCGGCGACTAGCAGCGCGGAGGACCCCGGCTCGGGCGCCGGGCATCCCCCCGGCCGGTCGCAGGGATTGATGATGGCCGCCGTCACGAAGATGCCGTCCTCGGGCTGGCCCGGAAACGTGCCGAGGGACGAGGTCACGAAGCTCGAGCCGTTCCAATGCACCTGCGTCACGGCGTGGGTCCCCTCGCCGGTCACGACGATGTCGCCGAGCAGACCCAGGAAATCGCTGGCCGGCGCATGCACGATGTCATTCGGAAAGCTCGCCGAGTAGAAACCCTCGAGCGGGTCCGCGCCGTTCAGGTTGAGCGGCACGAAGCTCAGCATCTCCGCAGATGGAACCGTCGCGAACGGGTTGACGATTCCGCCCGGAGTGATCGAGCGCAGCGTTCCGGAACCTTCCGAGGCGACCACCAGCGTTCCGAACGGAATGGTACCGAACGCCTGCGGCGCGAAGCTGATACCCTCAGTGTCTTCGCCCACGTTTGCGAGCAGGGTGGCGACACCGGTATTCGAGACCGTGTAGACGCGACCTGCGCTGGTCGCCACGATCATCTGATTGGCGTACAAGCCATACGGGTCGAAGGCGATGCTGCGCACGCCGCCGACGAGGCCCGAAGCGAACAACCCCTGCGATGAGCCGTCGTGGGCCAGTCGAACCACTGTGCCCAGCGCTTCCGACCCGGCATACACATCGCGCGGGCCATAGCCGCCTAGGCCGAGCGACGCACTGACGTAGATCTCGCCGCTGAAGCCGGTGATCGGGGCGCCGAACAACTGAACGGTGCCCCCACTCAGGTTCGTCTGGTAGAGCTGATTGTTGTTGGCGCCGAAATACACTGAGCCGACGAACCGGTCACCGGCATAGCTGAAACCGATCGTCGCATTGTTGCCGAGCACGCTAACGAGATCCGCGCTGGTCACGAATGGGCTGAACGTGAGCGCGGGCCAAGCCGGCGACGCGAGGGCGAGCAGCGCCGCCCCTGCAAACATGGCTGCAACTTTCCGTGTATTCATCCGACCTCCCCTTGGCTGTGCGAAGCGCGGAATGTCTTAGTGGCAATTCCCGGCACCGGCGTAGCAGTCGTGTCATGCAGTAATTGTGCCGTCCTTGCTTATCAATAGCTTAGGAAACGGGCGCCTCGCAGGGACTGAGGGTAGTGTAAATATTTCCGACACCGAATCGATCGAAATCGTATGCTTCTTGAAATCCGCGATCTTGGGGCACAATGCTCTTGTCATAAGGGGTTGTTTGGGCGCATAATGCTCTTGTCATAAGGGGTGTACCGGTCTGATCAAGGCACACCTGACGAAAGTCAGGGTCGCAAAGTCACCGGTCTAAGGGGCCCTTGGCCCTACGACAGCGGGATTGCCGGATCGGCACGTGCCAGCGCAACTGTTTCGCGGTTTCGCACACACGTGTCCAGGTTCGTCGGGAGCGCCGGGTGCGAATGGCATCGCGGCGCCCGGTGGATTTCGGCGCTATCCGTGTATTGCTGCGTGGGCCTTTGGACTCGATATTTTTTGGGCTACGGAGCAATTCATGACGATCTTCGGTAAATCACTGTCGGTCTCCGCGCGGCGCAATGCGTTCGCAGTCATCCTTCTGGTGTTGCTGGCCGGCGTTCAGGCGCACGCCGCTGGGGGTCCCCCCGCACTTCTCGGACCGGTATCGCGTTCCGACCTCATCCGCTTTGGCCAGAACATGCAGCCGCCAGGCGCTGGCGTGTTGCGCCACATGCCCGTCTCGATCAACTTGCAGAATCTCGATCCGGCAATGGGCTCGCCGGCGGCTCAGATCGCCGCCAACGTTTTCGATGGCCAACGCCTGACGCTCAACCTGGATCGGAGCGAACAACGCGACACCGGCAATTACACGTGGTACGGGAAGATCCAGGGATATCCCCGCGGATTCGCGATCGTGACCGTAGTCGATGGCAACGTGGACGCGACCATCGAGCTCGGGGAAATTGGCAACGGTCGCGCGGCCAAATATCAAATCCAGACGCGCGCTGACGGATTGACCGTGTTGCGTCAGCTTGATCAGAACGCATTCCCCGCCGATCACCCGCCAGGTTCAGAAAAGATGCAGGCGCCCACAGGAACCACGGCGTTGGCGTTTGACTCTTCCGGCGATTCGGCATATTCCACTGCGGCCGCGATCACCACTCTGACGGCGGATAGCGGATCGGCCGTCGACGTGATGGTCATCTACAGCAATCAAACGGCTGCCGCGGCAGGTACGGCCATCGGCGCGCAGATTCAGCAAGCGGTCGATACCGCCAACCTCGTGTATGCGAACAGCGGCATTACGACGCGCCTGCGGCTCGTCCACTCCGGACAATTGAATTACAACGAGACTGGAAACATCGATACGGACCTGCAATCGCTTCCGTCCAACTCGACGGTGGCGTCCCTGAGGAACACCTATGGCGCGGATGTGGTCATCATGTTCACCGAAGGCGGTGGGTACTGCGGATCCAGTTATCTTGGCCCCAGCTCGAGCTACGCGTTTGCCGTAGTCAACCGCGGATGCGCCTCCAGCAACTACAGCTTCCCGCACGAGGTCGGTCACCTCTTCGGCGCGCGTCACGACGTCTATGTCGACGCAAGCATGTCCCCTTACGCCTATGGCCATGGCTATGTTGACTGCGCCGAAGGGTGGCGCGACGTGATGGCGTATCCGACCCAGTGCGGCGGTACGCGCATTGCCTATCTATCGACTCCGAACCTGACCTACGGCAGCCCGCCGGATCCGCTGGGCAGCGCGTCGACGGCCGACAATGTGCGCGTTCACAACCAGAACGCCGCGACCGTCGCGAATTTCCGGCTGTCCACGACGGGCAACGGTTGCACTTATGCGCTCTCGCCCACGAGTGCAAGCATGGGCGCCGCCGGAGGCAGTGCATCGTTCAGCGTGAGCGCCGGCACCGGGTGTGCCTGGAATCGGGCCACCAACGCCTCCTCTTGGCTGACGATCGGCGCAGGTTCCGGCACCACGGACAGCGGAACTCTTTACTATTCGGCCACGGCGAACGCGGGTCTCGCGCGCACCGGAACGATCACCGTCGGCGACAAGGTATTTACGGTCAATCAGGCGGCGGCGGCGGGGTGCACGTTCAGCTTGAGTTCGTCGAGCGCCAACTTCGCGGCAGCGGGCGGCAGCGGCACTACGACAATCAATACCGCAGCCGGCTGTGCATGGAGCGTGGCGAGCAGCGCATCGTGGCTCACCGTCACTTCAGCCACCAGCGGAACCGGCGCCGCAACGATATCCTTTGCGGCAGCTTCCAATACGGGTGCGACGCGAAGCGCCAACCTCAAAGCAGGCGACCTCACGGTAGGCGGCGTGACGCTTCTGGCCTCGCAAGCCGCCGGCGCGGTTACGCCGCCGGCCGCGGTGCTGAGTGCGTCGCAACTTAATTTGGGCAACGTGCAGGTTGGCAGGACGAGCAGAGCCAAGGGCGTGACGCTTAAGAACTCCGGAGGCGGGACACTCACCGTCGCTTCGCTGACGGCCGGGGGCGCCAATGCGGGAGACTTCAGACGGAGCGGAACGTGCGCGGTTAATACGGCGCTAGCCGCTGGCGCCACCTGCACGGTGTATTACACCTTTACTCCTACGGCGAAAGGTTCGCGGACGGCCACGCTCGCCATCGGGACCAATGCCGGAACCAGTACTCTGTCCCTGGCAGGGACCGGGAAATAACGCTCGCCGCGCGCAAAGAAAAGGGGGCGACCGCAGTCGCCCCCTTTTGAAATGCTCTTATCGCGGCGAATCGCGGCTGGGCACGTTCGCCTGAGTCCGTCGAGCGCCAGCTTCGTACGAAAGAGACCGGCCGCGGCACCACGACACTCAATGCCGGAGCCGGCTGCGCGTGGAGCGTGGCGAGCAGCGCGTCGTGGCTCACCGTCACTTCAGCCACCAGCGGTACGTGCAGGTTGGCAAGACGAGCAGAGCCAAGGGCGTGACGCTTAAGAACTCCGGAGGCGGGACACTCACCGTCGCTTCGCTGACGGCCGGGGGCGCCAATGCGGGAGACTTCAGACGGAGCGGCACGTGCGCGGTTAATACGGCGCTAGCCGCTGGCGCCAGCTGCACGGTGTATTACACCTTTACTCCTACGGCGAAAGGTTCGCGGACGGCCACGCTCGTCATCGGGACCAATGCCGGAACCAGTACGCTGTCCCTGGCAGGGACCGGGAAATAACGCTCGCCGCGCGCAAAGAAAAGGGGGCGACCGCAGTCGCCCCCTTCCTAAAACTCCTTATCGCGGCTAGGCAGCGCGCCGACGGCGAATCGCAGCCAATACGAAGAGTCCCAATCCGATCAAGACGAGCGGCTGCGGCTCCGGCACATCATGGATGCAGCAGTCTTGATTGTGCTGCAGCGTGATGGGTTCGGAAACGATGATCCCGTATGGCTGGATCGTAGTTCACCTTGATGCTCGCGAGGCCGGGACCAATGAAGCCAATCGCCCGCGTTGGCGACCTTGATGTCGAAGATCCACTCGTAGGTCGTGCCGACCATGGCCAAATGGTCTCCGCTCTGTGCGCACGCAAAACCGCTGCCAGTCCCATCGCAACCCCGTTGCTGAGACCACCGGCGTGATATCGTCCATGTGCCGGGGGCAGTGGTGCTGACCAGCGACGACGTAGCAAGTATCGCGGATGCCGGCTTGATCGCGACCGACTGGATATAGTCCGTCGCCGGACCACCGTTGTAGCCGCGTGGAGTCGATGAGCAGACGGATCAGCCACTCGGTCGGCGTCACCGTCGCAAACTCCAGAGTGTAGATGCCTCCGAAGCACGAATTGTTCCGCAGAGCAATCCGGACCAATCGGGTCGGCCTTGGCGCCGGTGGCCATGAGCCCCATCGCCATGAGTGCAACTGCCAGTAGTTTCTTCATCGCCATTCCTCTGTTTCCAAGATTAATCGATAACCTAATGCTTCCGGGCAACATCAACGCAAGATCCATGCAACTTTGTAACATGCTGAAAAGACTAATAAATATTTTATAAGAAAATAGAACTGTAAAAATACTCGACAGCGCGCAGGGACGCTGGAATGAGGGTTATTTGGCCGCAGACATGCCCATCCCGGACCGCTGTAGATAACATCTAGCCACCATCCCTGGCCTTTTGCGCGTATTTGGCACCTTTTGGGCCCTATTCGCGCCGCAAGATGTCGACCACAGTGGCAATATCGGAAATATGACAGCGCGATATACGATCGACACCCGCGGCATGGCTTCTTTCGCCACGCAGATTCCCTCGCCCAACTGTGACGCGCGGCCGGCGAGAACGGCCATTTCGCTGATCGTAGTCCATGGGATCTCGCTGCCACCCGGCCGGTTCGGTGGCGACGATGTATCGAGGCTATTTACCAACACGCTCGATCCGGCGGCCGACCCCTATTACGCGCAGATCGCAGGCCTCAGGGTTTCGTCGCACTTCTTCATTCGCCGCGACGGGACGCTCGTGCAGTTCGTGCCGTGCCGCAAGCGGGCGTGGCATGCCGGCGCCTCGTCGTGGCGCGGTCGGCCGGCCTGCAACGATTACTCGGTCGGAATCGAATTGGAAGGGACCGATGACCGTGCTTACGCGGCCCCGCAGTACCTCATGCTGGCGGCAGTCGCCAAGGCGCTCTGCGAGCGCTATCCCATCCGTGACATGGTCGGTCACAGCGATGTTGCGCCGGGACGCAAGACCGATCCGGGGCCTGCATTCGACTGGCCGCGAATGGGCCGGCTCCTCGGCGCCGCACCGACCCGCGGCGAAGCCGCGGCCCAGGCCAACTGAAGGTCCAGGGCAAACCGGCTCCGGAGGCCCGTCCGGGCCATCGGTTATAATGGGCGGTTGCCCTTTGCGGGCTGTATCAGGCTTGGCCGGCGGCTTTGAGCACCATGAGGCGTCACTAAGGCGTCCTTAAGGCACTCCGGCGCATCCTTCGACCCCATGCAGTTACTGGCGGATTACTTCCCGCTCCTGCTCTTTTTTCTTGCCTTCAAGTGGCAGGGGATCTATTTCGCGACCGCGGTAGCCATGACGGCCTCGGTGGTCCAGATCGCCTGGTTCAAATGGAAGGGCAAGCTGTCGGCCATTCATTGGATTTCGTTCGCGATCATCGCCGTGTTCGGCGGCGCGACACTGGTGCTCCACGACGACGTATTCATCCGATGGAAGCCCACCGTGCTCTACGGGCTGTTCGGTTGCGTCCTCGCGGTGGGCAAGCTGGCGTTCGGGCGCGACCTCATCGGCGCGCTGTTGCGCGACATCACGCTGCCGCCCGCCGTGTGGTCGCGCGTGACATGGTCATGGACCGGCTTTCTCTTCGCGATGGCTGCATTGAACTGGTATGTCGCGTTCCACTACCCGCTGGAGACGTGGGTCAATTTCAAGGTGTGGGGCGGCATCGGGCTCTTCATGGCCTTCGCGCTGGTGCAGGCATTGATGCTCGCGCGGCACATCGAGGAACCGCAATGAATTCGCCGCGACAAAGCGTGGCGGGCACGCTCGAAGCACGGCTCGCTCCGCTTGCGCCGATCGTCTTCGAACTGGCGGACGACAGCGCGGAGCACGTCGGCCATGCGGGCGCGGCGGCGGGCGGCGGTCACTTTTCGCTGTTGATCGTGTCGCAACAATTTTCGGGGCTCACGCGGCTCGCGCGGCATCGCGCGGTGCTGGATCGCGTGGGCGATCTCATCCCCCATCCAGTGCATGCGCTTGCGATACGCGCATACACCCCGGACGAATTCCCTTCCTGACGAAAGGATGTACGCAATGACGAGAACTACAATACTGGTCGCGGTGCTCGCCGCGTCACTGGCCATGGGCCTGGCCCAGGCGCAAACCACGGCGCCCAAGGCGGCCGCTGCCGCTCCCGCCACTCCGGCGGCCGGCAAGGCGCTGTATCCGCAGGCACAGTTCGACACCTTGCTGAAGCAGCGCATTCAGCAGGGACAGCCGGACACACCCGAGCTTCGCAGTGCGATTCGCGAGGAACTCAACACCCGCGAACTGCTTGCGCGCGAAGCGAAGAAGCAGGGCCTGGAAAAGAGCAACGAGGTCAAGAACCAGATGGAACTGGCGTCGCAAACGGTCCTGGTCAGCGCCTTCGTTGCCGACTGGATCAAGAAGAATCCGATCTCCGATGCCGACTTGCGCAAGGAATACGACACGATCAAGACGCAGATCGGCGACAAGGAATACCACGTCAAGCACATCCTGGTCGAGAAGGAAGACGAGGCCAAGGACATCATCGCGCAGTTGCAAAAAGGCACGAAGTTCGACGAGCTCGCCAAGGCGCGCTCCAAGGACCCGGGTTCCAAGGACAAGGGTGGGGACCTCGACTGGAATGCGCCGGCGGGGTTCGTCAAGCCGTTCTCCGACGCAATGGTCGCGACGCCGAAGGGCAAGTTTTCGACGGTACCGGTGCAGACGCAGTTCGGCTACCACGTGATCCTGGTCGAGGACATCCGCGAGGCCAAAGTGCCGCCATTCGACGAAGTGAAGCCGCAGCTGCAGCAACGGATGCAGGCCGCGCATCTAGACAAGTACTTCAAGGAGCTGCGCGCCAAGAACGGCGTATAGCGCGCAACTTCTCGCGCTCCAAAAGGGCAGGCCGCGCGGCCTGCCTTTTTTCATTTGTCTCCCCGAATCGACGCGGCAAGCGGCGGCCCGTAGATGCTATCCTTGCGCGCAAATCCGAAGGACCATCCGGGGGGCACGTGGTACGCATCCGCGATCCGAAGGACTTCTGGGCAGGAGTCCTGTTCATCCTGATCGGCATTGCCGCAATCGCGATCGGCTCCAGGTACAACCTCGGCACCGCCGCGCGCATGGGTCCGGGCTATTTCCCGCGCATCCTCGGCATCCTGCTGATCACCCTGGGCGGCATCATGTCGCTGCGTGCATTGCGCGCGGATGGCCCGCCGATACCCGCCTGGAGATGGCGGCCGACGATCGTCGTGCTGGGCAGTGTCGTGCTGTTCGGACTCATCGTAACCGACGCGGGACTGGCGCTGTCGACGGTCGTCCTGATCGTCCTCGCGAGCGCCGCGAGCAGCGAATTCCGGTGGAAGGAGTCGCTGGTCAGCGGTGTCCTCCTCGCGGGGCTGGCTGTCGGCGTGTTCATCATCGGCCTCAAGCTGCAGTTGCCGATCTGGCCGCCGTTCCTCCAGCGCTGACGCATGGAGCTGCTCAACCATCTGGCGCTGGGCTTTTCGGTCGCACTGACCCCGATCAACATGTTCTATGCGCTGATCGGTTCGGTGCTGGGGACGCTGATCGGCGTGCTGCCCGGTATCGGACCGGTCGCCACCATCGCCATGCTGCTGCCGACGACCTACGCTCTGCAGCCGGTGTCCGCGCTCATCATGTTGGCCGGCATCTACTACGGCGCGCAATACGGCGGCTCGACGACGTCGATCCTCATCAACATGCCGGGTGAGACGTCGTCGGCGGTGACCTGCCTCGACGGCCACCAGATGGCGCTCAAGGGCGAGGCCGGGGCTGCGCTCGCGACTGCCGCCCTCGCCTCTTTCTTCGCCGGATGCGTGGCCACCGTTTTCATCGCCGCGGTCTCCGTGCCGCTGTCCGAGCTCGCGCTCAAATTCGGCCCGGCAGAATATTTTTCGCTGATGGTGTTGGGACTGATCGGCGCCGTCGTCCTCGCGCACGGCTCGCTGCTCAAGGCGATCGCGATGATCATTCTCGGCCTGCTGCTGGGCATCGTCGGCACCGATGTCAATTCCGGCGTGGCGCGCTTCGACTTCGGCATTCCGGCGCTCACCGACGGGATTGGCGTGGTGAGCGTCGCCATGGGGCTCTTCGGTTTCGCCGAAATCATCACCAACCTCGAATCGCAGGAAAAGCGCGAACGGATCGCGAGCAAGGTCAAGGGCCTCTGGATCACCAAGGCGCAGTTCAAGGCGGCCTGGCCCGCGGTCCTGCGTGGCACGGGCCTCGGATCGTTCCTGGGCCTGCTGCCGGGCGGCGGCGCGATGCTCGCGTCGTTCGCCTCCTATGCGCTCGAGAAAAAAGTCGCCAAGGATCCGTCGCAATTCGGCAAGGGCGCGATCCAGGGCGTCGCCGGGCCGGAGTCGGCGAACAACGCCGGCGCGCAGACGTCGTTCATCCCGCTCCTCACGCTGGGCATTCCGGAAAACGCGGTGATGGCGATGATGGTGGGGGCAATGACCATCCACAACATCCAGCCCGGTCCGCAGGTGATGACCAACAATCCGGGATTGTTCTGGGGCCTGATCGCGTCGATGTGGGTCGGCAACCTGATGCTGGTCGTTCTCAACCTGCCGATGATCGGCATCTGGATCAAGCTGCTGACGGTGCCTTACCGCATCCTCTACCCGGCCATCCTGCTGTTCTGCGCGATCGGCGTGTACACGATCAACAACGCGAGCTTCGACGTCATGCAGACAGCCGTTCTTCGGCTTCCTGGGCGTGCTCTTCGTCAAGCTCGAATGCGAGCCGGCGCCGCTGCTCCTGGGCTTCGTGCTGGGGCCGATGATGGAGGAGAACCTGCGCCGCGCCATGCTGCTTTCGCGCGGCGATCCGATGACGTTCCTCACCCGGCCCCTGTCGGCGGTGATGCTCGCCGCCGCGGTGCTGCTGATCCTTGTCATCGCGTTGCCCAATATCCGCCGCAAGCGCGAGGAAGCATTTCAGGAAGAGATCATAGTGCCCCTGGATTGGTCGACACCTTACGCTTCGCGGCGCCAGCCCGTTTTCGCGCGCAACGCCGTCGCGACGTCACAACCGCTCGCCACGCAGGCGGGCATCGCGATGCTGGCCCGCGGCGGCAACGCCGTCGATGCGGCGCTCGCCGCGGCGGTCACGCTCACAGTCGTCGAGCCGTGCAGCAACGGCATCGGCTCCGATCTTTTCGCGATCCTGTGGACCGGCGACGAGCTGGTCGGTCTTAACGCGTCGGGCCGTGCACCGGCGGCGTGGTCGCCCAAACGCTTCGCCGGACGCAAGGCGATGCCCGAGCGCGGCTGGGAAACCATGACGATTCCCGGCGCGGTATCCGGCTGGGTTGCGCTATCGCGGCGCTACGGCAAGCTGCCGTTCGCGGCGCTGTTCGAACCCGCCATTCGCTACGCGCGCGACGGATGGCATGTGTCGCCGGTAGTCGCGCAAAAGTGGGCTCTCGCAGCGCCGAACATGCCGAAGGATCTCGGCTGGCCGGCCGTTTTCATGCCACGCGGACGCGTGCCGCGGGTCGGCGAGCGTTTTGCGTGCCCCGCGATGGCCGAAACGCTGGAAAAAATCGCGGCGAGCGAGGGCGAGTCCTTCTATCGTGGCCCGCTCGCCGCAGCGATGGTGAATGCTTCGCAGGCGGCGCAGGGTGCGCACACGCTCGCGGATTTCGCGGCGCACGAGGCTGACTGGGTCGCTCCGCTGGCGCAGGATTATCGCAGCTTCACCGTTCACGAGATTCCACCCAATGGCCAGGGTGTGTCGGCGCTGATGGCTCTGGGCATGCTCGAGCAATTCGACCTTGCGGGCCGCGCGTGCGATTCGATCGCCGTGCAGCACCTCCTGGTCGAGGCGATGAAACTCGCGTTCGCCGATTCCTATCGGTATGTGAGCGATCCACGCACGATGCCGTTTCCCGCCACAGCGTTGCTCGATCGTGACTACATCGCGGCACGGGCGAAGCTCATCGATCCGCGCCGCGCGCAGGATTTCGGCCCCGGCGACCCGCCGCGTGGCGGAACCGTTTATCTTTGCGCGGCCGACCAAGCCGGCATGATGGTCTCGCTGATCCAGTCAAATTACATGGGCTTCGGTTCCGGTGTCGTCGTGCCCGGCACCGGAATCAGCCTGCAGAATCGCGGCACGGGTTTCGTGCTGAAGCCCGGCCATCCCAACGAGGTCGCCGGCGGCAAGCGCCCGTATCACACGATCATTCCCGGGTTCGTCATGCAAAATGGCCAACCCTACGCTGCATTCGGCGTGATGGGTGGCCCGATCCAGCCGCCAGGCCACGTGCAAACGCTTGTGCGGCTCATCGATTACAAGATGAATCCGCAGGCCGTTCTCGACGCGCCGCGATGGAAAGTCAATGCGGACGGCTCGCTCGACCTGGAGGGGACCGCTTCGCCCGAATTGCGCGCGGGGCTGATCGCGCTCGGCCACAAGCTGGAATCGGTGCCGGACTCCTACATGGACTTCGGCGCCGGCCAGTTCATCATCAGGACCGACGACGGCTACGTCGCCGCGTCGGACCCGCGCCGCGACGGGCACGCGGCGGGCTTCTAGAGTTCGTCATGGCGCAGCAATGCGCCGCCCAAGGGCTCTGAGTCTTGCTGACCATCGATCGGCTTAGGGACCTGCCGCCGTCGACTACGCAAGCGGTCATCATCAATTGCGACACCAAGTGGGTGACGTCGCTCGCGCTGGTGTCGGCGCAGACCTACACCGATGCGCCGGTACTGATCATCAATTGCGAGTCGCAGGACGGGAGTCGCCGTCATTTTGAAGCGCTCGCCCGCGCACAGCACCTCGCGTTTCACTGGCTCGAATGGCCGTTGCGCCGGCATGGGGACGCGCTGGATGCGTTGTTCCGGGAAATTCCCGCCGACAACGTCCTCTTGGTCGATTCAGACCTGGAGCTGCGGACCGCAAGCCTCTTCGACCTCATGCTGTCTCGCCTGAATAGCGATCCAAACGCCTACGGCGCGGGCTTTCTCCACGGCCCGGCGTGGCTGGGGTCCGAGCATGGGCTTCCTCCCCACACCGCGTATTACGCCGAACGCATGTGGATTCCGCTGGTCCTGCTGCGAACCCGTGCCATCCGCAGCGCATTGGAGCGCGGAAGCAGCTTCCGGCATCGCCGAACATTCCTGGAGTTGCAGCACAATCCGAAACTCGCGCGAATCCTGGGATACCGCTTTCGCATCCGCGGCTTGCGTCATGTGCGGCTGCCATGGGGACAAACGGAGTCGGACGACGGTCCGCTTGTCATCGACGGCCATCGCCCGGCGTTCATCGAATACGACACAGGCGCCGACATCCATAGGGATCTGCTGGACCACGGAAGCACGTTTGCGCGCCTGGACGAGCGGCATTGGGGCGACGTCACGCACCACCATGGCGTGACGCGGACGCGCCTGGCAAGCGGGGCGCGCCAGGTCGCGAAATCATTCGGATTGACATCGACGGGCGCGGAAACGAGCCAGAGCGACGTGTTGGCCGAAGTCAAGCAACGGCTCGCTTCTGTCTACGGCGTTGAACTCCCCTGAGCAATCGAATGCTTGTCCCGGGAAAAAACGAGGGCGGTTTGGCCTCGCCAAGCTCCATTTCTCCATGGGTGCGGGCAAATGGGGCGACGGCAGTTTCGGCGATCGGGACGTGCTTGCTTCTTCCCTGCCTCTTTCTGGGTCAGCGTCCAGGTTCGCTCATGCCCGTTCTCCTCGCCTATGGAGGATTCGGGTTATGCGTGATCGGTACTGTCGTTTGGAATTTGATCGTCCGACCGTCGTCAACGACGATTGCCATGCAGATCAGGTTGCTTCCGATTCTGGCGCTCGCTCTCACAGTCCGTCTCGTCGCGGCGAATTTACCCGGGCATGACTTCGACCTGTCGATCAACAAAGGGTGGGCGCAGAGCGCTGTTCAACTGGGTCTCGCCCATTCCTACCACGAGCAATTGAACGGGAACGTGTTGCCGAACTATCCGCCCCTCATCATTACGCTCTACTGGCTCACGGGGACACTCTATCAATTTGCCTCGACCCTTTTCCACTCGCTGCCTGCCGACTACAACATTGTCATCCGATTCCCGGCCATCATCGCGGACCTTGTGGCATGCGTTGTCATCGCGATTATCGTTCGCAAGGCAGGATTGCCCCAGGGGTGGACTTTGGCGGCACTGGTGTACGCGCTTCATCCTGTAGTGATCCACGACACCAGCGTTTGGGGTCAGACCGACAGCATCTATGCGTTGTGGATGCTTCTGGCCCTCTACGCCCTCTCTAGCGGGCGGTGGTTCTACGTCGGCCTCTGGACGGCGGGCGCCCTGCTGACCAAGCCACAGGCGGCCGCAATACTTCCAGTTTTGTTGATTGTGTTGGTCAGGCACCTGCCCAGAAGTGTCTGGTTTTTCGGTGGGACTGTGCTTGGCGGCGCTTTGATACTTCCCCCCTTCGTCGCCGGAGGCGCCCTCGATGCGGTGCTCGCGGTATACCACCGTACGATCGGAGGCTACTACAACGGGGTGAGCATTGGAGCCTACAATTTCTGGGCAATATTCCACCGGACTGCGCGGCTGAGCGACGACGAAATTGCCCTGGGCCTTATCTCCTTTCGCAGTGCCGGGCTGGTGTTATTGGCCGCCGCAACCACCCTGGTTCTATGGCGCCTCAGGATGTCGCTCATTTTCCCGCGCAATGAACGTCAACATCTGATCGGCGTACTGCTTGCGGGCGCGCTGACCACAAGTGCCATGTTCCTTTTCGCCACCGAGATGCATGAGCGCTACCAGTTCGCGTACGTGCTCCTCGCACTTCCGGTTGCGGCGGTCAGTGGTGCCGGCGCCATCCTGTACGCGGCGACCTCCTGCTTGATCTTCGTCAATTTCCTGGCCGCGCTTGGCTTCGGACCTGTGGACATCGCGCTCTTCGATAGGGTTCCGCATCTCCCGAAAGTGGCTGCGGTATTGCAGCTCGTACTCTTCTTTCTGACGGTGGGCATGGCGCCGAAACTCGCGGACGTCACCAACTTCAGGAGGAACAGCCGATTATCCTGATTCACTTGGCCGCCTTCAGCACCGACAACGGCAACAACTCCGGCACGTCGATACGTTTGCGGCCGGGTTCGGGCGCGGCAAGGGGTGACGTGGCGGTCATCGATGCCAGGCTGCGCCGGTTGAGGTTCTGATAGCTTCGCGTCCCTTCGATCTTCCACGCCATTTCCTGCTCGGTCAGTTCGCGAATCACCCGCGCCGGAACCCCTGCGGCCAACGTGCGCGGCGGCACGACAAAGCCCGCCTTGACGAACGCCATTGCCGCGACGATCGCCGATTCGCCGATGACGGCGTTATCGTTGACCACGCAGTTCATGCCAACGAGCGCGTTACGGCGCACGATGCAGCCGTGCAACACGGCCGCATGGCCGATGTGACCCTCCTCCTCGACGATCGTATCGGTGCTCGGGAATCCGTGCATCACGCAGGAATCCTGGATGTTGGCTCCCGCGCGTATTTCGAGACGCCCGAAATCGCCGCGCAGGCTGGCGCAGGGTCCTATATAGCAACCCGCTCCGACGATCACGTCGCCGATCAAGACTGCCGAGGGGTGGACGTAGGCGGAGGGATCGACCACCGGCGTAATGCCGTCGATTGCATACACGGTCAGCTTCATGGCGGGTCTCCTGCGCGCAGCCGCTCTCTCGTCATCCGAGCCACACGCGCGCGTTGCGGAACATTCGCATCCACGGCGAAGCATCATCCCAACCGTCAGGATGCCAGGACATCTGCGCCGTCCGATGCACGCGCTCCGGATGCGGCATCAGGATCGTGAAGCGACCGTCGGCCGTCGTGAGGCCCGTGATTCCCTGCGGTGAGCCGTTGCAGTTGTACGGGTACGCTTCGGTCGCCATGCCACGATTGTCGACGAAGCGCAGTGCCACGAGCGGCTGTGCCGCCGCGAGCTGCGCGGCGTCATGGAACTCGGCATACCCTTCGCCATGCGCCGTGGCCACCGGGATGCGGCTGCCCTCCATGCCGGCGAAGAACAGCGACGGCGAACGCTGCACCTCGAGGAGTAGCAGCCGCGCCTCGAACTGTTCCGACGCATTGCGCACGAAATGGGGCCAGTGTGCGGCGCCGGGCACCATCTCGCGCAGGTTGCTCATCATCTGGCAGCCGTTGCACACGCCAAGTGCAAAGGAATCGGTGCGCGTGAAGAAGGCCGCGAACTGGTCGCGCACCTTCGGATTGAACAGGATCGACTTGGCCCAGCCTTCTCCGGCGCCAAGCACGTCGCCATACGAGAACCCGCCGCCGGCGACGAAGCCCTTGAATTCCGCAAGCGAACGGCGCCCGGTGGCGATGTCGCTCATGTGCACGTCATACGCGTCGAAGCCTGCGCGGTCGAAAGCCGCGGCCATCTCGATGTGGCCGTTGACGCCCTGCTCGCGCAGGATCGCGACCTTGGGCCGGGCGCCCGTCGCAATGAATGGCGCCGCGATGTCCTGGTCCGGGTCGAAAGTCAGGCGCGGCGAGAGGCCGGGTTCGTCGGCATCGAGGATGCGCGCGTACTCCTGGTCCGCGGCGTCGGGATTGTCGCGCATCCGTTGCAATGCATGCGTGGTCGCCGACCACGCGCGGTGGAGATCGACGCGCGATTCATCCAGCACCGTGGCGCCGCCGCGCTTGATTACGATGCGGCCCGTGTGTGTCGGCGCACCCACTATGATGGCAGCAAGTCCGGCCAACTTGGCTGCCGCGAGCACAGTCTGCGCGTCGCCGCGCCGCACCTGGACGACCGCGCCCAATTCTTCGGCGAACAATACGGCGAGCGGTTCGCCCGCGATGTCGTCGAGCGCGACGGCGAGCCCGCAGCGCGACGCGAAGGCCATTTCCGCCAGTGTCACGAAGAGACCACCGTCGCCGATGTCGTGGTAGGCGAGCAGCGTGCCCTCGGCGTGCAGTCGTTGCACGAAACCGAAGAACGCGGCGAGCCGTTTCGGATCGTCCAGATCCGGCGCGTCGTTGCCGAGTTGCCCATAGACCTGCGCGAGCGACGACGCGCCCATCCGGCGCTTGCCGCCGGCCAGGTCGACCTGCACCAGCACCGTGTCGCCACGATCGAACCGCAGCAGCGGCGTCAACGTCCGGCGCGCGTCGGCTACAGGAGCGAACGCTGAGACGATCAGCGATATCGGCGCCGTGACCGCTTTGTCGACGCCGTTGTCTGTCCACGTCGTGCGCATCGACATCGAATCCTTGCCAACGGGAATCGAGAGCCCGATCGCGACGCACGTGTCGATCGCCACTGCGCGCACCGTGTCGTACAGCGCCGCGTCCTCGCCCGGATGCCCGGCCGGCGCCATCCAGTTCGCGGAAAGCTTCACGTCGCCGAGTTCGCGAATGACGGCCGCGGCCAGGTTGGTAATCGCCTCGCCGACCGCCATGCGTCCCGAAGCGGGCGCATCGATGAGTGCCAACGGCGTGCGCTCGCCCATCGCCATTGCCTCCCCTTCGTGGCCCGAAAAATCCATCAACGTCACCGCGACATCGGCCACCGGCACCTGCCATGGCCCGACCATCGGATCGCGCGAACACAATCCACCGACCGTGCGATCGCCGATCGTCACCAGAAAGGTCTTGTCGGCAACCGCGGGGAATTGCAGCACGCGATACGCGGCGTCCCTGACCGTGATGCCCCTGAGGTCGAGCGCAGGTAATCGACGCACGACGTGGCGCGCGTCGCGCGTCATCTTCGGCGGCTTGCCCAGGATGAGATCGAGCGGGACATCGATCGGCTCATTGTGGAAGTGCGGATCGGCGACGGCGAGGCGGCCTTCGGCGTTGGCATGGCCGACGACGGCGAAGGGGCATCGCTCGCGCTCACACAGCGCGGCGAATTCCGCCAATGATTCCGGCCGTATCGCGAGGACGTACCGCTCCTGCGCTTCGTTGCACCAGATCTCGCGCGGCGACATGCCAGGCTCCTCCGACGGCACCGCGCGCAAGTCGAACGTTCCGCCCGCGCCGCCGCCGTGCACCAGTTCCGGAAGCGCATTCGACAACCCGCCGGCGCCCACGTCGTGCAACGACAGGATCGGATTCCATTCGCCCAACTGCCAGCAGCGGTCGATGACTTCCTGCGCGCGCCGCTCGATCTCCGCGTTGCCGCGCTGGACCGAGCCGAAGTCGAGGTCGGCCGTATTCGCGCCGGTCGCCATGGACGAGGCCGCGCCGCCGCCCAGGCCGATCAGCAACCCCGGCCCGCCGATCTGGATAAGCAGCGCGCCTGCCGGCAGCGCATGCTTGTGCGTGTGCTCCGCGCGGATGTTGCCCACGCCGCCCGCGATCATGATGGGCTTGTGATAGCCGCGCACTTCGCCCGCGACGTGTTGCTCGAAGGTGCGGAAGTAACCGGTGAGATTGGGGCGCCCGAATTCGTTGTTGAACGCAGCGGCGCCGATCGGGCCTTCGAGCATGATCGACAGCGCCGACGCAATGCGCTCGGGCTTGCCGTAATCGGTCTCCCACGGTTGCGCAAGCGTCGGAATGCGCAAATGCGACACCGTGAATCCGACCAGGCCGGCCTTCGGCCTGCCTCCGGTACCGGTCGCGCCTTCGTCGCGGATCTCGCCGCCCGATCCGGTAGCCGCACCGGGGAACGGGGCGATCGCCGTCGGGTGGTTGTGCGTCTCGACCTTCATCAGGATGTGCGTCGATTCGCGCTTCGCGCCGTAACGACCCTCGTCGCGCGGATAAAAGCGCGCAGCCACCGCGCCTTCCATCACCGCTGAATTGTCCGCGTAGGCGACGACCGTTCCTTGCGGATGCGCCCGGTGCGTTTCGCGGATCATGCCAAAGAGGCTTTTCTCCTGTTCGATGCCATCGATGACGTACCGCGCATTGAAGATCTTGTGCCGGCAGTGCTCGGAGTTGGCCTGCGCGAACATCATCAGCTCGACATCCGTTGGGTCGCGTCCCAGCGCGCGGAAGCCGGCATCGAGGTAATCGATCTCGTCCGGCGCAAGCGCCAGGCCCATGTCCGTGTTCGCGCGTTCCAGCGCCACGCGGCCGTCGCGCAGCAGCGCAATCGTCATCAGCGGTTTGGGCGGAAAGTGCGCGAACAATTCCGTGACGTCGGTCACGTCCGCGAAAACCGCCTCGATCATCCGGTCATGCAGAAGTGGCAAGAGTGCGGCACGGTCGTCTGCCGCGAGCGCTGTGCCGTCGCTTGTCGAAATGCCGTACACGATGCCGCGCTCGATGCGAACAACTGCATCAAGGCCGCAGTTCTTCGCGATGTCGGTCGCCTTGGACGACCACGGCGAAAGCGTGCCGGGACGGGGAACCACGAGGAGTGACGTGACCGCATTGGCGGCGACGGGTGAGGTCTCCGGACCGTATGTCAGCAGCCGGTCGAGCGTGGCGCGTTCGGAACCGGCGAGCGGCCGGGCGATTTCGACGAACTGCCTGAACGTCGCGGTGATTCCGGCGACGCGGTGAGACGGTCGGGAGGCCGTGAGGCCCTGCTGTAACTTGGCCAAGCGGAAATTCGACAACGCCGGCCGGCCGTCCAGCGAGAGGATTTCGGACATCGCTTTCGAAGAAGCCCGTAAAGGAGGATTATACGCTGCCGCGCGGAGACGCCGATCCGTTCACGAACATCAGATCTCGCTGACGCATTACCCACTCCTTGAGAAAGATAATCGATATGAAATCACAGTCGCCCACCGCCGGATTCGCACTGCTCGTCGCGATTACCCTGCTGGGTACGTCGCTTGCAGCCGCGCAGCCGTATCCGTCCAAGCCCATCCACATCATCGTGCCCTACCCGGCAGGCGGCACATCCGATATCCTTGCGCGCGCGCTCGGCCCGGGAATCACGGCCGAACTGGGGCAACCTGTCATCGTCGAGAACAAGCCCGGGTCGACTGGAAATGTCGGCGCGGACCTGGTCGCCAAGTCGCAGGCGGACGGTTACACCGTGCTTCTCGCCGACATCGGCTCCCTCGCGATCAGCCCGAGCATCTTTCCGACGCTTCCGTTCGATCCGGTCAAGGATTTCGCGCCCGTCGTCATGGTCGCGTACTCGCCGCACCTGCTCGCCGTAAATCCGGCGCTGCCGGCCAAGGACGTGAAGGAGTTGATCGCGCTCGCGAAGGCGAAGCCCGGCGCGCTCAACTTCGCGGTCTCCGGCATTGGCGGCGCCAATCATCTCGCCGGAGTGGACTTCGCGATGCGCACCGGCATTCAGTGGACGTACATTCCGTACAAGGGCGGCGCGCAAGCCATTGCCGATGTCGTGGGTGGGCAAGCCGACGTGCTTTTCAACGGCATGCTCGCGACGTACCCGATGGTAAAAGGCGGCAAGCTGAGGGCGCTCGCGATCTCCAGTTCCAAGCGCTTCGCGGCCGCGCCCGACATTCCGACGGTGGCCGAATCCGGGCTACCCGGCTTCGAGACAGGATCGTTCCAAGGCATCGTGGCGCCCGCGGGAACGCCGCCGGAAATCGTGAACAAGCTGCATCAAACCGTCACCAAGATTCTCGCCACGCCGGAGATGCAGGAACGATTGGTCACCGCAGGCGCCGAGACGCGCCCGGGCTCCGCGGCGGACTTCGGTCGCTTCATCCGCGACGAGAAGGCGCGCTGGGCGAAGGTGGTCAAGGATTCCGGCGAGAAGTTCGAGTAGCGATCCGGCGGCCACGCATTCGCGAGAGCAGCGAGGCGGCTATTCGACCTTGCCGATGCGCTTGACCACGTCGGCCATCTTGGTCGCATCGGCATCGACGTAGCGCTGGAACTCGGGCGTGTCGAGGTACTGGATCGGGCTGCCGGCCGTCACCATCACCTGCTTGACGCGCTCCTCGTTCGCCGCCGCGCGTGCAGCATCGCGCAGCCGCTTGATGACGGGTTCCGGCGTGCCGGCGGGGACGAACAACCCCGACCACTGCGCATAGTCGACGTTGGTTCCGAGCTCGTGGAATGTCGGAACATCGGGCAGCGCGACCAGGCGGGCGGTGCCCCACTGCGCGAGCGCGCGGACCTTGCCGGCGCTCACTTGCTGCACGATCGTCGCAGGTCCCGTGGCCACGGCATCGATGTTGCCGCCGAGCAGGCTGACGATCGCGGGACCTGCGCCGGTAAATGGCACGTGCGTCATCTTGATGCCCGTCGCAGCGAGCAACATCTCCATCGGCACGTGCATCGTGCCGTAGTTGCCGGACGTGCCGTAGGTGTACTTCCCCGGGTTCGCGCGCGCGGCGGCGGCGAACTCGGCCCAGGTTTTCCACGGCGCGTCGGCGCGCACGACGAATACGGTTGGATCGGCGGTGAAGCGCGCGATCGGTTTCAGCTGGTCGAGCTGGTAGAGGGGCGCGCGACCGAGAATTTTGTCGGCCTCCGGCAGCACCGTGTACGACGACAGCGACAGCAGCACCGTGTAGCCATCGGGCTTCGCCTTCGCCGCCTGCGCCATGCCGATGCCGCCGCCCGCGCCTGCCTTGTTCTCGATCACGACGGGTTGCTGCAGGTCGCGGCCCATCGCCTCCGCGACCGGCCGCGCGACCGTGTCCGCCACCCCGCCGGGCGGGAACGGCACGACCATCGTGATCGCGTGATCGGGATAGTCCGCCGCGGAGACGGAGAATATGGCGCCGGCAAGAACGCCGACCGCCAGCTTCGAGAAGCGCATGTCAGTGTTGCAGTATTTTCGCGAGGAATTGCTGTGCCCGCTCGGACCGCGGCTTGCCGAAGAACTCTTCCTTCGTCGCGTCCTCGACGATCTCGCCCCGATCCATGAAGATGACGCGGTGGCTCACCTTGCGCGCGAAGCCCATCTCGTGCGTGACGACCATCATCGTCATGCCTTCCTTCGCAAGCAGCACCATCACGTCGAGCACTTCGCCGACCATCTCCGGATCGAGGGCGGACGTGGGCTCGTCGAACAGCATCACGATGGGGTCCATCGACAGCGCCCTGGCAATGGCCACGCGTTGCTGCTGGCCGCCGGAGAGCTGACCCGGAAACTTGTCCTTCTGCTCGATGAGGCCGACGCGGTCCAGCATCTTGAGGCCGCGCTTCAACGAGTCATCCATCGAGCGGCCCAGCACCTTGACCTGCGCGATCGTGAGGTTCTCGGTCACGCTCAGGTGCGGGAACAGCTCGAAATGCTGGAACACCATCCCGACGCGTGCGCGCAGCTTCGGCAGGTTCGTCTTCGGATCGGCGATGGAAATGCCATCGACGACGACATCGCCCTTCTGGAACGGCTCCAGCGCGTTGACGCACTTGATGAGCGTGGACTTGCCCGACCCGGAGGGGCCGCACACGACGACGACCTCCCCTTTCTGGATGCTCGTCGTGCAGTTGGTAAGCACCTGGAAGCTGCCGTACCACTTGGAGATGTCCTTGATGTCGATCATGGCGAGCTTTCTCGATTCTTCGGATTCAGCGGATGATGGCGATCTTCTTCTGCAGCCGCCGCACGAGCATCGACAGGCTGAAGCAGATGACGAAATAGGTCGCGGCCGCGAGCAGGTACATCTCCACCGGGCGGTTGAAATTCTTGCCCGCGACCTCGAAGCCTTTCAGCAGGTCGTAGGCGCCGACCGCATACACGAGCGAGGTGTCCTGGAACAGGATGATCGTTTGCGTAAGCAGCACCGGCAGCATGTTGCGGAAAGCCTGCGGCAGCACGATGAGCTTCATGCACTGCGCGTAAGTCATGCCGACGGCGTAGCCCGCGGAGACCTGTCCCCGCGGCACCGACTGGATGCCGGCGCGCATGATTTCCGAGTAATACGCCGCCTCGAACACGGTGAACGTGATGATCGCCGAGAGTCCGGCGCCCAGCGGCCGCCCGATCAACAGCGGAATGAGGAGGAAGAACCACAGGATCACCATGACCAGCGGTATCGAGCGCAGGGTATTCACGTAAAACGCGGCCGGCATGACCAGCCACTTCTTGCCCGACAACCGCATCAGCGCGATGAACGTCCCCAGGATAAT
The DNA here is from genome assembly GCA_963755065.1 of uncultured beta proteobacterium. Classification (GTDB taxonomy): domain Bacteria; phylum Pseudomonadota; class Gammaproteobacteria; order Burkholderiales; family Casimicrobiaceae; genus VBCG01. Next base: position 34,734 of record CAVWIM010000003.1, read on the forward strand.
GCCGCCGACCATCGCGAACAGCGTGAGCTGGACCGAAAAATAGAAGCCCTTGAGAATGAAGCTCGAAACAAGGTTCCAGTCGAAGAATTGGAAGCCCAGGTTCATCGGGTGCTCCCGATCATGCCGGGCACCTGCACGCGCTTCTCGATGAACGCCGCGACGCGATTGACCGCGAACGCCGACACGAAATACAAGCCCGTAACCACGAGGTAGATTTCGATCCCGCGCGAGGTTTCTTCCTGCGCCTGCATCGCGAAGAACGTCAACTCCGAAATGCTCACGGCAAACGCGACCGACGAATTCTTGATGATATTCATCGACTCGCTCGTCAGCGGCGGAATGACGATGCGAAACGCCATCGGCAATATGACGTACCGGTAGGTCTGCGGGAGCGTGAGGCCCATGGCCAGGCCCGCGTAGCGCTGGCCTTTCGGCAGCGCCTGGATGCCGGCTTTCACCTGCTCTGCGATGCGCGCCGACGTGAAGAAGCCCAACGCGATGACCACCGCGATGAAATCAGGCACACCCTGGAGCGTTTTCCAGATCGACGGTATGACGTGGTACCAGAGGAAGATCTGCACCAGCAGCGGGATGTTGCGGAAGAGTTCCGTCCACGCGTTGCCGATCCACACGAACGCCTTGACCGGTGTCGTGCGCAGAATGCCCATCAGCGAACCCATGAACAGCGCGACGACCAGCGAGCAACCTGAAACCAGGAGCGTCCAGCCCCAGGCCGACATCATCCAGTGGAAATAGGTCTGACCGCCCCCGGTATCCTGGAAAAAAACCTGCCAATCCCAGCTCATCGAGCCGCCCCCGCCGCACGTCGGTCACTGGTCGGAAAAAAGCGCGACGCGGATGTACCGTCGCCGCGCTTTCATTGCGTGGGCCGGCGGCGATAACGCCGCAGCCTGCCCGTCAAACCTTACGGAGCCGCATACTCTTCCATCGGCTTGTCGTTGGGATTGTTCCACGCGTTCTTCGTCGCGTCCGACAACGGCAATCCCACCTTGGTGTTCGACGGCGGAATCGATTGCATGAACCACTTGTCGTACATCTTCGCGAGTTCGCCGCTCTTGACCATCGACTTGATGCTGTCGTCGACCGCCTTCTTAAAGGCCGGATCGTCCTTGCGCATCATGCACGCGATCGGTTCGACACTCAGCGCTTCCGGAAGGATCTTGTAGTCGGCCGGATTCTTCGACTTGGAGACGAGGCCGGCAACGATCTGCCCGTCCATCACGAAGGCATCGGCGCGCCCGGATTCGAGCAGCAGGAAGCTGTCGGAGTGGTCCTTGCCGAAGACTTCCTTGAAGTCCATGTTGGCGGCGCGCTTGTTCTTGCGCAGCGTCTGCACGGAAGTCGTTCCGGTGGTCGTGGCGACCGTCTTCCCGTTGAGATCGGCGATGCCTTTGATTGGCGAGTTGGCCTTGACGACGATGCGGCCCTCCTCGACATAGGTTGTCATCGCGAACGCCACGTCCTTTTGCCGCGCCGCGTTATTGGTGGTAGAGCCGCATTCCAGGTCCACCGTACCGTTCTGCACCAGCGGAATGCGGTTCTGCGACGTCACCGGCTGGTACTTGATGTCGAGCTTCGGCATCTTGAGCTGCTTCTGGATGTCTGCAGCAATCTTGTCGCCCATCTCGGTGTGGAAGCCGACGTATTTTCCATCGCCCAGCGTGTAGGCAAGGGCGCCAGAGGACTCGCGCGCGCCCAGCGTGATCGTGCCGCTGTCCTTGATCTTCTTCAGCGTGCCGGTCAGTTCCTGCGCATGGGCCGCCAGTGCGAATGTGGCTGCCAGCAGCACGAATCCGGCCTTGGGTAGCAACTTCATGGATCTTCTCCTGTGGTGCAGCCGCGACGGCGGCAAGCTTGGGTGGCGGGTGGGGATGTGCGGGCCGCCAAGGCAGTGTTGCGCCGACCTTGGGGCACGGGGGGCGTAGTGTAGCGGCGGCCCAGCCGGTTTGTCCATTTGCCTATAATCGGCACATGGACGCGAACTTAGCACCCGTCTGTCGCGTCGCCGAATTGCGGGCGTTGGAGGAAACCCATGTGGCAACACATGGCGATGCGCCCCTCATGGAACTCGCCGGGCGCGCGAGTGCCGACGTCGCGCGCACGCTCGCCAACGACCGCGGCGGGCAGATCGTCGTCCTCGCCGGCCCCGGAAACAACGGCGGCGATGCCTTCGTCGCGGCGCGCTGGCTGCGCAGTTGGTACCACGACGTTGTGGTCGTGTTTCCGGGCGATGCGGCGCACCTCCCTCCGGATGCGGCGGCGGCGCACCAGGCGTTCATCGCAGCGGGAGGGTCCACCGTCGCCACGGCTGCGGCCGCTCGCCCCGCGCTCGTCATCGACGGCCTCTTCGGAATCGGCCTCAAGCGGCCGGCCGAAGGTGCCTACGCCGGCCTCATCGAATGGGCTAACGGCACGGGCGCGCCGATACTGGCGCTCGACATTCCGACGGGTCTCGACGCCGATACCGGAAGTGCACATGGCGCCACCATTCGCGCCGCGGCGACCGCGACGTTCATCGCGCTGAAACCCGGGCTCCTCACCGCGGATGGGCCGGACTTCTGCGGCAAAGTGAGCGTGCATGCATTGGGGCTCGACGCGACGCCGGCGGCCTTGGGCCATCGGCTCGACTGGCCGGCGCTCGCCGCAGCGCTGCCGCCGGCGCTGGCCCGGCGCGCGCGCAACGTCAACAAGGGAACCTTCGGAACGCTGGGAATCCTCGGCGGAACCGAGGGAATGGGCGGCGCCCTCATCCTCGCCGGGCGCGCGGCGTTGCGCACCGGTGCGGGCAAAGTCTGGCTGGGCTTCCTGATGGCCGACGCGCCGAAATTCGACGCCAGCATGCCCGAGTTGATGTTGCGCCACGCAGGTCCCGTGCTCGATGCGCAGCCTGACGCACTCGTCGTCGGCCCCGGTCTCGGTACGAGCGATGCCGCGCGGTCCTTGCTTGCGCGCGCGCTCTCGCAGCCCATTCCGATCGCGCTGGATGCCGACGCGCTCAATCTCGTCGCCAAGGATGCGGCGTTGCGCGCGGCGTGCGCAGCGCGCAACGCGCCGACGCTCGCCACGCCGCACCCGGGCGAAGCGGCACGATTGCTGAATGTGGACGTTGCCGCGATCCAGGGCGACCGGCTGCACGCCGCGCAACGACTGGTGCAGGAGCTTGCCGCGAATGTGGTGCTCAAGGGTTCGGGAAGCGTGCTCGCCCATCCCGACGGCACCTGGGACATCAATGGGAGCGGCGGACCCGCGCTCGCGACGGCGGGCAGCGGCGACGTCTTGAGCGGCCTGCTGGGCGCCCTTCTCGCGCAAGGCCTCGACGCGAAGACGGCGTTGCGTCATGCGGTGTGCCTGCATGGCGCGACCGCCGATGCACTCGTGGCGCAGGGAATCGGCCCGCTCGGCCTCACCGCATCGGAATTGCCCGACACCGCGCGCGCGTTGCTCAACGCGGCGGGACGCGCGACTTGATCAGGAGCCGTCGGGCACGTCTAGCAGCCTGTCGGACTGGGTTTCGCGTATGCGACGGAAAACGACTTGGGCGCAGTTCAAGGCGCGAGCCCGACAGCATATCGAGAATATGGTGAGGGCGAGTAACGCAGAAATGCGCCCAAGGCGCCCCGTCCCTTCGGGTTGCTGCCAAAAAAGCGCGTCTGCTTTGTTGCTCGGCTAGCGCATATTCGCGATATGCGCTGCGCCTCGCGTCGCGCAGCCATCGCTTTTTGGCTCAGCAACGCATACGTGAAACCCAGTCCGACAGGCTGCTTACGGAACCAGGACGGTCGCGCCGGTCGTTTGCCGTGATTCGAGTGCGCGATGCGCCGCCTCGGCGTCCTTCAGCGGGAACCGTTGCCGGGCCTCGGATTTGATTTTGCCTGCAAGAACGAGCTTGAACACGTCGTCCGCCATGGCCAGCAGCGCCGGCCGCGTCGACGCGTAGACGAACAGTGTCGGCCGCGTCGCGTACAGCGCGCCCTTTTGCGCGAGAAGCATGATTTCGAACGGGGGCACCGGCCCCGACGAGCTGCCGAAGCTCACGAACATGCCGCGTGGACTGAGGACATCGAGCGATTTCGGGAATGTGTCCTTGCCGATCGCGTCGTATACGACCGGCACGCCCTTGCCGCCGGTGATTTCCTTGGTGCGTGCGACGAAGTCCTCACGCGTGTAGACGATCGTGTGCGCACAGCCATTGGCCTTTGCGAGCGCGGCCTTGTCGTCGGATCCGACGGTGCCGATCATCGTGACGCCGAGCGCTCGCGCCCACTGGCAGGCGATGAGGCCCACACCGCCGGCCGCGGCGTGGAACAAAATCGTTTCTCCACCCTTCAGCGGAAAGGTCTGCCGGAACAGATACTGGACGGTCAGTCCCTTGAGCATCAGCGTCGCGGCGGTCACGTCGTCGATCCCCGCGGGAACGGGGACGAGCTTGTCCGCGGGCATCACGCGTTCGGTGCTGTACGAGCCGGGCGCGCCGCCGCAATAGGCGACGCGATCGCCCGCCTTCAAGTAATCGACGCCCGTGCCGACAGCCTCGACCACGCCTGCCGCCTCGAGTCCGATGCCGCACGGCAGCGGCAGCTTGTATTGGCCGGTGCGATGGTAGGTGTCGATGAAATTGACGCCGATCGCCGTGTGGCGCACACGCGCCTCGCCGGGACCGGGGGCGCCGACGGCGACCTCGGTGAGCTTCATGGCTTCGGGACCGCCGGTGGCGTGAACACGGATGGCGTGGGGCATGGTGGGGTCGGCGTCGATCGGTTATTCGGGATGGCCAATATACGCGGCGCGCGACGAAAAATCGACTCCGACTGCGGCCTGCCGGAACGCTCGAGTCAGGACGCGCCCTCGATCGTGCCGAACTCCGCCGGAATGCGCGCGAAAAACACGCTGACACGCTCGCGCCGCAGCAGTGCGAGCATCTTTTCCGCTTCCTCGTCGGTGACGACGAATTCGACTTCGATGGTCATCGCCGCGGCGAGCTCGAAGAAGTGTTCTTCATGCAACACGCCGTGCCGGCCATATCCGGCAATGGCGCGAAACGCGGAACCGCCGTGAATTCCCATCGCCTTTGCCTGTTCGAGCAACCACTCGTACAAAGCGATGTGATGGTGCTTGCGATCCTCGTGCACGTAAAACCGAAGCAGCGTACCGGTCATGTCGATCCCCAGACGAAGAGCGCGCGAATCAGCAGGATGCCGAGAACAGTCATCGCCAGCGAGCCGACGACGTGGCCCGCAATCGCGATGGTTCCCCACAAGTACTCGCGGCGCATGAGCAGCGTGACGATTTCCCCGGAGAACGTCGAGAACGTGGTGAGGCCGCCCAAGAATCCAGTCGTGATCAGGAGCCGCGCCTCGGGCGAAACGAACGTGTGGCGCGTCATGAGTTCCATCGCGACGCCCATGAGCAGCCCACCGACGAGGTTGGCCGTCAGCGTGCCCAGAGGCAGCGTGGGAAACAGCGGATTGAGCACGATGCCCAGCCACCAGCGCAACCACGCCCCGATGGCGGCTCCCGCACCGACCGCAACGATCCCGCCCCAAGGCATCAATGATCCTTCCGCGCGGCACGGCACAGCTTCGACGGCACTACGACCTCAACGTCGCGACGAGGCGATTCGTCTGCAGCAGCAGGTCGAGCGCATCGGTCGCCTCGGCGACGACGACATCGCAGGCCTGCAATGTTTCCGTGGCGATGCCCTCGCGCCCGCAGATGCCGATGGCCAGCGCCGACGCTTCGAGCAGCAAGCGGTCGTTGCGGCCATTGCCTACCGCAGCGACGTTCGACGGTCCGAGGTTTTGTGCGAAACGGGCCTTGGCCGCGGCCTGATTCTCGGGCGCGAGCACGGCGATCTCGCACGGCAGTCCCGCGAGTTGCGCTTGCGCGGTTCCAAACGTATCGCCGGTGACCACGTGAATGCGCAACCGCGCCGCCAGCAGCGGCAGCCGTTCGCGCACACCGGGCACCAATTCGCCGCCGGCAGCCAGCGTCCCGTTGAAATCGCATACGAGCTCCGTCAACGCGAGCCGTCCGTATCCCGGTATGGCGATGTCGATCAACGTCGCACACGCGTCAGCGGATGAACTGCTCGACATAATGCGCGCCGAGCCCGATGTCCGCGTAATGGGCCCGGCACATGTCGATCTTGCTCCAAACGTCTTCGTAACCGCACTGCCGCCCATCCGCGTCAAGATAGATCATCGCCCCGCTGATGTTGAAGAACGTGATCATTTCCGGGCAATCCTCGGGTACCGTGAGCGTGTGGGTCTCGCCCGGTGGCTCGTACACGAAGCTGCCCTCCTCCGCCGTCCAGTCGTGCTCGAGATATTTCCAGCGCCCTTTAATCACGTACCCGATGACTAGCATCGGATGGCGGTGCCGCGACAGGATGCCGCTCTTGCGCACCCGCAATAGGTTGCACCAGCCGCCGGAGACGGTGTTCAGCAGCAACGGACGGAACCAGACGTCCTTCGCCTGCGGCACCCACACCCGCTCGTCGTCGGGCACGGCCGCGACGGCGATCTCGGGCCGAATTCCTGCCGCGGGCAGGACAAGCGGCGCGTTCACTCGGTCTCGGCCTTGACGGCCCGGGCCAGCGCGGCGATTTCGGCGGCCTCGTCGAATTCCTTCGGAAAATCGCGGTGGGCCTTGCGATACCAGTAACGCGCGTTGGAGATGTCGCCTTCCTGCATGTGCACGATGCCATGCGCCCAGCACGCCAGAGTCGACGCATCCTCCTGCACGATCGCATGCGCTTTTTCCCAATCACGCTTCTTGAGATAACGGACCGCAGTTCCAATCGGCATATGCCCCCCCTACATGACAATGTACCCGCCATCCACCGGCAGTATGGCGCCGGTGATGAATGCCGCGGCAGGTGAACAAAGAAAAACAACGGCGCCGGCAATGTCGTCCGGCTTACCCCAGCGCGCGAGCGGCGTGCGCGCGAGAATCGCGGCACTGCGCTGCGGATCGTCCTGCAGCACCTTGGTAAACGATGTGGCGACCCAGCCGGGCGCGATCGCGTTGACGCGAATGCCGTCCGACGCATACGCGATTGCGAGCGACTTGGTCAATTGGGCAACACCCCCCTTGCTCGCGCTGTATCCCGGCACCAGGCCGCCGCCGAAGTACGACAGCACCGACGCGGTATTGACGATCGCGCCATGGGCCGCCTTCAGTTTTGCCCGCGCCGCCGCGCAACAGCGCATCGTTCCGGTGAGATTGATCGCCAGTACTTCGGCGAAGACGTCAGTCTCATGTTCATCGCCGCGGCGGATGATGCCCGCGCAATTCACCAGCACGTCGAGCCTGGGCAACGCGGCCACCAGCGCGGTCACCGCCGCGTCATCGCGCACGTCCAACACGATGGCGTCACGGCAGCGAAAGCGCGGCGAGGCCCGCGCCGCATCGCATTCGCCGCGCGTCGCGCCGCTCACGGTGACCACGGCGCCCAGTTCGCCAAAGGCATCGGCAATGGCCGCGCCGATCCCGCTCGTGCCGCCGACGACGAACGCGACTTTGCCCGAAAACAGGTCCGGACGGAATGTCGCCGCGCTCACGCGGCTGCCTTTCGCAGGACCGCGCGCACGTCGCCATCGCGCGGCAGCGGCGCGACGGCGCCATAGCCGGTCGTGGCGAGCGCCGCAGCGACGTTCGCGTAGCCGGCCGCCGTGAACGCATCGTCGCCGGCAAGTAGACGCGCGGCGAAGGCGCCATCGAAACAGTCGCCTGCGCCGGTGGCATCCACCGGCGCAACGCGGTGCGCCGGCACATGTTCCCGACGCGTGCCGTCCGAGACGACGCAGCCTTCCGCGCCGAGCTTCAGAACCACGCCCGGCGCGCCGGCGGCGTGACAGGCCGCGATCACGCGTGCGGGGTCGCCACCTTCAAACAGCGCGCGCGCGTCGTCCAGGCTTGGCAGGCACCAGCTGCAGCGGGCCATGGTGGCCAGGATTACCGCGCGCGCACGCGCCAGCGGCCAGAGCTTGAGGCGGAGGTTAGGGTCGTAGGTTACCCATGCGCCGGTGGCGCGCGCCGCATCGATCGCGGCGAACACGGCATCGCACGCGCTGGCCGAGATCGCCTGGCTGATGCCCGACACGTGCAACAGCCGCGCCGACCGTATCACGTCGAGCGGCAACAGGTCGGGCCGCATGCGGCTTGCCGCGGATCCCGCGCGCAAATAGGAAAACTCGTGGCCCTGCGCGCCATGCGCAACGAAATAGACACCGGTGGGCGCATCGGCATCGGTGGCAACGCCACGCGCATCGACACCTTCTGCGGCCCACAGATCGCGGAACAAGCGTCCGAAGGCATCGTCGCCCAGGCGGGTAATGTAGCCAACACGCGCACCGAGTCGAGCCGCGGCGATCGCCATGTTCGACGTGTCGCCACCGAATCCTTGCACATACGCGTGCGGGTCCGCAGCCGCAACCTGGTTGAACTCGATCAGCGGTTCGCCCAGCGCGACGATGTCGAGGGAGGTCCCGGAGGGCGTCACGGTCTCGGGCTAGCTGCGGTTGAAGTTTTAGTGCTTGCCGGAGTCGACGTTGTTTCGAAGATGCTGCGGCGGCTATCTTACCGGCAACGCGCGGAAACCGGCGGCATAGGCTGCCGCCGCGGCGCGCACCGTCTCCGGGCGCGCACCCGGGGCATAGAGATTCGAACCGGTGCCGAAGCCGGATGCGCCTGCGCTCCAATATGCGCCCATGTTGTCGGGCCGAATGCCGCCGACGGCGAACACCAGCGCGTCGCGAGGCAGGACTGCGCGCCATGCCTTGAGCGCCCCGGGCGGCAGCGCCTCCGCCGGAAACATCTTGAGCCCGTCCGCGCCCGCCGCGAGCGCCGCAAACGCTTCGGTCGGTGTCCCGACGCCGGGCACGCAGACCAGTCCTTGTCCTTTGGCTTCGCGGATGACCGCCGTATCGGCGTGAGGCATGACCACCACCTTGCCGCCGGCTTCGCGCACGCGCGCGACGTCGGCCACGTCAAGCACGGTGCCCGCGCCGACGAGACACCGCTCGCCGCACGCGTCGGCCAAGATCCGGATCGATTCGAACGGGCGCGGTGAATTGAGCGGCACTTCGAGCACGCGGAAGCCCTCTGCGATCAACGCCGTCGATATCCCCGGAATTTCCTCGGGGGTAATGCCGCGCAACACCGCGATCAGCGGCAGGGGATCGAGATAGGGCAGCAGCGGATTCATGGCGGCACTCGATTGCGCCTTTCGGCGGGTCGAATGCAGGGAGTCAGTGTACGTGTACAGGAATCAGCGACGCATGCTGCGCGACGCGCCACAGCCCCATTGCCGCGGCATCGGCGGGCGCCATCTCGACCGCAATGCCCGCTTGCGTCATGGCGGCAGAATAGCGCGCAATCAAATCGTCCGCGCCGACCAGCCGCACGCGCGTGCTGTCGCAGCCTTTCTGTTCCGCCCAGGCCCGGGCATTGCGTATTTCGCGCCCGATGAGCACCCCGGACAGCCAATCCGGAACTTCGTGCGGCGCCATCTCGCCCGTGAGAACCAACGTGCGCGCGCCGAACAAGTCATGGCTCAAGCCACCGGCGCCCAGGCCGCGGGTCACGCCGCGCGCGAAGGCCGGTCCCGCTTTGATCGCGGAGGGTTGCGCGAGGCGACCCAGAATGCTGTGATGGAGAAGGACGTTGTACATTTCTCCGGTCATGAATGTCGCGAAATCCACGAGCCGTCCCGTTTCGACCAGCGCCCATTTGCAGTGCGTGCCGGGCAGCACCGCCAGCACGCGCTCTTCGCGTTCGTCGACGGCACCAGCCAATTGCGTCTCCTCCCCGCGCATGACATCGGGGATGCCGTTGGCGTCGCGCGTGCGGACACCGGGCACGATCGCTAGCGCCCCACCACCGGCGCGGACAATGCCCGAAGCCAAGGTTGCCAGCGGCGCCGGACACTCGACGTAGGGAGCCTCGCGCCAACCTTGCCGGCTGCCGATCATGCCGCACGCGAGACGCGGCGCAGCCACGTCGCGCCAATCGCCGAGCAATGTGTCAAGCGCCTCGGGGAAACAGCCGTCGTGCACCTGCAAGACGCCCAGCGGGACCGCCCGCGTCGCGATGACCTGCCCGGTGGCATCCAGGCAGTAGGCGCGCGCCGATGTCGTCCCCCAGTCGATTGCGATGAGCGCCGTGGCGGCCATCAGGGCGGCTTCTCCCAGCGGTTGGCCGCCTCGTCATCACTGGCCCGGGCGTCGACCCAGCGCGCGCCCTGCGGCGTGGTTTCCTTCTTCCAGAACGGTGCGCGGGTCTTGAGGTAATCCATGAGGAATCGGCAGGCGTCGAAGGCCTCGCCGCGGTGCGCGCCGGTCACCACCACCAGCACGATCTGGTCGCTGGGTGCCAGTGTGCCGACGCGGTGGATCACCAGCGCGTCGAGGATGTCGAAGCGATCGCGTGCTTCGTCGACGATCGCCGCGAGCGCCTTTTCCGTCATGCCGGGATAATGCTCGAGCGTGAGCGAGGAAACGTTCACTGCGTCGTTCACGTCGCGCACGGTGCCGATGAACGCCGCCACGGCGCCGACGCGCGCATCGCCCGCACGCAGCGCCGCGATCTCGCGCCCGCAATCGAAATCCTCGGTCTGGATACGAACGGTCACGCGTCGCACCGACTCTTGCATCAGCCGCCGGTGACCGGCGGGAGCAGTGCGACCTCGTCGCCATCGCGTACCCGCGTATCCGGCGTGACCAGCGCGTGGTTCACGGCGACTCGCACGGCCCGACCCGCCGCGAGTTCCACGGCAAACGTGCCGCCCCGCTCGCGCAGCAGGTCAAGGATCGCCGCTACCGAAGGTTCGTCCTTTGACAACGTCAGCGTTTCGCCGGCGGACCCGAACGCCTCGCGCAGCCGCGCCAGATAGACCAGGCGAACGGTGACGGCGGATGCGGTATGCGAATCGGGCATGGGGTCGCGAGCGAGGGGCCGCAGCCCGGAACAACAGGCGCGACGCGTCGATTTTACGCGCTGGGTGGCTAGAACCGGAACTGCAGGCCGAACTGGACGTGGTCCGAGTCGGGCAGCACGCCGGTCATCGGCTCGCTGGCGAGGCGGCCGAAGCGGGCGTATTCGAGGCGCAGTCCGAGGACCGGGTTCACGTCGTAACGCAAACCGACGCCGTAGTTGACCCCGTCGCGATTGCGGCGGACGTCGCTCAAGCTTCCCAGTGCGGGATAGGGAACGACCGGCTCGTTCTGGACGTACCCCAGGCGGCCGTACAACGCAAAGCGCTTCGCGAAGCCCCAGCTGGTGTAGACGTCCACATTCCAGATCTTGGCGGCCACGTCGCCGGCATTGGCGAGAGCGAGGCCCATCCCTTGCGCGCTGTCGGGACGAAGCGCGAAGCGGTCGGCGGAAGCCACCGCGGCTTCGACCGCGATATCGTTGGTCCAGCGATAACCGCCGTAGGCCAGCGTGCGCGTGCCATTTTCCTCGGCTGCGGGCAATATGAATTTGCTCCACGCATTGGCGAGATGGCCAAAGCGAAGGCCGTCCGACTCGCCGCCGCGATCGCGCATCGCGAGCCCGCCATAGAAGCCCGTCATATCAGTCACCGGCGCGAGTTCGTCCGCCGCCGCCGGAAATGTCATTGCTGTTCCGGTGATGGTTACGATAAGCGCTGCAAGTAATTGATTTTTAGTCATACCCGATAAGTGCTGTCGTCCTCGCTGCGGACGCCGAACGCCGACCGTGTTCAGGATGCCTTTGGCCGCTTCTTAGTCATCAGGAAATACCGCAAGTTCAAGCTACTCCTACGTCACCGGCCAAGTCAATCCGCAGTCGGGCGATCGGCCGCGCGGGTGTGGATAAATGTTGCGATTTCGTCCAAGGCGTCCAGCGAGAAGGCCGGAATGCGACCGCCGGCAAAGGTTCCGGGGCGATCCGTCGCTATGGCAACGATGTGGGGATCCTGTGGATGGAGCAGCGGCTTCCCCACAGCTTCCCGCCAGACCTCGAGCTTGGGAAGGGGATACGCCTTGTAGCCCTCGATCAGCACCAGGTCACAGGGTGACAAGCGGCCGAGGGCCTCCGGCAGCGTCATCTCCACCTCGCCGCGCAACTCATGCATCAGCGCCCAGCGCAAACCGGAACTGATCAGCACCTCGCTGCATCCGGCCAGGCGGTGGCGGTGCGAGTCCTTTCCGGGTTGGTCGAGGTCGAACGAATGATGCGCGTGCTTGATGAGCGACACGGTGAGGCCGCGGGCAATGAGTTGCGGAATGACCCGCTCGATCAGCGTCGTCTTGCCGCTTCCGGACCAGCCCGCAAAGCCGAAGATGCGCATGAGGCCGATTGTAGCGTTTGCCGGACACCGGCACGCCGGCCTATAGTGGGAATCGGAGGTTCGCCGCACCCATGACCAGGATCCAAGCCGCCACACTTCCCGCGACGGTCGAAGAAATGCCGCGTGATGTCGGGGGGGCGATCGAACGGGTGATCGCGGAGGTTCCGCCACCGCGAACACACGCGGTGATGGATCCCGCGCGTGAAGCCGAAGCCATTGCGCAGCGTGCGGCCAAGCAGGCGGCATTGCTGTCGGGTTCGCTGGCGCTGCCGCCGGGACCGATTGGAATGCTCACCGTGTTGCCGGACCTCTATCTCATCTGGAAGACACAGAGGCAGATGGTCGCCGACATCTTCGGCCTCTACGGACGCAGCGCGGAACTCACGCGCACGCACATGCTGTATTGCCTGTTCCGCCACGCGGCGAGCCAGGTCGTGCGCGACTCGTCGTGCGCACCGGACAAAGCGTCATCGTGCAGCAGATCGCATCCGGCGCGCTGCAAGGCATGGCGCGGAAAGTCGGCGTCACCATGACCAAGCGTGTTCGGGTACAGCGGCGAGCCGCTGGGTGCCGCTGGCCGGCGCTGCCGCCGTGGGTGCCTACGCGTACTGGGACACGCTGCAGGTCGCGAAACCGCGCACAAGCTGCTGTCCGCGCCTGGCGGCCCGAATGCGAATAAGTCTTCGTCGGTATGTGCGGCCGTTACGAACTGCACACCCAACCGGCAGCGCTGGCGCTGGCTTTCGGCGTTCCGTTTCCGTTGCCGATGCGCGCGCGCTACAACATTGCCCCGATGCAGGACGTGCCGATCGTCCGGCGCAATCCGGCGGGCGAACGCGAACTCGTGCAAGTGCGCTGGGGTCTCGTGCCGCGCTGGGCCAAGGATCCTTCCATCGGCAACCGAGATGATCAACGCGCGATCGGAAACGCTCGGCCGACAAGCCGTCGTTTCGCACCGCGCTCAAATACCACCGGTGCCTTCTTCCCGCCGACGGCTTCTACGAATGGAAGCAGACAGCGTCGGGCGCCAAGCAGCCGCTGCACATCGGCATGAAGGACGCGGCTCCTTTCGCCCTCGCCGGCTTGTTCGAGCGGTGGCTGTCTCCGGCGGGCGAAGTCCTCGACACGTGCACGATCATCACGACCCAGGCCAACGCGCTGCTCTCGCCGCTGCACGACCGCATGCCGGTGATCGTGGCGCCTGCGGCTTACGACCGCTGGCTGGACGTGGCGAACGAGGACCTGGCCGGGCTGTTCGAGCCCTATCCCCGCCGAGGCGATGACGTATTACCCGGTGTCGACCGCGGGTGAACAGCGTGCGCAACGACGACGCGAAGCTGATCGTGCGCATTGACGAGAGCCGCGTCGGAAGCAGCGACGGCCGAGCAGAGCCGCCGCCACCGTCGCCACCGAGCAGGAATCTTTATTCTGAACTGAGTGTTCTAACAGTCGTGGCTGGGCGCCTATTTGTCCGGCGCGCCCGCCGCAATCCAGGCTGCGAGAATCGCGCGCTCGGAATCCGTCATCTGCGTCAGGTTGCCGATCGGCATCGCCTTCGTGACGACGGCTTGCTCGTTGATCTTCTGCGCGTTGGCGACGATCTGCGCCGCCGTGTCGAGCATAAGGCCCTTGGGCGCGACCGTGAATCCGGGCTGCGTCGGATTCGCCGCATGGCAGACCGCACAGCGAGCGCGACGATCCTCTGCACATCGGCGAACGTGAAATTCTTCGCGGCGTCCGGCTTGGGAGGCGCGATCGCCAGGGCCAGGGCAACTGTCGCCGAGTGCGGCAGTCACGGGAATCGCCCATACCGTCCTCCCCTTGTGCCGCAGGTTGAAGAAAAGCCGGACCAGCGCCGCAAGCAGCAGGATGGCAACTAGCACGAGCCACGCCTGCGGCAGGCCGAATGTGATCGGATAGTGGTTGCTGATCATGATGAACAGCACCGGCAGCGTGAAGTAGTTGTTGTGCACAGAACGCTGCTTGCCGCGCAGGCCATATACCGGATCGGGAGCGATCCCTTGCCGCTTCGCCTCGACCAGCTTGCGCTGCGACGGGATGATGACGTGCGCGACGTTGGCGACCATGATCGTGCCCATCATCGCGCCCACCTGCAGGAACATCGCGCGCCCGCTGAACACGTGCGACAGGCCCCAGGCGACCAGCGTGAAGAAGGCGATCATCGCGGCCGCGATGAATATTTCGCTGTCGAGCCCTGCGCGCTTGCATAACTGGTCGTAGAACACCCAGCCCGCCACGAGCAGGACGAGCGAAAGCGTGATCGCCTGCCACGGCGCGATGTCGGCCACGCTGCGGTCGATCATGTAGATGTCGGCATGGGCGTAGTACATCGCGATGAACAGCGCCAAGCCGGACATCCAGGTCCAGTAGGCCTCCCATTTGAACCAGTGGAGAGGTTCCGGAAGCGTCGCGGGCGCCACGCGGAATTTCTGCGCGTGATAAAAACCGCCGCCGTGGATGGCCCAGAGTTCGCCGCCGATGCCGGCATCGGCATCCTCCTTCTTCGCCGGTGGCAGCAGGCTGTTGTCGAGGAAGACGAAATAGAACGACGCCCCGATCCAGGCGATGCCGGTGATCAGGTGAACCCATCGCAGCAGCAGCTGCAGCCACTCGATCGCGTACGCTTCCATTACGGGCCCGGTTTCTCGGTTTCCAACTCAGTTTCCACCTAACTGCCGCGATACGTGGAATAGCTCCATGGCGACACCAGCAGCGGGACGTGGTAATCCGCCGCCGCGTCGGCGACCCGAAGTCGAGCACGACCTCGTCCACGAACGGCGGATCCGGCAACGCGAAACCGGCCTTGGCGAAATAGACGCCCACGGCAAACACCAGCCGGTAGCGCCCCGGCGCGAACGCCGCACCTTCGAGCAGGGGCTCGTCGCAGCGGCCGTCCGCGTTGGTCACAGCGTCGCGAATGAGCGCGTAACTGCGGTCGTCCAGGTTGCGATACAGCGTCACCGCGATGCCCGCTCCGGGTTGGCCGCGCGCGGTATCCAGCACGTGCGTCGTCAGACGTCCCATCGCCGGCCTCCTTGCGTTGCGTCCCGGACGTTGGCGCTCCGGGTGATTGCAATATTGCGCAGAATTGTATACAATATGTTCAAATATTGCATGCGATCGTCTCCTCCCAGTGCAACTCTACCCTTTAACCCCAGCCGGCGGCACCGAGCAGCCGATCTACGACGCCATCTTCGAGGCGGTGCTCGACCAGCGCCTGGCTCCTGGAACGCGACTGACCGAGACGCGGCTGACGGAGATCTTCGGCGTCAGCCGGACGATCGTGCGCATGGCGCTGTTGCGTCTCGCGCACGACCACATCGTACAGTTGAAGCCCAACCACGGCGCAAGTGTCGCCAGTCCGACGCCGGACGCAACGCGCGCCGTGTTCGAGGCGCGCCGCATGCTCGAGTGCGCGGCGCTACCCAACGTCGTCGCGCGCGCAAGTGTCCGCCAGCTCGACGACCTGCGGCGGCTGGTAAAGCAGGAGGACGCAGCATTCCACGCGGGCGATGTCCGCGGCTGGATCCGCCTGTCCGGTGAATTTCACCGCCGGCTGCTGCGGCTCGCCGGCAATGCGGTGATTCTGCACTTCGGCAACGAACTCGTGACGCAATCGCTGTTGATGACCGCGCTGTACATGCCGCCCGGCCAGACCACCTGCGGGACCGGCGAGCACCTGGCGGTGATCGATGCCATTGCCGCGCGCGACCTGCGGCGCGCGGTCAAGCTGATGCAAGCGCATCTCGTCGCCTGCGAAGCCCGGCTGGCGCTCGACCGCCATGCCGAGCGCGCAAGCGATCTCGCGACGGCGTTGCGCGTTCGTTCGCGGCGCATGGCGAGCGGCAAATGACGGCCACCGCACGCATCGATCCTGTCTATCCGCGGGACCTGACCGGATACGGGAACAACCCGCCGCATCCGCAATGGCCCGGCGGCGCGCGGATCGCCGTGCAATTCGTCCTCAACTACGAGGAAGGCGCGGAGAGCTGCGTCCTCCACGGCGATGCCGGCTTCCGAAACGTTCCTGTCGGAAATCGTGGGGGCAGCGCCGTTTTCCGCCCGCCACATGTCGATGGAGTCCCTGTACGAATACGGCTCGCGTGCCGGCGTGTGGCGGCTGTTGCGGTTGTTTCGCGAACGCGGGATGCCGCTGACGGTATTCGGCGTGGGCATGGCGCTCGCCCGCAACCCGGCCGTCGTCGATGCGTTCATGCAAGACGGCCATGAAATCGCGGCCCACGGATGGCGCTGGATCTCCTACCAGCAGGTCGGCGAGGACGTCGAGCGCGAGCATCTGGCGAAGGCGGTCGAGACCCTCGTCGCCCTCACCGGGCGCGCGCCCGACGGCTGGTACACCGGCCGCGACAGCCCGAACACGCGGCGGCTCCTGGTCGAACACGGCGGATTCGCCTACTCTGCCGACGGCTACGGGGACGACCTTCCCTACTACGCGCCAGTACCGCTGCGCTCGGGCAGCGGGATACTCCTCATCGTGCCCTACGCGCTCGACACCAACGACATGCGATTCGCCATCGCCCAGGGATTCAACAGCGGCGACCAGTTCTATGCTTATCTGAAGGACGCCTTCGACGTGCTCTACGCGGAAGGCGACCCGAAGGGATGCAACGCGCCGAAAATGCTGTCGGTCGGACTGCATTGCCGGCTCGCCGGCCGTCCCGCGCGTGCCGCGGCGGTCGCACGCTTCCTCGACTATGTTCGCCAGCACGAAGACGTCTGGATCGCGCGCCGCATCGACATCGCGCGGCATTGGCGCAACCACTTCCCCGCTGGCCATGTTCCCGCCCCGAGGCCGGTGCCATGAAACTCGCCGACCTCAACCGGATGGACCAGGAGGCGTACGTCGCCGCGCTCGGCGGCATCTTCGAGCATTCGCCGTGGGTCGCGGAGCGAAGCTTCGGCGACCGGCCCTTCGCCAGCATCGGGGCGCTGCATGCCGCGATGGTCGCGGCGATGGAGCGCGCGCTCGCAAGCGAACAATTGACGCTGTTGCAAGCGCACCCGGAGCTTGCCGGAAAGGCGGCGCTGCGCGGCGAGCTGACGGCCGATTCGATACGCGAACAGGCGCGTGCCGGGCTCGACCAATGCTCGCCGGCGGAATTTGCCCGCATCAACGATCTCAACAAGCGCTATCACGCGAAGTTCGGATTCCCGTTCATCCTTGCAGTGAGCGGCCAGGACCGGCAGGGTATCCTGCGCGAATTCGCGCGCCGCGTGGAGCAGGATCGTACGGTGGAATTCGCCGAAGCGCTGCGCCAGGTCGCCGCGATCGCGCGCTTTCGACTCGAGGCGCTCGTCGAGCGCTAACCCAGCCCCGCTCAGTTGACAAGACCCATGGAACCCTTTCCCAAGGACATCTACACCGAGGCGGAACCGGACGTCGACACGCTCGCCAACCTGGGTCCGCTCACCGGCATGGCCGGCGTCTGGACCGGCACGCGCGGACTCGATGTGGCTCCGAAGGCCGACGGACCCGAGAAGAAGGCCTACATCGAGACGTACGAACTGCAGCCGATCGACGCACAGGCCAACGGGCCACAGCTTTTGTACGGCTTGCGTTACCACACGCACATCGTCAAGCCGGACGACCCCGAGACCTTTCACGACCAGGTCGGTTACTGGCTGTGGGAACCGGCCACCGGCACCGTTTCGCTTACGCTGTCGATTCCCCGAGCGCAAGTTGCGATGGCCACCGGCCGCGCCACGCCCGACGCGAAGAAGTTCACGCTGGAGGCCGTCCGCGGCTCGATGACCAACGGAATCGTCTCGGGGCCGTTTCTCGAATACGCATTCAGGACCGAGCGCTACACGATCACGGTCGCGATCAATGCCGATGGCACGTGGTCGTATGAACAGGACACCGTGCTGATCATCCCCGGACAGGCGGAGCCGTTCCATCACACCGATCGCAACACGCTGCGGAAGATCGGCGAGCCCACGCCCAATCCCACGGCGCTCGCGGCCGCGAAGGAAAGGAATTCGAGCTAGCGAAGACTGGCGTTGACCGTGGCGAGCACGGCATTGCCGGGCACGAGGTCGGCGTCGCTCAGTGAGTTGAGCGGAACAGCCACGGTTTCCAGCGCATCGTGAAGGTCGCTGCTGTCCGGATGCAGGTACAACAATCCGGTCACGACTTCGCCGGCAGCACGGCGCGCTTCGAGGAAAGCCATGGCGCTAACCTTGTCCGTCGCGTCATAATCGTCGTTCAGCTTGCGCAGGCGGATCGTGCCACCGTCGTGCATCAGCACGTCGCGGGTTTCGCCGGGCGCGTAATCCGTAGTGATTTCGTCGCGCGACGAAATGAAGTCGAGGCGGTTCACCGCGTCGTTGTGCTCGCGCACGTAGTCGTAGCTCTTGGTCGAACCCATGTGGTTGTTGAAGGCAACGCACGGGCTCACGATGTCGATCAGCGCCGCGCCCTTGTGCTGGACCGCCGCCTTGATCAGCGGAACGAGTTGCTCCTTGTCGCCGGAAAACCCGCGCGCCACGAACGTCGCGCCTAGTGTCAACGCGATCATGGCGAGATCGATTGATTCGTCGCGATTGACCGCCCCGCGCTTGCTCTTGCTGCCGCGGTCGGCCGTCGCCGAAAACTGCCCCTTGGTGAGACCGTACACGCCGTTGTTCTCGACGATGTAGACCATGTTGACGCCACGGCGCAGGCAATGCGCGAACTGGCCCAGCCCGATCGACGCCGAATCTCCGTCCCCTGATACGCCCAGGTAGATGAGGTCGCGATTGGCCAGCGATGCGCCGGTGAGGACCGAAGGCATGCGGCCATGCACGCTGTTGAAGCCATGCGAGTTGCCGAGGAAATACGTGGGCGTCTTCGACGAGCAGCCGATGCCTGACAGCTTGGCCACGCGATGCGGCGCCACGTCGAGCTCGAAAAAAGCCTGGATGATCGCGGCCGAAATCGAATCGTGGCCGCAGCCCGCGCACAGCGTCGAAATGGCTCCCTCGTAGTCGCGGCGGGTGAAGCCCAGCGCGTTCTTCGGTAGCGAGGGATGATGGATCTTCGGCTTGGCGAGATACGTCATGGCGCCACCTTTCGCATCGGCAGGACGTTGAAGAGGCGCGCCTTCTCGGTGATCTCGAGCGTGATGAAGCGCGCGGTGACTGGCGTGCCATCGTAGTGCAGGATCGAGATGAGCTTGGCGGGATCGATGCCGCATTCGTTGACGAGCAGCGACTTCATCTGCGCATCGCGGTTCTGCTCGACGATGAAGACGTGCTCGTGCGCGTGGATGAAGTCTGCGATGGAGTCCGCGAACGGGAATGCGCGAATGCGCAGGTGATCGAGTCGGATGCCGTCGGCCTCGAGCGCCGCCAGCGATTCGCTCATGGCCGCGCTGGTCGAGCCGAACCAGATGACGCCAGACTTCGCGGTCTTCGCCCCTTGCTGGATCACCGGGGCCGGCACGTGCTCCTTCGCCGTCTCGAACTTGCGCTGCAGGCGCTGCATGTTGTCGACGTACGCCGGCCCCTCTTCGGTGTACCTCGCATAGCGGTCCTTGGTCGTCCCGCGCGTGAAATAGCCGCCCTTGGACGGATGCGTGCCCGGATACGTGCGGTAGGGAATCCCGTCGCCGTCCACATCGAGGTAGCGGCCGAAATCACGCCCGGCATCGAGCATGGCAGCGGTCATCACCTTGCCGCGATCCATCCGGCGCTTGTCGTCCCACGCGAAAGGCTCGCACAGCCAGTCCTGCATGCCGATGTCCAGGTCGAGCATCACGAAGATCGGCGTCTGCAGCCGGTCGGCAAGGTCGAAGGCCAGCGCGGCGAACTCGAACGACTCCTTCGGGTCTTCGGGGAACAGCAGGACGTGCTTGGTGTCCCCGTGCGACGCGTAGGCGCAGCACAGCAGGTCCGCCTGCTGCGTGCGCGTCGGCATGCCGGTGGACGGGCTGCCGCGCTGGACATCGAAGAGCACCGCAGGGATTTCGGCGAAATACGCGAGGCCCAGGAATTCCTGCATCAGCGACACGCCCGGCCCCGACGTCGCCGTGAACGCGCGCGCGCCGTTCCAGGCGGCGCCGATCACCATGCCGATCGACGCCAGCTCGTCCTCGGCCTGCACGATCGCGTAGCGCTTCTTCCCGGAGGCCGTGTCGTTGCGGAACTTGCGGCAGTAGGTCGCAAACGCTTCGGCCAGCGACGACGACGGCGTGATCGGATACCACGCGGCCACCGTCGCGCCGCCATAGACGCAACCCAGCGCCGACGCGCTGTTGCCGTCGATGAAAATACGGTCGCCGACCTTGTCGCTGCGCTTGACGCGGATCGGCAGCGGGCAGGCGAAATGGGCCAGCGTGTGATCACGCCCCAGGTGAAGCGCCTTGCGGTTCGATTCGAGCAGCGCTTCCTTGCCCTTGTATTGCTCGCCGAAGAGCCTTTCGATTTCAGCCGGGTCGATGTCGAGCAGAGCCGACAGGGCGCCCAGGTAGATGATGTTCTTGAACAGCTGGCGCTGGCGGGCATCGCTGTATTCCGCATTGCAGATCGCGGTGAGCGGCACGCCGATCGGCGTCACGTCCGCACGGAATTTCGACGATGGAAGCGCCTTCGTCGAGTCGTAGAAGACATAGCCGCCGGCGTCCACTTCCGCCAGGTCCTTCTCCCAGGTCTGCGGGTTCATCGCGACCGCCATGTCGACGCCGCCGCGGCGCCCCCGCCAGCCCGACTCGACGACGCGCACTTCGAACCAGGTCGGCAGCCCCTGGATATTGGACGGAAAGATATTGCGCGCCGCGACCGGCACGCCCATGCGCAGGATCGCCTTGGCAAAAAGGCCGTTGGCGGACGCGGAACCGGAACCGTTGACGTTGGCGAACTTGACGACGAAGTCGTTGACGCGCGAAGCCGCGTTGGACGGCGGGGTCATGTCATCACTCCGCCGGCGCGGCCGCGAACCGGGCGACCTTGGTTTCCGCCGAGGCCGCGGTGGTCGACCCGTGCTGCGCATGGCAGCGATCGTCGGCCTGCGCCATCTCGAGCAGGAACTTCTGCATGTCCCACGCGCCCGTCGGGCACCGCTCCGCGCACAGGCCGCAGTGCAGGCACATATCCTCATCCTTCGCCATCACGCGGCCGGTCTTGAGTCCGGCTGCGACGTAAATGTCCTGCGTCGGATTCATGGCGGGCGCGTTGAGCCGCGTGCGCAGGTCCGCCTCTTCGCCATCCGCCGTGAACGTGATGCAGTCCATCGGGCAGATGTCGACGCACGCGTCGCATTCAATGCAAAGCTTCGCCGCGAACACCGTCTCGACGTCGCAGTTCAGGCAGCGCTGCGCTTCGGCGAAGCCGACACGGCGGTCGAAGCCCAGCTCGACTTCGGTGCGGATGTCGCGCAGCGCGATGACCGTGTCCTTCAGCGGCACGCGATAACGCTTGTCGGGGTGGATCGCGTTGTCGTAGCTCCACTCGTGGATGCCCATTTTCTGCGACATGAGGTTCACGTGCGGCGCCGGCCGCTGCGCAACCGGAACACCCTGGCAGTGGTTGTCGATCGAGATCGCCGCATCGTGTCCGTGCGCGACGGCCCAGATGATGTTCTTCGGTCCGAACGCGGCATCGCCGCCGAAGTACACGCCTGACAGCGAGGACGCCATCGTCACCTTGTCGACGACGGGCATTCCCCATTCGTCGAACGTGATGCCCACATCACGCTCGATCCAGGGAAAGGCGTTTTCTTGTCCAACGGCCACCAGCACGTCGTCGCAAGGGAAGTGGACCTCCGGTTCACCGGTCGCTACGAGTTGCCTCTTTCCTTTCGCATCCTTTTGCGGCGCGACCTTCTCGAACGTGACACCGGTCAACTTGCCGCCATCATGGGTGAACGCCTTCGGCACGAGATAGTTGTGGATCGGAATGCCCTCGTGCATCGCGTCTTCCTTCTCCCACGGCGACGCCTTCATCTCCTCGAACCCGGAGCGGACGACAACGTGCACCTCCTCGCCGCCCAACCGTCGCGACGAACGGCAACAGTCCATCGCGGTGTTGCCGCCGCCCAGCACGATCACGCGCTTGCCGATGCTCGTGACATGCCCGAACGAGACGGACGACAGCCAATCGATGCCGATATGGATGTTCGCTGCCGCGTCACGGCGCCCGGGGATGTCGAGGTCGCGCCCGCGCGGCGCACCGCTGCCCACGAAAATTGCATCCCAGCCGCCGGCAAGCAGCTGCTTCATGCTGTCGATGCGCTGCCCGCCGCGGAATTCGATGCCCATGTCGAGGATGTAGCCGACCTCCTCGTCGATCACGGAATCGGGGAGGCGGAACTTGGGGATCTGCGTGCGGATCATGCCGCCGGCGCGCGCGTCGCCATCGAAGATGACGCATTCGTAGCCGAGCGGCGCTAAGTCCCGCGCCACCGTCAGCGACGCCGGGCCCGCGCCGACCAGCGCCACGCGCTTGCCGTTTCGCTTGGCCGCCGGTTTCGGCAGCCGGTCGCGGATGTCCTCCTTGAAGTCCGCAGCGACGCGCTTCAGGCGGCAGATGGCCACCGGCTCCGGCTTGGCCTTGGAGGTTGCGATATCGGGCGAGCCTTCCTCCACGCGGCCGCGCCGGCAGGCCGGTTCGCACGGACGATCGCAGGTACGGCCGAGGATGCCGGGGAAGACGTTGCTTTTCCAGTTGACGAGATACGCGTCGCCGTAGTGACCCGCAGCAATCAACCGGATGTATTCGGGGACGGGGGTGTGGGCCGGGCAGGCCCATTGGCAATCGACGACTTTGTGGAAATAGTCGGGGTGCGCGATATCCGTCGGCTTCAAAGCCTAACTCTCCAGTGGCACGTCAGGTCGCTTTGTAGGTTGCGCGATTCCATTCCCTCGAAGCAGGATTCGCGCCGGGACCCGTGTCGCTGCCGCGATGCTACGCCGGAAGCTCCTACAAGGAAAGCAGTACCTGCGTTAAGGGCTTGTTATCCGTGGGGTTTTTGCAACGCGGAATCCAGTTTTCGGCGTCTTCGGCGAAGAATCGATACGGGACGATAGAATGGGTAACGTTTCCGGTTACGTCCGAGCCGACGCACCAGCGAAAGTATTTGACGTGAATGCCCCCGACCCCGTTCCTTTGCGGCTGACCTCTTTTTCGCACGGCGGCGGCTGCGGCTGCAAGATCGCGCCGGGCGTGCTGCAGGAAATCCTGGGGCGTGCGGTCCCCGGCCTCGTGCCCGCGGCGCTCATGGTCGGCATCGAGACCGCGGACGATGCCGCGGTCTACCGGCTCAATGACCGTCAGGCCATCGTCGCGACAACGGACTTCTTCATGCCGATCGTCGACGACCCTTTCGATTTCGGCGCCATTGCCGCGACCAACGCCCTCTCGGATGTGTACGCGATGGGCGGCACGCCGTTGTTCGCGCTTGCGCTGGTCGGCATGCCGGTCGACCGCTTGCCGGTCGACACGATCCGCAAGATCCTGGCCGGGGGCGAGTCGATCTGCGCCAAGGCCGGCATTCCGATCGCCGGCGGCCACACGATCGATTCGGTGGAACCGATCTACGGCCTCGTCGCGATCGGCGTCGTCGATCCGAACAACGTCAAGCGCAATGCCGGGGCGTTGCCCGGCGACTCGCTCATCCTCGGCAAGCCGCTGGGCGTGGGCATCTATAGCGCGGCGTTGAAAAAGGGCGTGCTTTCCGATGCAGGTTACGCAGCGATGCTCGCAAGCACGACGCAGCTCAACACGCCTGGCATGGCCTTGGGCAAATTGCCGCATGTCCACGCGCTCACCGACGTCACCGGTTTCGGGTTGCTGGGTCACTTGCTGGAAATCTGCCGCGGCAGCAGCGCGGGCGCGGCCATCGATTTTGCGCGAATGCCGTTGTTGCCGGATGTGCTGGCGTTGGCGCGCGATGGCGTCGTGACCGGCGCGTCGGGGCGCAACTGGGCGGGCTACGGGCACGAAGTCGACTTGGGCCCCGCCGTCGGCAATGCCGAGCGGGCGCTGCTTTCCGATCCGCAAACTTCCGGCGGGCTGCTCGTTGCGTGTGCTCCCGATCGCGTCGGCGAAATTCTCGCGCTGTTTCAGGCGGAAGGATTTGCGCAAGCGGCGGTCATCGGTGAAATGACGCCCGGCGCGCCACGAATCGCGGTTCGCTAGATGACATTGCCTGGCGATGACTTCGACGGCAGCCGGATGACGCCACGCGGGGCCGCGGCGATAATCGCAATGATGTTCGCCGCCACAGGCGCCGCCGCGCCAGCACCCCAGCCGGCCAACGGGAGCGGCACATTCGGTCTCTATGCCGCGCGCGATTTCCGCCTGACCACCGGCGAATGCAGGGACTGCCCGACGATCCGCCAGGCACTGTGGTATTTCCGCGATCAGGTCATCGCGGTCCCGCTTCCCGGCCATCCGCGTGTCGGGTTTCGAGACCGGCGTGCACGCGACCGACGACGTGCGCCACTGGGTCGCGGCGCGCGCGCCGGGAACGCCGATCGACTATCCGCCGCTCGTGTGGGTGGCCGCACCCGACGTCGTGCGCGGCGCCAGGTTGTCGGCCGATGCGTCGCAACTCGTCACGGGCGAAGGTTCGATCGCGTTCCGGCCCATGGCAAAAATTCCGCTCAATCGTTCGTACTACGACGCGTCATCGGTCGCGTTCTTCCGCCAGCGCGCGCTGACCGTACGTGGGACGCCGACCGGCAGCGAATTTATTGCGCGAACGTTCTGGCCCGAGGATTTCCGGTCGGCGGCGTGGCGCCGCCACGCGCGCGTTGCCGTCCGGCATGCCTCCGGCGGAAGGACTGCGCAGCCTGATGCGGGAGGAGCCGCGCGGTGGCGCGCAGAGCCCATTTGCCGCATCGACGGTGTGGCAGAGAGCGGGCGCACCGCGCGAATGGGCGGGGCGCCCCGTCCTCGCGTTCATGGTCAACGGCGCGCAGGGCGACGACGACGAAGCCCACGGTGGCCATTTCGCGGTCGTTACGGGCCGCGTGCAGGCCGACGGGCAGATCGGCGACTGGCTGGTCAACAATTTCTATTCGCTCGATGTCGAAAGCGAGAAGGGCATCCTCGCGGCGCCGGTTCCGCTGGACAACTACCTGGCCGACCTCAATTCCGGACAAGGGTGGTACCGGCCGTCGTACATGGTGGTTGCGGTATTGAAGGACGAGCGCGCCGCCGTTCTCGTGCAATCCGCGCTCAACCGCGTGTACAACCAGTTCTGGCGCCACCAGCTCGTCTATTACCACCCCAACGAAAATTGCACGAGCATCAGCATCGATACGCTGCGCGCGCTGGGGTGGGGCATTCCGCGGCGCGGCCCGACGTCCCGCACGCTGGCCTGGCTCGGATTTCCGTTCGTTGCGCTCAAGGAGCTTTCGATTGGCAAGGCGAAACTCGCCTTCGATTACCTGCGCACCGAACAGACGAGACTGATGCCCGCGGCCGCGCTCGAGGAGATCTTCGGCAGCCTGCTCGCACTGGGCAATGGCGCGACAGCGTCCGGCAACGGCGCGCTCGCGCGCATGCTTGCGGAAGACTTAGACGCGCTGGCTTTCGTCCGCTTCCCGCAGTTTCCGTCGAGCCGCGCGTTCGGCGATGCGCCGGCCGTGACGACCTGGGAATACCGCGCGCTCATTCCCAACGATCCCGCGCTGGTGCAGATCGTCCCGGTGCCGCCGCGCCCGTTCCCGGAAACCTTGCGCGATCCGGACCTGATCCCACCGACATGGCGCCCTTCCGACTACGCTGTCCTCGTGTGGGGCGTGCTGACGGTGATCGGCATTCCGTTCGTGCTCTGGCGTCTGTGGCGTTGGCGGCAGGCGCGCCGTCGGTAGCAACCGGCTCCCGCTTCCCCGTTTGCCTGGCTGGATGATGTGGCTTGACAAGTCGCTCAATATTTCGATAGTATTGGAATTATGAAATCTACTACCGTCATGAAATCTGCGCGAACGACCACCGCCGAGGCGGGCCGCGCCGTTGCCGCACTCGCGGCATTGGCGCAGGAAACGCGTCTCGCCATTTTCCGGTTGCTGGTCGAATTCGCGCCCACCGGTCTCACGCCCGGCGCCATCGCGCTGCGGTTGAAACTCGCCCCGGCCACGCTCTCTTTCCACTTGAAGGAGCTGGCGAGCGCCGGATTGATCGCCGATCGCCGGGACGGCCGTTTCATCTGGTACCAGGCCGATGTCGCCGCGATCAACGGGCTGATCGGATACCTCACCGAACACTGCTGCCGGGCCACGGCGGCGCCCATTGCGAACCGGGCTGCGCGCCGGCCGCATGCGGTCCTTCCTCCAAGCGCACCCGGAGCAAATCATGAAGCGTTTCCACGTTCACCTGGGCGTCCCGGACCTGTCTGCCAGCATCCGCTTCTATTCCGACCTCTTTGGCATGGCGCCCACCGTGCAAAAGGCCGACTACGCGAAATGGATGCTGGACGATCCGCGCGTCAACTTCGCGATCTCGCACCGAGGTCGCGCGGCGGGCCTCAATCATCTCGGCATGCAAGCAGAATCCGCGGATGAACTCGCCGGAATCCGCACCCAGTTCGAAGCGGCCGACGCGGCGTCCACGGTGGCCGAGCCGGGTGCCCATTGCTGCTACGTGAAATCGGACAAGCACTGGGTGACCGATCCGCAAGGCATTGCGTGGGAGGCGTTCCATACGCTGGAGACGATTCCGCTGTTTGGCGCTGCGGATGCGGTAGAAACGGCCAAGGGTGGCTGCTGCTCGCCGAGCACCGCGGCCGAGCCGAAATCCGCCGCTGTCGTAGCGAACCGCTGCTGCCAGTAATGGAGTCACTCCTCGATGCCCGAGCGCGTCTACAACGTACTCTTCCTTTGCACGGGCAATTCCGCGCGCAGCATCATGGCGGAGTCGATACTCAGGAGCGTCGGCGCGGGCCGCTTCAATGCGTTCAGCGCCGGCTCGCATCCGAGCGGCAAGGTGAATCCGCTGGCCCTCGAATTGCTGCGCTCGACGCGGATGCCGACCGAGGGGCTCGCCAGCAAGTCCTGGCAACAATTCGCGGAACCCGGCGCGCCGCGCCTCGACTTCGTCATCACGGTCTGCGACAACGCAGCCGGTGAAGTCTGTCCGGTCTGGCCAGGGCAGCCGATGACCGCGCATTGGGGGGTACCGGATCCGGCCGCGGTGATCGGCAGCGATGCGCAGAAACGCAAGGCGTTTTCGGACGCGAGTCACGTGTTGCTCAATCGCATCCGGATCTTCGCGAGCCTGCCGCTAGCCAAGCTCGACCGCCTTTCCTTGCAGAAGAACCTGGACGACATCGGAAGCCGAACGCAATGAGTGTCGCGGCGGTTGCGCCTCCACCGCTTGAGCCCGTGCTCGGCGTGTTCGAGCGCTGGCTCACGTTGTGGGTCGCGTTGTGCATCGTCGCTGGCATAGCGCTTGGTCAGGTCGTGCCGGCGCCGTTCCGCGCGCTGGCCGGGCTCTCGATCGCGCGTGTGAATCTGCCGGTTGGTGTCCTGATCTGGCTAATGATCGTCCCGATGCTCGTCAGGATCGACTTCGGCGCCCTGCATCGCGTCGCGGCGCATGCACGCGGCATAGGAGTCACGCTGTTCATCAACTGGGCGGTCAAGCCGTTCTCGATGGCGCTGCTCGCGTGGCTGTTCGTGCGCCACGTCTTTGCACCGTGGCTGCCGGTGGATCAGCAGGATAGCTATGTCGCGGGCCTCATCCTGCTCGCCGCGGCACCCTGCACGGCGATGGTGTTTGTCTGGAGCCAACTCTGCCGCGGCGATCCCTACTTCACGCTGTCGCAGGTGGCCCTGAATGACGCAATCATGGTGGTGGCCTTCGCGCCGCTGGTCGCGCTCCTGCTCGGCGTCGCGGCGATCACGGTGCCGTGGGACACGCTGCTCGTTTCGGTCGTCCTCTATATCGTCGTTCCGCTCGTGCTCGCGCAGACGTGGCGGTTTGCCTTGCTGCGAAAAACACCCGGCGCCCTCGACCGCATGCTGGCGCGGCTGGCACCCTTATCCATCACCGCGCTGCTCGCCACACTCGTATTGCTGTTCGCATTCCAGGGCGGACAAATCCTCGCGCAGCCGCTCATCATCGCGATGCTCGCCGTGCCAATTGTGATCCAGGTCTACTTCAATGCGGGCGCTGCCTACCTTCTCAATCGCGCGCTCGGCGTGGCCCATTGTGCCGCGGCGCCGTCAGCACTAATCGGCGCGTCGAATTTCTTTGAATTGGCAGTGGCTGCGGCAATCAGCCTGTTCGGACTCGAGTCCGGCGCGGCACTGGCGACCGTTGTCGGGGTGCTGGTGGAGGTGCCGGTCATGCTGTCGGTCGTTCGCATCGTCAACCGGACACGAGGCTGGTATGAGCAAAGGAATGCCTAACGGGATTTCTTCCGTGCCCGGGCCGCGACCACCGCCAAGCGGTAGGTCAGCAGCGCAGCCACCGCGACCAGCAGAAGCGCATAGGGCGTCCACGTGCGGGAAGGATCGACCGTATACAGCAAGGTGAGGGCTACGGGAGCGATGGACTTGAGGATGAACTGCGGCTGCGCGAGGCGCCCCAGCAACGCGCCGTAATTGCGCTGGCCGAACAACTCCGCTGGCACCGTCCCACGCACGATGGTCATGATGCCGTTGCTCCACCCGTACAAGATGGCAAATGCAAGCGCGATGATCCACACGCCGCGAACCTGGGTGAACAATGCCAGCGCGGCCGCCATCAATGCGAACGCCAGTGTCCCGACCGCCAACGCACGCAGGTGGCGGGCGAACGAAAATTCCATGATCCGCCCGGCGACCTGCATGGGGCCGATCAGCGAGCCCACCAGGACTGCGTCACGCGCGGTGAGACCCGTAGCCGTCAGAAGATCGATGATGTGTGCTGCCATCGCCGACGCCAGGAACGCAGCCAACGCAAGTGCCGTGGCAAGCCAGATGAAAACCGCGCCATCGCCGGCTGGCTCCGCGGTCGTGACATGCGCCGATTCCACTGTCGGGTGAACTGCGCGCGCGCGTGGAACGAACACGAGGTGCAGCGGCAGGCTTACGAAAAGATGCAGGCCGGCATACACGGCGAACGTGTTGCGCCAACCGGTCTCGTCCAGCAGGAACTGTGAAAGCGGCCAGAACACAGTGCTTGCAAAGCCACCGAAAAGGGTCAACGCGGTCACTGCGCGGCGATAGGACGTGCCCGCAATCTGGTGCAGCGTGGCGAAGGCGGGATCGTAGAGGCAAGCCGCCATCGCGACGCCGGCCGTGAGCCACCCGACGAGCATCGTGAATGGCCCCTGCGCGGTCGCGAGCACCGCGGTCGCCAGCGCCGCCAGCGTCGAACCGCTCGCGAGCACGCGCCGGCCACCGTGCGCGTCGATCTGGCGGCCGACGAATGGAGACACCATTCCCGACAGGAACAGTCCCGCGGTGAAACTTCCGAACAGGATGACGTCGGACACGTCCAGTTCCCGGCGCATCGCGCCGCCCAGCACTGCGATCGTATAGAAGAGCGAGCCCCACGAAATGATCTGCGCGACGCCGAGCGCGCTGACGGTGCGCCACAGATGCGGATCGCGCGGGTCACCGGGCGATGCAGGCAAGCGTCAGCCTTCCGCCGCCAGCAGGTCGGCAAGCGCAAGGGCCACTACTTCGGTCGCGCGGTGCAGGTCGTCGAGTTTCAATTTCTCGTCCGCGCGATGACCGTTGGCCTCGGCAAGCGTGCGCGGTCCTGCGCCGTACAGGACGGTGGGAACGCCCGCGGTCGTGTACAAGCGTGCATCGGTGTAGATCGGTACACCGTGGGTCCTGATTTCCTCGCCCAGCACGGCCCTGGCCGCGCGTTGCAGCGCGGCGACCAGCTTCTCCTGCCCGGGAATCGGCACGAAGGGCACGGCAAGCAGGATGCGCTTCACGCTCACCTTGACCGCGGGCGACTTGGCGGCGAACGCGTGAATCTGTCGCGTCAGCATCACTTCCACTTCCGCCGGATCCTCTTCCGGAATGATCCGGCGATCGAGGCGGAACGTGACGTGGTCGGGGACAACGTTGGTGTTGATGCCGCCGTGGATGAGGCCGATCACGAGCGTGGGCGATCCGATGCCGGAGACCGCCGATTTTTTCGCGGCATAGGTCTTGCGCAACGCATACAGTTCCGACAGGATTTGCGTCGCGGCTTCGAGTGCGTCGATGCCCTTTTCGGGCTCCGCCGCGTGACCCGATTTGCCGGCAACGTCCACTTGCAGGTGCAGGCAACCGTTGTGCGCGGTGGTAATGCCATAGGCAAAACCGGCCGAAATCGCATAGTCGGGGGTGCTGATTTTCTGTTGCAGCAGCCACGCCGGGCCAATCGCGCCACCCACTTCCTCGTCGTAGGTGAAGTGCAGTTCGACGGTGCCGTCCATGGCCTCCGCTGCGGCGTTGCGCAACGCGAGCAGCGCGAACGCGTACGTCGCGAAATCGGATTTGGACACGGCTACGCCGCGGCCGTACATGAAGCCGTCACGCACTTGCGCGCCATACGGCTCCATCGTCCAGCCGGAGCCCGGCGGCACGACGTCGCCATGCGCATTGAGCGCGATCACCGGCCCCCTGCCGGCACCGAAGCGAACTCGCACGACCAGGTTGGTGCAGCTGACCATGCCGTTGGCCTTGACGGCGGCGTCCGGCACCACGTGGCGTTCGACGGCGAATCCCAGCGCTTCCAGAAACTCCGCTGCGCGCGCGGCATGCGGCGCGCAATCGCCGGGCGGATTGTCGGACGGCATCCTCACCAGTTCAGCGAGGAACTGCTCCGCATCAGAGCGATGCGCCACGAGGTAATCGTGGATGCTGAGCGCAACGTCGGTCATGGCAAATCTTTAGCCGCGCGGACGCGTGAACGAGGCGACGAAGCGCATGAATGCGCGCGCGCCGGCGGCGACGTCTTCGAGCGTCACTGCTTCCGCGGGATTGTGGCTGATGCCGCCCTTGCAGCGCACGAAGAGCATGCCGATCGGCGCAATGTCGATGAGGGCCATGCCGTCGTGCCCCGCACCGGACGGCAGCTGATACACGCGCCCGCCCTCCTCCGCGATGGCGGTGGCGAATTGGCGCTGCATGACCGGATCGCACGGTGAGGTCTTCGCCTCCCACAGCGGCGCGATCGCCATCTCGATGTTGCGGCGTTGCGCGATCGCCTCCATCTCCGCGCAGATCGCGGCAACCGCCGCGTGTCGTTTCTCGTCGGTGGGCGCCCGCACGTCGAGGGAGAAGCGCACCTTGCCCGGAATGACGTTCATTGCGCCCGGCAGTGTCTCGAGGCGACCTACGGTGCCGACGATCTCGGGCATCGCCGCGGCGATGCGCTCGATCGCCAGCACGCATTCGGACGCCGCGGCCAGCGCGTCGCGGCGCAGACCCATCGGCACCGTCCCCGCGTGCCCCGCCATGCCCGTCAACTCGATATTGAACCGGTTGCCGCCGTTGATCGCGGTGACGACGCCGGTAGCCAATCCTTCCGATTCGAGCACGGGGCCCTGCTCGATATGCAATTCGGCGTACGCCAGGACATCCTGCGGCCGGCGCGCCACCGCGGGAATCTGCGCCGGATCGAGTCCGAATTCGCGCAACGCATCGCGCATCGTCATTCCGCTCGCGTCGGTCTTGTCGAGCAGCGCGGGATCGAACGTGCCGGCCACGGCGCGACTGCCGAGCAGCGTCGAGCCAAACCGCACGCCCTCCTCGTCGCCGAAGCCGATGACCTCGATCGCGAACGGCAGGCGCATGCCTGTGGCGTGCAGCGCGTCCACGCATTCGATCGCGGAGATCACGCCCAGCATGCCGTCGTACTTGCCGGCGTCGCGCACAGTATCGAGATGCGAGCCCAGCATGAGGCACGGGAGTCCGGGATGCTCCCCTTCGTAGCGGCCCGCGCAGTTGCCGATGGCATCCAGGTGCGCCGCCATCCCCGCCTCGCGCATCCAGCGCAGGACGAGATCGCTCGCCTGTTTCTGCTCGGCTGAGAGAACACGCGCGTCAAGCCGCCTGGGAGTTCGGACAAGCGGCCGAGGGTTTCGCACCGGTCCCAGATGCGCTGCGGCTGCAAGGCGGAAATCAGCGAGGGAGCGGCGGCCATGACGGCGTGATTCTAACCCGGTGATAAAATCGATCGCGAGAATTGACGGAGAGATGAAAGAAATGGGGAATCGCAAAACATGGATAGCCTGCGCGATGGCATTGGCTGCGACCGCGTGCCAGGACATGCCGCAGGCAGGATCGGCTCCGGCGAGCACGCCGGCGTACGTTCCCGCCAACGCGATGCCGCCGATGGTCACGGTCGCGGCCAGTGAAATTGTCGGGCCTGTCTGGCAATGGCAGCGCACGCAATTGGGAGGCGCGCCGCCCGTCGTTGCGGCCGCGCCGGAACGCTACACTCTGTCGTTCCAGGCCGGCGGACGCGTCAACGTGCGCGCCGACTGCAATCGCGGCAGCGGCGGCTACGAGGTCGACAACACGCAGATGAAGTTCGGCGCCATCGCGCTCACCAAGATGGCGTGCCCCGTCGGATCACAGGATGCCGATTTCCTGCGCATGCTGGTAAAGGCCGCTGCATACGCCATCGATCGCGGCGACCTCATTCTGACACTTTCCGATGGCGCGTCGATGCGCTTCCGGCCCGTCCCGTAGCGCTACTTGTTCGCCGGCCCGGCGATCAGTCCGCGCGCGGTCAACTGGCCGATGATGAGATCCGCGAAGCCCGGCGTTTCCTGCGTCACCGAGTTGGGATTGAATGTCCGCGTCGTCCCGGCCCAGACGACGCGGCTCGTCTTGACGTCGTAGAGCGTGGTTTCGACGGTCGCGACATCGTATTGCTGGACTTGCGTCACCGGATACAACGGCGGACCGAACATTCCGCCGTAGCCACCGCCGTACGGCCCCCACCCCACGCCGCCGACCATCATCGTCGTCGTCACCTGCGTCTTGGTGTCCACGCCGAGCAGTCTCACCACCAGCACGCCCTGCGCGCCGGTCTTTACCACGGCCGCGGAAAACGGCGCCTCGGCGAGCCGTGCGTCGTCGGGAATCACCGTGTATCCCGGAACGCCCTCAACGCCGGCGGCACGCAGTTTTTGCGCGAAGATGTCCTCGAACACGCGGCGATCGGCGATATTGCTGCCCACGCCCACCACGTCGATCTTCTTCATCGGTCCGCCGGCATAGGTGGGATCGAACCACGCCGATTGGATGGATGTCGTCTGGCAAGCGGCCAGTACGAGTGTTGCGCCAAAAAGCAGTGTCAGCAGCGAAGCGGGATTGCGCATGGCCGGTTCCTTCGGTCTTGGTGGTGCCGCGTTCGTCAGCGGCCCGTGAAATTGGGCGGGCGTTTTTCGAGAAACGCGGCGATGCCCTCGTTCCTGTCATGGCTTGCGGCAAGCAGCGCAAAAGCCTGTCGTTCGGCAGCCAGGCCTTCCGACAACGGCGACTCATAGGCGCGCAGTACTGCTTCCTTGGCGAGGCGCACGGCAAGCGTTGGCTTGGTGGCGATGATCGATGCGATTTCGACGGCGCGCGCGAGCGCGCTCTCGGGTTCGTCGACTTCGACGACCAGGCCCGCAGCCAGTGCCGCCTGCGCACTGATCGGCTGGCCAGTCAGCACCATCTGCATCGTCAGCGCCTTGCCAATCGTGCGCGCAAGGCGCTGCGTGCCGCCGGCGCCGGGAATCATGCCGAGGTTCACTTCCGGCTGCCCGAACTTGGCGTTCTTGCCCGCGATGAGGATGTCGCAATGGAGTGCCAACTCGCACCCGCCGCCCAGCGCGTAACCGCACACAGCGCCGACCAGGGGCTTCGCAAAGGTGGCGATCGCGCGCCAGTGCCTTTGCCGCTCGTGCGTCAGGATGTCGATGGGCCCCAGCGGCGCCATCTCGCGCACGTCGGCGCCTGCGGCAAAGCAATCCAGGCCACCGGTCAGGACGACGACCTTGGTTTCCGCGTCGGCGAGTGCCGTCGCAAGCTCGGCCGCAATCTCGGCGAGCGTCTGCGTGCGCAGCGCGTTGCGGAATTCCGGGCGATGCAACGTGAGCTGCACGACGCCCGCCGCCGGCCGTTCGACGACGATGTCCTGTGGCTGGCGATCCATATGTTCTACCGATGCTTGAACACCGGCTTGCGCTTTTCGACGAACGCGCGCATGCCTTCCTTCTGGTCGGCGAGCGCGAACGTGGCATGGAATTCGCGCCGCTCGAACTTGATACCCTCGGCGAGCGACGATTCGTAAGCGCGGTTGATCGCCTCCTTGACCTTCAGCACGACCGGCAGCGAAAACGAGGCGATCTTGGCTGCGAATGCGAGCGCTTCGGCTTCCAGTTGGCCGCGGGGACGACGCGCGCGACGAGTCCGGCGCGCTCGGCTTCGGCGACATCGACCATCCGGCCGGTCAGGCACCAATCCATCGCCTTCGCCTTGCCGATCGCGCGCGGCAGCCGTTGCGTTCCGCCCATGCCGGCATCGTGCCGATCGTGATTTCCGGCTGTCCGAATTTCGCCGTGTCGGCGGCGATGATCGTGTCGCACGCCATCGCCAGTTCGCATCCGCCGCCCAGCGCATAGCCCGCCACCGCCGCGATCACCGGCTTGCGGATGCGGATGACCTCCTCCCAGTCGCGCGTGATGTAGTCGTCGCCGTAGACCTTGGCGTAATCCCACTCCGCCATCGCGCCAATGTCCGCCCCGGCCGCGAAGGCCTTTTCGTTGCCGGTGATGACGATGCAGCCGATGCTGTCGTCGTCGTCGAACGCGTGCAGCGCCGCCGCCAGCTCCTTTGCCAGCGCATCGTTCAGCGCATTCATCCGTGTCGGCCGGTTGAGGCGGATGAGGCCGACACGGTCGCGGGTCTCGACCAAGATGTTCTCGTAGCTCATGGAAGTTCCCGTTGTAATGGGACTGAATGCTACTGGACTCGTCAGCACGGCGCGGCAATGACGTGCGGTACGCCGCAGCGAGCAGGAGATCGTCGACTCCCTGCCAGTCACGATTTCGTCGCATTTCCGACCGGGTTTGGCTCGCCCCGCGACTGGATCCACACCGCAATTGGCCGATTCTGTCGCATTTTCGCCTGTGGCTCGGCAGTTCACCTACATTGGCGGCATCCGACTTGCCGCTGGCGGTTTCCGTTCCGTAAGATCTAATGGCGCCGAAGGCCGGCGGCAGATCGGCACGGTGAATCGTGCGAGTAATGGCGAACGGCCAGTGGGGAGCGCGGAGCGTGGGGTGAGTAAAGGCCGTGATCGCCGAAGACGAGCCGATGCTGCGCGACGAGCTCCGCGAGACGCTCGCGAAGCTGTGGCCGGAGCTCGCCATCTGCGCCGAGGCCGAGGACGGCATCGAGGCGCTGCGCGCGCTCGACGAGCACGCGCCCGACATCCTGTTCCTCGACATCCAGATGCCGGGCATGTCCGGCCTCGAAGTCGCGAAGCAGGCGAGCGGCAAGTGCCACGTCGTCTTCGTCACCGCCTACGACAAGTACGCGGTCGCCGCCTTCGAGCAGGGCGCCGTCGACTACGTGATGAAGCCGTTCCCGCCGCGCGCTCGCGACGACGGTCGCGCGGCTCAAGGACAAGGTCGCGAGCGCGCCGGCGAACCTCGACGGCCTGCTCGAAGGTGCTGGCCGACAGCGGCCGAACGGCGCAAAGGAGTACCTGCGCTGGATCACCGCGTCGCAGGGCAACGAGCTGCGGCTCATCACGGTCGACGAGATCTGCTACTTCCAGGCCGACAACAAGTACACGCTGGTCGTCACCGCCGAGCAGGAATCGCTGATCCGCCGGCCGATCAAGGAGCTGATCGACGAGCTCGACCCGCAAATATTCTGGCAGATCCACCGCTCGCACGCTGGTCAACGTCAATGCGATCGCCGGCGTCACCCGCGACATCGGCGGGCATTTGCGCGTGAAGCTCAAGCAGCGCAAGGAGACGCTGGCGGTCAGCGAGCCGTACGTGCATCTGTTCAAGCAGATGTAGCCCATTTGGAATCAAGAACATGAGCGGGCGCACGCCGCCCACCCGTCTGACGCCGCGCGTCGTGCTCGACGCATGGCGCAACGTGACGCCCGACAATCTGGTACCACGTTCCTGCTCGGGTGCGTGCTGATCGTCCTTCACGCCTGTCGACGAACGCGGATGAGGCGCTGCGACTTCTGGTGATCCACTTCGTTGTCGACGAGATCAGGGCGTTCGCGTTGCTGCTGGCGATGGTTGCCGCCGATCGCGCCACTGGTAAGGATCCTGATCGCCGCGGCTGCCTACGCTCTTGCGGTCGTTGCGGGAGCAGCGGCGGGCGTGCTTTGACCTGAACCGTTCGGCGACCTGTCTTGCTCAGGTGTGTGCTGGAATGGGGCGGGCCCGCGCACCTGCGGTCGGATCGCGCTCTACATGTACCTTGAGTTGGTGCTGTTCGGTAGCGGCGTTGTCTGGGTGATCAACGACCGCCGCCAGGCGCTGCGCCGCGCGGGCACGGATGCACGCCGCGGAGCTCGAGCGCACGCAGCCGCGAAGCGCACCATCGAATCGCGCCTGCAGGCGATGCAGGCGCGCGTCGAGCCGCAGTTCCTGTTCAACACGCTGGCGCAGGTCCAGCGATCTCTACCGCGCCGATGCCGCACTCGGCGAGCGCATGCTCGACGAGCTGATCGCCTACCTCCGCGCCGCGATGCCGAAGATGCGCGACACGTCGTCGACGGTCGGCCAGGAGATCGAGCTCGTGCGGCCTATCTGGCGATCGTCAGGCTGCGCCTCGGCGAGCGACTCACCTTCGAGATCGAGCCGTCGACCGCGGATCGGCCGAAGCGCGCATGCCGCCGATGATGCTGCTGCCGCTCGTCGACCACGCGCTCGCAGGCGTCCAGAGCGCACCACGCGCAGCCCCGGTCGCTCCGCATCCGCGCTGGAGTCGCGGACGGCACGGTCCGCCTCGCGATCGCCGACAGCGGCGACGGATTCGTTCCTGACCCGAGAGGGCGAGGGCATCGCCGGCATTCGCGAGCGGCTGGCGGCGCTCTATGGGGGTGATGCCAGCCTCCTGACTGCGCCAGCGCGATGGAGGATTCACCGAAGCGGTCCTCGAGCTTCCTCTGGAAGCCGCCGCGCTCGGCAGAAGGAGCCGCAGCGGTCGACGCGCCGACTGTTTCCGCCAGCCTTGCAACAATCGGAGGCATACGCACGAAGACCAGCATCCAGACGGGTCCCGATGCGCTCCCAACGCTCGCCGCCGCCGGCCGAGGCCGCGAGAGCCGTGGTTCACCGGCCTGACCTGGAAGGGGCTCGGTCTCGTCGCGCTCGTTTGCCTGATCAATGGGGTGCGCCGGAAGATCCTTGGTTTGTGGGCGGGCGACACGTTGGACATTTTTTTGATCGATTCAGTGAGAATGACCGCATACGGACTGATCGTCGCCGCGCCGATCGTGCTCGCCGTCGTCGCGACGTACAACCTCGCCCCGCGCAAGCCCTCGCTGCGCTATGCGTTGCTGGCATGTAGCCTTTCTGCTGTCGTCGCTCGCGGGCATCGCTGCATGGATTGTTACAGAGGCCGCCGTGGAATGCGGCGGCTCATTCCAGGCATCCATTCAGGCCTGTTGGGGCGACCCGCTTGCGGTGATCTTGGGGGCGTGGAGCAAACACGGCTTGCTGTCCGCGCTCTTCGCTGTCGTGTTCGTCTATGTCCCGCGAAGGCGACGAAAGCGCAACGCGCGCGCAGGATGCCGAGTGCTGGCGCTCGGTTCGTCCAGCGGATGGAGGAGTGCGCTTGAGGACGCTGCAGGCGCAGATCGAGCCCGCACTTCCTGTTCAACTCGGCTCGCCACCGTCCGCCGGCTCTATCAGGACCGATCCGCCCGACGCGGCGACGATGACTGGACGAACCTGATGCGCTGATTTCACGATCGCCTTGCCACAGATGCGGGCAGCCGATTCGACGTTGGGTCGGGAAGCCGAGCTTACCGAGTCCTACCTCGGCATCCAGAGGATGAGGATGGCCGGCCGGCTCGCCTTCGACATCCAATTCCGGCGCCGCTGCGAGATGCCCGGCTGCCACCGATGATGCTGCTAACGCTGGTCGAGAACGCGATCAAGCACCGGGCTCGGCCGATGCCCGAGGGTGGAACGGTGAACGTCAGCGCGGCAACGAAAGATGGCGAGCTGCAGGTGCGCGTCGCCGACTCCGGCCGCGGCTTCGCCAAGTCGTCGGGCGGCGGGACCGGGCTCGCCAACATCCGGGCCCGGCTCTCGGGCATGTACGGGCTCCGCCGGCCGCCTGGCGCTCTCGGCGAACGCGCCGCGCGGCGTCGTCGCGTCGATCGCGGTTCCGCTGTCGACGACGGCGCGCGAGTTCGCGGGCGCCGCATGAGTTACGCAACAATGAATGACCGTTCGCATTCGTTGTTCCGGCATGCGGTCGTGAACGCCTCGGCCACGGTTCTCTTAGCCGCGACGCCCGTACCGGCGTGGTCACAGGACGACACCGAGCCCGTCGTCAAGCTCGAAAGGGTCGAGGTCACGGGCTCGCACATTCCGCGCACCGAGATCGAAACGGCGCTGCCGGTGCAGGTCATCACGCGCGAGGAGATCGAGCGCAGCGGCTCGACGACGGTGGCGGAGGTGATGGCGAAGGTCTCCGCCAACATCGTCGGCTTCAACGACCAGTTGTCGATCGGCAACTTCGGCGAGCCCGGGTCTGTCGAGCGTCAACCTGCGCGGCATCGGCGAGCGGCTCGACGCTGGTGCTGCTAACGGCCGCCGCGTCGCGAACTACGCGTTCGACGGCGGCGCCGTCGACGTCAATTCGATCCCGCTCGCGGCGGTCGAGCGCGTCGAGATCCTGAAGGACGGCGCGTCGGCGATCTACGGCGCCGACGCGATCGCCGGCGTCGTCAACTTCATCCTGCGCAAGGATTTCCAGGGCCTCGAAGCGACGGCTTACGGCGGCTGGACCGAGCACGGCGGCGGCAATCAGTACCAGGCAATCGTGACCGGCGGGCTATGGCGATCTCGCGAAGGATCGCTTCAACATCTTCGTCACGGTCGAGCTACCAGAAGGACGAGGCGCTTGCGAACACGGCGCGCCCGTATCACGCCGCACGGGCTACCTGCCCGGACGAAGGCGTCATCGACCTGTCGCGCCGACGCACGTTTCCGGCCAACATCTTCTGCGCACGACCGAGATTTCTACAATCCGACGCTACGCGAGCGGCTGCGCACCTCCATCGTCTCTTCCGCTTCCCTGACGATCGCCGGCGTGCGGATTCGATTTCGACTACGCCAGCCTGGTCGACATGCGATCCCCCCGGTCGAGCGGCTGGGCGTCTTCGGCCGCGCGACGTTCCAGCTCAACGCCGACCATCAGCTGTTCGCGGAGGTCGGCTACGCCGCCAACCGAAATGACGATCAACGCGGCGCCGACGCCGGCTTCAGCACTTCACGACCACTACGGGGGATCCGCTGCTCTATCCCGACGGGCGGCCCGTACTATCCGACCGCCTTCGCGGCGGCCAACGGGATTTCCGGCGACCTCAACCTGTTCTACCGAACCGTCCCGCTCGGGCCGCGCGTCAACGAGGTCGACGACCTCGGCGTGGCGCGCCGTCGTCGGCGCCGAGGGGATCGCGGACGGCTGGACCTATGGCGCGGCGCTGACCTACAGCCGCAATCGACAGAGCGAAAACTTCGACAGCGGTTATGTCTCGCGTCGCAGCGCCTGCATCGACGCCTTGGCGACGGGCCTCATCAATCCGTTCGGCGCCGTCCGGGCCCGAAGGCGACGCGCTGCTGGCGGGCACTCAGGTGAGCGGCGAACGCACACACGCCACCGGGACCACGGTCGAGCTCGACGTCAGGGGATCGAAGGAAGTCTGCGACCTCCCCGGCGGCCCGCTGGCGATCGCGCTCGGCGGCGAGGCACGGCGCGAGCGGCTCGACAACCAGTTTGCATCGTTCATCACCTCCGGCGACGTCCTCGGCAGCGGCGTCGCCGCGCAACCCGTCGCCGCGAGCCGCAATGTAGAGGTCGCTGTTCGTCGAAGGCAGCGTGCCGATCGTCAAGGGCGTCGAGGCGCAGCTCGCCGCGCGCTACGACCACTACAGCGATTTCGGCGGCACGACCAATCCCAAGGTCGCGCTGCGCTGGCAGCCGCTGCGGACGCTGCTGCTGCGAAGCTCGTGGGGCACCGGATTTCGCGCGCCGCCGCTCTACGACGTCTACACGCCGCAGCAGCGCACTTCACCATCGACTTCGCTCGCAGGACGATCCGGTGCGCTGCCCGGTCACCAGGCTCGCCTCAGGATTGCGACGTGTTCTTCCGCACCGCGAGCGGCGGCAATCCCGACCTCCAGCCCGAGACGTCGGAACAGTTCAACGCCGGCGTCGTGTGGGAGCCGGTCAACGGGCTGTCGCTCGCGGTCGATTACTGGAAGATCAACAAGAACAACTACATCGGCACGCTCAGCGCGGACACGATCTTCGCACAACTTCGCGTATTACGCGCCGACCAACATCGTCCGCGGCCCGGTCGATCCGCCTATCCCAACCTGCCCGGGCCCGATCGAGACGGTCCTGCTGCTGAACCAGAACCTCGGCCACGTGCGCACGTCGGGCTTCGACGTCGACGTGAGCTGGCGCGGACCGGTCGACCTCGTTCGGCCGCTTCGAGCTTCGGCCTCAACGGCACCTACATCAGCGACTGGAAGATCCAGCCGGAAGGATTGACGTACGTGTCCGGCGTCGGCCGCACCGCCGACGTTGCAGGACCTTTCCCGCGCTGGCGGCACTACGCGTCGCTGACTGGGATTACGGTCCCTGGGGGGCGACGCTCGCGCAGACGTATCAATCCGGCTACGAGGACGCGAACAACATCTGACCCACCGCGTGCCGCCACGAAGCGTCTCGCGCTTACGACATCTGGGACCTCAGGG
The DNA here is from genome assembly GCA_963755065.1 of uncultured beta proteobacterium. Taxonomy (GTDB): domain Bacteria; phylum Pseudomonadota; class Gammaproteobacteria; order Burkholderiales; family Casimicrobiaceae; genus VBCG01. The sequence continues at coordinate 75,995 of CAVWIM010000003.1, forward strand.
CCGCTACGCGGGATTCAGGAACACGACGATCGTCGTCGGCATCAAGAACCTGATGGACCGCGCGCCGCCGTTTACCAATGCGGCGTCCGGCAGGGTGGCGACCCGTTTTACGCCGATCCGCGCGGCCGCGATGTTCTACGCGCGGCTGACGTACGCGTTCAAATAGGGCGCGCCATCGCAGGCGCTCGCCGGCAACGGCTGAAGTCGGCCGCGGGATCAGGTTTGGCGATGCGTGTCGACGCCCGCGGCGATGACGATACGCTCGGTCGCCGACGGCGGAATGCGCATTCGTCGCTTGTGCGCGCATGCCCTCGCCACCGGATTCAAGCGCCGCCGGGACCAGGACGAGCAGACCGAAAGTGATCGCCGTCATGAAGACGGATGCAATGGCGGTAGCAACGCGAGGGGTCGAAGATTCGAAACGGTTCATGGTCGATGTCCTCTGTCGTTATTGCAGGTCTATCGTCGAACGCGGAGTCTCGAAATCCAGTTTGTATCTTTGGCCCCGCGGCACCGCATCAGGGTCGTGCGGTTGACGACAGCGTAGTAACGAGGCGACAGCCGTGAAAGGTCTCTGCGACGATTGCCTAAGGGTATGGGACGGAACCGGAAAAATCCGGCGCGAAACTGACCGGCCGATCGGTTGAAATACTCGGTTCGTGGCGTCCCTGTCGTGGCGTCTCTATTGTGGCGATGGCAGCGTGGCTGTCGCGGCAACCGATCCGCCTGGCAAATGTTCCGGTATTGATTCAACTGCGCGCCGAGTTCACTCCCGGTTTTTCCGGTTCTGGTCCGCCTTTTCCCGGACTCGTCGCATGCGTCTTTCCTCCCGTTCGGCGCACTCCTACTCTGCCCGACAGAGCCGATGACGTAGTGGGTGAATCCGGCCCCTACGTGCACACGACGGGCTCTCAAGCGACCGGGCAATGCAGGAAGAATTCCGGCCAACAAAGCAGCCATTTGAAAGGAAGCCCATCATGTCTCCACGCTCTCGTACCAACTATGTTCCGGCAATGCTCGCCGCGGCCGCGTGCCTTGTGGTCGCTTCGGGGGCCAGCGCAATCGAGCCGACCGACGACGGGATTGCTTTCGCGGCTTCACCGACCTCCGCCTGCCATCCAGCGTATCGCCCGTGCCAAAAGCTGGCGCCAAGCGCGGCGACTGACCGAAGCGAAAGTGCCGGTGCCGCGGCGTACGTCGCGAGCACAGAGCCTTACCGGGAATCCTTCGGCAGCGTGTGCCATCCCGCGTACCGGCCCTGCGCGAACCGGCTGGTCTGGGTCGAGGTTCCGAACCGCGTGAAGTAATTCGCGAAGGGCGCGTCGTGGCTGAAATTGATTCAGCGACGCGCCCTGCTTCGCATGGTCGGATCCCTGGAATTGCGTACTACGGCCTAGATGGGTCGAAGTGCTTCACCAAACCCTGCCAGCACCGGAAATATTCGGCCTGCAGCTGTGCGGACTCGAGCGCTGCCCGCGTGGGCCGGATCACGGCGCGCGTCTCGAACATGAACGCCATCGTGTCCTTGATGCGCGTCGGGCTGCGAGAGAGTCGGCCGTGCTCGCCTTTTCAAAGGTCTCGGCGTCCGGCCCATGTCCGGTCATGCAATTGTGCAGGCTGGCGCCGCCGGGCATGAACCCTTCGGCCTTCGCGTCGTAGACGCCGTGGATCAGGCCCATGAACTCGCTGGCGACGTTGCGGTGGAACCAGGGCGGGCGAAACGTGTGCTCCATCGCCAGGATCCGCGGCGGGAAGATGGCGAAGTCGATCGTGTCCACGCCGGGCGTGTCGCTCTGCGATTGCAGCACCAGGAAGATCGACGGATCGGGATGGTCGTAGCTGATCGAGCCGATCGCGTTGAAGCGGCGCAGGTCGTACTTGTACGGCGCGTAGTTGCCGTGCCATGCGACGACGTCGAGCGGCGAGTGGCCGATTTCGGCGGACCACAGGTTGCCCATGAACTTCGCCACCAGTTCGAACTTCCCTTCGCGATCCTCGTAAGCCGCGTGCGGCGTCAGGAAGTCGCGGGAGTTGGCGAGGCCGTTGGAGCCGATCGACGCCGAGGTCGGGAAGGCGGAAGGGAGCGCCGTAGTTCTCGCACACGTAGCCGCGCGCCGGGTTTGCCAGATTCGCGTCGGCCAACTCGACGCAAAAACGCACGCCGCGCGGGACGACGACGATTTCCTGCGGCTCGACGTCGATGCGCCCGAACTCGGTCGCGAGGCGCAGGCGTCCTTGTTGCGGCACGATCAGCAATTCGCCGTCGGCGTCGTAGAAGAAGCGATCGCGCATCGACTGGTTGGCGGCATAGACGTGGATGCCGCATCCGGACATGGCGGCAGGATCGCCGTTGCCGGCCATCGTGACGAGGCCATCGACGAAATCGGTGGGCGTCGTCGGAATCGGCAGCGGATCCCAGCGCAACTGGTTGGGCGGCGTCGGCACGTCGCCGAATGCGCTTTCGATGCGGCCGTTGCCGATCTTGCGAAACGGCAGGTGCATGGCCGCCGGCCGGATCCGGTAGGTCCACGAACGCCGATTCGCGCCGCGCGGCGCCGTGAACGCCGTGCCGGACAACTGCTCGGCGTAAAGGCCGTAGGGCGCGCGCTGCGGCGAGTTCTGCCCGACCGGCAGCGCGCCCGGCAGCGCCTCGGTGGCGAATTCGTTGCCGAAGCCGGATTGGTACATCAGCATCGATTTCGTTCCTTATGCGGATGGCACGACGTCTTCGCGCGCCGCCGTCATCGCGGCGCGCAGGACATCGGCATCGCCGACGTGGTTGGCCAGCAGCAGGATGAGCTTCGCATTGACGAGCGCGCTCTGCGTCTCGGTCAGGTCCCGGTGCAACGCGATCAGCTCCTCGTAGAAATCGTCCGGAGACCTCATGTTGGGTCCGGTGTTCAGGCCGCCCATCGTACGTCCCTTTCGGCATTGCAGGTCGCGCGCGCGATCGCGCGCCGCACGGCGGCGGCATCGAAGGCTCTCCAGCGCGCGCACACGTGCTGGTCCGGTCGGAGGAGATAGCACGTCCCTGCCCGTGCATCGTAGCGCGCGGCCAGCAGACGGTCGTTGTCCTGGATCACAACGCGGCCGTCGCGCGACGCGCCGCCGACCTGGACAATGCGGCAAGGGATCGCATCCTTCGCGAGTTCGCGCGCCGCAGCTTCGGTTACGCCGTCGCCGAAAACGAGGAGGTCGAAGCCGCCACCCAAGTATTCCAGCAGCCATTCGCCGCGCGGACCGGATACCGGCGCGTCGGCGGCAGGCGCACCCGGCACCATCGCACCCGAAAAGTCGACCTCATTTTCCATCTCGCTGTCCGGCGTATTGAGGCAGGAATCGGCGAGGATCTTCGGCACCGACAGGCGCCCGCTGTTCACGAGCTTGCGCGCGAACGGATGGCGGCGCGCGAGTGACAGCACCGCATCGCGGAAGGTGCGCGAAACCGCGCTTTTCGGCGTGATGAAGTCGGTCGCGCGCGTCGAATTGAGGATGTTTTCGTCGGCCGCCGCGACACGCTCCTCATCGTAGGTATCCAGCAGCGCTTCCGGCGCCAGGCCGCGCAGGACCAGGTCGAGCTTCCACGACCAGGTTGTCGGTGTCCTGCACACCGCTGTTGGCGCCGCGCGCGCCGAACGGGCTGACGAGATGCGCCGAATCGCCGGCAAACAGGATCCGGCCATGGCGGAACTTCTGCATCCTGCGGCACTGGAACGTGTAGACGCTCGCCCATTCGATCTCGAAGTCGACATCGGCGCCGAGCATCGCGCGCAGTCGCGGCAGGATGTTCTCGGGCTTTTTCTCCTCCTCGGGATCGGCGTCCGCGCCGAGCTGGAAGTCGACGCGCCACACGCTGTCGGCCTGCCGGTGCAGCAGCACCGATTGGTTGCGGTGGAACGGCGGGTCGAACCAGAACCAGCGCTCGGTCGGAAAGTCCGTCGTCATGTGGATGTCGGCGATGAGGAAGCGGTCGTGAAAGACGTGCCCTTCGGTGTCCAATCCCATCATGTGGCGGATCGGGCTGCGCGACCCGTCGCAGACGATCAGCCAGTCGCACGTCAACGCATACTCCCCATCCTGCGTCGCGACGCGCAGGCGGACGCACTGGTTGTCGCGCGCCACATCGACGACCCGGTGTTTCCAGCGGATTTCGGCCGCCGCGAGCGCCTCGGCGCGCTGCACCATGTATTCCTCGAAATAGTACTGCTGCAGGTTGACGAAGGCGGGGCGATGGTGGCCGGGCTCCGGCATCAGGTCGAACTGGAACGTGAGGCGATCGCCGTGGAAGACCTTGCCGACGTTCCAGCCCACGCCTTTTTGCACGATGGGTTCGCCGCAGCCCAGGCGATCGAGAATTTCCAGCGTGCGCTTCGCGTAGCAGATGGCGCGCGAGCCGACGCTGACCGTGTCGTCATCGTCCAGCACGAGCACCGGGATGTCGCGCTGCGCGAGATCGATGGCCGCGGCAAGCCCGACCGGCCCCGCGCCGACGACCACCACGCCGCAGTGCCGCGTCTCCCCGTCCAGCTCGGGCGGGCGCCGGTATTTGTAGACGGGATTGGTGTAGAGTCTTCATCAACCTTCGAGCGCCAGCCACATGTCCTTGTCGCGCTGTGCGGTCCAGATGCGCGGGTCCTTGTATTGCGTCGCCTCGTCGTAGGCGCGCGTGACGTCGAACGGCAGGCAATGGTCGAAGATCACCCAGTGTCCGAATTGGGGTTTGAGCGCGGCGTAGGTTTCTTTGTAGACCGAGCGCAGGTCGAGGCCGGCGGCGGCGCCGCGCTTCACCGATTCGAACATCGATGTGACGAACGCGCGCGTGCCGTCGAGGCCCGCCTTGACCTCGGCCGGCGTCTGCAGCGATGCGCCACGTCCCGGCACCAGTTTCTCGGGCTTCAGCGCCGCGATGGCGTCCAGTGTCGCGGGCCAATCCGTAAGATACGCGTCGCCGGTGTAGGGTGTCGCGTCGTATTCGACGAGGTCGCCGGAGAACAGGATCTTCTCCGACGGCAACCAGGCCACGGTGTCGCCCTTGGTATGGCCGCGTCCCAGTTGCATGATCTCCACCTGCAGCTTGCCCAGCATCAGCGTCAGCCGCTTTTCGAAGATGATCGTCGGCCAGGTCAGTCCCGGCACCGACTCGACGGCGCGGAAGAGCCGTGGGAAGCGCTCGATTTCGCTCTTCATGTCCTGCAGGCCGCGCTCGACGATGAGATCGAAGGTGTCGCGGCTCGCGATGATATGTTCGGGACGATAACCGGCAGCGCCCAGCACGCGCACGGCGTGGTAGTGCGACAGCAGGACGTATTTGATCGGCTTGTCGGTCACTTCGCGAATGTGCCGGATCACGTCCTGCGCCATCACCGGCGTGGCCTGCGTGTCGATCACCATGACGGCGTCGTCGCCCACGATGACCCCGGTATTCGGGTCGCCCTCCGCGGTATAGGCATAAGCATGGTCCGAGAGCCGGTCGAAGCTCACCCTCTTCTCTTCCATATCGGCGTGGGACGCGAATTGTTTGGCGCTCATGCTGGGTATCCTTTGCTGCGATTCAGGCACCGCGCTTTTCACGAACGAAGGCGGGGTCGCTGAACAACGACGTGATGTTGACTTCGCGAATGTCGGGGCTGTCCGGAATCAGGTAGAGGATGGGCGTGATGAGCTCTTCGAATATTCCGCGCAGGCTTCGGGCGCCGGTCTTGTATTCCATCGCCAGTTCCGCGATCTGGTCGAACACCCTCGGCCCCACCGTCAACTCGACGCCCTCGTTTGCGAAAATATCGCGGAACTGGACGTAGATGGCATCTTTCGGCTCGGTCATGATCCGGACCAGCATTTTCTTGGAGAGGTCCCCGAACCGGGCGATGACGGGCAACCGTCCCGTGAATTCCGGAATCAATCCGTAGGTGAAGAGGTCGGTCGGCTTGATGCGCGCATTGAGCCTCTCCATGATCTGCTTGTTGTCGCCTTCAGACGTGGAGATGTATCCGTAGCTGTTCGAATTCGACATGATCTCGTCCAGCCCGACGAAGGCGCCGCCGCACACGAACAGGATGTTGGTAGTGTCGAGGTATTGGGCGCTGCCCAGTTTGACCGGCGAGCCTTCCATGATTTTCAGTAACGCGTGCTGCACGCTCTCGCCCGAAATGCTACGCGGCTGGCTGTCGGTGGCCTTCAACTTGTCGATCTCGTCGATGAAGACGATGCCGCTCTCGGATTTGCCGATGTCGCCGCCCGCCTTGTCGACCAGCCGCTGCAGGATGGCTTCGATTTCCTCGTTGACGTAACGGGATTGCGCCAGCGCGGTCGCCTCCGCGGTCACGAACGGGACGCCCAGCATCCTCGACAGCGTTTCGCACAGCAACGTCTTGCCCGTACCGGAAGGGCCGATGAGCAGGAGGTTGCTCTTGGTGATCGCCGTGCCCTCCCGCCGCGAACGCGCGATCTTCCGGTAATGCAGGTAGACGGCGACGGCAACCGTCTTTTTGGCATCATCCTGGCCGATCACGTACTGGTCGAGGTGCTGGACGATGTAGCTTGGCGTGACGGACTTGTCGAGCAAGGGCTGCTTCCCGGCGAGGCGATCCACCATCATACCCAAAGAAATGCCGCGCCCCGGCAAGGACGCGGCATCCGACTGCAGGGAGCGATTTTCAGCCGCCGTTCTTCTTGATGAGGGCCCGGGCGTCATCGAGCAGCGCGGGCCCGTTGCCGCCTTTGGCACCGACCTCGGTGAACCAGTCCTTGTCCACCCCTTCCGTCGCCTTTTTCCAGCGGTCGAATTCCGCCGGCGACAGCGTGTCGAACACGCCGCCCGCGTCCGCGGCGAGTTTCTTCCCGGCGGTGGTGGTGCCGTCGAAGATCTTGCCGATCTGCTTCGAGAATTCGATACCGGAGTTGGCATCGATGACTTTCTTCAAATCGGGCGGCAGGCTGTCGTATTTCGCCGGGTTCATCGCGATCACGAAGATCGAGTTCGACATCTTGTCGACACCCGGTGCCGTGTCGAGGTGGTACTTCGTGACCTCCTGCAGCTTGAGCGCCGGCGCGACCTCCCACGGCACCATGGCACCATCGATCACCGACTTCGCGAGCGACTCCGTCACCTGCGGTACCGGCATTTGCACCGGAACGGCGCCGATCGCGGCCAGGAACTTGCTGCCGATGCGTGTCGGCGCGCGCACCTTCAGCCCCTTGAGCTCGTCCAGGTTGGTCACGCGCTTGTTCGAGAAGTGCAGCAGCGAACCGTCGTGCAAGTGTGTTGCAAGGAGTTTGACGCCGCGGAATTCGTCCAGCGAGTTCTTCTGGATGTACTCCCACAGCGCCGGGCTGCCGCTCTCCGCGTTCTTCGCCATGAACGGCAGCTCGAAAACCTCGGACTTGGTGAAGCGTCCCGCCTGGTAGGTCGGGATCGTCCAGATGATGTCAGCGACACCGTCGCGCGCCTGGTCGAACAACTGCGGCGGCGTGCCACCCAACTGCATGGCCGGGTAGATCTGGCACTTGATGCGGCCGTTCGATTCCTTGCCCAGTTTTTCGCACCACGGCTCGAACACCTGCGCCTGGATCGTGCCCTTGGGCGGTAGGAAATGGTGGATCTTGAGCGTCACTTCCTGCCCGTGTGCGGCGGCGGCGGCGAGCGCCAGCGCCGTGGCGACCGTCGTTGCGAGATTACGTGTTTTCATGATGTCTCCTCCTTGGGGCGAAAAGATTTCAATGTTTGAACGTGTGGACGAGGTACAGCGAGAGGATCGGGAAGTACACGAGCAACGTGATCCGGACGAAATCGGACAGCAGGAACGGCACGACGCCCTTGAAGGTCTCGGTGAGCGGGACGTCCTTGGCCAGCCGGTTGATGATATAGACGTTGAGGCCGACGGGGGGATGCACCAGCCCGATCTCGACGACCATCAGCGCGAGGATGCCGAACCAGATCGACTTGTCGTCGTTCGACATGCCCCAGTAATCGAGCGCCATCACCATCGGGTAGAAGATCGGAATCGTGAGCAGGATCATCGCCAGTGCGTCCATCACGCAGCCCAGGAAGATATAGATGACGAGGATCATCGCCATCACGAACAGCGGCGAAAACCCGCTCGCCTTCACCCAGGTCGCGAGCTCGACCGGCATCTGCGACAGCGCGAGCGCCGAATTCATCATGTCCGCGCCAAGCAGCACGAGGAAGATCATGGCGGTCGCCTGCGCCGTGCCCAGCGCGCTGTCGATCAGCCCGCGCGTCCGCATGCGGCCGCTCACGATCGCGATCCCGCCGCACGCCGCGGCGCCGATCGCCGCCGCCTCGGTCGGATTCGCCCAGCCGCCGTAGATGCCGACGATCACGACGAGGAATACGAGCAGCACCGGCAACACGCGCAGCAGGCTGCCAATGCGCTCGGGCCATGCGACGCGCGGGCCTGCCGGTCCGGCTTCCGGCTTCCATGTGACGACGAGCTTCACGACCAGCATGTAGCCCAGCATCGCGATGATCCCGGGCAAAACGGCAGCCACGAACAGCTTGCCGATCGACTCCTGCGTGAGGATCGCGTAGATCACGAGCGGCACCGACGGCGGGATCATGATGCCGAGCGTGCCGCCGGCGGCCAGCGCGCCGGTCGCGAGCGAGCCCGAATAGCCGAAGCGGCGCAGCTCGGGCAACGCCACCTGCCCCATCGTCGCGGCGGTCGCCACCGACGAGCCGCAGATCGCGCCGAAGCCCGCGCACGCGCCGATCGCCGCCATCGCGACCCCGCCGCGAAAATGACCGAGGAACGCGCCGACGAATTTGAACAGCGACTTGCTCAGGCCTCCGTGCGTCGCGAACTGGCCCATCAACAGAAACAGCGGGATGACGACCAAGTCGTAATTGGAAAGCCGCGCGTAGGCCAGGTTCTTGAGCGAATTGAGCAACGCCATCACGTTGCCGCCGGTGAGGTAGACGTAACCTGCCGCGCCAACGATGAACATCGCGACGCCGATCGGGACGCGTATCACCATCAGCGCCAGCATCGCGCCGAACACGATGAACCCGACCTCGATGCCGCTCATGCAGTGGCACTTTTCATCGCTTCGCGTGCGCTCATGCGCAGGTGGAAGACGCTCATGTAAAGTCCCGCGGCGGCGAGCAGGGCAAAGCCGGGCACCATCAGCGCCTGCGCGATCCACACCGGCCAGCCCAGGATGGCCGAGGTCTCGCCCACGTCCTTGAGCGCGACGGCGCCGGCCGCCGTCCGCCAGGCGATCACCGCGCCAAAGAGGCCGACGAGCAGCGAGCCGATCGCATCGAGCCGGGCCACGTTCCGCGGGGCCAGGTTGTGCGTGAAGAAGTCGACCTTCACGTCGCCGTTGATCATGTGGCAATACGCAAAGAACGCCGACGCCGCGAAGGCCGCGCACATCTGCAGCAGTTCGACGTCGCCCGGAACCACCCAGCCGAAGAGCTTGCGGCCGACGATCGAGACGATGGACATCGCGACGAGGCCGACGAAGACCAGTCCGCCGGCGATCGCGAGGTTCTTCGACGACTGGAGCAGGACGCGGCCGCCCGGGCCGAACATCCTGGGCGGAGCGGCGGGCACTGCGTGGTCGGTGGGTTCATGCACCGGATCCATCATTCCTCATTTTGTATTGTCAATCGCATAACCGGCGGATCGACTCCGGCGCTGACACGGCCTCGATCCGCCGGGAATTCTCCGCATGGCGCCGGGCGAAGATGCGCACCTCGAGGCCCTCGACCAGCACATCGCCGCCGCACCGTACGACGTGCTTGAACACGAAGCTCTTGCCGCGCCACTCATCGATCGTCGTTTCGACCTCGATCACGTCGCCATAACTCGCCGGACGCAGGAAGCGCGCCGAAACATCGACGATCGGCGTGCCGACGATGCCGGTTTGCGCCTCGAGTTCGCGCCACGACGAGACACCGGCGTCGCGAAAGAAGTGCAACGACGCAGCGTCCATCCACCGGAAGAAGTTGGGGTAGAAGACGATCCCGGCCGGATCGCAGTCGCCGAACTCGACGGTGAAACGGGTGATGTGGGTCTTGGCCATTGCGCGTCCGGTCGAAAGTGGCCGCATCGCGTGCGCCCGAGGCGATTCTCGCGCACTTCGCCGTGAAGGATTGGCGCGGCTCGGTGCGATTATCGAAATATGGGGCGTTTATCGAACGCCTCAGTGCCTACTCGTAATGCCTACCTTGGGTACAGCCCGCGGGTCTGCGCCTGAACGCGCGCCAGTCCCAGCAGCGCGTCAACGTTCGGAGTCGCGATTCCCGCGCGCTCCCCGATTTCGCGCACCACCGTCACCAGCGCATCGAGCTCCACCGGCTTGCCGGCCTCGACGTCCTGCAGCATCGACGTCTTGAACGCGCCGAGCTTGCGCGCGACACCAATGCGGTCCTCGCCGCTTTGCGCGATCGGACACCCGATCGCCGTGCCCACCGCCGCGGCCTCGGCCATCGCCGCAAGGCAGAAGCGAAGGACGAGGGGATCGTCGACGATCCGGTCGACAGTCGCACCGGTGAGCGCCGAGACCGGATTCATCGTCATGTTTCCCCACAGCTTGTACCAGATGTCCGACTGGATCGAAGCCGACACGGTGGTCGCGAAGCCGGCTTGCGCGAGCATGGCGGCCAGCGCTTCGACGCGCGGCGACTGGCGGCCCGAATTGTCCCGATTGGGTTCGCCGATGATCAACTGGTTGCCGAAGACGTGCCGCACGATGCCCGGCTCGGGTGTCGCGCACGACAGGTGGACGACGCAACCCACGACGTGGCGGTCGGGAATCGCGGCGGCAATGGCGCCATCGGGGTCGATCGACAGGAGCGGCGTGCCGGCAAACTTTCCGCCGAAGCCGTGGAAGAACCACCACGGCACGCCGTTCATCGCCGTCAGCACCATGGTGTCCGCGCCGAGAAGCGGCGCAATGCGCGACGCGACGCTGGCCATCGCCGGCCCCTTCACGGCGACGACGACCAAGTCCTGCGCACCCAGATCGGCCGGGTTCTCGGCCACGGTAACCGCCGCGCTCGACAGCTCGTCGCCGCTTTGCACGCGCAGCCCATGTTTTCGCAATGCCGCGGCCGTCGCGCCCCGCGCTACCGCCGAAACGTCGTATCCGGATTGCGCGAGCCGCGCGCCGAGAAAGCCGCCGACCGCACCGGCGCCGAAGATGCAAACCTTCATGTGCGATACGAGGTGTCGGTCCGGTCGACCAACCGTGCCAGCGCGTCGAACACGTCCTTGCCGGCGCCGAATTGGGCATTGAACTGCAGCGAATCGCGCGTGCTCTTGCGCTGGATGTCTTCCGCAATCTCGATCACCGGTCCCATCGCCATCGACGCGAGCTGGATTTCGCAGGCGCGGTTCAGCGTCCACAACGTGGCGAATGCGCGCGGCACCGTGTCGCCCCACGCCAGCAGGCCGTGATTGTGCAGGATCACCGCGGGCCGGTCGCCGATATTTCGGATGAGCCGCGGCCCTTCGTCCGCATGCACGGTGATGCCTTCGAAGTCGTGGTACGCGACCTTGCCATATAACTGGGCCGAGTAGAAATTGGAAAGCGACAGCCCGCCGGCGGAGCACGCCACCGCCATGCCGGCGGTCGTATGCGTGTGCATGACGCAATGCGCGGCGGGAATCCCGTCGTGGATCGCCGCATGCACGGTGAATCCGGCCGGATTGACAGGCCATGCCGATTCGCCGATGACGCTGCCCGCGAGGTCGATCTTGACCAGCTTCGACGCGCACACTTCCGTGTAGTGCAGGCCAAACGGATTGATCAGGAAGTGCTTGTCGGGGCCGGGCAGCCGCACGGTGATGTGGTTGTATATGAGCTCGGTCCAGCCCAGCATCGCGAAAATCCGATAGCACGCCGCGAGCTCGACGCGCGCCGTCCATTCGGCTTCCGTAAAGGCCGCCCGCGGGTCACGCATCGCTTTCATTTCGGACGCTTGTCCACGATGCGCTTGGCCTTGCCGAGCGAGCGCTCGATGCTACCGGGCGCCGATACACGCACCTCCGCGGTGACGCCGATCATGGCCTTGATGTGGTGCGCGAGCCGCGTTCCCGCCGCATTGCCGTCGGCCGATCCCGCCGCCGGCACGCGTTCGACCATCACCGTCAGTTCGTCGAGATTGCCCGGGCGCGTGATCTCGAGCACATAGTGTGGCGCAAGCACCGCATCCTTGAGGATCAGTTCCTCGATCTGCGTCGGGAACACATTGACGCCACGGATGATCATCATGTCGTCGGAGCGGCCGGTGATCTTCTCCATGCGGCGCATTGCCCGCGCGGTCGGCGGCAGCAGGCGAGTCAGGTCGCGCGTGCGGTAGCGGATGATCGGCAACGCCTCTTTAGTCAACGACGTGAACACGAGCTCGCCCTTTTCGCCATCGGGCAAGCACCGCGCCGGTCTCGGGGTGGACGATCTCCGGATAGAAGTGGTCCTCCCACACCGTCAGGCCATCCTTGGTCTCGATGCATTCCTGCGCGACGCCCGGACCCATCACTTCGGACAAGCCGTAGATGTCGATCGCATCCATCGCGAGCTTGGCCTCGATCGCCTGGCGCATCGTCGGCGTCCACGGCTCGGCGCCGAAGATGCCGATTTCGAGCGAGCACGTCGCGGGATCGATGCCTTGCCGCTCCATTTCCTCGGCAATCGCCAGCATGTATGACGGCGTGACCATGATCACCGACGGCTTGAAGTCCTGGATCAGCTGCACCTGCTTCTCGGTCTGTCCGCCGGACATCGGAATTACCGTGCAACCCAACTTCTCCGCACCGTAATGCGCACCGAGCCCACCAGTGAAGAGCCCATACCCGTACGCGACATGCAGGATGTCGCCGGCGCGTCCGCCCGCCGCGCGGATCGAGCGCGCCATCACGGTCGACCACGTGTCGATGTCCTTGCGCGTGTAGCCCACGACGGTCGGCTTGCCGGTCGTGCCGGACGACGCATGGATGCGCGACACCTGCTCGCGCGGCACGGCGAACATGCCGAACGGATAGTTGTCGCGCAAGTCCGTCTTCACGGTAAACGGGAATTTCGCCAGGTCTTCGAGAGCCTTGAGATCGCCCGGTTTCACGCCTTTGGCGTCGAACGCCTTGCGGTAGTGCGCCACGTTGTCATAGGCATGCTTGAGCGACCATTGGAGGCGCGCGAGCTGCAGCGCCTGCAGTTCGTCACGGCTCGCGAGCTCGATGGGCTCCAGTTCGTCCGGGCGCGGCCGCTTCGAAGGCATCGGCGCTACTCCGCGTGGCCTGTCGGTCCGGCAATGACGTGGCCCTTGATGCGGGCACTCTTGCCGCGAAACACGGCGATGGTCGCGCCATGTGCGTTCGTCACGTCAATATCATAGACGCCACTGCGGCCGGCCAGAGCGCGCTCGCGGCCGGTCGCGGTGAGCACATCGCCTTCGCGCGCAGGCGCCAGGAACTCGATCGCGCATCCCGCCGCGACGGTGGTCAGGTTGCGGCTGTTGCAGGCGAACGCGAAGGCGCTGTCGGCGAGCGAGAAGATGAAGCCGCCGTGACACGTGGCATGGCCGTTCAGCATGTCGGCGCGCACGGTCATCGTCAGCGCCGCGAATCCCGGCGCGATTTGCACGATGCGCATGCCGAGCGCCTGCGACGCGCGGTCCCGCGCGTACATGGCCTCGGCGCAGCGCTCCGCGAGCGCCTGCGCCTCGTCGGCGGACAGGGCAGTCTCGGCGTGCGTCGTTGAATTCATGCGGAGAGCGTGCCTTCGCTCGCGCACCGGCGCGCGATCAGCGGCGACAGCCGGTAACGATCCTCGCCATAGTGAGCGGCCAGGTTGGACAGCGTGTCGCGGATGAAGACCGGCCCCAGCGCGTCCGCCCACGCCAGCGGTCCGCGCGGATAGTTGACGCCTTTCTGCAACGCGAGGTCGACGTCGGCGGCGCTGGCGATGCCCTGCGTCACCGCATCCGCGGCCTCGTTCGCAAGCATGGCCACGGTGCGTAGCACGACCAGCCCTGCCACATCGTCGATGCGCGAGACCGCAATGCCCGCCGCCTGCAGCGCGCCCACGGCCGCCGAAAATGCGGCGTCGCTGCACGTGTCCGCGCGCGCGAGCGCGAGGCGCGTGCACTTGGCGTAGTCGAAGGCCAGGTCGAAGGTCACGACGTCGCGCACGCCGGCGTCCGCCGCGACGGCCGTCGCCGTCCGGCCGTTCCCCGGAACCAGCCATGCGGCATCGTCCAAGTGAAGCGCACCTTGCGGAAATCGCGCATCGGCGGCCGCACTTGTCGCCCCGAGGCGCGCGGCGAGTTCGGCACCCATGCGCAACTCGCCGCGTCGCGTGACCTTGCCGGGTTTTGGCCGAGGAGGTTCTGTCGTCGGCGTGGGTTTGACGGCATTCGCGCCATAGTCGTAGAAACCGCGCCCGGCCTTGCGCCCCAGATAGCCTGCGGCGACCATTTCGTGCTGCGTCACCGACGGCGTAAAGCGCGCATCGTGGAAGAATGCCTGCCACACGCTCCGCGTCACCGCGACGTTGACGTCGAGACCGATCAGGTCCATCAATTCGAAAGGTCCCATGCGAAAGCCGCCGGCCTCGCGCATGATGGCGTCGAGCGTCGCGGGATCGGCCGCGCGTTCGGCCAGGACGCGCAGCGCTTCCGCATAGAAGGGCCGGGCACAGCGGTTGACGATGAAGCCGGGTGTCGACCGGGCGTGCACGGGCGCTTTGCCCCAGGCCAGCGCCGTCGCATATATCGTGTTCGCCGTTTCGGGATTGGTCGCAAGGCCGCTGACGACTTCGACCAGCGGCATCAGCGGCGCCGGATTGAAGAAGTGCATCCCGGCCACCCGGCCCGGATATTTCATGCCCGCAGCCAGCGCCGTAATCGAAAGCGACGACGTGTTGCTGGCGAGGATCGTGTCCGGACTCACCACGACCTCGAGTTCGCGCAGCAGTTTGCGCTTGACATCCAGGTCCTCGACGATCGCCTCGATGATGAGCTTCGCGCTGACGAAATCGCCGAGGGCATGGACGGCAACGATGCGTCCTGCGGCAGCATCGGCCGCGGCGCGGTCAATCTTGCCCTTTGTCGCCAGCGTGGCCAGCGTTTCGCCGATTTTCGCCTTGGCCTTGTCGGCCGCGCCCATGTCGGTGTCGAACAGGCACACGCGATGCCCTGCCTGAGCCGCGATTTGCGCGATGCCCGCGCCCATGGCACCGGCGCCGATCACACCGATTTCTGCAGAGCAGGGAAGCGCGTCGGCCATTGCGTGGAGCCTACTTTCCCATGAAGCGCGGCGCGCGCTTGGCGAGGAACGCGTCCACACCTTCGCGATAGTCGGCGCCGAATCCAAGTTCGCGCTGCAGGTCGCGCTCGAGGTCGAGTTGCGCTTGAATCGTCGCGTGGTCCGAAGCATGGAGCGCGCGCCGCGCCGCGACGAGCGCCCTGGTCGGCGCCTGCGCGAGTTGCGCGAGCAGCGCGTCCACCGTCGGCTTGAGCTCGGCATCCTCCACGCACCTCCAGATCAGTCCCCACTCCGCCGCCTGCTGCGCGGACAGCTTGTCGCCCAGCAGCGCAAGGCCCATCGCGCGCGCCGTGCCGACGAGGCGCGGCAGGAAGTACGTGCCGCCCGAGTCGGGAATGAGGCCGATCTTGCAAAAGGCCTGGATGAAGCTCGCCGATTGGGCCGCGATGACCAGGTCGCAGCACAGCGCGATGTTCGCGCCGGCGCCAGCAGCGACGCCGTTCACCGCGCAGACGACGGGCACCGGCAGCGAGCGCAGCGTCAGTATCAGCGGGCGGTAATTGTGCTCGATCGATGTGCCGAGATCGACCGGCGCGTCGCCCGGGGCGACCGTACGGTCGGAGAGATCCTGGCCGGCGCAAAAGCCGCGTCCCGCACCGGTCAGTAGCATCACGCGCGCCGACGCATCGGCCTTGACCTTGGCCAGCGCGTCGCGCAATTCCTCGTGCATTTGCGCCGTGAAGCTGTTCAAGCGGTCCGGGCGATTGAGCGTCACGCGCGCGACGCCGCCTGCACTGGTATAGAGGATCGTCCCGTACGTCATGATTTCAGTACATCATCGATTTTCGCATCCACGACGCCACTGGAAGTGGACACTTCAGACGTGACGGCGGTGCTGCACGACGCGGAAGCGGCTCGCGACATAAGCCGCATCCGTCAGCGCCGAATTGGCCGCCGGATTGGCGCCAGTGCCGTGAAAATCGGAAAACGCCGCCGACTGGTTGACGAACACCGCACCCGTCAGGTTGATCGACAGCGCGACGCCCGCGTCTTCCGCGACGTCTACCGCCTCGCCGATCACATCCTCGCTGGTCGAATACACGGACAGCGTGAGCGCACCGTGGCCGCGCACAGCGTCGCGTGCGATCTGGAGGCTCTCGTCCGTCGATTCCGTGCCGATGACGAAGGCGATCGGGCCGAACCATTCGTTGAGATAGGTCGCGCGGTCGGCCGCAGTCAACTTGACGATGAGCGGCGTGCGGACCGTCGCGTTGGGAAACGTCGGATGGGCGATCACCTGAGTGTCGAGCACCACGGCGCCGAGCGAGCGCGCGGCTTCGAGCCGCCTGACCACACCCTCGTTTTGCAAGGAGCCAAGCACCTCGACAGCGCGCGCAGGATCGCTCAAGAGTTTCTGCACGCCCTCGGCGATGGCCGCAGCCACCTGATCGAACGTCATCGGGCCCTCCGACGTGACGATGCCCTCCTTCGGCACGTAGATGTTCTGCGGCGCCGTGCACATCTGGCCGGAATAAAGCGCCAGCGAAAACGCGATGTTGCGGGCAACGGCTTTGATGTCCGCCGCGGAATCGATGATGATCTGGTTGACACCCGCCTTCTCGGTGTACACCTGCGCCTGCCGCGCGTTTTCCTCCAGCCAGCGGCCGTTGGCGGTGCTGCCGGTAAAGTCGATGATCTTGACTTCCGGCCGCAGTGCGACCGTGCGTGCCGTATCGTCGCCCGGTTCGTGCGCAAGCAGCGTGACGACGTTGGGGTCATAGCCCGCCTCCGCCAGAACTTCGCGCGCAATCCTCACGGTGATGGCCAGAGGAATGATGGCGCCGGGGTGCGGCTTGACCACGACCACGTTCCCGGTGGCGAGGCTCGCAAAGAGTCCCGGGTAGCCGTTCCACGTTGGAAACGTGCAGCAGCCGATGACGAGCGCCACGCCGCGCGGCACGATGCGGTAGTGCTTCTCCATCCGGATGGGCTCGTTCTTGCCCTGCGGCTTTTCCCACAGCGCCTGCGCCGGAACGCGGCGCAATTCGTCCCACGCATAGGCGACCGCTTCGAGCGCGCGATCCTGCGCATGCGGGCCGCCTGCCTGGAAGGCCATCATGAACGCCTGCCCGGTGGTGTGCATGACGGCATTGGCGATCTCGAAACTCGCGCGATTCAAGCGCGCGATGATTTCCAGGCTCACGCCCACCCACGTTTCCGGGCCGGCATTTTTCCACTGATCCTGCGCGCGCCCCGCAACCGCCAGTAGCGCATCGAGGTCGACCTTCGGGTAGGTGATGCCAAGGGGGAGCCCGAAGGGCGATTTCTCGGAGCCCACCTGGCCCACCGAGGCGGGTTGTGTCAGCGGAAAGCGCTTGCCGAGCAGCGCCTCGAACGCCGCCTTGCCGGCCTCGGCCGCGCCCTCGCCATAGTTCTTGGGACTTGCCGATTCCGGGAAGGCGCTCCAGTAGCTGCGCTCACCAATGGCTTGCAGCGCGCGGTCGAGCGTCGCGCGGTGGCGTTCGAACATGGGATGCGACAAGGGCGAACTCCTCTTGGCTTTTCCCGCAGTTTATATCACGCAGGCGCGTGAGATTCAGCTACGCGCCAGTCTGATCGTAGTCGACCGTGACCTTGTCCGTGACGGGATAGCTCTGGCAGGCCAGGATGACGCCGCGCGCCACCTCGTAGTCTTCCAGCGCGAAGTTGACGTCCATGTCGACCTCGCCTTCCACGAGGCGGCAGCGGCACGTCGAGCACACGCCGCCCTTGCACGAATACGGCAACTCGATGCCGTTGCGCAGTCCCGCCTCGAGGATGTTCTCCTTCGCCTTTTCCAGGACGAAGGTATGGGTTGCGCCGTCGATGGTCACCGTCACTTCGCAGTCCGTGTGGCCGGGCTCGGGCGCTTTCTGCGCGACGTGCGTGTGTTTGGGAATGCTCGCCGCGAACCGTTCGACCTTGATCCGGGCGTCGGGGAAGCCGCGCGCCCTCAAGGCCGCGGTGACGGCTTCCATCATGCCCTCCGGACCGCAGACGAACGCAATGTCGATGTCATCCAGGCGGACCCATTGCGCGAGCAGCGCGTCGGCCTTGGCTCGGTCGATGCGGCCGTGCAGCAGTTCGATATCCTGCGCTTCGCGCGACAACACGTGGACCAGGTTGAAGCGCCCGAGGTAGGTGTCCTTGAGCGCCGCCAACTCCTCCTTGAACATCACGGTACCGGAGGCGCGGTTGCCATAGACCAGGGTAAAGCTGCTGCGCGGCTCCGCCGCGAGCGTGGTCTTGATGATCGACAGGAGCGGCGTGATCCCGCTGCCGGCGGCGAATCCCAAGTAGTGCTTCGAAGCGGCGGCGTCCAGTGGGACGTTGAAATGTCCGAGCGGCGGCATGACGTCGATCGTGTCGCCGGCCTTCAGCGCGTTGTTTGCCCACGTCGAGAACACGCCCCCGGATGCCTTCTTCACCGCAATGCGCAGCGCCCCGTCCTGCACCGCCGAGCAGATCGAATACGACCGGCGCACGTCCAGGCCACCCAGGTCGGTGCGCAACGTCAGGTGCTGGCCCTGCTCGAAGCGGAACTGGTCGCGCAGCGCTTCCGGCACGGCGAACGTGATGGCGACGGCATCGCGCGTTTCGCGCTCGACGCGGGCGATGGGCAGCGGGTGGAATTTACTCAAATGCGTCTAACCCCGTGCTCAGTGAGGCTTGAAGTAGTCGAACGGCTCGCGGCAGTCGAGGCAGCGGTACTGCGCCTTGCAGGCCGTTGAACCGAACTGCGAAAGGAGCTCTGTATTTTCCGAATCGCAGCGCGGGCACGGCACCACGGCACTCGCGCGGCGCAGCGGGCTGATGCCGGAAACGTCGACGCGGCCGCCCGTGAGATGCGGTGGCGCGATGCCGAAGCTCTTCAGGCGCGCTTTCGCTTCCGGCGCGATCCAATCGGTGCTCCACGGCGGCGAAAGACGGCTGACCAGCGTGACATCCGCCACGCCGATGACGGCGAGCGTCTCCCGGATCAGCATATTGATCATTTCGGTGGCGGGACAGCCGGAGTAAGTGGGCGTCACCTCGACGATGAGCTGCGCGCCTTGCCAGGCGACGCTGCGCACGATGCCGAGCTCGACAATGGAGATGACCGGAACCTCCGGATCGGGGACGGTGGCGAGCGCCGCCCACACGACGTCCAGCGTCGGGCGCACCGGGAGAGCGCCTTCGTCGCGCGTCACCTCGGTCTCGCCGGGACGAGCGACGACCGGCTCTTGCGCGATGTCCTGCTGCTGCACCAGATCCTTCACCACTGCGCTCCGGGATAGGCGCGCTGCAGGAATTGCATTTCCGTCAGCAGGTGGCCCAGATGCTCGGTATGCACGCCCTGCTTGCCCCCGCGCGCGTTGCTTCCTTGCATCCATTCTCCGGCCGGCAGCGAAAGCGTCGCCTCGGCGAGCACTGCGCCGACGGAGGCAAGCCATGGCTCATGCATCGCGCGCGCGTCGGCGCCGATGCCGGATTCCGCCAGGGCCAACTCGGAGGCGTCCGCGGTGAACATTTCGCCGGTGTACATCCACAATGCGTCGAGCGCCCGCTGCATCCGCGCGTGGGATTCGGCGGTACCGTCGCCCAACCGGATCACCCATTCCATGCTGCGCTCCGCGTGGTAGGCGACTTCCTTGGCGCCCTTGGCGGCGATTTCCGCCATGCGCGGATCGGTCGAGCCGCAGAGCGCGCGCAGCAGCAGCAGATGGAACTGGTCGAAATAGAATTGCCGCGCCATCGTCGCCGCGAAATCGCCGTTGGGCATTTCCGCGAGCAGCAAATTGCGGAACGCGCCGCCGTCGCGCAGGAAAGCCAACTCGTCCTCGGTGCGGCCCTTTCCGTGAATCCGTGCCTCGACCTCGCCCCCATAGCTCAACCACATCCGTCCCTGCCCCAGGAGGTCGAGGCCGACGTTGGCGAGCGCGATGTCCTCTTCCAGGACGGGACCGTGGCCGACCCATTCGCCGAGGCGTTGCGCCAGCACGACATCGGTGTCACCCAGTCGGAGCAAATATTCGAACAGGGCTTTGTCGTGAATCATATGTGTTTCACTTCCTCCGGCATCGGAAAGAACGTCGGATGCCGGTAGACCTTGCTGTTCGCGGGCTCGAACAACGCTTCCTTGTCGCCCGGCGCGGAGGCCACGATGTCGGTCGACTTCAACGCCCAGATCGACACGCCCTCGTTGCGCCGCGTATAGACGTCGCGCGCATTGTTGATCGCCATTTCCGCATCCGCCGCGTGCAGGCTGCCCACGTGCTTGTGCGCCAATCCGTGCTGCGAACGGATGAAGATTTCCCACAGCGGCCAGTCTTTGCTCATAAAGTACCCCCACGCTCACTTCGTTCGCTGCCCCCGACGGGGGCGGAGTTCGCACCTCGGGGCGGCCCTTCGGTGCTCACGCGGCCTCCTTCGTACTTTGAACTGCGCGCTTTTGCGCATGCGCGGTCGCCGCGTCACGCACCCACGCGCCATCCTCCCACGCCTTGACGCGCGCTGCGAGCCGCTCGCGGTTGCAGGGGCCGTTGCCCTTGAGCACGGCGTGGAATTCGCTCCAGTCGATGGCGCCGAAGTCGTAGTGGCCGCTGTCCGCGTTCCATTTCAATTGGGGATCGGGCATCGTGATCCCGAGGTAGTCGGCCTGCGGCACGGTCTGGTCGACGAAGCGCTGGCGCAGCTCGTCGTTCGACAGGAGCTTGATCTTCCACTGCGCCGACTGCGCGCTGTGCACGCTGTCGGCATCCGGCGGACCGAACATCATGAGCGACGGCCACCACCAGCGGTTGAGCGCATCCTGGGCCATCGCCTTCTGTTCGGGTGTGCCGCGGCACAGCGTCATCATGATGTCGTAGCCCTGGCGCTGGTGGAACGATTCCTCCTTGCACACACGGACCATTGCCCGCGCGTACGGGCCGTACGAACAGCGGCACAGCGGGATCTGGTTCATGATCGCGGCACCGTCGACCAGCCAGCCGATCGCGCCGATATCGGCCCACGTCAGCGTCGGGTAGTTGAAGATCGATGAATACTTGACCTTGCCGGCGTGCAGGTCGTCGATGAGCTGGTCGCGCGAAACGCCCAGCGTCTCGGCCGCCGCGTACAGGTAGAGACCGTGGCCGCCCTCGTCCTGCACTTTGGCCATGAGGATCGCCTTGCGTTTCAGCGTCGGCGCGCGGGTAATCCAGTTGCCCTCGGGCAGCATGCCGACAATCTCTGAATGCGCGTGCTGCTGGATCTGGCGCACCAGCGTCTTGCGATACGCATCGGGCATCCAGTCCTTGGGCTCGATCTTGACGTCGGCGTCCACGCGCGCCTGGAACGCGCGCTCCTCCGGCGACATGTCTTCGGCGCTGCGGACCTTCTTCTGTCCGGTCTCGACCATCTGCGCGTACATCGCTGCTCCTCGTCCGGCGCCAGCGGCCGCTGGGGGCTGGCGCATATGGCGAATAATATGATACAGTTTAACGATGCGTCAAGAGTCAGTTGTATCACGTTCGCTGCGGGGACGCAGCCCTCGGCCGGAAAACGGCAGGACCGCCGACCCCGAGATCGCAAGTTGGCTGCTGCGCACATTGAAGGCCGACCCGCCGCGGGCGAAGTCCCTCATCGTGACCGTCTGGGGCGACGCGCTCGCACCCCATGGAGGCGCCGTCTGGCTGGCCGGGCTCATCCGGTTGATGGCGCCCTTCGGCATCAACGAGCGCCTGGTCCGCACCAGCGTATTCCGGCTCGCGCAGGATGGCTGGCTTTCTGCGACCACGCACGGGCGGACGAGCCGCTACCGGTTGACGCGCGAGGGGAAGCGGCGCTTCGACGATGCCTATCGCCGAATCTATACGCGGAACGACGATGGCTGGGACGGCACCTGGGAACTGTTGCTGGCGGACACTGTGCCGCCGGTGCGCCGGGCTGCGCTGCGTGACGAACTCGTCTGGTCGGGATTCGGTGCATTGGGCCCGGCCGTCTTCCTGCGGCCCGCGCAGGCCCAACGCGCATTTCCAGGCGCCGTGGAAGCGCCCGGTGTTGCGGAGCACGTGCTATTCGGAATTGCGCGCGACGTGCCGGGGCGCCGTCCGCTGGCCGCGGCCGTCACCGAGGCGTGGGACTTGGGCACGCTCGCCGCCGATTACCGGAGGTTCCTGAAGCGCTTCGGCGCGGTCATCGATCGCTTTCGTGCCACGCGCGAAGGCGCGCACGACCCGCAGCAATGCTTCGTTGTGCGCACGCTGCTGATCCATGCGTATCGGCGCGTTATGCTGCGCGACCCGCTGCTGCCGGCGGCGCTCTTGCCGCTCGACTGGCCCGGCGCCGCAGCCTACGCGCTATGCCGCGATTTCTATCGGCTGACCCACCGCTGTGCCGAACGGCACCTGGCGGAGACGCTCGCGAACGCCGACGAGGATTTCCCGCCGGCGGACGCGGCGTTCTACGTCCGCTTCGGCGGCCTCGACTAAGTCCAGCCTAGCGGCTGCGGTCGTTCTTGCGGCTGAATCCGCCGGTCGCGCCGGCCCGATCGCGGTAGCCACCGGCCTTGCGATCGCGCGCGAAGGCGGACGGCGCGCCGTAGGAACGGCCGCGCGGAGCCGGCTTGCCGAAAGCGGGTCTGCGCGCGTCACCGGCCGCCGACGACCGCGCACGCGGCTCGAGGCCGGGAATGACATGCGCCGGGATCGCCGCGCCGGTGAAGCGCTCGATGTCGCGCAACGTGCCGCGCTCGGCGTGGTTCGCGAACGATACGGCGATGCCGGAAGCACCGGCGCGGCCGGTGCGGCCGATGCGGTGCACGTAATCCTCGGCCTGCCGCGGCAGGTCGAAGTTGATGACGTGGGAAATGCCGGGCACGTCGAGGCCCCGCGCCGCCACGTCGGTAGCGACGAGCGTGCGTACGCCGCCGCGGCGCATGTTGGCCAGCGTTCGGTTGCGCTCGTACTGGTTCATGTCGCCGTGCAATGCCGCCGCCGCGTGGCCTTCACCCTGCAGCTTGACGGCCAGCGCCTCGGCGTCCCGCTTGGTCGCGATGAACACGATGCTCTGCCCCATTCCCGTATCGGCAAGCAGGTGGTCGAGAAGCCGGTATTTGTGCGAGCGGTCATCGGCGAAATGCACGCGCTGTTCGATGGCCAGTGGCGATGATTTCTGGCCCTGGATGTCGACGCGGGTCGGATTGCGGGTCAACTTCGCGGCCAGCCGTCCCATAGCACCGTCGAAGGTCGCGGAGAAGAGCACGGTCTGGCGCGTCGCGGGCGTCAGCGCGCACACGCGCTCGACGTCGTCGATGAAGCCCATGTCCAGCATGCGATCGGCTTCGTCGAGAACGAGCACTTCGAGCTGCGACAGGTCCACGCGGCCACGGTCGACGTGGTCCATCAGCCGGCCCGGTGTTGCGACCAGCAGGTCGACGCCGCGCTGCAGCGCGCGATTCTGAACCGGATAAGGCGCGCCACCGTAGAGGCATACGGTGCGTACGCGCAGCCCCTGGCCGTACCGCACCGCCTGTTCGGCAACCTGCTGCGCGAGTTCGCGCGTCGGTGCCAAGACCAGCACGCGCGGCACGCTCGTCATCCGGTGTTTCCCTACCGGTGCGTTCGGTTGAGCCGCGATCCGATGCAACGCCGGCAGCACGAAGGCCGCGGTCTTGCCGGTGCCGGTTTGCGCCGAGCCGATGACGTCGCGGCCTTCGAGCAGCGCCGGAATCGTCTGTGCCTGGATGGGCGTGGGCTCATCGTAGCCACAGGCAGTGAGCGCCTGCAGGATCTGCGGCGCGAGGTTCATTTCTTCAAAACGCATGTTCGTTTCCAATCGTGGACTGCAAAAAGTCCGGACTTCGCGGAAACGAGGAGTTTTGCCGCGACCGGGTCGACGTACTGCAAAGCCATCGTCGCTAACCGGAAGCTGCCGTTCGACCCGAGGGGCGAAAGACGAGGGGCGGCATGAACCGCCCCGAAGATTAGAAGCCGATGATCCGGTTGCCTTGGGACTGCAAGCTGATGCGGCGGGCAACCTTCAGTGGAAAACGCGCAGATCGCCGCAAGGGTTTGATTATAGCAGAAAAAACGCGGGCGTGCTGCGTTGCAAAAACGCGGCCAGAACGGCCCCCCTCGGACCCGTCAAGGCTCTTCGTCGTCCTCTTCTTCCTCGTCTTCGTCCTCATCTTCGTCGTCGCCCGGGAGTTCTTCGTCCTCGTTCGGGTCGCCGATGGGATGCGGTATGTCGTGGAACGAAATCATGGCGGCGGAATGCGCAGCACCTGCCCCGGGTAGATTTTGTTTGGGTCCGAGAGCATCGGCTTGTTGGCTTCGAAGATCCGCATGTATTTGTTGGGATCGCCGTAATTCGCCTTCGAGATCTTAGAGAGGTTGTCGCCCGCGACGACGGTGTAATAGGTTCCCTCAGGCGCGCTCTTGTCGACGGTCATCATGTCCTTGACGGCGGCTACACCCGCGACATTGCCGCAACACAGCACGATCTTTTCGCGTGTCGCCTGGTCCGGCGCGACGCCAAACACGCTCGCCGTCGCGGTCGCGCCGTCGAAGGTCACGGTCAATCCCGTCGCAGAGAGGTTTTGGGATTTGATGTAGTCGAGGATGGCATCGCCCGCCGCGGCATTGGCGGCAGCACTCTTGGCCTCATTGGCAGGATCGGTTTTGGCCTCGGTCATCGCCGCCTGGGCCTTGCCTCGGCCGAAAAGCTTCTCGCCGGCTTCCTTCACGAAATCGATCATTCCCATGGTGTCCTCCCCGATGGTTTGTCATCCAGATGACCGGACGTTGGCAGCCGTTGGAATAGGTGCCCCCGCCGAGCCGTTCACGACGTTTGCCAGCTCGATTCCAGCATACACCGGGGGCACGCCCGACAATGTCGGCCAGACGCCTACTCGGGAAGCGCAACCCCGCTGGACGGGGAGTAATATAGCCAGTACCGGGGCGTCGCGCCGCGGGCTGTCCTGTTCAAAATATTTAACGGAGGGTGCAATGAATCGGAATGTCAATTTCGCTTGGCGGCCGCTAGCGGCCGCGATGACGCTGGCGGTGCTTATGTCCGGCGCGTATTCGGTGGCCGCGCTAGGCGCCGATGTCAAGGTGACACTGTCCGGCGCCGAGGAAGTTCCGCCGGTCACGACCGCGGCCAAGGGCAGCGGCACGCTCATGATCGGCAACGACGGCGCGGTGAGCGGAAGCGTCACGACCACGGGGGTTACGGCCACGGCAGCTCACATCCACGAAGCGGCAATGGGCAAGAACGGCCCGGTGATCGTGCCCTTCACCAAGACCGGTGACGCCTGGGGCCCTGCGGCCGGCGCCAAGCTGACCGAAGCGCAGATGGCAAGCTTCAAGGCCGGCAACCTGTACGTCAACGTCCACAGCGCCGCGAATCCGGGTGGCGAAATCCGCGGGCAGTTGAAGCCGTAAGCGGAAAGCCCGACCGCAAGTTCTCACCGCAGTCCCTCCCGGAGGTGTCCCGCTTAAGGACGCCTTCGGGATTCCCCCAGCGCCAGGTTCAGGGTCGGCCGAGCACCGCTCGCCGGGCGCGTATCACGCCCTGGGCCTCCAGGCACCAGTGCTTTTTGATGCTGTACCAGACGTCGGCCGCCCACATCACGTGTAACGGCGCGTCTCCGGCAAGCATCGAGGGGTCCTCGTTCGTGCCCGGAACGAAGGCGTTGATCCAGTCCCGAACTTTCGCGTCCTGCGCCAGGTCACGCGTTGCAGGCACCATGACGTGGTTGTAGCTTGCGGGCAACACGACGTTGCGGACATTGTCCTTGCCACTGTTCTCGTAACGGCGATCCATCGGATTTCCCGGAAAACTCAGCGCCCATAAATCGACGTTGATGAAGTAGCCGGTGAATTCGTCCACGTTGGTCGGTATCTTGCGCAGCGTGTCGAGACTTTCCCACTGGTGCGGCAATGCGAGTGCCCAACCGCCTGCGCCAACCACCGACGCATAGGCGATGGAAGTGCCGATCACCGGCCGTTCCTTGCCGGTCAGTGGATCGGTGATCGTCGTCCGCCCCTCGGTGGCGCCGGCCACCGGATTCCACACCAGCACGCGGTCCGTGCGCAGACCTGCCAGGTCCTTGATGATTTTCACGGCATGCAAGCCACCCTGGCTGTGGCCGACCAGCATCGGCCGCATGCCATCGTGCTCGTAGTACCACGCGACCTCGCCCGCAATGCGCTCGCTGTTGTCGTAGGGGCTGTACGACCATTCGCCGGTCGCCGGGATCGCGGATCTTCGCCTCCGGATATCCCATGCCGACCAGAAACTGGCCGAACGACTCCATGGCGAGGTGCACCGGATAGACTCCGCCGTGCAGGAGGATGATGTGCGGCGTGGGCCCGGCGGCCAGCGTGGCGACATCGGCCGCGCTGATGTGTTCGGGGTCGAGGGCCAGGATCCGGTCTTCCAGCACATGCCCTATCGAAATCGAGCGCAGGACGCTCAGGTTCTCCGGCCGCGGGGGCGCCGGCACCCCGGTGGGCACGGTCGCGCAGCCGGCAGCCAAGAGCGCCAGCACGGCCAACAACAGATTCCTCGACGTCCCCGGGCGCAGGCAATTCATCGGTTTTTCTGGTTTAGCGAGTTCGATTGACCGAACGCAAGTGTAGCGTCCGGAGAGCTGCGTACTGTGGCAATTCGGCGTGAAACCGAAGCAAGATCCGGACCAAATGTGGAATTTTCACGTGTTTTTCGCGTTTGGAAGCCGCTATGCTCCCCTCGGATACACGAAGTAGCATACAAAAGGGGTTGCACTATCGGCACCCCGCGGATGCCGGTCCTTCCACGATGCAGCGCCCGCGGCGGGGACGGGCCAGATCCATTTACACAAGGGGAGAAGTCAAATGCGAACTACAACATTGCTTTTTGGCGCACTGGCCAGCGCGGCGTTGGCGGGGTGCGGAACGATGGGAACTTGGGGACTGACGGTGGCCCTACCCGGCCGCGCCCGACGTCAACTTGCAACGAACAGCGCGATATGTCGAATCGACGTCTCGGTTTCGGGTTGCACGGTCACGATCCCGCCCGACAAACAGGTCATCGAGATGAATGGGAGAAATGTCGTCATCATCTGGAGACTGGACGCCGCGGCCGTCAAGGCCAAATTCGAGTTCGACGCCACCGCTGGCGTAGTGCTGAAGGACCCCACGTCCGACCCGGACGGCCAATTTTTCGGGCAGATGGCGATCGACAACAAGACCGGCTATCTCTGGATCGACACGGAACTCGAACTGGTTGCGAAATACTACGAGTACAAGATCAACCTTTGGGATACGGTGAACAATCGGCCGTGCACGCTTGACCCGATGTTCTTCAACAACTGACCGGCGCGTCAGTCAGCGCCAGCTTTCAAGCCACGTGCGCGTCTCGGCTATCGCCTCCTCGTAGCCGAGCGCGCGGCCCGAGGTCGCGGCCGCTGTCGAACTTGCGGTTCCCAGTGCGTTCCGGGCTTGCCCGATCAACGGAGCCAGAAACGCCTCATCGGCGGGATCGCGCTGTAGGCCCGTCTGCGCCATCTGCGCCTCGGCAGCGCCGAAAAACCTCGCGGCCCGCGTCCCATTCCTTGCGCAACGCGCCAAGTCCGGCCGAGACCTCCAGCGCGCTCTGCCCCGCAGGCTTCGAGCCGATCTCTCCGGCGATGGCAAGCGCCTCGTGCAACATGGCGCGTGCACGATCGCCCGACTCCGCGACCGATCGACACCATCGCGAGATTAAGTAGGCCGATCGCGATGCTTTCGCGATCCTCCAGCTCTCGCGCCAGCGCCAGTCCCTGTTCGTAGAGCGGCTCTGCGCAGATCCAGCTCGCCTTCCATGCGATGAAGCTGCGCCAGCGCATTGGTCGCAGCGGCAAGATCACGTTTGTTCCCCAGCTCCTCGCGCCAACGACGAGCGCCTGCTCGAAGTGGCGCTGCGCCGTGGCGAGATCCCCCTGCCCGATGGCGACTGCGCCCAATTCCGCAAGGACGGATCCCGCCCTGCCTTTGTCCCCGATCTCCCGCGCGATCGACAGGCTTTCCTCCAGGTATCCTTGCGCCTCGTCATAGCGGCCCATGAAGAGCCCAGTTGGCCAGCGGTATGAAGCGCGCGGCACCGTGCAAGGGTTCGCCCTTGCGCTCCCGGCCGGGCGAGCGCCTCCAACGTGGCCCGGTGCAGCAGTGCCAGAAGCCCGCGATAGAACATGTAGAGCTTCACCGCGAAGACAAACCTCAGTCCCAGCTGGGCGCCATCCTTCGGCCCGGTCGCACCATGCATGTGCGGCGAGCAGGTTCTCCCCTTCCAGGTCGAGCCGCGCCAGCCACATTCCCTGGCCGGGCCCGACCAGTTCCGGGCTCGCCTTCTCGGCCAACGCCAGGTAAAAGACAAGATGACGCGTGCGCGCGGCGTCTCCTTCACCCGAATCGTCGAGCCGGTCCTGCGCGTATTGCCGGACCGTCTCCACCAGCCGATAGCGCTGGCCTTCGGCGTCCATCGCTGACCAGTGACTTCTCGACCAGATTGGCCAGCAGGTCGAGCACGTCCGCGCACGTCGATGTCGCCACCTGCGCCCACCGCCTCAGCGCCTTCGAGTGTCCAACCGCCGGCGAAGATCGCCAGCCGCCGCAGCAGCGTGCGTTCCTTTTCCGTCGAGCAGGTCGTAGCTCCAGTCGATCAGCGCGCGCAGCGTTTGCTGGCGCGGCAGCGCAGTCCGGCTGCCGCCGGTCAGCAGGCGGAAGCGATCGTCCAGGCGCGCCGCGATCTTTTCCACCGACAACGCGCGCACGCGCGCCGCCGCAAGCTCGATCGCCAGCGGAATGCCGTCCAGGCGCTGGCAGATGTCGGCCACGGCGCCGGCGTTCTGGTCGGTAATCTGAAACGCCGGCTGCGCCGCGGTCGCGCGGTCGATGAACAGCAGCACCGGCTTCGTATTGCGTCAGGGCCGCGGGCGTCATCGCCTTTCCCATGGCCGGGACGGCGAGCGCGGGAACCGGATAGGTCGTCTCCCCCGCGACGTGCAGGTGCTCGCGGCTGGATGCCAGGATCTTGACCTGCGGGCCCGCTTGCAGCAGTTGCGTGGCCAGCTCGGCGCAGGCCTGCACCAGGTGCTCGCAGTTGTCGAGGACGAGCAGGAGCCGCCGGTCCTTCGACGAATTTCAGCAGCGCTTCGACGACCGGCCGCCCGGCTTCCTCCTTGACCCCGAGCGCGAAAGCCGCTGAATGCGGCAACCAGCCGCGGATCGGTCAACGA
This sequence comes from uncultured beta proteobacterium, assembly GCA_963755065.1. Classification (GTDB taxonomy): domain Bacteria; phylum Pseudomonadota; class Gammaproteobacteria; order Burkholderiales; family Casimicrobiaceae; genus VBCG01. Next base: position 105,482 of record CAVWIM010000003.1, read on the forward strand.
CGCCAGCTCCACGAACCAGACGCCGTCGGGAAAATCGTCCATCATATCGGCGGCCAGCTGCTGTGACAGGCGCGTCTTGCCGATCCCGCCGGCCCCGGTCAGCGTCAACAGCCGCGTCGTTCGCAGCAGCGCGCGGACTTCGTCCAGTTCGCGCTCGCGACCGACAAAGGATGTCAGCTGCTGCGACAGGTTGTTTGGCGTCGCCTCGAGCGTGCGCAGTGCCGGGAAACTCTCGCGCAGCATCGGGTGCAGGACTTGATAGACGCGTTCCGGACTCGCGAGGTCGCGCAGCCTCACGGCGCCCAAGTCGCGCAGCGTCACGCCAGCGGGCAGCCGATTGCTCAGCAGTGCCGCCACGGCCTGCGACAACAGTACCTGTCCGCCATGCGCTGCATTGGCGATCCGCGCGGCACGGTTCACCGCGCTCCCGAAGAAGTCGTTGTCGCGACGTTCGGCCGGTCCCGCATGCACGCCGCAGCGCACGCGCAGCGCGACGCCGGCGGTCGCTGCGGGATTCGCGAGCATTTGCTGCAGCTTGAGCACCGCCCCGACCGCATCGAGGGGATCGTCGAACGCCGCATGCATGCCGTCACCGCTCATCTTCACGACGACGCCGCGATGGGTCTCCACGGCTTCGCGCGCAAGCGCATCGTGGCCTGCCAGCGCCGATCGCATGCGCACGGGCTCCTGCTCCCAGAGCCGGCTGCTGCCTTCGATATCGGTGAAGAGAAAGGTGGTGATCGCCGACAGGACTTCCACACCGTTCCCCGTCCATGCGCTGTTCGTCGGAATCGAAGTGTACCGCGCCGCGGAAATTCACTCGCGCGGGTTCGGGCCTTGCCGGACGCCAGCCATTGCATTTCCCTCTATTGCCCGCTATCGTCCGCGGTGGAATCCGAGCCCGACGGGACGGCAGATCCCGGGCACTCAATCTGGAGGAGACGCAGCATGAAGATCAGCAACCACGTGCGCCGGACCGTTCTGGCGGCGCTATCAGTCGCGCTGGTAACCGTAATAAGCGCAGTCCTCGCCACCGGCGCGAACGCACAGACGCGCACGTTCAGCTTTGCGTACGACCAGCCGAACACGACGGCGTACGGCATCGCCGCCAACATCTTCGATGCCAAGCTGAAGGAGTTGAGCGGCGGCACGATGAGCATCAACCAGTTCCCGGGTGCGCAGCTGGGCCAGGAGCCGCAGATGCTGCAGAAGATGCGCGCGGGCGACATCGACTTCGTCATCACGTCGACGGCGAATGCGTCGACGCTGGCGCCGCAGGCCGGCGTGCTGTCGCTGCACTTCATCTTCCGCGACCAGGCGCACCTCGCGAAGGCGCTCGCCGATCCGGCCATCACGCAGGCGTTCCGCGACATGGTCAAGGACCAGGTGCAAGGCGCGCAGGTGCTGGGCCTGCTCACGATGGGCATGCGCAACATGTACAGCAAGAAGGAAGTGAAATCGATCGAGGACGTCAAGAGCCAGAAGGTGCGCGTGCAGGCGACCAAGACCGAGGACACGCTCTTCCCGGCCTATGGCGCGCAGACCGTGCACATGCCCTTCGGCGAGGTCTACACGTCGCTGCAGACCGGCGTCGTGAATATCGCCGAGAACGGCGTCAACGTCTATCTCGCCAACAAGCACTATGAAGTGGCGCCGATCCTGTCGATGACCGAGCACGAGGCCAACAACAACTGCATCTGGGTGAGCGACAAGACCTGGAACAGCCTGACGCCGCAGCAGCAGCAATGGGTGCAGGCCGCCGCCGCCGAAGTCGGCAAGAAGGAGCCGGCGCTGGCGCTCAAACTCGAGAAGGATTCGGCCGACAAGCTCAAGGCCATCGGCGTGAAGGTCGTCGAAAACGTCGACAAGACCGGCTTCATGAAGGCAGCCGCCCCCGTCACCGGACCAACTCGCCGCGGAACTCGGTCCGCACGCCGTCAAGATCCTGAAGCTCGTCCGCGAAGTGCAGTAGCAGTACCCTCGCGGAGCCAAGGGTGGCGCACCGCCACCCTTGACGCCTGCACCCCGCCGCAATACCGAGGCAAGCCCCCGTCGATGGCCAATTTCCGCGCGCTTGATACTGCAGCGCCATCGCCACCTCAAGTGGAAGGCGTTCGACTGGCTGGAGGCGGTGCTGATGATCCTGTCCGGCGTGTGCATCTTCATGTTCACGCTGACCGTGTTCTGCGACGTGGTCACGCGCACGCTCGGCGCGCCCTGGCTATGGCTCCAGCAGGTCACCACCGCATTCTTCGCCTGGGGCGTATTCATCGGCATGGCGGCGGCGACTCGCCGCAACGACCACTTCTACCTGACCGAAATCACCAAGCGGATGACGGGTGCGCCGCGCAGCGCGATCGAGATCGCCAATCGCGTGGTCGTGCTGATCGTCTCGGTGCTGCTGATCTGGTTCGGCTGCAAGAACGCCATCCTCGACCTCGGCAGCTACCGGATGCCGTCGCTTGCTTCCGCTGACCGTCTACACGGCGATCGTTCCTGCTGCCGGCGTGTTGATCCTGCTCTTCACGATCGAGCAACTCGTCAACGGCTGGCGGCACGGATTCGAGGGGCCCGAGGACCGCGACGATCTGCCCCAATTCGTCGTCGAGGAAATTGTCGAATGAGCGATCGGAGGGCCCCACATGACCGCCGGCGCCATCCTGATCCTGATGGGCGTGCTGTTTCTGGGGTTCGGCTACATGGGCGTGCCGGTGTCGTTCGCGCTGATGGCCGGCGTGTTCGTCGCGACGGCGTTTACCCCGGTCAGCCTGCAGTCGATGGTCGGCCAGCTCTTCCACGGCATCGATTCGGAGACGCTGCTCGCGGTCCCGTTCTTCCTGCTGGTCGGCGAGTTGATGGCCTCGTCCGACGTGGTCCACCGGATGATCCGGTTGTCGCAGACGCTGGTCGGGCATATGCGCGGCGGGCTCGCGCAGGTGGTGACGCTGTTCAGCATGTTCTTCGCCGGCATCTCGGGCTCGTCGGTGGCCGACGTCGCCGTGCTGACCCGCACCGTCGCGCCGGAGATGGACAAGGAAGGCTACGACCGCGCGTTCACCGCCGCGCTCATCGCCTGCGCATCGACGATGGCCAACCTGATTCCGCCTTCCATCATGGCGGTCGTGTACGGCGCCACCGGCAACGTTTCGATCGGCGGCCTGTTTCTGGCGGGCGTCGTGCCCGGCGTGATGATCGGCATCGGCCTCATGGTCTACAGCTATTTCTGGGGGCCCGTCGGCGTGATGAAGCCGCGCGCGAAGTTCACCGAAGTGGCCGTCGCGGCGCGCGGCGCCGCGTTGCCGCTGATCATCCCGGTGATCATCATGGGTGGCATTCTGACCGGCTGGTTCACGCCCACCGAGGCGGGGATGATCGCGTCGGTCTACATTCTCATCGTGCTGATTCCGGTCCTGCGGCCGACGCACGTCAAGGAACTGCCGCGCGACTTCATGTACGCGGGCCTGCTCTATTCGCTGCCGCTGGCCGCCGTCGCGGGCGCCTCGGCGTTCGGCTGGATGGTGGCGTACTTGCGCGGCCCGGACATCGTGGCCGATTACATCACCGTCTTCGCGGGCACCGACGGCCGGATGATCATGTTGTTGCTGGTCGTGCTGTTCGTGATCGTCGGCGACTTCATCGACGCGATTCCCGCGATCATCATCTTCATGCCGATCATCCTCAAGCTGACCGAGGTCGGCAACATCAACGCCGCTGCACATGGGCGTGGTGATCATCACGACGCTGGTCTTCGGGTTGATCACGCCGCCCTACGGATTGTCGTTGCTGGTGGCGTCGAAATATGTCGGCGTCGGCTTCGGCAAGGCACTGGTACGTTCGTTTCCGCTCTACATCGTGTTCTTTCTGACGATCGGCTTCTGCGTCTTCTTCCCCGACGTCGTGCTCTGGCTGCCCAAGATGCTGCTGCCCGAGTCGGTGGGTTGCTTCAAGTCTCCGACCGGAACGGGTTATATTTGTCCACCCTAGGAACCCAAACGGGGTGGAGGACCTCATGAACTCCAACGTTGACGTTCGCTGGCCATTTGCGGTCCGTCCATTGACCGCGAATCTCGGCGCCGAAATTTCCGGTGTGACCCTGGCCGAAGGCGTTTCCGATGACGTCTTTCGCGCCATCTACGAAGCGTTTCTGCGCTACCAGGTGCTCGTGTTTCCGCCGCAGGACCTTCCGCCCGGCGCGCCAGGTCGACTTCGCCCGGCAATTCGGCGAAGTGCAGATCCACGTGATGAACCAGTACCACGCCGACGGCTTTCCGGAGCTCTATCGCCTGTCGAACCTGGACGAAAACGGCAAGCCCAACGGCAAGCATCCGGACAAGGGAACGCTGATCTGGCACACGGACGGCTCCTGGTCCCGCGTCACGGGCCAGGCGACGATCATCTACGGCGAGGTCATGCCCGACACCGGCGGTGAGACGCAGTTCTGCGACATGTATGGCGCGTACGAGCGACTCGATGCCGCGTGGAAGGCGCGCATCGCTCCCTTGCGCGCCGTGCACAACCTGGACTTTTCGCGCACGCGCCGCCACGGCGAGGATCCGATGACCGACGAGCAGCGCCGCGCCAAACCGCCGGTCGACCACCCGATCGTGCGCACGCATCCGGAAACCGGCCGCAAGTGCATCTATCTGGGCGATCACGCGGAGTACGTCGTCGGCATGCCGTATGCGGAAGGCCGAGTGCTGATCGAGGAACTGAACCGGCTTGCCGTGCATCGCGACCTCACCTACGAACACCGCTGGACGCCGGGCCAACTCATCGTATGGGACAACCGCTGCGTGATGCACCGTGCCACACCGTACGACCCTGCCACGCAAGGACGGGTGATCCGCCGCTGCACCGTGCTGGGCGAGGTCCCGGTGTAAGAAAGCCGTTGCTATCGCCGCGGAGTTCGGGCAGCGTTTCGAACCATGAAAGAAAAATCCGTCAAGCCCGCCAGCATTGCCGCGCAAGCATTGGGATGGGTGGACGGCACGACGCGGGCGATCGCGCCGCCAATCCACACATCGACGACGTTCATTCGCGACCCGGACAATCAGTTCCGATCCGGCCGCACTTACGCGCGCGACCACAATCCGACTTTCGATCAAGCCGAGGCTGTGCTCACGGCGCTCGAAGGCGGACATGCTTCGCTGCTGTTCGCATCCGGCATGGCCGCCGCTACGGGGGTGTTCCTGGCGCTGGCGCCCGGCGACCATGTGCTGGCGCCCAAGGTCATGTACTGGTCGCTGCGCAACTGGCTGATGAACTTCGCGACGCACTGGGGATTGCGCGTGGAGTTCATCGACATGTCCGATCCGGACAATGTGCAACGGGCGGTGCAGCCCGGCCGGACGAAACTGGTCTGGATCGAGACGCCGGCAAATCCGCTATGGACGATCACGGACATCGCCGCAACTGGCGAAATCGCGCATGCCGCTGGGGCCGCGCTCGCTGTCGATTCCACCGCCGCGACGCCCGTCCTTACGCGTCCCTTGGACTTGGGCGCTGACATTGTCATGCATTCCGCGACCAAATATCTGAACGGGCATTCGGACGTGATTGCCGGAACGCTGACGACGCGCGAGGACTCGCCATTGTGGCTGCGCATCAAGCCGCTTCGAGCGCAGCTTGGCGGTGTGCTAGGGCCGTTCGAGGCGTGGCTCCTTACCCGCGGCATGCGCACGCTGTTCCCGCGCGTGCGTACCGCTTGCACAAGCGCGCAAGTAATTGCCGAGCACTTTGCGCAACATCCGCGGATCGTGGAGGTCCTCTACCCCGGTTTGGCCGCTTTCCCCGGACACGCAACGGCGTCAAGGCAGATGCGCGGCGGGTTCGGCGGCATGCTGTCGATTCGCGTGCGCGGCTCGCAGGACGGACGCTTGTCGGGCGAGGCCGCCGCGATTGCGACAGCGGCGAACGTCGATTTGTGGAAGCGCGCCACATCGCTCGGAGGCGTGGAGAGCCTGGTCGAGCATCGCGCCAGTATCGAAGGCGCGGGCACGCCGGTCCCGGCCGACCTGTTGCGCCTGTCCGTGGGCATCGAGGATACCGGCGATCTCATCAATGACCTCGAAGCCGCACTTCAACAGACATGAGCAACGCACAATGAACCGGAGAGGTCGTGGCTGACAGGCCGGGCGCTTTGACGTGGGTGCGCGAAAGCGGCATGTTCGTGCTGCTCGTGCTGCTAGTGGCAACGGTGTTCATCGTTCCGGCCGTGATCCCGTTCGGGACGACGCTTCGCCTGGTGAACCGCGTGATGGTGACGCTGATTCTCGTCAGCGGCGTGCTGGCCGTGGCCGACCATCGGCGGCTCGCGATCATGCTTGCCGCGATTTCGTTCGTCGTCGTTGCCATCGCCTGGGGGCAAGAGCTCGTGCCCTTGGCAATGTTTTCGGTATTCCGCGACATCGTGGTGGTGGGTGCGTTGCTGGTATTGGCCTTTGCCGTTGGCATCAACGTGTTCACGTCCGGCCACGCCATCGGCGATCGCGTTTTCGGTGCGATCGTGCTGTATCTGTTGCTTGGCCTCCTCTGGGCCATTGCCTATCAAATCGCGGAATCATTGGTGCCAGGATCGTTTGCGAGCAGCCCCAACCCTGATGCGGGGCTTTCAGGCTGGTTTTATTTCAGCTTTGTCACATTGACCACCGTTGGGTACGGCGACATTACGCCGGTCACCTCGACGGTGCGGTCCCTGGCCATCTTCGAGGCCCTGATCGGCCAGCTCTACCCTGCCATCATCATCGCCCGGCTCGTTTCGCTTCAGAGCAGCGCGCAGTAGCCACGGGAATCCCTATCGGCCGCAGCGCGCCCCGCGCGTCGTTCTCCTACAGGATTTTCAGGTCGCGGCGGGCAGCGTGTTGAGGCGCGGTCCATTGAAAGTGCGGCTCATCGCGAAGGATACCTAAAGAGCCCGGCTGCCCGCAAGGGAGGATCCATGAAATCCATTCTCGATCCCTCATTCCACTACGTGTCGAGTACCGAAACCGATCTCAGGAAGACGTTTTCGCGTATTCGCAGGCAAATGCAGAAAGCCGAAGCCCAGAAGCTGGGGACCAGCACGGATACCACGCGCGTCGTCGTCCTCGCCCGCGCGAGAGAATACGCAAGTCAGCGCTGAGGCGCCTGGGCCGCGATCCCGACGGCGCGCTCGAGATCTGCCACCAGCGCCTTATAAAGTTCATCGCGGCCGGCGTCCTCCGGCGCGCGCAATACCGCGGAGGGGTGATACGTCGCGACGACGCGCGCGCCGCTCTCGAGCGTCAGCGCCGCGTGGCGCGCGGCGTTGATGGTCATCTTCCTGCCGAGAACGGCGACGAGCGCCGTGGCGCCCAGGGTGACGATCACCTCGGGCCGGACCGCCGCCACTTCGGCGTCGAGCCAATCGTGGCACGCGGCGATTTCGCGCTGGGCGGGCGTCTTGTGAATCCGGCGCTTGCCACGCGGCTCCCAACTGAAATGCTTAACCGCATTGGTCACATACGTTTCCTCGGGCGCGATGCCCGCGTCCGCCAGTGCCCTGCGCAAGAGCCGGCCGGCCGGGCCCACGAACGGTCTCCCCTGCAGGTCTTCCTCGTCGCCCGGCTGCTCGCCCACGAGCATCATGCGTGCCTGGCGCGGCCCTTCGCCGGCCACGCCCTGCGTGGCGCGTTCCCAAAGTGAACAGCGGCGACAGGCGTCGATGTCCTTCTTGCTGGGGGGAGTAGACACGCAATCACCCGATTGAAACCTGCGGCGATCGACAATATAAACTAGGCGGGCCGGAAACCTCCCATGAACGATTCGCAACCCGCACCGTCGTCAGCAACGGTTCCGTCCGGTCCCGCCGCGTCGCCATGGAGCCCGCTTCAGAACGCGCTCTTTCGCAGCCTGTGGATCGCGACCATCGTGTCGAACATCGGCACGTGGATGCAGGATGTCGGCGCCGGCTGGTTGATGACTTCCCTGACGACATCGCCGTCGCTGGTCGCCCTTGTCGAAGCCGCGGACAGCCTTCCCGTGATGCTCCTCGCCCTCCCGGCCGGCGCGATTGCCGATATCGTCGACCGCCGGCGCCTGCTCATTGGCATCCAGGTTTATCTGATGGTCGTCGCCGGCGCGCTGGGGATCATAACGTGGATGGAGTTGACGACTCCATGGTTACTGATCGGATTCATCTTCGCCTTGGGCATCGGCGCGGCCATGATGATGCCGGCGTGGGCCGCGATCGTTCCCGATCTGGTTCCCACAGACCAGATGCCGGCCGCGGTTGCATTGAACAGCATCGCCATCAACGTGTCGCGCGCGGTGGGTCCGGCAATCGCCGGTGTCCTGGTGGCGGCGGTGGGCCCGTGGCTGGTGTTCATCCTCAACGCACTATCGTACATCGGCATCCTCGCGGTGCTGCTTCGCTGGCGACGCGAGCACCACAAGAGCACGCTGCCGGCGGAGCGTTTCTTGAGCGCCATTCGCGTCGGTATGCGCTTTGTCATGCACACCCGCGCATTGCAGATCGTGCTCATCCGCGGCAGCGCGTTCTTCGTGTTCGCCGCCGCGACGTGGTCGCTGTTTCCGCTCATCGTGCGCAAGGAGCTCGGGCGGGGGCCCGAAATCTACGGCTTGTTGCTCACATGCATCGGCGTCGGCGCCGTGGCCGGGGCCGTGCTGCTGCCTCGACTGCGCGCGAAGTTTTCGCGCGACGCGCTCGTTGCAGGGGCGAGCGTGCTGTACGCGCTGGCCGCGCTCGCCCTTGCCCACGTGCAGAACCTTGGCCTGCTGGCACTCGCCATGCTGGCGACCGGCGTTGCGTGGATCTGCATCCTTTCGGCACTCCAGGTCTCGGCACAGATGACGCTGCCCGCGTGGGTGCGCGCGCGCGGGCTGGCCGCTTTTGTCGTCATCTTCATGGGCGGCATGGCGCTGGGCAGCATCTTGTGGGGACAGGTCGCGACGCGGCTCGGCATTCCGGACGCGCTGACGATCGCGGCGCTGGGAACCGTCGTCGCGATCGGCCTGACGTGGAAATTCAAGCTCGGCGCGCACGAGGTGCTCGACTTCCGGCCTTCGCTGGATTGGGCGGCGCCGGTTCTCGCCGAGACGCCCGAACCCGACAGCGGACCAGTCATGGTGTCGATCGAATACCGCGTGCAGCCCGACAAGCGCGCCGAATTCGTCGCGGCGATGCATGGCGTGCGCGAAATGCGGCGGCGTAACGGCGCCTATTTCTGGGAACTCTTCCACGACTCCGCCGAACCGACGCGGTATATCGAAGTCTTCATGGACGAATCGTGGCTTGAGCACCTGCGCCAGCACGAACGGGTCAGCGTCGCCGATCGCGCGATCCAGAAGAACGCCAAGCAGTACCTCGTCGAAGGTACGGACACGAAATCCTTCCACTGGCTCGCCGACCGGGAAACATGAGTTGTCAAATGACTTGGTGAATGAGTCGGCCATTTGCACAGGAGAGGCCTGGATGACCACACGCGGATTTTCCGGACGCCGGCCGAGCGCCGGCGCGGCGCGTCGACTCCCGCCGGGGCAATACCAGACGGAGGACTTTCCCGTGCTGGCGAAGGGACCCACGCCGCCCGTCCGGCTCGCAGACTGGCGATTCACACTCCACAATGGGCCCAGGCCGCTGGCGAACTGGAGCTGGCCCGAATTCGAGGCGCTGCCCAAAACCACCTGGCACGGCGACATCCATTGTGTGACCAAGTGGTCGAAGTTCGACACGACGTGGGAAGGTGTCACCTTCGACGACCTGCTCGCTGCGGCCGGCGTCGCGCCACCGACCTCCTACCTGCTTGCGTTATCGTATGACGACTACGACACCAACCTGCCGGTGGCGGACTTGATCGGCGGCAAGGCAATGATCGCGACGCGCTTTGCCGGCGTGCCGCTGGAGGCGGAACACGGCGGGCCCGCGCGGCTTCTCGTTCCCCATCTTTACTTCTGGAAAAGCGCAAAGTGGATCAAGGGACTGCGCTTCACGGCGCGCGACGAAGCCGGCTTCTGGGAATTGCGCGGCTACCACATGTACGGCGACCCCTGGCGCGAGCAACGCTACACGAACGATCCATGACGGCCGACGTCCCGCCTGCTGCGCCTTTGTACTGGCAACAGGCGGTCATCGAGCGGATTGTGCGCCAGACGCCGCGCGTCATCAGCGTCTTCCTGCGCGTGCCCATCGGCCAGTTCGTGGCGGGGCAGCACGTTGACGTGCGACTGACAGCACCTGACGGCTATCAGGCGCAGCGCAGCTATTCCATTGCGTCGGGTCCCGAAGCCGAGGTCATCGAACTCGCGATCGAGCGGCTCGAAGACGGCGAAGTCTCGCCCTATTTTCACGAGGTCGCGCAACCAGGCGACACCATCGAGATTCGGGGCCCGATCGGCGGCCATTTTATCTGGCGCGCCGAAGACGGCGGACCGATTCTGCTGATCGGCGGTGGCTCCGGCGTCGTGCCGCTGACGGCGATTGTGCGGGACTGGTCCATGGCGCAGCCGAAGATGCCCGTTCTCCTCATCTACTCCGCCCGCACCTGGGAGGAGTTGATCTTTCGCGATGAGTTGTTGAACATCGACGCACGCGAACTCGACTTCACGTTCGTCGTGGCGACGACGCGCGGGCCGCGCCACCGCCCGCAGGACCTCGACCGTCGCCTCGACCGTTCGTTGCTGCACGATTTGTTGACGCGCTGGGCGCACACTGCGCGCGATGTCTACGTCTGCGGCTCCAACGTCTTTGTCGAAGCGGTGACGGAAAGCCTGGTGCAAGAAGCCATACCGCCCGCGCGCATTCGCACGGAGCGCTATGGCGGGAAACAATGACAGACATAGAAATGACGGAGGGCAAACGATGAGTGACTCGGTGCATCACGATATCTGGTTCGCCGCGGGCGTCCGGACGCCTTTTGCCAAGGCCGATGGCGCGCTCGCCTCCTATGACGCGATCAGCCTTTCCGTTCCTGTCGTGCAACACATGGTCGGCCAGTTGCGAGGCGCCGCGCCAGATTTCGCGGTGTGGGGCACCGTCGTGCCGAACCTCACGTGGAGCAACATCGCGCGGGAAGTGCTGATGGATGCCGGTGTCGCGCCGACGATCCCGGCGTTCTCGACCGTCATGGCGTGCTCGACCAGCATGATCGGCGCCATCGAAGCCGCCGGCATGATCGATGGCGTGAACCGCAACTTGGCGCTCGTAGGCGGCGTCGAGAGCTTGAGCCGGATTCAACTCGGCCTCGGCCAATCACTCTCCGACTGGATTCGCAGGTTCTCGCAGGCACGCACACCGGGCCAGAAGCTCGACCACGTCACGAACCTGAAGCTGCGCGACGTCAGGCTCTACATCCCCAGCATCACCAATCGCACGACCGGCATGAGCATGGGCGAGCACACGGAGATCACGGCCAAGGAATGGAGCATCGACCGCGCCGACCAGGACCGAATCGCATTGCAGAGTCACCAGCAGGCGGTCGCTGCATGGGACCGTGGTTTCTTCAACGACCTCGTCATCCCGGTCGGCGAATTGCGCCGCGACACCGTCCCGCGCGGCGACACCTCGGTCGAGAAGCTCTCGAAGTTGGCGCCGAGTTTCGACCGTGCGAGCGGCCGCGGTACGCTGACTGCGGGAAATTCATCGCCACTGACCGATGGCGCGGCCAGTCTCTGGGTGGCCTCGGAGTCAGGTCTTGCCAAACTTCCGGCCGGCATTCCCAAAGCACGACTGATCGACTGGGAGATAGCGTCCATCGATTTGCGGACCGAGGGGCTCTTGATGGCGCCGGCGTTTGCGATTCCACGGCTTCTCGCGCGCAACGGCCTGACCTATGCGGACATCGACCTGTGGGAAATTCACGAGGCCTTCACGGCGCAAGTGTTGTTTCACATCAAGGCGCTCGAGAGTCCAGACTTTCTGCGCGACAAGGCGCGTGTCGAGAATACATTCGGCGCCTTCCCGCGCGAACGCGTGAACCCGAACGGCGGCAGCGTCGCGTTGGGCCACCCTTTCGGCGCGACGGGGGCACGTATCCTGAGCCAGGCGATGAAGGAACTCTCGACGCGGCCATCCGGGCAACGCGCGATCGTCAGCATTTGCGCCGATGGCGGTCAGGGCAGCATTGTGCTGCTGGAAGCGGGTCAACCCGGGAACTGATCGTCGACGCTAGACTGTCTTGGCTGGCCGTTCCTTAAACCACGTCCAGCCCAGCAACAGGGCCACGGCGGCGTGCAGCGCTACCGCGGGCCATAGCAACACGCCCGCGAAGTGCCCGACCGCGTACAGATCTACCAGCAGGATCGCAATCAACGCGTTATAGACCAGCATCCCCCAGAAGGCGGGCGAGCCCGCCTGCGCATTCGGCCCCCTCGGCCAGCACGCCAGCCCCAGCGCGAGCAACGTGATGCCGAAACACATTCCCAGCGCGATACCGACGGCGGAGAGTTCCGCGCCCAACAGCATCGTTACGACGAGCGCCGGATTGATGATGAGAACCAGTCCGGTGCCGCTTTCCGCAACCGAGGCGAAGTAGAGAATGTTCTTCAGCATGCCGATTTTCCGCCCTAGTCGCGAACTACGGGACCATGCCGCATTCGAACATCTTGTTCACGACCGGGCCGGCGATCTTGTTGATGAACTCGGTGCGCGCCTGCGGATCGTTGCGCAGGAAATTCACGGCCCTTTCTTCTTCCTGCGATTTCGGCTGGCCCTTCTTTTCCCACAATTGCTCGCAGGTCGAACCCTGGTATTTCTGGATCACCTTGTTGGCTACCATGTCCAGAATCAATCCCTGGCCACCGGCAACGCCGGCTACGCACAATGCGCAAACGACCACTAACGGAGAGACACGCTTGTTCATTCCTTGCTCCTCGATGCAAAAAGTTGGAAACAAAACGCCTATAAGCCGTGGCACGACAGCCACGCGGTACTGAATTTGGATTTGGTGTGGGTCGCAGACGACCGGCATCCGCGCTGGATCACCGCCCGATTCACCGGGACGTGACACCCGGAGAATACGCCATCAATGCGGGCCGAATGTTACAAGGCCCAGGCGGTGAAACAGGACGAAGTATGCACGTCCATCTTCCCGTCAGCAATGCAGGCGATTGCGGGTCCACGGGGACTTAAGAGACAATCGGCGGTCCTCGCCCTAGGCCGTCATCCGTTTTTTTCCCCGGTATTCAGTTGCGATGACCGGATTCTCCGTACCTCCGTCCGACGCCGGCAGTCATTCGCGCCGCGCCGTGCGTTTCGCCATGCGCACCGGCAACAGCGCCATGGATCCTGGCGGCAACGATCCTTGCTTCGAGCATGGCGTTCATCGACGGAACGGTGGTCAACGTCGCGCTTCCGGCGCTGCAGCGGGAATTGAACGCCAGCCTCGTCGACGTGCAGTGGGTCATGGAAGCCTACGCGCTGTTCCTCGCCGCGCTGCTGCTTGTCGGCGGCGCGGCAGGCGACCGCTTCGGGCGCCGCCGCGTGTTCCTGCTCGGGGTGGCGTTATTCGCCGCTGTCTTCCGTCTGGTGCGGGCTCGCCGGCAGCGTCCGCGAACTTGATCCTTGCCCGCGCTCTGCAAGGGATCGGCGGTGCGCTGCTGGTTCCCGGCAGCCTCGCCATCATCAGCGCGTCGTTTGCCGAGCACGATCGCGGCAAGGCCATCGGCACCTGGTCGGGCGCCACGGCGATCACCGCCGCGCTCGGGCCGGTGCTCGGCGGCTGGTTGATCGATCATCTGTCGTGGCGCGCCGTTTTTTTCCTCAACATTCCGTTGGCCGTCGTGGTCATCGCCATCGCGCTGCGGCACGTGCCCGAAAGCCGGAACGCCGAGGCGCAGGGAGACCTCGACTGGCCCGGTGCGCTGCTGGCGACGCTCGGGCTGGGCGGCGTTGTCTACGGCCTGATCGAATCGTCCAGCGCAGGCTGGTCGCACCGCGCGGATCCTCGCTTCGATCCTGCTGGGCGTCACTGGCGCTGGCGGCGTTCATCGCGGTGGAAATGCGCGCGGCGGCGCCGATGATGCCGACGCGATTGTTTCGCTCGAGCACATTTACCGGCGCCAATCTGCTCACGTTCCTCCTCTACGCGGCGCTCGGTGGCAGCCTGTTCTTCGTGCCGCTGAATCTCATCCAGGTGCAGGGCTACTCGACGACCGCCGCGGGCGCCGCGCTGCTGCCGTTCATCCTGTTGCTGTCCGTGCTCTCGCGCTGGGCGGGCGGGTTGGTCGACCGCTACGGCGCGAAGGCGCCGCTGGTCATCGGCCCGACCATTGCGCGGCCTGCGGATTCGCACTCTTCGCCGTTCCCGGCGTCGGCGGCAGCTACTGGGTCACGTTCTTCCCGGCGGTCGGTGGTGCTGGGGTTGGGAATGTCGATCAGCGTTGCGCCCCTCACGACCACCGTCATGAACTCCGTGGACGTCGAGTTTCGCGGGCGCGGCGTCCGGGATCAACAATGCGGCGTCGCGCGTTGCCGCATTGTTCGCGGTTGCGCTTTTCGGCCTGATCATGGCCTCGATCTTCAACCGCATTCTGCACAGCCACTCGAGCGCGCGGAGTTGGCGCCGGCTCGTGATCGAGGCGGTGGAACAGCAGCGGGACAAGCTCGCGGCGATCGAGCTGCCCGCGACCATGGATACTCGGGAGAAGACGCTGGCAAGGCAGCGCGATAGCCGAAGCATTCATAGAAGGATTTCGCTGGATCATGCTGATTTCGGCCGCGCTCGCGCTGGCGAGCGCCGCAAGCGCATGGGTTTTGATTGCAAGCACGGGCGATCCTGCGCCTGCGCGCGGACCGCCGTGAGTCAAGCCCTTCCGGATTCACCAGCTGTTGCGCAATTCGCGGAGCTTCAGGAACACGGTGCGTTGGTCAGGCCGCTCGGGCAAGTCCGGGAAGACTTCACGCAGTTTCGCGATCACCGTCGGGCTGGTCAGGCGAAAGAACGTATTGATCTGCCGCTCGACCTCGAGCGTGGAAACGTAGGCGGAGTTCGGGTCCTGGCCCGCGAGCTTGTCGAGCATCTCCCGGGCGTTCTTGTTATCCGGCTCGCGATTCAGCGTGAAACGCAGATTGTTCTCGATGTAATCGTGGCCGGGATAGATCATTGTCGATGAGGGCAGCTTGGCGAGCTGCTCGGAGAACGTCTTGTAGAGCTCCGTCGGATGACCGCCGTTATGGCAATTCCCGGCGCCGGCGTTGAACAGCGTATCGCCACAGAAGAGTGCGGGCTGGTCCGTGTGCGACAGCAAGCACACGTGACACATGGTGTGACCCGGCGTGTCGAGCGCCTCGAGTTCGACTGTCTTGCCCACTTTGACCACGTCGCCCGCACTCAAGCCCCGCGCCATGTCCGGGATCTTGTCTCGGGCATTCTTGTGCGCCAGGATCCTGGCGCCTGTCTTCAGGACCAATCGCTCGTTGCCGCCCGTGTGGTCGCGGTGCTCGTGCGTGTTCAGGATCTGGGTGATATTCCAGCCTTCGTCCTTGGCCGCGTTGAGGCACTTCTCGTGATCCAAGGGATCGACAGCCAGGGCCTCGCCGGTTTCACCGCACGCGATGAGGTAATTGAAATTGCGGTAGGCGTTGCCGGTCCAGATCTGTCTGACGATCATGGGAGGGTCCCTGCTTCGTAGGACCACGGGCTCAGATTCTTGCCCTTGCTTCGAACGTGGTCGCGCGCGTTCATGATCAACTGCTTCAGGCTTGCCGGATTGCGCAGGTCCTCGACCAACGCACCCTCATACGTGCCGATGATCTCGTCGTTCTCGCCGTAAACGCGAAAGCCCAGCTTGCGGTGATAGTCCTGCAGTTCGGCGACCACGTGGAAAGGCGCAAATGCCCTTTGTATTTTTTCCAGAATCTGTTCGCTCGTCAACCGCATGCTCATCCCGACCTCCGAATCCACGTCAAAGCCCGCGCGGGCATACAAAACAGTGCCGATACATTATTCTATACGGGCCGCCGTCGATCAACCGCCGCCCATCAACGCCTGGTGACCGTTGGCGCCGCACGCAACGAAAAAACATGGCCCTGCCCATCGAGGACTACGCGCTGATCGGCAATCTGCGTACCGCCGCGCTGGTCGGACGCGATGGTTCGATCGACTGGCTGTGCGTGCCGCGATTCGACGACGCTGCGTGCTTCTGCGCGCTGCTCGGCACGCCCGAGCACGGGCGCTGGTCGATCGCTCCCACGTCGCCGGTGCGCCGGACGCGGCGCCGGTATAGCGCAAACACTCTAATCCTCGAGACGGATTTCGGGACTTCCACCGGATCGGTTCGCATCGTCGACTTCATGCCGACCTGGGGCGAGCGTACGGATGTCGTGCGTATCGTGGAAGGGGTCCGCGGACGCGTATCCATGCGCATGGAACTCGTTCTGCGCTTCGGTTACGGTAACGTGATTCCCTGGGTGCGCCAGGTCGATGGCACGTTGATGGCCACCGCCGGGCCCTATTCGGCGCAGGTGCGCGGCGCTGTCGAGACGCACGGCGAGGATTTTCGCACCGTGGCGGAATTTACGGTCGCCCGCGGAGAGCGCATCCCGTTCGTGATCACATTTTTTCCGTCTCACCTGCCTGCGCCACTGCCCATCGATCCGTTTGCTGCGCACGCGGTGACGCAACTCGAGTGGGAAAAATGGAGTGCACGATGCGCTTACACGGGCCGGTGGCGCGATGCCGTTATGCGTTCCCTCATCACGCTCAAAAGCCTGACTTTCATGCCGACCGGAGGCATCGTCGCGGCGCCGACGACGTCGCTGCCGGAGCAGGCCGGAGGCCCTCACAACTGGGATTACCGCTACTGCTGGGTACGCGACGCGACGTTTACGCTCTATGCGCTGCTGCTGGCGGGGTATCGCGATGAAGCGGCAGCTTGGCGCGATTGGCTGCTTCGTTCCGCCGCGGGCCGACCCGACGATCTACAGACCTTGTATGGCGTCGATGGCGACCGCATTCGACCGAATTCGAGGTGCCCTGGCTGCCCGGTTACGCAGATTCGAAACCGGTCCGCGTCGGCAACGCCGCATCCGGCCAGCTTCAGCTCGACGTCTACGGTGAGCTGGTCGATGCCATGTCCGTCGCGCGCGAAGCCGGGCTCGAGCGCGAACCCGGACGAATGGCGCTTCGAGGCGGCGATCGTCAAGTTCCTCGAGAAGGCCTGGAACCAGCCGGACCACGGCATCTGGGAAATCCGTGGCGAGAAGCGCCATTTCACGCACTCCAAGGTCATGGCCTGGGTCGCGTTCGACCGCGCGATCCGCGAATCGAAAAGTATGGCCTGCGCGGCCCGGTCACCGATGGCGCAAGCTGCGTGCGCGCATCCACGCCGAGATCTGCAGCAAGGGCTACGATCGCACGCGCAACACCTTCGTGCAGTACTACGGCGCGACGGAGGTCGATGCGAGCCTGCTGCTGATTCCGCAGGTCGGCTTCCTGCCGCCCGACCGATCCTCGCGTGCAAGGAACGATCGCGGCCGTCGAACGCGAGCTGCTGGTCGGATGGACTGGTCATGCGCTATCGCACCCTCCCGACACTCGAAGGTTTGCCGCCGGGCGAAGGCCAGTTTCTCGCCTGCTCGTTCTGGCTGGTCGACGCGCTGACGCTCTGCGGTCGCAAGGCCGATGCGGAAAAGCTGTTCGAGCGTTTGCTGGCGCTGTGCAATGACGTGGGTCTACTTTCCGAAGAATACGATCCGCGAACGAGGCCGCATGCTGGGCAACTTTCCCCAGGCGCTCTCGCACATGGCGCTCATCAACACCGCGTGCAATCTGTCGCGCAAGGGCGGACCCGCGCGGCATCGCAGCCAGAGAAGTTCGAAGGAACGTCAAAGCGCGTCGCTGGCGCCGACTGCAACAGATGCAACACGCTGATCTGGGCTCCCGAATGAGCACCCCCGAGACGAAAGCCGCGCAATTCCTTGCCGACACGCACGAAGTCGTCAATGTTTCGCGTGAGTTGGTCGATTACAACCTTTACCTGCAGGACGCAGCACTTCAGGAAGCGGTACGACGCGAGGGGGCAGCCTGGGCCGAGGACAGCCTTGCCGCGTTCGGCAACTCGTCGGCTCGGCCGACCACATCATGCTCGGCATGCTCGCCAATCGCTTCACGCCTGAACTCGAAACTCACGACCGCTTCGGCAACCGCGTGGACCTGGTGACGTTTCATCCCGCGTACCACGCGCTGATGAAGACCTCGATCGAGCACGGCCTGCACTCGTCGCCCTGGACCGACGCCG
Organism: uncultured beta proteobacterium; assembly: GCA_963755065.1. Lineage (GTDB taxonomy): Bacteria > Pseudomonadota > Gammaproteobacteria > Burkholderiales > Casimicrobiaceae > VBCG01. The sequence continues at coordinate 123,695 of CAVWIM010000003.1, forward strand.
GGCCCGGCGCGCACGTTGCCCGCGCCGCGCGAAGCTACATGCATGCGCAGATCGAGGCGGGACACGGCTGTCCGATCACGATGACTTTCGCCGCGGTCCCGTCGCTGCGGACGAGCCTGAGCTAGCGCAACTCTGGGAGCCGCGGATCACCGCGCGCATCTACGACCCGCGCAACGTGCCCGATGCGCGCAAGCAGGGATTGACGATCGGCATGGCGATGACGGAGAAGCAGGGCGGCTCGGACGTGCGCGCCAACTCCACGGTTGCGTTTCCGATCGGCGCAGAAGGACCCGGCGCGGGATACGAACTGGTCGGGCACAAGTACTTCGTTTCGGCGCCCATGTGCGATGCGTTCCTGGTGCTGGCGCAGGCGCCGGGCGGCCTGACGTGCTTTCTGCTGCCGCGCTGGCGGCCTGACGGCACCAAGAACCCGCTGCAGGTGCTGCGCCTGAAGCGCAAGATGGGCAATGTCTCGAACGCGTCCAGCGAGACCGAACTGCGCGGCGCGCTCGCGTGGAGGGTCGGCGAGGAAGGCCGCGGCGTGCGCACGATAATCGAGATGGTCGCGATGACGCGCTTCGATTGCATGGTCGGATCCTCGGCCGGCCAGCGTGCGGCGGTGTCGCAGGCCCTGCACCACTGTTCGATCCGCGCGGCTTTTGGCAAGGTGCTGAACCAGCAGCCGCTGATGCGCAATGTGCTTGCCGACCTGGTGCTCGAGAGCGAAGGTTCGCTCGCGCTGACCATGCGCATCGCGCGCGCAATGGACAATCGTGCCGACGCGCACGAGGACCTGCTGGTGCGCCTTTGCACCGCCATCGGCAAATACTGGATTTGCAAGCGCACGGCCAACCACGCCTACGAGGCAATGGAGTGCATCGGCGGCAGCGGCGTGATGGAGGACGGGCCGATGCCGAGGCTGTTCCGCGAGTCGCCGGTCAATGCAATCTGGGAAGGCACCGGCAACATCCAGTGTCTCGACGTGCTGCGCGCGATGCAGAAGACGCCGGAAGTTATCGAGGCGTTTTTCAGCGAGGTGGCGAAGGCGAAGGGCGCGTGCGCGGCGTTCGACAACTGGGTCGGCGATTTGCGCAACGAGTTCGATGACCCCACCGACATCGAGTACCGTGCGCGCAGCGTGGTCGACCGGATGGCCCTGGCGATCCAGGCGGCGCTGCTCCTGCAGCATGCGCCGGCGCAGGTTGCGGACGCGTTCTGCGCATCGCGCCTTTCCGCGGGCGGCCACCGCAACTACGGTACGCTGCCACGCGGCGTGGATTGTGCAGCATTGATCGAACGCGCTACCCCGCGCGCCTGAAGAGGAGGAACAATTGATGCTTGCGACAACGCTACGCTGGCTCGTTGCTCTCGCGATGCTGTTCACTGCTGCGAGCGCGATGGCCGAGGACGTGCTGAAACTCGCGATCGGGCAGCGCGGCAACTGGGAGAACGCGGCGCCGGAGCTCGGTCAGAAGGCGGGATTCTTCCGCAAGCAGGGCCTGACGCTGGAACTGCTCTATACGCAAGGCGCCGGAGAGACGTTGCAGGCGGTGATCTCGGGCAGCGTGGATGTGGGTGTTGGCGTCGGGACGGCCGGGGTGCTCGGCGCCTACAGCAAGGGCGCGCCGGTACGCGCGATCGCCAACTCGATGACGGGCGCGGAAGATCTCTTCTGGTACGTGCCCGCCGCGTCGCCCATCAAGAGCATCAAGGATGCCGCGGGCAAGACGATCGCGTACTCGACCAATGGCTCGTCGACCAACCTCGCCGTCCTGGCGTTCATCCGTGAGTTCGGCGTGCAGGCCAAGCCGGTGGCGACGGGCAGCCCGGCGTCGACGTTCACGCAAACGATGTCCGGCCAGGTCGATATCGGCTGGTCGTCTCCGCCCTTCGGCGTCGAGGCGCTGCAGCAGGGCCGCATTCGCATCATCGTGCGCGAAAGCGATGTGCCGGCGTTTCGCAACCAGACCGTCCGGCTCATGATCGCCAACACCGCTACCGCCGAGCAGCGGCGCGATGTCATCGTCCGATATCTGCAGGCTTATCGCGAAACGCTCGACTGGATGTATTCCGATCCCGCCGCGCTCAAAGCCTATGCGGAGTGGGTCAACATTCCGGAGAGTCTCGCCAAGGAAGTCCGCGACCAGTTCTACCCGAGGGAAAATCTCCGCCTCGACCGGCTCTCCGGCCTCGACGCGGCGATGGCCGACGCCGTGAGCCTCAAGTTTCTTGCCGCGCCGCTGACCAAGCAACAGCAGGACGAGCTCTTCAAGTTCTACACGAAGTAGGCTGGTTTATTGCACCAGCGGCGTGTCGGCGGCGTCGAGATCGATGCCCTCGATGCTCGCTTCACCGGCGAGCAGGCGCAGGTACTGGCGCAATGCCGTGACGTAGGATAGCTGGCGCAAGGACATCGCAACAGCGCCACGCACCGTGTCGAACGATTGCGCGACGCCGGGCTCGCGCTCCAGCACTTCGACCACGTGCAGACCGAAGCGGCTGTGTACCAGCCGCGGCAGAACGCCTACCTCGGCGCGGCCGAAGAGCTCGCGCGCAAATTCCGGCGCGCAATCCGCAGCGACGAGCATGCCGAGTTCGCCGCCCTCGGCGCCGCTCGGACAGTTGGACGACTCGCGCGCGCGCGGCGGCAAAGCGATCGCCGGCCGTGCCGTCGTGGCAGCGCACGTCGAGCAGTGTCGTCTCCGCGCGTTTGCGCAGCGCGACGACGTCCACGCCCGGCGTGACCGCGAAGAGAATGTGCCGTACCCGAATGCGCTCGCCGGTCCGATAGGCCGCTTCATTGCGCCGCGTAGTGCCTGAGGCAGGCGTCCTCCGAGGGATCCGGAACACTCAAGTGACTGCTCCAGCAGCGCTTCGATCGCGCGGGCTGCGGCCTCGCTGATCACACCGTCCGCCGACGGCGCGTCGTCCGCCGCGAGAAGCCCGGCGCGCTGCGCGGCCTGGCGCAGCAGCTCGGTGCAGGCGCGCTGGCGCAACTCAGCCGGCGAAAGCACGTCTCCGGGAGCGTTCAACGCTATGCCATTGATGCTGGCGACCGCACCGTCGGCAATTGCGGGCATGGTTGGCGTCTCCATTCAGTCGGCCGCGGGACGGCTCGGGAGGTTGCGGCCGGCGGGGACATTGAGACGCCGGCTGCGCACCACCTGATACGGGCGCATGAGGTAGACCAGCGATGCGAAGCCGCTCCACACGTGCACGAGGCGGCTGAACGGAAAGAGCAGGAAGATCGTCATCCCGAGCAGCATGTGCACCTTGAAGGGCCACGCGACCGACGCCAGCGCGCCAGCGTCGGGGTGCAGCGTGGCGATGCCCTGCAGATAGCTCGCCAGGATCAGCATCGTCCCCGCGTCGTGGCGATGCTCCCACGACAGCGGCAGCGTGATGAGGCCCAAACTCAACTGGACCCAGAGGATCACGAGGATCGCGAGGTCCGTGCGGTGGCTGGTCAGCCGGATGCGCGGGTCGAAGATGCGCCGGTGCAGCAGCAGCGTCAGTCCGACGAAGCACACCGAACCGGCTATGCCGCCGGCGACGACCGCCAACAACTGCTTCTGTGGAGCGCTGATGAACGGCTCGTACATCCAGTGCGGCGTCAGCTGCCCGAACAGGTGCCCGAAGAACAGGAAGATGATGCCGGCGTGGAACAGGTTGCTTCCCCAGCGCAACGTGCCAGCGCGCAGCATCTGCGACGAATCGCTCTTCCACGTGTACTGGTCGCGGTCGAATCGCGCCAGGCTGCCCATGAAGAAAAAGGCGAGACAGATGTACGGATAGACGACGAACGCAAGGTTGTTGAGGTACGTGCTCATGGTTGGATGACCCCCACGCTTGCGGCTGGCGCCGCTACGCTGCCCCCGGAGGGGGCGCTGTTCGCTCCTTGGGACGGCCCGGCGGTGCTCACTCCCTGTTGCGGCGCCCTGCGCA
>CAVWIM010000004.1:0-144272 GCA_963755065.1 uncultured beta proteobacterium
AACATTCTTTCGCTGCATTATTTCGAGGCCGGGGAATCCGGCCTGGCTTGGCGTTACGCAATGGCTCTGCAGAACGAGCGGAAGCCGTGCACGCAAACGTCGAAGCCGCGGGCTGTCGCGCGCGCGTGGAGACGGCCCCAGCGGCCGGGGAAGGAGCAGGGGCTTGCAGCGTGCATCAGGCGATGGGGACGCTTGGTACCGCACAGGCGAGTGGGAAGACGTCGGGAGCCTAGACGGCAACCCAAGAATTGATGGAAGGCGATGCTCTCGCCGATGCTGGACTGCTGATTGAGCTTTCGCTCGATGAGGACGGACTCGGCAAGGGAGTCCGAGGCCTTGCGCTTCACCTGAGCAGGCTCTTGATACCTTCCAGGAGTTGTCCGACCCGGAAGCCGCACCGCAGGCCGCGCGGGGGAGCGCGCTCGTCCGCCACGCTGCTGCTGTATGCGGGGCGGGCCACGGAGGCGCTCGAATGGGCTGAACGGGCGGTCGCTGCGGCGAGGCTGCAAATGAGCCGGAGGCGCTGGGAGGAGCCTATTTCGTGATGGGCGCTGCGCACAGCGAGCTCGGGAAGCCGGAAGCCGAGCGCTGATGCAGCGTTCGCTCGACGCGTTTCGAGCGGGCTGGCAACCAGGCAAGGCGAGCAATGATTTCTCGGACCTAGGCTGCGTATGCCGTTTCGAGTGCCGCTGGGATGAGGCGTTGTCATTCTTCGAAAGCGCTCGCGATCGCCTCACTGAAGCTCGGCGGCACGGTTAGCGCCACGTGGCGCGCATGAACACCGCGCAGGTATTCGACCGATCGCGGCGAGTGGGCCGAGGCCGAAACGATCTCTTGGAAACGCTGAGGCTGTGGAAAGCCTCCCAATTTCGATTCTACCTGGGCGAATGCCTGTCCTGGCTGGGGCGAGTCTCCCTGCGCCTGGGTCGCGTCGACGAGGCGGTAGCCGGCTCGAAGAGGCCAAGGCGAACTACCTGCACGTTGGAAAGGAAAACGAAGTTCTCTGGAAATCGATGCCTACATCGCGGAGTGCCGTCTCGCAATGGGCAATCCGGACGCCGCACTCGAACTGGTGCGCGGAATGCTGGGTCGCGCAAGCGAGAGGAATTCGGTGGCCAGGATCGTGCCGTTGCTGGAGCGCATACAGGGGCACGCCTTGCTTAAGCAAGGCGGCCTGTGGAGCGCGCGCGATGCGCTCGATGCGAGCCTGGAAGCAGCGAGGGAACGGCGCGATCTCTTCGAGGCGCTCTGACCATGCTCTCACTAATAGAGCACGACCGCCTTGAGGGCGTGGAGCCGCCCGCGAGATGGTAAGAGGAGAGCCGCTCCATGCTCACCAACCTCAAGGTCCGGCGGTCCCGCCCATCCCGCTCCCTCCGCAATAGCCCCCTGAAACACGGAGCGGCCCCGCAGGGCGGCCCGCGATCTACAGCATACTGCAAACTCGCTACGGGTGATTCCAGGTGCGCCGATGTCGACCCACCAGAGTGTGTTGCCAGTCGGGACCACCGCGATGCACGCCTGCGCCTGGTACGGGAGGCTGTACTTACCGTTCGCGGGGCAGTTAATCACATTGTTCTGATAATCGTAGCAGGTGTTGTTGACGGAAGGATTGGCAGCAGGATGCTCATCACGAAGGCGCCCTTCGGATGGCTTACGCCCGTGGTGCCGGCCACGCCGCGCGTCACGGTGTAGCCATTGGCTCCGATCGCCGTCACAGTCATGCGTTCGACCGAGCCCGACGGTCCGACCACAATGTCGAACGGAGCGCAGGTGTTGCGATCGCACCGGCTGGCGTCGTCGTGTCGACCTTGAGCGTCGTCGAGGTACGTTGATGTTGTTCTTCACGCTTCCGTACGGCTGCGGCAAGATCGTTTCGATGTCCGCAGAATCGGCGACTTGCCCAGTGCAAGCCTGGGCGTCGACGAAGGCAACCTGGCTCGCATCGGAGACGGCCGCGTCGGCGAGAGAACCATCCTGGTTCAGCCAACCAACCCTGGGCGTCGTCGGCGGCGACGCATACGTAATCTCGTAGTAAAGACCGCCAACGAGAACGTGGTGTCTGCACCGTCCCACCGGACGTGGACTGGGTTCGCCGTGTTAGCGATATCGGTACATAGACATTGGTCGCGCCGCACGAGCCGGCTCCACCGTCCTTGTTGTACGACCACCGGAACCCCAGGATGTCACCCACCGTAAATGATTCCGGATCGGGGGCGCCGGTATCAGGGTCGAAGTTGCAAGCAAGGTCGGCGCATGCGACGGGGCTTATCGGCGTGCTCGGGTCGTTGGGGAAGGGTAAGCGGCTAAAGAAATTGCCGTTGTTGATCTGTGAGCTGGACCATGGGGTTGCATCCCAGGTGGCATCGCCGCACGAGGACGTGTCGAGCGTAATCGTAAAGGTGACGGTCCCCCCGGGCTTGACAGGATCGAGGTTGTTGACGATGAAGTGCCCGGGTTTCAATGGGTCATTGAAGAGACAAACAAGCGGCTTCGCGGACCCGCTCTGCGCTACCGTGCAGTCGCTGGCATTCCAGGACAAAAAATTCACGACGGCATCTGCCGACGAATACGTGGAGCCCGACTGCTTCGGGCTCGTATTCGTCAGGACGATCTTCACTACGGAAGAGCCAAGCCCAAGGCCCTGAGTCTGCACGCTTGCTGCGATCTTAAAGGTCTTGTTCTGCGACTGATCGGCCGCGAAGCCTGGCAGCGCGAACGCCGCGAGCATCAATGCCGCGATCACCAATACAAAAATCTTGCGCATGCCGTTCATTCTTTTCTCCAGGAGGCGTTGACCAAAATTTGATGTGTCCACCACGCGCGAAAGGACTGACACGCGGCGCGCTGGGTTCGTACAAGCTGAGCGAGGCACAGTTGTACTCCTGCTGCTGCCCATGTCAAGTGAATGGGAATATTCCGCAGACCTTGTACTCCGCAGCGTCGGATCGAACTCGACACAGCCTTAAGACACTTCAGCTCTGCTGATGTCGTTTTTTAGCTCGACGATCGTCGAAAATTGTCAGAGTTGTAGTCTGCAAGCGCGTTTTTCAGCCGACGTAAGGTAGATCATATGCCGATGTCATTAAATCCGAATTTCGGGGGCGATTCACGCGGGGTGCACCTCGTCGGTCCACACCCTGAAGCTCGCCAAAGTGTTCGGGCCGAACGTGCTGCTGATCGCAACGTCGGAAGCGTCGCGCCCGCGGGCAATCAGCACCCTCCCGATGCGCGGCACATTGTTGCGCGGGTCGAACGTGTACCAATGACCGTCGAGGAACGCCTCGAACCACGCGGCGAAATCCATCGTGCCGTGGGGCGGCGGCACGCCGATGTCGCCCAAGTAGCCGGTGCAATAGCGCGCCGGGATGTTCATGCACCGGCAGAACGCGACGGCGAGATGCGCATAGTCGCGGCACACGCCGGTCTTGTCGTGAAAGGCTTCGAGCGCGGTGCGTGTCATGCGCGCGTGCTCATAGCCGAACGTGATGTGGCGATGGACGTAGTCGCAGATCGCCTGCACGCGGCCCCATCCCGTAGGCGCCTGGCCAAAAAGATTCCACGCCGTTTCGGACAGCCGATCGGTTTCGCAGTACCGGCTCCCCAGCAGAAACAGCAGCGTGTCCTCGGGCAGGTCCTGCACCGCAGTCTGCTGCGCGTGCGAACGACTGACGTCGGGCAATCCGGAATCGTTCACCAGCGCGTCAGCGGAAACACGCGTGCGGCCCGTGGGCGCAACGATGCGGGTGCACCAGTTGCCGAAACTGTCGCGATAGGCTTTCATCGGGACCGGCGGGTCCACGATCAGATCGTCGCGCCCCACGAGATCGGACGCGCGCGTGAAATGGACGTTGAGGTTGAATATCATCGGGGTCGGCTGCGGGCAGTCGTAGATCATTTCGAAGCCAACGCGAATTTGCATCATCGTTCTCCGGTTCCGGGCGCACTCGCTGCACATGCCATGCGCAACGAATCGATCAGAGCGCCGCGCATCATTGTCCAGCGCCAGCCCCTTTCGATGACGATGCGCTGGTTGACCTCCAGTTCAACTCCGACGTAGGCGCCGGGCGCAAAGCGCTGGCGCAATGCGAAATCAGCCCGTCACCCTTTCCGGCATACGGGTAATTGCGGCGCACCTCGAGCGCCGGTGCGATGGCCGCGAGGGAAGCTTTCCAGCGCGCGCACAGTTCCACCTCGCCGGCCCGACCGGGATGATAAAGCAATCCGACGTCCGCGCGCCGCACCTTGCCGTCCAACGCCGGCGTGAAGCTGTGCGACGAAATATGGATCACGCGCCGCCCGCGCCACTGCTTGCGTGACGAGGCGCTCGACTTGCGCGCGGTAGGGCCGGTAGTGTTCTTCGACGATTCGCGTACGAAGTTCCGCCGGAGCATCGCGCGTCGCCGCCGAGAAGAAATGCGCGTGACCGATCGAGCGATTGAGGTCGACCAGCAGGCGGCTGACGGTCGACGTCACAGCGGCGCCTTGAACGCTGCCGCCAACTCTCTCGCCATGACCAGCGCGCCGGGATCGTATCCGCGGTGGGAGTCGAGCAGCTTCCATTCCCGCGGAACAGCCGTCGATATGGCGCGGGAATGCGGTTGCCGCCGTGTTCGCAGGTGATGAGGAAGCAGTTGCTCGCCACAGTGGCGTCACCCGATATCAATTGATACCCCAACATGATGAAGCCAATCGATGCGCTGCGCGGTTCGGCACACAAAATAGCATCGCTGCGAACTGGTGCACGTGCGCGCACCGGCAACCTGAAATGGCAAGGGGCGGATGCGTATGCCCCCGCCCCTGGTCTGCTGCCCACACCACTACGCGGGAACGCACTACCCTTTTGGCTTCTTGCTTTCTTCCTCGCGCTTCTGCTCGTCGGCGTCCTTCTTCTTGTCGTCCGGCTTGCCTGGGGCAGGCTTAGCTTCCGGACCACGGGGCACCGCTTGCGGTGGCGGTGGTTGCGGCGTCGGTGGTTTCGGCGCAGCGACCGGCGGACGTGGTTCGGGTGGCTTAGCTGCGGGAGCTGGAGCCGGCGGAGCAACTTGCGCTGGGGCAGCCCTTGGTTCGACCGCGCGTTGCGGCGGCGGAGGTGGTTGCATTGCCGGCGGCGCAGCCTTCGGCTCGACCGCGCGTTGCGGTGGCGGCGGAGGTTGCATTGCCGGTGGCGCGACTTGCGGCGGCGCAGCCTTCGGCTCGACCGCGCGTTGCGGCGGCGGTTGCGGGACTACAGGTTGCGCGCGTTGTTCCGCTCCCTTGCCAGGCTGTTCAGGTTTTCCGCGTTGCTCCGGCGGCTGTGCAATCGGTGCCGGTGGCGCGACTTGCGGTGGCGCAGCCTTCGGTTCGATGGCGCGTTGCGGCGGGGCGGTTGCGGCGTTACAGGTTGCGCGCGCGGTTCCGGTCCCTTGCCAGGCTGTTCGGGTTTCCCGCGTTGTTCCGGTGGCTGTGCAATCGGTGCCGGCGGCGCGACTTGCGGGGGCGCGGCCTTCGGATCGACGGTGCGTTGCGGTGGCGGAGGTGGCGGTTGCATCGCCGGCGTCTGCGGAGCTAATTGCGGGGTGGCGGCTTTTGGCTCGACGGCGCGTTGCGGCGGCGGTTGCGGGACTACAGGTTGCGCGCGCTGTTCCGGTCCCTTGCCAGGTTGTTCGGGCTTTCCGCGTTGGTCCTGCGGTTGCGCTGCCGGCGCGACTGGTGCGGCTGGCGTGGCTTGCGCTGGCGCGCCGCCCTTTGCCGGTGCGCCCGTTGGCGCCGGTGGCAGGCGCAGCGTCGGCGGCGCGGCTTGCGTCTGCGTCACCACTTTGACGGTGGGTGCCGGCGCTGCCGCTGCAGGCTTCAATTCCTTGCGCGCGGCGTCGTCGAGCGGTTTGCCCGGCTTCGCAGCCAGTTGCTGCTGTTGCGCCGCGAACCCGACATGGGCCGCGGGTGGTGCGGTGCGGGCGACGACGGAGCGCTCGAATACGCGCGGCGGCGGCGGCTTGTCGCCTTGACCGGCAGCACCGCGCACGCTTCTTTCGGTCGGCGCGACCGGCGCGCGGCGACTACCGGCGCACTGGCAACCGTTGCCGCTGCCACCCGAACCTGCGACCTCTGCACTGGCTGCGATTGCACGAACGTGGTCGTCGGAACCGCGACGACGGCGCCCGGCACGCTCCGGTTGGCATACACGACGTTGGTCACGTTCGTGTTGTTGTAATAGTTGTTGATGACGGTGGTGTTGATCACCGTGTTGCTGCGATTGATGTTCTCGAAGTAGCCGCGGCTCACCGTATAGGACGGCCGATACACGTCACGCGGCCCGAGCGGGAACCACCCGATTCCACCGACGTTGCCGCTGGAAATCGCGAGCTGGAAATTGTTGCCGCCCACGAACACAACCAGTGCCGGCGCGTAGTAGGCCCGCGAACGCACAGGGCCGGGCACCCAGCCCCACGTTCCGCCGAAATGGGCCCAACGGCCGTAGTGGGTTACAGCGAAACCCCAGGGCGCGTCATCCACCCAGGTCCAGCCCCAAGGATCAACCCATGCCCAATGTCCGTCCTGGTAGGGTGACCAGCCGGCGGCGACTCGATTCGGGACCCAGACATTGCCATACGACGCATCGACGCGCCATGTTCCGTAGGTGTCGAGATCCTGATAGCCGACGACATCCGGGGACACATAGCGGGCTGAGACTGACGTGTCGTAGCCGCGATCGCGATCGCCCGCCCAGCGATCGAATTCATCGAGCCGCGGCGCTGCGACGACCTCGTAGTCACGCAAGCCTGTTCCCGTGAAACGGTACGGCTGGGAAGAATCGATCACGTAGGACGCGCCTTCGCCGTACACGTCGCCCTGGCCTTTGCGCACGATGATGGTCGTGGCATTGCCGTCGGGATCCACTTCGATCCGGTATTCGCCGGGCTGACGAACGGTAAAGGCAAGATTCGGCGTGTCGATCTCGTAGACCTGGTTGGCCTCGAGCCGGCGCACGCGAACATTCAATGTGCCCTGCGACAACTGCAGCTGGGCGATTTGGTCGTCGAGATTGAGAACGGATAGGCCGGTGCCGGCGTTCAGGCGAATCATCGCGCCGCCGATCTGGATTTCGGCCCGCGCTCCCGCGTCCGCCCAAAGGCGGTCGCCGGTCGTCAGCGGTCGATTGATCGTGGCAAGTACCCAATCGTTTTCGCCGGCGGGCGAGAAGCTGACGGGACCGGTCATGACACCCAGGCGCGCGACGCGCGATGGCGGGTCCGCATTGGCCCAACCCGCGAAGGCCAGGACTGCGACACCGGCTACGAAAGCAAGCGTGCGAATTGTAAGTGGTTGTTTCATCGGCATGACGATTCCTGGCTAAAGAGTGCAGCTATAACGTGGCGCGCGCTCGTTTCGATGACAGTGCCGTCGCTGTGTCGCGGAAACCTCATGCTGAACCTGCGGTTACGAGAGGATCGGCCGTCGCGGGAGGCGGCGCCAGATTGCCGCCTTCATTCTCCCATTCATGGAGTACGGCTTTGTGCGCCTGCTTCTCGGTGTGGCGTTTGCGGTGCGTCCAAGTGGCGAAGGCATTCGCGGCGGCCGCGCCGCAGGCGGTCAAAAACAAGATCCAACCGATGTTGCGTTTCATGTCTACCTCGATTCACTTTTCAGTGTGATGGGGAACTCGAGAATGTCGTGTTCATCGTGGAGCGTCGGGGGCTCCAGGAATACTGCATCTCTTGCTGGTATTGTCCTTGAACCTGAAACGCCGTCTGTTCGATGCCGAACACTGGACGGTCCGGGTGGCGGAGGAAGCCCGCCCTCAAGCGGGGCTCATTTGCGGAACGGGAAGGCTGGACGCAACTCGCACGTCGACGCGGTGTTCCTGTCGATCATCGGCAAGAAGGACAAAGTTGCCCTCTTGCGCCACGCCATCGACGGTCAGACTCGCCGCTTCGGACTCCTTGTCGTCCTGCACTTCGAGTCGTTTCACGACGATATGGTAGGTGGTTTCGCGATACCGGTAGTGCATGGTGAATTCATTCCAGCCGGGAGGCAGGCACGGCGCAAAACGCAGACGGTCACCTTCCCGATTAAGCCCGAGCAGAGACTCCACGACCAGGCGATACATCCATCCCGCCGAACCCGTGTACCAGGTCCAGCCGCCGCGCCCGGTGTGCGGCGCAAGCGCATAGACGTCGGCGGCGATGACATAGGGCTCCGCCTTGTAGGTCGCGACCGCCTCCGGCGTGAGCGCGTGATTGAGCGGGTTGATCATTGCCGTCAATTCCCACGCGCGTGCATGGTCACCCAACGCCGCGAACGCCATCGCCGTCCAGATCGCGCCATGCGTGTACTGGCCGCCGTTCTCCCGTACCCCGGGGACATATCCGCGGATATAACCTGGATCGAGGTCGTACCCGTCGAAAGGAGGATCGAGAAGCTGGATCAATGCGTGATCGCGACGAACGAGGCGCTCGTACACGGAATTCATCGCCACGCGCGAGCGCGCGGCATCGCCGGCCCCCGAAAGCACCGACCAACTCTGCGCCACCGAATCGATTTGACAGTCGGTATTCTTGATCGAACCCAACGGAGTGCCATCGTCGAAATATGCGCGGCGATACCACTCGCCATCCCAGCCGTTGTACTCGATCCGTTGCCGCAATTGCATCGCCTCCGTCTCGCAACGGATTGCGAACGGCGCGTCGTCACGCAAACGTGCCACTTTGGCGAATTCGCCGAGGACGTGACACAGGAAGAAGGCGAGCCAGACGCTTTCCCCCTTGCCGCGCCTGCCGACGAGATTCATGCCGTCGTTCCAGTCGCCGGATCCGATCAGCGGCAATCCATGCGTTCCGAATCGCAGACCATGCAGGATGGCCCGCATGCAGTGCTCATAGACAGTCGCGCTTTCGTCGGATCGGAGGGGCAAGTCGTAGTAGGAATCGTCCTCCGCATTCACCGGGCGGCCTTCGAGAAAGTGCGTGGTCTCCTCGAGAATCGACGTGTCGCCGGTGGCAAGGACGTAGCGACAGGTCGCCAGCGGCAGCCACAGGTAATCATCGGAACAGTGCGTGCGTACACCCCGCCCCGACGGCGGATGCCACCAGTGCTGGACGTCGCCTTCCATGAATTGGCGGCTCGCGCATAACGCAATATGTGCGCGCACGAGGGCCGGTTCGGCGTGGATCAAAGCCATCACGTCCTGCAACTGGTCGCGAAAACCATAGGCGCCACCCGACTGGTAGTAGCCGCTCCGCCCCCACAGGCGACACGCGATCGTCTGATATACGAGCCAACCGTTGGTCAGCACGTTGAGCGCCGCATCGGGCGTTTCCACCTGGATCGCGGTGAGCGTGTGCTGCCAGTGGCGGACCACCGCCTCGAGCGCATCACGCGCCGCCGCGGATCCTCGGTGGTGCTGCGTCAGCGCTTCCGCGGCATCGGCGTTGCCTCCCGCGCCCAGCCGGAAAACAATCACACGCTCCTGCCCCTCCGCCAGCTCGAAGGCTACCTGGATCGCGGCGCACGGATCCAGTCCGGCGCCGGCCTTTCCGGAAAGACGCGTGCGATGCATGGCGGCCGGATCGCGCAGGGTTCCGTTGCGACCGAGGAATTCCGTACGATCGCAGGTGGCGCAGCGTGTCGCATCGTCGACATCGAAGAAGGCGACCCGGTCTCCGAACTCGCCGTTGTAGGGATTACGCGCGAATATCGCGCCGTTACCCGCATGGATTTCGGTTGTCACGTGCATCGCCGATTTCGCGCGCAGGTCGCCCAATACCCACTCGACGTATCCCGTGGCAGTCAGCCGCCGCGTACGGCCCGAAAGGTTGGTTATTTTCAGCGAGGAAAACTTGACCGTCGCATCCAGTGCCACGAAGACCGTGAGCTCCGTCCGGATTCCGTCCTCCGTGTGTTCGAAAATGCTGTATCCGAATCCATGCCGGGTCACGTAAGGCGCGGTGCCCCGGCAGGGCGACGATGTGGGCGACCAGAAATGGCCGGTTTCTTCATCGCGGACGTATAACGCTTCGCCCCTCGACTCGCCCACCGGATCGTTGTGCCATGACGTAAGACGAAACAGCTGGGCGTTCTCGATCCACGTATAGCCAAGCCCGCTTTCCGACACGACCGAACCGAAGTGGGCGTTCGCCACGACGTTCACCCACGGAACCGGTGGCGCGTCTCCCGCGACAGGCGCAATCACGTATTCGCGTCCGTCAGGCGAAAACCCACCTGTGCCGTTCCAGAGGAGCAATTCCGCGCCGGGCGAATCCGCGGCCGCCGCCTCCTGCGGGCGATAGGTGCGGGTCGGCATGAGTCGCGGAATTCGCGTTGCGGCCGCTGCGCGACGGTGGATCTGCTCGGAGAGCGTTCCGCCGCTATCGGCAATGATTGCGCGGGCGACCGATTGGAAGAGCAGGCGGTCCTCGGGAGATATCTGCTCCGCATTGCGGACGAAAATGCCGCCTGGCCGATCGAGAACATGTGCTTCGACACCGGCAGCGAGCCCGATGATTTGCTCCTGGAGCTGCTGACGATAGCCCTGGTGATCCTCGTTCCAGATCACCAGATCAACCGCGAGCCCCTTGAGGCGCCAATAGGCATGCGCCTGCACGAGCTGGCGCACCAGTTCGATATTGGCGGCATCGCCGATTTGCAGAAGCACGATCGGCAGGTCTCCGGAGATCGCGTAGCCCCAGAGTCCGGATTGGGCGCGACGGTTCCTGAGCATGACGGTTGCGGCTGCGCGCAGCGATGCATTGGCGTAGATCACAGACCCGGCAAGGCGGCTGTAGAGTTGCGAATCGGCCTCGGTGGCATTGAGCTGCCGCAGCACCAACTGGCTGTGGGTCCAGGTCAGCTCGAACACGCGGTCCGCGAGACGGCGGTCCTGATACTTGTCGACGAGATGCAGCACGGCATCGCGCGTCTCCGCGGCCCCTGAAACCATGTCGATCGTCACCGTAGCTCCTGCGTCGATGACGATTTGGCGGCGGATCGCCGCTATCGGATCCAGAACGGAACCCTCGGTCCCCGATAGCGCTCCGGGGCCGGTCATCGCCAGCGGTGCCGCGACCGAGCCGCCTCGGCCGAGGAAGCGCATTCGGTCCGTCTCGAAGGAAGTCTCCGCAGTGTGCGGGCCATGGACTGTCATCAAGTGAAACATCCATGGCACGCGCTCGTCGTTGGAGCGCGGGCGGCGCGTACAAAGA
Source organism: uncultured beta proteobacterium (assembly GCA_963755065.1). GTDB lineage: Bacteria > Pseudomonadota > Gammaproteobacteria > Burkholderiales > Casimicrobiaceae > VBCG01. The sequence continues at coordinate 11,181 of CAVWIM010000004.1, forward strand.
ATTGCGCGCTGCTTCTGGATGATCTCGGTTTGCACGAAGAGATTGCTGAACGCGGGATGCAAGGCATCCGCGGCCGCGGGCGCAAGGACCACCTCTGCGTAGCTCGTGACGTCGATCGCCCGGGGACTCCGGGTCCGGTTGGTGATGTGAACGCGGCGGACTTCGATGTCATCTTCGGGCGACACCACGATCTCGGTGTGTGTCTCGATGCCGAAATCCTTGCGTCGAAACTCCGCCCGCCCTTCCGAAAAGATCGCCTCGTAGTGGTCCGCTTTGCGCAGTGTCGGCTGATGCGCGGTCGACCAGACTTCTCCGCTCGTCCTGTCGCGCAGATAGCAGAAAGTGCCCCAGTTGTCGGAGGTGCTGTCTTCGCGCCAGCGGGTCACGGCCAGGTCCTTCCAGCGACTGCTTCCGCCTCCGGCATTCGTGACCATCACATGGTAGCGGCCGTTCGACAGCAACTGCACTTCCGGAATCGCCGTGTCTGGAGTAGTCAGCACGCGAACGGGCAATTCGGGGCCATCGCCGGCCGCGCGAAGACCGGAAAGTTCGGTCGCTTGCGAAGGAAAGAGCGTCGCCCTGGGAATGCGCTCCTGGAGCAGCAGCAACGCCGATTGAAAGAGCGGGTCGGACTCGAAGCGCTTTTGCATCGGCCGCGCCAAAAGCACATAGGCAAAGGAAAGGAGGTTCATAGCCTGGTGATGCGCCATGTACGATCGGACCACCGCACTCGACTCGCCACGGCGCTGCCGGGAAGGTGTGTAGTCGACGGCCTCGTACAATCCCAGGAGTCCGGCCAATCCGCCGCCGGCGAGACGCTGCAGGTTTTCGCACGCGGCTTCCGGAGCGATCATCAGGGCGAGCGCGGAGGCGTACGGCGCCACGACCAGGTCCTCTCCGAGTCCACGTTTCAGGCCCAACCCGGGAACGCCAAAGGCGCGATATTGATAATTGAGGTTGATATCGACAGTGTTGTAGCCGCTCTCCGACATTCCCCAAGGAACCCCGCGTTGCTTTCCATATTCGATCTGCCGCTCAACCGCGGCCTGGTAAGTCTGATCGAGCAGCGTATTTTCGTAGGTCGGCATCACCAGCAGCGGCATGAGGTACTCGAACATGGAGCCGCTCCACGATAGAAGAACGGGTTCTCCGCCCGCGATCGTGAGCAAACGGCCGAGCGCGAACCAGCTTTCCTGCGGCAGCTTGCCCTGCGCGATGGCGACGAAGTTGCACAGCCTCGCCTCCGATGCCAGCAGGTCGTAATAGCTCGAATCGCGTCGGTGGGCGCCCACGTTGTATCCGATCACCAGTTGCCGGCGCACCTTGTCGAACAGGAAGTCATAGTCCATTGCGGCGAGCGCGCTTGCGTCGCGCGCAAGCTGATCGATGGCGGCCGCTCTCGCCGCTGCGCGCTCCGCGCCCTGCGCAACGTGCAGCCGAAGCGGCTCGGGCAAATCACGCGCTTCCGGCGAAGGTCCAGTGTCCCGGCTGCTCTGGGTCATCGGCGACCCTACTGCGCCCAGCGCCGCGAGTTCGCGGAGCGTGGGAATGCCGTTGGCGCCGTTGAATTCCGGGACTGTTCCTGACGTCTCTCGCAGCGCCAGCCATGGCGCGAGAAAAATCAGCTCGTCGCGCAGATCCGCGCATTGCGCTGCGAGCGCGCGGGCCCAGAAGATCCCTTTGCCATCGCCGTCCTGGGGTTGCGCGGCGATGTATTTTGCGGCCGCGTCGGCAGCGCACTCAGCCAGGCGCTCAACCCCAACCCACGCGTCCACCAGCGTGACGGGGCGGGCGGTGGCGGCCAATGCGAGCGCGGTTTCGAATGGCGCGAATTGCGCAGGGGCAGCCGGTGGATCCCCGGTCGCGTCGGCCAGGATAGAGAACGTGTCGGACAGCCCCTCGAACCATCGCTGGTTAAGGATGGGGGCGTCGAGAAGGGCCGTCAGTCCGGCTCGCAAGGTCAGCAAATGGGCCGCGAGGTTGCCGCTGTCCACGCTCGAGACATAGAGCGGAGCGAGAGGCAGCAGCGTCTTGGTGTCATACCAGTTATAGAAATGCCCCCGATGCCGCTCCAGCGACCCCATCGTACGTAGTGCGTTCGTCGTGCGCGTGACGAGTTGCCCTGTCGAAAGATAGCCAAAGTCATGCGCGGTGAGATTGGCAAGGAGCGCTAATCCCATGTTGGTCGGCGAAGTCCGGTGCGCGACTTTGAGCGCGGGATGTTCCTGTACATTGTCGGGCGGCAGCCAATTGTCGTCCGGGCCGACGTAAGTTTCGAAATACGCCCATGTCCTTCGCGCCAGCTTGCGCAGGAATTTTGTCTTGCCGACCGAAAGTCGTGCGCTCCGCCGCGCGAGTGGACGACTCAACCACCAGGCGATCGCGGGCGATGCTCCCCACAGCAACAAGATCGGCCCAGCTACCGTCAGAACCAGGGGGCGGGAGACGGATATTTCTATCCACACAGCGGCGGCGATTGCCGGGGCGATCCACATGGCGCGATAGGACGCAAGCAGGTCCGTGCGGCCGCGTTCCTTCAGCGCGCGATCCACCTCACTGGACGTTTTCCATTCCAGCAGCCGCCGGTGGGTTATCAGCATTCGCCAGACGGTGCGAACGATCGCATCCAGCGAATAGAAAGATTCGTAGGGCAGGAAAGCGAGCGAGAGCAGCGCCTGCAAGACGTGCCGCCGCGCGCTGCGCAGGACGGCAGCCAGATGTTGCCGGAGCGGCATCTCGGCCGGCTTGTCGGCCAGATCGGCAAGTGCCGCGATGGCACTCGGCACAAGGAGGATTGCGAGCACCACCACGGTCCAGAACCATGCAGACAGCAGCACGGTCCATCCCAGCAACAGCAGCGACGCAAGTGCGGCGGGGACCAGGCTGCGCCGGAGGTTGTCGAAAATCTTCCACTGCGACAGGATCGACAGCGGATTGGGTTCGCGCCGGCCGTCGGGTCTTTTCACGCGCCGCCGCAACCATCCTGCCAGCTGCCAGTCGCCGCGAATCCAGCGCCGCCGGCGCGCCACGTCGGCGTCGTAGCGCGCGGGAAACTCTTCATACAATTCGGTATCGCTGACGAGTCCGGAGCGGGCGTAGCATCCCTCCAGAAGGTCGTGGCTCAGGATGCGGTTGGCGGGAAAGCGCCCTTGGAGCGTCCGCTCGATTGCGGCGACGTCGTAAATACCCTTGCCGACGAACGAGCCTTCGCCGAAGACATCCTGATACACATCCGAAACCGTGCGCGTGTATTGGTCGATACCCGGCTCACCCCCGCAAAGCCGCGCGTATCGCGACCGGTTCGTGCTCGGCAGGCTGACGGAAACGCGTGGCTGCAGAATGCCGTGACCTGACATCACCACTTCCCGGCGCGTTGCCTTGCCGGGTTCATCGAAGCGGGCGGCATTCAATGGATGCGCCATCGCGCCGACGAGCTGCCGCGCCGCGTCACGCGGAAGTTGCGTGTCCGTGTCCAGCGTAATGACGTACTTCACCTGCGAGAGGATCGGCGTCGCGCCGACTATGATAGAAAAACTTTCCGCATCACCGTCGCGCAAGAGCGCGTTCAAGTCCTCGAGTTTGCCGCGCTTGCGTTCGCGGGCCATCCATCTCCGGGCGTCGGCATTCCAGCGTCGCGGCCTGTGAAACAGATAGAACACGCTGCCTTCGGCGGTAGCTTCGGCGTTGGCATTTCCAGCGTCCGTTTGCGGCGGGTCCTCGCCACGTCCGTATTTTCGATTGAGCTCGTCGATATATAGCGTTGCCAGGCGCAGGAGCGGCTCGTCCTCGGGAAGCGATTCCTGGTCGGCGTCCGAAAAATCGGTCAACAGGCCAAAGTGGAGGTTCGGGTCGCGATTGGCCAGGAACCGGATTTCAAGCGCCTCGACCAGCTCCTCGACAGCGCGAGCGTCGGTGAGCATCGTGGGGACCACCACCAGCGTGCGCGCCTCCGGCGCGATACCCGTGGAGAAATCCAATCGCGGCAGCGCGCGTGGTTTCACCAGCAACGTCGCAAGCCAGTTCACCATCGTCACCGCGAGCTGACTGGTGGCAGGCAGCGAAAACATGACCACCAGTGCCAGGATTTCCCGGCTCGCGCCGGCGGCATTCGCGTTCGCGACAAGGGCGACAGTCAGGATGCCTGTGATTGCCGCGATCGCACCAAGGTAGGCAAGCAGCGGATATCGACTGCCGATTCTTCGCAGCGTTGCCGCCGCCGAATCCTTCATCTCTGCGGCGCGTTCCAGCTCGGTCAGTCCCTTGTCGACCAGGTAGAAGCCGACGTGCCCCGCGCGACCATCGCTCGCGTCGACTGCGCTGCCGGCGCGAGCCAACGCTATCGCCTTCGCTGCCACCTCCTCTTCCGAAAGGCGACTCTCCTTGGCCACGCGCTCGGTGGCGTGCCGATAACTGTCCCGGGTCGCAAAATCCATGACGCGATAGACGTCCTGCGGATCCTCGCGCAGTATTTTCTCGACAACACTGACGCTCTCGACGAAGTCGCGCCAGTCGATAGCGCTCAAGAACCTGAGGCTGCCGATGCTGTTGGAGACCGAAACCTGGTCCGACGCCTGCTGCTGGTTCTCCAGTTGCACCAATTGCTCGATCGACAGATGCGATTCCGCGAGCCGCTGCTCGATCCATGTCAGCGCGAGGGCCAGCCCCGGACTGTGTCCTTGCAAGCGCCGCGCAAGCTCCGCCACGAACGCGCTTCCCATCGGCGGCGCCGACCGCGCCATGTCGGCGATCACGAGAATGAGGCTTTTGGGGTCCCGCTCGGCGGTTTCCGTCATCCGGTCCGCCCACTGGTTAGCCAGATCGCGCTCGGCCCTGCCGGCGGCAATTCTCACGCCGGCGCGACGAAGATTCTCGATCAAGGCGAGCCGAAGCATGATCGGAATGGCCCAAAGTTCGCCAAGCTTGAGCGTGGTAACGGACTGGTAGGCGCTCACGAAGCGGCGGAGCCTGTCGGCGTCTACCAGACCGTCGCTGTGCGAGATCGTTTCAAGCGCGATGTCGTAGACGCGCGGCCGACCCGCCGAAGGGCCCAGCAGCAAACACGGCAGCTCCCGGCTATAGCCGCGCGGCAAATGCCTCTTGGCTGTGGCGATCTGTTCTTCGATCAGGTGGAAATTGTCGAGGAGCCACTCGCCGGCGGGACTGATCCGATGATTCGCAGTCACCGCAGCGGTCAACTGCTGGCTGACGCCGATCAGCACGTTTTCGTTCGCCGCCAATCGCGGAAGAAGCTGGTCCCGCGCCCGGCCCGGCGCGAGCCGGTGCGCCGCAGCGAGGATCTTGCCGTACCGTTCCATCTGGTCGGCGCTGAACAACTCCGATCTGAGCGGCAGTTCCTCGGCGCGCGACTTGTCCGACACGCCCATGGTGCGCAAACGTGCCCTGAATTGAGTCAAACGCGCAAGGACCGAGATGTTGCTTGTCGCCAATGGTGGTGTCCTGTTTCAGGCTGCGATCGTCGCATTGCCGGCCACGCTGGAGCCGTGCGGCTGGCCGCGTGGACGAACTTTCTTCACCATTATCTCTCGATTGCCGGCTTCGCCGCAGGCACGAGCTCGCTGGCGGTGAGTCAATCCCCCAGCAGTTCCGCCATCGGGTGCAATTGTTCCACATGCTGCGAAACAACCTTGACGATGACGATGATGGGGATGCTGAGCAGCAGCCCCCAGACGCCCCAAAGCCAACCCCAGAACAGCAGCGAAATGAACACGGACGCGGAATTCATGTTGGCGATGCGTCCCGTCATCCAGGTGGTCACGAAGGTTCCGACGAGCGTTGCGATCGCCATCGATGCGCCGGCGACCAGCAGCGCCGTCGCAAACGATTCGAACTGCATGTAGGCGGCCATTCCCGTTGCGATGGCCGTGACGGCCGGGCCAAGATAGGGAACGATGTGCAGCACGCCGGCAGCAGCGGCCCAGGCTCCGGCGTTTTCCAGGCCGATCCATCTGAAAGCGATCCAGGTGAGCAGCGCGACCAACACGTTCGTCGCCAGCAGCATCAGCATGTACTTTTGGATCGAGCTGTTGATGTCGTCGAGAATGTTGACGGTAATCTTTCGCTTCGTCAGCGACGGCCCCGTCAGGCGCACCAGCTTCCGCTTGAAGGTATCGCCGCCGATCAGCAGGAAGAAGACCAGGAAGACGACCATCGCGGCCTGGCCCATGGCCGCTACGGCGCCCATCGAACTCTGCCACAGAAAGTTGCCGATCTTGAAAGTCGGCTGGTCCACGATGACGTGAGTGGCCGGTTGCCGTGGCGCGGCGGGCACGCCGGCCGCCTGGGTCGTCGCCTTTTCCACCTCGGTCGCTGCAGTCTGCATTTTCTGCATCGCGCCGGTCTGGCCGATCTGCAGACGCGCAAGCCCGTTGGCGATCTTCGTCGCCGCCTCCGGTAACTCGTCGACGATAGCCTGCATTTGTCCGCGCAACGAATATGTGCCGAATGCGAGCAGGCCGATCACGCTTGTCATCACGATAATCGTGCCGATGACGCGGGGGACCCTGATCGCTTCAAGCCAGGAGACGAGCGGATTCAGCGTGTAGGAAGCGACGACTCCGAGCAGAAGGGGCACAACAAAATTCTGCGCCCACGACAACGCGAATACGGCCGCCAGTGCCGCAAGAAGGCCCAGCGCCAGGCCCTTCGCGTCGACCGACGTCCGCCCGGCGAGAACGACGTCGAGCGGCGCGGCGACGGGAGGGCTCGACTGCTCCGCTACATCTGCGGTTTGAGCCACGTGTTCAAAGGCGCCCAAGCACCAGCAGGACGATTACGACTAGCAGAACGGCGCCGAGAGCACCGCTTGGGCCGTAACCCCAGGCTGCGAGCGTGCGGCCAGCTCGGAAGAACGCCGACGAGCATCAGAATTACGATTATCAACAGGATGGTGCCAAGACTCATGATTTGCTCCTTTGTTCGTTGTGACAATTCCGGAGGACGCGGGCTCTAGGTCGCCTCACTTGTTGTGTTCTCCGCCTTGCTGTTCACCCTTCTCACCGCGTTTCTCCTGGCCCTGATTTGGCTTTGGCTCTGCACCCTTGCCCTGCGACCCCTTGTTCTGGCCTTGGGCCTTTGGCGCCTTCTGCTCCTGCTGGGCTACGGCTTGCGTCGGAGGTGGTGGGGGACTCTGGTGAGCCGCCGGGGCGCGTTGCTGAGGCTGGGCGGCGACGGGCTTCTGAACCTCCAGGCTTGTCTTTTGCAGCGGTGGTCCACGTGGAGCCGGTGGAGGCGGGATTGCATTTGGCGGGCTGGAAGCGCGCTGGACCGCCTGCGGCGAACTTCTATGCTGAGGCAGTGCTTGTGTTGTCTGCGGTGACGCCACGGGCGCACTTTGCACTTGCTGCGCCTGATAGTGCTGCTGAACCACGGCGTCGTGCGGCTGATAGCGGTAGTTCTGGGTTTGCAGTACCTGCTGCTGCGCAGCGGCCGGATAGCGGTTTCCCGAATATTGCCGTTGGTAAACAGGCAGTGGTGCTGGTGCGATCACGGAGGCGCGATCCCATGTGTCCCATCCGCTGTGACGCTGCTCCCACGTATTGCCCCAGTGCTCACCCCACCGCGGCGACGCATCCGCCCGCCACCCGCGAAAGTACACAGGAGGATGCCGGTAATAACGGACAGGGACGCGAAGTACGAACAGCGGCACCGCTTCCGGCTCCACGAGCCCCCATGGCCCGTTGTACCAGGAGCTCGCGTACCAGTTGTCGCGCTGGTAGGCCCAGTACATCCCATCGTAAAAGAAATAGTTCGAATTCACTTGCGGGGCGTAATAGACCGGATAGCCGGGCACGGGAACCAGCGTCGGATACGTCGGCAGGTTGATCCCGATGCTGACGCCCGGAAGCCCGATACCGATACCCACCTGCGCAGTACTTGCGGTGATCGAGCAAAGCAACACCGACAGCACAATGAATGCGTTACGCATATTCAGTCCTTCCGTTCAGCGGCTAGCGCCGGAATTGTTCATTGTCAAGAATTTGGCTGAGACGAAAAACATGATCATCGGTCTGTCGCTATCTTCCTGATGATCGGCGAAACCCTGGCGAGCGCTTCCGCAGTCGCCAGTGGTGCGGTTTCCACGTCTCTTCGATGTTCACGCCGGACCCTTTCGAATGTTTTCGAAAGGTCGGTATTGAAGCTTGTCGTGTATCGAAACGAAGGGTCGAGAATCGATTTCATTCGGCTTGGCCGTCACTTCCAGCGGAAATCGCCGCCGCCAAACAGTCCGATCAGGCCGATGACGATCAGATAGATGGCGACGATGTAGTTGAGCAAGCGCGGTACGACAAGAATCAGGATGCCGGCGACGAGCGAAATGATCGGGGCGAGGCTCAAGGTGATGTTCATTGTTGGTTCCGGTCAAGGTTGCAAGCGCAGCATCGACCGCTGCGTCGTCGGTTCTGGGTTTGACAGCCCGTTTGACGTTGCATGAGACCGAACATTAGGCTGCAACACCGACCCCGGTCTGTGCGATAGCGTACGGATCGCAGCGCGCCGGCGCATGGGGCAAGGGCCCCCAGTGCCCGTCAATTACGTAGGGCCGCAGGGCAAAAAAATCGGCCGGGGGTGATATTCCCCGGCCGCCGCAATACCCGATCCCTGGAGAGATCGGCTAAGGAGACTTTATGGTTTCAGGACTTGCCGAATTGCGCCTTCGCGTTGCTGACGCATGAATCCTTCGCGGCGCCCGCGAATGCGTCGCATTTCTCGATCGCAACCTTGTAGTCCGCAGTGCGCTTGTCCGCACTCGCTTCCTTGGCGGCGTCAGCCTGCTTCGTCGCCGCGTCCTTGTTCGCGTCGGCTGCGACACGGTCGACCTTGGCGTCAGCCTTGGCCTTGACCAGCGCGGCGTCGGCTTCCTTCACGCAGACATCCTTGGGATTGCCCGCCAGCGCGTCACATTTCTGCTTGGCGACGCTGTAGGTGGCTTCGGCCCGCGTGTCGCGCATATCCTCACGCGCCTTCGGCGTGTTCTTGTACGCTGCTTCCGCGTCGGCCTTGGCAACCTTTTCCTTGCCATTGGCTTCCGCAAGGCAGATGTCCTTGGCGTTGCCGGTACGCGATGAGCAAGCGTCCTTATCCATCTTGCCCTGCGCGTCGGCGTTCTTGACCGCCACGTCGTAGGCGTCCTTCGTTATCGGCGCCACAACCACGGGAGCCATCGGCTTCGCGCCGGCCACAGGCGCATTTTGTTGTGTAGCGCACCCGGCAACACTCAATCCGGCCGCGACAAATAGTGCAATCATCAATCTGGACATGTTATTTCCTTAGAGGTTCAAGTACGGAATCGGGAGCCCGGTCAAGGGCGAGTTTTCCCTCAGCGTTTAAAGATACGGCGCATTGCTCCATCTCGTCTGTTCGCCAGCGCACGCACGTCGGCGGGCTTGGATATCGGATAGGGAGGGCGAAAAATCTGCGCTCTGGAAGCGCAGCGCTACAAGCGCCCCATCAGGAACAGGACGATGATGACCAACAGTATTACGCCGACGATGCCACTCGGGCCGTAGCCCCAGCTCGATGCGTGCGGCCATACAGGCAAAACGCCGACAAGCATCAGGATCAGGACGACCAACAAAATGGTGCCAATGCTCATGGTTCGCTCCTTGGTTGGTTCCCCGTCACTGCCGTTGACAGCGTATTGAGGGAACACTGTCGCGCAGGATAATCAGCGTCCTCGGGCGCTGTCTGTGCGGTAGCGAACCAGGCGGTGCCCCAGCCTGCACAACACGGTGAGCCCAAATCCCATGCAATCGCCAGCTGCCGCGGTGCCCCGCCCGTCCGTCCGGTGCCTGACATAGGGGCCCCCAGGATGGTCTAGACTTCGGCTATGCCAGTTGCCAGGCAGCGCCCGAGCGTCGCAAAAGCGCCTTCCGTGCCCCTGAGGGACGGGTGGCGCATGGCCGCGCCCGCCCTTGCCGCCCACAATCCCCACCAGAATCACCTGCTCGACGCACTGCCAAGCAGCGATTACGAGCGGCTCGCGCCCCATCTGGAACTCATACCGATGAAGCTCGGTGACGTTCTCTACGAGCCCGGAATCAAGCTGCGGTACGTTTATTTCCCGACGACGTCCATTGTTTCGCTGCTGTACGTAATGGAGGACGGTGCATCCGCGGAAATTGCCATCGTAGGCAACGAGGGCATCCTCGGCGTATCGCTGTTCATGGGAGGCGAGTCAACGCCCAGCCGTGCCGTCGTGCAAAGCGCCGGGCACGGATTTCGGCTGAGGGCCGACCTGCTCAAGGATGAGTTCGGGCGTTTCGGGCCAACTATGCATCTGCTGCTGCGCTACACGCAGGCGCTGATCACCCAGATGGCGCAGACCGCGGTCTGCAATCGGCACCATACGGTCGACCAGCAATTGTGCCGGTGGCTGCTGCTGAGCCTGGATCGCCTGGCATCAAACGAGCTGTCCATGACCCAGGAGTTGATCGCCAACATGCTGGGCGTGCGCCGCGAAGGGGTCACCGAGGCCGCCAGGAAGTTGCAGGATGCCGGACTCATCAGGTATCGGCGGGGCACGATCGCCGTGCTCGATCGCCCTGGCCTGGAAGCGCGGTCCTGCGAGTGCTATCAGGTGGTGAAGACCGAGTTCGATCGTCTCCTGCCCTACGTCGCCAAGTAACCCTACGATCGTTGTCGCTTATGCGCCGCGATCCGTGCGCGCCGTGCTTGTGTGCGGTACCGCGCAGACAGGCCAATTCTTTCACCGTACTCTCCCTTCAATTCAGTATGCGGAAGCACGCGCGCCTGACGAAATCTGGGCGCCGGACTTGCACATCAAATCTCAAGGAGAGTAGTAGTGCCGCCGACCCAACGCGCCCCCGGGGTCAATCAACTACTCGAGGCGTTGCCGAGCAGCGACCTGCGACGGCTGCTGGCCGGGTGCGAAACCGTCGAGCTTGCATTTGGCGACGTGCTCTATGAAACCAGGGACCGCCTGAGTCACGCCTATTTCCCGACCGGCGGGTTCATCTCGCTGATCATGCCGGTCGACGCTTCCGCCTTCCTCGAAGTCGGCCTCATTGGAAGCGAAGGCATGTTCGGGATTCCGCTCGTGCTCGGCGTGGACGTGTCGCCGGTGCGTGCCGTGGTGCAGGGCGCCGGAACCGCGTTGCGCATGGACGCCGCGGCCTTTCGCCGCGAACTCGGACGCAGCCAGGCGCTGCAACGCGGGATCGACCGGTATGTCTTCGTCCATATGAGCCAGCTCGCGCAGACGGCGGCGTGCACGCGCTTCCACGTGGTCGAAGAGCGCCTTGCCCGCTGGCTGCTGATGACACAGGATCGTGCAAAAACGAGCTCTTTCCATATCACGCAGGAATACCTGGCTTTCATGCTCGGCGTCCGCCGGGTCGGCGTCACCAAGGCGGCGGGCTCCCTGCAAAAGCGCAAGCTGATCCACTACAGCCGCGGCAATATCACGGTGCTCGACCGGCGCGGACTCAAGGCCGCTTCCTGCGGCTGCTACAAGGCAGACCTGGATTCGTACGATCGCATTCTCAGCTAGTCGTTCCAGCGTCATCCGTCAACTAATGGAGTCACTATGAACACCATGAAACTACTGGGGATCGCACTGCTCGTTGGCGGCCTCCTGGGACTGATTTACGGCGGATTCAGCTACACGAAGGAAACGCATGAGACCAAGGTCGGGCCGATCGTGTTATCGGTCACGGATAAAGAGACGGTGAACGTGCCGGTCTGGGCCGGTGTAGGCGCAATCGTGATCGGTGGGTTGCTCCTGTTTTCCGGAAGCAAGAGGGCCTAATCCATGTCGAAAACAGTCCTTAGTCCATCCCTTGTCGACGACAGCGGCAAGGCGGACGGCATCACTGAAGTGCGGCGGCAGGAGGCGCTGTTGAAGACGGGGGCGTTGCAGACCGCGATCCTCACCAGTGCCAATTTCTCGATTATCGCCACCGACGAAAAAGGCATCATTCAGTTATTCAACGTCGGCGCCGAGCGGATGCTGGGCTATCTGGCCGCCGAAGTCGTGAACAAGATCAACCCCAGCGACATCCACGATCGTCAGGAGGTGGAGGCGCGGGCGCAGGCATTGAGCCTCGAACTCTCGACCTCCATTGCCCCGGGCTTCGAGGCGCTGGTCTACAAGGCTTCACGCGGAATCGACGACGTCTATGAATTGACCTACATCTGCAAGGATGGCAGCCGCTTTCCGGCCATCGTATCGGTCACGGCGCTCCGCGACGACTATGGCGGCATCATCGGATACCTGTTGATCGGCAGCGACAATTCCGTGCGCAAGCGCGTCGAAATGGAATTGAATCAGGCCATGGCCGCCGCTGAGAAAGCCAACCTCGCGAAAACTGATTTTCTCTCCAGCATGAGCCACGAATTGCGCACGCCGCTCAATGCGATCCTAGGTTTCGCCCAGCTCATGGAAACGGGCGCTCCGACGCCGACGCCAGCCCAGAAGCGCAACCTCGACCAGATTCTCAAGGCCGGCTGGTACCTGTTGGAGTTGATCAACGAAATCCTCGACCTCGCGCTGATCGAATCGGGGACGGTGATTCTGTCGCGGGAGCCCGTCGCCCTGGTGGAAGTCATGCTCGAGTGCCGGGCCATGATCGAGCCGCAAGCCCAGAAGCGCGGTATCCACATGACGTTTCCGCGCTTCGACATCCCCTATTTCGTCAAGGCCGACCGGACCCGGGTCAAGCAGATTCTGATCAACCTTCTCTTCAACGCCATCAAGTACAACAAGCCGAATGGTGAGGTCGTCGTGGAGTACACGCTCTCGCCGCCGAATTCGATTCGCATCTCCGTTCGGGACACCGGTGCGGGGCTCGCTCCGGAACAGCTCGCGCTCCTTTTCCAGCCGTTCAACCGGCTCGGCAAGGAGACCAGCGTGGAGGAAGGCACGGGCATCGGACTAGTGGTGACCAAACGGCTGGTCGAACTGATGGGAGGTACCATCGGCGCGGAGAGCGTCGTCGGTGTGGGAAGTGTGTTCTGGATCGAATTGAACCTGACCACTGCACCGCGGTTCGCGGCCAGGGAAGATGAAAGCGCGACACTGGTGCGGCCGCAGGTGCCGGATGGCACACCGTTACGCACGCTGCTCTACGTTGAAGACAATCCGGCTAACCTGGAGTTGGTCGAGCAACTCATTGCGCGCCGACCCGACCTGCGCCTGCTGAGCGCCGCCGACGGCAATCTCGGCATCGAGTTTGCACGCGCCTATCAGCCGGACGTGATTCTGATGGACATCAACCTGCCCGGCTTGAGCGGGATCGAAGCCCTGAAAATCCTGCGCGCGGATCCCTCCACGGCGCACATCCCCATCATCGCCCTCAGTGCCAATGCGATACCTCGTGATATCGACAAAGGCCTGGAGGCGGGTTTCTTCAACTATCTCACCAAACCCATCAAGGTCAACCACTTCATGGATACGCTGGATGCGGCATTGAAATCCTCGCAAGCGGCTTCGGGCCGCGCGGTCGAAACGGAGCAAGCGTGATGATTGCCGAATCCGACATTCTCAAAGCCAGGATCCTGATCGTCGACGATCAGGAGGCCAACGTCAGTCTGCTGGTGCAATTGCTCAGCGAAGCCGGCTACACCGGCGTCTCCTCGACCATGAATCCGAAGGAGGTCTGCGCTCTGCATCGCAAGAACCGCTACGACCTGATCCTGCTCGACCTGCAGATGCCTGGCATGGATGGGTTTCAGGTAATGGAAGGCCTCAAGACAAACGATTCGGACGGCTACCTGCCGGTCCTCGTGATCACAGCCCAGCCCGGCCACAAACTGCGCGCATTGCAAGCAGGCGCCAGGGATTTCATCAGCAAGCCGTTCGACTTGATCGAAGTCAAGACTCGAATTCGCAACATGCTGGAAGTGCGCCTGCTATACAAAAAGCTCGAGAACTACAACAAGGTGCTGGAACAGACGGTGCAGGAACGGACCGCCGAACTGCGCGAAAGCGAAGCCCGCTATCGCAGTCTGACCGAACTGGCGTCCGACTGGTACTGGGAGCAGGACGAGAACGGAACCTTCACCAAGGTTTCCGGCCCGGTCCTGGAGATGCTTGGAATTAGGGTCGACGCGTTGGCAGGAGACGCGACCGGCGTTCAGGTGGCAGGCTGGAATGAGGCGGAACGGGAAGCCCTGCGGGCAACTATCGCAGACCGGCAACCCTTCCTCGATTTCCTGTTCAGTCGCGTCAACGCGGACGGATCGCAACAGCAGTTTCGCGTGAGCGGGGAGCCGATGTTCACTCAAGCCTGTCGCTTCGTCGGTTACCGCGGTATCGGCGTGGAACTCACGGCACAGAAATGACAAGCACCTTGCGGTCAGCGATGCCACCACCTCATAGTCCGAATCAGAACCATCTCATCGCCGCTCTGCCCACGGCGGAATACGAGCGCCTGGCGCCGCATCTCAACTGGTCGCGATACCCCTTGGTGAAGTTCATCTACGAACCCGGCGAACAGTTGCAGTACGCCTATTTCCCGACCACCGCCATCGTGTCGTTGCACTATGTCATGGAGACCGGAGCATCGGCGGAAACCGCAGGCGTGGGCAATGAAGGCGTCGTCGGTATCGCGCTGTTCATGGGAGGCGGCACCACGCCGAGCTCGGCTGTCGCGAAGACCGCGGGCCACGCTTACCGACTGGAGCGCCGCTTGCTCAAGCAGGAATTCGATCGCGCCGGCGTGATGCAGCGATTGTTGCTGCGCTACACCCAGGCGCTGATTACCCAGATGACGCAGACCGCCGCCTGCAACCGGCACCATTCGGTGGAGCAGCAGCTGTGCCGCTGGCTGCTGTCGACACTCGATCGAGGGCCGTCGCGCGAGTTGGTCATCACGCAGGAATTGGTCGCCAGCATGCTCGGCGTGCGCCGGGAAGGCATTACCGAGGCGGCCGGCAATCTGCAGGACGCCGGTTTCATTCGCTACCGCCGTGGCCACATCGCCGTGCTCGATCGGCACGGCCTGGAGACGCGCGCGTGCGAATGCTACGCGGTGGTCAGGAAGGAATTGGGCCGACTGCTGTCCGATGTGCGGTTGCGCCAGGAACTCTCTGCCGTCGCTTGACGGTTAGCTCTTGCCGCGTAATTACTTGTAGTCCACTTCTGCCGCCGCTTTCGCCCGTCTCTGCACGGCCCTCGCGTCGACGACGCACCGGTCCCTGTCATGTCCGGCAAGAAGCTTGCAGTGGACACGAGCGTCCTGGTACGCAACATAGCTTCTATCGATTACATCCGAGTAATCGGTGCGTGTCTGCATCGTCGACCCGAATGGAAACTGGGTAAAGGACAAAATTACCGCCCCTGCTATCGACGTGGCAATGAGTCCGGATCTCGCGTTCATTTGCCGCTCCTCTACACCGTGGTCTTGGGCTGATAGTCCTTGTGAATTTCCTCGAAGGCCTTGACCTGCAGCTCAACCTGCTCCTTGGTGACGCCGTAAGTCTCCTGGATCTTCCCCGACAGCCTGTCGCGGACGCCGGCGATCCGGTCTAGATTGTCATCCGTGAGCCTGCCCCACTGCTCCTTCACCTCTCCCCTGAACTGCATCCAATCGCCTTTGATCATGTCCCAATTCATGGTGTTTCCTTCGTTGGCCGACTCGTTGGCGACATTGCCAACGACTGTGGATGATTGCCGCGTCATGAAATTCCGTACTGCTGCAATGATGATATTCGGGAATACTGCGGCGGTCGGTGCGGTGGCACGCAGATCCTGCTTGCCTGTCACTGGGGCGCGCACATGGCCACCTGGTCGGGGCCGTAACCTTCCGCGACGTACCCCTTGGCGACCATCAGCGCCTTGACGGTCGTCGAAGTGGTATATCGATGGTTCGAATCCGAGCGGCCGTTCCACAGCCGGTACACGGGAACCTCGTTGCCCGCGCACGCGCCGGTACCCGGGTCCGGCAGCCCGATGCTGAACGCCGCGTCCGATTCCTTGACGAACAATGGGAACATGGCGGGTGCCACTCCGCATTCATACGCCGACGCGGAAAAGAAATGCGAATCGCCAGAGCCCGGCGGAATGTAGTAGCGACAGACCGCGACGAGGTTGGCGCCCGCGCCGTCCCAGACATTGAAACCATAGCCGGTGCGAGTCCATCCCTGCTGCACCCCGGTGTCGAGGTCGATGATGTCCTGCGCGCTGGCGGCGACGAAGTAATGATCGAAGCCCGCGTGATAGAACTCGATCGAGCCTAGTTGATTCGGCGCCGGGGGGACGCCGATGTATTCGGGCGTCGGGAAGTTGATCGCGTAGCGTGCGACATAGCCGTCGTTGCCCGGAGAATCACCCGTGAATTCCGTCAGCAGCATCGAGAAATACCAGACCCCATCGGACGGCGGAAAGAACAGCACCGCGCCCGAGTCGATCGGGCCTGTCGCCGCACCGGGATTCAATGGAGTGAGCGGAAACTGAGCCAGCTGGAAGCCGCTCATCCCTGCGGCATAGGGGGAAGAAAACGCCCACAATTCGAGGCGCAGCGGGCCGGATGGCGCGGCTGTCGTCGAAATTGCGCACGCCGTCCGCCTGCAGATCGGCCGAGTTGCCGATATAGGTGTAGGAGACGTAATTGACGAGACGTACGTCGGTCGCCAGCGCGGTTGTCGGCGAAAATGCGAGCAGGAGGCCCGCAAGCATCGCCGCGACCATCGTGGACCGGGTCAGGCTGGAATTTCTCGCAGTGCAAATCATCGGGCACCCTTCTGTGAGCAAGGCCTATCGACCTCAAGCCTTGATCACAGACTAGTGCATGCCAGCGCCGACTTCGGTGCGGCAGCGCACGCAAGCGCAGTGGTCAGCCTTTGTGCGCTACACCCGAAGAGGTCTATGGATTGGCATCGCCGACACGCGGCGTTGTTCGCGGTGACCGGCGAACGGCGCAGAGCGGAGAGGGACTTGCGAAGCGATCCTATTGCAGGAGCTTATCGCCTACTCCAGCTGGGAGTATCGTCTAGTCCAGCATGTAGAGCCGGTGGATGACCAAGAGCGCGATAAGACCCAACATGCAGAGTACCGTCTGCACAACGGCCTGCGCCGCCATGGTCCTGGCTCCCTGGCGCCAATACTTGACATAATTCATCGAGGCGACGAGAGCGCTGTAGACGATTACAGTCGTGCTGGCCCAGAAGAGCCAAGTAAACAGGGTTTCCATCATGATTCTGCCTTCCAACTTCCTTCGACATTCTTGAATTGCGCACGCCCCCGTGCGGCGAATCGCCCAAATTTGCCGGGGTTGCCGATGCGGGCCGGAATGCTAATGCTCATGGAACAACGGCACCAGTGAATGATTTGCATAGGTGATATGCGCCATGTTCAATATCAGAAGCGTCGATCTCAACCTGCTGCCGGTGTTCGAGGCGGTCTACGAGGAACGGAGCCTGTCGCGGGCAGCCGTGCGACTGGCGATGACGCAGTCGGCCGTCAGCCATGCGGTAACGCGCCTGCGCGCCGTATTCCGTGACGAATTATTCGTGCGCCATTCGCGAGGCGTGGTACCGACGGCAACGGCAGACGCAATCAACGCGAAGCTGCGCGGCGCGCTGGGATCGGTGCGGGAGGCGGTGGCCGAGATGCGCGGCTTTCATGCCAGGACGTCGGCGCGCAGGTTCGTCCTGACGATCACTCACCCTCTGGGACCCATGATCGTGCTGCGGCTGATCGAGCGGCTGGCCGTGGTCGCGCCGAACATCAGCGTTGCGGCCAGCACGCGATCGCGTCCCATCGACCTGGATCGGGCGCTTCGTGAGGGCCGGATCGATGCCGCTATCGACTGGCTCGATCCGGAAGGCGATCACTTCAAGGCAACGGTGCTGTTCGAAGATGCGCTCGTTGCTGTGGCCCGCGAAGGCCACCCGGCGCTGCGCCGGCCGGCGTCGATGAAAGTGCTGCGCGAGGGCAAATTCGTAAGGCTACGGCCCCGCGTCGAGGGAGAGCATCCGGTGGCGGGGTTGCGGGAGTGGCAGCGCCTGCATCTGCAGGTGGTGCTGGAGGTGTCCGAGATATTGGAGGTGTTCATGGTCGCTAGCCAATCGGACCTCTTCGGTCTCATCCCTCGGAGCATGGAAAAGCTTGCCCGCAAGGCGCTTGGCTTGCGGTCGCTGGGCGCGTCGCCGAAGGCGGCAACCGTGCCGATCAAGCTCATCTGGCATTCGAATCGAGATGCCGATCCGGCGCACGCCTTCTTGCGGAAGGAACTCGGGACGATTGCGGCGAGGATCGTGGAGCGAGGGTAACGCCGGCTTCGGGTCCGTGTCACCTACCGCACATTGCGGGATCCGTCCCGGACTCTACGCTTCATACAGGAAATCGCAAAGCAACCGGTGGAAATGATGGACGCCCCGTTCGCGCGTGGGCGAGTAGCGCCCGCCGCGATAAAGGCGCGAACGCACGCCGCGTTGCACCGCCTGCACGATCGCCTCGTCTTCCATCTCGACGCGATCGAGCCCCGCGCCCGCGCCAACTGCACGTTTCGTGTCATCCCAGACGTAGCTGCGGAACGCAACGCGCGTGCGATCGATGGCCTCAGGCGTCACGAGATTGAGCGAGAGTCCCCACGGATAGAAATTGAGCATGAGGTTCGGGAACACGAACCAGTAGTAGGCCGCAACACGCTGGCCGTGATCGCGGGAGCCCGCCGGCAGCTCGAACGCCGGCATGTCCGGCTTCGCCTGCGCCAGTTGCAGGCTCGAACGGCCGAACAACTCGCTCGTGTAGCTGCCGTAATCGACGACGTCGTTCAGCGCCGCGTGGACGAAGGGAATGTGGAATCCTTCGAGGTAGTTCTCGACGTAGAGCGCCCAATGCGCATGCACGGTGTAGTCGTGGTCGCGCGCCGCATCGTGCCGGAAGCTTCCCACCGGCATCCAGTCGAGGCGCGCCGCCATGTCGCCCAGGAATGCTTCGCTCGGCGCCGCGGGGTCGATTGCGGCAAAACCGTGGTTAGCCCAGGCCGCGAACGGAACGTTGGGCAGATTGTCGCGTGGCGAGGGAAAGTTCTTCGCCTCCTGGAATTCCGGCATGAACGTCATGCGCCCGGCCAGGTCGAATCGGCGCGAATGGTATCCACAGCGGATCTGGCTTGCCTTGCAGGGCGCAGTTATCAGGATGTTGCCGCGGTGCGTGCACACGTTGGAGAGGCAGCGCAACGTGCCTTCGCCATCGCGCGCCAGCAGCAGTGGCTCGTCGAGCAGGCCCGGCAGCAGGTCGCGCGGGGAAAGCGACTCCGCGGCGGCAACGTGGCCGAGATCGCCGATCCATTGCCACGTGCGCGCGAAAATGCGCTCGCGGGCGAGCGCGTAGGTTGCCTCATCGCGATAGAACGCGGCGTCCAGCGTCGACGCAACCGTGATGTCGGGATCGACGGAATAATTCATGCAGGCGAGCGGAGCCCAAGGGTGACCGCACCCACATAGCCGCGCGAGCCGTCGGCGGGGCTGCAGATCCACCAATGCACGGGTGGCGTTGCCGTAGATGTTCTCTCCGGCATTGCGCACGTTGCGCGTCCCGCGCGCGTTGTACGGCGGCATCGCCAGGACCTTGTCGTTGACGGCGTCGTCGAAGAAAAGTTGCGACGTGAACACGTACGTCGTGTTGCCCGCGGCATTGAAGAGCCGTGCCTTGACGTGAATATGGATCGTCCGTCCGGGATACCAGCCGGGATAGATCGTCTTGAACGTCACGCGGCCATTCGCGTCGCTGACCTGATAGCCGCGCAGGAATGCCTGTCCGGCGGCACTGGACTGACTCGCACCGCTCGCGACACCCGAATATTCGCCGGTGGCATCGGCGTGCCAAACGTCGACCTGCATGCCGGCGATCGGCAGGCACCCGGTCGCCTGGACATTTGCGAGATCGATGTTGAGGATCAGCGGCAAACCCTGGACCACACCTGCCTTGGTAGTACCGGCGGTCAGGTCCGAGCGATTGAGCCCTGCGTCGACGAAAAAGGGACCTTCCATCATCGCCGGCGACAGCACGCACGACTTCGCCGTGACGGCGGGCGCCGGTGCCGCCGAAGCCCCGGGACGAAGCGCGAGCGAAAGGCCGCGCGCGCGAGTGAAAGGAACGGCGCCGAGGGCGCCGAGGGCCGCAAGCACGCGGCGACGGTTGGGTGTCTTGTGCATCGATCGAGCTCCTGTTTTCCGCTACAGCCGATGCGACCGATCGGCCATCGCGAATCCCGGCCACGCGATATTCTCGCTCTTCGCCAGTGCGAGCACCTTGAACAGCTCGCCCATCTCCGCGGGGGAGGTCAGCTTGTTCACGGCGGCCGCTTCGTGCAGGTATCCAGCCGACAGTGGGTCGCCGGTTTCGGCCAGCCGTTCAAGGATGCCACAACTCAACAGGAAAGCCGCCTGCGGCGCGTAGCCGGCCACCTGCAATCCCGCCCGCTCTCCCGCCAGCGCGATGGCGGTGAAGTCGACATGCGCGGTCAGGTCGGACGAGTCCGGGCCACAGGAACGGATCCGCGTGCGAACGATGGCGATAGTGCGCCCATCAGCGTGCCCTCGCTGCGCTGCGCGTGATAGAACTCCGCCTGCGGAAAGCCATAGTCGATGATCAACAACGCGCCGGCGTCCATGCGACGGCCGATATCCTCGACCAGCGCCTCGGCGGCCGGATTGATTTCGCTCACATAGTCGCCCGTCGCCGGAAAGCGCTCGCGCCGCCAGCGCCTGCAAAGCGGCGTCCGCCAGCGGCCGGTCCTCGCAACGCAATGCGATCGGCATCCGCCACGCCGCGCTCGAACCACTCGCCGTCGCGCCGCGCAATCAGATGCGGAGGAATGGCATCGAGCACTTCGTTCATCAGGATCGCGCCATCGATCGTGGCTGGCATCGCGTCGAGCCATTCGACTTGCCCGATGCAATCCGGCGCGCGCCGGCGATCGTGGCGCGCTGGCGCTCGCGCAGGTCGGGACTGACGTCGAGAATGGCGTAGCGGGAAGGCAGCGCACCGAGCGCCGCAAGCGCATTCAGGAGATCGGCGGCGAGCGCCCCGCTGCCTGCGCCGAATTCCACGATCTCGCGCGCCGCCGTGGCCTCGAGGATTGCCGCGACCTGCACGGCAAGCGCCTGCGCGAACAATGGCGTGAGTTCCGGGGCGGTGACGAAGTCGCCCGCGCTTCCGAATTTGCGCGCGCCGGCGACGTAGTAGCCCAACGCCGGCGCATACAACACATGCTGCATGTAACGCGCAAAGGAAATCCAGCCACCGGCGCGCGCGATTTCCGCGCGCACCGACGCCACGACCCGCGCGCTGTGGTCGCGCGCTGCTTCGTCGGGGTCTGGCATATGCGGGGGCGGAGGCGGAATCGTGGTGGATTGCATGAATCGCCGCAGGATTGGGGGTTGTGCTAGATTGCGCCGAAGTCTAACGGATACGGCGTCCTGGCCAGGAAGCGGAGCGTTGCGTGCAAGGTAAGACCGTATTGATCACCGGCGGGGCCAAGCGCGTCGGCGCCGCGATTTGCCGCCGCTTGCATGCCGCGGGCGCCAACTTGATGCTGCACTACCGCGCCTCCGCCGGGGAGGCAAGGCTCCTGCAGGCTGAACTCAACCATACGCGTCCCAATTCCGTCGCGCTGATCCAGGCGGATCTCCTCGATCTGTCCAAGTTGCCGTCGGTGGTCGAGCAGACGGTGCAGACATTCAGCCGGCTTGACGCGCTGGTGAACAACGCGTCGTCGTTTTCCCAGACGCCGGTCGGGGAGATCACGGAAAGCGCCTGGAGCGATCTCATCGGCACCAACCTGCAGGTGCCGCTGTTCCTCGCACAGGCCGCCGCCCCGGCACTGCAAGAAGGCGCAGGGCGCGATCGTCAACCTCTCCGACATCCATGCCGAACGCCCCTTGAAGAATTATGTCATCTACTCGATCGCGAAGGCCGGATTGGCGGGGCTGACCCGCTCGCTGGCGCGCGAATTAGCACCCGAGGTTCGCGTGAACGCCGTGGCCCCGGGACCGATCCTGTGGCCGGACGACGAATCGTTCGACGAACTGTCGCGGCAGCGGATCATCTCGCACACGCCGCTGAAACGGGAAGGCACGCCGGAGGACATCGCGCGCGCCGTGCACTTCCTGCTCGCGGAAGCCGATTACATCACCGGCGAAACCATCAACGTGGATGGCGGCCGCAACATGGCGATGTGAGCAGCAAACGAGCCGTCGCGGACGCGGCGCGCTATCCCCGCAGCGAAGCCACCTTCCCGGCGAGTTGCTCGAGGTACGGATCGATGATGCCGTGCGTGACCAGCGCGACCCGCGTGCGCTCGAGATAGTCGAGCGACGAACCGAACGCGCCTTTCGACGCGGCGATCACGCGCGCCTCCGTGTCGAGCGAAAGCCTTCCGGCGTACTGCGGATGCGCGTGGCGGACGGCGAACGTCAACGCGCTCACTTCGCGTTCGCCGGAGCGCACGCGCACCCAACGCGGGCGGTACGAACCGACGACCATTTCACGGCGCCAGAGCAGATTGAGCTCGTCCCTTGCGACGGATGCGGGCAGGCGGTAGACAACGCCGGTGCAGGCGCCGCCGCGATCGAGGGCGAGCACGAGGCCCGGCCGGTCGGGCGTGCCGCGCGACGTCAACGAATACAGGCAGAACCTGCGGTGAAACCCGCGCAGCATCGCCGGCCGCGCCTCTGCGAACGGGAACAGCGGATTCCACAGGAGCGACCCGTACGCGAACACCCACCAGCCGGCACCCTTCGGCCGCAACTTCAGTATCGATGACAGCGATTCGGACAGCTGCTCGTCCGTGAGCGCCCATTTCGCGTCGCCGCCCGCCGCGAAATACAGCTCGCGCATCCGGCCCGATTCGAGATCGCTGCGGCACAGCGTCGCCGGATCACTCGTCGGAATGCGGGTCACGCTGGAGCTTCACGAGTTCGATCGTCGCCTGGCGGCGTTTCGCGGCATTGCTCTTGCCGTGCGGGCCGCCCTTGCCGAGCAGCGGCGAGCGCGCAACCGGGTTGCGCACGGCAGGAGGTTGCGGCGGGCCATGGCGTTTCGCGCGCTTCATGGACGGATGATCGCCGATACGCGGCCCGTGAAGCAATGCAGATGCCGAATTTCCGCTAGACGAGTCCGCGAAACGTGAGGCGGGCGCCACACCACGCAGTCACCGCCAGCAGACGATCGTCGCAATCCTGCGGCGCCGCCAGCTGCAGCCCGACAGGCATCTGTTCTGCAAATCCCGCGGGCAGGTTGATGGCCGGGAAGCCCAGCAGCGACCACAACGTGCAGCACGACGGGTCCCCGGTCGACGCGAGACCTCGTGGTGCCGCTCCGGGCGCCGCCGGCGCAAGAACTGCATCGAAACCCTCGAGCCATTGCGTGAAGAACGCGATCGCCTTCGCGCGCGCCGAAAGCGCCGCGTCGTAGGCATCGGCGCGCGATCGTCCGGCCTTCGTCGAGCGCGGCATTCACGGCAGGCGGCATGCGCGCGCGTTCGCGGGTCTGAAGCTCACCCAGGTTGCGTGCGGCCTCGAACAACAGGATGGTGCGGAAGACCGTCGGTGACGCGTGCCAGGCGACAGGGATAGCGACGGGCACCACTTCCGCGCCGGCGCGCAAATGCCCAACGGCGGATTCGACGACCGCGCGCGCATCGCGGTCCTGCGTCACCCAGGGAAAATCGCCCAGGTAGGCAAAACGAGGCGCCTTCGCGAGAGGCACGAGCGTTCCGCCAATGCGGCCGGGATCGGCCATCGCGCTTGCAAGCCGCGCCGCGTCTTCCACCGTGCGCGTGAACGTGCCGACGGTGTCGAGCGTTTCGCTGAACAGGTTCACGCCCCCGATCGGAATGGCGTTGCAGGTCGGCTTGAAACCGACCACGCCGCAATAGGCGGCCGGCCGGATGACCGAGCCATTGTGCTGGGTGCCGATGGCCGCGGCGACATGGCCCACGGCGACCGCCGCGGCCGACCCCGATGACGATCCGCCCGGCGTGTACGCGGGGTCCCATGGATTGCGCGTCTTGCCCGGGTCCAGGAACGCGAACGGCGTCGTCACGGTCTTGCCGAAGACGAATGCGCCGGCTGCTCCGAGGCGCGCGACACATGTCGCATCGTGTTGGGGTCGATGGTCCGCGAAAATGGGCGAGCCCATCTCCGTCGGCAAATCGGCGGTGGCGATAATGTCCTTGACGCCGACACCGATGCCGCCGAGCGGGCCGCGTCTTGGCTCCTCGTCCCAGCGCGCCGCCTCGCGCTGGACGCGGTCGGGATCGAGCGCGACCCACGCCTCGACCGCTGCGTTGGTCATCCGCACGCGCGTCAGCTGCGCCGTCGCGAGTGCGACCGACGTCAGCTGCCCTTCCGCGATCGCCTCCGCGGCTTCGGTCAGCGTGAGCGTGTAACCACCGGGTTCCTGCGTCATCGGCTCCTGCGTCATCGTTCGATGCCCGTGGCTTCCATGCGCACCAGCGGCGCGGCTTGGCTGCCCGTTACGGCCCTGCAGCGGGGCGGTCAAAAACAGCGCCTGCAGGTCGTTGAGGAATCGGCGGCCGAGTTCGGTCGGCTTGAGAATTGTCGGGTCCGCTTCGAGCAGCCCCTTGCGCGTCGCCGCTTCGATGCCCTGCGCGACGAGCGACAGCGGATAGCCGGTGCGTTCCGCGAAGAGCGCGGACGGCACGCCTTTGGTGAGCCGCAGCGCATTGAGCATGAATTCGAAACCGACGTCGCCACGCGTCACGTCGACCTCTTCCTGCAGTGGCTGGCCAATGGCAATCCGGTCGAGATACTGCTTCGGCTGTTTCCATCGCAGCTGCCGCACGATGCGGTCGGCGAATGAAAGCTTGGAGTGGGCGCCCGCGCCGATACCCAGGTAGTCGCCGAATCGCCAATAGTTCGCATTGTGCGCGCATTGCCGGCCCGCCTTCGCGTAGGCCGAAGTCTCGTAATGCTGGTAACCGGCGCCTGCGAGCGTTTCGTGGACGGCGTCCTCGATGTCGGCGGCGGCATCGTCGTCGGGCAGCTGCGGCGGATAGCGGTGAAACAGCGTGTTGGGCTCGAGTGTCAGATGATAGAACGACAGGTGCGGCGGCATGAAGGCCAGTGCGGCGGAGAGGTCCGCGCGCGCCTCCGGGAGCGTCTGCTGCGGCAATCCGTACATGAGATCGAAGTTCACGTTGCCGAAGATCATCAGCGCCGCTTCCGCCGCGCGGCGCGCCTCGTCGGCGTCGTGGACGCGTCCCAACGCCTGCAACTTCGCCGGGATCGAAGCTCTGCACGCCGAGCGACAGGCGATTGACGCCGGCGGCGTAGAAGCCGGCGAACTTCTGGCGCTCGAACGTGCCGGGATTCGCCTCCAGCGTGATTTCGGCATCGGGCAAGACCGGCACGCGCGCGCGGATTCCGCCGAGCAGCCGATCGATGGCCGCGGCGGAAAAGAGGCTCGGCGTGCCGCCGCCCATGAAGATCGATACCACCTTGCGTCCCCAGATCGACGGCAACGCGAATTCGAGGTCGACGAGCAGCGCATCGACATAGGCCGCTTCCGGCGCATCGCCGTGGACTTCGTGCGAATTGAAATCGCAGTACGGGCACTTCTTGAGGCACCACGGAATGTGAACGTAGAGCGCAAGCGGCGGCAGCGCCGCGAACGTCGGCCGCGCCAGCGTGAGGGATGCCACAGTCACCTTGGATGGCACGGCGTCGGTCATCATTTGCGTACCCTCATTTGCGTACCATCATTCGCGGACCTTCATCTCGTCGAGCTTGGCGAGCAGGATGCGAATCGCCTTCCCGCGATGCGACAATTCGTTCTTGCGCTCGAGCGGGAGCTCCGCACCGGTGAGGCCCGTCGCGTCGTCCTGGAAATGCGGATCGTAGCCAAAGCCCCCCTTCCCTCGCGGTTGATCGATGATCGTGCCGTGCCACGCGCCCTCCGCGAGCAACGGTTCCGGATCGTCGGCATGGCGAACCAGCACGAGGACGCAATAGTAATGCGCGCGCCGGTCGGCCACACCCTGCAGCGCCGCCACCAGCTTGGCGTTGTTGCGGGCGTCGGACGCGGGCATTCCGGCATAGCGGGCGGAGTGCACGCCCGGTGCGCCATCCAGCGCCGCGACGCACACGCCGGAGTCGTCGGCAAGCGCGGGCAGCCCTGTGAACGCGCTCGCGTGCCGCGCCTTGGCCAGCGCGTTCTCGATGAAAGTCGGATGCGGCTCGTCCGCTTCCGGCGTGTGTAGTTCCGCCTGCGGGATCACCGTGAGGCCGCGCGGCTCCAGCAGGCGGCGGAATTCGCGCAGCTTGCCTTCGTTGCCGGATGCCAGGACGAGGCGGGAGATCAACGGCCGAGTGCCAGTCGTTGCGCGGCGACGAGCCGCGCGATGCCGGCCTCCGCGAGCAAGAGCAGCGACTCCATCTCCGCGCGCGAGAACGGCGCGCCTTCGGCCGTCCCCTGCAATTCGACGAATCCGCCGGCGCCGGTCATCACCACGTTCATGTCGGTGCCGCACGCCGAGTCCTCCGCGTAATCGAGGTCGAGCACCGGCACTCCCTTGCACGATACCGACCGAAACCGCGGCGACATGATCGCGCAGCGGCTCGCCAGTCACGAGTCCTTTCGCCTTGCACCATGCGATCGCGTCGGCCACCGCGACGCACGCGCCCGTGATCGCGGCGCAGCGCGTGCCGCCGTCGGCCTGCAGCACGTCGCAATCGATCCGCAGCGTGCGCTCGCCCAGCGCCGCCAAATCCATCACGGCGCGCAGGCTGCGCCCGATCAGGCGCTGGATCTCCTGCGTGCGGCCGGACTGCTTGCCCTCGGCGGCTTCGCGACGCATGCGCGTGTTCGTCGCGCGCGGCAGCATCCCGTATTCGGCGGTAAGCCAACCCTGGCCCCTGCCTTTGAGGAACGAGGGTACGCTCTCCTCGACGCTCACGTTGCAAAGGACCTGCGTATCGCCCATGGCGACCAGCACCGAGCCTTCGGCGTGGCGGGTGAAGCCGCGGGTGATTTGCACGGCGCGCAATTCATCGGCGCGGCGGCTGGAAGGACGTGTGGACATGGCGGTCACGTTTTAGGCAGGACGCCGATTATAGAGGGGCCGCCGCCGTTTCGCGCCGCGCGCGCCATGTCCGCGAGTTCCTCCGCCATCGAACGCGGCGGCTGCCATGCGAAGGCCGCGCGAAATGCACTTGTATCGACAACCAGCGAACCGCACAGCCGGTCTATGGCGTCCGATTCGCCGAGGCATGCACCGGCAACACGGAGTGCGAAGAGCGGCACGGGCACCAAGCGTGCGCGGACATCCAGCGCATCCGCAATCGCGCGCGCAAGCTCCGGCGTGGAAACGGGCTCCTGATCGGCCACGAAGTAGACGGCGACCGTGCGAGGCGCGGGCGCCGGACCGGCGCGCAACGCGTCGATTGCGCTCACGAAATTGCCCGCGCCGAGCATGCTGCGCCGATTGTCGATGTTGCGAAACGGCAGCGGAATGCCGCGCTCGACGGCATTGACCAAGCGTGCGACGTTGCCCTTGACCCCGGGCCCGTAGAGCAACGGCAGCCGCAGGACAGTGACCGGCATTCCCGTATCGCGGGCAACGTCCGCGAGCGCGCATTCGGCCTCCCATTTGCTGGCGGCGTAATCGTCACGCGGGTCTGGCGGATCGCTTTCGCGCAAGCTGCGTCCCGGCTGCGTCGCCTCGCCGTTGACCTTCACCGTGCTCGCGAAGACGAAATGCGCGGCACCCGCCGCCGCCGCCGCGCGCGCCAGGCGTTCCGTTGCGTCGACGTTGACGGCACGGAAGAGTGGCAGTGGATCGTCAGTAATTTCACGCATGACGTGCGCGCGGCCCGCGAGATGCACGACCGTATGCGCACCCCGCAGCGCGTTTGCGAGCACGCCCTCGGTTCTCGCGGTCAGATCGCCGACCGGATAGATGTCCGGGCGCGCGGCCGTTGCGGTCGACAGCGCGCGCACCAGGCCACGGAAGTGCACGCCGTTGGCGCGCAAGTGCGGGCACAACGCGCGCCCCGCGAAGCCATCGGCGCCGGTGACGACGACCAAGCCAGGGGCACTCATTTGTGCTCCGTCACCCGTGTTCGCTCATTTGCGAGCACACGTGCGCGCCCGCCGGTTCAGAACCACTTCCATCCGTGACGGCGATAGAAGCGCAGGCCGCTCTTGGTGAAGTAGTAGATGTGCTTCAATCCCTTCTTCGCAGCGCCGCCGCCATGGTGGCCGATTTGCACGGCCGGCACATAGGCGGTCCTCGTGACGTTATTGAGGCGCACGCTCCAGTCGAAATCCTCGAAGTAGAGGAAGTACTTCGGATCGAAGCCGCCGGTGCTGTCGATCGCCGCGCGCTTGACCAGCATGAACGCGCCCGACAACGCCGGTATCCCGATGACGTCGCGCGGCGGCTCGGCGTCCATCACGTCGCGCATCTCGTACCGTGCGAGCCGCTTGCGAAAGAGCGAGCGCACGACGCCCGGTCCGAACCCGCGCAGGAAGAGGTCGAAGATCGCAGGATAGCGCTTGCACAGGTATTCGCGCGTGCCGTCCGGGCCGAGCACGAGCGGCGCAAGCGCGCCGACGTCCTGATGTTCATCGAGCCAGCGCACTGCGACCGCCAGCGAATCCGGAGCGAGCTCCACGTCCGGATTCAGCACCAAATGGTAATCGGATCCGGTGCCGTGCAGCACCAGGTTGTGCGCGGAACCATAACCGATGTTCGCGTGGCCGTGCAGGTACGTCACGTGAACGCCGGAATCGGAGAAGCGCATCTTGCCCAGCTTGATGACGGCGTCGGCCACGTCCCGGTCCTCGCTGTTGTCGATCAGCGCGAGGTGCACCGTGCGCAACGCGCCATCCTCACGCGCGGCGCCTATCGCAAGCGCTAGTTTGCGCAGGCAGCGTTCGAGGAGCTTCGCCTCGGGCCTGTGCGTGACGATAGAGATCTGCAGCGAGGACGGAAGCACGCTAGAATCCTCGGGCAATCGGATGTCCGCGTCAACCTGCGCATCGATCCCGTCCGCGAGGAAGCGTGTCCTCAATCGCCTCATCTGCGTCTACATCGGCGAACTCATCTGCCACCCCTGCCGATGCCCCGTTGCGGCGTATCCCGCCGCCGCGCTGGTCGCGTTTGGCGAGGAGCTGCTGCGAAAGTCGGGTGTGCGCGACGATATGGCGCGCGATGTCGCGGCGGTACTGGTCGACGGCGACCTGCTCGGCCACACGACGCACGGCCTGGCCTTGCTGTCCGCGTATCTCGCCGAAATCGACCACGGCACGATGGCCAAGTCGGGCGAACCGACCGTCGTCAATACGCGCCCGGCGGCACAAGCCTGGGACGGCAACCGCCTGCCAGGACCCTGGCTCACGCTACGCGCGCTCGACGCCGCGATGGCCATGGCGGAGACATGCGGCACCGGCACCGTCGTGATACGCCGCTCGCATCACATCGCCTGTCTCGCCGCTTATCTCCGGCGCGCGACCGATCGCAACAAGATGGCGCTCATTTACTGCTCTGACCCGTCGACGCACAGCGTGGCTCCGTTCGGCGCCGTATCTTCCGTGTTCACGCCCAATCCCTTCGCCGCGGGCATTCCCACCGGCGGGGATCCGATCCTGCTGGATATTTCCGCGAGTTACACGACGAACGGCATGACGGCGCGGCTGCACAAGGCCGGTGAGAAACTCGCGCATCCGTGGGTGCAGGATGCGCGAGGAAACGCGACGACCGATCCTGCGGTGTTGTTCAACGAACCAAAGGGCACGCTGCTGCCGCTAGGCGGCCTCGAGGGCGGGCACAAGGGTTATGCGTTGGCGCTCCTGGTCGAGGCGCTGACCGGCGGGCTCGGTGGCTTCGGCCGCGCGGATCCCGTCGAAGGCTGGGGCGCGACGGTCTTCGTGCAGGTCATCGATCCCGCGGCGTTCGGCGGCAGCGACGCTTTTGCACGGCAGATGGATTGGCTCATCGACGCGTGTCACGACGCGACGCCGCGGCCCGGTGTGGAGCGCGTCCGCCTACCTGGCGAGAATGGGTTGAAGCGTTACCGCGAACAAATAGCGGACGGCGTTGCGCTGTTTCCGTCCATCATGCCGGCGTTGCAGCCGTGGGCGGAGCGGTTGCATATCGTCGTGCCATCGACAATGTAGCAATCAGTGTTCGGTCCGCGCGACGAATAGCTCCCGCCGCAGGTACCCCGAGTCGATGGCGGCGATTGCGGCTTGCTGGCGTTTCATGCGCGCAGTGAAATCGTCTGAACCGAACACCTGTGCCAGCGCGTCGGCACGCGTGGTCATGCCGTCGAGTTCCGCACGCATCGATTGCAGGAACGCGACCGTCAGGTCAGTCCGCTCTTGCAAGCGCCATCCCGACTGACCCAGCAGGACCGCGTAGTCGTCGTCGACGTCAGCAAACCTTGGCGCGGACTCGATTGCGATCCGCCGCTCGGAGTCGGACAATGAAGGCGCGAGGGCAATGATGGTAAACGCCATCCTTGAGCCATCGCGCGCGACGCGTCGGCACGCCCGCAGCATACCCAGCTTGTCGGGCGTGCAACAAAGAACCTCGGAATGGTTCAATGCGTCGAATGAAGCGTCCCGGAAAGGCAGGGCTGCGCCGTCGGCCACGATGGCCTCGCATCGCTCGGACAGGTTGTCGGCCGCCGCGCGTTCGCGCGCAATGCTAAGGGCCGCGAGAGGAAGGTCGACCATCACGACGTTGCAGCCCGTGAGTTGCGCAAGATACAACCCGGGCCATCCCGACCCGGCACCCACGTCAAGCAGCGTGGCGCCTGGCTGGAGTTCGAGCAACTGGGCAATTCGCTCTGCTTCCGGGCGCGTTGTGCCACCGTTACCCCCGTAGTCGCAGCCGTAGACGCTGCGTTCCAGGTCCCGCATTGCGTCCGAACGCGCGAGTACGGCGCAATTGCCGACGCGGCACGCCATCTCGTTCTGTTCGCGTGTTAGCGCCATGCTCCAAGCTTACAGCGGGTGGACCGCGGTCGGCGGATAGGCCGCCCCGCGTGTCGGCCGGACTAGGGCAGAGCCTCGAGGCTGGGCACGTCGGCGACGATGTTCGCCCAAACGGACGGAGGCGCCGCAGCGCGAGCGATTGGCAGGTAGGCTGCCCACTGCTCAGGCGAACATACGGCCTTGAGCGCATGCACCCATACCCGCGTAGCAACTGCGGGCGGGTTCTTGGCGCTGCCATAAGTGGCGAGGGACGCAACACCGTGCGCAACAAAATGCTCGAACCCACCATGCGCAATACCCGCCGAGACACACCACTGCGCGAACTTGGGCGCCTTGGGGGTCGGCAGCCGCACGACGAGCGGCATCATGACGTCCTCCTCGTGCTTTAGATGCGCCTCGGCCGCGACGCGATAGGTCTCGAATACGGCGCGCAACGCAACGGGCCCCTCCCTTATCGCAACCGTGACCACGCGTTGAATGGCGTGCTCATGGACATGTTCTTCTTTGAAGACTGCCGCGCCCGCCGCACCGTCGAAGTAATGATCGAGCATCGCGGCGCTGCCGCCACCAGCGCCCTCGACACCATCTTCCATGGCCGCGTGAACTGCTATCGCCGCACAGTAACTGTCCCACGCGGCAGCAAAGCCCGCGAGGTCACCGCTCGCAGCGAGCGGTGCCAGCACCTTCGCAAGGTCGTTGCGCAGCACCTCGTGGTAGTTCCGCATGACAGCCGGAGCAGAAACTTCTGGTTCAGTCATCGCTAAGCACCTAAATCATTGTACAAGTCGGGCGCCAATACGTTGTGTCCGGCGACAACCCGCGGAATTCCCGCAAGATCGCGGCTCACCGACACATCGGAAAACCCGGCGGCGCGAAACAGTTCGCGCACAGCCTCCGACTGATCGTACCCGTGCTCGACCACGAGCCAGCCGCGGGGGACGAGACGGTCGCGCGCGCCGCCAACGATGACGCGCAGCGCCGTGAGGCCGTCCAATCCCGATGACAGCGAAGCGACCGGCTCGAAGCGCAGATCGCCTTCCTGCAGATGGGAATCGCCCGCGCCGACGTAGGGCGGATTGCTGGCGATCAGGTCCCAATGTTCCGCCGGGATGCCGCTGTACCAATCCGCCGCGACAAACGTGACGTTGGTGAGCAGCAACCGCTGCGCGTTGCCCTGCGCCACGGCAAGCGCCGCCTCCGAACTGTCCGTTGCGAGCACCGTCGCGTTCGGCCGGTCGTGCGCGAGCGCCAGCGCGATGGCGCCGGATCCGGTGCCGAGATCCAGCACGCGCAATGGACGGTCGCGCGGCAATTTCGCCAGCGCGAACTCCACCAGCGTCTCGGTTTCCGGGCGCGGAATCAGCACGTCCGGCGTGACCGCGAGCTCGAGTCCCCAAAACTCGCGCGTCCCGGTGAGGTAGGCAACCGGTTCGCCATTGACGCGGCGGCGGCAAAGGGCGAAGAACGTTTCCGCCTGCGCCGGCGTCAGCGCGTCTCCTTCGTGCGCGGCAAGCCACGCGCGGTTGCGGCCCATCGCATGCGCGAGCAGCGCCTTCGCGTCGACCGGCACGAGGCCGCTTAGTGCCAGCGCCTGCCGCACGGTGGGTGGCATCACTCGTCGCGTTCCGCCGCGAAGAGGCGCAGGCGGCGATCGTAATATCGGCCCCAGCCCTGGTCCGCGAGGCCCGCTTTCATCAGCACGCGCTGCGATGGTTTGTTGCCGGGCTGCGTGACGCCGATGATCCGGTGCAGGCGCAGGTCGTCGAATCCGTAATGCGCGAGCGCTGTGGCGCCTTCGGTCGCGAATCCCAAACCCCACGCATTGCGCAGCAGCCGGTAGCCGATCTCGAGGTCGGCGCTCTTGCCGGCGTAATTCAACGCGAAAAAGCCGATGAAGGCGCCGGTGTCCCGCCGCGACGTGTGCCAGATCCCCAGGTCGGGATAGAGCGTCGGGTAGCGGACGAATCGGCGCAGCGCGCGCGCAACTTCGTCACGCGTCGACGGGGTGCCATCGGCGATGAATTTCATGACGCGCGGGTCGGAATTCAACGCGTAAAGGTCGTCGAAGTCGTCCAGCGTGAAATCGCGCATCGACAGGCGCAGCGTTTCGAGCCAGGGTTTCGGCGGCGGAGGTTTTTTCGCCACGGTCTGCCTTCAGGTTTCCTCGCCGGCCAGCGCCGAAAGTTGCTCGGCCTGGAATTCCTGCGCCAGCGCACCGACCAGCTCGTCGAGCTCGCCGTCCATGATCGAGTCGATCTTGTACAGCGTCAGGTTGATGCGATGGTCGGTCACGCGTCCCTGCGGGAAATTGTAGGTGCGGATGCGCTCGCTGCGATCGCCCGAGCCGATGAGCGACTTGCGGTGCGCGGCTTCCTTCTGCTGCCGCTCGCTGCGTTCGCGATCCAGCAGCCGCGACGCCAACACGGCCATCGCTGACGCACGGTTGCGGTGCTGTGAGCGATCGTCCTGGCACTCGACGACGAGGCCCGTCGGCAAATGGGTTATGCGCACGGCGGAATCGGTCTTGTTCACGTGCTGGCCGCCCGCGCCGGACGAACGGAACGTGTCGATGCGCAGGTCGGCCGGATTGATCGCGATGTCGGCGATGGGATCGGCTTCGGCGATGACGGCCACCGTGCACGCCGACGTGTGGATGCGCCCCTGCGCCTCCGTTTCAGGCACGCGCTGCACGCGATGCCCGCCCGATTCGAACTTGAGCTTCGAGTACGCGCCCTGCCCCACGATGCGGACGATCACTTCCTTGTAGCCGCCCAGTTCACTCGTCGACTCGGAGACGATTTCGGTCTGCCAGCGATGGCGTTCAGCATAGCGCACGTACATCCGGAGCAGGCTGCCGGCAAACAACGCCGACTCGTCGCCGCCGGTGCCGGCGCGAATTTCCAGGAACACGTTGCGCTCGTCGTTGGGATCGCGCGGCAGCAGCGCGGCTTGCAGGTCGGACTCCAGTGCGGCAATCCGCGCCTGCGCCGCTACGCGCTCCTCGTCGGCGAAGTCGCGCATGGCCGGGTCGCTCGCCATGTCGGCCGCGGCCGCGAGGTCGCCTTCCGCCTCCATGTATTCGTGGAATTTGGCGACGACGGGCGTCAGGTCCGAATGCTCCTTGGTCAGCGCGCGATAGCGATCGAGGTCGCGCGTGACGTCCTCGGCGCCCAAAAGGCCGTTCAATTCGACCAGTCGCATCGAAAGCTGGTCGAGCTTCGTGCGCAGCGATGACTTCATGAGGGTCTTGCCGGAAATTGCGGAAACGGCGACTGCCCGCGGGCAGCGACGCGTGAGCAACGAGACGCTTGAACGGCGACGCTAATGCCCGTCGGCGGGAGGGTCCGGCAGCTTGTAGACGTGCTGGAACAGCGCGATCAATTCCGCGCGCTCGGCTTCGCCGGCGGCGTTGAGCGCCGACAACGGCGCGTGCAGGAACTTGTTGGTCAGGCCGCGCGCGAGCGCTTCGAGCACCTGGTCCGGGGACGCGCCGGACAGGAGCATCTTGCGCGCGCGATCGAGTTCCGCCGAGCGCAACTCGTCGTGGTGTCCATGCAATGCCGAGATGGTGGGCACGATGGTCCGGCCCTCGAGCCAGCGCAGGAAGTGGGCCGACTGGTCGGCGATCATCTGTTCCGCCTGCACGACCGCCTCGCGCCGGATCTGCAGGTTGTCCTTCACGATCTCGGAAAGGTCATCGATGCTGTAGAGGAAGACGTCGTCCAACTCCGCGGCCTCCGGCTCCACGTCGCGCGGCACCGCGAGGTCGACCACCAGCACGGGCGCATGCTTGCGTTGCTTGACCACGCGCTCGAGCGTTCCCTTGCCCAGGATCGGCAGCGTGCTGGCCGTGCAGGTGACGATGATGTCGAAATGCGCCAGGCGGTCATGCAGTTCGTTCAAGGTGATGGCTTCCGCGCCGAGGCGGTCGGCCAGTTGGCTGCCGCGCTCGAACGTGCGGTTCGCCACGGTGATCGACTTGGGCTTCTTGGCCGCGAAGTGCGCGGCCGCCAACTCGATCATTTCGCCCGCGCCGATCAACAGCAGCCGCTGCTCGGCGATGGAAGGGAAGATGCGCTCGGCGAGCTTCACTGCGGCAGCGGCCATCGAAATCGACGCGCTGCCGATGTCGGTTTGCGTCCGGACATCCTTGGCGACGGCGAACGTGCGCTGGAACAGCCTGTTCAACACGAGGCCCAGCGACCCCGCAGCCTCCGCCGAGCGCGCCGCGTGCTTCATCTGGCCCAGGATCTGCGGCTCGCCCAGCACCATCGAATCGAGACCGCTCGCGACCCTGAACGCGTGGGTCACCGCGCGATCCTGCGGCAGCGTGTACACGTACGGTTGCAGCGAAGCCTCGGGCAGATTGTGGAAGTCCGCGAGCCAGCGCCCGACCGGTTCGGGATCGGTTCCATGGAAATACACCTCTGTCCGATTGCAAGTCGAGAGGATCGCCGCTTCCTTCACCCTTTTCGCGCCGACCAAGTCGCGCAGCGCGTCGCCCAGGGCATCGGGCGAAAACACAACGCGCTCACGCACCTCGAGGGGTGCGGTCGCATGGTTCAAGCCGAGGGCGTAAAGGGCCATGGTCCGGTCGTTCCTTTGGGGGGCGATTTTACCACCCGGTACTCCACCCTATGCCCCGCTCTGCCCGGCAATCCGCCCCAAGACTTTGATTTGGGGCAAGAAAACCACAGGTCACGCGGTGATGAACAGAGCCTTTCCGCCCAGCCAGCGCTGGAGGTGCGCTTGCGCGGCCGCGGGTTCCTTCTGCAGGAGTTCGTCCGCGGCGTCGCGTGCCTGCTCGATCAATGCGACGTCGCGCTCGAGGTCGGCGAAGCGCAGCAACGGCACGCCGGATTGCCGTGCGCCCAGGAATTCTCCCGGGCCCCGGATCACCAGGTCCCGGCGGGCGATCTCGAAGCCGTCGTTGTTCTCGAAGATGACCTTGAGCCGCATCTTCGCCACTTCGCCTACGGGCTCCTCGAACAGCAGTACGCACGTCGACTCGGCGGCGCCGCGCCCGACGCGTCCGCGCAGCTGGTGCAGTTGCGACAGGCCGAAGCGTTCGGCGTGTTCGATGACCATAATCGATGCATTGGGAACGTCGACGCCGACTTCGATCACCGTGGTTGCGACGAGCACGGCAATGTCGCCCTTCACGAAGGCATCCATTGTCGCGGCCTTGTCGGCGGGCTTCATGCGGCCATGGAGCAGGCCGACGTTGACGTCGGGAAGCGCCGCCGTCAACTCCGTATGCAGCGCAACCGCGGTCTGCAACTCGAGTTTTTCCGACTCCTCGATCAATGGACACACCCAGTACGCCTGACGTCCCTCGGCGCACGCCTTGCCGACCCACGCGACGATTTCCCGCCGCCGCTTCTGGCTGACGAGCCGTGTGGCCACCGGCGTGCGTCCCGGCGGCAGTTCGTCGAGCACGCTGACGTCCAGGTCCGCGTAGAAAGTCATCGCCAGCGTGCGCGGTATCGGCGTCGCGCTCATCATCAACTGGTGCGCCTCGGCCAGGCCCTTGCCGCGCAGGGCGAGGCGCTGCGCGACACCGAAACGATGCTGCTCGTCGATGATCGCAAGGCCGAGCTTGGGAACCTCGACGCCTTCCTGGAACAGCGCGTGCGTACCCACCGCGAACTGCGCGTCGCCGCTGCCTATCGCCGCGATGGCGCTCTTGCGCTCCTTTGCCGGCAGCGAACCCGAAAGCCACGCGATACGCACCCCGAGGCCCTCGAGCCACAAAGCCAGCTTGCGATAGTGCTGCTCGGCCAGAATCTCCGTCGGTGCCATGAACGCAACCTGCTTGCCCGATTCGATGGCCTGCAGCGCAGCCAGCGCCGCCACGATCGTCTTGCCGGACCCCACGTCGCCCTGCAGCAGCCGCTGCATCGGCGAGGCGCGCTTCAGGTCGTGCGCGATTTCGCGCCACACACGCTCCTGCGCCCGTGTGAGTTTGAACGGCACGCGGTCGATGAGTCTCCGCGTGAGCGCTCCGGTACCGGTCAGCACCGGCGCACGGCGAAGCGAGCGCGCCTGCCGGTGCGCCTTGAGCGACAGTTGCTGTGCCAGCAACTCGTCGAATTTGAGCCGCGTCCACGCCGGATGCGTGCGCGCATCGAGCGCCTGTTGCATCGGTTCGCTCAAACGCGGCGGCGGCGCGTGCAGATAGCGCACGGCATCGCCGAACTTCCAGAATTTCCGGCGCGACGTCAGCCATTCCGGCAGCGTCTCCGCGGTCAGCGCAGGGTCGGAAGCGAGCGCCCGCGCCACCACCTTGCGTAACGTTTCCTGTCCCAACCCCGCGGTCGTCGGATACACCGGCGTCAGGCGGTCGGGCAGCGGCGTATCGTCCGTCACCACCTTGAATTGCGGATGGACCATTTCCAGCCCGAGATGGCCTTCGCGCACGTCGCCGAAGACGCGCACGCGATGGCCGGGGGCCAGCACCTTCTGCTGGCTGGGATAGAACGTGAAAAAGCGCAGGATGAGCTGCGCATCGCGCCGCGCGGGGTCGGCGATCAGGCACACGAGCTGCCGGCGCGGCCGATACTGGATGTCGGTCTTGACGATTTCGCCCTCGGCCTGCAGCGAGAGGCCGGGCGCGAGTGAGGTAAGCGGCGTCAACCGCGTGTGGTCCTCGTAGCGCAGCGGCAAATGCAGGACGAGGTCCGCGTCGCGCGCGATCCCGAGCCGTGCCAGCTGATCGGCAAGTCCGCGGCCGGCGCCCTTCGCAGGCGGTGCGTCCTTATCCCGGGTCGCGGCCTTGCTCATTCACCGCGGGGTCAGTACGAGAATGCCCTCGATCTCGATCAATGCCGCCTTGGGCAGCGCCGCCACCTGGTACGTCGCGCGCGCCGGGTAGGGTTGTGTGAAGTAGCCGCTCATGATTTCGTTCACCTTCGCGAAATCGCCGAGGTTCTGCATCAGGATCGACAGCTTGACCATGTCGTCCAAGCTGCCGCCCGCCGCGACGGACACGGCACGCAGGTTCTTGAATGCCTGGTGCGTCTGCGCCTCGATGCCGTCGACGAGATTGCCGGTTTTCGGGTCGAGACCCAGCTGCCCCGAGAGATAAACCGTGGCGCCGGCACGAATCGCTTGCGAGTAGGGCCCGAGCGCCGCGGGCGCGTCGGGCGAGGAGATCGCGTTCTTGGTCATTGTCGATTAAGTCCCGTCGGTCGCAACCAGCCAAGACTCTACCACCGCGTACCATCCGCGGCGCACCGGCGCGGGGACCCTAGCGCTCCACCTCGAGACCCGCGGCAATCCACGCGTCGATTCCGCCGTGCAACGGCCGCACGCGCTTGAACCCGTGCTGGACGAGGGCCTTCGCCACCTTGACCGCCGTGGCCTCGTTCGGGCACGCGCAATAGACGACGACTTCGCTTTCCGGCGTGACCGCAACGAGATCGTACTTGAGGTTCTGCGGGTCCACCGTCACGGCGCCCGGTATGCGCCCGGTGGCTGCCTGCGACAGCGGCGAGCGCACGTCGATCAGCGTGCCCATGCGTCCCTCTTCCATCAACTTGCGCACCTCGTCCACGGTGATGCGGTCCATCTCGAGTTGCTTGATGAAGAGCTTCCGCTGCCACCATTTCCACAGTACATAAGCGACAAACGCGAGCACGATCAGGACGAGCCCGATCTGGCCCATCGCCTGCAGTACCTTGAGAACGTCGTCAATCGCATCGCGGAAGATGTAGCCCAACGCGATGGCCACACCCGACCACAATGCCGCGCCCACGGCATCCGCCGGAATGAAGCGGTACAAGGGCACGCGGAGAACGCCGGCCATCGCGGTGGCGACGGACGCGAAGCCAGGCACGAACTTCGCCACCATCAGCGACGACGCGCCCCAGCGCGTGAAGATTGTCTCCGTCTGCCGCACGCACGAATCGGGTGACAACGAGACACGGCAGAGCGTTTGCAGCACCCGCCCGCCGATGCGCCTTCCTGCCCAAAACCATGCGAGGTCCGCAACCAGCGACGCGCACACGGCCGTCGCGAGCAGCGCAGCCAGCGAATGTCCGCCGCGCGACGCCAGCGCGCCGGTCACGATCAGCGTCGGATAGGCCGGCACGGGCAGCCCCGCCTGCAGTGCAAGCACGTTGACGAACACGAACGCCAAGCCGTAGTACTGGAGAAGATCGAGGAGGTGGGTCATGGCCGGGGATCTGCGAAGACGGAATGAGAGGATGGGGCCGGACGCGGTCGATCCCAACCCCCACGCATAGCGCGGGAATGTGCCAAAGTTTACGGGATACCCCCTTCCCGGCTATACTTTGCCCCCTCGTGGGGACGTAGCTCAGCTGGGAGAGCGTCGCGTTCGCAATGCGAAGGTCGGGAGTTCGATCCTCCTCGTCTCCACCACCAAGGGAAACCGGTCCCGCTTTAGGTCGGCAGCGCTCCAGGCGCGGATACAGACGTATTCGGACGAACGCCTTCGCGCGTTGCCTCCATTAGTGCGGTCCGAATGGTTTCCCGTGCGTCCACCTCATGAAGGCACCGTCGGCACTTCACTGCGGAGTCCGCTGCGTCTTGTGCTGGGTAGCGGTCGACGGTCCTGCAATGGTTACATTGCACGAGCGCCCATCGAACCAGCGCCTCGTCTATCCACAATCTGGCCGTGACCATGATTGGCTCCCCCGGGAACCTGCTTTGCGTGGGGGAAAGCTAACACGGCGCCGCCGAAGCCTCCAAACGCGTGCGGTAACGAACAAATGTTGCTATGGCCCGCCTCGACCGCCCACCGCGGCGTAAACCTGTCCGGTGGCATAGCTCGACTCAGGCGACGCAAGCAGCACATAAATTCCCGCGAGTTCGGCTGGCTGTCCAGGCCGTCCAATG
This sequence comes from uncultured beta proteobacterium, assembly GCA_963755065.1. GTDB lineage: Bacteria > Pseudomonadota > Gammaproteobacteria > Burkholderiales > Casimicrobiaceae > VBCG01. Next base: position 50,995 of record CAVWIM010000004.1, read on the forward strand.
GGCGTGTCTTCGCCGAACGATGTCACCTTCTCAGGCGGCTGACCTCCCGTCACCTGAAGCGCCGTCCAGAAAGGGCCAGGTGCCACGGCGTTCACCCGGATTCCCTTCTTGGCCAACTGCTTCGCCAGGCCCTTGGTGAAAATCGTGATCGCCCCTTTGGTGGCGGCGTAGTCGATGAGGTGCTCGCCAGGCTCGTAGGCGACGATGGACGCGGTGTTGATGATGGTTGCGCCGGGCCCGAGGTGCGGAATTGCCGCCTTGGTGATCCAGAACATCGCGTACACATTGGTCTTGAACGTCTCGTCGAATTGCGCTGTCGAGATATCGAGGATGGATTCCTTGGCCATCTGTCGCGCCGCATTGTTGACGAGTATGTCGAGGCCACCCAATTCGCGCGCGGCTGTCGCCACGAGGTGGTTGCAAAACGCTTCGAACCTGATGTCACCAGGAATGGCGATGCCCTTGCGGCCTTCCGCTCGAATCAGATCGATCACCTCGCGCGCATCGGGCTCCTCTGCCGGCAAGTAATTGATGGCGACGTCGGCGCCCTCACGCGCATAGGCGATGGCCGCCGCGCGGCCGATCCCGGAGTCACCTCCAGTGATCAAGGCCTTGCGTCCCTTCAGGCGCCCGGATCCGCGATAACTCTCTTCGCCGTGATCGGGCCGCGGTTCCATGCGACTTGCCAGCCCGGGCCAAGGCTGCTGCTGCCTCGGAAACGGCGGCTGCGGATACTCGTCGACCGGATTGGGCGGAGCGTCGGACGTGTACGTTCGCTGGTCCATTCACCGAGCCTCGCGGTAAGGAGTTCGCAGCCGACCCTTCCCAGCCGCCAGTCGCCGGGACGCGGCACGCCATAACCCGTATCGCCTTGCTCGGCGCCGGTTATGGCGCGCTGACGCTTCCCCGCCTTGGAACGAGCGGGAACAATCGACGACCTTAGCCGCCTGTCGAGCCCTTGGCAGCAGAGGATTGGCTATTGCCTTCCGTCTTCGATGTCGCGGCCGGAGGCGGCGCGGGCGATGATTCCGTTCCAGGAATCGCCAGGATGTGACTCGGGGTTCCGGAGCTGGCAGTCGTGTTGCTGCGCCAGTCGCTGGCACACGCGGCTAGCGCAAGGGTCACGGCCAGCAATGCAAAGATTCTCGATATCGCGGGCATGGGTCATCTCCGATGGGGTGCTGGAAGCGCCAGCAGCGCACGCCCTTACACGCTAGCCACCGCGTTCAGGTAGCACCAGTCGCAAATTCCCGAATTTGGGGTCAGACACAACTGACAGCAGCCGAAAGCGGCCCTCCGGATCTGGCGATTGACCCGCGCTTGACGCGTCGGGACGGGGTCCTGTATGTTCTTGGTTGAACGATCAATCAACTCATGCCCAGTCGACCTCTTGCCACCCGCGATCGCTTGGTCACCACGGCAATGCGTCTTTTTTGGGAGAAAGGCTACGGCGCGACCAGCGTCGCAGACGTTCTGCACGCGGCCAACGTCAACAGCGGCAGCCTCTATCACTTCTTCCCGGGCAAGCAGGACTTGCTGCTCGCCGTGCTGGAGGCCTATCGCGACGGAATCGAGCGAGATGCTGCTGGAGCCCGCGTGGAAAGGGATCTCACGACCCGTCGAAAAGATGTTTGCGCTGCTCGCGCGTTATCGGCAGGCATTGTGCAGACCGACTGCCGTACGGTTGCCCGATCGGCTCGCTGGCACTCGAGATTCACGAGCCCGATCCACCGGTTCGCGTGGCGCTGGCGGACAACTTCGACGCGTGGGTCAACGCCGTGGAGGCTGCCTTGATTGCCGCGGGCCGCCGGTTTCCCAAAGCGCTCGACCGCCGCGCGCTCGCCGAGTTCGTGCTGACGACGATGGAAGGCGGCGTGATGCAAAGCCGCACCCATCGCGACGTCGCCTATTTCGACCGCGCGGTGCGCCAATTGCGCAATTACATGGCCTGCCTTCAACGCGGGGTCGCTCAGCCGCCGCCGCGTCGCAGACGTAAACCCGCAAGGCAAGAAAGATCCGCGTAGGTGTGCGGCCCGATGTTCGCCAACTTCCGATGAGGTGCGTCATGCGACAGACTACTGCTTTGCTTGTTGCTCGCCCCCAGCGTAGTCATCGCCGAGCCGATCGACGCGCTAAAGCCAATGGCGTTTCTCGCCGGCCATTGCTGGCACGGCAATTTTCCCGGAAAGCAAACACACCGACGAGCATTGCTTCCAGTGGCTATACGGCGGCAAGGCGCTGCGCGATACGCACACGGTGCGCGGGCCAGGTCGCCCGGATTACGTCGGCGAGACGACCTACTACTGGGATTCCGGCGCCAGGCGCCTCGAGTTTCTCTACGTCGAAAATCTGGGCGGTATCAGCCGCGGCGTAGATGGAAAGCTCGCCCCGGCGCGCTGGTTTTTCCCGCCACGCAATACATCGCGGACGGACAGCCGATGACCTATCGTGTGCGCTGGACGGTGCTCAACGACCAATCCTACGAAGCCTGGAGTGAAATGCAGGACAAGACCGGATGGGTGACAATGTTCAAGATGACCATGAAGCGGGTAACGCCCTAAGAGGAATTGAGTAATGGAAATCGAAACGCGACTGTTGGAAGAGTGGAAGGCGAATAATGACTTGCTGAAATTCTACGAGGATTTGAAGCAGAAGCGCTTTGCGCATTTTCTGACGATTCAGACTGCATTTCTTGCCTTCTTCGCGTTGCTTGCGAGGGACGCCCTGGGTAATCTTTCCATGGTGTCGCTGACGGCCCTCGTTCTGATTGCGATTCCGCCCCTGATCATTTCCTTCTACTTCATTCGTGTCGACACGCGCAGCCGCGCATTTGTCGATACAACCAATACGCGCTTGCTTCTCATCGAGGATGAATGGAAGAACCTCTCCCCCGACAGCCATTTCTCGACATACCAACAATTGTTCGCGGTGCTCTCCCGTCATGATGGAGAGACCATCGAAAAATATCTGGGTGCAAGAAAGCTCGAACACGACCCATTCGAGAGGTTGGCACAGTCGAAGTCCGCGCATGCCAGCGAACATGCAATATTGCGGATGTTCTGGTGGCTTTGGATTGTCTTGGCGAGTTTGGCCGCATTGATCCACCTGATTTGGCACATGGTCATGGGTTTTGGGGTAATGAGTTAGCGGGCCGCGCCGCCGATGAATGAGGCGCAGACCACTATCGCGGGCATAGGTCTTCGTGCCAAAACCGGCCGGGCAATCGCTGTTGTGCTCGCCGGCGCTCGCAATTCACCGCAGCCGATCTCGCGAACCGAACTCGTGCTTACGGGCCCCGAAAAGCCCTCCCTGTATCAGCCCTATCACGAGGTGATGGATTTGCCGTGGGATCGCGCCGTCGTGGCAGCGCAAGAAGCAGAGCGTGCGCTGGAGGCGATCGCGTCCACCGCGCTGGGCGTTCTATTGGCGGAGCTGCGGTCTCGGGGCGTTGCGACATCCTGCATCGGCGTCGTCGGCGCCCCCGAACGAAATCTTGCCGCAATCGGAAGCCCGCACATCAGGGCGCACGCCGCCGAAGGCGTGCTATTTCGCAAGGTTCTCGAAGCCGCCGCTGCGACAAACAAAGTACGCTGTCTGGCTTTTGCGGAACGTCGAATCGAGAATATCGCGATCGCGCAACTTGGCGTATCGTCCGGCCATCTTCGCGCCCGTCTTGCCGAGTTCGGTCACCAACTGGGCCGGCCGTGGCGAGCCGACGAAAAGGCATCGGCAATGGCGGCGTGGCTTGCCTTATCCGCAATGGCGGGCCACGCAGACCCTGACCAAGCGGCGAGGGATTAGTGCCCAAACTTCGCGTCCAAAGCTTAGCACTTTCCATCGACGGCTACGGCGCCGGGCCGAACCAGGATCTCCAGCATCCGCTCGGGGTCAGGGGTCCTGAGCTGATGGAGTGGTTCTTCCCCACACGCGTATGGCGGAAGATGCATGGCCATGACGATGGTGAGACGGGAGTCGATAACGGAATCGCGGAGCAAGGCTTTGCCGGTATCGGTGCCTGGATTCTAGGGCGCAACATGTTTGGCCCCGTCCGGGGCCCATGGCCGGACGAAAGCTGGAAAGGTTGGTGGGGCGACGAGCCGCCCTATCACACGCCAGTGTTCGTGCTGACGCATCATCCGCGGGCACCGCTCGAAATGGCGGGGGGTACGGAGTTTCGCTTCGTCACCGAAGGCATTCACGCCGCCCTGGAGCAAGCGATTGCCGCGGCAAACGGCCGCGATGTTCGCCTCGGTGGCGGCGTATCCACGATTCGGCAGTATCTGCGCGCCGGCCTGATCGACGAACTACATCTCGCCATTCGACCCGTATTGCTCGGTTCCGGAGAACATCTCTGGAGCGACATCGATGTGCATGCGTTGGGCTATGAATGCGTAAACCACGTCGCGGGCGAACGTGCGACCCATGTCTTTCTGCGCAAGCGGGCATAACCCGTCACCAATCCAAAGGAGGACGAAATGAACAAGAGATTCGTTGTCGCCTGGGTAGTCATCTTTGTCGTTTGGATGGTCGGAAGCTTCATCGTGCATGGCGTCCTACTGCACGACGACTACACCAAACTCCCCAACCTGTTCCGCCCCGAAGCGGACGGCCAGAAGTACTTCCCGCTCATGATCCTCGCGCACGTCATCATGGCCGGCGCCCTTGCGTGGGTGTATTCGCGCGGCGTGGAAGCGAAGCCGTGGTTGGGGCAAGGGATCCGGTTCGGCTTTGTCATCGCGCTGCTCACGGTGATTCCCCTCTACCTCATCTATTACGTCGTGCAACCGATGCCCGGCGTGCTCGTGGTCAAGCAGATCGTGTTCGATGGTGTCCTGCTTCTGGTTCTTGGCGCCGTGGTCGCATTTCTCTATCGCAGCGAGCAACGCGGCTAACCTGTTCTTCCGATCGGCCAATCACCGGAGGCAACCATGAAACCCGAACTCTTCTATCTGCTGCTGACGGCCATCCTCACCGGCGTGCTCTGGATTCCCGTGGTGATCGGTTATGTGTCCACGCGCGGGTTGCCGACGCCGACGGACTACAAGACGGCGCCCACTTCGCCACTGCCCGACTGGGTCAATCGGGCCAACCGGGCGCACCTGAACGCGGTCGAGAACATTGCGCCGTTCGCTGCAGTGGTGTTGATCGCGAATGCCGTGGGGGTGTCCAGCACGGTGACCGCGACTTGCGCCGCCGTTTACTTCTACGCCCGCCTCGCGCACGCGCTGATTCAGATTGGCGGTTTTGGCTTGTTCAAGGCGCGAACTCTGGCCTTTACGGTGGGATGGATCGCGTTTATGACGTTCGCGATCGTACTGCTGCAGCGCGCGATGTAGGGAGGCGTTAGGCGCAGACCGGCAAAGTCGAATCAGGGGCCCGCGGAAGGTCTTGAAAGGGGTCTTGACAAAAAGCACGACCGTTCGTATAATTCGAAAACATGAGCAAAGGCGACGACACACGCGCTGCGATCCTCGACATCGCGCTGGCGCAGGCCAGTGAAAGCGGTTTCGAGTCGCTGACGATCGGCTCGCTGGCCGAAAGCAGCCGGCTTGTCGAAGAGCGGGCTGTACGCCCATTTCGGATCGCGTGAGGAATTGCTCGTGGCTGCCATGGAGGCCGCGGCGGCGCGCTTCGCCGAAACGGTGTTTCTGCCCGCGTTCAAGGCGAAGCGCGGGCTGCCGCGCCTGCGCGCACTGTTCGAAAACTGGCTCGAATGGACCGCGCGCAGCGGCCTGACGCACGGCTGCCCCATGCAGTCGGCCGCAGTGGAGTTCGACGATCGGCCAGGACCGGTGCGCGAGGCCGTGATCGAGCACTTCGCGCGACTCGAGCGGGAATTGGGGCGGGCCGTTGAGCTCGCTGTCGGTCAGGGCCACCTGCGGGCGGATGTCGACATCGGCCAATTCGTCTTCGAAATGATGGGCATCATCTTCGCCTACTACAATCGCGCGCGCCTGTTCGATGTGGCACGCGCCGAGATGGCACGCGCGTGCAGCCTTCGAGCGCCTCGATCGCAACGTCCTCGCCGACGGCCTGATTTCCGGGAGATCGTCAATGAACGCCACGTTATCTTCGTCGTTAAATAGCACGGTCGTTCGTTCGCGCATTTCGCTTTGGGCGGTGATCCGCGCGTATTTCGCCATCGCAGTCCCGCCTGCTCCCGGTACTCGCACGCAATCAAGCGGAACATCTATTCACCATGCCGCCGCGCTACGCCGGCCGCCGGTTGCATCCGGCCGATGCCCGGCGCGAGACCGTCGTCGCGGGCAAGCACTCGCTGGCCGTCTGGCAAGCAGGGCCGCCGGCGGCGAAGGCAGTTCTGCTCGTTCACGGTTGGGGCGGCCGCGGCGTGCAGATGGGTAGTTTTGTCGCTCCCCTGCTGGCGAATGGCTATCGCGTCGTGTGGTTCGACCAGCCTGGGCATGGCGACAGCGGACGTGGACCTGTCGCGTTGCCCGACTTCGTGCGCGCGCTGGAGGCGCTCGCGCTAACGCACGGACCGTTCGAGGCGGCGATCGGCCATTCGCTCGGCGCGGCGGCGCTCGGACTCGCAATGCGGCGCGGCGTCCGTCTTGGTCGCATCGTGTTCGTGAGCCCGCCGTCGTCGATCAACGAGCACGCGCACAATTTCGCGCGCTTGCTCGGAATTACTCCGCGAATCCGGGAGGCGATGCGGCGCCGGCTCGAGCGCCGTTATGGCGTGCGCTTTGCGGACATCGATCGCATCGCCGAACTGGAACAGCTGCACGTGCCGGCGCTCTTCGTGCACGACAGCGACGACACGGAAATACCTTTCGAGCATTCGCTGCGATTGCTCGAGCGGATGCCCGGGGCGCGGCTCATCAAGACTTACGGACTCGGCCACTACCGGGTTCTGCGCAACCCCGCGGTGGTCAGGACGGTAGTCGATTTCGTCAGAGGCGACGTCGCCGACCTGCCAACTGAATTGCCGGTTCTGCCGCGGCCGGCAGCGATTTACTGAGCGCCATCGTAACGACACATTTTCATGCGCCCGTCACCCCACCGACACCTTGCCGTAACGCGCATCGACTAGCCTTTGCCGCACCGGTCAGGCGCCTTACGCGCAAGGACGCGATGCGACACGCGACGGATGACGATGATGACGGTCAGTTGCGATTCAGGACGATCTGGATTTCCGATCTGCATTTCGGCACTGCCGGCTGCCAGGCACATCACCTCCTCGATTTTCTCCGCCACACCGAATCCGACCACCTTTATCTCGTCGGCGACATCATCGACGGCTGGCAGATCCGCCGCAGATGGTATTGGCCGCAGGCGCACAACGACGTCGTGCAGAAAATCCTGCGCAAGGCGCGCAAGGGCACGCGCGTCATCTACATCCCCGGCAATCACGACGAGTTCGGCCGCCATTTCACGGACGCTGTCGTTCGGCGGCATCGAGGTGAACGAAGAGGCGATCCACGACACCGCCGACGGGCGGCGATTGCTGGTGCTGCACGGGGATTTGTTCGACGCGGTCGTGCAGCGGGCGCGCTGGCTCGCGCATCGTCGGCGACCGCCTCTACACGACGGTCCTGCATCTCAACCGCTGGCTCAACGTGCTGCGCGCGCCGCTTCGGGTTCCCGTATTGGTCGCTTGCGTACTACCTGAAGCTGAAGGTGAAGAACGCCGTGAGCTACATCGGCGATTTCGAGCACGCGGTCGCGGCGGAGGCGCGACGCGTGGCGCCGACGGCGTCGTGTGCGGCCACATCCACAAGGCGGAGATCCGCGACATCGACGGCATCCTGTATTGCAACGATGGCGACTGGGTCGAAAGCCTGACGGCCCTGGTCGAAAGCGAAGAGGGGAGCCTGCGCATCATCCACTGGCACGACCGCCGCAACAGCACCCGCCCCGAGAAGTCATCCGAATCCTTCGAGGAGATTGCCCTTGCGCATACTGCTGGCCTCTGACGCATGGACGCCCCAGATCAACGGTGTCGTCGTGACGTTGCAAAATACGCTGCGCGGACTCGAAGCGGCCGGTCACACGGTGGAAGTCGTCGGACCGGACCGCTTTTTCAGCATTCCGTGCCCAACCTACCCCGAGATCAGGCTGGCGCTCCTCCCGGGGCGCGGCATCGCGAAGGTGCTCGCGGAGTTCTCGCCGGGCGCCGTGCACATCGCGACCGAAGGCCCGATCGGTATCGCCGCGCGCAAGCTGTGCCTGGGCGGCAAGATTCCGTTCACGACGTCCTATCACACGCGCTTTCCCGAGTACGTGCACGCGCGCATTCGGCTGCCGACGGCGATTACCTACGCGTGGTTGCGGCACTTCCACGCCCCGTCGGGCGCGACGATGGTGGCCACGCCGGCGATTCACGAGGATCTCGAGCGGCGCGGGTTCAAGCGCCTGGTTCGCTGGTCGCGCGGTGTCGATTCCACGCTGTTTTGTCCCGGATCGCCGACGCCGAATCGACTGGAAGCGCCCGGTATTCATGTATGTGGGGCGCGTCGCCGTCGAGAAGAACATCGGCGCGTTCCTGTCGCTCGATTTGCCCGGAACCAAGGTCGTCGTGGGCGACGGACCGCATCGCGCAGCGCTCGAGCGCAATCACCCCGAGGCGGTGTTCGTCGGGGCGAAGGTAGGTGAAGACCTGGCCGCGCATTTCCGCAGCGCCGACGTTTTCGTGTTTCCCAGCCGCACCGACACGTTCGGATTGGTGATGATCGAGGCCATGGCAAGCGGGACGCCGGTAGCGGCTTTCCGCGTGCCCGGTCCGCTCGACGTCGTGCGGGATGGCGAAAGCGGCGTCCTCGGCGACGACCTTCGGACGGCGGCACTTGCTGCCCTTGATCTCGACCGCGACGCGGTTCGCCGCCACGCGCTCACGTTTTCATGGCAACGCGCGACAACGGAGTTCCTGACGCACCTGCGGCCAGCCTATGCTTAACCCGGACCTGCCCGAAAGTCCGTTCAAGAGCGAGCGCGGCCTGCGCCGCCTCTTCAACGCGCTCTTGAATTCGCTGTCGGGCCTGCGCCTCGCATTCCGCCACGAAAGCGCGTTCCGCCAGGACGTCGCTCTCGCCGCGGTCCTGATCCCGCTGGGGTGCCTCGTCAACGTTTCTGCGGCTGAGCGCGCCCTGCTGTTCGGTTCGGTGCTGCTCCTGCTGATGGTCGAGCTGCTCAACTCGAGCGTCGAGGCAGCAGTGGACCGCATCGGCTTCGACACGCACCGGTTGTCGAAGCGCGCGAAGGACCTGGGCAGCGCGGCGGTGCTGATAGCGCTGGTGTTCGTGGCGACGACGTGGGGACTGGTCGCCTTGCCGTCATTGATTCGTTTTGGGCAGGCTCTGCTCTGACTCCGCGTCGCCAGAGCGGACGGCGATTGGCACGTTCGATGCGTGTTCCACGAAGTCCACAGTCCCACACTAGGAGTACGCCATGTACTCGATGCTTCTGCCACTTGACGCTAACGCGCAACGTCAGCGAGAAGGCCGTCCACTGCCGCCCAGCGGCAGTTGGAGCGACCTGTTCCACGCATGCTGGAACGCGGCGCAGACGCGTTTCGCGCCAACGCGCTCGCAGGACCCGCCCACCGGGACTCCAGGCGTTTGACGCCCCCCCGGCGCCCCAGGGCCCACGTCTTCATTCGAGCGTTCAGCCGATGAAATAGGCGCTAAGGCTTGACACGAATTATCTTACGATATAGTGTACGACCTGTCTTAGGCCACTTCAAGGAGAGCAGAAATGCATGGATTTCACCTCTATCGCGGCTGCACGCATCGCGGGCACAAGGGCCACTTCGGCAGGTTCGGCATGCCGTTCGGCGATGCGGGTGGGCGCAGCGGACGAGGATTCTTTGGGGGGCGCAAGTTGGGTTCGGGCGAACTCCAGCTGGTGATTCTTGCGTTGCTGGAGGAACACCCGCGCCACGGCTACGAAATCATCAAGGCGCTGGAAGAAACGTCAAAGGGTTTCTACACGCCGAGTCCGGGCATGGTCTACCCCGCGCTCACTTACCTCGAAGAGGTTGGGTATGCGACAGTCGAAGCCGAGGGAAGCAAGAAGCTTTATCGCATCACCGAGACCGGATTGGCCCACTTGGGCGAGAACCGCGCCTTTGTCGATGCCGTCCTTTCGATGCTCGCGCGAATCGGCAGCAAGATGGAGCGGGTCCGGCAGGCATTCGCCGGCGACGAGGCAAGCGACATCGGTCATCGTGCATTCGACGAGGCTCGCCAGGGGCTGCGCGCCGCGCTGATCAGCAAGCTAAACGCGTCACCTTCGCCGGAGGAACTGCAACGGGTAACAGAAATCCTGAACCGCGCGACCGACGAACTGAAGCGCAACAAGAAATAGCGCCTGCCGTATCACCTCCGGCGGGCAGTAGAGCTCGCGCAAGCGGTTCCGCTCTACAATGCGAGCCTTATGCGAGGCGGCGACCACCGCCCAAGAAAATCGCAGTCTTGCCGGAGGAATCCATCATGCAGCGTCTCGTCACGCCTTTCGTCGGCGCACTTTTCGCCGGCCTCGTTTCCGTAATGGCCGCAAATGCGGGCGCGGAAGAGATCGTCGTCAGCAATTACGCCGTGTCGGCCAACGGCATGCCGTTCGGCGTCGCGCTGGCCAAGGGCTACTTCAAGGACGAGGGACTCAACATCACCGGCCTCATTTCGTCGGCCGGGGGCGGAACCACGCTGCGCAACATGCTGGCCGGCGGCGGCGTGCCATACGGCGAAGTGAATCCCGGCGTGGTTGTGTCCGCGGTGCTCGCGGGCGCGGATCTGCGGATCGTCAGCGACAACGTCCTCACGGTGGCCGAGTTCGTCTGGGTCGTGAAGCCCGATTCGCCGATCAAGACGATCAAGGACCTCAAGGGCAAGAAAATGGGTTACACCAACCCGCGCTCGACGAGCCAGGCGCTGGCGAACATGTTGCTGCAATCGGCGGGCTACAAACCCGACGACGTCGAACTGGTCAAGACGGGGGGATTCGGCGAAGGGGTTGCCGCGCTCGACGCGGGCCTCATCGACATCACGCCGATGACCGAGCCGCTATGGTCGAAACTCAAGAACAAATATCGCGCCGTCGTCGTCGCGAGCGATGTGTTGCCTCCTCTGGACAATGTCGTCGGCGTGGCGACGGTGGAGATGATGGAGAAGCGCGGCGACTTCATCCGCGCGGTCATCCGCGCCCGGCGCAAGGCGGTGCAATTCATGAAGGAGCATCCGGACGAGGCCGGCGACATCGTCGCCAAGCAGTACAACCTCGAGCCGGAAGTCGCGCGCAGCGCCGTGCGCAACCTGACGACGAGCATGACCAAGGGCGTGCCGTACTGGGGCGACGGCCAGATTCACTTGGACGGCCTGAAGCGCATGATCGAAGCGCAGCGTTCGGTTGGCGCCATCACCGGCGAGGTCGACTACAACAAGCTCGTCGATACGCGGTTCCTTCCCGACGACCTCAAGGCGATCAAATAGCGCCACGATGCTGAAGGCGGCCAGTGGAGGATGAGCCGCGCAGCTTCCTCAAGCTGCGCGCCGTCAGCAAGATTTTCCCGGCCAGCCACGGGCGGTTCCCGCTGCACGCGGTGGGACCGCTCGACCTCGAACTCGTGCGCGGCGAGTTCTTCGCGGTGGTCGGGCCTTCCGGCTGCGGCAAGTCGACACTGCTCGAACTGATCGCGGGACTCACGCCGGCCACTGAAGGCTCGCTCGAGTTCGAAGGGCGGCCGATCGCCGGCGAGGCACCCGACGGGATCGGCGTCGTGTTCCAGGACGACGCGTCGCTCCCCTGGTTAAACGTCGCCGACAATGTGGCCTTCGGACTGCGCCGCACGAACCTCACGGGCGGGCAAAAGACCGAGCGCGTACGCGATGTGCTCAACCTGGTCGGCCTCTCCGATTTTGCGACCAGCTATCCGGCGCAACTCTCGGGCGGCATGCGCCAGCGCGTGTGCATCGCGCGAACGCTGGTCATGCAGCCGACGTTGATCCTCCTCGACGAGCCGTTCGGCGCGCTCGACCAGCAAACGCGGTTGCTCATGGGCGACGAGCTTCTGCGCATGTGGCGGGAGACGAAGGCCACGGTATTCCTCATCACCCACGCGCTCGACGAAGCCACGATGCTCGCCGACCGCATCGGCGTGATGTCGGCGCGCCCCGGGCGCCTTATCGACGTGGTCGAGACACATTGGCCGCGCGAGCGCGACAGCCGGATCATCGAAGACAGCGACTTCGGCGCGATCACTGCGCGGCTGTGGAAGTCGCTGCGCGAGGAATCGATGAAGACGATCGGCCGCAGCGCCGGCTACGGTGGCAAATGAGCGGCCCATGACCCGCGTCGCGTGGTACCGCCTGTTCGTCGTCGCCGGCGCCATCGCGCTCCTGGAAGTGCTGTGCCTCGCCGGCGCAATCGACAAGATCACGATGCAGCCGCCCCACCTCATCGCGCGCGATCTTTACCGCATGCTCGTCTCGGGCCGGATGAACGGCGCGATCGTGAAGACGCTCACGAATACACTGCTTGCGCTGGGGCTCGCACTTGGCGTGGGCATCATCGCCGGCGCGCTGCTGCACCGGGTGCGGTCGCTGCGCGACACGCTCGACCCGTTGTTCGCGACCTACTACGCGGTTCCGATATTTGCCTTCTATCCGTTCTTCATCGTCGTCTTCGGGTTAGGCGACCTGCCGCAAATCCTGATCGCGTTCATGCTCGGCGTCGTCGCTATGATCGTGAACACGCTGAACGGCCTCGACCGTGTCCCGATGGTGCTGCTAAAGACCGCGCGCATCATGCAGCTCTCGCCGGTCGACACAGCCTTGCGCGTAACGCTTCCCTCGGCCGCGCCCTACATCGTCACCGGGATCAAGCTCGCCGTCGCCTATGCCTTCATCGGCGTCATCGGCTCCGAATTCATCATGTCGCGCGGCGGGATCGGCTACGAGATCAGCTTCGCGTACACGAGCTTCGACAACGCGACGATGTATCCGCTGATCGTGCTGATCCTGCTGGCGTCGGTGGCGATCAACGCGGGACTGTCGGGGTGGGAGAGACGGTTGCTGGCGAAGCGGGGCATGCGATGAGCGCCTCGCGCTGGCGCGGGCCGCGCAACGCGTTGATCCTGGTTGCGGCGCTCGTCGCGCTCTGGCAAGGGCTCTATTGGTGGGTGGGTGACGTCGCGCTTGCATCGCCGCTCGCGACGCTGCGCTACACGGCGAAGCTCGTCACCGGCGAGTCGTTCGGCATGCATCTCTTCGACACGATGCGGGCGTTCGCGATCGCGTTCGCGCTTTCCGTCGTGATCGGGCTCCTGACCGGGTTCTGGTTGGGCTTCGACCGACTTTCGGGTGACACGCTCGAGCCGATGATCGTCGCGGTGTACGCGATTCCGAAGCTCACTCTCTACCCGATTCTGCTGCTGGCCTTCGGACTCGGCCTGTCGGCCAAGGTGGCCTTCGGCGTGCTGCATGGCGTGATACCGATCATCCTGTTCACGCTCGCCGCGGTTCGCAACACCAAGCCGATCCTGATCAAGACCGGTCACGTGCTGAAGCTGTCGCGGTCGCAGATGGTGCGCTGGATCCTGTTTCCGGCCGCCATCCCGGAAATCTTCACCGGCTTGCGCGTGGGATTCGCGCTGACGCTGATCGGATGCCTGCTGGCCGAGATGTTCGCCTCGCAGCGAGGCTTAGGCTACTTGCTGATGACCGGCATCGGCCTGCACAACGTCGAGTTGATCATGTCGGTGACGCTGCTGATCATCGTCTTCGCCGCGGCAGTCAGCGTCCTGCTGCTGCAAATCGACCTTCGCCTGCACCGTCGCGTATAGCCGTATTTACGCCGCCATGGAAGCGCCCGTGATGTTGTTCTTCGCGAACGACCTGGCGACGAAGCCGGACGTCTTCATTTCGTCGAGGAACACGCGTAGATAGGCAGCGCCCGCCTCGCGGCTGCGCGGTATTCCCATCGCCTGGTTGATGGCCATGAACCTTCCGGGGAGCATCCGCAATCCGCCGATGCGTGCCGAGTGAGCCTCGAGTTGCGGTTTGACGCCGGCGACACAGTCGAGCTTCCCCTCGGCCCACAGGTCCATGACCGCGTCGGACGATGCCGCGCGAACCATCGTCGCGTGCTTCAATTCGCGCGACAGATGCAGGTCGTAAGCGCTGCCGACAATGACGCCGACGCGGGTACCCGGACGATCGATCTCGGCATTGCTCCTGACAGGGGAAGCCTCCGCAACGAGGTAGACACCCTCGATCACGGCGTACGGCGCAGTGAACGTGATGTCGGCGGCACGCAACGGGTCGATTGCGAGAAAGCACACGTCCCAGGCGTTCGTTGCGACGCCGGACACAACCTTCCCCGCGGAGTCGTAGGGCACGAACTCGACCGTAACACCCAGCTGCAGCGCAAGCTCGCGCGCCAGGTCCACCGAGATGCCGCAGGGCTCGCCAGACCGCGGGTCGCTGCCAGCCAGAACCGGATTGCCGAAGTTGATCGCGGCGCGCAGCTTGCCGTCAGTGGCGAGCTCGGAAACAGCGGGGGAGGCCATCAGCGTGCAGCGGGAGCCGCTCGGTTGTCTTTCTATACCGGATCGAGCGGCTTCGCGACATAAGCCACCACGTCCGCGGCCGGCAGCGGCTGCTTGAGACAATGGCGAGCCAACTGGGACAGCGAATCCATCCGTTGTCCGATTACTTGGTACAGTATCTGGCCGGCGACCGACTGGTTCAGCGTGTCGCCCTGGAACAGGACGTTGAGCTGGGCGCGCGCAACCGCCGCCTCCTCGAGGTACTCGATGGCGCGTGGCGGATCGCCTAAGACCATTTGCAGATGGGCGTTGCGCATTCCGTCGAGCATCTGGCGGACGACGACATCGACGGCGTCGGGGCGAGGCGGAGACATGACCTCATACTACGCGGTTTTTGGGGATTCGCTTCCATTCATCGACCTCACGTCGCCATAATGTGAACGCTGAAACTTGGCCATATCCGGTCCGATGAAACGCCTCATCGAAATCCGCTCGTACGCCCTCAAGCCAGAGACCGCCGAGGAGTTCCACTCCCTGGTTAAGTCGACGGCCATACCAATGCTCCGCGCATGGGGAATGGAGGTCGTCGTCGCCTTCGACCCTTCAGCCAGGGTTCTGAAGAAATGACGGACGAGGTCGCCCTAGTTGTCAGAAACGGCCGCGTCGTCGACGGGACCGGCGGCGAGCCATTCGACGCCGACGTCGCAGTTTCGGGCGGGCGCATCGTCGAGGTCGGAAAAGTTACCGCGCGCGGACGCGAAGAGATCGACGCGCGAGGGCTGATCGTGACACCCGGCTTCGTCGACATTCACACCCACTACGACGGGCAGGTCACCTGGGAGAACACGCTGGTGCCCTCGTCCGCCCACGGCGTGACCACCGTCGTCATGGGCAACTGCGGCGTCGGCTTCGCCCCTTGCCGGCCGGACCAGCACGAGATGCTCATCCAGCTCATGGAAGGCGTGGAAGACATCCCGCACCCGGTGCTCGTGGACGGGCTGCCGTGGACCTGGGAGTCCTTTCCCGAGTATTTCGATTTCCTGGCCACGCGCCGCTTCGACGCCGACATCTGCGCGTATGTTCCGCACGCGCCGGTGCGCGTCTACGTGATGGGTCAACGCGGCGTCGACCGCGAGCCCGCGACCGAAGCGGATTTGCGGCAGATGGCGCGCATCGTGCGCGAAGCCGTAGACGCCGGCGCGATGGGATTTTCGACGTCGCGCACTTTTTTCCATCGCTCCAGCGACGGGAAATCGACGCCGAGCTTCGCGGCGGCCGAGAACGAGCTGATGGCATTGGCACTCGCGCTGAAGGAATCCGGCAAGGGCGTCATGCAGCTCATCACCGACTTCGACGAGCCGGAACAGATTTTCGCCATGCTGCGCCGGCTCGTGGAACGCTCCGGCCGTCCGCTCTCCGTGTCGCTCCTGGAAGGCGCTTACGGCCCGATGACGCTGCGCTGGCGCGACGTCCTCGACTGGGCGGTCGAGGCCACCGAAGCCGAACTCCCGATCAAGGCACAGGTACTGGGCCGCGCGATCGGCGTGATGCTTGGACACGAACTGACACTGAATACGTTTTATACGTGCGAGTCCTACGCCAAGCTCGCCCACCTGCCATTCGAAGAGCGGATACGAGAACTCAAGCGACCGCAAACTCGAGCGCGAATCCTCGCCGAGTCCGCCGATCCCGATCCCACGATCGTCCTGGGCCGGCTGGCGCGCGAGTTCGATCACATGTTTCTGCTGGGCGACCCGCCCGATTACGAGCAACCCTTCGAGCAGAGCATCGCCGCCAAGGCGCAACGTCTCGGCGTGACGCCGGAAGAACTCGTCTACGATCTCATGCTCCAGCGCGACGGTCGCAACAACCTCTACGTGACGCTTTGCAATTACGAAAACGGCTCGCTCGACACTTCACTGGAAATGATGCGCCACGCCGGTGCCGTGCTCGGACTTGGCGATGGGGGCGCGCATTGCGGAACGATCTGTGACGGCAGCTATCCGACGTTCATGCTGACGCATTGGCTCCGCGACCGGCAGCGCGGCGAGCGGCTGCCGCTGCCCCAGATCGTGAAATGGCTCTGTCGTGATACGGCGCGGGCGGTAGGTCTTCTCGATCGCGGAATCGTCGCGTCCGGCTACAAGGCCGACCTCAACATCGTCGACCTCGACCGGTTGTTGCTGCACGCCCCGGAAGTCGCGTACGACTTGCCGAGCGGTGGGCGGCGCCTGGTGCAGCGCGCGGAAGGTTACGCCGCGACGATCGTCAGTGGAGCGATCGTGCGTCGTGGCGGCGTGGCGACCGGGCTCCTTCCAGGCCGGCTCGTTCGAGGCCCGCAGCCCACGGCGCACTGATGGGAGTGTGGCGTTGCTGAACGGCGAAGGCGATTCCGCTCCTGCGACCGGCACGATCTATACATGCCCGATGCATCCGGAGATCCGGCGCGATCGCCCCGGCAATTGCCCCATCTGCGGCATGACGCTGGAGCCGCTGCTGCCCTCACTGAATGCCGACGAGAATCCCGAACTTGCGGATTTCACGCGGCGCTTCTGGTGGACGTTGCCGCTGACGATTGTCGTCACGGTGCTGGCCATGTTCGGGCATCGTATCGGGCTCATGTCCGCGCAGACGCAAAGCTGGGTCGAGCTGGCGCTCTCGCTTCCCATCGTGTTGTGGGCCGGTGCGCCGTTTTTCGTGCGCGGCGCACAGTCGGTGGTCAATCGCAGTCCGAACATGTGGACGCTGATTTCGCTGGGGACCGGAGCGGCGTTCGTCTACAGCCTGGTGGCGACCGTCTTTCCCCGGCTGTTCCCTGATTCGTTCGCGGCGCACGGCCGTGTCGGCGTCTACTACGAAGCTGCCGCCGTCATCATCTCGCTTACCCTCCTCGGCCAGTTGCTGGAATTGAAGGCGCGCTCGCAGACATCCGCGGCGATCAAGTCCTTGCTGGGACTGGCACCGAAAACCGCGCGCCGCATTCGCGACGACAGCACCGAAGAGGACGTGCCGCTCACCCATATCCATGTCGGCGATCGGCTGCGCGTGCGGCCGGGCGAGAAGGTTCCCGTGGATGGCATGGTCGACGACGGCAGCAGCGCCGTCGATGAATCTATGCTCACCGGGGAACCGTTGCCGGTGACCAAGCGGCCCGGGGATCGCCTGATCGGAGCGACGATGAATACGACCGGTGCGCTGACGATGCGCGCGGAGAAGGTGGGTGCGGCCACCGTGCTGTCGCAGATCGTGCAAATGGTGGCGCAGGCGCAGCGGTCGAAAGCGCCGCTGCAGCGCATGGCCGATCATGTCGCGGGCTATTTCGTGATCGTGGTCGTCATCATCGCGCTGGCAACGCTCCTGGCCTGGGGGTTGTTTGGGCCCGAACCGCGCTGGATCTTCGGACTGATCAACGCCGTCGCGGTGCTGATTATCGCCTGCCCATGTGCGCTCGGCCTCGCCACGCCGATGTCGATCATGGTCGCGACCGGCAAGGCTGCAACCCAGGGCGTGCTGTTCCGCGATGCCGCCGCCATCGAAAAGTTTCGCGAGGTCGATACGCTGATCATCGACAAGACCGGGACGTTGACGGAAGGCAGGCCCATGTTCGACTGCGCCGTCGCCGCGTCCGGATTCACGGAGGAGCAGGTGCTGCTCTGGGCCGCGAGCCTCGACCAGGGCAGCGAACATCCGCTGGCGGACGCCATCCTGAGGGCGGCTCGAGAGCGCAACCTCGCGCTGCTTCCCGTGACGGAATTTTCATCGGAGACCGGCATCGGCGTGCGCGGGCGCGTCGATGGCGCCGTGTTCTCGCTGGGCAATACGGTGCTGATGACGCAGGGTGGAATCGACGTTGCACCGCTCGCGAACACGGCGGAACCGTTACGTGCGGAAGGCGCCAGCGTCATGTATCTCGCGCGCGATCGCGCGTTGGTCGGCTTGGTGGCGGTCGCCGATCCGATCAAGGCAAACACGCTTGAGGCGCTGCAGGCATTGCGCGACGCCGGATTGCGGCTGGTGATGGCCACCGGCGACGGGCTCACGACTGCGCAAGCGGTCGGCAAGCGGCTCGGTATCGACGAGGTCCACGGCGAAGTGAAGCCTGCGGATAAGCTGGCGCTGGTGGACGAGTTGCAGCACAAGGGACGCATTGTTGCGATGGCCGGCGACGGGATCAATGACGCTCCGGCACTGGCGAAGGCCGATGTCGGAATCGCGATGGGAACCGGCACGGACGTGGCCATGAACAGCGCGCAGGTGACGCTGGTCAAAGGCGACCTGCGCGGCATCATTCGCGCACGCAACCTGTCGCAGGTCACCATTGCCAACATGAAGCAGAACCTGGTGTTTGCGTTCGTCTACAACGCGCTTGGGATTCCGCTCGCGGCCGGAGTTCTGTACCCGCTGACCGGTTGGCTGTTGTCACCGATGATCGCCGCGTTGGCGATGAGCCTGAGTTCCGCGTCCGTGGTTTTCAATGCGCTGCGACTGCGAAGCGCATAGGTGCCAGCAAACTCACTGCCTTGCGTCCCGAGTAAGTATGTGCCGCCGTCGGGCATACATATACTTCAGGAACTCGAGGAGCGCGAGCACTGCAAAACCAGCAGCAATCGTCACCGCGAGATCGTCTGCGTGCAGCGGCCCGAAGCGGAAGAGGTCACGCGCAAAGGGCCAAGCCAGCGTGAGGCTCAGCATCGCCAGGACGGCAAGGAGGACCAGAATGAGCGTCCGATTGGGCCGGCGGAGGGCGGTGACAAGCGACGCGCTGAACGACCGGTTCACGAATATCAAACTGACAATTGTCACGACCAGCGAAAAGAAGGTCAGCGCGCGAACCTCGGCTTCCGGCATGCCCCGCGCGAGCGCCACGACGAAGATGACGCTGACGAGCAGGAACGCGGCGGCACCCTGAAAGACGCTCCAGCCGATCAACGCCCCCGAGAAGAGCGGCTCATCCGGCGCCCGTGGCGGCCGGCGCATCACATCGTCTTCTTCCGTTTCCGCCTCGAAGACGAGCGAACACACCGGATCGATGATCATCTCCAAAAATGCGATATGCACGGGTCCGAACAGGATCGGCAAGCCAGACACCAGCGGCAGCAACGCCAGTCCCGCGATCGGCACATGCACAGCGAAGATGAAAGCCATCGCCTTGCGAAGGTTGTCGTATATGCGGCGACCGAGCCGGACAGACCTCACGATCGACCGGAAATCGTCGTCGAGAAGCACAATGGAAGACGCCTCGCGCGCCACGTCCGTTCCGCGTCCACCCATGGCAATACCGATGTGAGCCGCCTTGAGGGAGGGCGCATCGTTTACGCCATCTCCGGTCATGGCCACGATCTCGCCGCTTGCTTTGAGCGAGTTGACGATACGGAGTTTCTGCTCCGGCATGATCCGCGCATACACGGTCGCGGAACGTACGCGTCCTGCCAACTCTTTGTCGCTCAGTTGCGCGAGTTCTTCGCCGGTCACGATCTCTTCCGCATCAAGCCCCGCTTGTCGGGCGATTGCCCGGGCAGTCGCTGGGTAGTCGCCGGTAATCATGACCACCTTGATCCCAGCCGACCGGCATTCGTTCACTGCATTGGGAACACTCGGCCGCAGCGGATCGGCAAGGCCGACGAGGCCCAAAAACTCGAAAGCGAAATCGCGCTGTGAGTCCGGCCAGGCGCGCCCCGCGAAGGAGGCGCGGGCGACGCCCAACACGCGCAAACCCTCGGCGGCCATGGCGTCCACCGACAGCGTCAGCACGGCGATATCCGCGGCGCCGAGGTGGCAGAGATCGGCGATGGCTTCAGGTGCACCTTTGGCCGCGATGACGAACTCCCGTCTGCCATCAGCGACCTGCCAGGCGTTCGACATCGCGAGGAGTTCGGGGCGAAGCCCGTAACTATGCGCAAGCTTCCATTCGCGCCCACGCGACAGTGGTTGTTCAGTCTCGGCCAACCGCTCGCGACCAAGATCATGAAACGCCTTCTCCATGGGGTCGAAGGGATCGCGCGCGCTGGCGAGAAGGCCGAACTCGACCAGGTCAATGAATTGTTCCGGTATGGTGCCGGAAGCCTCGCGGAGTCGGAAGGTTTCGGCGTTCCTGAGCCGCAGCTCGGCGATGGACATTCGGTTCTCGGTCAGCGTGCCCGTCTTGTCCGTACACAGCACGGTCGCGGAGCCGAGGGTCTCGATGGCTGAAGCGCGCCGGGTCAGCACGCGCGCACGTGAGATTCGCCAGGCGCCCATCGCCATGAATACGGTGAGCACGACTGGGAACTCTTCGGGCAGCATGGACATGCCGAGCGCGATGCCTGCAAGCACCGCGTCGAGCCATCCTCCGCGCAGCGTGCCGTAGAGCAACACCGCTAGGACGCTCACCGCGCCGCCGACCATGGCAAACACGCGGACAAGTCGCCGCGTTTGTTCCTGCAGCCGTGGCGGCTCCGTCTCCAGCGTGCTGAGCGATTGGCCGATCTTGCCGATTTCGCTCAGCGCACCGATCGCGATCACCTCGCCTATGCCCGTGCCGCGCACGATCAACGAACCGGAAAATACATTCGGCAGGTCGTCGCCGCCCGGCCGTTGACCCTTTGCTGGCGTAGCGTCAACCCTGGCGATCTTGCGGACAGGCACGGACTCGCCCGTCAGCAACGATTCATCGGTCTGCAGGTCGTGACTCTGGACGAGCACCGCGTCGGCCGGCACCCTGTCGCCCTCTTCAAGCACGACGAAGTCGCCCCGCACCACCTCCCGGCCGGCGATTCGTTTGCGTACGCCATCGCGAATGACCAGCGCGCGAGGGCTGGTAAGATCGCGCAGCGCCTCCAGAACTCGCTCGGTGCGGGTTTCCTGCACCACGGTGATCACAACTGACAGCGTTGCGAAGGCCAGCAGGATAAGTGCTTCCTTCACATCTCCGAGTATCAGGTAGACGACGCCGCCGCCCAGCAGCAGCGCCAGCATCGGCTCGCGCACGACCTCGAGGACGATGCGCAGCGGTGTCCGCCGATCCGGCCGGGGTAGCTCGTTGTACCCCTCGCTCTTCAGCCTGGCCTGAACCACGGACTCGCTGAGACCACGGATCGAGGGAGGCGATGCGGGATCGTTGCGCACTTCACTTCTTTAGCGGGATTTATGCAGGCATTCTGGAAGCCTGCCGGTGCTACGGCTTGATCCAGGTCAAGCGAACGTTGGTCCTGCAAGCTCGGCCGTGGGCGGGTTTCCCTTCGGTGTGCTCTAATGGCGAATATGCGTCGAACGTCACGCCGCACAGTCGCCGTCCTTGCACTCCTCGGCTTCCTGTTCTTGCAGGGCGCCGTAGCCGTGCACGCCTGCTCGGCGGTAATCCATCCGTCGCGCGGTACGGTCGTCAATGCCGACGCGTCCACGCACGATTGCGCGGGCACGGCGGGCGCGGCAAACAACGCCGCAGCGTTGCTCTGCTTGCAGCATTGCAACCATGGCGACGAAACAAGCAATACGGTCGCACCTGTCGATGTGCCCGGCCCCGCATCCACCGCGTTTCTGGTCGTGGAATCGGCTTCAATCGATGCGCCCTTCATGTCCCGCGCGTCGACACGCCTCGCCGCATATAGCAGCTCTCCGCCTCCGCTGTCCCTGAGCCAACGGCTCAGAATCTAGCCACACCTCCGCTGGCCGCGCTCGTCCCGTTCGGGATGGCGCGCTGTCTTGCCTTGCTCTTCGGCATCGGAGGTTAACGTGCGCGTACTGATCACTCGAATTGCCTCGCGGATTGCGCGGCAACCCAGGTTTCGCTCGACGGCGATGCTCGTCTGCGCCGGCATGCTCGCGGCCTATCCAGCGACTGCCGCCGCGCAGCCTCCCGCGCCGCTTTCCTTCGCCGAAGCGCTCAGCGTGGCCGAGGCGCGGTCGCCGCAACTCGCCAGCGCCCAGTACGCCGCCACCGCCGCACGCGAGCGTGGTGTCGCTTCCAGCCAGCTCCCGGATCCCGTGCTCCGGTTCGGCCTCGACAATGTTCCTGTCAACGGTCCTGATGCATACAGCCTTACGACCGACTTCATGACCATGCGCCGCGTCGGAGTCATGCAGGAATTTACCGATTCCGAGAAGCGCGATCTGCGCCGGCAGCGCGGCGATGTCGAAGCCGACCGCGAGTTGGCGAGACGCGAGGCGGCACGTGCGGTGCTGCGCCAGGAAGTCGCCCTGGCATGGCTCGACAAGTACTTCGCGCAGCGCACCGCGGAATTGTGGCGCTCGCTCGCGCAGGAGGTGAGCTTGCAGTCGGCAACACTGGAAGGAAGCATTGCGTCCGGTCGCGCCAATGCAGCCGAGTTGCGCGCCTCGCAGGCGGTGCTCGTCCAAAGCGAAGATCAGATCGCCGCATCCGAACAGCAGGCGCGGACCAGCACGCTGATGTTGTCGCGGTGGTTGGGCGCCGACGCGCAACGCACGACCGGCCAGCTGCCGGAGATGACGGCGGCGGGCTACGACCCGGACGACACCGCAGCGCTGATCAGGCATCCGCAACTCGCCCTGCTCCGCCAGGACACGTTGCTGGCGGAAACGGAATTGAAACTTGCCACGCGCAGCAAGACGCCGGACTGGAGTGTTGAAGTCGCCTACCAGCAACGCGGCCCCGCGTACTCCAACATGGTGTCCATCGGCGTCAGCATTCCCTTGCCGATATTTCCCGACCAGCGTCAGGACCGCGGCATTGCGGCAAGCCAGGCGCAGCTCACGCAGGTGGAGACGCTCTTTCAGGACACGCTGCGCCAGCATCAAGCGGAACTGCGGGTCGGTCTCGAGGAATGGCGAAGCTTGCAACAACGGGCGCAGTCGCTGCAGCGCGCGCTGCTGCCGCTCGCAAACGACCGGGTCGAGCAATCACTCGCCAGCTATGCGGGCGGCACCGCGACCTTGGCCCAGGTTCTCGAAGCTCGTCGCGCTGCCGTGGACGCGCGCATGCAAGTGCTGCTGCTGGAGCGCGATGCGGCGCGCGCGTGGGCCAAGGTCAATTTTCAGTTTGCCGACACCTCGAATCATGCGCACGTTACGGGAGACAAGCCATGAAGCGCCAGATGAAGTGGGCGGTATCCGTCGCGTTGGCATTGCTCATCGGCGCTGGCCTCGGCCACTGGCTGGGCGTCCGGGACACCGGCGCACTTGTCCAGCCGAAAGCGGCATCGGTTCAAGCTGCCGATACCGCGACCAATGCAAAAGCCGATACGTCGTCCAGCCGCAAAGTGCTGTACTGGCACGACCCGATGGTGCCCGGACAGAAATTCGACAAGCCGGGCAAGTCGCCGTTCATGGACATGCAACTGGTTCCCGTCTACGCGGACGAAACCGCCGGCGGCGGCGTTGCCGTCTCCCCGGATATGACCAGCAGCCTCGGGATTCGCACAGCCATCGTGCGCAAGATCGCGATGGCTTCGCGCATCGACGCGGTGGGCAGCGTGGCAGAAAACGAGCGCGCCAGCGCGGTCGTCCAGGCTCGTAGCGCCGGCTACATCGAGAAGCTGTACGCGCGTGCCAACTTCGATCCCGTTGCCTCGGGTGCGCCGGTGGCGTTGATCTTTGCGCCGGAATGGGCAGGCGCGCAGGCCGAATACCTCGCCTTACGGCGCGCGCATGCCGATGCACCGCTCGTTGCGGCCGCGCGGGAACGGCTGCGCCTGTTGTCGGTTCCGGACAGCGTGGTGGAGAAGGCCGAACGCGATGACGCACCGGAAGTTCGTTACACATTGGCGGCGCCGCGCTCGGGTGTGGTGACCGACCTCGCGGTGCGCGACGGTGCGATGGTGACGCCGGGCATGACGCTTATGCGCATCGTGAGCTTGAACGATGTCTGGGTCTATGCGGAGATCCCGGAAGCCGCGGCTGCCGCGGTGGCGGTTGGCGCCACCGCCGAGATCCGCGTAACCGGCAATTCGGACCAGGTGTTGCGCGGCAGGGTCTCGGCGTTGCTACCGCAAGTCAATGCGACGAGCCGCACGTTGCGCGCGCGCATCGAATTGCCGAATCCGGGCGGGCAGCTCACGCCCGGGACGCTGGTCAACGTGGCGCTGCTCGCGCAACGCGGACAGGACGCCATCGTCGTGCCTCAGGAAGCGGTCATCGCCACGGGCAAGCGGAGCGTGGTCGTCGTGCGCGAAGCCGATGGACGCTTTCGTCCCGCCGACGTCGTCGTCGGGCGCGATGTTGGCAACGATGTCGAAATCAAGCAGGGGCTGCGCGAGGGAGAGACTGTAGTCGTCTCGGGTCAGTTCCTGCTCGATTCGGAAGCGAGCCTCAAGGCCGCGCTCCCCCGCCTCGACACCAGTGGCAGCGCAGCGCCGCCAAGCGCCCCTGCCTCCGCAACCGGAAGTCGACCGTGATCGCCGGTTTGATCCGCTGGTCGGTCGGCAATCGGATGCTGGTGTTGCTGGCGGCCGTCGGGCTGTGCGCGTGGGGCTTGTGGGCCGTGGTGCGCACACCGCTCGACGCGTTGCCGGACCTGTCCGATGTGCAGGTGATCGTGCGCGTGCAGTACCCCGGCCAGGCGCCGCAGATCATCGAGGATCAGGTCACGTACCCGCTGACGACGACGATGTTGTCCGTGCCGGGCGCGAAAGTCGTCCGCGGCTATTCGTTCTTCGGCGACGCGTTCGTGTACGTGCTGTTCGACGACGGGACGGATCCGTATTGGGCACGCACGCGCGTGCTCGAATACCTGAACCAGGTGCAATCGCGCCTGCCGGCAGGCGCGCGCGTCTCCCTCGGCCCCGATGCCACGGGGGTCGGCTGGATCTACGAATACGCGCTGGTGGACCGCACCGGCAAACAGGATATCTCGGAACTCCGCGCGCTGCAGGACTGGTTCCTCAAATACGAACTGAAGACCATCCCCGATATCGCCGAGGTGGCCAGCATCGGCGGCATGGTCCGGCAATTCCAGGTCGTGGTCGACCCCGACAAGCTGGTGGCGTTCAATCTGCCGCTGTCCCAGGTCGCGACCGCGCTGCAACGCTCCAACCGCGAAGCGGGCGGATCGGTCATCGAACTGGGCGAGGCCGAGTACATGGTGCGCGCGCGCGGGTACGTGAAATCGCTGGAAGACCTGCGCAGCGCCGTGTTGCGCTCCAGTGAGGCCGGTGTCCCGGTGATGCTGGGCGATGTCGCGCGGGTCCAGTTCGGGCCCGAAATGCGCCGCGGCATCGCCGAATTGAACGGCGAAGGCGAAGTGGTGGGCGGGATCGTCGTGTTGCGCTCCGGCAAGAACGCGCTTTCCGCCATTCGCGCGGTCGAGGCACGCCTGAACGAACTCAAGTCGAGCCTCCCGCCAGGTGTGGACATCGTCACGACCTACGATCGTTCGCAACTGATCGAGCGCGCGATAGCCAACCTGCGCGACAAGCTCGTCGAAGAATTCATCGTCGTGGCGCTGGTCTGCCTCACGTTCCTGCTGCATGCGCGTTCCGCGCTGGTTGTCATCATCTCCCTGCCGCTGGGCGTCCTGGTTTCGTTCATCGTCATGCGGCATCAGGGCGTGAACGCCAACATCATGTCGCTGGGCGGCATCGCCATCGCCATCGGCGCGATGGTGGATGCGGCCATCGTGATGATCGAAAACGTTCACAAGCACCTGGAGGCGGCGCAACATCGCGTGCCTGGCCAGTCGTCAGCCCCGCTGTCCGCCGCACAACACTGGACGCTGGTAACGGAAGCGTCCGTGGAGGTCGGGCCAGCGCTCTTCTTTTCGCTGCTCATCATCACGTTCTCCTTCCTGCCGGTATTCACGCTGGAAGCGCAGGAGGGCCGGCTGTTTGCGCCGCTGGCCTTCACCAAGACCTATGCGATGGCGGCCTCGGCAGGTTTGGCCGTGACGCTGGTCCCCGTCCTGATGGGCTACCTCATTCGCGGACGCATCCCGGCCGAGACACGCAATCCGTTGAACCGGTGGCTGATCGCCCTCTACGAGCCGGTGTTGGCTGCCGTGCTTCGCTTTCCCAGATCGACCATCGCGCTGGCGGCGGTGCTGCTGGCGCTGACGGTCTGGCCGCTGTCGCAGTTGGGCGGCGAGTTCATGCCGCCACTGGACGAAGGTGACGTGCTCTACATGCCGACGGCCCTGCCCGGACTTTCCGCCGGCAAGGCCGCGGAGTTGTTGCAGCAAACGGATCGCCTGATCAGGACTGTCCCGGAGGTGGCGTCGGTATTCGGCAAGGCCGGACGCGCGGACACAGCGACGGACCCGGCGCCGCTGGAGATGTTCGAGACGACGATTCAATTCAAGCCGCGAGACCAATGGCGCGCCGGGATGACGCCAGACAAGTTAGTCGACGAACTCGACCGCATCGTCCGTGTGCCAGGCCTCGCGAATATCTGGGTGCCGCCGATCCGCAACCGCATCGATATGCTGGCGACCGGCATCAAGAGTCCGGTGGGTATCAAGGTCTCGGGACCGGACCTGGCCCGCATCGACGAACTCACCGTGCGCATCGCCGACGCCGTCAAGTCGGTGTCCGGCGTGACCTCGGCGCTGGCCGAGCGATTGACGGGTGGACGCTACATCGACATCGACATCGATCGCAAGGCCATCGCGCGCTACGGCCTCGCCATCGACGACGTGCAGGCGTTCGTCAGCACCGCCATCGGAGGGGACAATGTCGGCGAAATCGTCGCCGGCCGCCAACGCTTTCCGCTCAACCTGCGCTTTCCGCGCGAGATCCGCGATTCGCTCGAAGCGCTGCGCAATCTCCCGTACGTGACCGAACGTGGCGCGCGTCCGCGGCTGGGCGATCTCGCCAGAATCCAACTGGTCGACGGCCCGCCCATGTTGCGCAGCGAGAATGCGCGGTTGTCGGGTTGGATCTACGTCGATCTGCGCGGACGCGACTTGCGCTCGGCCGTCACGGAAATGCAGGCGGTGGTAGCCAAAACGGTGCCGATGGCCGCCGGATATTCGATTTCCTGGTCCGGGCAGTTCGAGTACCTGGAACGGGCCACGCAGCGGCTCAAGATCGTCGTGCCGATCACGCTGTTCATTATCTTCATCCTGCTCTACCTGACCTTCCGCAGCGTTCGCGAGGCGCTGTTGCTGATGGTCACGGTGCCGTTTGCATTGATCGGCGGCGTGTGGCTCATTTGGGCGCTCGGTCACGATGTCTCGGTGGCCACGGCGGTCGGCTTCATCGCACTGGCGGGGGTCGCTGCCGAATTCGGCGTGGTCATGCTCGTCTACCTGCGCACCGCGTGGAAGCGCCGTCTTGGCGCCGGCGAGCCCGCCGATGCCGCGACGTTGCGCGCGGCGATCCATGAAGGCGCCGTGTTGCGCGTCCGGCCCAAGGCCATGACGGTCGCCGTGATCATGGCCGGCTTGCTGCCGATCATGTTCGGCGCCGGGACCGGATCGGAAGTCATGCAGCGCATCGCGGCACCGATGGTCGGCGGCATGGTGAGCGCGCCGCTATTATCGATGTTGGTGATTCCCGCGGCCTATCTGCTCATGTACCGGCGCGGAAAGCCTCAGTAGACCGCAGCCGCCCTGGCGCTGCAAGGACCCGAATGGCCCTGTGCACGAAAGGGTGTGCCCAGCGTCACGATTTTCGGCGAGAATTGCCTCTACCGCCCCGATGCGCCGCATGAGCGCGAGGCTATCGGGTCGCCATTAACCTTCGATGCGGACGCGTCGAATCCAGGGAGGCACCCCGTGAAGCCAATCCATGCACTGTGGGCGCTCGTGATGATGTTGTGCATCGCGCCGTTCGCGTTGGCCGAGGAGCCCGACCATGCGATCCACGAGGAACTGCGCGCCGTGCTGCGCGAGGTCACGGCGGCGATGAACACCGGCCAGTACGACCGGATGCTGCCTTATCTGACGGAGAACGTCGAGGCGACGAGCGTCACGCAGGAGGTCATGTCGAGCCGCGCCGACATCTCGAAATATTTCCAGGAATGGTTCGGACCCACCGGCTACATGCGCAAGATGGAGATGAAGCTCGACGCGGACAAGTTGACCGAACTTTCTCCGGACAAGAGCTGGGGGCTGGTGCGCGGCAAGGCGCTCGAGCATTACGAGGCGAAGGACGGCGACCTGTTCGACTTCGTCACGCGCTGGACCGCGGTGATGGTTCGCGACGACGACGGCAAGTGGCGGCTGCGCGCAATCCACTTCGGCACCAACCACCTGGACAACCCGGTACTGACCAAGGTTTCGCGTACATTGATTCGCGACGGCATCATCGCGGCGATCGCCTGCCTGCTTGTCGGCCTGACGCTCGGCTGGTGGATCGGGCGCAGGCGTGGCCGCAACGCGCCGGCCGCGCCGGCATGACGACGTAACGGGCCAGGGCGGAGCCAAAAGAGTGTCGATCTACGCGCTGAAGCCGTGTTTCCAGGCCTTCCTGCGGCCGCTCGCCGGTGCGCTCGCCCGCGCGGGAGTCACCGCGAACCAGATCACGGTCGCGACCGCCGCCGCGTCGGTCGCCTTGGGCGCGTTCGTCGCCTGGCGGCTGCCCGATACGCGCGCGTTCGCGTTGATCCCGGCGTGGATGTTCGTGCGCATGGCGTGCAATGCGATCGACGGGATGCTCGCGCGCGAGTTCGGGCAAAAGAGCCGGTTGGGCGCGTACCTCAACGAGTTGACCGACGCGATCTCCGATGCCGCGCTCTACCTGCCATTCGCGCTGCTGCCGCCGTTCTCGCCGCTGTGGACGGGCATCGTGATCGTGCTGGCGGTGATCAGCGAATATGCGGGCGCATTGGGGCCGCTGGTCGGGTGCGTCGCGCCACTACGACGGGCCGATGGGGAAGAGCGACCGCGCCTTCGTCTTCGGCGCGCTCGGCCTCTGGGTCGGCGTCGCGACGTCGCTGCCGGAGTGGCTGGCGTTGGTCATGCCGGCGCTCGCGGCGGCGCTCGTCGCGACGATCGTCAACCGGGTGCGCGGCGGATTGCGCGAAGGCGGCTGACATGAACGACATGACGGCGGCCCCGCAGCTGCGGCCGGTGCACGAGCGGACGTTCCGCACGCACGATGGCGTCGACCTCTTCTACCGGCACTGGCCGGCGATTCACGGACCCGGGCGCGGCGCGATCGTGCTGTTCCACCGCGGCCACGAGCACTCGGCGCGCATGGCGCATCTGGTCGACGAGCTGGTGCTGCCCGAATTCGACTTCTTCGCGTGGGACGCGCGCGGCCACGGCCGCTCGCCCGGCGCGCGCGGCGATTCTCCGAGCTTCGGCACGTCGGTGCGCGACGTGCAGACGTTCATCGATCACATCGGCGCGGAGCACGGCATCGCGACCGAAGACATCGCCATCGTCGCGCAGAGCGTGGGCGCGGTGCTCGTCGCCACGTGGGTCCACGACTACGCGCCGGCGATCCGCGGCATGGTGCTCGCCTCGCCGGCGTTTCGCGTCAAGCTCTACGTGCCGTTGGCGCTGCCGGGACTGCGGCTGATGCGCAAGCTCGCCGGCAATTTCTTCGTGACGAGCTACGTCAAGGCGAAGTTCCTGACGCGCGATCCGGCGCGCATCGCGAGCTACGACACCGATCCGCTGCTGTCGCGCTCGATTTCGGTCAACGTCCTGCTGGGCCTGCAGGAGGCCGCCGACCGCGTGGTGGCCGACGCGCAGGCGATCACCGTGCCCACGCAACTGCTGATCTCCGGCGCCGACTGGGTCGTGCACGCACGGCCCGCAGCACGCGTTCTTCGACCGGCTCGGTGCGCGGATGAAGGAGCGGCACGTGCTGCACGGCTTCCTGCACGACACGCTGGGCGAGCGCGACCGCGCCGTCGCCGTCGATCGCGTGCGCGCGTTCCTGGTCCGCGTGTTCGCCGCGCCGCGCGTTCGCGCGAACCTGCTCGACGCCGACCAGTACGGCTTCACGCGCGAGGAGGCCGACGCGCTCGCCGCGCCGCTTGCCCGCGCTGTCGCCGCGCGGACTGTACTGGGCGGCCACGCGCGCCGGCCTGCGCTTCGGCGGCGTGCTTGCCGACGGCGTGCGACTGGGCCACGCGACCGGCTTCGACTCCGGCAGCACGCTCGACTACGTCTACCGCAACGAGGCGCGCGGCCGGACGCCGCTCGGGCGCTGCATCGACCGCACGTATCTCGACGCGATCGGCTGGCGCGGCATCCGGCAGCGCAAGCTCGACGTCGAGGCGCTGCTGCGCGAGGCCATCGCGCGGCTGCGCGCGGCCGGGACGCCGGTGCACATCGTCGACATCGCCGCCGGCCACGGCCGCTACGTGCTCGACGCCGTGGCCATGCTGAAGGAGCCGCCCGACTCGATCCTGCTGCGCGACTACAGCGCACTCAATGTCGAGCACGGAACGCGCTCTGATCCGCGAAAGCGGGCTCGCCGGGATCGCGCGCTTCGCGCACGGCGACGCGTTCGATCGCGCGAGCCTGGCGGCGCTCGCGCCGCGGCCCACGCTCGGCATCGTGTCGGGGCTCTACGAACTGATGCCCGACAACGCGCCCGGTGCGCCAATCGCTCGCCGGCCTTGCCGACGCCATCGCGCCCGGCGGCTTCCTCGTCTACACGGGCCAGACCTGGCATCCGCAGCTCGAGCTGATCGCGCGCGCGCTGACCAGCCACCGGCGACGGCGCGGCGTGGGTGATGCGCCGGCGCACGCAGGAGGAGATGGACCAGCTCGTGGCCGCGGCCGGCTTTCGCAAGGTGGCGCAGCGTATCGGCGAATCCGGCATCTTCACCGTCGTCGCTGGCGCAGCGCGTGGCGGAATGAGCGCTCGCAGCATTGCTCGGCCACCGCCTGGCCGTGGCGGCGCGCACTCGCGTGGCTCGCCTTTCTCGCGCCGTTCTTCTTCCTGACCTACGGCCTCGCCAACTGGTCGGCGGCGCAGCGCATCGGACGTGCCGTCGCTGGTCTTCGCATGGGAAACGGCGATTCCGTTCTGGGCGTGGACGATCCTGCCCTACTGGTCGATCGACCTGCTGTACGGATTGTCGCTGTTCGTGTGCGCGACGCGGCGCGAACTCGATACGCATGCGAAGCGCCTGCTGACGGCGCAGGTGGTCGCCGTCGCATGCTTCGTCGCTGGTGCCGCTGCGCTTCTCGTTCGAGCGTCCCGCCGCCGACGGGCTCTGGGGCGTCATGTTCGCCGCGCTGGCCGGTTTCGACCAGCCATTCAACCAGCTTGCCATCGCTGCACATCGCGCTGGCCGCCATCCTGTGGGCGCTGTATGCGCGCAGGCTGTCGGGCATCGCGCGCCTCGCGATGGAGGCGTGGTTCCTGCTGATCTGCGTCTCGGTGCTCACGACCTACCAGCATCACTTCATCGATATTCCGACGGGACTGCTGCTGGGCGCGTTGTGCCTCTGGGCGTGGCCGTTTGCCGACGAAGGCGACGGGCGCTCGATTGCAAGACGCAGTGGCAATGGACGCGCGACCCGGCGCGGTGGCGACTGGCCGCGCTCTACGCTGCCGGCGCGCTGCTGCTGTGCGCGGTCGCGTTCGTCATCGGCGGCTGGGCGCTGTGGCTGCTGTGGGGAAGCGTGTCGCTGCTGCTGGTCGCGCTCGCCTATGCTGCAATCGGCGCCGGCCGCGTTCCAGAAAGCGCGCGAACGGTCGCCTGTCCGTGGCAGCGCGCTGGCTGTTCGCGCCGTACCGCGCCGGGGCCTGGCTCAATTCGCGCGCGTGGACATGGCGCGATCCGCGGCCCGTGCCAATCGCCGATGGCGTGTTCCTGGGGCGCGTTCCCACGGCGCGCGAACTCGCTGCGTCACCGTTCGCGGGCGTGGTCGACCTGACGGCCGAGTTCGACGTGCACGCCGGTTCCCGCGCGATAGCCGTCGTGCCCGTGCTCGACCTGACCCACGCCGCCGGCGCGACGCGCTGGCGCGGGCGGCGCACGCGATCGAGCAGCTGCGTGCCCAGGGTCCGGTGCTCGTGTGCTGCGCGCTCGGCTGCTCGCGCAGCGCCTGCGCGGTGGCGGCTTGGCTGCTGGCAACCGGACGGGCGCGCGATGTCGACGCGGCGCTGGCGGCGGTCCATGCGGCGCGCAGGTCCGTGGTGCTCGCTGCTACGCATGTCGCCGCGCTGGGCTTCATTGCAGCCGCGCCGCCGCGCGACATTTCGGCCGCGGCAGTGACCCCGGGCAGAGTGACCATGACCGCCTTCACGCTGCAGCAACAAACGGTCGGCGTTTTTGCCGGCGTCGGCGTCGTCCTCGTCGTCGCGACGGTGATCGGCTATGTGCTCAAGGCGTCCGTCGCCCACGGGGAGCCACACGGCGTCATCGACAACCTGAACACGCGCATCAAGGCGTGGTGGGCGATGGTGCTGGTGATCGGCTTCGCGTTTCTTTTCGGCCGCGCCGGCGTCACGCTCCTGTTCCTGTTCGTCTCGTTCGTCGCGCTGCGCGAGTTTGCGTCACTCACGTTCGCGCGCGACGGGAAGAGCATCGCGCTCGCCGCCGGCTTCTTCATCGTGCTGCCCGCGCAGTACCTTCTGGTCTATCTCGGCAGGTTCGACCTGTCGTCGATCTTCATTCCGGTCTACGTGTTCCTGTTCCTGCCCCTCGTCGCGGTCGTTGCGCGCGACAGCGGGAACTTCCTCGACCGCGTCGCGAAGATGCAATGGGGCCTCGTCATCTGCGTTTTCTGCATCTCGCACGTGCCGGCGCTGCTGGCGCTCGACATCCCGGGTTACGAGGGCCGCGACCTTCTGCTGATCGCATTCCTGGTCCTGGTCGTGCAATCGAGCGACGTGCTGCAGTACGTCTGGGGGATGCTGATCGGCAGACGCAAGGTCGCGCCCGTCTTGTCGCCGTCGAAGACCTGGGAAGGACTCATCGGCGGCGTGGCCAGCGCCACCACGCTGGGCGCGGCGCTGTTCTGGATCACGCCATTTGCTCCATGGCAGGCGGCGCTGATGGCGCTCGTCATCAATACGATGGGCTTCCTGGGCGGGCTAGTGATGTCCGCGATCAAGCGCGACCGCGGCATCAAGGACTGGGGCCGGATGATCGAAGGCCACGGCGGCATGCTCGATCGCCTGGACTCGCTGGTGTTTGCCGCGCCGGCGTTCTTCTACCTGACGCGCTACGGCTGGACGTGATCTCGCCGCCACCTCGTCGACTATCATTGGGCCATCGTCAATACGGCCGCGCCGGTGAGCGCGCCTTCGCGCAGCGCGGCAATGGCTTCGTTCGCGCGCGCGAGAGCGTAGGGCGCCACGGTCGTGCGCACCGGCACGCGTTGCGCCAGCTCGATGAAATCCCGTCCATCCTGCCGGGTGAGATTGGCAACCGAGCAGATACGCCGCTCGCCCCAGAGAATCTCGTAGGGAAACTGGGGAATGTCGCTCATGTGAATGCCGCCGCAGACCACCACGCCGCCCTTCGCTACATCGCGCAACGCCTTGGGGACGAGCGCGCCCACAGGGGCCAACAGGATAGCGGCGTCCAAGGTCTCGGGCGTCCCCTCATCGCTTCCGCCTGCCCAGACGGCGCCCAATGCGCGCGCGAAATTCTGCGCGGCGGCATCGCCCGGTCGCGTAAAGGCGAACAATTCGCGGCCTTCATGGCGGGCGAGCTGCGCGATGATGTGGGCCGCCGCGCCGAAGCCGTATACCCCTAAGCGCTTTGCATCGCCGGCCTTGCGCAGCGCACGATAGCCGATCAGACCCGCGCACAGCCATGGCGCCAATTCGGTGTCGGTAAAGCCTTCCGGCAAGCGGAAGCAATAACGGCTGTCGGCCACGGCGTATTCGGCGTAGCCGCCATCGATCGTATACCCGGTGAATTGCGGCGCGTCGCAGAGGTTCTCGTCGCCGGCGCGGCAGTATCGGCACACGCCGCAGGTGAAACCCAGCCACGGAACGCCGACGCGGTCGCCCACCGCAATCGCGGTGACACCCGCGCCAACGTCAGCCACGGTGCCCACGATCTCGTGCCCTGGAATGAGCGGCGAGCGCGCATGCGGCAGCTCGCCATCGATCACGTGCAGATCGGTGCGGCACACGCCACAGGCATGAACCTTGACCACGACTTGCCCGTGGCCCGGCCGTGGATCACCGACACGCGTGAGTTCGAGGGGCGAGCGCGCCGCCCGCAGTATCATCGCTTGCATACGTCACGTTGTCTCGATGTTCACGCGAGTCGACCTGCAAGGTTCTCGATCGCGCGTTGCGTGTCGGCGAAGGCGAGACACGCATCCGTGATGCTTTGTCCGTAGGTCAGCGGACCCGCGCCCAGCTCCTGCCGGCCGCCCACGAGATGACTTTCGATCATGAGCGCCTTCAACGCGGTGCAGCCGGCGAGGCGCTGCGCGAGCACGTCGTCGATCACCGCAAGCTGGCGTTCCGGGCGTTTCTCGCTGTTGCCGTGGCTGCAGTCGACCATCACCATTTCCGGGAGCTTCGCATCGCGCAACTCCGCCAACGCCGCCGTCACGGCCGCCCCACCGAAGTTCGGTCCCGTCATCGTTCCACCGCGAAGCACCAGGTGGCAATACGGATTGCCGGTGGTCTCGAGGATCGCCGGCGCGCCCTCCTTGGTGAGCGAAGGAAACAGGTGCCGCTGCCTGGCTGCGAGAATGGCTTCCACGGCGACCTGCACATTGCCGTCGGTGCGATTCTTGATGCCGACGGGCATCGACAACCCCGAAGCCAACTCGCGATGCACCTGGCTCTCGGCGGTGCGTGCACCGATCGCTCCCCAGCTCACGAGATCGGTGTAGAACTGCCCCAGTGTCGTGTCGAGGAATTCCGTTCCGGCGGGAAGTCCCATCTCCGCGATATCGGCAAGGAGCTTGCGTGCGAGGCGAAGTCCCTTGTTGATGTGATACGAGCTGTCGAGATCGGGATCGTTGATGAGGCCCTTCCAGCCCACGACCGTCCGCGGCTTCTCGAAATAGACGCGCATGACGATGAAGACCCGGTCGCGGACCCGTTCGGCCAACGCGTTCAGGCGCTGCGCGTAGTCGATCGCCGCTTTCGGGTCGTGTATGGAGCACGGGCCGACGACGATGAGCAGGCGCGGGTCGCGGCCGTCGAGAATGGCCTCGATCGTGCGCCGCGCATTCGCCACGCAATCGCCGGCGCGCGACGTGAGCGGAATCTCCTCCGCCAGGATCGCCGGCGCAAGCAAGGGGCGGACGCGGCTGATCCGAAGGTCGTCGGTCCTCATGACCCCGGTCGACGCGGCATTGGAGGCCTTAAGTCGTCGCCTGGTCGCGCCGCATGTTCAGGACCGCCACGCAGTGCTGCCTGGCCTCGGATTCGGTGCGGCCCATCAGGTGGAATGCCTTGTGGATGATTTCGTCGACTTCCGTGTCGATCAGTTCAGGATGGCGCCCGATCAGCGGCCACGCGCTGGCCTCTTTGGGGAACGAATTGATGAGGTCCATCACCATGCCGTCGAGACGCGCGGCCTTGGTATGCGCCGCCGCGTCGACTGCGGATTGGGACCGGTGCCTGCCGACTCACGCGCAGCCAGCGCGCTGAATTCCGCCGCCTCGGCCGCGCGTCGCGCGGCCAGCGCGCTGCGCTCCGCGGCAAGGGCGCTTTTTTCCGTGGCGATCGCGGTTCGCTGGGCGGCGACGGCGGCGCGGCGCGCCGAGGTCAACGCCCACAAGCCCAGCAGCAGAGCAACCAGAATTAACGCCAGTTCGGTTGACACAGCCAATCCTCCGGGACCCGGATGGCCCCAAAATTGTGCTCAAGATATGCGATTCGGCGACATCAGTCCAAGCCGCCGCGCCTCGCAACACAGGTTGCAAGCATTCTCCAAGCCAATTTGTTTGTAGTGTACACGCGGATTGCGGCTTGGAATGACGATCACGACCTGAAATAATCGCGGTCATGCGCCAGATCCCCCGGACCTCCACGTGATCGGCAGCGACGAATCGGCAGTGACCGCGAAGGTTGCGGAGGACTGTGCCGCCGCGCAGCGCTCACTGGACCGCCGCGTCGGGTTGTGGCTGCAGACGCACAAGATCGCGCCACGACGGATCTCGCTGTCGCGCAAGACGGACGGGAGCAACAGCGAGGAATTCTGGCTGGTCACCGACCACACGGGATCGGACGATGCCAGTTTTCGCGTCGTGTACGACGACGTCGCGGCCCGCTATGGAATCGAGTGCGGGATCCTCAATTCGATATCGCTGTTCATCGGCTATCGCGCGTCGCTGGTCGAAGCGATTACCGACATCAAATACGTTCGCTAAGGCAAGTTCAGGCTTCAAGTCCGGTCCACATTCGAAGCGCCTGCTGATCGATGTGGTGTGGCTTTTGCTTGACCTGCAGGACGGCGCGGCAACCCCGATGGATGTGCACGTCCGATGGGCGGCCGAATCGAACGCGGCATGATGTCGCGCAGGAAGAAACCACTATGAGCGCCATGAAGTTCCGCCGTTCCGTGCGCTGGCTGCTAGCCTGTTCGGTCGCGGCGAGCTTCGCGACCGCATCTGCCGCTCCGGAGGAGTGCCTGACGCTGCGCGACAACTATGCCGTGGCCGGGTGTGCGAACAAATACGCTCCCGCAACGTCGGGGACAGCACAACCGATGCGGCCATCCACCCGCCCCGCCTACCAGCCCTCCCGCCAGCCCATCCAGGTCGCCGAGCAGGCGTTGCTCTTCCCCATTCCCACCGCCGCGTCGTCGCGCACTCCCGCGCCAAAGCCCGAATCCGCTGCCATTGTGGCCGAGAGGGATCGCTCCGAACTCATACGCCGCAGCGAAATCGGTGCAGCCGGGCTGGCGGGCATGGGATTGTTGTTCGGCGTCTGGCGGTGGCGCGCATCGAAGGTAAAGACATGCGCGTCGTGTGGCACGCGCATCCAGGCGGGCGCCGCCGTCTGCAGGCGCTGCTTCCGGTCTGTCTGAAGTCCAGCCCGCGACGACGCAACCCTCGACGCGGGTAAAATAGCGCGTTGATCCCCCGGCGTTCTACGGCAGAAGCGCGGCACCGCGAAAGCATCTGCGTGCCCGGTACACCATCCCCATGAAACGAAGAACCCCAAAGGATGCGAAGCGCCTGGCGATCGTCGCGCTCGGCGCGTTGGGCGTGGTCTACGGCGATATCGGCACGAGTCCGCTGTATGCGATGAAGGAGATCTTCGGCGGCGCGCACCACCCCGTGCCGATCAGCGAACCCAACGTCCTGGGTATCCTGTCGCTCGTCTTCTGGTCGCTGATGCTCGTCGTGACGATCAAGTACGTCATCTTCATCATGCGCGCGGACAACAAGGGCGAAGGCGGGGTCATGGCGCTGATGGCGCTGGTGCTGCGCATCCAGCCCGATGCGAAACGCGCTCGAATCCTGATGCTGCTGGGCCTGGCCGGCGCCGCGCTCTTCTACGGCGACGGAACGATCACGCCGGCGATTTCCGTCCTGGGCGCGGTCGAAGGCCTCGAGGTCGCCACACCCGCGTTGAAGCCCTATGTCATCCCCATCTCGCTCATCGTGCTCGCGGGCTTGTTCATGGTGCAAAAGTGGGGTACCGGGCGCGTGGGCGCGCTGTTCGGACCCGTGATGGTGATCTGGTTCGCGGTCATCGCCGTTCTTGGGGTCGTCAACATTCTCCACGTGCCGCGCGTGCTTGCGGCGCTCGACCCCTCCTATGCGATCGAATTCATGTTCCGCCACGGATCGCTGGGATTCTTTTCGCTCGGCGCCGTCGTGCTGGTCGTCACGGGCGCGGAAGCGCTGTACGCCGACATGGGCCACTTCGGGCGCGTGCCGGTGCGGCTCGCGTGGATGCTGGTGGTGCTGCCTTCGTTGACGCTCAATTATTTCGGACAGGGGGCGTTGTTGCTCGTCGACGCCAAGGCGATCGATAACCCGTTCTATCTGCTCGCTCCGGAATGGGCCCTGTATCCGCTGGTCGTGCTGTCGACGATCGCCGCCATCATCGCCTCGCAGGCGGTGATTTCAGGTGCGTATTCGATCACGCAGCAGGCGATGCAACTGGGCTACTGCCCGCGCATGGCGATCCAGCACACGTCCAGCCGGCAAATCGGCCAAATCTACCTGCCCGCAATCAATTGGGCGCTGTTCCTGGGCGTGGTCGCGCTCGTCTTAGGCTTCGGCTCGTCGACGAGCCTAGGCGCGGCGTATGGCATCGCGGTGACCGGAACGATGGCGACCACGACCATCCTCGCCTACATTGTCGCGCGATCGATGTGGAAATGGAGCGTCCCCGCGAGCGTTGCGCTCTTCGGCGTGTTCCTGCTGATCGACCTGGCATTTTTCAGCGCCAACGTCCTCAAGTTCACCGACGGCGGCTGGTTCCCGCTGGCATTCGGCTTGGGCGTCTTCCTGTTGATGTCGACGTGGAAGCGCGGCCGCCAGCTGCTGCAGTCGCGGCTGGAGGCCGATTCCATTCCGCTGGATGCCTTCGTCGCAAGCGCGTCGCTGGGCTGCACGACGGTGCCCGGATCCGCCGTGTTCATGACGACCAGCTTAGACTCCGTGCCGCATGCGCTGCTGCACAGCTTGAAGCACTACAAGAGCCTGCACAAGCAGGTCGTCCTGCTCAACCCGATGTCGCTCGAGGTGCCCCACGTGCCGGAGGCGCAGCGGGTGGTCGTGGAGAAGATCAACGGGCAGTTCAGCAAAGTCAAGGTGTTCTTCGGATTCATGGACACGCCGGACCTGCCGCGCGCGCTCGAGTGGTCCGGCGAACAGGGCTTGCATCTGGACATGATGGACACGTCGTTCTTCCTCGGCCGCGAGACGCTGATCCCCAAGCTGGGCTCGGACATGGCCTTCTGGCGCGAGAGGCTGTTCGTGTCGATGTACCGCAACGCCACCGACGCGGCGAACTATTTCATGCTGCCGCCCAACCGCGTCGTCGAGCTGGGATCGCAGGTCGTGCTCTGACCGCGCATTCCGGCAGGGATTCAGGCGGCGTCAGCGAAACGACAGGAAATACTCAGCTTGCCGACAGTCCGCGCGTGTAGCTTCCAGATGCATGCGCTTCGACAAGCCACGAGGATGGTCGCCGTCGCGCGGCGCGGTCGCGGCGTCGCTCATGGCTCTCGTCATTTCCGTGTCGGCGCCTCCCGCGATGGGCCAGAATTGCGGTTGGTCCCGCGTCGATCATCTCGTCGGTTATGACGCGTCGGGAGTCTGGAATCCGAACGTTTATCGCGGCGCTCGTCGGAGTCCTGACGGTCGCGCGAGATCGGCGGGGCGGTCTGGGAGGGCTCCGAGACGCGCTTCGGCAAGACGATGTGGCAGGGCATCGATTCCGAAATCATCGCCGGCGTGTCGGCGCAGGCCGGCAAGTACATCTTCACGCGGACGCGTCCTAGCGACCACGGACAATCCCTGCCTGTGGTTCCAGCGCGGCTCGAACTACAGCTTTCCCAGCGGGGAGGCTTCCGTCGCCGCCGCGCTGGTCACGCCTTACATGCTCGAATACGGCAGCGAGTATCCGGCGACTTACGCCCTGCTCTGCTGCCGCTCTATGTCGGTGCCGGGCGAATCAAGAATCAGGCGCACTGGCAAACCGACGTGCTGGCGGGCTGGGCGGTGGGCGGCCTGTCGGGCTGGTATGCGCACAGCCGCGACGTTCCGATCATGATCCAGCTGC
The DNA here is from genome assembly GCA_963755065.1 of uncultured beta proteobacterium. Taxonomy (GTDB): domain Bacteria; phylum Pseudomonadota; class Gammaproteobacteria; order Burkholderiales; family Casimicrobiaceae; genus VBCG01. The sequence continues at coordinate 91,024 of CAVWIM010000004.1, forward strand.
TGCCGCACGGCTTCGAGATCGGATTCAAGAAGCAGTTCTAGGATTGGGCTATATTAGCCATCACCGTAGCTGCCCGATCGACGGATGATCTCATCGTGCGCATACTAGTCGTCGAGGACGACGCGCTGCTTGCGGAAGGACTGACCAGCGTGCTCACGCGCGCGGGCCACGTCGTGGAACACGCCGCGATCGGGCAGGCACGCCGACACCCTGCTCGTCGACGAAGAATTCGATCTCGTGGTGCTGGATGTCGGGTCTTCCCGACATCGACGGCTTCGAAGTCCTGCGGCGACTGCGGCTGCGGCACGCGACGACCAACGTGCTGGTCCTGACCGCGCGCGACGCGGTCGAGGATCGCGTGCGCGGACTTGACCTTGGCGCCGACGACTACCTGACCAAGCCGTTCTCGGTCACGAGTTCGAGGCGCGCGTGCGGGCATTGCTGCGCCGCGGGATCGCGCCGGCTGCGCGCTGGTCGATCGCCGGATTGACCGTGGACATCGCGGCCAAGCGCGTTCGCGTCAATGGACGGCCGATCGACCTCACGCCGCGCGAGTGGGCGCTGCTCGAACTGTTCCTGACCCACCCCGGCCGCGTGCTGAGCAAGGACCAGATCGCGGAGAGCCTGTTCACGTTCGACGAGCAGCTCTCGCCGAACGCCATCGAGGTCCACGTTTCCCGGCTGCGGACGAAGATCGAGCCGGCCGGCGCGCACATCCGCACGGTTCGCGGCTTCGGCTACCTGTGGGAAGGCAGCGGATGAGTGACGGACCGCCGAGGCCCGCCAGCATCCGGCGCCGCCTGCTGATATTCCTGATCAGTTCGCTGCTGCTGATGGTCTCCGGAGCGGCGATCGTCACCTATTGGGTGGCGTTGCGGTCGGCAAACAACGCGTACGACCGCTCGCTGCTCGATCCGGCGTTCGACATCGCCGATAACGTAAGCATCGATGCTCACGGCGCGCACGTCGATCTGCCGCAGAAGGCGCTGGAGGCGCTCGTCTACGACCAGGTCGACAAGGTGATCTTCCAGGTGCGATCGCCGGGCAACGCAATCATCGACGGGGTCGCCGACATGCCGCCGCCTCCGGACATTCGCGTCGGAGCAGTTCATTTTCTTCGATAGCACTTACCGCGGCGAAAAGATCCGCGTCGCGGCACTGCGCACGCCAACGGCTTCGTCGTGCAGGTCGGCGAAACGCTGCACAAGCGCAATCGCCTGGTCGGTGAAATTCTCGTTGCGGAACTGGTTCCCGCGCTCCTGATCGCCGTGGCCTCGATTGCCCTTGCATGGTTCGGCGTCGCGCGCGGACTCATCCCGCTGCGAGGACCTGCGATCGGAATTGCTGAGCCGGGCGCCGCGGGACCTGCGCCCGCTCTCCGCGACCGCCGCACCGGTCGAAATCGCCCCGGTCGTCAACGCCTTCAACGGGCTGCTGGATCACCTGCGCGACGCCAACACGACTGCAGCAGCGCTTCCTCGCCAACGCCGCGCACCAGTTGCGCACGCCGCTCGCCGGATTGCAGATGCACCTGGAGCTCATGCTCCGCCGCGAACTGCCCGCCGACGTGAGAGCGGAACTCACGCGCATGCACAGCGCCACGGTGCGCGCCAGCCGCCTCGCCAACCAGCTGCTGGCGCTGGCCAAGGCCGAGAGTACGCCCGAGGGAGGTCAGCATCTCGAAATCGTCGACTTGCGCGCCGTTGCCGACGCCGCGGCGAGAGATTGGGCGCCGAAGGCCCACGCACAGAAAATCGACCTCGGCTTCGCGCTCGAGCGCGCGGTGATTCCTGGCGATCCCTTGCTGCTCCCGGAGATGGTCGACAATCTCATCGACAACGCGCTCCGCTACACGCCGGCCGGAGGATCGGTGACGGTGAACACCGGATGCGAACAGGACATCCCCTTCCTGAGCGTCGAGGACACCGGACCGGGCATCCCCGTCGGCCGAACGAAGCAAGGTCCTCGAGCGGTTCTATCGAATCGCGGGAACGCCTGGCGAGGGCTCCGGTCTGGGGCTTTCCATCGTGCAGGAAGTCGTCGACCGGCACGGCGGCATCCTCGAGATCAACCCGAACGGCGAGCGCGGCGGCACGTGCATTCGTGTGTCTTTCCCGCGAAACCGTAGGGTCGAAGCATCCGTAATTTGAAGGCGGAACGGACTCGAGAGGTATTCGCCAGTGGCCTCGGCGATCTCCTGACGAATTGCTGACGAATTGCTGACGGCCTGCTGGCGAGGCTGCATCGATCTCCAGTCAATATCCCGATCTTGATCCTGGTCAGTATCACCTCGCACGCGGGGTGCACGCTTTGTCCGACGACGTAGCGGTATCGGGGCGATGCACCACGGAGTGTGATCATGTTCAAGCGCAGGGCGATAGGTCTCATGGGCGCAACCGCATTGACGCTGGCGTTGGGGGCGTTCCCGAGGATGGCAGACGCGGTTCCGTCCTTTGCCCGGCAGACGGGCCAGGAATGCCCCGCCTGTCATGTGAGTTGGCCCGAACTCACGCCCTATGGCCGGTATTTCAAGCTGACCGGCTACACGATCGGCAAGCCGGCGATCACCTCGGAGGGAGTTCAATATTCGCCATTCGCGGTCATGGCGCAGGCGTCGGTTACCAACACCAAGAACAACAACACGACGGATCCGGAGACCGGCGAAACGGTGCCGGTGACCCAGCGCAACAACAGCGGCGTGTTCTCCGGAGGGAGCCTGTTCCTCGCGGGCAGGGTGAACGACTACCTCGGCGGCTTCATCCAATGGACGTACGACAACCTCGCCACCGTGACCGACGGCACGCTGGGCGGGCACAGCAGCGTCGACAATATCGACCTGCGGGGCGCCTACAAGTATTCGCCGACGGGGGCCGGCGAGCCCGAGTGGGTCTTCGGCATGACGCTCAACAACAATCCGACTGTGCAGGACCCGTGGAACAGCACACCCGCATGGGGCTATCCGTACACGACGCCGCCCCTCGCGAACACGCCTGCGGCGGCGACGATCATCGACGGCGGCCTGGCGCAGCAGGTGGCCGGGCTCGGTGCCTACGCATGGTGGCAAAAGACGATCTACGCCGAATTTTCCAGCTATCGAACGGCCAACGTCTTGGGCGACTTGTTCCGGCTGGGACTGCCGATCAATTCGCCGGGTGGCGTCTTCAGGATCAACAACTTCAATCCGTACTGGCGGCTCGCGTACACGCACGACTGGGGCCCGAACTCCATCATGGTGGGCACCTACGGCATGGTGGCCAACGTGTTTCCCGACAACCTGGATACATCCACGCCGACCGATCGTTACCAGGACGTCGCGCTGGATGCGCAATATCAGTACATCTCGGATGAGCATACGTTCACTGCCCAGACGACCTACATCTGGGAAAAGCAGAAATACAACGCGAGCTATCCGGCTGTCCAGGAAACGGGTGCCGGATATGGAGCGGGTCCGACGCCGGACAACCCGACCGACACGCTGCGCACGTTCAAGCTCAAAGGATCGTATTACTTCCGGCGCCAGTACGGAGGAACGCTTGCGTTGTTCCAGACCACTGGAAGTGCGGACGCCGGGCTCTATGGCACCGATCCTGATGGGAACGCGCTCACGCCCAACAGCAGCGGCTACATCCTCGAGCTCGACTACCTGCCCATCCAGAACGTTCGTCTGGTGCTGCAATACACCGGCTATACGAAGTTCAACGGCGGGCGCTCGAACTACGACGGAACGGGCCGCAACGCGGGTGACAACAACACGCTCTTTGCGGACATATGGGTGGCATTTTGAGCTGCCCGGCACGGCCGCACAGCGAGCCCACGGCGAGGCACGGCGCGCGTGAGAATGACGGAGATCGCAAAATGAATTGGCAACGTTGTTTGCTCTTCAGTCTCGCGTTGGCGAGCTGCCCCGGTGTCGCAAACGCGCAAGGTACGCCGTTGGACATCAAAGCGGCAGCCGCGAACAAAGCTGTGGAGCTCTGTTCCACCTGTCACGGTCCCTATGGAATCAGCACGTCGCCGGACTTTCCGATCCTTGCGGCACAACGCGAAGGCTATCTGGAGGCCCAGATCGAGGCGTTTCGTGCACATACGCGCGCCGAGAAAGACGCCCACGACATCATGTGGGGCATCGCCGGCAATCTCGAGCCCGCCATCATCAAAGGCATCGCACAATACTACGCGGCGCAACCGCCGGCACCGGGCCGCGTGGTGGATCCAGCGGCCGTCGCCACAGGCAAGGAAGTGTTTGACAAGGGCGTGCCCAGTCGTGGCATTGCGGCCTGCGCCACTTGCCATGGAGCGGATGCGAAAGGTCAATCCATATTTCCACGGCTTGCGGGGCAGCACGCCGCGTACGTCGTCAAGCAGTTGAACTACATTCAGTCGCTGGTTCGCGCGGCGCCGGTGATGCACGGCATCGTCAAGGACCTGACGCCTGCCGAAATTCAGGCCGTCGCGTACTACGTGCAGTCGAAATAGCGGCCGCTTGGTCAGCGGAAGTCTGCCAAGCGGATCACGCGCCCGCCGGCGGGCGCGTCGGCTTCATCGTGCGTTACGAGCAGCACGGGCAGCCCGCGTTCGGCCGCATGCTGGAATACGAACTGGCGAAAATCGCCGCGTAACTGCGCGTCGAGCTTGTTGAACGGCTCGTCCAGCAGCAGCACCTTCGGCCCCGACAACAGCGTTCGCATCACGGCCACGCGCGCGCGCTGGCCGCCGGAGAGCGTCGCGGGATCGCGGTCGGCGAAGCCTGCCAAGTCGGCCTCGGCCAGCGCCTGTTCGACGTGCACGCGGCGCGCGCTCGATTGCGCACATGCGCCTCAAGCGCGAACGCCAGATTGCCCCCCACGGAGAGATGCGGGAACAGCAAGTCGTCCTGGAACAGGATGCCGACACGGCGTCGTTTCGGGGGCGAGGCGCGTGATGTCGACTTCGCCGATGAGCACGCGGCCCGACGCGGTGAAGGCCGAATCGAGCGCGCCCGAGATGAAGGCGAGCAGCGTCGACTTGCCGCAGCCGCTCGGACCCATCAGCGTGACACATTCGCCCGGCGCCACTGCGATGTCGAGCGCCGGGATCAATGCGCGGGCCGGCAGCGCGATGCAAACCTGTTCGAGGCGCAGCGGGTCGGTCACGCTTGCACCCGATCTGTGCCGAGCCCGCGGCCTTTGACCAGCGCAGGCAGCATGGCCGCGGCAACATACACGGCAAATGGAAGGCACGATTGCAGCAACGCATACAGCGCGATCAGGCGCCGGTCTGCGCCGGACGCCAGCGTCACGGCCTCCGTGGTCAATGTCGCCACGCGGCCGTTGCCGGCAAAAAGCGTCGGAAGATACAGTCCGACGCTGACGGCGAACGCGATCGCGCAGGCAATGGCGATGGGACGCAACAACAACGGAACTTTGACGCCGAAGAAGACACGCGACGGCGTGGCGCCCAATCCCGCCGCGGCGCGTGCGTAACGCGGATCGAGCGCGCGCCATGGGTCCGCGAGTGACAGGAACAGGTACGGCAGCACGAATACGAGGTGGGCCCAGATGACGGCCGCGAACGCGCCGTCGAAGCCAAACCGGACCAGCAGGACTTGCGTGCCGAACAGGAACGCCACCTGCGGCACCAGCAGCGGCACATAGAGAATCCACAGCGCGACCGGGCCGGCGCGCACGTGTCTGCGGCTCTCGTTCTCGAGGCATCCGGCGACCAGCGCCAGCGCAATCGATGTGGCGGAAACGCCAAGCACGAGCGTCGCCCACGCGGGGCCCGCGAGTTCCGGCATATGGCGCGTCCAATTCGTCATCGACCACGCCGTGGGCAACGCATCGGGGAAGCGCCATTGCGCGGCGAAAGACCACAATCCCATGCCGAGCATGGCCATGACCGCCAAGCTGAAGACCGTGCAAGCCAGCGCAGCGGCCCCGCTCGATGCCGCGGCGGCGAATCCGCTGCGGCCGCCGCGGGCAATCCATCGATCCCCGATTCGCGCAGCGACACGCTCTGCGCCGAACCAGAGAATGATGACGGCGACGACGAGGCACAACTGCAACATCGCGGCGGCCGCCGCCGGGAAAGTACCAGCGAATGTCGGCGTCGGTGAACCAGCGCACCGCGAGGACGCTCAACGTCGGCGGGTTGGTCGGACCCAGGATCAGCGCGACGTCGACGACCGACAGCGAGAATGCGATCACCGCATAGACGGGCAGCCGAATCTGCGGATACACCTGCGGCAGTATGGTCTTCAGCCACGCTTCGACGCGCGCATAACCAAGGGAACGCGCGATGGCGAGATGCTGCTGCGCGGGCACCTGGTTCAACGCGCCGACGATCATGAGGATCAGGTACGGCACCTCTTTCAATAGCAGGCCCGCGATCAACGCGAAGCCTGCGCCATCGCCGACCGTCGCGATGTCGGGCGGCAGCGACCATCCGGTGAGCCACGGCGAAATCGCGCGGACGATCCATCCCGACGGCGCCACCAGGAAGGCAAAGCCGATCGCGATCGCCGAATGCGGTGTGGACAGAACCGGCGCGAGCCAGCTCCCGATGCGCCGCGTCCAGGGCCGGCCATGCGCAAGCGCGCAAAAGCCGATTGCGAGCGCAAGAGCGAGCAATGCCGTGGCGATACCGGTGACAAGCGTGGTCGTCACGCTCGTCAGAAATCCCGGATAGTCGACGAGCGTGCGCCACGGAGCGAGATCGAATTCATGGCCCCCGATCGCGGGCAGGTATCCGAACGCAGGCAGCAGCGTGCCCAGCACGCCCGCGCCGATCGGCAGCAGCAGGACGCCGACCGTGATCGCCGGTATCGCCTGGAGACCGCCGGATGGGGTCAGTGCGCGGGATGCGGTCATTACTTCGTGTACCGGCGCTCCCACTCGGCCGCGATGCGCGTCATCCACGACGGATGGGGCTCCGGCAGTGCGGTGCCAAGTTCCGCGTTGGTCGGGAGCGCGGCGGATTTCGGCAAGTCGAGAAAGCGTTGGCGCTCACTCGCCGACAACTTCGCGAGATCGAGCACCGTGAAGTTGCCCAGGTGCTCGATGTCCTGCGCATACGCCTGTGTGGCAGGCTCGAGCAGGAAATCCGCGACGACCATCGCGCCTTCCTTGTTCGCTGCGTTGAAGGGAATCGCGACAAAGCTCGTGTTGCCGATCGTTCCCGTGGCGAATACGAACGTGCGCACGCCGCCCGGAAGCGTTCCCGACCGGATCGACACCGCGGCTTCCGCTGGATTGAAGGAAACCATCATGTCGATTTCGCCGTCGTTGAGGAGCTGCCGTTGCGCGGGACCATTTTCGGGCAGCTGCCGCCCTTGCCGCCATAGATACGGCCGCAGCGCGTCGTACCACGCGCCACAGCGGCGCCGTCGTCGCGGCGAAATTCCCGTCGGTCGCAGGCATCTGCAGAGCGGCCGGGTCGGGCGCCAATTCGTGGAGCGCCTGCTTCAGGAATGTCGCGCCGAGGAAGTTGCGCACGGACGGATGCGTAACGCGTCCCGGATGCTGCTGCGCCCACGCCAGCAATTCCGCCATGGATTGCGGCGGCTCGCGCATCCGCGTGCCGTCGTACACGAACACGATTTGCGCGCGGCGCCATGGCGACTCCAGGCCGTCGACCGGAATCGTGAAGTCGACCTCATTGGAGCGGGTGGTCGTCGTGTCGACGTACCGGAAATTCGGCAGGCGCTGACGTGAACGGGCCGTAGAGCAGGGCCTGATCTTTGAGCGCCAGGAAATTCGGTCCGTTGATCCAGATAAGGTCGACCGCGCCGCCGGTGCTGCGCCCTGCCGCCTTTTCCGCGACGACACGGGTCACCGCCTCGGCCGTGTCCTTCAGCTTGACGTGATGGATCGTGACGCCGTAGCGCTTGGCGACTTCGTTGCCTGCCCAGGCTATGAAGGCATTGGTCTTCTCGTCTCCGCCCCACGCGTTCCAGTGGACGGTCTGGCCCCGCGCCTTCGCGACGATGTCGCTCCACTTTTGTTCCTGCGCGGCGGCCGGGTCCTGCAACAACGCTGCCGTGAGCGCCACCAGCAACAAGCCACGCAAGTCAGTTTCCTTGCGGCGTCAACGCGAATGTCTTGTGCGGTACGGAAGCGGACGGGGCGATGCGCGCAGCGCTTCCTTTCCCGGCAAGCCTGCGCTGGCGCGCGGCTTCGAGCACCGGACCCAGCACCTGCTCGTGGAAGCGGTCGCAGCCGATGCACAGGTTCTGGTAGGGCGTTCCGTCCGGCGTGGTCGTGCCGGATTGCGCGATGAACTGCGCCTCGCTCCAGCCGTAAGTCAATCCCATGCGCTCAGGATGTCCCATCGTGATCGCCTCGTAGGCTGGAACACCCGCGAGCGAGTCGAGGATGTCGATGAGATCGTCGTCGAGAAGGTTGCCGATCGGCAGTTTGGTCTTGACGCAGCACGGATAGACCTCGCCATCGGGTTCCACCGACACTTCCGAGCCGTTGTATTGGTGGCGCAGGAAATTGAGGCCGCCCGACCAGCGGTTGCAGAAATTGTCGGCCAGCGTGGCCCGCGAGAGACTGTTCTGCCACGCCCGGCCGCGCGGCCACAGCTTGCCGATCCACGAATCCGGCGTCGCGCCGAAAAAGCTGTAGACGGGTCCTGCCTCTTCGTGCCAGTTACGAGTGGTCGCCGACAGGCCCGACGATTTCATTCCGTGCCGCTCGAACAACGCGGAGAGCTTCGCGACGAACGCCTGCTGTCTTTCCGGTCCTTCCAGGCCGACGTGAAAGTCGTCCACGCTCGCCACCGAGATCATCCATATGCCGCGAGCGAGCAGGTCATCCACGATCGCATCGGTGAGGATGTCGCCGGTGGTCTGCACCACCACCTTCACGCCGCCTTGAGTCGCGTAGCGATCGCGCAGCGTCTCGATGACCGGATAGGTGACGCGCTCGCGCACCGGGTCAAGCAGCGATTCGCCGCCGGAAAGAATCACGCGTCCGGTTTTCTCCGGGAATGTGCCGTCCGGTTGCGGATCGTCGAGGTCGCGATACGTCATTCGCGCCGGGAAATGGCCGAGGATGCGCGGGAAATTGCGTTGCGCCTCCTGCACGACGGTCTCGAGTTCGCCGCGAACGTAAGGGCGGAAGCGATCCTCGTAGCAATGGCGGCACTTGCGGTGGCAAGCCCATGCCATGACGTAGTAGATCGATTCCATCGGAATCGCGACGCCCGCCGCAGCGGGTCAATTCAGCTTTTGCGCGAGGGCGGGTGCCGTATGCAGCCGGCTGTTGCGCGGAACCCCCGCCAGCAGATATTCCATTTGGTCGGAAAGGATTCGCCGGTTGCGCAGGATGAAGTGCTCGTGGCGGTTGGGGACGTAGGGAATGTAGAGAAGCGGCATGCCGGCCAGTTCGGGAGTCTGGCCGCCCTTGCGAATGTTGCAGTGGCGGCAGGCAGTCACCGTGTTGGTCCATGTGTCGCGTCCGCCGCGAGAGACGGGCACGACATGGTCGCGCGAGAGATCGCGCGCTAGGTAACGCTTGCCACAGTAGGCGCAAAGCTGCCGGTCCCGCGCGAACAGCATCGGGTTGGTCAGTCCGGGCGCGTGCAGATGGGCGCCCGCGCCGGTGCCCTTGATCGCGAGGATCGACTTGGTCGCGATCCGCGAGCGCTCGCCGTTGCGCTGCCAGCCGCCGCGGAATTCGCGCACCTCACGCCCGAGCGACCACGCCACCATCTGCTTGGCGTGGTAAGTGATCGCTTCCTCCAGTGCCACCCACGCCTGGGGAAGTCCTGCCATGTCCACGGTCAGTACCAGGGGTTCCATTATTTGAGTGCGACGCCCGGCCGGCAATCCTGCCAAGGCTCCTCTGCAAAGTACGTGCCCATAAGTATGCACGAGCTTGGCCGACTTTGTCTTTACCGGAGGTTTAGAGCGGCCTACGCCCGGGCGGGCGAGCCTTTTCGCCACGGCCCCGGCGGGTTGCCCCGCCGAGGGTGCCGCGACTACCGACCGCACCCGGACGAGGGGCGCGGCGGCGATCCCGCAATGTCGGTTAGGAGCGCCGCGCACAGCGCTCGAAATCGCCGTTACTACAGCCAAAGTCGTCGCCGACCCGGCTTTCCTTACTGCTCTCACTGTTCAGTCGCATCGCGTACGGCCAGGCCGAACAAAGCACGCTGTTCGGCCACGACCTCCGCGACCGCTTCCCCCGCCGCCACGCGGACGATCAAGCCATCCTTCAATTGCCAATACGTGCCTTCGTCAGGCGCCCGCAGGCGCACGGGTTCGCCCAGCTTCAGCGGCACGTCGAATTCATCCCAGAGCCTTGTCATTTCGTGTGCCTCATTCAAGTCATATTCTGTTAGACCGGGCAACAAAAAAGCCCGGTGCCGTCATGGCGCGCCGGGCTTCGCGACAGGGATGGTGACGCCTTACGTGGCGCCTCCCGGGGCGAAACTCCGGCCGCAATGCTGATCGATGCCCATGCCTGCGAAGCCGTTCCACCGCACATCGTTGCGGACGCACGGCGAAGAACGCGATCGCGTGGCCGGGGCCAGTGCGGTCATGGTGTCGAAGCTGTTCATTCGGATCTCGCCTCCTTTCCGGTCGTCACACGTGCGCACGCCGCGCACGAGCAAAATACAATAGGGCCTCGCCGGAGGGCGGAACCGCGAGAAGGAGGGTGAGAGGACCTTCCGAGCGTTCCGCCGACCCACCTGGCGGAATGTCTTCCGGTCAGGTGAGGCTACAGCGTCGACTGATTACCCAAGTTGGCGTCCGCAAACGCGCGCATGCCGGCGCCCCGGACACGAGGGTCCGATGCGAGGGTGGCGTATGTGCGAACGGCTTTGATCATGGGTTTCGGGTACGACGTTGTGCCTGGTGAGGGCAAGTGGTGCAATGTTAATATTAGCGCCGCGTAAATGCAAGCGCGCACGCTCGAAAACGAGGCGGCGAATGGGCAGAAATGCAACACACAACAATTGACCGCGACGGGTGGCCGCATCTGGATACCTCGAGGAGGCGCCATGACCCTCGGTGAGCGGCTCAAGCTCGTCCGCGGGACGACCAGCCAGAAGGCGTTCGCCGCCGAATTGGGGATCCACGAGAACTCCGTGTCCAACGCCGAGCGGCGCGATTCAGCTACCCAGGAGCTACCTGCTGCGGATCGGACAGGTACGCAACATCAATCTCCATTGGCTGCTGACCGGCCAGGGCGCCATGCGCGTCGACGAAGACGACGAGGGACTGTTGGCGGAAAAAATCAGCCTCGCGCTGGCGGATGCGCTACGCTTGGCCTACGGCGCGCGCTACGCCAGCGTACCTCTGGAAACGCGCGCGCGGGCGCTACGCGCCGGGACGAGCTACCTGCGCGCGATCGGCGTGACCGAAGACACGATGCCCGGCACCGAGGCGCTGGCGAAGCTGCTGAAGCTGACGATCGAAGTCATGCGCAAGGCGTCTTAGCGGCAGGTGACACGCCGGAAACAATTTGAGCGAATTCGCACCTTGAACCTCCGCTCCGGATGGAATACTGGTAGTCGCTCCCCTGGCGCCCATCTGCCGAGCTGCCGCGTCATACCAAAAAGGCTCCCATGCCGTCCTTGCGCGTCCTCGTGTTCGCCGTACTCGCCCTCGCGCCGCCGATTGCAGGCGCGTCTTTCGATGCCTGGGAGATTGAAGAGATCTATTCCAATGCCGACGGGACAGTGCAATACATCGTGCTGCACGAAACGCACGGAATCAATGGCGCCAACACGCTGACCGGGCAAGCGCTGACGTCGACGCACAATGGGATCAGCAAGATCTACACATTCGGCTTCGACCTGCCGAGCGTCCAGACTGCGAACAAGCGGGTGCTGATCGCCACGCAGGCGGTGGCCGCCACCGGTCTCGTCACGCCCGACTACGTGATGCCCGATCGCTTCGTGCCCACCGTTCAAGGCGGGGTGGATTATGCCGGCGGCGTATCCGGACTGGGCTATGCAAGCCTGCCGACCGACGGCGTCAACGCGTTTTTCTCGACGGGGACGACCGCACCGAACGTCGCGACCAATTTCGCCGGGCAAACGGCGTCGATTCCTGCGGGCACCATAACCGTCGTGGAGTACTACCACGCCGCGCTCGACCACTATTTCATGACCCCTCTCGCGTCCGAAATCGATGCGCTGGATACCGGCCAGTACACCGGATGGTCGCGCACCGGCCTCAGCTTCAAGGCGTATCCGAGCCAGGCCAGCGCAGGCGCCGGCGCCAATCCCGTGTGCCGTTTCCTCATCCCGCCGCAGCATGGCGACTCGCACTTCTATTCCGCATCGCCCTTTGATTGCGCGACGGTCGTGCAATGGACCGTCACCGATCCGAACTTCAGCGGATACCTCGAGGAGACGCCGAACGCCTTCTACATCGCGTTGCCGAACATCCCGACCGGCGCGTGCCCGGCGGGAACGATTGCGGTCTATCGTCTCTGGAATCACCGCGTCGATTCCAATCATCGCTTCACGACCGATCCCATCGTCAAAGGGCTGATGCAGGCGAAAGGCTATCTCGCGGAAGGCTATGGGCCCGGTCCGACCAGCATGTGCGCCAACGGCGCGGCGCTGCCTGATCCGCAGTTCCTGGCCTCCGCGACGTCGCCCTTCGCGACCGGATGTGATGGAGTTCCCGCCACCGGCACATTGTTCGCGAACGGCGAGGTCGAGCCCATGGTCGCCGTCAATCCGATCAATCCGGCGAACCTCGTCGGTGTCTGGCAGCAGGACCGCTGGTCGAATGGCGGATCGCATGGATTGATCACCGGATATTCCTTTGATGGTGGCCGCACGTGGGCGCGCGCGGCGGCGGCATTTTCGCGCTGCGCCGGCGGCAACGCGGCCAACGGCGGCGATTACGATCGCGCCACCGACCCGTGGGTCACGTTCGCACCCGACGGCGCCGCGTACCAGATCTCGGTGTCGTTCAGCGGGGAGGAAGACCAGCCCGGTTCCTCCAGCGCCGTCCTGGTCAGTCGCTCCGCGGATGGCGGCATCTCGTGGAGCGCGCCGAGCACGCTGATCCGCGACGGGCCCGAGGCCTTCAACGACAAGGAGGCGATCACCGCCGACCCGACCGACGCGCGGTTCGTCTACGCGACGTGGGACCGGCTCGCCGGCAATCTCGGCCCGAGCTATTTCGCCCGCACGACCGACGGCGGCGCCAGTTGGGAACCCGCGCGGGCGATCTTCGACCCCGGCGCCAACCGCCAGACGCTCAACAACCAGATCGTCGTACTGCCCAACGGCACGCTGATCAATTTCTTGACGCTGTTCAACCCCAATCCCATGCTTGCGGTCATCCGCTCGACTGACAAAGGCGTGACATGGTCGGCGCCCATCATCATTGCGCAGGTGATCGCCGTCGGCGTGCATGATCCGGAGACCGGCGCCGTCGTGCGTGACAGCGCCAACCTGGGATCGATCGCCGTCAGCCGGCAGGGTGTGCTGGTCGCGACCTGGCAGGATTCGCGCTTCTCGGCCGGCGTTCGCGACGGCATCGCGTTGTCCCGCTCGACCGACGGGGGGCTCACGTGGTCCATACCCGTGCGCGTCAATCACGATCCGGGTGTGCAGGCGTTCTCACCTTCCGTGACCGTGCGCGACGATGGCACCATCGGTGTGAGCTATTTCGACTTCCGGAACAACACGGCCGACCCCACGACATTGCTGACCGACCTCTGGCTCACCCGGTCAAGCGATGGCGTCACCTGGCTGCGAGAGTCATGTCACGGGGCCGTTCGACCTTTCCATTGCGCCGAACGCGCTGGGCCTCTTCCTCGGCGACTACCACGCGCTGACCAGCATCGGCCCTACGTTCGTGCCGTTCTTCGTGCAAACCAACAACGGAAACCTGGCAAACCGCAGCGATGTCTTCGCGAGCCTCGTGAATTCAGCGGGGACGGCGGCGAAGTCGGCGGCCGAATATGCTACCGGCCGCGGCGCCCCAATGCGGGCGCAGGCTGCTTCACCATGGGACATGACGCCGGATGTCACGCAGCGCCTGCAAGCGACTACGCAGCGGGTACTGGAGCGGCGCAGGTCCGAACATGGCGGGACCGCGCCGGTCGTCAATCGCTGATTTCTAGCGCACCCGACAGCGGGCGGCCCTAAAGCGCCATGGCCACCCGCGTGCCCTGATCGATGGCGCGCTTGGCGTCCAGTTCCAGCGCGACGTCGGCGCCGCCGATCAACTGATGGGCAATTCTGGCAGTTTCGAGTCCTTCGACCAACTCCCGCCGCGGCTCCTGTCCCGCGCAGATGACGATCGTGTCTACGTCGAGCAGCTCGGTCTTGCCATCCACGGAAATGTGCAGCCCGGAGTCGTCGATGCGGTCGTAGTGAACACCCGCGACCATCACAACGCCGCGTTTCTTGAGGAGGGTGCGGCGAATCCATCCGGTCGTCTTGGCCAGGCCGCTGCCCACCTTCTCGTCCTTGCGCTGGAGAAGCCATAACCGGCGCGGCGAGGCGTGGTCACGCGGCGGCTTGAGGCCCCCGCGCTGCGCATACGTGAGGTCAATGCCCCACTCGTCGCGGAACGCGGCGATCGCGGGATCGTCGTCGCGGCCCACGCTCAAATGGCCATCCGGCGCCGCGCCCGCGGTGAGGAATTCGCCCACATCGAAGCCGATGCCGCCCGCGCCGACGATCGCCACGCGGCGACCCGCGACACGGCGCCCATCGACGATCTCGACATAGCCCGCGACCTTCGGATGGTCGATGCCGGGAATTTGCGGAACACGCGGAACGATGCCCGTCGCGACGATCACGCGGTCGAAGCCGCGCAGGTTGTCCGCCGTCACGCGCCGGTTCAATTCGATGCGTGCCCCCAGCTTGCCGCAATCGCGTGCGGAAATAACGCAGCGTTTCCGCGAATTCCTCCTTGCCCGGTATCCGCCGCGCGAGGTTGAACTGGCCGCCGATCTCGCCTGCCGCCTCGAACAACGTGACATAGTGTCCGCGCGCGGCGGCCGTCGTCGCGCACGCGAGTCCCGCCGGCCCCGCGCCCACCACGGCGACCTTCAGCCGCTGCGCGGCGGGCTGCAGTTTCAGTTCCGTTTCGCGGCACGCGAACGGATTGACGAGGCACGACGCGACCTGGCGCGCGAAGATCTGGTCGAGGCATGCCTGGTTGCAGCCGATGCACGTGTTGATTTCGTCGGCGCGATTTTCGGCAGCCTTGACGACGAAATCCGGGTCGGCCAGGAACGGCCGCGCCATCGACACCATGTCGGCGTCGCCGCGCGCGAGGATCGCCTCGGCCGTCGCGGGGTCGTTGATGCGGTTGGTGGTGATCAGCGGAATCTTCACCGCGCCCTTCAGCCGCTTCGTCACCCAGGTGAAGGCGGCGCGCGGCACCATCGTACCGATCGTCGGAATGCGCGCTTCGTGCCAGCCGATACCCGTATTGATGATCGATGCGCCGGCGGCCTCCACGACCTGTGCCAGCTGCACGACCTCGTCCCACGTGCTTCCGCCTTCCATCAGGTCGAGCATCGACAGCCGGTAGATGATGATGAATTCGGGACCGACGGCGTCGCGCGTGCGCCGCACGATCTCCACCGGAAAGCGGATGCGATGCTCGAACGCCCCGCCCCACTCGTCGTCGCGGTGATTCGTCGCCGGCGCGACGAACTGATTGATGAGGTAGCCCTCCGACCCCATGATTTCCACGCCGTCGTAGCCCGCGCGTTGCGCGAGCTGCGCGCAGCGCACGTAGTCGGCGATCGTCCGGCGGACGCCCCAGCCGGTGAGCCCGCGCGCGCGGAAGGGGCTGATCGGCGAGCGCGACGACGACGGTGCGACGGCCAGCGGGTGATACGCGTAGCGCCCGGCGTGCAGGATCTGCAGCGCGATCTTTCCGCCGGCCGCGTGCACGGCGTCGGTGATGATCCGGTGCCGGCCGAGCTGCCACGGGAACGACAACTGGGACGCCCGCGGCTCCAGCCGGCCCGCGAGATTCGGCGCAATGCCGCCGGTGACCATCAACGCCACGCCGCCGCGTGCGCGCGTCGCGTAGAACTCCGCCATCTTCGCGAATCCGTCCGGCGCCTCCTCCAGACCCGTGTGCATGGAGCCCATCAGCACGCGGTTCGAAAGCTTGGTGAAGCCCAGGTCGAGAGGCGCCAGAAGGTGCGGGTAGGAGGGCATCCGGATTGGCAAGGCGGTCGTTACAGGCCCCTAGTGTAAGCGCCAGCAAGCCTGGCATATCCTTAATGCCGCGCAACAAGGCAGAATGCGAAGATCGCAGTAACCGTCGGTCAAGCGCCATGAGCCCACAAGATTCCGCATTGCAGTCCGAAGCGATGACCTCCGATCTCGCTGCGAGCTCGTTGACTGAATTGTCGCGACGGCTTGCCCACGGCGAAACGACGTCGCAGGCGATCGTCGACGCCTGCCTTGCGCGCATCGACGCACTGGACGGCAAGCTGCACGCCTTCGTCGACGTCTACCGCGACGACGCGCTTGCCGGCGCGCGCACGGCCGATCGGCAACGAAAGGCCGGCAAGGCCTGCGGTCCGCTGCACGGCCTTCCCATCGCCCTCAAGGACCTGCTGCACATCGAGGGACGGCAAACGACCGCGGGATCGAAGAGTTGGCTGGGACGCATTTCCGACCACACCGCCACCGCAGTGGAACGGCTGGTGGCGGCGGGCATGATTCCACTCGGCAAGACGCACATGGTGGAATTCGCGTTCGGCGGCTGGGGCCGCAATCAGCCGATGGGCGCGCCATGGAACCCGTGGGACCTGTCGACGCATCGCGTAGCGGGTGGCTCGAGCAGCGGTTCCGCGGTCGCCGTCGCCGCAGGTCTCGCACCCGCCGCAATCGGCTCCGACACGGGCGGCTCGGTTCGCATCCCCGCCGCGCTGTGCGGCCTCACCGGCCTCAAGGTCACCTACGGTCTCATCAGCCTGTACGGCGCGGTACCGCTTTCGACGACGCTCGACTCGATCGGCCCGCTCGCGCACACCGTCGAGGACGCGGCGCTGCTCACGGCGGCGATGGCCGGACCCGATCCGCGCGATCCGGCAACGCTGCACGCGCCGCATGTCGACGTCGCGGCCGCGCTCGGCGGCGAATCTTCCATTCGCGGCATGCGCATCGCCGCGATGGCGACCGAACAGCTTCCGGCGATCACTATTCCCGAGGTGCTGGCATCGCGCGCCGAAGCGATCGCGCTATTGCGCGACCTGGGTGCGATCGTCGACGAAGTGCAGTTCCCGCTCGCCTTCGAAGACCTGATGGTTCGCAATGGAAAGCTGATCGCCGCCGAAGCCTACGCCGTTCACCGCGCGTACATCGAAGACGAAACGCTGCCGATCGACCCATGGGTGCGCCGGCGCACGGTGGGCGGCAAGGCGGTCAGCGCGGCCGATTACATCGACGAACTCGCGGAGCGCAAACGCGCGGCCGCGACCTTCGCGGATTGGATGCGCGGGCGCGACGCGCTGCTCACGCCCACGCTGCCGATCACTGCCACGCCCATTGCGGAAGTCGACGAGGCGACCGCGCCGTTGTCCGTGTTCACGCGCGCGGTCAACTATCTGGGCACGTGCGGACTTTCGCTGCCGTCGGGATTCGCCGGCGACGGACTGCCGATCGCAATACAGCTCATTGGTGCGCCGTTCGCCGAAGCAACGCTCGTGCGCATCGGCCGGGCCTACCAGCAGAATACGCAATGGCACCTGCGGCGGCCGGCACTGTGAATTTCCTCCGTTGACACCTCAGTTTCCAGCTACGCCGCGCGCCGCGAATCCGGCGCGAGCTTCTGCCTCGCCTGCGCGTCGCGCAGGGCCGTGCGCAGCCCCTCTTCCACCACCGGGTGATAGAAGGGCATCTCGAGCATCTGCGCAATGGTCAGCTTCATCTGCAGCGCCCACGCGAGCAGATGCCCGATGTGTTCGGCATCGGGTCCCAGCATCTCCGCACCCAGGAAACGGCCGCTGCCGGTTTCCGCATAGACGTGAAGCATGCCCTGGTTGCGGAGCATGACCCGGGCTCGCCCCTGGTCCGCGAAAGACACTTCGCCAGTCACGTGCGGCAGGTCACGCACGCGATGAAAACCGCCGCCGACGATGCTGATCTGCGGGTCGGTGAACACGATGCTCAACGCCGCGCGGCGAAGGCCGGCGCGCACATCGGGAAAATGCGCCGCGTTATGGCCGGCCAGGCGTCCTTCATCGGCCGCCTCGTGCAATAGCGGAACGTCATCGTTGGCATCGCCCGCGATGAAAATGGAGGAGCGGCCGCAGCGCAGCGTCGTCCGGTCGAACACGGGAACCCCGCGCTCATCGGTCGCGAGCGTGGTGCGTTCGAGCGACAGGCCCGCGACATTGGCAGTGCGTCCGGTGGCCGCGAGAAGGTAGGAGAAGCGTTCGACGTGCGATGAGCCATCCGGCGCAAATTGTGTCACCACGACCTCGTCGCCCTCGCGAGCGACGTCGGCGCGGGCGCCGGTGTCGAGAGGGAACTCCGCGCCGAAAATCTCCCGGGCGGCACGCAACAATGCTGGGTCGGAGAGCGGCCCCACGCCGCCGCCGCGCCCGAATACCTTCACGCGAACGCCGAGACGATGCAACGCTTGTCCGAGTTCCAGGCCGATCACGCCGGGACCGAAAATCGCCACGCTGTCCGGAAGGTCGGTGAGCTCGAAGATGTCGTCGTTGGTGAGCAAACACGTCCCCAGCGCCTTCCAAGCCGCGGGGTAGGACGGCGAGGACCCTGTCGCAATGACGATCGACGACGCGCGCACCGTCACGCGGTCGTCGACCACCAGCGTCGTATCGTCCACGAATCGGGCGCGGCCATGAACCAGGTCCCCGTCCGGAATGCCATTGATCCCATCGGTGACGAAACCCACGAACCGGTCGCGCTCGCTGCGAACGCGCGCCATGACTGCCTTGCCGTCTACCTTGATGCGGCCGGAGAGTTCGATGCCGAAGGCTTTGAGCCGCTCGGTCGCGTGAACGGCTTCGGCGGGCGCAATCAAGAGCTTGCTCGGCATGCAGCCGACTCGCGCGCACGTCGTGCCGTGCGGACCGCCCTCGATCAAGAGCGCGGATTTTCCCGCGGCCTTCACCGCGCGGTATGCGGCAAGGCCGGCCGTCCCCGCGCCGATGATCGCCACATCGGCCTCAGTTGCGTAATACCTTTCGTACTGCCTCTCGTACTGCGGCGCGTGCGGCTTGCTGACCTTGTTCGACACGTCGGCTCCTTCGTTGCGCTTTTTGCGGGCAGCCGCCCGCGGCCTCCTAATTACCCTTCTGCATCGCGCCCACTATGGTCGCAGTTCGCGGCGCTTGGCTTACGCGGCCTTGCGCAAGTAGGCTTCGAGGTCTTCGGAACCGCCGATCAGCCGGCCGTTGATGAAGACCTGCGGGACCGTGCCGGCCCCGGCAATCGCACCGAGTGCCTTGGTGCGGATCGCGTGGGAGAGCGGCACTTCCACATACTTGTAACCGGCCGCGGCCAGTTGGCGCTTGGCCTTGGCGCAGAACGCGCAGCCCTCGCGTGTCAGGATCGCCACCTGGTCCGGCTTGTGCGCGCGCGGATTGATGTAATTGAGCATCGTGTCCGCGTCGGAAACCTTGAACGGGTCGCCCGGCTCCCGCGGTTCGCTGAAGATCTTCTCGATCCTCTTGTCGCGCACGAGCATCGAGTAGCGCCACGACCGTCGCCCGAAATTGAGGTCGGACTTGTCGACCAGCATGCCCATCTTCTCGGTGAACTCGCCGTTGCCGTCGGGCAACAGGAGCACGTTTTCCGCTTCCTGGTCGCGGCCCCACTCTTCCATCACGAACGGGTCATTGACGGAAACGCAAACGATCGAGTCGATTCCCTGGTCGTGGAAGACCGGCGCCAGTTCGTTGAAGCGCGGCAGGTGCGTCGACGAACACGTCGGCGTGAACGCGCCGGGCAGCGAGAACACGACGACGTTCTTGCCGGCGAACAGGTCGTCGGTGGTCAGCGTGGTCCATTCGCCGTCGCGGCGCAGGCGGAACGTGACGTCGGGAACGAACTTGCCCTCACGGGTGGGCAAATCGGGCTTGGACATGGCTTGCACTCCTCTGGTTGATCGTGGATACAGCAACCATGATCGGGGAGGCAGAACCATAAATCAATTTGTATAATTGAATGGACATGATAATTTCAGACTATACAGACCCAACTCTTCAGTCGAAGAGGGAAGGTGTTGTACTCACTTCGGCTTGCTCGTCGCTGCGGTCCGATTCCAACTCGCCTTCCGGCGCCAGCGCTCCCACCCGGACGCCGAGGAGACGGATCCTCCGCTCGAGCGGCACGCGCTTCAGGCATTCGCCCGCCGCGCGTCGTATCGTCAGCGCGTCCTGCGTCGGCCGCGGAATCGTCTGGTCGCGCGTCACTGTTTTGAAATTGTCGAAGCGAAGCTTCAACCCGATCGTCTTGCCAACATACCCCTTGCGCTGCAGGTCGCGGCTCACGCCCTCGCACAGGTCGGTGAAGATGCGCGACAACTGCTCGCGATCGCGCGTGGCCGACAGATCGTGATCGAAAGTCGTCTCGCGGCTGATCGATTTCGGCTCACTGAACGTGACCACCGGACGCTCGTCGCGCCCTTTCGCGGCCGCGTGCAGCCACGCGCCGTAATTGGCGCCGAAGCGCTCGATGAGCCACGCAGGCTCGGCGCGTGCCAGTTCGCCGATCGTGCGGATACCCAGCCCTTCCAGCTTCGCGCTCGACTTGGGACCAATGCCATTGATCTTGCGCGCGGTCAACGGCCAGATGCGCGTCGGAATGTCGGCGGGCGTGAGCAGCGTCAAGCCGTCGGGCTTGTCGAGTTCCGAGGCCATCTTCGCGAGCAGCTTGTTGGGCGCGACACCGATCGAACACGACAGCCCTGTCGCCGCACGCACGGCGTCCTTGATTGCCAGGGCGACGTCGCGCGCGCGCAGCCATGCATCGGCAGAAGGCTCGCGTGCGGTGAGGCCCTGGTGCGGCAAAGCCACCGAGGTGAGGTCGATGTAGATTTCGTCGATTCCCCGGTCCTCGATCTCGGGCGCAAGCGTGCGCACTGCTGCCTTGAACAGCCGTGAATACTTGCGATAAGCGTCGAAATCGGTCGGCAGCAGGATCACGTCCGGCGCGATGGCGGCTGCCTTCATGAGCCCCAATGCCGAATTCAGTCCGAGCGAGCGCGCCTCGTAGGTTGCGGTCATGACGACGCCGCGGCCTGCATAGTCACGCAGCGTGTTGAATTTGCGCCGCACCCCGCCCGTTGCGGGGTCGGGCACCTCGGTGGGCTGATGGCGGCTGCCACCGCCGATGACGACCGGAACGCCGCGCAACTCCGGGTAACGCAACAGTTCGACGGACGCATAGAAGGCGTCCATGTCGAGATGCGCGATCAGGCGGGAGGGTTCGGACATAATGAACATTGTGACCCCAAAAATGCAAATCTGGGTCGACGCGGACGCGTGTCCCGGCGTGATCAAGGACATCCTGTTTCGCGCCGCCGAGCGCGCGCAAGTCCTGGTCACGCTGGTTGCCAACAAGCTTCTTCACACGCCGCCGTCGCCGTGGATTCGCGCCGTGCAGGTTGGACATGGGTTCGACGTCGCCGACAGCTACATCGTCGACGCCATCGGTCCCGGCGATCTCGTCGTCACCGCGGACATTCCGCTCGCTGCAGCGGTCACGGAGAAGGACGCCTTCGCGCTCAATCCGCGCGGTGAGTTCTACAGCCGCGAGAATGTCCGCGAGCTGCTGGCGCTGCGCAATTTCATGGACGAACTGCGCAGCGCGGGTGTGGACACCGGCGGCCCGCGGCCCTTCAGCACGGCGGATCGGCGGGCGTTCGCCAACCGCCTCGATGTATTCCTGCAACAGCGCCCGCGGCAGCTTTCGGTGCCGCGTTGAATGGTCGCTGCGTCCCACGGTGCGGACGCCGCCGTCGAGCGCATAATGAGGGCCCGTTCGTCGCGCGCAATCCCGCTTGCTGCCATGACCCTCCGACGCCTCAGTTCCTTCCTTCGTCCGTTTCCTTCCCTGTTTCGCGCTTTCCTTCCTCGTCGTCGCCTGCTCGAAGGCACCGGAATCCACGCCCCCGCCCGCGCCGGGCGCCGTTTCACCACCACCGGCCGTGGCGACTGCCGCGCCAGCCGTCGTGGACGCGGCGCACGGTATCGCCTGGCAAACCGGCGACGTCGATGCGGTGTTCGCCGCCGCCAAGAAGGACCACACGCCGGTATTCCTGTACTGGGGCGCCAAGTGGTGCCCGCCCTGCAACCAGGTCACGGCGACGATCTTCAATCGCCAGGACTTCATCGAACGCTCGCGCCATTTCGCGCCGGTCTACGTCGATGGCGACAGCCCGAGCGCACAGCAGCTCGGCTCGCGCTTCAACGTCAGCGCCTATCCGACGATGATCCTGTTCACGCCGGACGGCAGCGAAATCACGCGCCTTCCCGGCGAGGTCGACGCCGACCAGTACATGCGGGTCCTGGCGATGGGCATCAACGGCGCGCGGCCGATCAAGGACACGCTTTTGGCGGCGCTCGCGTCGAGCGGTGCGGGTAAGCGCCTCGCGCCCGAGGATTGGCGCATGCTGTCCTATTACTCCTGGGGAACCGACGAAGCGCAACTCGTCGCGAAAAACGATGTCGCGGCCACCCTGCAGCGACTCGCCAAGGCGTGTCCGGCGGACCAACGCGAATCGGCGACAAGGTTGGAACTCCACGCATTGGCGGAAGCCGCCGCCGGCAAGGACGTGAAGCCGCGCAATGACGCGGCTGGGGCCGGATTTCTTCGCACGGTGCTGGCCGATCCCCAAGTCTCCCGTGCCAACTTCGACATCCTCATCAACAACGCGGGGCGCCTCACAAAGTCCGTGACGCTCCCCAAATCGGCGCAACGCGCCGAATTGGTTGCGGCGTGGGACAAGCCGCTGGCAACCCTCGTCGCCGACCCGAGCTTATCCACCGCCGACCGTCTAACGGTCGTCATTGCGCAAGTGGAAATCGCCAGGGTCGACGACGAAAAAGTTGAGTTGCCGGCGCCACTGCTGGCCCGCGTGCGCGGCGAAGTCGCGCGCGCCGACCGCGAGACCGCCGACCCGTACGCGCGGCAAGCGGTGATCAGCACCGCCGCGGACGCCCTTGCGGAAGCCGGTCTGCTGGCGGAGTCCGATGCGCTCCTGACCAGCGAACTCACGCGGTCGCACTCGCCTTACTACTACATGCTCGGACTCGCCGCCAACGCCAAGAAACGCGGCGACAAGTCAGCTGCGCTTGGCTGGTATGAAAAGGCGTATGCCGCCGCCGATGGTCCGGCGACGCGGCTGCAATGGGGTGCGTCCTACGTCAACGCGTTGGTCGATCTTTCGCCGCAGGACGCGGCGCGCATCGAGGCCGCAGTCACGCATGTGATCGGCGAACTGGAACCAAGACCGGACACGTTCTTCGGGCGCAACCAACGCTCGCTGGTTCGCATCGGCAAGAAGCTCACGGCCTGGAACAAAGACAAGCAGCACAACGATTCGCTGCAACGCATTCGCGCGCAAATGGCCGGCGTGTGCGGAAAATTGCCGGCCGGCGATGCGGCGCGCGGCGTATGCGATGACGCGCTGCGGCCCAAGACCGCGCAGACTTGAGGTGTGCGGGCGCGTACCTCGCAACGGGCCGGTCTTCCAGCTCGTTGCATTCATCGGGCTGTAATACGGCGGCAAGCCGGGGGCTTTCCGCCGGAACGTCACTCGCGCTACAGTCCGCTCCCAGTGATCGGCCCGCGGATATGCGATGAATCGAGGTTGGCCGGATCGTCCGGGGACATGGGCGGCGGGAGCATGCGCGTGGGCGGGGACGGTTTACGGGACCGGACCACACGCATGACACCGAAGGCGACGACGATTAAGACGATGGCGAGACCGAGCGCCGGCGCGAACCTCCACAGCCCGGTGATGTACTCGATCATGGCACGTACCCGATTTTCCCTGGGCGCAAAAGCCGCACGATTGCGGGCTGCGCCCATGTTCGCTCGAAACGTGGTGCAGCGCAACGGGGAACATTCGGACGAGAGGCAGCGTCGAAACTGGCGCATGCCGCGGGCGCTGTTGTAACCTGACACCATGTATCGAAGCCTGCTCTTCGTTTTCGTCGTCGTCTTCGTTGCCCTTGGCGTCTTCATCTGGGCGAGCGACCGCATCACGCTCGAGGGCGAGCGCACGGTCTACACCGTCGGTTGCGAGCAGGGCGTGTGGGTCGGGCTGCGCTGTACGGGCCGCCTCATCGCCGGCGATCGGTACCGGTTCCGCGCGAGCCACAGCCGGCAGGAAATCGTGTACTGGATCGCAGGCTCCCGCAAACCCTCGGGCAAGTATTCCGATTGCGAAGTCACGGACCGGGACCGCTGGAGCTGCAAGCCCCATGAAGGTGAGCAACCGTCCATCGCCCACGAATTATCCGAGGGCAAGCCCGTGCAACGCGTCCCCGGGCTCGACATGCCGTTTCACGCCGTCCACAAGTGGAAATGGTGGGCGCTGGATGTGGGGATCCGGGGGTTCACGAAGGCGGACTTCGCCGGCGGCGACTCCAATTCGCCCGGCGCAACGCCTGCCCACGCCGGACGCCATTAAAGCCCTCGGGCATCCTTGACCGCAGTGATGAACCGACCTCGCCCTGCCCATGGCTGACGAAGCACCCGACATGGCCGTCCTGTTCGCAGACGTCTGCGGGAGCACGCGCCTCTACGAATCGCTCGGCGACACCGAAGCGCTGGCGACGATCGGGCGCTGCGTCGCGCTCATCAGCGACGTTTGCATCGGACATGGAGGACGCGTCGTGAAGACCATCGGCGACGAGGCGATGGCGGTGTTTCCATCGGCTGACAAGGCCGCCAATGCCGCGGCGGAAATGCAGGCGCGCATGTCCGGCCAGGCCCCGGTCGCCGGATCCCGCCTCGCGATCCGCGTCGGATTCCATCTTGGCCCGACGATCGAAGCAGACGGCGACGTCTTCGGAGACTCGGTCAACGTCGCCGCGCGCATGGTGGCGCTGGCGAAACGCGAACAGGTCATCACGTCGGCGACGACCGCGGACGCGCTAGCCCCCTGGCTGCGCGAGCGCGTCCGCGAGCTGGACACGCTGACGGTCAAGGGCAAGACCAAGGACATCCGCATCTTCGAACTGATGTGGCAGGAAGGCGACGAGGACCAGACCGCGATGGTGTCGCGCTGGAAGCCGGTGCCGGCGCGCATCGCGTTGCGCCATGGTGCTAAGGAAATCGTGCTGGACGAGTCCGCCACGGCGATCACTCTCGGCCGCGATGACCAGAACGACATCATGATCGGCGATCGCAAGGCGTCGCGGCTGCATGCCCGCATCGAGCGCCGCCGCGACAAGTTCGTCATCATCGATGTGAGCTCGAACGGCACCTTCGTCACCGTCGACGGCGAACCCGAAATCATGCTGCGGCGCGAGGAGCTGATGCTGCGGGGACGCGGCCGCGTGAGTTTCGGCCACGCCCACTTGGACGATCCCTCGGAGTTTGTCGCGTATTCCTGCGTCGATTGAACGAAATTTCGTACCCTGCCGATCTCGTCCGCGACGTGGCCCGCCGGCGCACGTTCGCGATCATCTCGCATCCGGACGCGGGCAAGACGACGCTCACCGAAAAGCTGCTGCTGTTCGGCGGCGCGATCCAGCTGGCGGGCACGGTCAAGGCGCGCAAGAGCGCGCGGCACGCCACGTCGGACTGGATGGAGGTCGAGAAGCAGCGCGGCATTTCGGTCACGAGCTCGGTCATGCAGTTCGACTACGCCGGCCACACGATCAACCTGCTCGACACGCCCGGCCACCAGGACTTCTCGGAGGACACGTACCGCGTCCTGACCGCCGTCGACGCGGCCGTGATGGTCATCGACGCCGCGAAGGGTGTGGAGGAGCAGACGATCAAGCTGCTCAATGTCTGCCGCCTGCGCAACACGCCGATCATCACATTCGTGAACAAGATGGACCGCGAGGTGCGCGAGCCGGTGGCGCTCCTCGAGGAAATCGAATCGGTGTTGCGGATCGATTGCGCGCCGGTCAGCTGGCCGATCGGCATGGGCAAGGCGTTCCGCGGAGTGTTCGACCTGTTGCAGGACCGCCTGGTGCGCTTCACGCCGGGTGAGGAACGGCGTACCGCCAGCGACGACAGCGAATCGATCGAGGGCATCGCCAATCCGCGCCTCGACGCGCTGTTTCCGCAGGAGATGGCGGCGGTGCGCCACGACATCGACCTCATTCGCGGCGCCAGTTCGCCGTTCGACCTCGATGAATTCCTGGCTGGCCGGCAGACGCCGGTCTTCTTCGGCTCCGGGATCAACAATTTCGGCGTCCAGGAAATCCTCCAGGCGCTCGTGAACTGGGCGCCGCCGCCGCAGCCGCGCGACGGCGGCCCGCGCGTCGTGCATCCCGCGGAAGCGCCGTTCACGGGTTTCGTGTTCAAGATCCAGGCGAACATGGACCCCAAACACCGCGACCGCATCGCGTTCTTCCGCGTGTGCTCGGGGCGCTACACGCCGGCCATGAAAGTGCAGCACCAGCGGATCGGGCGCGAAATGAAGCTCGGGAACGTGATGACGTTCATGGCCAACGAACGCGTCGCGAGCGAGGACGCAGTGGCCGGCGACATCATCGGCATCCACAATCACGGTCAACTGCAGATCGGGGACACGCTGACGGAAGGAGAAGCGCTCGGCTTCAAGGGCATTCCCTATTTCGCGCCGGAAATGTTCCGAGTCGCGCGTCCGCGCGATCCGTTCAAGGCGAAGCAGCTGCAAAAGGGCTTGCAGCAACTCGGCGAGGAAGGCGCAATCCAGGTGTTCGAGACCGTGTCGAGCAACACGCTGCTGTTGGGCGCGGTTGGACAGCTGCAATTCGAAGTGGTCGCCGCGCGCCTCGCGAGCGAATACAAGGTGGATGCGATCTACGACGACGCCGGCATTGCCACGGCGCGCTGGCTCACGTTTCCCGATGACGCGACCCGGCGCAATTTCGAGCGCGACCGCGCCGCGTCGCTCGCGACAGACGTCGATGGCAATCCGGTGTACCTCGCCAGCAACAAGTTCAACCTGCAGGCGGCGATGGAACGCTGGCCCAAGGTGGGCTTCCACACGACGCGCGAGCACGGCCAGCGGCTGGCACACGCGTAATTCGACGGGGAGCGGGCATGGCACTGGACAGCGCGCAAATCGCCGCCGGTTTCGACCTGGCGAAGTTGCCGCCTTCGTTCTTCGACGATCCCTATCCGTATTACCGCGCGCTGCGCGAGCACGAGCCGGTCAAGCAGATGCCGGACGGGTCATGGTTCCTGACCCGCTACAACGACATCCTGCCGGTCTACCGGGACTCGCAGGCGTGGAGTTCCGACAAGCAAAAGGAATTCGGTCCGAAGTTCGGCGCAACGCCGCTTTACGAACACCACACGACGAGCCTCATCTTCAACGACCCGCCGTTCCATACGCGAGTGCGGCGGATGATCCTGGGCGCGCTGTCGCAGCGGCACATCGCCGCGATGGAACCGGGGCTGGCCGCGCTCGTCGACTCGCTGCTCGACGCCATGGCGCGCAAACGCGAGGTCGACTTGATTGCGGATTTCGCCGCGGCGATTCCGATCGGCGTCATCGGCAACCTGCTCGGAATTCCGCAGGTGGAACGCGGCCCGTTGCGCGATTGGTCGCTCGCCATCCTCGGTGCGCTGGAGCCCGTGCTGACGCCGGAACGCGCCGACGCCGGCAACACCGCCGTGCGCGAATTCCTGGCGTACTTGGTGAAGCTGGTGGAGGATCGTCGCGCGCATCCGGGCAATCCCGACACGGACGTGCTGACGCGCCTCATCCAGGGCGAGCAGGATGGCGAGCGGTTAACCGAGACCGAACTGCTGCACCAGTGCATCTTCCTGCTCAATGCCGGTCACGAAACGACGACCAACCTGATCGGCACGGCGCTGCACGCACTGACCGAGTGGCCGCAGGAGAAGGCGCGCCTGATCGCGAACCTCGCCGATACCAACGTCGTCAAATCGGCCGTCGAGGAATTTCTCCGCTACGAGAGTTCCGTGCAACTCGGCAACCGGATTGCAACGCGCGAGGTCGCGATCGCAGGGGCGATGCTGCCGCCGGATACGCGCGTCACGATCTGCATCGGCGCGGCCAATCGCGATCCGGCGCAGTTTCCCAACCCGGACCGGCTCGACATCACGCGCGAGCCGAACAAGCACATCGCGTTCGCCTTCGGCATCCACACGTGTGCCGGCATGAACCTGGCACGGCTCGAAGGCCGCGTCGCGCTCACAAAATTCCTCGCGCGCTTTCCCGACTACGCGCTGGCGGGGCCGCCAACCCGCGGCGGGCGCGCGCGCTTCCGCGGGTTCCTGCGCCTGCCCTGCATCGTCGCGCCTGGATAAGCGGGACCTGCCCGCCGCGGAGCTACCGAATTCACTTTCCCTGCATCTTCCGCTGCAAGGCGAGATCGATGTCGAGGAATTTCCACCATTGCTTGAAAATCGGCGGACTGAAACCCAGCAGCCACGGCTGCACGTAGTTCGTCTCGACCCGGAAAACCGCGGGTAGCATCGGCATGTACGCCTGCGCCAATTCCGTCATCCTGCGCGCTGCGGCGATTTGCGCCGCTGGCTCTTCACTGCGCAGGAACGCCGCGAACGCCGCGTCATACTCGGCCAACTTGAAGCGGCTCAGGTTAACGCTTGGCTCCGCCTTTCCCCAGAGCGGAATCAGCACGTTGTAACCCGACGGCGCGCCGCCATACCCGATGAAGGCCATCTGGTATTTGCCGGCCATCATCTCCTTGACCACGTCCTGGAACGGCGTGACATGGAACTGCATGCGCAGTCGCACGGCATCCATGTCGCGCTTCAACAACGTTTGCGTCTCGCGCGAGATGGCGCCCGAGCGGATGGTGAAAGTCAAGGTGAGCGGCTTGCCGTCCGGCCCCTTGCGAAAGCCTTCCGCATCCAGTTTGTCGAATCCGACGCGATCGAGCAGGCGCGCGGCTGCCGCCCGGTCGAAGAGCGGCCTTTTCGGCAACGACGGATCATGGCCGGTCATGCTCGGCGCGACGATCTGGTTGGCCGGCAGCCCCTGACCGGCGTACACGACCTTGACCATCGCTTCAGTGTCGATCGCGAGCGCGATGGCGCGCCGGAGCGCGATGTGTTCGCGGTCCATCCCGCCGATCGTCCGATCCTCCATGTTGAAATAGATCGAAAACACCACCGGCTCGACGAAGGTGTGCCGGCTGACACCCTTTGCCGCAAGTTCGGGCTTCAGCTTGCCGTTCACCAGCAAGCGCGTCGCCGGCTCGCCTCGCACGATGATGTAATCGAGGCCACCGCGCTCGAATTCCAGCAGCCGCACGGAGTCTTCCTCGATAAGGCTAATGTCGACCACACCCACCTGCGGCAGGACCTTGCCCTTCATGCTGCGCGTCAGCGCCGCACGCGCGGGATCGCTGCTTTCGGGGAAGCGAATCGGGCGGTAGCCGGGATTGGCTTCCAGGATCACCTTCGAACCCTGTCTCCATTCGCGCAGCCGGTAGGGACCCGTTCCGACGGGACGCGCGCGAATGTCGCCGCCGGCAGCTTCCACGACTTCGCGCGCGACAGCGCCGCGCACCAAGTTGTCGTGGACGACCGGAAAATTGGGCTCGGTGAGGCGCAGTTGCAGCGTGTAGCGGTCCGTTGCGCGCAGCCCTTCGATCGGCCGATCGTAGTCGAATTTCGCGCCGGGCCGGCTGGCGGCATCGACCGCGGCGCGCGCGCCCACGACAAGATCGGCGAACACCGAGTTCCCGCCGCGGCGCAGATTGGGATCGATCCAGCGCTTCAGCGAGTAGGCGTAATCTTCCGCGACCAGTTCGCGCCGCTTGCCGCCGAAAGCCGGATCGTCGGTGAAGTAAATGCCCGGCGTGACGCGAATCGTCCACGTCTTGCCGTCGTCGGTGATGACGGGCTGCGCGGCGGCCGTGACCGGCGCGAGCCGCGGTGGCGACGCCAGGTAGTCGTATTCGTAGAGCCCTTCGAAGATCGCGGTGAACACCTGGAACGAGGGGTCGTCGTTGTATTGCTGCGGATCGAAAGTCTCGATGTCGAACGACGCCACGCGCAGCACCTTGTTGGGATCGGCCGCGCTCGCGGCACAACTCGCCGCAAGGACGACAAGTGCCAGCCAATGCGCTGCGTATCGGGCGGATCGATTATGCAAGCGGTGCCTCCTGCGAGTCGGGCCGGCGTCGGCAAAGCGCGCCGGCCATGATGCGGGACGCCGGCGATTATGCATCAGCGCGGCCTTCGCCATGCCCCCTCCGTTCGACAGCTTGCTATCATTGCGCCTGGCCATCTCGAGCGTTCCGGCAACGTACCGGTCCGCCTTCTGAACCATACCGCGGAGAATCCATGAAACAAGCCTTTCCCGGCAGCAGGATGCTATGCGTCATGTTCGTCCTGTTCGCCACGGCCGGCACCGCCGGTGCGCAGGTCAAGGTCGGCGTCGTCGTGTCGGCCACGGGGCCCGCAGCGTCGCTCGGCATTCCCGAAAAGAACACCGTCGGCCTGTGCGCGAAGAGCATGGGCGGGAAGACGGTCGAATTCATCGTGCTGGACGAGGCGTCGGACACGACCACTGCGGTCCAGAATGCCAAGAAGGTAATAGGCGAAGACAAGGTCGACGCCATCATCGGCACGACGACGACACCGACCACGTTGGCGATCCTCGATATCATCGCCGACGGCGAGACGCCGACGATATCGCTCGCGTCCTCGATCCGCATCATCGAGCCGATGGACGCGAAGCGCGCATGGATGTTCAAGACGCCGCAGACCGACGTGATGATGGCCGGCGCCATTCTCGAGCACATGGCTAAGAACGGCGTGAAGACGATCGGGTACGTCGGCTTCAACGACGCGCTGGGCGAGGCGTTCTTCGCCGAGATCGACAAGGCCGCGAAGGCGCGCAACATCACGCTGGTCGCGAACGAGCGCTTCGCACCCAAGGACACCAGCGTCGTCGGGCAGTCGCTGAAACTCCAGGCGGCCAAGCCCGACGCCATCGTCATCGGCGCGTCCGGCACTCCGGCGGCGCTACCGGCGAGAACGCTCGTCGAGCAGGGCTACAAGGGCAAGCTCTATTTCAATCACGGCGTGGCCAACAACGATTTCCTGCGCGTCGGCGGCAAGGATGTCGACGGCGGATTCGTTCCCACGAGCCCGGTGATCGTCGCGGCGCAGCTACCCGACAGCCATCCGGCGAAAAAGCAGGCGACGGAATACATCAAGGTTTACGAGGCCGCGTTCGGGCAGGGTAGCGTCTCCGCGTTCGGTTCGTACACGTGGGACGCCTGCCTCGAACTCGCCAGCGCGATTCCCCAGGCGCTCAAGGTCGCGCAGCCCGGCACGAAGGAGTTCCGGCGCGCGCTGCGCGAGGCGCTCGAAGCGACGAAAGACCTGAACGTCACCAATGGCGTGGTGAACATGAGCAAGACCGACCACCTTGGGCTCGATGCGCGGGCGCGCGTCATGGTGCAGATCAAGGATGGCAAATGGGTGTTGCAAAACTAGAGGATCAGGCGCGTGGCCAATAGTCATCATCTGATCGGCACGGGCCCGCACAAGGTCATCGTGCTGCACGGCTGGTTCGCCGACCGCCACGCCTTCGCCGCGATGGAAAGCGTTCTCGCCGGCAGCGATTTCACGTACGCGTTCATGGACTGTCGCGGCTACGGCGGGATGAAGGATGTTCCCGGCATCTACACGATGGACGAAATCGCCGGCGATGCGCTGGCGCTCGCCGATGCGCTGGGATGGCGTGAATTCAGCCTCGTCGGTCACTCGATGGGCGGAATGGCGGTGCAGCGCGTCCTGACCTTGGCCCCGTCGCGCGTGAAGAAACTGGTGGCGCTGACACCGGTGCCGGCTTCCGGCGTTCCTTTCGACGAACAGGGCTGGGCGCTTTTTTCCGGCGCCGCGGAGAACCCGGCCAACCGCTACGGCATCATCGACTTCACCACCGGCGGCCGTCTGTCGAAAACGTGGCTGGACCAGATGGTGGCATATTCGCTCGAGTGTTCGACGCGCGCGGCCTTCGCCGCCTATCTCATCGCGTGGGCGAAAACCGATTTCAGCGCCGAGGTGAAGGGCTTGCAGCACCCGTTGAAGGTGATCATCGGTGCCCACGATCCCGCGCTCAATGCCGACGTGATGAAGGGGACATACCTCGCGTGGTATCCGAACGCGCAGATGGAAGTACTGGACAACGCCGGCCACTATCCGATGCACGAAACGCCGGTGGCGCTCGCGACAGCCATCGAAAAATTTCTGCGAAGCTAGGTCGTTGCGCCGGAGCTTGAGGTACGCGGCGGCCGACGTTCAACCGGTCGGCCGGGAAGGAGGCTTTCAGCCCTGCGGCGCGACGCCCGCCGGCGGCGGCGTGTTGGGCGGAGGATAGTTCGAAGGCGGCGCGCCCTGCTGAGTCGCAGCGGGCGGCGGGTAGTTCGCCGGCGGATAGCTGTAGACCGGCTGCCGGCGCGAAACGACCTGCCCGGGAACCTGGTTGCCCCGCGCGTACATGCATTGCATATAAGCCACGTCGTAGCTTCGCTGCATCTGGTAGGACGAGCCGTAGGCAACATTGCTGCCCGCCGCGCTGCCGAAGAGCAATCCGGTGCCCGCTCCGATGGCGGCACCTTGGCCCGCCTGGCCCGTCGCGGAGCCGATGATTGCGCCGGCAGCGGCGCCGAGCGCCGTGCCTACCGCGGCGTTGGCCGCGGCATTGTTGGCGGCGGCCTGGCCCTGCGGGGCGACCACGTTCATCGCGAATTGCTGGCACGCCGCGCCGTCGCCCTGAAACTGGTCGAAGCTCTTCTGCGACCCCGGGAGGACCATGACCGTGGGCCCGGTCGGAACCGTGACGCATCCGCCAAGTACAACGGCGGCGGCCAGTAACAGCAAGCGCTTGTTCATGAGCTTATTTTCCGTGCGAGCGTTATGGCATCAACCGAGGCGCGTCGCCCGGGTTGTTCTGCGGGACGACCTGCATCCAAGTCTTGCTGCAATTCTTCACGTAGGGGTAGTAGCCCGCCGGATCGGTGCAGTAATACCAGAAGTTGTTTGCACCGGGCTGCGCCGACTGGAACGAGCCCGACGCCGGCTCTTCCGAAATGTACGTGGGCGAATCCACAACCAGGTTGTATGCGGGATAGCCGCCGTAGCCATAGTAGGGATAGCCATAGGCATAAGTGTAAGGCCACGCGCCCCACCAGAGGGGGCCACCCCAGTAGACGCCGAATCCAGGTCCCCAATAGCCGCCACGCCAGCCGTAGTAACCGCGGTAACCACCATAACCACCGTAATAGCCGCCATGCCAGCCGCCATTCCAGCTGCCGCCATGACCGCCGTTCCAGCTGCCGCCATGACCGCCGTTCCAGTTGCCGCCATGACCGCCGTTCCAGTTACCGCCGCCCTGGCCGCCGTGCCAGCTGCCGCCGCTGGATCCTCCACCGCCACGGTAGCCGCCACCACCCATGGAAGCGCCGCCATGAGAGCCGCCGCCACCGCGACCTTGCGCGAATGCGCCATCGCTGACGAGCGCCGCCGTCGCGAACGCCGCAACGGCGCACATCGCAAATGTAACGAAACGTTTCTTCATGGCCTTACCTCCTGCACAGATGCTATTCGACCCAGGTACCAAGATTCAAGTTCAGCCCTGCATGCGCACGAAAGCCTCGTTGACCCACACAGATACCATTAACGCTTGAGCGCTCAGCGCGGAATACACGAAAGCGCAAGGAACGACGCCGCCGACGCTCTTGCGTGAACCTCAGCATAGCGCTTCCCGACCCGCGGCAGGAAATGCCCTAAAGTGCCCCTCAGTTGCCACCACTTGGCCCCGGTCCCTTTGCTGCGTCGCAACGCGATGCTTCACTTTAGAAGTCGAAGCCGCCCTTACGCCGCAAATCCCGTGACTCCGGTCCCGTAAGCATCTGCGCGAAGCGCCGCGCAACGGCCGGATGCCGTGCCGTCGTCGCAACCGCCACGCTGTACACCGTGGCCAGCTCGAGTTCCGCCGGCAGCGGGCCGACCAGCGTGACGCCCGGCTCGTTGTGGATCTCCGTGATCTGCGTGCAACCGATCGGTGCCGGCTCGCGGGATTGGCCAAGCTCACGCATGGCGACGGCGCCGTTGTCGAAGACGCGCAGACGCGGAGCGACGTCATGGTAAACAGCAAGCGCGCGCAATAACTTCCGGAAATGCGCGCCGGCGGTCGAGCGCTCCGTGTCGGGCAGATAAATGCCGGTCGAGGCCAGCAGGCTGCGCCGCAGTCCGTCGCGGTCCGCGATCGCCGGCGGCAAATCGCCGGCGCGCACAGCGATACCGGTGCGTACGCGACCCAGCGGCGCGATGGTGTCTGGCAGGGCGCGACCGTCTTGCGCCAGCGTATCGAGTTTGGCCGCGGTGACGATGATCACGTCGCAGCGAGCGCCTGCCAAAAACTTGTCCACGATGGCGCCAACGGCACCGAAGTCACCGCGCAATTCGGCGCCGGTGGCTGACTGCAGCGCAGGCGCGAGCGCCAGGACCAGGGCCTTCGCGGCGCCCGCGCTCAGGACATCCAGCTCCATCGGCTCACTGATCGGGTTTGGCACCCGAGATCTTGACGACACGCTCCCATTTGACGATGTCGTCGGCAACGTAGCGGCTGAACTCTTCCGGTGTCATCGTCATCGCGACGGCGCCCTGATTCGCCCACTCTGCGCGAACGTCGTGCCGCGTCACGATCTTCCCGATTTCCGCATTCAGGCGATTGACGATCGCCGCGGGCGTGGCCTTGGGCGCCATCACCCCCAGCCAGATCACAGCCTCGTAGCCGACGACACCGGCCTGCGCCATCGTCGGCACGTTGGGCAGCACCGTCGAGCGCGTCTTGCCGGTCGTGGCCAGCGGACGCACCTTGCCGGCCTTCGCGTACTCGCTCATCGTCGTCACTGCGTCGAACATCATCTCGACCTGTCCGCCGAGCACGTCGCTGCGCGCGCCGGAACTGCCCTTGTAGGGAACGTGCACGATGTCCACGCCCGCCATCGCCTTGAACAATTCGCCGGCCATGTGATACGGCGTGCCCGGCCCCGACGATGCATAGTTGAGCTTGCCGGGACTCGCCTTGGCCATCTTGATCAGGTCGGCGAGCGAATTGGCCGCGACGGAAGGGTGCACGACGAGCACCAGGTCGGAATAGTTGATGGGCGCCACGGGAGCGAAGTCGCGCAGCAGCGCATACGGCTTGTTCGGGATCAGCGATTCGTTGACCGTCTGCGCGTTGGACATGAGCAGCAGCGTGTAGCCGTCGGGCGCGCTCTTGGCGACTGCATCCGTTCCGGTGACCGACCCCGCACCCGGGCGGTCCTCGACCACGAACGGCTGCCCCATGGCGTCCTGCAGCCGCTGCGCGAGAAAGCGCGCATAGATGTCGGCCGGTCCGCCCGCGGCGAACGGCACGATGATCTTGACGGGACGGACCGGATAGTCCTGCGGCCAGGCGGGCACCGCGACGAGTGCCAGGACAATCAACGCGAGGATTCTTGCAATGGAACGCGGCATGGGCATTTCCTCCAGCACATCGGATCTTGAACGCTTCGGCGCAATCTACCTCAATCGGGCCTTATGTTGTAATACCGGATGCCTCCCGTCACCACATCCCTGATCGTCGCCAACGTCGCGATCTTCCTGTTGTATTCCGGCACCGGCGACTTGCTGGCACCCCTCGCGCTATGGCCGTTCGGCGCGGCCCGCTACACCGGCGTGGATTTTGCGCCGTGGCAGCTCGTGACCTACGCCTTCCTGCACGGCAGCGTCCTGCATCTTTTCTTCAACATGTTTGCGCTTTACATGTTCGGCGGCCCGATCGAGCAGGTGTTCGGCTCGCGCCGGTATCTTGCGTATTACCTGGTCAGCGTGATCTCCGCAGCGGTCACGCAACTGGTGGTCGCGATGATGACCGGCGGCTTCTATCCGACCGTTGGCGCTTCCGGCGGCGTATTCGGATTGTTGCTCGCGTACGGCCTCTACTTTCCCAACAGCCGCATCATGCTGCTGTTCCCGCCGATCCCGATGCCGGCGCGCATGTTCGTCTTCGTCTACGCGGTGCTCGAACTGGTGATGGGCGTTTCCGGCGCGCAGTCCGGTGTCGCCCATTTCGCGCACTTGGGCGGCATGATCGGCGGCTTCATCATGCTTCGCTACTGGCGCGGCGCCGGGACGTCGTGGCGCCGCTGGTTCTGACTGGAGCCCGTCAACGTTTTTTGCTGCGAGCCGTCTTCTCGGCAACGGGCAGCGCCCAGTTCGCGACGGCGAATCGCGTCGCCAGGAAATCGGTGAACGCGCGGACCTTGGCCGACAGGTGGCGCCGGCTCGGATAGACGACATAGATCGAAGCGGGAGCCGGCGCGAACGCGCGCAGGATGGGCGTGAGGCTTCCGGCCATCACGTCCGGTCCGACGATGAAATCCGGCTCGTGGGCGATGCCGACGCCCGCGACGGCGAGCGCCGAGAGAAAACGGCCGTTGTTGGCGTGCACAGGACCGGCGATGCGCACGTTGCGTTCGTGGCCATCGCGATCGAGAAATGGCCACACGTTGCGCGTCGACGAGTATTCGTAGGTCAGGCACGCGTGCGCCGCGAGATCCTCCGGCACGCGAGGCTCACCGTGCCGGGCGAGGTACGACGGCGCCGCGCAGCAGACGAGCCGCGTCGTGCCGATCCTGCGTCCCACGAGATTCTGGCTGCCGATGGCGCCGATGCGCACGGCGATGTCGAAGCCCTCGTCCACGATGTCGACCGCGCGGTCGGACAGTTCGACGTCGAAGCGCATCGCCGGAAAGCGCTTGATGAAGTCTGCGAGCGCGGGCACCAGGTGCCGCACGCCGAACGTGATGGATGCGGTCAGGCGCAGCGTGCCGCGGGGAACGATCGTGGCGGCGCCGGCCGACTCTTCCGCTTCCTCGAGATCCGCCAATAGCTGCACGCAACGCTCGTGGAACAGGCGTCCGCTCTCGGTCAGCGAGAGCCGCCGCGTCGTGCGATTCAGGAGCCGCGCGCCAAGATGCGCTTCGAGTTCGGATACGTGCCGGGAGACGGACGAGACGGACACGTCGAGGCGCTCCGCGGCGCGCGCGAAGCTGCCGGTCTCGACGACTTTGACAAAGGCCGTCAGTGCAAGGAAGCGGTCCATCGATGGCTATTATTGCGAAATATGCAATAGTCTATCACTCCGTGCCCACTTTATCCCGCCATCGACAAGGCTCAGTATTCGTTGCACCGCGCCGGTCAAGGCGCTACACAAGGATCTCGAGAAATGACCGAAACAGCCCGCATCGATCTCGCCGCCCGGCTGCTGCGCAGCGGCGTCGGTGTCATGTTCATTGCCCACGCGCTGCTCAAGTATTTCGTGTTCACCCTTCCCGGCACCGCGCAGTTCTTCACGTCTCTAGGACTGCCAGCGGAGCTCGGCTACGTGACTTTCGCGGCCGAACTCGTCGGCGGCATCATGCTGCTGGCCGGTGTCTACACGCGCGTGGTCGCGCTTGCGCTGATTCCGTTCCTCATCGGCGCCACCTGGGCGCACGCCGGCAATGGCTGGGTTTTCACCTCGCCCCATGGCGGCTGGGAATATCCGGCGTTCCTGACCCTGGCCGGTATCATCGTGGCCATTCTCGGCGACGGTGTGCACTCACCCCTCGTCGCGAGCGCGTTCGCCCGGATGGGCAGCTCCAGCCCGCGCAGCGCGGCCTGAAGTACCGCGGCCAAGCCAAGGAGACTTCCATGAAACTTTATTACTCCCCAGGCGCGTGCTCGCTCGCGCCTCACATCGCGCTCAATGAAGCCGGCCTTGCGTACGACGCCGTCAAGGTCGACCTGCGCAAGCACGTGCTCGCCGACGGCACCGACTATTACAAGGTCAACCCGAAGGGCTATGTGCCGGTGCTCGAGCTCGGCGACGGCCAGCGCCTGACGGAAGTCGCCGTCATCCTGCAGTACATCGCCGACCAGAAGCCCGGCACGCTGGCGCCCGCGTTCGGTTCGCTCGCGCGCTACCACGTCATGGAGTGGCTCAATTTCATCGCGACGGAACTCCACAAGCAATTCAGCCCGCTCTGGTATGCCGATACGCCGGACGCCACGAAGGAAAAGCAGAGCGCCACGCTGGCGAAACGCTTTTCCTACCTGTCTGAAACGCTGTCGGCGCAGCCCTACCTCACCGGGGATACATTCTCGATCGCCGATGCGTATCTGTTCACGATCCTCAATTGGGCGCACATGCTCAAAGTCGACTTGGCCCCCTGGCCGGCGCTGCAACAATTCCTGGCCCGGGTCGCGGCGCGGCCGAAAGTCCATGCAACGCTGGTGGCCGAGGGACTCGCGAAGTCGGTCTCGGTCGCGGCATGAGCGTGGAATTGAGTCTGGTGACGAAGTGCCGAAACTGGCCTCCGGACAGGGCCACCAAGCCGTGAAGCCAAGCTTGCCGACGCTCTTCCTTTCGCATGGGTCGCCGATGTATGCATTGGAACCCGGCGCGGCGGGTCGCGCATGGGCGAACCTCGGTCGCGCTTTGCCACGTCCGCGCGCCGTGCTGATGGTGTCGGCGCACTGGGAAACGTCGGTGCCCATGATTTCCGGCAACGCTCAGCCGGAAACCATCCATGACTTCGGCGGCTTTCCTCCCGAGCTCTATCGGCTGACCTATCCGGCACGGGGCGCGCCCGAGCTCGCGGCGCAATGCGTGTCGTTGCTCAAGGCCGGCGGGATCGCCGCGGGCGTGGACGGCTGCCGCGGACTCGATCACGGCGCATGGGTGCCGCTGCGCTGGATGTATCCGGATGCGGACGTCCCGATCGCCCAGTTGTCCGTGCAGCCGCTTCTCGGGGCGGCGCATCACGTGCAGCTCGGCCGCGCGCTCGCGCCGCTGACGCAGGAAGGCGTGCTGATCGTGGGCTCCGGCCACGCGACGCACAACCTGCGCGACTGGATGTCCAACGCGCGCCGGCCGGAGCCGCTTGCCTATGTGCGGGCGTTTTCGGCATGGCTGGCCGCGACGCTCGCCGCGCACGACACGGACGCGCTGGTCGCCTATCGCGAACGCGCGCCGGAGGCGGTGCGTGCGCATCCGAGCGAGGAACATTTCCTGCCGCTCCTGGTCGCCTACGGCGCTGCCGGCGAACATTCCCGGCCGGAGCGGATTGTCGATGGGTTCGAGAACGGCGCGCTGGCCATGGATTCGTACCTCTTCCGGCCCGACGAGGTGATGACGCACGCGTAACGCGATCCTGCAGAAGCGAGCAGAGTCCATTAAAATTGGGGGTTTCCCGGACCGCCAAGGATCACCATGCCCGCCGAAGCCCGTTCCGCCGACGCGACGATGGACGCCGCGTCGCTCTATCGCGAAGAAATCGTCACCGACCGCAAGATCGGCACCATCCGCCTCATGGTGCCGGTCAAAAGCGACGGCACGACCGACACGTCCCGCCCGACCATTTACACCGGTGATGCACAGATCATGACCAACATGGGCGCGCTGCCCGTGAGCTTCGACATCGAAGCCACGAGCCTTGCCGAAGCCGTCGAGAAGTACGGTGAGGCCGCGAAAGCCGGAATCGAACGCACGATGCGTGAATTGCAGGAATTGCGGCGGCAACAGTCGTCGGGATTGATCGTGCCGCCCGCGGGGGCCGCAAGTGCGCTGACCGGCGGCGGCTTTCCCGGTGGCGGCAAGATCCAGATGCCGTAGCCGTCTCGCCCCATGACCAACACGGCGATTCTCGCAGCCTCCGCGCTGCTCTTGTTCGCCTACCTGCTCGACATCATCGGGCGACGCTGGAAGCTGCCGTCCGTGGTGCTGCTGATCGGCACCGGCATCGCGCTGCGGCAGATCATGGATACCACGCACCTTCACCTGGGCTGGGTGGATCCGATCGTGCCTGTGATCGGGACGCTCGGCCTCATCCTCATCGTGCTGGAAGGCGCGCTCGATCTCAACGTGTCGCGCGGACGCCTCGGGCTCATGGCGCGGTCATCGGCGTCGATGCTGCTGGGATTCGCGGCGACGTTCGCCGGCTTCACCGCGCTGTTTCATTTCGGATTGGAATTCGACGTGCCGGTAGCGGTGCTCGCAGCGATCCCGTTCGCGGTCAT
This sequence comes from uncultured beta proteobacterium, assembly GCA_963755065.1. Lineage (GTDB taxonomy): Bacteria > Pseudomonadota > Gammaproteobacteria > Burkholderiales > Casimicrobiaceae > VBCG01. The sequence goes on from CAVWIM010000004.1 coordinate 131,233, forward strand.
CAGCAGTGCGGTGGCGATCCCGGCGGCGAACGGTCTCCCCCAGCGTCCGCGCGAATTCGTCATCTACGAATCCTCGCTTTCGGACATCGTCGGCGTGCTCGTGTTCTACGCGTGGCACAACGCCGAGGGCTCGCTGGATTCGTTCACGTTCGACCTGCTGGGCGGCGGGGCGGTGTCGTTGGCCGCCGCGATCGCGGCGGCGCTCACGCTCTACTATTTCATCAACCAGCTCGACGGCCACGTTCGCTTCCTGCCGCTCATCGCCGGACTGATCTGCCTTTACGCGGTGGGCAAGGAACTTCACTTGTCGCCGCTCATCCTGGTCCTGGGATGCGGACTGCTAATCAACAACCCGCGCCTCATCGCGTGGAACGCGCGGCTGCGTTCGCTGCACGGCGACCATTACAACCAGACACTGAAGGAATTCAAGAGCCTGGTCGCGGAGCTCACGTTCGCGACCAAGAGCTTTTTCTTCCTGCTGCTGGGCTACTGGACCAATGTCGGGCAAATGCTTTCGCATGAGGCCTGGATCGTCGCCGGCGTGGGAATCGTCATTATCTATGGATCGCGCTGGCTGATCCTGAAACTGTTGCGGCAAGATGCCGCGGCGCGGCTCTTGTGGATCGCGCCGCGCGGTCTCATCACCGTGTTGCTGTTCTTGAGCGCCGCTGAAACCGGAAAGCTCGAAGGCTTTCCCTTTGGCGCCGTCATGCTCATCGTGCTCGCGACCGCGACGTTGACGGCGCTCGCGCATCGGCAGGCGGAAACTCCCGCTGCGGCCGCTCCTCTGCTCGACGCGCCCGCCTCACCGCCGGAGTAGGCCAAACGGCCGATGGCGGCCGCGGCGTTCCGTCGCCGATCATCCGTGGAGCAGGTAACCGCGAACGGAGGATCCATGGCTCACGTGCTCGACCCCGCGCAGCTTCGCGACGATTCGCAATACGTGGCGGCGCTCGACGAACTCGAAGACCTGATGCTCGCCGACCCCGATACACCCAGCGGGCGACGCTTCGACGAACTCGTGCGGCTCATCGAAGATTACGAAGTGCGGAGGGATGGCTACGACCTCGACCGGATGAAGCGGGCGCTGGCCGCCGGCGAGTAGATTCGCGCCCCACGCAACGCAGTCGCGAAAATCCTGTCCGCCCGAAAACAGGGACGAGCGGCGGTGTCGCGCACATCGGCGTCGTCGGTCATCAGAGCAGCGAATCGGTCAGCCGCGCGAGGTTCTCGAGCGCACGGCGGCCAACGCGCATCCGCCTCCGCTCCTCGCGCGTGACGACCAGCGCATGCCGCAGATATCCGTCCTGCACGCGCTTGAGATCTGCCACCAGCGCACGATCGTAGATCAGCACGCTCACTTCGGCATTGAGGGCGAATGAACGGATGTCGAAATTCGACGAGCCGATCAGCGCGACATCGTCGTCCACGCTCAAGTGCTTGGCGTGCAGGAAGCTGCCGGTATGGCGGTGGATACGCACACCGGCCCTGAGCATGATGTCGTAGTACGACTGCTGCGCGAGCTGTACCAGCGGCTTGTTCGATTCCCGATCCACGATGAGGTCGACCGCCACGCCGCGCCGCGCCGTGTGGCACATCGCCGCCAGGAACGCATCGCTCGGAATCACATAAGGCGCCGTCAGGACCACGTTGTCCCGGGCGCCGTACATGAGCGCGATCATGACCGCCTCGGCCGTGCCTTCGTTGTACCCGGGGCCGCTCGGCACGACCTGCGCGAGTCCGGGATGGTGCTCGAGGCGATCGGCGGGTGCCAAGCTGTCGGACTCGGGTGGCAGGTCGCCGGTTTCGAGATAGCGGTCGCCGAGCAGCACCGCGTGCAAGTGGCGGACGATCGGCCCGGTTACGCGCACGAACATCTCTTCGTTGATCATGCCGCGATTGGCGTTCGCGCTCACGACGTTCTGCGAGCCAAAAAACGCGAACCGGCCGTCGACGACGACGATCTTGCGATGGTTGCGCAAATCGAAGCGCGCGGCGTTCGGCCCCCACAACCGCAACGGCATCACCGGAAGGACCTCGGCGCCGGCGGCGCGCAGCCCAGGCGCCAATCCCTTGAGGCCGCCGCGGGAGCCGATTGCATCCATCAGGACGCGCACGACGACGCCGCGGCGCAGCGCCCGTTCCAGCGCCGCAGCCATCCTGGCGCCGATTTCATCGTCCTCGAAGATGTAGAAGAGCATGTGCACGTAGCGCTGTGCGGCATCCACGTCCGCGATGACGGTCTCGATGGCAGCGTCGTACACGGGCAGCAATTCGAAGTGGTTTCCTCCCACGACCGGAAACTCGGAGAGTTGCTCCGCCAGGCGCAGCGCAGGCAGCAGTTCCGGCGACACCGCCGGCGCGGCGACCGCCTCGCCCGAAAGCGCTCGCGGCTCGATGCGCCGGATAGTTTCGTAGATTTGCTGCTGGACCTTGAGCCGCCGCCGCGGCAGGTACGCGCGGCCGATCAGCGCATAGAAAACGAAGCCCGGCCAGGGCAGGAAGAAGATGAGCAGGAGCCACGCGCGCGCCGCGCTAGGCGGGCGCCGCTGCGGCACGATGACCAGCGCGGCCACGCGAATCACCCATTCGCTGGCCACGTAAACGGAGCCCCAGTTGATGGAGCGAAGGTCGAGGTCGAGGATTTTAGTGCCGCCGAGGCGTTCGGCGCCCCGGGCATTTCAGTGTGTCGGCATTTTAATGCCTGCGGGGCGACGCCCCGGGCATTTCAGTGTAACCGCTCGCGCGACTTGCGCGCGGTTTCCGTCAGCGTGCGCCGTGCCCCGCCCCCGCGCGTGGCCGTCGTGCGGCGCCGATCCTGCCAGAAGCGATAGATCAGCACCGAGGCGACGGCGAGTTCCTCGACGAGGCTCGCGCGCTTTTCCTTGTCGTCGATCCACTCGGCGAATTCCGGATCCTGTTCGCCAAAGGCGAGCGCTTCGATCGGAAAGATCCAGTCGCGCGCATCCTCCGCGTCGTACAACGGCTGCCACTCGTCGTCACGCAGCTTCACGCCGGCCATGAACCCTTCGCACCACGCGGTGCCCTCGGGGGGCTGGCGTTCCGCCGGCTTCTGGCTCGCCTTCTTGTCCTCGGGTAGATAGAGGAGCGGCCGGAACCTCGTCGGCGATTCGGCCAGCGTGCGCTGTATGCCCACCATGTGCCGGAGAATCAGCGTCATGATCTGTTGCGCCTGCTCCGTGTTGCCGTAGGCGGGCGTTGCGCTGCGGCCGCCGTCGCTCCAGACCTGCGGCAGCCATTCCGAAGGCTGGATCGATTCCGGACCGCTGACGATGGCCGCGAGGAACCCGTCCAGCATCTCGAGGTCCATGCAGTCCTCGGGGACCGCATCGGACGCCAGGAAACTCTCGAGTTCGTCGAGTTCGGCGTCGCTTAAGGGTTCGTCGAGGGTGCGGGTTTCGGCAGCCATGGCATCCTTGTTTGGACAGCTAAGCAAATCGGAGCCGCATATCATCGCCGCAATCGCGCGACGATGCAACTTGCGACCGCGACAGCCATTCAGCGGAGCGCATGGACCAGGTTCAGCGCAAACGCAAACAGAAGCAACGCGCCGGCTTGATGCAGGGCTGCGAGCGGCAACGGAACGACAAGGACGAGCGTCAGGATGCCGAGCGTGAACTGGATGGCAAGCATCGCGAGCAGAAAGTGCGCGCCAACCCGCGCGCCGCGTGGCAGGCGTTCCGCGCGCGCAACCTTCCACCATAGCAGCGGCACGGCGAAGGCGAGGAGCAAGGCAAGCAGTCGATGGACGAACTGCACCGTCGCCATGTTGTAGAAAAAATTCTTCCACGCAGGGTCGAGCGACAGGATCTCCGCAGGCACGATCGCCCCGTTCATCAGCGGGAAGGTGTTGTACGCGAAGCCCGCGCGTATGCCCGCAACCATTCCGCCGGACATCGCTTGCAGGAAGACAAGGCATGCGATGGCTACAGCGAAGTATCGGGTCGAGGATAGGGCATTGTCCGCGTGGCGTTTGGCGCGCTGTGACAAGAGCAGTGACAGCGCGGCCCAGAACATGGCCGCGAAAATCAGGAACGCCAGTCCGAGATGTGCGGTGAGGCGAAATTGGGACACGCGCGGATCCGCCACCAGCCCGCTTTGGACCATGTACCAGCCAAGCGCCCCCTGCGCGGCGCCCAGCGCAAAAATGATGGCAAACGGGATGCCGTACCCGGGGGGATCTTGCGCCGCGCCAGGAACCACAGGAACGGCAGCAGGAAAACGACGCCGACCAGGCGCCCCAGCAGCCGATGGAAATATTCCCACCAGAAGATGCGCTGGAATTCGGGGAGTGTCATGCCCTTGTTCACCTGCTGGTATTCGGGCGTGAGCTGATACTTGGCAAAGGCGGCGCTCCAGTCGGCGTCGGAAAGCGGCGGCATCGTGCCGACGATCGGCTGCCACTCGGTGATCGACAAGCCGGAATGCGTGAGCCGCGTCACGCCCCCGACAACGACGATCGCGAACACGACCGCGCAGCAGACGAGGAGCCACACGGCGACGCCGCGATGCGCGCGCGCGAAGCGAATGTCGCCCGCCACGGGCGATGGAGAGTCGGAGCGGTTTGCCAACGTTGCCATGGCGCGAATTGTCTCATGCCGTCCTACAGCGGCCTTCCTGCCTTGCAGGGATGCCATTTCATTCCCGCCTACACGCACTGCGCTGCGTTTACATTAGGCAACAGACTATCCCCCGTTCGGGGGTGCAACTTTGCGCCGGCGCCTCCATCCAATATTGACACGACCTCGATTCGGTCGCGTTTTCCTTTTTTCCATTCTGGATGGAGATCAGCATGAACAAGCCGTTTGCAATACTTGTCGCGGGACTCGCGATGTCGTCGATCGCGCCTGCGCAAGCCGCCTTCTATTCGTCGGCCGACGTGAAGGCCCGGCAACAAATGGTGCAGGCAATGACCGAGCAAGGCGACGACACGACAGGTGCACGCGCCACCGCAAGGCAGGACGCGGACAACGTCGCAATGTCGCGTCAAGTACCCAAGCCGACCATCGCGGAACGACGCGCTGACGTGATCGCGTCCGCCGTTTATCCGCAAGCCGGCCCGTCGACGGCCGCGCTGGCCAAGAAAAACTCGGACATGTCGAAGGAAATGCCGAAGGCGACCATGAGGCTCGGCACCCCTGCCGCCGAGCAGTTCCTGGAAGAATCCGCAACGCCGTAGCACGACGGCAAGTCCGGTGAAGATGCGACGCAACTACTCTGCAATCGTCCGCGCCCTTCAAACCGAAGGGGAGTCAGTGCTGGTGCATGTGTAAAGTCGGCACCGCGTGTATCGCAGGCGGAAGGGTACCGAGCACGCCGACGATGCCCAGGATGATCAAGCCAACCGCCGCCTCGATCAGAGTGTTGCGTTGCAGTTGTCGCACAGCATTCGAGTTGGCCTTAACGGACACAAGTCGTGGACTCAGCCGCAGGCGATTGATCGCGGCGACGCAAACCATTGCGATGAACAGCCCGATCTTCACCAGCAAGAGTTCGCCATAGTCGGTCTCCAGTAATGCCGGCACGCTGCCAACCAGCACATAGGTGTTGACCGAGCCGGTTACGAAGATGGTGCCGACGCTGACCACGCCGAGCATCGAAAATCGCCGCGTGACTTCGCGAGCCACGGACCCGAGCGCCGGATCAACGCCTCTGCGTGCTGCCGCGAACAGCAGCGCGAGTGGGAGCAAGCCTCCGACCCAAGCCGCTGCCGCAACAAGGTGCAACGCATCGGCGATGACGTGTAGCTTGCCAGTGAGCCCCGGCGTGCCTGCGGCGTGTCCAGCCCACGCCAGACTTCCGACCAGCGCGGCCGCCAGCGCTGCCGAGAGCGCACCGTGCCAGGGAGACAAAGCATGACGAGCGCGAACCGACAGAACGAGGTTGCCCGCCAAGAGGATCGCGAAGACAAGGCGGACGCTCCAGACGGTTCCGAATCGCGTCCCCGTGAGCACGGTCCGGACAACATCTCCAGCGAATACCTCGACCAAGGGACGGCCGCTGATCTCTGCGGCAAGCAGGACCAGCCACGCTGCACCGGACACGACGGCTAAGCCCAGACCGATCCAGGCGATCCATGCCAACTGCCTGCGAAAGTTATTTGCAGGTGACCCGGCAGGCGTGCTGCGGAACGCTGGCTCGGCGACGAGGGCCCGAAAGCAATCGCGCCGACGAACGCTACCGTCGACGCAAAGTGCACGGCGCGCGCAACAATGCGGACGTCGCGTCCGCCGGCCGCCTCTTTCGCGCGCGCGAGCGCCCCCGCGATCCCGTCAGTGACGAAATGAAACGTCGTGCCGCCCTGCATCGCCAGCGGAGGTCTCGAGTGATGCGTCAGGACGAACGTCGGGACGTGGTAGGGCGGCTCGTCGCCCCACCACCCCCGCCAGCTCTCGTCGGGCCATGGACCGCGGACGGGCCCGAACATGTTCCGTCCGAGGATCCACGCGCCCACGTTCTGGAAGCCCAGTTCTGCCATGCGATTGTCCACGCCGGTTTCACCGCCACCGAGGTGGTGCATGTCGCGCCAGACCCGCGTGTTGAAGAACCACTCCATCAGTTCCGGACCGCGTACGCCGAGCGGTTGCTCCAGGCCCTGATCGAGCCCGGCGGCGAAACCGTCGAGCGAGACGGCGAAACTGCGGACGCAGACGATCGACATGGCGAGCTCAGGATTTCGGCAGCGCGAAGTGCGGATTTTCGATGAGGCCGATCAGGTTGCCGAAGGATCGCTGACGGTCGCGACCTTGATCCCGTCGCCGACCTCCTGCGCGGCCGCGACAACGGCCGCGCCGGAGGCGATAAAGTGCGCCACGGCGGAGTCGATAGACGCCACGCGCCAGTACGCGACGCTGCCACCTGGGCCTGTCTTGCCGCCCGACGGGTCGGGGTCCAGGCCAAGCTCGTAGCCGCCGATGCTGAAGCCGACGTAGAACGGCTGGTCGAAGTACGGCGCCTGCTGAAAGGCGGACGCAGTACCACGCTTTGGCGCGGTCGAGGTCCGTGACGCGATAGATGACGGTCGCGAGTCCAGCGATCATGTTGTGAGGCATCGCACACCTTCTCCGTGTGCTCGCGGATGCCTACATCCACGATCTCGGCGAGAGCGAGAACGCAGGTAGGGGCCCTGGCTGAGAACGGCAGGCCCCGCTAGGAACGACAGGAGAATAGCACTGGCGGGTGAGGACGATCCAGCCCAGGAGGCCGAACTGAAGTCCGGCCTTACGACCACAAGCGAATCCACAGATTTCATTCCTGGTTTCGTTCCCGATGGAACGCAAACAACGACGCCGTGTCGAGCGGCCGGGAGAAGTAGAAGCCCTGCGCCGCGTAGACGTTGGCGGCACGGAGCATGGCGACCTGGTATTCGGTGTCGACACCCTCGGCGATCACGAGCATCGGCGCGCCGGATCCCTCGAGCATCCGTACCGCGTTCATCCAGTCGGGCCGCGGCGCGTCCGGCGTGATCTGGTCAATGAGCGACTTGTCCAGCTTGATTGCGTCAAACGGGCACCGCATCAACACGGCCATGCTCACCCCTCCCGCGAGCGTGACGTCGTCCAGAGCGACGCGGACGCCGGTGCCGCCGCGGTCGTTGATCGACGCCAGACCGAGGGGATCCGGAATCCCGCGCTCGGTGATTTCCAGCATCACCTGCGAGGACAGCGACATCAGCCCGGACTTCACCGCGGCGTACTCGATGCCGCCCCGGCCGAGGATTTCTGGCGGCGCGTTAATCGACACGTAGACGTCCGGGTTCTCCTTCAGCCATCCGCCAAGCTCCGCCATCACGGTCTCCATGACCCAGTAAGTGATGAACCCGGAGACTGCCGTGTTCTCGACCAGCGGGATGAATTCGGACGGCGGGATGACGTGATCGCCACGACGCCAACGAATCAGCGCTTCGGCCCCGAGGCACCGGCCGTCGGCCAGCGAGACGATCGGCTGGTACTCGAGAAAGAATTCCCCTCGGGCGAGACCATCTCGAACCTCAGCCAGCCGCACGATAGGAAGGTTCAAGGTCGCTCCTTCACTTCGACGAGGATGGTCTTGACGGGCGTCGGGCCTATATTCTCGACGAAGTGGCGCGGCGCCGGCTCCGACCAGGTCGTGTCGCCGGGCTTCTCCTCGAAGACCAGCGAACGTCCATCAGCGCCCGTGACCCGTACTGTTCCGCCGGACACGACGTAGGAGACTCTGGCGGGGTGAGTGTGCCACTGGTCGCGTTCGCCAGCGCGAATGGCGTATTCGACCACGCGGACACGTTCGTTTTCCAGCAGCAGCCTGAAGTTGGCAGGCGACGCCTTGACAGCGTCGATGTGCTCCTCCGGCACGGGCGTCTGGACCGCGGCAGTCAGCGAGAGCCAGATACCTGCGGCAATGAGCAGTCGGACCGGTGAAGTTCTCACTCGAGCACTCCTCCTGTGGAAGGCATCACGCGGATGCGGTGCGCCTCGCTGTCGCCGACGTAGAGCACGCCCTCGCGCGTCGACGAGCACGCCGTGCGGCCGGGCGAGCGCGCAGCGCCGCGGATCGGGCTCCGGGCCGTCGCCGCGCTGCCGGTGCCGAGCACGGTGGCGATGACGCCGGCTGTCCAGATCGATGCGGCGGATGACGTGGTTCTCGGTGTCGGCGACGAACAGCGCGCCGCGCGAGCAGGCCAGCCCCTTGGGCCCGCCAGCGTCGCCGCGCGCGCCGGCCCGCCATCGCCGGTGTGGCCCTGCTCGCCGGTGCCGGCGACGTGGTGGATCGTCGCCGTCCGGCGTCGATGCGGTAGATGGCGTTGCCCTCGCGCAGCGCCAGGTACAGATCGTCCGTCGCCGTCGATGGCCAGCGTCCGCGGGCCGTTGAGCGGCGTGCCGGCCAGCGGCGCGCCGTCCGGCGTCGGCTGCCGCTCGCCGGTCCCGCCGATCGTCTCGATGACGCCGGTGGCGAGATCGACGCGCGCGGATGCGGTGGTTGCCGACGTCGCAGATCAGCAGGAACCGCCCGGCCGGGCTCGACGGCGATGCTGTGCGGCGACGCAGCTGCGCCGCCGATGCCGGGCCGCCGTCGCCCGAGAATCCCGCCTCGCCGGTGCCCGCCAGCGTCGAGATGCCGGCCGGTGCCCGCTTCGACCTTGCGCACGACGTGGTTGTCGCGCTCGGCGACGTAGAGGTGGCCGCGCGCGTCGAACTGCGATCTCGTGCGGCATGTTGAGCGCGCCCGCGGTCGCCGGGCCGCCGTCGCCCGCGTAGCCGCGCTGTCCGTTGCCAGCGACGTCGGTCGTCCGGCGCGTCGTCAGGTCGAGCCGCCGGATCCGCTGGTTGTCGAGGTCGCAGAAGTAGAGCGCGCCGTCGGGACCGATGGCGAGGCCGTAGGGGTTGTTCACCTGCGTGTCGGATGGCCGGCGACGCCGGTGCCGATGAGCGTGGAGACGGAAGGCGCCGCGGCCGCCAGGCACGCCGGGACCACAACCGCCACCAAGGTCTTGACGGCGTCACGACGTTGCATAGCTCGTTTGGCGAATGGCGCGGTTGAAGCCGCGCCCTGACTCCGTTCGTCGTTCCCAGTTCCAGCTCGTCACCCGTCGCTCATCACTCATCGCTGGCGAGACATCAGCCAACAATCGCCTCCCAGCCTGGGCGGTATTGCTCCCGTCGGACGAACGCTTCGCCTCCGGGGAGTTGGTGAACTCCGTCTTCCCGGCGTCCCACAGCAGCCGCTTGTAGGGCACCCGCAGCGCGATGGCCGGCCAGCGTCACGGCTTCGGCGAGCGGCGGCGACCTGCTCGAAGCTGCCGCGCGACTTCGCTGCCGTTCCGGATGGCGTTGACCCACTCGTCTTCCGGCGTCGTGGCGATCGAGTCCTGCGGCGCCGACCGACCCTTCGAACGCCTGCTGACGGCTCTGCGGGATCAGGCGCGGCTTGTTCGCGCGGAAGTCGCACAGGATCTTGCCCTTGTCGCCGATGAACAGCATGCCCTCGTCGGCAGGTCCTCTCCGTCCTCGTACAGCTCCTCAGGCGTCTGCGGCTTCATCCCGCCGTCGTACCAGAACGTGTCCACCGACGGGCGGTCCGGCCGTCGCGGGATGACGCCAGCGGACGGTGCTGGCCTTCGGGAACGCGGCGAGCGACACGTGTCCGCCGTCGCTCACGTTGTGCGCGTCGACGAACGCGTCGTTGTTCGGCCGGGCCTCGACGAACGTCCGGCACGCCAAGATTCGAGGATGCGGTACGGCTGCCACAGGCTGTAGTGGCCCATGTCGCCGAGGCATCCGGTGCCGTACGCGTACCAGCCCCGGTAGACCGCGAACGTGTAGCTCGGATGGTAACGGGCGATCCGGCTCGGGCCCCTGCCACAACGGCCAGTTGAAGCCGGCGGCACGGGCGGCCCGGACTCGTGGTACTCCTGCATGCCCTGCGGCCAGAACGGGCGGTTGGTCCAGTTGTGCACTTCGCGGACGGTGCCGATCACGCCCGCCTTGATCCACGCCGCCAGCGTGTGCCGGTCCGGGTTGTTGCTGTAGGCCAGCAGGTGCGACGGCGCCGCGCTCTCGCGTGCGGCCTGCACCGTGCGCCGCACTTCGTGGAGCACGCTCGCGACCGGCTTGTGCGAGATCGCGGCCTTGCCCTTCCTCAGCGCCGAGATGTTGATGCTGCCGTGCTGGTGATCCGGCGTGATGTTGACGACGCCCTGGATGTCGGTCTCCTTCTCGAGCATCTCGCGGTAGTCCTCGTACGAGCGGATGCCGCGCGCCGGGCGGTTCTGCTTGCGGTAGTAGGTCTCCATGATCTGCCGCGCGACGTCGCGGCCCGGCGCGGATGCCGGTGTCGCTCGGCGCCCCACGTCGGGTCGTCGAGGAACTGCGGATCCGGTCGCGGTTGCCGAACTGCTCCCAGTCGACGTAGTCCTGCGAGTCGCGGTTGGGATCGACGACGGCGACGAACTGCAGGTCGGGCCGCGTCACGAGGCCGGTGTTCACCTGCCGCTGCGCCTGCGTCCCGCAGCCCACCTGCGCGAGCAGGATCATGTCGCTCGGCGCGATGTAGCCGGGGCCGCCGAGCACGCGGCGCGGCACGATCGTGAGCGCAGAGGCGGCGCCGAGGCGTGCCGAGAAACGTCGGCGATCGACAGGTGCTCATGGCGGCCTCAGCTGCGAGTCGAGAAGGGCAGAGTATAGGCCGCCGCGCACGAATCTGTGACGAGGTATACGCCCGCGACACGGAGACGTGCATCATGACGCCCTGTCACGTCGACAGTTCATCAGGCAGGCCGGCGCCGACGCAGCGCGTGGCGGGCCTCCTGGCCGCGGATGTCGATGACTCTGAACGCGAACCCGCTGGGGCTGCCGATCGGCAGCCAGACCTGGCCTCACCGCGCGCTGATCAAGGACGGCAACTTCGCCGGCCTCGCCGCCACGCTGGCGGGCATCGGCGTGCGAGCGTGGAGATGTGCTCGCCGCTCGACTACGAGGAGTTCGCCAGCCTCACGACGGCAAGCAGGTCAAGAAGATCCTGGCCGACCACGGGCTCGGCTGCGTCAGCGCGCACTTCGGCATGAAGGAACTGCGCAAGCGGCAGTCCGAGATGCATCGCCTGGGCGAAGGACGTCGGCATCACGCAGATGATCACGGCCACGCTCGGCGCCGGCAAGCACCCCGACGCTGGACGACGTGAAGCGGGCGGCGGACGAGTACAACAGGATCGCCGCCGTGGCCGCGAAGGCGGGCATCCAGCAGGGCCTCCACAACGAAGGCTTCGAGCTGCTCCGAGGTCGGCGGCCGGCGCACCTACGACATCCTCTTCGAGCTGCTCGATCCGGCGCTCGTGAAGTTCCAGTTCCAGATGTCCACAATCAGCCGCGGCTTCGTGGCGCACGAGTACTTCACGAAGTACCCCGGCCGCTTCTTCTCGATGCACGTGCAGGACGTCGACATGAAGGCGACGCCCGCGCGCGCGCAGACGGTCGCCGTTGGCAAGGGCAGCATCGACTGGGTGAAGACGTTCCAGGCGGCGAAGGTCGGCGGCGTGAAGAACTACTTCGTCGAGCAGAACATGGAGCTGACGAAGCAGAGCGTGGCGTACCTGAAGACGCTGACAGTCTGAGACGCCGAAAAACAAAGGGCGCGATGGCAGAAGCCACCGCGCCCTGAGTTGCCGCGAACGGCGCGAGTAAAGCCCCGGCCTACTGCTGTTCGCCCTTAGGATCCGCCGGCCTTCCGCGGCGTCGTGATTTTGCGGTTGCCCCGCGGCGGACCGGCGTCGGCGTCTTCGCCGTACACCCTTCTTGCCGCGGACGCGTTCGGCCGCTGCCTTCAGCCGCTGGCCAACGGACTTCTTCGCTCACGGCCGCGCCGTGGCTTTCTCCGACCTCGGCGTTCGGGATCGAACTCGCTGCCGACGAGCTCCACCTGCGCGACGTCGGCGCCGTCGCCACGGCGGAATCCGATACGCAGCATCCGCGTGTAACCGCCCGGCCGCGACTCGTAGCGCGGCGCGATGTCGTCGAACAGCTGGCGCGGCGCGGCGTGGATGTCGACGAGGACCATCCGGCGCGCGTTGAGCAGCTTGATGTTGCCGTCGCCGGCGGCGAGGCCGCGTCGGCGATGGTGATCAGCCGCTCGACAAAGGGACGCAGCTCCTCGCCTTCGGGACGGTGGTCTCGATCCGCTCGTGGCGGATGAGCGCGGTGGCCTGGTTGCGGAGCAGCGCAATCCGATGCTCGGTGACCCGGCCCCCTTTTCGATGTGCAACTCTGTGACGCATCGTTCCAGTCCTTGGCCTCGGGGCTCGAAGCCGGGGCTCCTACGTACGATCTGATCCCGCGGCCGTCGGCTGATCCAGCCGCATCCCGAGGCGAGAGACCCATCGTACTGCAGGATCTCCTTGATCTCGTTCAGCGACTTCCGCCCGAAGTTCTTCGTCTTCAGCATCTCGGCTTCGGTCTTCTGCACCAGCTCGTCGAATCGTGCGGATGTTCGCGTTCTTGAACGAACTCAGGCGACCGCACCGAGAGCTCGAGCTCCTCGACGCTCTTG
>CAVWIM010000005.1:0-118040 GCA_963755065.1 uncultured beta proteobacterium
TGGAGGCGGAGGTCGGAATCGAACCGGCGTAGACGGCTTTGCAGGCCGCTGCATGACCACTCTGCCACCCCGCCTGGGGCGACGGCCGGCGCGAGGAAAACGGGCGCAGACCGGGCGAACGAAAAGGGAGAGCCGCAATTGTCTGCTACGGGCTCTCCCTCAAAGGATTCTGGAGCGGGAAACGAGTCTCGAACTCGCGACCTCAACCTTGGCAAGGTTGCGCTCTACCAACTGAGCTATTCCCGCGTCGCACAGCCTTTAATTATAGCCGAAACGCCGTTGAAGTCAAAGCGCTCCTCGTCCTGGAAGGGTCACGCAACAGTCGTCTTGCTATGCAATGACCGTGGCGATTGCCTTGGCCACAGCGTCGATGTTGCGCGAGTTGATCGCGGCGACGTTGATTCGGCCGGTGTCGAGCGCATAGATGGAGAATTCGTCGCGCAGCCGCCCGACCTGCTCCTTGGTCAGGCCGGAATAGGAAAATATTCCGCGCTGCCGGAGCATGAACTCGAAGTCGGCGTGCGGTGCCAGCTCGTTCAGCTTGGCCACGAGATTCTTGCGCACCGTGCGGATGCGTTCGCGCATCGTGGCGAGCTCGGCCTCCCACAGTCCGCGCAGCTCGGGCGAGCTCAGCACCATCGCCACCATCTGCCCGCCGTGCGTCGGCGGCGTCGAGTAGTTGGCGCGCACCACCCGCTTCAACTGCGACAGGATGCGAGCAGCTTCGTCGCGGTCGCTGGCCACGACACTCAATGCGCCCACGCGCTCGCCGTAGAGCGAAAACGATTTCGAAAACGAATTCGATACCAACAACGGTCCCGGCGTTGCCGCGAACCGGCGAACGACGGTGCCATCCTGCTCGATGCCGTCGGCGAAGCCCTGGTAAGCGATGTCGAGGAACGGCAGAAGGCCGCGCGCGCGCACGACTTCGATGATCTCGCTCCACTGCGCGTCGGTCGGGTCCGCGCCGGTGGGATTGTGGCAGCACGCATGCAGTACGACGATCGAGCCCGGCGGTATCCGCTGCAGCGATGCCAGCATGGCGGCGAAATCGAGTCCGTGCGCCGCGGCGTCGTAATACGCGTAGTCGTCAACCACGAAGCCTGCGCCTTCAAACAGCGCGCGATGGTTTTCCCAGCTGGGATCGCTGATGTAAACATGTGCACTGGGCGCGAACCGGCGAAGGAAATCGGCGCCGACCTTGAGGCCGCCCGTGCCGCCCAACGCTTGCACCGTCACGGCGCGGCCGGAGGTCACGATTTCGCTGTCGGCTCCGAAGAGCAGCGCCTTGACCGCCTTGTCATAGGCGGGAATGCCGTCGATCGGCAGATAGCCGCGCGGCACGGCGCTGTCGGTAATCTCGCGTTCGGCGCGCTTCACGCATTCGAGCAGCGGCACCTTGCCGCCGTCGTCGTAATACACGCCAACGCCAAGATTGACCTTGTCCGGGCTCGGGTCCGCTGCAAACGTCTCGCTGACGCCGAGGATCGGATCGCGCGGCGCCAATTCGACGGCTGAAAACAGGGATGGCGTATGAGGAGCGTTCATGGAAGCGGGATGGGGCGCGGGAACGTCATTTTACCCGAGCGAATCGACCCGCGGGACGAGAGGCGATCAGGCTGACGCTCACTCGATGGCGAGCGCTCGAATGACGCCGACTAGCGCCGCGACGGCCGTATTCCGCGCAACCTCACATCGAAATCACGCCATGAAGCCCAGATTCGTGTTCGCGAACGCGCCGATGTTCGGGAAGACGTAGGGCAGGTCGGCTTCGGCGATGCCGAACCAGCGCGCCAGCGTCGCGCCGTACTGCTCGAGCGACGTCGTCGGAATCCAGCGGCCATCCGTCGCCGAGGTCGTCGGGGCCGTTCAGCGCCTGCGTCGGCACGCGTGCCGTAGAAGTCGCCGCCCTTGCACCGCGCCGCCGATCACGAACGCGTAGTTGCCCCAGCCGTGGTCGGTGCCCTGGTTGCTGGCGGGCTTGAACGTGCGGCCGAATTCGGACAGCGTGAACGTCGTGACGTTGTTGGCGAGGCCGAGCGCCGTCATCGCGTCCTGGAATGCCTTGACCGCCTGCGACAGATCGCCGCAGCAGCGTCGCTGCTGGATGCCCAGCCTGGCTGCCGTGCGTGTCGTAGCCCCCCTGATGCGACGTAGAACACCTGCCGCTTCAGCTGCGTCTGCGCCGCGGCCTTCGATCAGCTGCGCGACGGTCTTGCAGCTGCCGCGCGATGCTGGTGTCGAGGCTCGCGAAGAACGGCGCGACGACCGATGCCTGGTTCTGCAGGATCGGGAACACGACCGACGACGCGGCCAGCCCTTCCTCGGCATAGCAGCTGCGCGACGGCGTCGTAGACGTTCGGCCGGCTCTGCGCGAGCGATCTCGCGCAGCGCGGCGTCGCGCAGCGCGTCGAACTGGAACTGGTCGTCGCCGCTGCTGTACGAGCGTGAAGCACGGATTCTCGGGCACGGTCAGCGGCACCGACGTGCGGCCCGTAGACGAAGGTCTGCAGGCCCGCTCGTCGAGATCAGCGGCGGGAAACAGCGTGCCCGGATTGGCCGCGTCGAGCCGGTCGGCGATGCGGCCGCCCCAGCCGACGCGCGTGAACCCGTGCGCATCGCGCGCTCTGGATCGCGAGCTCCTGGTCGCGAGTGCGAGAACAGGTTGGCCGGCCGCGGCGCGCCCTGCGTCTCGAGGCCCGGCTTGGTCGACGGCTGCACCAGCATGCCGACGTTGGCGACGACCGCGAGCTTCTTCTGGTCGAACAGCGCCTTGCAGCGGCGCGCACGCGGGATGGAATCCGAACGGCGGGCCGCCGCGCGCCGGCTGGATCGGCAGCAGCTGCGCCTGCGGGATGTTGATGCCCGATGCGGGCGTCCGGATCGCCGCGTAGTTCTGGTAGCCCGGCGCTGTCGTAGCGGATCAGCGTGTTCTCGCCGTCGTTGCCGCCCTGCGAGATTGATGCAGACCAGCGCCTTGTAGTCGGGCGCGGATTGCGCCAGCGCGAGATTGCGCTCGATGGCCGCGAGCAGGCCGCGTCGCCGCGGCGACCTTGAGCAGGCGCCGGCGCTGCGGCGAAGCGAGGCACGCTGTCGCGCGTTCATCGCGGCCTCATTTCTGCACCTGGTAGTCGATCGACAGCGAGCGATCAGGTTGACCGCCAGCTTCACGCGGCGCAGCGCGTCGCCGGCGCGAGCTTGTTCACCGCGTTGACGATGGTCTTGCGCATGGCGGCGCTCATCGTGCCGTGCAGGAACAGGCGGTTCAGCGCTCGACCAGCGCGTCGGCGTTGGCCGCGTCCGGCAGGAAGGCCGCGAGCGACGGGCTGCGGCGTGCCGGTCGCGTTCGGCACGTAGCCCGTCGGCCCCCAGCCGTAGAGCGGTTCGTCCTGCGACCATGACTGGTCGACGTTGTAGAGCAGGTCGTTGATCTGGTTCGCGCGGTTCAGGAACTCGGCCGACGTGAAGATGCCGAACTCCGGGCCGGGAATGTTGCCGCCGGCCAGCGTGTAGTCGGCCGGGTAGTAGTTGAACACGGTCGGCGCCTCGAACAGGAACTGGCTGCTTTGCGCAGCCCATGTCGTGCGGCATTTACGCCGTCCGTCGTCGACGTCCAGCGCGCGGATCATCGCGGTCCAGAACAGCGCCGGCTCGCGCAGGCGGCCGTACTCGGGGTCGATCTTGCGCGCGCCGCGCGCTTCCGGGTCGAGCAGGATCGCGCGCGTCACCGCGGCGAGATCGCCGCGCACGCCCTTGCCGTTGTTCTTGAACACCGCCGCGACGCGCGCGACGTAGCCCGGCGTGGGCGAGCTCGTCACCGTCTTCTGGATGAGCTGCTTGGCTGATGAACGGCGGCGTGTTCGGGTGATTGACCAGCGCGCTGCATGGCCGCGCGCACCTCGGCCATCGCGCCGCCGCCCGCGGCCAAGCACCAGGCGGCCGCCGAGCGCGCTCTTGGCGCCCTGTGTCGTGGAACTCGTCGAACGGGATCATGTCGCCGATGATAGTAATGCCGGTTTCCCCAGAAATCCGGGCGTCTTGCCCGGCCGCGTCGGAAACGTGAAGCCGGTCAGGACGCGCGCGAGCGTCTCGATGTCGGCCTGCCCGTAGGTCGGAACGAGCCGCCCGTCGGCGTCGAGCTTCGGCGTGCCGTCCTCGTTCAGCTCGTTGACGCCGATCGTGAAGAGCTGCATCAGCTCGCGCGCGAAGTTCTCGTTCGGGCTTGATGCCGTCGTGCTCCGGAACGTTCTTCACCCAGTTCTGGAAGTCGCCGAGCTGCGGCGACAGCGCGTACTTGGCAGCAGGTTCTCGAACGTGCCGAAGGCGCCGTCGCGCAGGCGCTGCTGGAACTCCGCGTGCGCCGTAGGTTCCATCGCCAGCTCGCCGACCACGAAGATCTGGTGCCAGACGTGCGCCATGCGCAGGCGCAGCTGATCGGGCGCGGTCTTCGACTGCCGGAAGAACTCCCAGGCGACGGGCTGCGGCTGCTGCTTGTTCGGTGCGCAGAATTTTTCGGGCGTCACCGGCGGCGTCGTGTCGTCCATGCACATGCGCGGGTCCACCGGCGCGCTCCCAGAACGGATACTGCGTGTACCGCGTGACGTTCATCGGGAGCTGCTCGTCGAGCCACTTCTCGATCCCCTTCGCCTTCACCTCCTGCACCAGCGCTTCGGTCGGCCCGAGCGTGGCCTGCTCAGGAAGCGCACGACGTCCGCCTCGCGCTCCGCGTCGGTCACCGGCGCGCACATCACGATGCCTTCCAGCACGTCGCCGCGCCGCTGCGGCATCCGCACGTGCGCGGTCAGGTCCACCGTGAAGCGGTGGTTGGCGTCGGCAGATGTTGTCGGTGTAGTAGCTGCGGTACACCGGCTAGTTGCCGCCGCAATCGCCGTTCGCCGGCAGTCGGGATGTAGAACGCGATCGCCTCGAACGTCCACGCCGGCAGCGTCTTGACCTTGGCGCACTCGGCGGCGTCGGCGGTGTAGAAGTGCGAGTTGGGCCCTCGCCCGGCGTGCCGAAGAAGCGGCACACGGCCTGCAAGCCCTCGGCCGGATCGGTGAACACGGTGAACTGGCCGCCGGTGCGGGTCCAGCCCTTGACGTTGGTGCCGGCGTCGAGCGCCGCTGCCTCTTCCGGATAGGCGGTGATGAAGTAGTGGTGCAGCGTCGCGTTGTAGAACTCGACCGCCGTGCCGAGGTCGGCGTGCGCCAAAGGGGAGATGAAACAGCTCGCCGCGACGATCAAGCCGGTCACGCGCCATAACCGCGGCCCCCACCGGGTCGTTCCAGCGAACATCGGCGCGTCCATGCGCACCCCGCTAGCTCGTTTCTTAAGGCTATCCTACTCGCATTTTGTTCGACTACTGCGGCACGCAGGCGAAGACCATCGTATTGATGTTGCCTTCGAACTCCCATCCGGCCGTAAGCATCTGGTTCAGGACGATTGGGCTTGTTGTGTAGCGATGATCGGGCGCGCCACCCATGCCGTTGTTATAAAGCCGATACAGCGAGGTCGTGCCGGTGGCACATAAACCGTTGTCGTCGGCCAACTTAATGTAGAAGGCTATCCCCTCGTATTGCCAGGCCGGGTCCGTCTCGAGAGTCGTACATTCGGTGGTCAACGGCGAGTAGAAGTGCGAACTCTTGGGCGCAAAGCCGGTGCTGAAGAAGCGGCAGGTGGGCAGTGCTCCGCCTGAAGCGTCGGACCAAACCTTGAACGTGTGCCCGGTTCGCTGCCAGACGCCACCAAAGGCGCCCCCATCCAATGCGGCTATTTCGTCCGCAGAATCCGTCACAAAGTACGAATTCCAGAGGTCGTACACATACTCCACTGCGATGGTGGTCTGTGGCCCTGTCGACACTGGCGGTGTCGACACTGGCGGTGTGACCTGGCGGCGTCACCACGACCGTGCCAGTTGCCGTCGATGTCGCAGTCCCAGGTGGGTTTTGGGTAATGGTTGCGGAAACCGTAAAGGAGCCTTCGCCGGCGTAAGCATGGCCGCCCGGCGGCGCGAAGACGCCCAACGCGCCGGAGAAAGCAGCGATTCCCCCTGCCGTTACCGTGCCGTCGCCCCAGTTGATCGACGCTGTGAAGTCGGATGGGAGCGGGACTGGGTTGGAATCGAAAAACATCGCGATTTCGTCGAGGACCGGTACCCCCACAGTCGCAGCCGTGAGGATCAACGTTGGATTGCTGAGCACATCGGGCTCCGTCACCACGACCGTGCCGGTTGCAGTCGATGTCACAGTCCCATCTGCGATTTTGGTAAGGGTTACCGAAACCGTAAAGGAGCCTTCGCCGGCGTAAGCATGGCCGCCCGGCGGCGCGAAGACGCTGAAGGTGCCGAATGAAGTACCGATTCCACCTGCCGTTACCGTGCCGTCGCCCCAGTTGATCGACGCAGTGAAGTCGGATGCGATCGGGACTGGGTTGGCATCGGTAAACGTCGCGATTTCGTCCGAGGACCGGTACCCCCACAGTCGCAGCGGTGAGGACCATCGTTGGATTGCTGAGCACATCGGGCGGTGGCACTAGCACGTCGAAGGTATTGGTATTGCAACCTTCGCCGTTATCAAATTGCACGGAGATGCTGATCGCCGCTCATTGCGGCGGAGTAGGTGTGCGAGGCCGCACCCAATGTCAGCAGTGGAGGGTAGTGAACACCAAGATCAAAACTTGGGAACTTCCGGTCGAATCCGTTCCGTCGCCCCAAGAGATGGTGTAGGCCTCAGGACTCCCGGGTTGCTATCCAGACTTGACGCAACAACACCTGTTGTACAGGCGGCCGTCCTAAAAGCCTGGAAATAGGAAGGGATGATTTGTATAGACGGGCTCTGCCATAGGGGCAGGTAACGACGGCTAAGGCGCTGACGGTTAGCGTCGAAAGGAGCACACCGAAGCCAAACGCCAGAAGGCGCGTCCGAATTCGGCTAGGCGCCTTCGATTGCGACAGAGTGTTCATGGTTGCCCCCTTCGGTCATTGCCCGGCGGCACGGCAGCAGCAAAATTCATCTGCTCCCTCAGCTTCCTCAACGTGGCAGCGTGACGATCCGTGTTCCGCTTCCAATTTCGTCGTCGTGTGCGGCGAACTCTGCGCGAAAGCGCGCGCGGGTCAATGCCCTGCGGGTCCCCCCTTTGTCCCCCAGAATTCCGTCAATAAAATCAGCAAGTTGTGTCGAGCGTTCCCCAAGAGGCAACCGGAAATTAGGGTCTGAACTCGAGCTCAGTGGTAGGCTTCAACAGCACCAATCGGGGAGTCGGACAATCCCGATGCAAAACGAATCGTCCGGTTCCCAGATCATCCACTTCAGCACGTTCGAACTGGACGTGCGCGCTGGAGAACTGCGCAAGCAAGGCGTCAAGATCAGGCTTCAGGAACAGCCGTTGCGGATTCTGGAGATGCTCCTCGCCCATCCCGGGCAGCTGGTCACCCGCGAGGAGTTGCGCAGCAGACTCTGGCCGTTCGAATCCTTCGTGGATTTCGATCACGGTCTGAACAAGGCGATCAACAAGCTGCGCGAAGCACTGGGCGATTCCGCGGAGAGTCCGCGTTTCGTCGAAACCCTTCCGCGCCGCGGCTACCGGCTGATCGCAACTTCGGGAAGGTCTTCAGGACGGGTCGAGTCCCTGGCCGTGCTGCCGCTGGAGGACCTCTCGCACGATCCCGCGCAGGAATACTTCGCGGATGGGCTGACCGAGGCGCTGATCACCAGTCTGGCGCATATCAGTGCGCTGCGCGTGACGTCGCGGACCACGGCCATGACCTACAAGGGTGCGCACAAATCCGTTCCGGAGATCGCGCGCGAATTGGGTGTCGACGCCGTGGTGGAAGGAACGGTCCAGCGTTCCGGGGAGCGAGTGCGCATCTCGGCGCAGCTCATCCAAGCTTCGACGACACCCACATGTGGGCTGAAAGCTACGAGAGGGACCTGCGAGATATCTTGGCCCTCGAGTCGGAAGTCGCCCGAGCCATTGCGACCGAAGTCCAGGCCAAGCTGACCCCGCGTGAGGAGGCGCAATTGGCGCGGGCTCGTCCCGCCGTGAACCCCGATGCCTATGAAGCGTACTTGATGGCTCGGCACTACTGGAGCCAGCGAACGGCCGAAGGCTTGAAGAAGGGCGCCGAGTACTTTCGGCAGGCGATCGACAAGGATCCCACGTATGCGCCGGCCTATGTCGGTTTGGCGGATGTGGCAGCATCCGCCGGGTTTTGGGGCTTTGCGCCGCCAGCGGAGGCGCTGGCAAAGCAAAAGTGCTGGCGCGCAAGTCGCTGGAAATGGAAGAGACGGGGGAGGCGCACGCCGCGCTGGGATGGGCCATCTTGCTATACGATTACGATTGCGCCGCTGCCGAGAAGGAGTTTCAGCGCGCGATCGCTCTTTATCCGGATTATGCTTTCGCGCACATGTGGTACGGTCATTGCCTCGTCTGCATGGGCCGGCTGGAAGAAGCTCTCGCAGAAAACCGACGAGCGCTCCAACTGGATCCACTCTCGCCAATAGCCCATGTCTGTTACGAAGCGGTGATCTGGTTCCTCCGCGACTGGGACCGCTGCATCGATCATTGCCGCAGTGCTCTTGAAATCAATCCCGACTATTCGATCGTACGCTGGATGCTGGCGAATGCCCTTCAATCCAAGGGCAGCCACGAGGAGGCCATTCGCGAACGGCAACGCGTCGTCGACGCTGCGCCTGGCTCGGTCATGTTCCTCGCCGAGCTCGGCAGTTCCTATGCCGCCGCGGGCATGAGAAGCGAGGCACTTCGCATCCTCGATCAACTCCATGAGCTCCGCGGGCACAAGATACGTCATGCCGTACTGGATGGCCCTCATCCACTACCGGTCTGAGAGAACGTGACGAGGCGTTTCGCTGGCTCGACACCGCCCTCGAGGAACGATCTTCGGGATTGGCGTACGTGAGTGTGGATCCGCGCTTCGACTACCTGCGTCCCGACCCTCGCTTCCAGGATCTGCTGGATCGTATGAAGCCGGCACATCGATGAGCGGTTGATATGGACGCCAATGAAGTGGGTTTCTCGACCACTTCGCCATACTCGCATTCAAGCGCGAACACGTCGCCGCCGCAACTCTGACTCTGGGTTGCGCGGAAACACGGGTAGTGGAATCGGCTACCAGCGCTGGCCCAACGCTGTACGGTGACGCTCACTCGATGGCGAGCGCGCGAATCACGCTGACCAGCGCCGCGATCCAGACGGCGAAGAAAGCAAACGCCGAAATCACGAATCCCGGGCCGCGCTTCTTCGCGTCCTCCCAATAGCCCACCGCATAGATGATTCGCCCGACGATCCAGACGCCGCACGCGATCGCCGCCCAGCGTGGGTTGCCGAACCATGCATAGACCCACATGGCGGGAAGGAATGCGACGATTTGCTCCAGCGTATTCATTTGCACGCGAAACGCGCGCTCGAACGCCGGATCGCCCGTCATTGACGGAGACACGACATTGTATTTGGCCTTGGCGCGCGCCACATGGATTCCCGTGTAGAAGTACCAGAGCACGGCGAGCAGCGTCATCAACGCGGGCAGGGCCAAGGGCATGGTGTTCTCCTCGTGTATCGTGGGCAGGCTCGACATTCGCCGGGCGCAAGGCTAACGTGATACCGGCCTCCGCGCAATTATCGATTCCACTCTGCAAAGACTCCATGGCGCGCTACAACCCCGCAATCCCCATCGATGCTCCCAAGCTTCCGCCCGTCACCGCGCTGAAGACACTCGCGCGCGTCGGCCGCTTCCTCCGTCCTTACACGCGCATGGTGGTCTTTGCCGGCATTGCCCTCACGTTCGCGGCGGCCTCGGTGCTGGCCATCGGGCAGGGATTGAAGTTCGTCATCGACCGCGGATTCGCTGCCGGGAACGCGGCCGAACTTGACCGCGCGCTGGCGGTGATGCTGGCAGTGATCGTGGTCCTGGCGCTGGCGACGTACACGCGCTTCTATTGCGTCTCGTGGCTGGGCGAGCGCGTTACCGCGGACCTGCGGCGGGCGGTGTTCGATCACTTGATGGCGCTGCCGCCGGGGTACTTCGAGGTCATGCGCACCGGCGAGGTCATTTCGCGCCTGACCAACGACACGACGATGCTGGAAACGGTGATCGGCTCGAGCGCATCGATGGCGGTTCGCAATCTGCTGCTGATGGTTGGGGGTCTCGTGATGCTGGCGTTGACGAGCGCCAAGCTGACGCTGATGGTGCTGGTCGGCGTTCCGTTGACCGTGGTCCCGATTCTCCTGTTCGGCCGCCGCGTGCGCAGGCTCGCGCGTGCCAGCCAGGATCGGATCGGGGATGTCGGCGCCTACGTCGACGAGGCGCTGCACGAGATCCGCACCGTGCAGGCGTACGGCCATGAAGCGGAAGACCGCCGCCAGTTCGGCGCGCGGGTGGAAATTGCCTTCGCGACGGCGCTGCAGCGTATCCGGCAGCGCGCTTTTCTGGTGGCGACCGTCATCCTGCTGGTGTTCGGCGCGGTGGGCGTGATCCTCTGGATCGGCGGTCACGACGTGCTGGCCGGCCGGATCAGCGCGGGGCAGTTGTCGGCGTTCGTGTTCTATGCGGTGATCGTCGCCAGCGCGGCCGGCGCGATCAGCGAAGTCGTCGGCGACCTGCAGCGCGCCGCCGGCGCCACCGAGCGCTTGTTCGAGTTGCTGGAAGTCGACGCGGCGATTCGCGCGCCCGCGAACCCGACGCCGCTGCCCGTCCCGGCACGCGGAACGGTGGCGTTTCGCGATGTCACGTTTCATTATCCTTCGCGGCCGGACGCCGCGGCGCTGCGCGACTTTTCGCTCGACGTAGCGGCCGGGGAAAAGGTGGCGCTCGTCGGACCATCGGGCGCCGGCAAGACCACGGTGTTCCAGTTGCTGCTGCGGTTCTACGATCCGCAGCGCGGATCCGTCACCATCGATGGCATCGACCTTCGAGCCGCCGATCCCGCAGCCGTGCGCGAGCGCCTGGCCGTGGTGCCGCAGGATCCGGTGATCTTCGCGACGAGTGTCATGGAAAATGTTCGCTACGGTCGGCCCGGCGCCAGCGAAGCGGACGTGCGCGCCGCGTGCGAGGCCGCCTTTGCCACCGAATTCATCGAGCGCATTCCCGACGGCTTTGCGAGCTACCTCGGCGAACGCGGCGTGCGCCTCTCCGGCGGGCAACGGCAGCGGATTGCGATCGCGCGTGCCATCCTCGCCGACAGGCCCGTGTTGCTGCTGGACGAGGCCACCAGCGCCCTCGACGCGGAAAGCGAAAGAATGGTGCAGATGGCGCTGGAGCGCCTCATGTCCGGACGCACGGTGCTGATCATCGCGCACCGGCTGGCGACGGTCCGCCACGCCGATCGCATCGCGGTCATGGAGCACGGGCGGATCATCGCCACCGGCACGCATGACGCGCTCCGGGAGACCAATCCGCTCTATGCGCGGCTGGCGGCGCTGCAATTTGGCGCGGGCCTGGCCGGGCCGTCCAACGAGGAGGTCGCGCCGGACTGGCCGGCGGCGGTACAATGATCGGTTCTTCGCCGCTTGGCCTTCGCCGACCATGACCACGCTCACGTTCCCGAACAGCCCCTACGAACTGCACAAGCCCTTCGAGCCCGCCGGCGACCAGCCGGAAGCCATCGAGAAGCTGATCGAGGGACTCGCACGACGGACTGTCGTTCCAGACGCTGCTGGGGGTGACCGGATCGGGCAAGACGTTCACGATGGCCAACGTCATCGCGCGCACCGGGCGCCCGGCGATCGTGATCGCGCCCAACAAGACGCTCGCGGCGCAACTCTATTCGGAGTTCCGCGAGTTCTTCCCGCACAACGCGGTCGAGTACTTCGTCTCGTACTACGACTACTACCAGCCGGAAGCCTACGTTCCGTCGCGCGACCTCTACATCGAGAAGGACTCGTCCATCAACGAGCACATCGAGCAGATGCGCCTGTCGGCGACCAAGGCGATCCTGGAGCGGCCGGATTGCGTGATCGTGGCGACGGTGTCGGCGATCTACGGTATCGGCGACCCGTCCGAGTACCACAGCATGATCCTGCATCTGCGCCAGGGCGAGAAGCTGTCGCAGCGCGACGCGATCAAGCGCCTGACCGAGATGCAGTACACGCGCAACGACGTCGAATTCAAGCGCGGCGTGTTTCGCGTGCGCGGCGATGTGCTCGACATCTTCCCGGCGGAAAACGCCGAGAACGCGATCCGCGTCTCGCTCTTCGACGACGCGGTGGAAACGCTGCAGATTTTCGATCCGCTGACCGGCCATCTCAAGCAGAAGATGGCGCGCTTTACGGTCTTTCCGTCGTCGCACTACGTCACCGGGCGCGCCAAGGTGCTGGGCGCCATCGACCAGATCAAGGTCGAGCTGCACGAGCAGAAGGAGTTCTTCGTCGGCCAGATGAAGCTGGTCGAGGCGCAGCGCATCGAGCAGCGCACGCGCTTCGACCTCGAGATGATGACCGAGATCGGCTACTGCAAGGGCATCGAGAACTACTCGCGCTATCTGTCCGGCCGCAAGGCGGGCGAGCCGCCGCCGACGCTGATCGATTACCTGCCGCCGCAACACGCTGATGTTCGTCGACGAGAGCCACGTGACCATCCCGCAGGTCGGCGGCATGTACAAGGGCGACCGCGCGCGCAAGGAAAATCTCGTCAACTACGGGTTCCGGCTGCCGTCGGCGCTCGACAATCGTCCGCTGCGCTTCGACGAGTTCGAGAAGCTGCTTGCCGCAAACGATCTTCGTGTCGGCGACGCCGGCCGACTACGAAAGCAAGCACACGGGGCAGGTGGTCGAGCAGCTGGTGCGGCCAACCGGCCTGGTCGATCCCGATGCTCGACGTGCGCCCGGCGGCGACCCAGGTGGACGACCTGCTGTCGGAAATCCGTCTACGCGTCGAGCGCAACGAGCGCGTGCTGGTGACCACGCTGACCAAGCGCATGGCCGAGGACCTCACCGACTATCTGGCGGAACACGGCGTCAAGGTGCGCTACCTGCACTCGGACATCGAGACGGTGGAGCGCGTCGAGATCATCCGCGACCTGCGGCTCGGCGAATTCGATGTCGTCGTCGGCATCAACCTGTTGCGCGAGGGCCTCGACATTCCCGAAGTGTCGCTGGTGGCGATTCTCGACGCGGACAAGGAAGGCTTCCTGCGCTCGGGGCGCTCGCTGATCCAGACCATCGGCCGCGCCGCGCGGCACATCAACGGCATGGCGATCCTCTACGGCGACGTGATGACCGATTCCATGAAGGCCGCGATCGGCGAGACCGACCGGCGGCGCGCGAAGCAGGTCGCCTGGAACGAGAAGATGGGCATTACGCCGATCGGCGTGCAAAAGCGGATCAAGGACATCATCGAGGGCGCTTACGACCCCGACGAGGCGCGCAAGGAACAACGCGCCGCGCAGGCGAAGGCCAAGTACGAAGTCATGCCGGAAAAAGACATGCAGAAAGAGCTCAAGGCGCTGGAAAAGCAGATGCAGGACGCAGCGAGGAACCTCGAATTCGAGAAGGCGGCCGAATTGCGCGACCGCCTTTACTCACTCAAGGAACAGATGTTCGGCGTGGCCTCGACGGTTGAACCGTAAACTACTTCTTCGGCTTCTGCGGGTCATCCGCCGGATTGAGGTACGTGATGTTGAACGGACCCTCGCCGTGGACCTGCACGATCGTCTTGCTCCCGGCGTAAGCCGAATGATGCGCGCCGGCCGGGAGATAATGGAAAGCTCCCTCCTTCAACGCGTGGGCGTGCGCCTTGTCGAACGTATCGCCGGTGGCAAGATAGAACGTTCCGGAAATCACGGTGAGATTCTCGGCCAGCGAGTGAAAATGCGGCGCGATCTTGTATCCGACCGGCAGCAGCAGCCTCATCACATACGGTCCAGCCTTGCCCGGATCGCCATACAATACGGCGAACTTGGCACCCTTGGGCAGGACCGGCGGCGCGTCGCCCCATTTGATATCGCGGCCGTTGATAAAGGTCGGGTCCGTCATCGCATCGGCGGCCAGCGCGGTCGTCGGCGCGAGCGCGCCGATACCGACGGTAAACGTCAACAGGCTGCAAAGGCTGGTGATGATTTTCATTATCGTCTCCTCGTGGTTGGATGCGAGGCGATAATGACGCAACGCGATTGCATTCGTCAATTGGCGCCCAAGTGACAAAGACCGGCATCCTGTTCGTTTGCACAGGCAATATATGCAGATCGCCGACCGCCGAGGGCGTATTCCGCGTGGCGGCGGCGCGCGCAGGACTGATCGGCCGCGTCCGCGTCGACTCTGCGGGAACACACGACTATTTCACCGGGGCGCCGCCCGACTGGCGCGCCACCGAGGCCGCCCGCAAGCGCGGTTACGACATCGCGCCTTTGCGCGCTCGCAAGTTCGAGATCGCGGACTTCGCGCGCTTCGATCGCATATACGCCATGGATCGCATGAACCTCGACGCGTTGAACGAATTGCGGCCGAAAGACTACGGTGGCGACCTCGCGCTCTTCCTTGACCTGGCACCGGAGCTCGGCGTACGCGAAGTGCCCGATCCTTATGATTCCGGACCGGAAGCCTTCGAACGCGTGCTGGACTTGGTCGAGCACGCGAGTGCGGCGCTGCTCCGAAGAATTGCGAGCGAACGCCGATAAGCTCGCGCTATCGCGCGCGAAAGCAAAAGGGGCGGACGCGTGAGCATCCACCCCTTTGCAACGGCAGCGTGCCTCAAGTGTTCGCGTCCGGAGTCATTCCCTTGCGCGTCTCGACGATTTCGAGCGGTTCGCTCACTGCTTCGACACGCGGCGGCCGCACCCGCTTCGGACGTGACTGCTCTTCGGGCACGTCGTCGATCGCTGGCGCATTGAAGCGTGTCTCCACCAGTTCCAGTCCGGAATCCGGCGGCAGCGTCGAGACAATGGGCGGCAGCGGCGGCGGCGCGCGGAAGGTCTCCGCGGGTTTGACCGCGATGGGAATCGCTTCCGCGGGCACATCCTCAACGTGCATCGGCATGGTGAGGCCCGTCAGCTCCTGATCATTGGGTGCGGAGGGCGGCGCCGTTTGGGTCTGTTCGCGAGACGGACGCGGTTCACGCTGTTCACGGGCTTCGCGCGGCTGGCGTGGCTCGCGCGGCGGACGCGGTTCGCGTGGTGCGCGCGCTTCCTGCATCACCGGCTGCTGCTTCGGACGGCATGGCGTCGCCCGCCGCCACCATCGACAGCGCGTCGACAACGCTCGGCGCGTCTTCGCCGATCGCCGCATTGTTGTCGCCGGGGGTGGCTGCATGATCGGGACGATCGCCCCCACGGCCGCGGCGGCCGCGACGACGACGATTGCCGTCGCGAACCTCGGCACCGGGTGCGTTGTGCGGCGGCGCAGCCGGAGCGACTCCCGTCGTGTTCGGCGTGTCCGCAACGAGCGCGGGTTCACCGCGAGGTTCACGCGGCGGCTTGCCCGATTCACGGGGTTCGCGTGGCGGGCGATTCGCGTCGCGGCGGGGTTCGCCTTGCGGCTTGCCGTCACGCGGTTGCGGCGGCTGCCGCGCGCCCTCGGCGCGCTTCTCCGTTGCCGCCTGTCCCCACGCTGGTCGCGACCATCGCGCCGATTGCGCGCGTCGCCTCGATTGCCGTCGCGCGGCTCGTCGCGGCGTTGCTCGCCACCGCGGCGTCCTTCGTTGCGCTCATTTCCGCGCTCGGTCCCGCGCTTGCCGTCCCGTGATCGGTCGCCGCCACGTGCATCGCGTCGGCCATCGCGTGGGCGATCGTCGCCGCGGGCCTCGATCCGGTTGTCACGCTGCGACGGTGCGGGCGTCACGGCAGGCGCTTCGGTCTTCGCGCTGAACCAGCTCATCATCCGCGAGAACCAAGAGGGTTCCCCGGTCGCGCCCGGCGTGGCCGGCAGCGGCCGGTCGACCGGAATCGGCGCCGGTTGCGCCGGCGTGATGCCCTTGACCATCGCTTCCTGGCGCGGCGCGGCGGTGGCTTCTTCCTTCTTCTGCCGCGCGAGATCGACCTGCTCGGGCTGCTTCACCATGTCGAACGACAGCGGCAACGGCTCGCTCTGGTTCAGGTCCTCGTGGCGCAGCCGCTCGATGCTGTAGTTGGGCGTTTCGAGATGGCGATTGGGCACGAGCAGCACGTTGACCTTGAAGCGTGTCTCGATGGTCAGCACGTCCTGGCGCTTTTCGTTCAGCAGGAACGTGGCGACGTCGACCGGCATCTGCGCGACGACCTGCGCCGTGTTTTCCTTCATCGCCTCCTCCTGGATGATCCGGAGGATGTGCAACGCGGTCGATTCGGCGCCGCGGATGTGGCCGATGCCGTGGCAGCGCGGGCAGGCGATGTGCGCCGATTCCGCCAGCGCCGGGCGCAGCCGCTGGCGCGACAGCTCCATGAGGCCGAAGCGCGAGATCTTGCCCAGCTGCACGCGGGCGCGGTCGTACTTGAGCGCGTCGCGCAGGCGGTTCTCGACTTCGCGCTGGTTCTTGGTGCTCTCCATGTCGATGAAGTCGATCACGATGAGGCCGCCCAAGTCGCGCAGCCGCAACTGCCGCGCGATTTCGTCGGCGGCCTCGAGGTTCGTGTTGAATGCGGTGGTCTCGATGTCGCCGCCCTTGGTCGCGCGCGCCGAGTTGACGTCGACGGCGACCAGCGCCTCGGTGTGGTCGATCACGATGGCGCCGCCGGCGGGCAGCGGCACCTGCCGCGCGTACGCCGTCTCGATCTGGTGCTCGATCTGGAACCGCGAGAAGAGCGGAACGTCGTCCTTGTAGAGCTTGACGCGGTTCACGTTGGCCGGCATCACGTGGCCCATGAACTGCTGCGCCTGCTCGAAGATCGCCTCGGTGTCGATCAGCAGTTCGCCGATGTCCGGGTGGAAGTAGTCGCGGATCGCGCGGATGACCAGGCTCGATTCCTGGTAGATGAGGTACGCGCCGGATTGCATCTTGGCGGCGTCCTCGATCGCCCGCCACAGCTGCATCAGGTAATTCAGGTCCCATTGCAGCTCTTCGGTATTGCGGCCGATGCCCGCGGTGCGGGCGATGACGCTCATGCCCTGCGGCACGTCGAGGCCGTTGATCGCGTCGCGCAGCTCGTTGCGCTCTTCACCCTCGACGCGGCGCGACACGCCGCCGCCGCGCGGATTGTTGGGCATCAGGACGAGATAGCGTCCCGCCAGCGAAATGTAGGTCGTGAGCGCCGCGCCCTTGCTGCCGCGTTCGTCCTTGTCGACCTGGACGATCAGTTCCTGGCCTTCCTTGATCTGGTCCTGGATGCGCGCCTTGCCGGGATCGGCATCGCGCTCGCGGAAATACTGGCGGGAGATTTCCTTGAACGGCAGGAAGCCGTGGCGTTCGGTTCCGTAGTCGACGAAGCAGGCTTCGAGCGACGGCTCGACGCGGGTGACGACCGCCTTGTAGATGTTGCTCTTGCGTTGTTCCTTGGCGGCGGATTCGATATCGAGGTCGACGAGCTTCTGGCCGTCGACGATCGCCACCCGGAGTTCCTCCGCCTGGGTGGCATTGAACAGCATGCGTTTCATGGGCTTTCCCCGGCGCAGTGCGCCGCGGGCAAGCGGGAGGACGAAGCAACGCGCCGCGGACTACTCGCGGCGCTAAGGCGTTAGCTGACGGCGGTTGCGGGCGAAGACAGTGGTGCGGGCACGTGAGCGCCGGCGGGCGAGAGCGGTGCGCGATAGATTGGGTGCGGTCGGCATCTTGTAAGGCCCCGTGGGTGACAGGGCGTGGCGTCTCTCGTGGTTCCGTCGTATCTTCTGTTCGCAAACAAGCGGGGCTTTCGGTTGCCCGGTCCGGTATCGCTTGCGCGGCGGAGGGGCGGCCGGAAGCTTCGAAAATTCTCGCTTCGGGCGCCGCGCAATACGCCGCTTCGAACCGGCCACTGCCGGGTGCGGAGACTGCGCTCTTCCTTTACCATCGCTACTTCTTCGGGGACAAAACCCCGGCCGGTGAGCGACTGAAGCCGGCTTGTTCCCGCCGATTTGCAACATTTGTCAACGATGGCGGGCCCGCACGATGCGCCTGGGATTCCGGCGGCAGGCCCATCAGGGGGCCGCGGCGGACAACGGGCGCGTCAAACGCGCGGTACGGCCACAATTATAAGCGAATGAATGAGTTAAGCAAGGATGCTGTCAGCTGGCTTACGGTTGGCGAGGACGCGGCTGGCCAGCGCGTCGACAATTTCCTGGGCAAGGTCCTGAAAGGCGTCCCGAAGAGCCACATTTACCGGATCCTGCGCAGCGGCGAGGTCCGCGTGAACAAGGGCCGCGTCGGACCGGACGCGCGGCTCGCCCTGGGCGACGTGGTGCGCGTGCCGCCGGTGCGGACGGCCGCGCCGGCACGACGCGCTGACGCCGGCAGCCGGCTTTGCGCGGGCAGGGCCGGCGTTGCCGATCCTGTTCGAGGACGATGCGCTCATCGCCGTGGACAAGCCGTCCGGACTTGGCGGTCCACGGCGGCAGCGGCATCGCACAAGGGCTGATCGAGCAGTTGCGGGCGGCGCGCCCCGACGCCAAATTCCTGGAACTCGTGCATCGCCTCGACCGCGAGACTTCGGGCATCCTGCTCGTCGCCAAGAAACGCGTCGGCGCTGGTCGGGCTGCATGCGCAGTTGCGCGAAGGCGCCTTCGACAAGCGCTATCTCGTGCTGGTGCGCGGCCGCTGGCGCGACGAAAAGCGGCGCGTCCGGTTGTCGCTGCACAAGTTCGCGACGCAGGAAGGCGAGCGCCGCGTGCGCGTGGAAGAGGAGGGCCAGGAGGCCGAGACGATCTTCTTCCGCCGCCGCACGTGGTTCGACCACGATCCACCGCTGGCGCTTCTCGAAGCGGAATTGAAGACCGGCCGCACGCACCAGATCCGCGTGCACCTGACGCACCTCGGCTTTCCGCTGGCCGGCGACGACAAGTACGGCGACTTCGCGTGGAACAAGGCTGCTGGCAAAGCAGGGACTGAAGCGGATGTTCCTGCATGCCTTCGCGCTCGGCTTCGTCCATCCGCTGACGGGCGAGTCGATGGCGTTCGAGTCGCCGCTGCCCGAGGACCTCGCGCGCTTCGTGGCGCGCCTCGATGCGGCGGCCGAGGATACGGCACATGCGTGACGTTGCGGCGCGCCGCTTCGCGCTCATCGTCTTCGATTGGGACGGCACGCTGGTGGACTCGACGATGCTCATCGCTCGGGCCCTGCAGCAGGCGTGCCGCGACCTCGGATCGGCCAGTCCCGGACGATGTCGCCGCGCGCTACGTGATCGGGCTCGGGATTGGCCGACGCGCTGCAAGTCCGTTGCGCCGGATGCTGCCGCCGCATCGATATCCGGAGCTCGGCGCGCACTACCGCCACCACTACCTCGCGCGCGAGGCCGATATTCCGCTGTTCGCCGGCGCGCGCGAGTTGTTGGACGGAACTCGACGCGGCGGGCTATCTGCTGGCGGTCGCGACCGGCAAGACCCGGGCGGGCCTCGACTCGCGCGCTCGAGAGGAACGCGACTCAGGGCGCGTTCCATGCGACGCGCTGCGCCGACGAGGGGTTTCCCAAGCCGCACCCGGACATGCTGCTGCATCTCATGGACGCGGCTGGGCGTCGCGCCGCACGAAACGCTGATGATCGGCGACACGACGCACGATCTCGAGCTGGCGCAGAATGCCGGTGCGTCGCAGTCTGGCGGTGGCATATGGCGCGCACCCCGCCGAGGACCTGGCCCAGCGCGCGCCGCTCGCGACCGTGCATTCGATTGCGGAATTGCGGGCGTGGCTTGCGGGCAACGCCTGACACGCGGGCTGAGCGCCGCCGGGCCGTCCAAGGCGCGGAATAGCTCCCCTTCGGGGGCAGCGCAGCGGCCTCAGTCTTGTTTGGCCGCAAGCGTGGGGGTCCAATTCAATCCAGCGTGACGAAGCCCATCGTCACGCCCTTGGCGATCGCCTCGGGCCGGTTGAGCGCGCCCAATTTCCGCCGCAATCGGCCAAAGTGGAAATTGACCGTGCGTTCGGTTACCGACAGCTTGTTCCCGATATCCGCACTGGTCATTCCGCGGGCGGCGAACTTGAGGCAATCGCATTCGCGCTGCGTGAGACGCGGGCCGGCGTGCTCGCGCGTGGCCTTCTTCGCCACGCGCCACGAAAGCACGCCCTTCGTGCAGCGCCATGGCGATCAGCATCAGGTCGCCCAGGAGTGCGATGATCTCCGCGCGACGCGCGTCGATGATCGGCGACGATGCCGAATCGAAGGTGAGCGCGACGTGTCCGGACGCGCCGTCGTGCAGCGAAACCACAACGCTGCTGCGGATGCCGAATTGCGCGGCATCGCGGACGAATCGCTGGGCATGGCCGTCGCCGGCGAGATCGGCCGAATCCCAGAGATAGGGCGTTACACGATGGCGCGTATGCGTCGAGCCGCGGGTCGACGGCCGCGTAGGCCTCGCGCCGGTAAAGCGCGGACCACGAGCGCGGATGCGTCGACCACGCGATTTCTCCGCTCGCAGCAAGGCCATCATCCCGCGCGACGACATAACTCAATCCGTCGAATCCGAATCGCTCGAGAAGCGAGCCGGATGACCGCCGCCGGATACGGTGCGCGCGCGGCTGCCCCCAAGGGGTGCGCCAGATGGACCGGCAACTCGAATCCGTCACTCGGGCGGTCGTGGTTCCGTCGGCGAAGGTCCATGGAATGCACTCCCGCGACGATCTTTTGTTATTCGTGACCGAACAGCAATCCAGCGGCCAAAAATACAACCGTGAACAGTTTGTAGCGCACATGCAGCCGACTGGCCGTCTACGTCTTCGTCGCGCGATTCGTTCCCCGCGCGACCGCTATGACATATGAATGCGACGTCGCTCGCGAATTCGATTCTGAATCAGGCGACTAGATCCGATGCGTCCGAATCGTGACGCTGCATGATTGCAACATCCCTCGCTGGATGGCAATTCCCCCTATGCATGATTGACACGGCGAGTGTGTCCGTGAAACACCCGGGAATCTACTGACAGTTTTTACAGGGGATTGGGACTGCAATGGCGCGATCGCACGAGATGGCTGCGCGCACGAGTCGAGCCGTCGCGAACGCGTCCGGCTAAGCCGGTCACGCGACCTGCACCTTTCTGCAGATTGCGCGAATCGTTTCGCGTGACTGGAAGTCGCGTCAGCGCTTTGCGCCGACCGTGGGCAGGCCCTTGACCGCCTCGCCCACGCCAATTCCCCGCTCCGCAAACCACCCTTTCTTCATCTCCAGCGCATACAGCGCTGCGCCCTTCGACCAATGGGGGTTGTCGGTTTGCGGCTGCATGTCTTCGATGTTGAGTATCCGGCCGTCGGTGCCGATGAACGCGATCGACAATGCAAAGTAGGTGTTGCGCATCCAGAACGAAAGCGGCTCGGCGCGTTCGAAGACGAACAGCATGCCGGTGTCGGGCTTCAAGCTGAAGCGGTTCATGAGGCCGGTTTCGCGCTGCGCCGGCGTGACGGCGATTTCGGCGGTGAGCTTGTGGGCACCGATGGTGAGCGTCGTCGTCGGCAACTCCGCCGCCGCCGCGTGCAGCGAGGCTGCAAGAAACGTGACGCCTAGAACGTGCGTCAATCCCAGAACGCGCATCAATCGCGGTCTCACGGTCGCCAGCCTTTCAAGGTTGTGCGCGCATGGCGTTGGTAGATGAGCCACGACGCAAAGCTTGCGACGGAGAACGCCGCCATGCCCCACGCGAGGCCCGTGAGCGAGCGCGCGAGGAGCGGAGCGATGGTTCCCGCCACGACGCCCGAGAACGAGAATTGGACGAACCCCTGCAGCGACGAGGCCATCCCGCGCATGGTCGGGAAGAGATCGAGCAGACAGATCATTACGCTCGGGGCGATCAGGCTGCTGCCCGCCGCATAGATCATGATCGGCGCGACGTTCCACGCCACGAAAGGCGGCGCGAACTGGCAGATCAGGACGTTGAGCAACGGCGCCGGCGGCAATGAGCGAATAGCCGGTGCGAATGGTCCGCTGCGGGGAGTAGCGTCCCGCCATGCGGCCGGACAGCACGGCGCCGGCGATGACGCCCGCAATCATCGGCAGGAACAGCCACGCGAATCCCCAAGTCGACACGCCGAGGAGGTCGACCAGGAACGCCGGCGCCGCGGCGATGTAGATGAAGAATGCCGCGAAATTCAAGGTGGGAATCAGCGACAGCATCGTGAATTCGGGGTTGGCGATGACTTTCGCGTAGTTGCGCCAGAGCACGCGCGGGCGCAGCGCGTGGCGATGCGAAGGGTGCAGCGTTTCCGGCAGGAATTTCGCGGACCAGAAGAGCATGCCCAGCACCCACAACAAGAGCACCCAGAAGATCGATCGCCAGCCCAGCGTGTTGAGCAGCACGCCGCCGATGATGGGGGCCACCGCCGGCGCGACGCTGAATATCAATGTGATCTGCGACATCAGCCGCTGCGCTTCCGTTCCCTGGAAGCGGTCGCGGATGATCGCGCGGCCAATGACCAGGCCGGTTCCCGCACAGATCCCCTGGGCCGCGCGGAAGAGCCATAGCGTCTCGATGTTGCCGGCGATCGCGCAGCCCAGCGTCGCAAAGCCGTAGATGGCCAGCCCGCCGATGACAATCGGCCGGCGGCCCAGCGCATCGGACAGAGCGCCGTGCCACAGCATCATGAACCCATAAGCGAAAAGATATGCCGACAGCGTCTGCTGCATCGCGATCGGCGACGCTGAAAATTCC
Source organism: uncultured beta proteobacterium (assembly GCA_963755065.1). Classification (GTDB taxonomy): domain Bacteria; phylum Pseudomonadota; class Gammaproteobacteria; order Burkholderiales; family Casimicrobiaceae; genus VBCG01. The sequence continues at coordinate 22,686 of CAVWIM010000005.1, forward strand.
CGCGCAATGGCGGGAAAGGCAGGGAGGTAGAGGTCGATCGAGAAGGGGCCGAGCATCGACAGTGATGCGATCAGCCCGGCCAAACCCCAGGTACGCTGATGGACGCGCGGCGCCATCGGGGAGGCCGCATCGCGCGGAACACTCATCCGGCTGCGCGGCCTTCCAAAGCCGCGTCTACCGCGGCGCGGTCATACTTTGGCGCGAACAACGCGATAAAGGCGTACACGAAGCCGCGCAGGAACACGCCGTGGCGCAGGCCGAGTCGCGTCGTCGACGTGGCAAAAAGGTGCGCTGCGTCGAGCATCTCGAACGCGGTGTCGCGGGCAGGGTCGTAGGCCATTTGCGCGACGATCCCGACGCCCATGCCGAGTTCGACATAGGTCTTGATCACATCCGAATCGAGCGCCGTCAGCACGACGTTGGGGTCGAGGCCGCGCGCTGCGAATGCCGCATTGATCGCCGAGCGCCCGGTAAAGCTGAAGTCGTAGGTGACGATCGGGAACTTCGCCAGCGCCTCGAGCGTAAGGGGCGCGACCTTGGCGAGCGGGTGCCGCTTGGGCACGAGCACGACGCGATTCCAGTCGTAGCAGGGCAGCGTGATCAACTCCGGATAGTCGGCGAGTGCCTCGGTGGCGATACCGACATCGACATCGCCCTTGGCCGTTTGCTCGGCGACCTGCACCGGATTGCCCTGGTGCAGGACGACCTTGACCTTCGGATAGCGCGTGGCGAATTCGCGCAGGACCTGCGGCAGCACGTAACGCGCCTGCGTGTGCGTGGTCGCGATGGACAGCGTTCCCGTGTCCTCGCCGCGGTATTCGTCGGCGACGCGCTTCAGGTTGGAAAGCTCGCGCAGCGCGCGGCGCGCGGTGGCGACGACGATCTCGCCGGCGGGGGTGAGCGAAGCCAGCCGCTTGCCCTGGCGCACGAATATGGATAGGCCGAGTTCATCCTCAAGTTGCCGGACTTGCTTGCTGATCCCGGGCTGCGACGTGAACAGGGCCTCTGCGGCGACCGAGACATTGAGGCCGTGGTCGACGACGGCGCAAAGGTATTTGATCTGTTGCAGGTTCACTGGGGGTTCGCCGAGGCGCGTTATAACCAGAAAGTCGAAATCTGACGACAATTATATAGCCAAAAACGCCGATTGCCGATCCGGACCCACGCCATCATTCGCGATGGCCCAATATTTCAGCGTCCATCCGACCCACCCGCAGCCGCGACTCATCCGGCAGGCCGCCCTCATTCTTCGCGCCGGCGGGGTTATCGCCTATCCGACCGATTCGAGTTACGCGCTGGGATGCCAGTTAGGGGACGTGGCCGCGGCGAAGCGGATACGGGTCATTCGCGGCGTGGACGACGCGCACCACCTGACGCTGGTGTGCCGCGATCTCGCGGACGCCGGTCGCTACACGCGCCTCGACAATTGGCAGTTCCGGATCGTGCGCCAGGGCATCCCCGGCGCGTACACGTTCCTGCTTCCGGGTACGCGCGAAGTTCCGCGGCAACTGCTGCATCCCAAACGGCGCACGATCGGCTTGCGGGTGCCGGATCATCCCGTTGTGCACGCACTGCTGGAGGAGCTTCGTGAGCCGATCCTCTCGTCCACGCTCATCCTGGCCGGGGAGAGCGCGCCGCTCAATGACCCCGAAGCCATTCGCGATCGCCTGGAACAGGCCGTGGATCTGGTGATCGACGCCGGACCTTGCGTCGCAGAACCCACGACCGTCGTCGATCTCGCCGTCGAACCGCCGGTCGTCGTCCGCCAGGGCGTGGGGGATCTGGCGCGGTTGGGCATCCCGGCGCCGGCGGGGTCAGTTGCCAACTGAGTTGCCGGCTGAGTTGCCAGCCGGGCGGCGGTAGGCGGGAGAGCCCCGACTGGGGTAAAATACGGCCGCAATATGGAAGTTTCGCTCGAGACCGTCGCGCTCGTGGCCGTGCCGGTGGTCTTCGCGATTACCCTGCACGAAGCCGCGCATGGCTATGTCGCCCGCCTCTTCGGCGACCAGACGGCCTGGATGCTGGGCCGCGTCACGCTCAACCCGTTGAAGCACATCGACCCGCTGGGGACGATCTTGGTGCCGGGGATCCTGTTGTTGACGGGGGCGCCGTTTCTGTTTGGCTGGGCAAAGCCGGTGCCGGTGAATTTCGGCAACTTGCGCCATCCCAAGCGGGACATGGTCTGGGTGGCGGGAGCGGGACCTGCGGCCAATTTCGTCATGGCGCTGCTTTGGGTCCTGCTGCTGGGCGCCGCGATGCCCGGCAATGTGTTTGCGAGCGACGGCCTGCAGCAAGTCGCGCAATATGGGATCATCGTGAACCTGGTGTTGATGGCATTGAATCTGTTGCCCATTCCGCCGCTGGACGGCGGCCGCATTGCGGTGGGCCTGTTGCCGGGACGCGCGTCCTACGCGCTGTCGCGCCTCGAACCCTACGGTTTCTTCATCATTTTGCTGCTGCTGTTGATTCCCGGCGCCTTGAGCAGCATCTTGGCGCCCATTGTCGGTGCGGGCCGCTCGCTGATCCGCGCACTGACCGGCATCTAGGAGCCTGTCGGACTTGGTTTCACGTATGCGTTGCTTGGCCAAAATGCGATGGCTGCGCGGCGCGAGGCGCAGCGCATATCGCGAATATGCGCCAGCCGAGCAACAAAGCAGACGCGCTTTTTGGCAGCAACCCGGAGGGACGGGGCGCTTTGGGCGCATTTCTGCGTTACTCGCCCTCACCATATTGTCGATATGCTCTCGGGCTCGCGCCTTGAACTGCGCCCAAACCGCCTCCGTCGCATACGCGAAACCAAGTCCGACAGGCTCCTAAGCCGGAATCGAAGAAAAACGTTCTCTCATGTTCGCTGACCGCGTGTTATCGGGCATGCGTCCCACGGGTCGCATGCACATCGGCCATTATCACGGCGCCCTCAAGAACTGGGTGCGCCTGCAGGAGGAACACGAGTGCCTGTTTTTTGCGGCCGATTGGCACGCGCTGACGACGCATTACGAAACGCCGGAAGACATCGCGGCATCGGTGTGGGACATGTTCATCGATTGGCTGGCCGCGGGGCTCGATCCCACGCGGTCGACGATCTTCATCCAGTCGCGCGTGATGGAGCACGCGGAACTCGCGCTGCTGCTGGGGATGATGACGCCGATCGGCTGGCTCGAACGCGTGCCGACGTACAAGGACCAGCAACAGAAATTATCCGACCGTGACCTTTCGACCTATGGCTTCCTGGGCTACCCGCTGATGCAAGGCGCCGACATCCTCATCTATCGCGCGAACATGGTGCCGGTCGGCGAGGACCAGGTTTCGCACGTCGAGATCGTCCGCGAGATTGCCCGGCGCTTCAATCACATCTACGGTCGCGAGCCCGGCTTCGAGGACAAGGCGAAGGCCGCGGTAAAAAAGTTGGGCACCAAGAAGGCGCGCCGGTATGGGGAACTGCGCACGGCGTTCCAGGAGAAGGGCGACGACGCGGCGCTGGAAGCCGCGCGCGAACTCTTGAACGAGACGCAGAACCTGGCGCTCGGCGACCGCGAACGCCTTTTCGGCTACCTCGAAGGTTCGCGCCGCGTCATCCTTCCGGAACCGCAGGCGCTGCTGACCGAAAACCCGAAAGTGCCCGGTCTCGACGGGCAGAAGATGTCGAAGTCCTACGGCAACGCGATTCTCATGCGGGAAGACCCGGCGGAGGTCACGAAGAAGATCCGCACGATGCAGACCGATCCGGCGCGCGTGCGCCGCAGCGACCCGGGCAATCCCGAGAAATGCCCGGTGTGGCCGCTGCACCAGATCTATTCGAACAAGGCGACGCGCGAATGGGTCGTCAAGGGTTGCACGACGGCGGGCATCGGATGCCTCGAATGCAAGCAGCCGGTGATCGACGCGATCATCAAGGAACAGGCGCCGCTGCACGAACGCGCGCAGAAGTACCTGGACGACCCGACGCTCGTGCGCAACATCGTGGCCGACGGCTGCGAGCGCGCGCGCAAGCTGGCCGAGGAAACGATGCGCGACGTGCGCGCCGCGATGGGCCTCGCTTATGACTGACGTCGCGCTCGATCTGGAACATCCATCGCCCGAGGCGAAGCCGCTGGCGCGCGTCTACGGCGAGGCGTTCAACGATCTTCCGTTCGACCTGTACATCCCGCCGGACGCGCTCGAAGTCTTTCTCGAGTCCTTCGAAGGCCCGCTCGACCTGCTGCTGTATCTCATCCGCAAGCAGAACATCAACGTCCTCGACATTCCGATGGCCGAGTTGACCAAGCAGTATCTGGGCTACGTCGAGATGATGCGGCGCACGCAACTCGAGCTTGCGGCCGAATACCTGCTGATGGCGGCGGTGCTGATCGAAATCAAGTCGCGGCTGCTGCTGCCCAAACCGCCGGCGCTGCCCGGTGAGGAAGTCGAAGACCCGCGCGCGGAACTCGTACGGCGCCTGCTCGAATACGAGCGGATGAAGCAGGCGGCACGCGAAATCGACGCGATGCCATTGGCCGACCGCGACTTCGCGACCGTCCGCATCTGGTTCGACCACGCCGTGGCGGTCAGGCTGCCGGACGTGGCGCCCGACGACCTGCGGGCCGCGTGGGCGGCGCTCATCCAGCGCGCGCGCATCAACCGCCATCACCTGGTTTCGCGCGAACAGCTTTCGGTGCGCAGTGAAATGAGCCGCATCCTCAAGCTGCTCGCGCCGTCGCGCCACGCGGAATTCACCGCGCTGTTCGCCGAACACGCGGACGTCGCGCATCTCGTGGTGACGTTCCTGGCGATGCTCGAACTTGCGCGGGAAGAGCTGATCAACGTCGCGCAGGCGGCGCCCTACGCGCCCATCTACGTGCAACTCAAAGCCGCGCCGGCCTTCGCGCTGGCCGCAGACGAATGAACGACAATCCCGACCTGCCGGTGGGCGAGAATTCCGACGAGCTCCGGGCCGATCAGCTTGCCGAAATCAAGGGCATCCTCGAGGCCGCACTGCTCGTGGCGGGTGAGCCCGTTCCCTTGGGGCAGCTGTCGAAGCTCTTCGACCCGCCGCTTCCTGCCGACACCGTGCGCAAGCTGCTCGACGATTTGAAGCGGGACTGGACCGGCCGCAAGGTGGAACTCGTGCAGGTGGCGAGCGGCTGGCGGTTCCAGGGTTCAACCTCCATACAAGCCTATCTCAGCCGGCTTTCGCCGGAAAAGCCGCCGCGTTATTCGCGAGCGGTGATGGAAACACTGGCGATCATCGCCTACCAGCAACCCGTGACCCGCGGCGACATCGAAGCCATCCGCGGCGTGGCCGTGTCCACGAACGTCATCAAGACGCTCGAGGACCGGCAATGGGTAGAGGCCGTCGGCCATCGCGAGACTCCGGGACACCCGGCGCTCTTCGCGACGACGAAGGCCTTCCTCGACGACCTCGGCCTCAGATCCCTAGCGGAACTGCCTCCCCTCGCCGATCTCGATTCCTCCCACCTTCTGGAGATGCCTGATGCCCCCACCAAGGCCGCCGAGACGGCATTCGCACACGCGAGTCCGCTCCTCGGAAACGATTCAGCAGCCGAACCTGGCGCTGAACGCGATCGCCGAGAGCCTCCCGCCGGCGAAACACAAACGTTCCACTGACGAAATCTTCAGTGAGCCGCAGCGCCTGCACAAGGTCCTGGCCTCGTGCGGGTTCGGCTCGCGCCGCGCGATGGAAGACATGATCATCGCCGGGCGTATCACGGTTAACCGGCTGCCGGCGGAAGTCGGGCAGAAGGTGGGTCCTGGCGACGAAGTGCGGATCAACGGCGAACTCGTCAAGGTGCGCTTCACCGAGCCTCGCCCGCGCATCCTCATGTATCACAAGCCTGCGGGCGAAATCGTGACGCGCGACGACCCGGAAGGCCGTCCCACCGTATTCGAGAAGCTGCCCAACATCGGCAACGGCAAGTGGATCAACGTCGGACGCCTCGACTACAACACCGAGGGGCTGATGCTGTTCACCAATTCGGGCGAACTCGCGAACCGGCTCATGCACCCGCGCTATGAAGTCGAGCGCGAGTATGCGGTGCGCATCATGGGCCGCCTGAGCGACGAACAAACGCTTGCGCTCACGACAGGCGTGGAACTCGACGACGGCCCGGCGAAGTGCGAGAAGGTGGAAGACGGCGGCGGTGAAGACGAAGGCGCCAACCATTGGTATCACGTGGTGTTGAAGGAAGGCCGCAACCGTGAAGTGCGGCGGCTCTTCGAGACGCTGGGGTTGACCGTGTCGCGCTTGATCCGCACGCGCTATGGAACGCTGGCGATGCCATCGGTCATGAAGCGCGGCGACACGCTGGAACTGGAGCCTTTGGTAGTCGCGGCCGTGATGGATTCGGCGGGATTGAAAGGCCAAGGATCTGCACACGGGCAACCGCGGCCGGCGGGAGGCAAGGCGCACCGCGGCCGGCACCGCAACGGAAGGCCGCAAGTACAGGGAGGTCAGCCGGGGCAACCTGGGCAGCAAGGACAGCCAGGACAACCAAGACCGCCGGGGCAACCCCGGCAACACGGCCAGCAACGGCACCAGGGACAGCAGCGCCGCCAGGGTCAGGATCCCAATGCGCCACCTATGCTCGACGGCAACAGCGCACAGCCGCCGGGTCAACCAGGTCAGCGTCCGCATGGCAAGCATGGCGGGCGCCCACGCGGCCAGGGTGGCCCCCGGCCCGAGGGCTTCGGCGCGCAAGGCGCGGGGCAGGGCGGCGGATCTCGCCCGCCGCGGCCCCGAACCGATTTCGACAACCAGCAGCCACAAAGCAACGCCAACGCGTCGCCCTTCGCGTCGAATCGCCTGGGTATGCCCGGCGGACCACGCGGCGGCCAGCGCGGAGGTCCTCAGGGTCAAGGCGGCTTCGCCAACAGGGGCAACCGCAGCGGGCCACGCGGCCGCCCTGGCGGCGGTCAGGGCAACGGTCAATATCGCGCGAAAGGCAACCATCAGGGCGGCGGGGCCGGCCACGGCGCAGGCAATGGTCCGCGCCGCAACGGCCCGCCACGCGGCGAGGCCGACGGCAATGTCGCGCCGCGCGAAGTCGACGGCAATACGGCACCGCGGGAAGAGGCGAACGGAAACATCGCTCCGCGCAATCCGGTCGTGCCGCACGACGACGACGATTGATCGCGGGCGCGTTCCACGGCTGACGACAGGAGTGCAATCACGATGTTCGTGTATGCGAAGGACAGGCCGGTCGAGGACCTGGGCGGGGGCGTTACGCGCAAGGTACTGGCCCACGACGGCGGCCTGATGCAGGTCGAAGTGGCGTTCCAGGAGGGGGCTGTCGGCGCGCTGCACTCCCACCCGCACGAACAGCTTACCTACGTGCTTTCCGGCGAGTTCGAATTCACGATCGGCGATGAGACCCGCGTCGTGCGCGCCGGCGACACGCTGTACAAGAAATCCGGCGTGATGCACGGCTGCCGCTGCCTCAAGCGCGGCGTGCTGCTCGATACATTCACGCCCCAGCGAATGGACTACCTGCGGAAATAGCGCCGCGCAATGATGGCGCACGACGCAAAAAGGACGGGCGTGAACGACGGCACGACCACATTGCCCATGGTGCTCCAGTGCGACGGGATCGGCGACTGCATGTGCGCCATCCCGATCCTGCGCAAGCTGCGCCGGGCGCACGGGAATGCGGGTGAGCTCGTGCTTTTCACGCATCTTCCAGGACTCTTCGCGCGCTGCCCCTATGTCGATCGCGTGTACGACATCACCGACGAGGCCGAGTGGAGGCGGCGCGAGCACGTGCTGATGCTGTTCGATCCGGGGTCGAAGCTTCCCTATCCTTTGATGGATACCATCGATTACATGAGCATACCCATCGGACTGGGGCAGCTCAGCTTTCGCGAGAAGCAACTCGAATACTTTCCCGCGGAGCCGGACGACAGCGCAGCGATTCGACGTCGTCCTGAACACTTCGATGACGTGGCCTAGCCGCAGCTGGCCACAGGATCAGTGGCAGAAGCTGGCGGACGCGTTGCTGGCGGAGGGTTGCTCCGTCGCCGTCGTCGGAAAGGACAGGTATTCCCCGACGGACAAGATGCACAAGACCAGCCGCGGCCTGCATGGCTGCGTCGACCTCACCAACCGCCTGAGCCTGGACCAGACGTTCTACACCATCGCGAAGGCCGGTCTTTTCGTAACGTGCCAGAACGGGCTATCGGTCTTGAGCGGCGCCACGGAAACCGAGGTGATGGTGCTCGATCGATCCATCGAATGGAGCAAGTACGCGCTCTACCGCCATGAAGATCCGCATTACCGCTTCACGATCATCAAGGGCAATTGCGAGATCTATTGCTGCGCCAGCCACCAATGCGCGGTCTATGGGGAATTCCGGTGCATTCCCGGCTTCGATCACGTATGGGCGTCGGTTTCGCGGAAGCTCAAGTCGCTTCGCCAAATCGCGCCGGCCGCTTTTCGAGAAACGCGCTGATGCCTTCGACGAAGTCATCGGTAGCGGCGCATGCGCCGAAACTCACGGCTTCCGCGTCGAGTTGTTCCGACAGCGTGCGCCTCGGCGATTCGCGCAGGAGGCGCTTCGCATTGCGGATCGCCAGGACCGGACCGCCTGCCAGCGCCTTCACGATCTCGGCTACCGCGCCTTCCAGGTCGGCCGCAGCCACCACGCGGTTCACGAGTCCGAACTCCAGCGCCCGTTGCGCATCGAAGCGTTCGGCCAGCAACAGGATCTCCATCGCCCGGCGCATGCCGACGATGCGCGGCAGCGACCACGAGCCGCCGCCGTCGGGCGTAAGCGCGATGTTGCGGTAAGCCGAGGCGAAGTAGGTATCCTCGGCGGCGACCACGAGGTCGCATGCGTTCATGAGCGACAGGCCAAAGCCGGCGACAGCGCCATGCACCTGCGCCGACGACCGGATGCGGCATCCGGTGAAAGTTCTCGATCGGCCGAGTGCAGCCGCCCGATCATTGCTCGGAAATCGGCATTGCGCTGGGCGGGCGGCTTCGCCAGTTCGCCAGCGAACGTGCGCAAGTCGCCGCCGGCCATGAAGTGGCGTGCCGGCGCCGCGCAACACGACCACGCGCAGCGCGTCGTCGGCTGCGACGTCGGCCGCGGCGGCGACCAGCGCATCCATCAGCGCGAAGTCGAGCGTGTTGAGCGCATCGGGACGATTGAGCGTCAGCGTCGCCGTCGTGCCGTGTGCGTTCGACGAGGAGCGGGGAGGCGCGAGTCTAGTGCGGTCGGCCGAACGTGAGCGCAGCGAAACGGTCGCGAAATGGATGTCGACGATGTCGTCGATCCGTTCGGCATAGCCGCCGGCCATCGCGATGGCCACGGGAATGCCGCGCATCGCGCAGCGTGTCGAGCACGAAGCGGTCGCGCGCCGCAAGCCCTGCCTTGGTGAGCGCAAGCCTGCCGAGGCGGTCGCCGACGAACGGGTCGGCGCCGGCGAGGTAGATCGCAAGGTCCGGCCGCGAGCGCTCGAGCGCGCGCGGCAGCGCGACGGCGAGCGCCGCGAGATAGGCGGCGTCGCCGGTGCCGTCGTCGAGCTCGACGTCGAGGTCGGAGTGGCACTTGCGGAACGGGAAATTGTTGCGGCCGTGCATCGAGAACGTGAACACGTGGTCGATCGTCCGCGAAGATCGCCGCGGTGCCGTCGCCCTGATGCACGTCGAGGTCGACGATCAGCACGCGTTCGACGCGGTCCTCGGCCTGCATCGCGCGCGCGGCGACGGCGGCGTCGTTGAACACGCAGAAGCCTTCGCCGAAATCGCGATGCGCATGGTGCGTGCCGCCGGCCAGGTTGATGCCGCAGCCGTGACGCGAGCGCGCTGCGGCACGCGGCGATCGTCGCGCCCGCCGAGCGCCGCGAACGCTCGACCATCGCCGGCGACCACGGAAAGCCGATGCGCCGCTGCGCGCAGGCGTCGAGCGTGCCGGACGACACCGCGGCGACGTAGGCGGCGTCGTGCACGCGCGCGAGCTCGTCGTCGGTCGCGCCGCCGGCTCGCGCAACAAGCGGACCCGCCACCGCCGCTACGCGCTCCCGCAGCGCCGCGTACTTGCGCATCGGGAAAGCGATGCCCCGGCGGCAGCGGCAGGACGAAGTGGTCGGTGTAGTAGATCAGCATTCAGGGATTCGCATCCTGTTGCCTGAACGGCGTCGCCGCTTCCAGCTCGTCGGCAGTATGCGCAACGTCGACGCGCTCGCGCGCGCAGTAGTCGGCGATGGCTGCCGCAAAGCCGGGGTCGCCGATGGCGTGCAGCGAGTGCGTGGCCACGGGGAGCAGGCCGCGCGCCAGCTTGTGCACGCCCTGCGCGCCGCCTTCGAAGCGCGCGATGCGCTGCTCGATGCAGAATTCGATCGCCTGGTAATAGCATGCCTCGAAGTGGAGGCCCGGAAACGTACTCGGTCGTGCCCCAGTAGCGGCCCCAGAGCGCGTCGCGCATCGTGGATGTCGAGCGCCGCGCAAATCCGGCGCCCGCCGCGCGATCCGACGACCAGCAGGACGTTGTCGGGGAGCGCTGCGCCGATGCGCTGCGAAGAATTCGGGGTCAGGTAGGGCGTCGAGTGATGCGCGCGGTACGTGCGTTCGTAGCAGCTGGTAGAAGAACGCCCAGTCGCCGCGCGTGATGGCCGAGCCGCGCTTGCGCTCGAACGTCACGCCGGCTTCGGCCAGCCTGCGCCGTTCCTGCTTGACCTTCTTGCGCTTGTCGTGCGTGAACGTGGCCAGGAAATCGGCGAAGTCGCGATAGCCCGGATTGGTCCAGTGGAATTGCAGGCCCTGAGCGGCGGATCATGCCCAGCGCTTCGCCTTCCGCCGCCTCCTGCGGCGTCGGAAAGAGGACATGCAGCGACGAGAAGCGCTCGTCGTCGCGGACGCGATCGAGCGCGTAGTCGAGCAGTGCGCGTCGGGTCGCGGCGTCCGGCGCCAAGAGCGCGGCCCCGGCACCGGCGTGAACGGCACCGCGACGACCAGTTTGGGGTAATAGCGGCGGCCGTGCCGGCGATAGGCATCGGCCCAGCCCCAGTCGAACACGTATTCGCCGTAGCTGTGCGCCTTTGCGTACAGCGGCAGCGCGCCGACCAGGACGCCGTCGCGCCATGCGGTGAGATAGCGCGGCGACCAGCCGGTGTGCGGCGATGCGCATCCCGTCTCGTGCAGCGCGGCGAGAAAGGCATGCGACAGGAAAGGCTGCGAACCGGCGAGCGCATTCCAGTCCGACGCCGGGATGGCGCCGAGCGGAACGTCATCGCGAATCATCGGCGATGCGACGACGGGGAACGACGGCGGAGTGAAGGGAACCGGTGCACGCATGGGCGTTCGCCTGATTCTCCCGGTATTGCCGGCGATGCTCAAGTCTCGCGGCGGTCCGTCCCGCGAGCCCGCCCTGCCGCGGGTGTAAAATAAGGGATCCTTTGATCAAGTCTCGCGCGGCTGCGCTGCACGGCCCAATGCGGATGAATGCGAGATGGGCGACGTAGGTCGTAGTGAAGCCTACGATGCCAAGGAGGCCGGCGAAGCAGGCGCCGCATTGGGCCTCAGTTTGCAAAATGCCCGAAGGGACGGGCCTTTTCGGGCGGTCTACTCAGTTTGGTAAATGGGCGCGCAGCCCGCTCGTGTGGGGTCGACCACCCGTCGCTCGCCGCTTCGCGTATCCCATCCCGAAAAGCTTCCCGTCGCAACCGCGTGCGACTTGATCAGAGGGTCCCCAATGTCTGTGGCGATCGCGCAACTCAACCAGACTGTCGGCGATCTCCCGGCCAACGCGCGCCGCATCCTTGACGCCGCCGCGCAGGGCCGCGCCGCGGGCGCGTCGCTCGTCGTCACGCCTGAACTTTCGCTCTGCGGCTATCCGCCGGAGGACCTGGTGCTGCGGCCGGCGTTCCTCGATGCCTGCGCGCGCGAACTTTCTGCGCTGGCATCGCAAGTCACCGACGGCGTGCTGCTGGTCGGCTTCCCGGAGTTGCACGAGGGCCTGCGCCACAACGCCGTGGCGGTCATTCGCGAAGGCCGTGTCGCGCACGTCTATCGCAAGCAGTGCCTGCCGAACTACACGGTGTTCGACGAGGAGCGCTACTTCACGCCGGGCAACGCGCCGTGCGTATTCGATCTCGACGGCGTGCGCTTCGGTGTCGTCATCTGTGAGGACATCTGGTTTCCTGCCCCCGCCGCGCGCGCGCAGGTGGCCGGCGCGCAGGTGCTGCTGGTCCCGAATGGATCGCCTTACCACACGCGGCAGCAGGCGCTGCGGCGCGAGCAGACCGTGGCACGGGCCGGGGAGACCGGACTGCCGATCGTGTACGTCAATCGCATGGGCGGCCAGGACGAACTCGTCTTCGATGGCGCGTCGTTCGTGCTGGATGGCGACGGCACGCTCGCGCAGCAGTTGCCTGCGTGGCACGAGACGGTGGCGATCGTCGACTTCGACGGCGCGCGCCCGAAGCACGTGCGCGGCGCGCTCGATCCGCGACTGGAACCGCACGTCTACGATGCGCTGGTCATGGGCGTACGCGACTATGTGCAGAAGAACCGGTTTCCCGGCGTCCTCATCGGGCTTTCGGGTGGCGTCGATTCGGCATTGACGCTGGCGGTCGCCGTCGATGCGCTGGGGCGCGACAAGGTTCGCGCGCTGATGCTCCCGTCCCCGTACAACGCGCCGATCAGCCTCGAGGACGCGCGCGAAATGGCCGGAATCCTGGGCGTCCGTTACGATGAAATGCCCATCCAGCCGGTGTTTTCCGCATTCCTCGAAACGCTTGCGCCGGAATTTCGCGGCCGCGCGCCGGATGCGGCGGAAGAGAACATCCAGGCGCGCATCCGCGGGACGCTCCTCATGGCGCTGTCGAACAAATTCGGCTCGATCGTGCTGACCACCGGCAACAAGTCGGAGATGGCGGTCGGCTACGCAACGCTGTACGGCGACATGGCGGGCGGCTTTGCGGTATTGAAGGACATTCCCAAGACGCTCGTGTACCGGCTCGCGAATTACCGCAACGGCCTTGGAAGGGTCATTCCGGAACGCATCATCACGCGAGCGCCGTCGGCGGAGCTGCGGCCCGACCAGACCGACCAGGACACGCTGCCGCCGTACGACGTCCTCGACGGCATCCTCGAGGCGTATGTCGAATACGACTTGAGTCCCGCGGAGATCGTGGCCCGCGGCTTTCCCGCCGACGCCGTCGCCAAGGTGGTTCGCCTGATCAAGGTCAGCGAATACAAGCGCCGGCAATCGGCCGTCGGCATTCGCATCACGGCGCGCGGCTTCGGCAAGGATTGGCGCTACCCGATCACGTCCGCCTGGAACGACTGGGACGCGCTGCCGTCGGCCAAGGGAACCTGAGTAGAACGGCCCATGTCCTTCGTGTAAGCTACTCCGAAGTGCCTGGTGCGCAGCCGCGGAGTGGCCATGAAAAAAATCGAAGCGATCGTCAAGCCGTTCAAACTCGACGAAGTCCGCGAAGCGCTTTCGGAATTGGGTGCGACCGGCCTGACGGTCACCGAAGTCAAGGGTTTCGGCCGGCAGAAGGGCCACACCGAGCTCTATCGCGGCGCCGAATACGTGGTCGACTTCCTGCCCAAGGTGAAGGTCGAGGTCGTGCTCCCCGACGCCATGGTCGAGCGCGCCGTGGAGGCCATCGTCAGGGCCGCGCATACCGGCAAGATCGGCGACGGGAAGATCTTCGTGACTGCGGTCGAGCAGGTGGTGCGCATCCGGACCGGCGAGTCCGGCGAAGCGGCCGTCTAGCGCGTCGCAGGGAGCACTGCCCAACCAACACCAGGGAATTGCGCCATGTCGATGCTGAAAGATTTTCGCGAATTCGCCGTCAAGGGCAACGTCATCGACCTCGCGGTTGCGGTGATCATCGGGGCAGCGTTCGGAAAGATCGTCGATTCGCTGGTCAAGGATCTCATCATGCCGGTGATCGGCCGCGTATTCGGCGGCCTCGATTTCCAGAACTATTTCATCATGCTCGGCAATCCGCCGGCAGGCTACAACGGCCCGATGACCTATGAGGCCCTGACCAAGGCCGGCGTGCCGCTGCTGGCCTACGGCAACTTCATCACGATCGTGATCAACTTCGTCATCCTGGCGTTCGTGATTTTCCTCATGGTGAAAAAATTCGCGGCGGCCAAGGCGCGTCTCGATGCCAAGCCTGCCCCGCCCGCGGCCCCACCCGAAGAAATCGTGTTGCTGCGCGAAATACGCGACGCATTGAAAAAATAAAACCCGGATCTGCCGTCCATTCCAATCGGAGGAAGTCCATGAAACGCGTCTCGATCCTGCCCGTGCTCGGCGCGGCGCTGGCGTTGGTCCTTGCCGGATCCGCGACGGCCGACATCAACATCGGCGTGACCCTCTCTGCCACGGGTCCGGCGGCCTCGCTCGGCATACCGCAGAAGAACACCGTCGAATTGTTGCCAAAGACGATCGCGGGGGAAAAGGTCAACTGGATCGTTCTCGACGACGCGTCGGATACGACCAAGGCCGTGACCAACGCGCGCAAGCTGATCAGCGAGGACAAGGTCGACGCCATCGTGGGATCGTCGACGACGCCCAACTCGCTTGCCATGCGCGAAGTCGCCGCCGATTCCGGCACGCCGATGCTCTCGATGGCGGCATCCGCGCAAATCATCAATCCGATGGACCCGAAGACGCGCTGGATCTTCAAGACGCCGCAGAACGATGCCCTCATGGCCGACGCCGTGGCCATCAGCATGAAGGCGAACGGCGTCAAGACGATGGGTTACATAGGATTCGCCGACGCCTATGGCGACGGTTGGCTGGCCGAGATCAAGCGCTCGGCGCAGACCGCGGGCATCAAGGTGGTCGCCGAAGAGAAGTACAACCGCAACGATCCGTCGGTCACGGGACAGGTGCTGAAGCTCATCGCGGCCAATCCGGACGCGATCCTCATCGGGGCCGCAGGCACGCCCGGCGCCACACCCGTAAAGGACCTTGTCGCGCGCAACTACAAGGGCAAGATCTGGCAGACGCACGGCGTCGCCAATCCCGATTTCCTGCGCGTAGTCGGCAAGGACGGAAATGGCGAGATCCTGCCCGCGGGTCCGATGCTGGTGTACGAGCAGCTGCCCGACTCGAACGAGGTCAAGAAGACGGCCGCGGACTACGTGACCAAATACGAACAGAAATACGGCACGCGCACGACGTTCGGCGGGCATCTTTACGACGCGTATATCCTGCTTTCCAAGGCGATCCCCGAAGCGCTGAAGAAGGCCAAGCCGGGAACGAAGGAATTTCGCGTTGCGCTGCGCGACGCGCTCGAGAATTCCAACGTGATCGGCACGCATGGCGTGTTCGTGATGAGCGCCAACGACCACAACGGCCTCGACAACCGCGCCCGCGTGATGGTGAGAATCGAAAACGAAAAATGGGTGCTGATCAAGTGACTTAGAACCGCCTGACCGCGGCCTTAAGGGTGATGGACCTCTCGATCGCCGCGCTGCTCGCGCAGGATGGCATCACGAACGGTGCGATCTATGCGCTGCTCGCGCTGGCGCTCGTGCTGGTATTCACCGTCACCCGGATCGTGTGGATACCGTGCGGGGAATTCGTCGCCTGGGGAACGCTCACGCTGGCGAGCCTGCAATTGGGCAAGGTGCCGGGCGCGGTGAACCTCCTCGTCGTAGTGGCGCTGATCGCCGGTCTCATGGAAACGTGGGACTGCGTGAAGCGCGGCCAGACGCAACGCTTGCCGCGGCGCCTCGCCGTCTGGACGGGCGTACCGGTGGTCGTCGCCGCACTGGTCTGGTGGTCGGCGCCGCTGCAGCTGCCCTTTCCCGTCCAGGTGCTGCTCACGCTTGCCATGGTGACTGCGCTCGGGCCTCTCATGTACCGCGTCGCCTATCAGCCTCTGGCCGAAGCGAGCGTCCTCGTGCTGCTGATCGTTTCCGTGGCGCTGCATTTCACGATGGTGGGACTGGGCCTCTGGTACTTCGGCGCCGAAGGTTCGCGCACGCCGGCCTTCTCGTCCGCATCGTTCGTCGTCAACGACGTGAATATCAGCGTGCAAAGCCTGCTGGTGGTGGCGTCGAGCCTCGCGCTGATCGGCGCACTCGCCGTCTTCTTCGGCCGGACGCTCTACGGCAAGGCGCTGCGTGCGACGGCGGTGAACAGGGCGGGTGCGCGCCTGGTCGGCATCTCGCCCGATTTCGCCGGCGCACTGACGTTCACGCTGGCGGCGTTGCTGTGCGCGTTCTCCGGTGTCCTGATCGGTCCAATCACGACCGTCTACTACGACTCGGGATTCCTGGTGGGGTTGAAGGGGTTCGTCGGGGCCATCATCGGCGGGCTGTCGAGTTATCCGATCGCGGCCGCGGGGGCACTTCTGGTCGGCCTCATCGAATCGTTTTCGTCGTTCTGGGCCAGCGCGTTCAAGGAAGTCATCGTGTTCACGCTGATCATACCGGTGCTCCTGTGGCGCAGCCTGACGACGACGCACCATGAGGAAGACGAATGAAGCTGCGGGGTTCGCGCGCGGGCTTTGCGACGTTCGTGGTGGCCCTTTGCGCCGTCCCGCTGGTGGCGCCGGAATTCTGGGTGACCCTCGGCAACTACATCGGGCTCTACAGCATCGTCGCGCTGGGGCTCGTGCTGCTGACCGGTGTCGCGGGGCAAACGTCGTTTGGACAAGCTGCGTTCGTAGGACTGGGGGCATACACGACTGCGTACCTGACGACCAAATACGGAACCTCGCCGTGGCTGGCGCTTGGCATCGGCATGGTGATCACCGCAGCGGTGGCGCTCTTCCTGGGATTCATCACGCTGCGCATGAAGGGCCATTACCTTCCGCTGGCGACCATTGCCTGGGGCATGAGCCTGTACTACGTCTTCGGCAATCTGGAGATGCTGGGGGGGCACACCGGAATGAGCGGCATTCCGGCGCTGCACCCTCTTCGGATTCGAATTGAAGAGCGAGCGCCGCTACTACTACCTGATCTGGGGAATCGCGCTGGCGTCGCTGTGGGCGACCAACAACCTGCTCGATTCAAGGCCCGGGCGTGCGATTCGCGCATTGAAGGGCGGACTCGCGATGGCCGAGGCCTTCGGCGTCGACGCCGCGCGCCTCAAGATCGTGACCTTCATCTATGCAGCGCTTCTCGCCTGCATCTCGGGCTGGCTGTATGCGCACCTGCAGCGCTTCGTCAATCCGACGCCGTTCTTCATCAACCAGGGCATCGAATACCTTTTCATGGCGGTCGTGGGCGGCGCCGGCAGCGTGTGGGGCGCGGTGCTGGGCGCAACGCTGATCACGCTACTGAAGCAGGTTCTGCAGGACCTGCTGCCATGGCTCTTCGGACGCTCGGGCAATTTCGAACTGATCGTGTTCGGGATACTCATGGTCTTGTTGCTGCAGTTCGCGCGCGAGGGATTGTGGCCATGGATCGAACGCCTGTTGCCGCGTCGGAAGCCCCCACCCGTGCCGCCCGCCGAGCCGCTTCCCGCGCGCGACCACACGGCGCGTGCCGGCCCGCTGCTGGACGTGCAGAAAGCCCGCAAGCAGTTCGGGGGCCTGGTGGCCGTGAGCGATTTGTCGTTCGAGATCCGCGCCGGGGAAATCCTGGGATTGATCGGCCCCAACGGCGCGGGCAAGAGCACGACGTTCAGCCTCATTTCCGGCGCGCTGTCGCTCACTTCCGGCCACGTGGTGTTCCGCGGCGAGCCGATCGGGGGCGCGCCGCCGTACGAAATCGCCCGGCGCGGCATCGGCCGCACGTTCCAGCACGTGAAACTGATTCCGCAGATGACGGTGCTCGACAATGTCGCGCTCGGTGCCTACCTGCGCGGCGCCACGGGCATCCTGCGCGCGGCGCTGGCGCTCGACGGCGCCGAGGAGGCGCGCACCAAAGCGGAAGCGGCGCGCGCGATCGCCCGCGTGGGACTTGTCGAACACACGTTTGATGCGGCGGGAAGCTTGCCGCTGGGCAAGCAGCGGATCGTGGAGATCGCCCGGGCGCTCGCCGCGGATCCGATGCTCCTGCTTCTCGACGAGCCGGCGGCCGGATTGCGCTACCTGGAAAAGCAGGCGCTCGCCACGCTGCTGCGTTCGTTGAAGGCCGATGGGATGACCGTATTGCTGGTGGAACACGACATGGACTTCGTGATGGGGCTCACGGACCGGCTCGTGGTGATGGACTTCGGCGAAAAGCTGGCCGAGGGTCTTCCTGCGGACATCCAGAAGAATGCCGCGGTGCTCGAGGCGTACCTGGGCGGAGTGGTCTGATCATGGCGTCCTTGCTCGACGTCAGGGATCTGTCGGTGTCCTACGGCAAAGTGGAGGCCGTCCACAAGGTCTCGCTCAAGGTCGACCAGGGTGGAATCGTCACCGTGATCGGTCCGAACGGCGCGGGCAAGACCACGCTGCTGGCCGCTATCATGGGCACGCTCGCCGCGAAGGGCGATATCCATTATGGAGGCGAGTCGGTCGGGTCGCTCTCGGTCGAGCAGCGCGTCGGCAATGGACTGGTGCTCGTGCCGGAACGGCGCGAGCTCTTCGCGTCGATGACGGTGGCCGACAACCTCGAGCTGGGCGCATTCGCACGCGTGCGCCGCGGCGAGCGCGATATTGCGCGCACGCTGGAAGAGGTCTATGCGCGCTTTCCGCGCCTCATGGAGCGACGCGACCAGCTTGCGGGAACGCTTTCCGGCGGCGAGCGGCAAATGCTGGCATTGGGACGCGCATTGATGAGCCGGCCGAAACTCCTCATGCTGGACGAGCCTTCGTTGGGTCTGGCGCCTCTGGTGGTGCGCGAGATCTTCAACATCGTTGCGGCGCTGAAAGCCACGGGCGTATCGATCCTCCTCGTCGAACAGAACGCGCGGGCCGCGCTGCAGGTGGCCGATTATGGCTACGTCCTGGAAACCGGGGAGCTCGCCCTCGAGGGACCGAGCGCTGACTTGGCATCGAATCCAAGAGTTGCGGCGACCTATCTCGGGCAGGGAGCGGCCGCACGCCCGGCTTGATCTCGGGCGGCGGCGCCCCCAGAGTAGAATTGTCGCCTCCATCGACCTCACCAGGCTCTCTCCTTGACCGACCTTTCCGTTCCTCCCGTTTCCGCCGTACTGCTTGCCGACGCGGAACGCCTGCTGCTGGCGCCTTCCGGCCTCGACCAGGCGCAACTGTCGCGCGTGCTCGCCGACATTCACACGCACGACGTCGCGTTCGCCGATCTCTATTTCCAGCATTCGCGATTCGAGAGCTGGAGCCTGGAGGAGGGCATCGTCAAGTCGGGCACGTTCAACATCGATCGCGGCGTGGGTGTGCGCGCCGTGAGCGGCGAAAAGCAGGCCTACGCCTATTCGGATGACATTTCGCTCGCCGCGCTCAACGAGGCCACGGTGGCGGTGCGCGCGATCGCACGGCAGGGCGGCTCCGCGGTCGCGCCGTTGTCGCAGCGCGGCTGCGCACAGCGCTTTATTCGCTGGCGGATCCGGTCGGCAGTCTCAACGAAGCCGACAAGGTGGCGCTGCTCGAGCGCCTCGAACGTCGCGCACGCGCACGCGACCCTCGCGTCACGCAGGTGATGGCCTCGCTCGCGGGCGAGCATGAGACGATCCTGATCGCGCGCAGCGACGGATTCCTCGCCGCCGATGTGCGGCCGCTGGTGCGCGTGTCGCTCACCGTCATCGTCGAGGAAAACGGCCGGCGCGAGCAAGGCTATTCGGGCGGCGGCGGGCGCTTCGACTATGCGTATTTCACCGACGAGATGCTCGACCGATATGTCGACGGAGGCCGTCGACCAGGCGGTGCTCAACCTGTCCGCGCGCGCAGCACCCGCCGGCAACATGACGGTCGTGCTCGGCAGCGGCTGGCCGGGCATCCTGCTGCACGAAGCGATCGGCCACGGCCTCGAGGGCGATTTCAACCGCAAGGGAACCAGCGCCTTTTCCGGGCGCGTGGGCCAGCGGGTCGCGGCGAAGGGCGTCACCGTCGTCGACGACGGCACGCTCGAGCGGCGCCGCGGCTCGCTCAACATCGACGACGAAGGCAACGCGACGCAGCGCACAGTGCTGATCGAGGACGGAATCCTGCAGGGTTACATGCAGGATCGCCTCAACTCGGGACTGATGGGCGTTAGCGCCGACCGGCAACGGCCGCCGCGAGTCCTTCGCGCACCTGCCGATGCCGCGAATGACGAACACGATGATGCTGGCCGGCGAGCGTCGATCCGGCGGAGATCATCGCGTCGGTGAAGGACGGGCTCTACGCCGCGAATTTCGGCGGCGGGCAGGTCGACATCACCAGCGGCAAGTTCGTCTTCTCGGCGGTGGAAGCGTGGATGATCAAGGACGGCAAGCTTGCTTACCCGGTGAAGGGCGCGACGCTCATCGGCAACGGTCCGGAAGCGCTCACCAGGGTGTCGATGATCGGCAACGATCTCGCGCTCGACCCGGGCGTCGGGACGTGCGGCAAGGAGGGGCAGAGCGTGCCGGTCGGCGTGGGTCTGCCGACGCTGAAGATCGACGGCCTGACCGTCGGCGGAACGGCCTGACCGTTCAGTGCAGCGGCCCGCTCGGCGCGGCGGTAGCGACCACCGCCATCGGCGACGCGTGGTGGCACACCATCCGCCAGCCTGACGGCGTGCGCAGGAAGACATTGGTGGCCACCGCGGCGCCACGCGCGGTGCCGTCGGCCGTCGCCACGTGCTCGATAGCACTCTGCATGGCGAGGCCCACCGTTTCCAGCACGACGATCTCGTCCAGCCGGAACGAGAGCTTGGCGTCGCCGGCGAAGAGCTGCTCCCAGCCGCTGCGCACGGCGTCGTATCCGACCATGCGCGATCCGCCGGGATGCACGCAGACGATGTCCTCGTCGTCGGCCCACGCCGTCATCATCGCATCCAGGTCGCGCGCCTCGAACGCCTGGTAGAACGCGAGCGCCGCGTCCTGCGGCGACGTATAGATCGGTAGGGTGCGAGGCTTGGCCATGAATCGATCCGTCAAAATGACGGCGGATTGGGCGGAATGTAGGCGGGCAGGGCGCTTCGCGCGAGATTGTAGACCATGTCCGGCTTCAGCTCGCGCATGCACTTGAAGTGCCCGAGCGGACATTCGCGCTTGAAGCAGGGACTGCAGGCGATGTCGATCCTGGCGATGCGCGCGATCGGCGACAGCGGCGGCGTGTACACGGGCGACGACGACCCGAACAGCGCGACCAGCGGAACGCCGACAGCCGCGGCCGCGTGCATGAGACCCGAGTCGTTGCTGACGACGAGCGATGCGGCCGACAGGATGTCGATCGTGGTGCCGAGATCGGTGCGGCCCGTGAGGTCGCGCACCTTGGGAGCGTTATCGCCCATCGCCATCAGCACGGCCTCGGAGGAAATCTTGTCGTTGGGCGAGCCGACGATCCATACCTGCAAGCCCGTCGCGCAGGAAGAGGCCGGCGAGATCGGCGAACTGGTTCGGCGGCCAGCGCTTGGCTGCGCCGAATTCGGCGCCCGGACAGAGGATGACGACGGGACGGTCGGTCTTCAGATTGAGCGCGCGCATCGCTTTCGCGCGGTTGATCGGATCGGGCACCAGCACCGGCGCGGGCGACAGGGGCACCAGCGCCCCCGGCGCTGCGGCGAGCGCGGCGAAGCGGTCGACCAGACGCGGCATGGCCTTCTTGTCGAGCTTGCGCGCATCGGTCAGCAGACCGTAGCGCGCTTCGCCGCGATACCCGATCCGCTTGGGGATGCGCGCAAGGTAGGGCACCAGCGCCGACTTCCATGAATTGGGCAGGACAAATGCCCGCGTATAACCCTCGGCCTTGAATTCGCGGGCAAGCTTGCGGCGGGCGGCCAAGTCGAACTTGCCGTGTCCGAACGGCGTCTCGACGATCCGGCGGATGCCGCGCATGCGCGCGTAAACCGGCGCGCACCACGACGGCGCGAGGATGTCGACGATCGGATCCTCGTAGGGATCGCGCAGCAGACCGACCAGCGGCTCCGACAGGATGGCGTCACCGACCCACGACGGCGCGACGATCAGGATGCGTTCGTCGGCCATGTCAGCGATGCGACGCGCGACGGCGCCGCGTCGGGTTCGTTGCCCGCGACGCGGGCATGGACTGCCCGCGGGTCACGTTTCAATGACCGCCTTTGCGCGGCCCGCCCTCGAGGATGTAGTGGGTTCCGCAATAGGGGCACATCGTTTCGCCCGTTTCGGCGATGTCGAGGAAGACGCGCGGATGCGACGACCACAGCGGCATCGCCGGATTGGGGCAGAAGACCGGCAGGTCGGCGGGCTTGACCATCACCGGGACCATCGCGTTGGCCGCGCTCATCGTCATACCTTGGTCAGCCAGGCCTTCTTCGCGGCCATGCGGCCGTTGACCGCATCGAAGAACATCGCCTGCAATTTGGTGGTGACCGGGCCGCGGGTGCCGGCGCCGATCGTGCGGTTGTCGAGCTCGCGGATCGGCGTCACTTCGGCGGCGGTGCCGGTGAAGAACGCCTCGTCGGCGATGTAGACCTCGTCGCGCGTGATGCGCCGCTCGATCACGGAAATGCCCAGTTCATTGGCGAAGGTGATGATCGTGTCGCGCGTGATGCCGTTCAGCGCGCCGCTCGAGAGGTCCGGCGTATGCAGCTTGCCGTCGCGTACGATGAACACGTTCTCGCCCGAGCCCTGGCAGACGAAGCCCTGCGGGTCGAGCAGCATCGCCTCCTCGTAGCCGTCGTGCAGCGCTTCCTGGTTGGAGAGGATCGAGACCGTGTAGTTGCCGACCGCCTTGGCATTGCACATCGTGATGTTCGGATGATGGTGCGTGAACGAGGAGGTCTTGACGCGTATGCCCTTTTCCATGCCCTTCGGCGCCCAGATAGCTGCCCCACGGCCACGCCGCGATCGCGACGCGCACCGGGTTCGACCTCGCCGCGACCCCCAGGGCCTCCGAGCCGTAGAACACGAGCGGGCGCAGATAGCAGGAGTCGAGCTTGTTGTCGCGCACGCACGCAAGCTGCGCGGCGTCGATGACCTCCTTCGTGTACGGGATCTTCATGCCGAAGATATGCGCCGAGCGGAACAGGCGATCGGTGTGGTCGCGCAGCCGGAAGATCGCGGGCCCGTCGACTGTCTTGTAGCACCGCACGCCCTCGAACACGCCCATGCCGTAGTGCAGCGTGTGCGTCAGGACGTGCGTGGTCGCGTCGCGCCACGGCACCATCTTGCCGTCGTACCAGATCCATCCATCGCGGTCGGCCATCGACATGGCATTTACTCCCGGGCCTCAAAGCCTCAAGCAAACCGCAATTTTAGCCGATTTCCCCTGCGGCCCCGGTTCGGGGCCCATTCGGCGACGTCCAATCCGTGCCGAAGACGTGCTTCCACAGTGCCGCAACCGCTGCCCGGCGCGCCTCCTGCGCCTTGGACTCCACGCGGGCGTGCGGCGCGCCGGTGAGCCTGACCTGATGCTGCAGGCGACGGTAGCTGCGATAGGCGTCGGCAACTTCGTCCGCGAGCGCGTGCGGCACGAGCGCTAGATCGGCGCACATGCCAAGCAGCGCGATGTTGCCCGCGTTGCGCGTCAGCTCGGGATGGCGGTGCGCATGCGCCAGCACGAGGTACTGCACCGTGAACTCGACGTCCACCATTCCGCCGGGGTCGTGCTTCAGATCGAAAAACGCCGAAGGGTTGGGATGCCCCGCGGCCATCTTGCGGCGCATGTCGGCAACGTCGGCGGCGAGCGGTCCCGGATCCCGGGGCATGCGCAGAATCGCTTCCCGTTCCGCCTCGAATGCGGCGCCCAATTGCGAATCGCCGGCGACGAAGCGCGCGCGCGTCAGCGCCTGGTGCTCCCACGTCCACGCGTTTTCCCGCTGATATTTGCGAAAGGCGGCGAGACTCGAAACGAGCAGGCCTGACGCGCCATCCGGCCGCAGGCGCAGATCGGTGTCGTAGAGCTGGCCGGCAGCCGTGTTGCTCGTGAGCCAGGTGATGAGGCGCTGTGCCACGCGCGCATAGCGCTCCGGGCGCGCTTCGGCTTCGGGATCCGCGGGATCGACGTCGTACAGGAAGACGAGATCGAGGTCCGACGCATAGCCCAGCTCCTTCCCGCCCAGCTTCCCGTAGCCGATGATCGCAAAGCGCGGCGGCGACGACCGGGCGCCCGCCACCTGTGCCCAGCACGCGTCGAGCGTGGCGTCGAGCAATACATCCGCGAGCGCGGAGAGGTGATCGGCCAGGCGCTCGACGGTCAGCCGTCCGCCCAGGTCCTGCGCCAGCAGGCGAAACGTCTGCGCATGGTGGAAATGGCGCAGCGTGTCCATCTGCCGCTCGGCGTCGCCTGTGTGGCTGGCCATCTGGCGCGCAAGGTCGTCGCGCCATGCGGCCCAGTCGGGCTCCGCCAGCAGCACTCGCGCATCGAGCAGTTCGTCGAGCAGCAGCGGGTGCTGCGTCAGATATTCGGCGGCCCACGCCGACGCCGCCATCAGGTTGGCGATCCGCGGCAATAGCGGAGGATGTTCGATGACCAGCGCAAGATAGGCGCTGCGCCGGCTCACGGCCTCCAGCAGCGCCAGCAGGCGCACGAAGACCACCTGCGCGCCGGCGATGCCCGGATTGCCGGCCGCCGCGGCGAGGAGCTGCGGCATCAGCGCATCGAATCGCTGCCGCGACAGTGCGGGCAATTGCAGGTAGCGGCCGCTCGCGCGAACGCGGCGGAGCGTGTCGAGCAACGCATCGGGGTCGGCGAATCCGGCGGCGACCAGATGTTCGCGCGCATTCGGCGCCGCCTGGGCCTCCTCCCAGACGAGGCGAACACACTGCGTTCGGCCGCATCGATCTGCACGTGATCGCCGAAGACCTGCGCGAACTGTTCGCTCACCTGCGCGCGGTGCCGGCGCAATTCGGCGTCGAAGTCGCGCAGCGCCGCGAAACCCATCGCCTGCGCGAGCAGCGCGCGCTCGTCGGCGTCGGCGGGGAGCTGGTGCGTCTGCTGGTCGTCGCGATACTGCAGCCGATGCTCGGTGCGGCGCAGGAAGACGTAGGCGTCGCGCAATGCGGCGGCTGCCGACCGTGGCAGCAGGCCGCGCGCTTCGAGCGCCGCGAGTGCGGGCAGCGTGCCCTTCACGCGAAGCGGCGGCTCGCGGCCGCCGCGGACGATCTGCAGCGCCTGCACGATGAATTCGATCTCGCGGATGCCGCCTTCGCCCAGCTTGACGTTGGCCAGGTAATCGCGCCGCAGGCCCTGGTCGCGAATCTGCCGATGCACGTCGCGCAGCCCGTCGTACGCGTCGTAGTCCAGGTACTTGCGGAACACGAAGGGCACGACCAGCGCATCGAGTTCGCCGCGCGGATCGCCGGTCAGCGCCCGGGCCTTCAGCCACGCGTAGCGCTCCCAGGCGCGGCCCTGCGTCACGAGATACGTCTCCAGCCCGGCGAACGTCGTGGTCAGCGGCCCGCTTTCGCCGTAGGGGCGCAGCCGCATGTCGACGCGAAAGACGTAACCGTCCGCCGTGACGTCGTGCAGCGCCGCGATGACGCGCTGTCCCAGGCGGTCGAAGAACTCGCGGTTGGCGATCTTGCGCGGCCCCGCGGTTTCGCCTTCTTCGGGATAGGCGAAGACGAGGTCGATGTCCGACGAGACGTTGAGCTCGCCGCCGCCCAACTTGCCCATGCCGATCACGATCAGGGACTGGGGTGCCCCGTCGTCCGCGCCCAATGGCTCGCCATGGCTTTGGGCCAGCAGCCGCGCATGCAGGGCAACGGCGGAGCAGACGCGAGTTCGGCCAGCTGGGTCATCGCGCCGCAGACCTCGGTCAATGGCGCCAGTCCCGCGAGGTCGCGCGCGAGCGTGTGCAGGAACACGCGCCGGCGCAGCTTGCGCAAGGCAATCGCCAGCGCTTCGGGGTCGTCTACGGCCGCCAGGGTCGCCCCCACGTCGTTCCAGACGAAGGGTCGCTCGCGGGTCGCGGACACGAACGCAGCGAGTTCGGGTTCCGCGCCCAGCGCGCGGCTGGCATAGCGGCTGAACGCCAGCGCGTGGATGATGTCCATGGAGACGAGTCTGAGGGGCTTCCAGGGGCCAAGGTCTTGGGCCGGGCGATCGGGCCCTTCGGCTACAATTCTTCTGCCCTGCCGCACATTATGCCCATCGGGCGCGAGACCCTCCTTCGGTTCCACCTTTTGAACACGCGCGCCGCCCGCATTCTCCGCTTCCTGAGCGTTGCCGCCATAGCGGCGTTCGCGGCGTTTTGCGTACTGTTGCTGGTCATCCGCTTGGTCGTGTTTCCGCGGATCGACGAATACCGCGAGCGGATCGTGGCCACGCTGTCCGCGGAACTGGGACAGCCGGTGGCAATTGTCGCCATCGATACCGGCTGGGATGGCTGGAATCCGCGGCTGACTATCCGCGGCTTGCAGATTCACGATCGCGAGCATCCCGCCGATCCGCCGCTGGTCGATCTCCCGCGCGTCGATTTCGTGGTGTCGTGGACGTCGGTGCCGTTCCTGGACCTGCGGCTGAAGGAGCTGTCCATCGACCGCCCGCAACTTGCCGTTCGCCGCGACGTGCACGGGCGCCTGCATCTGGCCGGCATCGAAATCGATCCGGACCGGCAGGATGACGACACGCGCTTCACCGACTGGCTGCTGCGCCAGCCGAGCATCGTCGTTACCGACGCGCTGGTGACATGGACGGACGAGTTGCGCCGCGCGCCGCAGCTGGTGCTCGACCACGTGAATTTTCGCCTCGAGCACAGCTTCGGCCATCACCGCTTCGGGCTGGTCGGCACGCCGCCGGCCGACCTGGCCTCGCCACTGGATTTTCGCGGCGACGTAACCGATGCCTCGCTCAAGGACTGGCGTGAGGCACGCGGGCGCTTCTACGTGCGGCTCGACTACGCCGACATCGCGTTATGGCGCGAATGGATTCCGTTTCCGGTCTCGTCGACAGCGGCAAGGGCGCGTTGCGCGCGTGGTTCGACTTTGCCGGCGGCCGTCCGACCGGCATGGTGGCGGATTTCGAATTGGCCGACGTGCGCACGCGCCTGCGCAAGGACCTGCCGCAGCTCGACCTGACGCAAGTGGGCGGCCACCTCGACTGGAAGAGCAGCGCGGATCCGGGACGCTGACCGCCACGGGCCTGACGTTCACGACTCCCGGAGGCCAGGCGCACGCGCCGACCAACTTCGATCTTGCGCTGACGGAAGGCGCCGACGGCGCAATCACCGGCGGGTCACCTTGCCATCGATCGGCTCGAAGCGGAGCCGCTGACGGCGCTGGCCACCCACTTGCCGCTGCCCGAGGGCTGGCGTCGCGGCCTTCTGCGGTTCGCGCCGCGCGGCAGCGTCAGCAACGGCAAGCTTCGCTGGTCCGGCACCGCCGATGTGCCGGACACGTATGCGGCGAGCGGCGTGCTGCAGCGCTTCGGCTTCGCCGCGACGGAGCGCATTCCCGGCGCCACTGGCGTCTCCGGCACCTTCGACCTCGACGAAACGCATGGCTTCGGTGAGGCTCGACAGCCGCGACCTCAAGCTCGACGCGCCGCAGGCTCTGGAGCGAACCGGTCACGTTCACCACGGTGGCCGGCGGCGTGACCTGGGACAAGCGCGACGGTCCATGGCGCGTCGCGTTGGACGAACTGCGCTTTGCCAGCGCGCCGCTCACCGGCGTTGCGAACGGCGACGTGGACGGCCGCGGCGAAGGGTCCGGGTTCCGCTCGATATGCGTGCGCTGCTCGCGGGCGGCAGTGCGCAGGACGTCACGCGCTACATGCCGCTGGTGCTCGATCCCGAGCTGCGCGAGTGGCTGCGCGCAAGCCTCAAGCAGGGCACGGCGACCGACGTGCGCGTCAACGTGGCGGGCGACCTCGCGGATTTTCCATTTGCCGACAACCGCAGCGGAAAGTTCCTCGTCGCGTTCAAGGTCAAGGACGCGACGCTCGACTTCCTGCCGGACTGGCCGCCGATCGAGGGGCTCGACGGCGGACCTCAAGTTCGAAGGCACGCGGATGACGATCGACGCCGCGCGCGGGCGCTCGCTCGGCGCGCAACTGGGCCCGACGAAGGCGGAAATTGCGAACCTCGCGGCGGCGACCCCCGTGCTCACCGTGACGGGCGACGCGACGGGGCCGACTTCGGAATTCCTGCGCTACATCGCGCAGAGCCCGGTCGCCGGCTGGATCGGCCACGCCACCGAAGGGGCGCAGGCGACCGGCAACGGCAAGCTCCACCTCAAGTTGACGCTGCCGCTGGGCAAGGACGGACATGCCAAGGTCGCCGGCGAATACCAGTTCAATGGCAACGAGCTGCGCTTTCCGGGCGTGCCGGCATTGGCGAAGGTCAATGGCCGCCTTGCGTTCACCGAGCAGGAGATGCGCGCGCAGGACCTGGCGTTCGAGGCGCTGGGCGGACCGGCGAAGGCTGCGATTGCGAATGCGGACGGCCGCGTGCGCGTCACCGGCTGGGGGACGGCGAACGTGGCCGCTGCTGCGCAGCGAACTCGACGTGCCGCTGCTTCGCGCGCCTCTCCGGCAACACCGATTGGCAGCTGAGCCTGACGTCGCAGGCCGAAAGCCGTCAGCCTGGACGCTGGAGAGTTCGATGAAAGGCGCGGTCGTCGATCTTCCGGCGCCGATCGGCAAGACCGCGGCCGAGGCGGCGCCGCTGAAGATCGAGCGCCGCGAAGTCGCGGGCCGCCCGAACGAGGACCTCGTGACCGCCGACTATCGCGGCGTCGTCCGCGTCGTCGCGCATCGCGGAACGACAGGCTACCAGGCAATGCCCGATCGCGTGCTGGTGCTGCTGGGCAGCGCCGCCGCGCGCTGCCGACACCGCCGACTCGCCCGGGATCATGGTGCGCGGGCAGCTTCCGGAACTCGATCTCGACGAATGGCTCGCGTTGTACGCGAAGGAAAAGCCGCGCGGCGCCGCCGCCGATACCGCGCGCGGCGGCCAAACCGCTCGAGATGAACGGCGTGGAACTCGACGTGGCGAAGCTCGATGTCTTCGGGCGCGTGCTGCACGATTTCAAGGTCACGGCGCGAGCGCGCGGTCGAGGACTGGCAGCTGGCCATGCATGGCCGCGAAATCGACGGCAATGCGAAGTGGCGCGGACCGTCGACCGAGCTCCCCAACGGCCGCGTGATGGCGCGCCTGACGCGATTCGTGCCGCCCGGTCCCGGCGAACTGCATCCGGTGCGCAGCGAACAGGACCCGCCGACGCCAAGACGAACCCATGGCCGGAGCTGGACATCGTGTCCGACACGTTCGTCTCGAAGGGGCGCGATCTGGGCAAGTTCGAACTCGTCGCGAAGCCGGCGGGCACGGACTGGCGCATCCAGAAGCTGACGCTTGCCAATGCGGACGGACGCATCGACGCAAACGGCTGGTGGCGGGTCAGCGGCAACCGGCAGCAGACGCAGCTCGACGTCACGGTGAAGGTCGAGGACGCGGGCGGCTATCTCGCGCATTTCGGCTACGGGGAATCGGTGCGCAATGCGCCGACCAAGATCACCGGACAGCTCACGTGGACCGGCGCGCCGAACGATTTCGACTATCCGACGCTGACCGGCGACTTCAAGCTGCAATCCGGCGCCGGGCAATTCACCAAGATCGATCCGGGCATGGGCAAGCTGCTGGGCGTGCTGTCGCTGCAGGCGCTGCCGCGGCGCATCACGCTCGACTTCCGCGATGTCTTCAGCGAGGGCTTCGCGTTCGACGACATCACCGGCGATTTCCGCATCGACAACGGGCAGATGCACACGGACAACCTCAAGCTGGCCGGTCCCGCGGCGGCGGTCGCCATCAAGGGCGACATCGACCTCGCGAAGGAGACGCAGCGCCTGGACGTGCGCGTGCAGCCGGCGTTGAGTTCGAGCGTGTCCGCCGGCGCGGCGGTGCTGTTCATCGCCAATCCGCTGGTCGGCGCGGCGGTCGGCGCCGGCGCGTTGCTCGCGCAGAAGATGCTCGAACAATCCGATCGACCAGATGTTCAGCTATGACTATCGCGTCACCGGTCCGTGGGCCGACCCGGTGGTCGAGCGGGTGAGCGGCCGGGTCGCCGCGACGGAAACGCCCGCCATCTCGGGGACTGCGCCAACTCCGAAATGAGCCGACGAGCTGGATGAGCGAAATGAGGGGCGAACGGATGCGCGTGGCGGCGGTGCAGACGGTCGCGGGCGGAGACGTCGCCGAGAATCTCGCGCAGGCGGCCGAGCTCGTGGCCGCGGCGGCCGCGCAGGGCGCGCGGCTCATCGTGTTGCCGGAGTATTTCGGCATCCTCGGCGCGCGCGCCACCGACAAGCTCGCCGCGAAGGAGGCGACGGCGCCGGGCCGCAGCAGGATTTCCTTGCCCGCATGGCGCGCGAACATCACGCGTTCATCGTCGGCGGCAGCGTGCCGATCGCCAGCGACGAATCCGACCGCGTCAGGAGCGCGTGCCTGGTCTACGGCCCCGACGGCGTGCGCGTCGCGCGCTACGACAAGATCCATCTGTTCCGCTTTGCGAAGGGCGCGGAGGACTACGACGAGACGCGCACGATCGTGCCGGGCGACGCCGTCGTCGCGTTCGACGCCCCGTGCGGCAGGGTCGGCCTGTCGATTTGCTACGACGTGCGCTTTCCCGAGCTGTATCGCGCGCTCGGCGACTGCGCGTTGCTGCTGGTGCCCGCGGCCTTCACCGCGACGACGGGCGCCGCGCACTGGGAAATGCTGCTGCGCACGCGCGCCGTCGAAAACCAGTGCTACGTGCTCGCCGCCGCGCAAGGCGGGCTGCATCCGAATGGCCGGCGCACGTGGGGTCATTCGATGCTCGTCGATCCGTGGGGAGCGATCGTGGCCGAGAAGGACGACGGACCGGGCATCGTGGTGGGCGACGTGGACCCCGCGCGCATCGCGGAAGTCCGCTCGCAGTTGCCGGCGCTCACTCACCGCGTGATGTAGTAGCGTGCTCATATGCCCCAAGTCCGGCTTGGGGATGCGCAGCCGGGGGGCGTAGCATGTTGTGTCGCAGCGCAGGATGGCGACCTCATGCTTAGTGCGAAAGAAAGATAGACGCGTTCCTCGCCAGCATCGGATACCCGCTGCTTATCATGAGTGCGCTCGCGCTCCACTGTTTTACAGCGGTTACCGCATACAACCTTGTTGCGCCTGGGGTCTGGCGATACGTCGCGACAGTGGCGGCAATTGCATACCCGGCGATCGCGGAGATGGTCGTTGCGTACTATTCCTGGCAAGACTCGGGATCGAAGGTCAACGCCTACTCGGTCTGGATTCTTGCGTGGCTCCTTCTTCTGTTTGTGGTCCTCGGGCTCGTAGCCATCCGTAAGCGACTCGATAAGAATTGACGGAGACAGCGTGCGATTGACCGGCTCGCCGGATCAGAGAACCTACCTGCCCTTCAGCAGCACCAGCACCGCGCCGCCGCCGCCGGCGTGCTGCGGCGCCTCCGCGTAAGCGAGAACGTCGTCCCAGTGCGCGAGCCAGCCGCGCACCTTTCCCTTCAGCACGGGCTCCCGGTTGGGCGACGTCAGGCCCTTGCCGTGGATGACGCGCACGCAGCGCAAACCGCGGCCGCGTGCCTCGACCAGAAATCGGCGAGCGAATCGTGCGCCTCGGTCCACGGTCAAGCCGTGCAGGTCATGCTCGGCCTGGACCGACCAATGGCCGCGCCGCAGCTTGCCGACGACGTCGGTGCCGAAGTCCGCGGCGGACGAACGTCTGCTCGTGCTCGAATTCCTGGCCGGCGTCCCAGGTCTGCGGCGCGGGCCGCTCGCCGTACTTGGCGTCGGCGAGCACGTCGCGCTCGTCGGCCAATGTATGGCGCGCGATCGGGTTCCGGACGCGGGCGATCGATGCGGGCGCGATTCGTTCGGCGGCAGCTTTTGCACGTCGGCGAATGCGCGCGCAAGGTCGATGTCGCCATCGGCATGCTTGGCCGGCGGCCAGCGCGCGCTTGGCCGACGGCCTCGGGACTCAGCCTGCGCGGCGGACGGGCGCCGATTTTTTTGCAACGCGCCGGCTTGACGATTGGCGCTACCGGCGCGACCGCCGTCTTCCGGCCCGCGGCGTCGAGCAGCGACTTCAGATCGGAGAGCTTGGCCATGCCGGCGGGTCGTCCGCATGCAGTGTCCTTCGAGATACGCCTCGGCGTCGAGCGCCGCCATGCAACCGGTGCCGGCCGAGGTGACCGCCTGCCGATACACGTGGTCGGCAACATCGCCCGCCGCGAACACGCCCGGCACCGATGTCGCCGTGGCGTTGCCTTCGCTGCCGCCCTTGACCTTGATATAGCCGCCCGCCATGTCCAACTGGCCTTCGAAGATCTGCGTGTTCGGCGTGTGGCCGATCGCGATGAACACGCCGTGCACGTTCAGTCGTGCGTCACGCCGGTTTTCACTTCTTCAGGCGAACGCCGGTGACGCCCGATGTTGTCGCCCAGCACGTCGTCGAGCGTGTGGTTCCATAGCACGGTCGACGTTGCCGCCGTTGCGGGTCTTTGCCATCAGCCGATCGATGAGGATGGCCTCGGCGCGGAACTTGTTGCGGCGGTGAACCACCGTGACGTGTTTGGCGATGTTGGAGAGGAAGAGCGCCTCTTCGACGGCCGTGTTGCCGCCGCCCACGACGACGACGTCCTGGCCCTTGTAGAAAAAGCCGTCGCAGGTCGCGCATGCCGACACGCCCTTGCCCATGAATATTCTCCTCGGAGGGCAAGCCAAGGTAGCGCGCCGATGGCGCCGGTGGCGATGATCAACGCGTCGCACGTGTATTCGCCCACGTCGCCGATCAGGCGAAACGGCCGCTCGGCCAGCTTGACCGCGATGGATGTGATCGAAGATCAGTTCGGTCGCGAAACGCTCCGCATGCTTCTGGAATCGCGCCATGAGGTCGGGTCCCATGACGCCGTCGGCGTCGGCGGGCCAGTTGTCGACGTCGGTCGTCGTCATCAGCTGGCCGCCTTGCGCGAGACCGGTGATCAGCACGGGCGAGAGGTTGGCGCGCGCGGCGTATACTGCGGCGCTGTAACCGGCCGGGCCGGAGCCCAGGATCATCAGGCGGGCATGCTTGGCTGGACATTTCATTCTCGCAAGTAAAAGCGAGTGCAGTTTAGCGTATGTGGGGGAGCCCCCGGTCGGCGTGCAAGGCGGGCATGCCCCGACCCTGTTTCCCGTGACAGGCGCTCGTGCGCAAGGCCGCCACGGCGTATAATGCGGCTTATGAAGTATTGGCTGCAACTCCATGGTTTTTAAGCGGAACGAATCGTCGAATACGACGGCTCCGTCGGCCGAGCCCGCGCTTTCGCCGCGCTTTGCGCGTCTGGTTCGCGAATCGTGGTGGTTGCTTGGTCGTCGCCGCGTTTCTTTACCTCGGCCTGATTCTCGCGACGTACTCGAAGACGGATCCAGGCTGGTCGTTTTCCGGCACCGGCGCACCGTTGCAAAATCGCGGCGGCGTCGATTGGCGCGTGGCTGGCCGACCTGCTGCTCTACCTCTTCGGCATGTCCGCGTGGTGGTGGGTGATGGGCGGCGTGGTGCTGGTCGTCGCCGGCTATCGCCGCGTCGTGCGGCCGAACAATGAGTCCGATCATCCGTTGGTCCTCGGCGTGCTGGGCTTCGCGCTGGTGCTGCTTTCGAGCGCCGCGCTCGAGGCGATCCGGATGTGGAAGCTGCCGGCGTCGCTGCCGCTGGCCCCCGGCGGCGCACTGGGCGACGCCGTCGGCCACGGGCTGTCCGCGCGCGATCGGATTCAACGGTGCGACGCTGCTGCTGCTGGCGCTCTTTGCCGTCGGTTCGTCGCTACTGTTCGGCATTTCGTGGTTCCAGGTGATGGAGCGCATCGGCAGCGGCATCGAAACGCTTGTTGGCTGGATCCGCCGCCGGCGCGAGGAGGCGGTCGACCGCAAGATCGGCGACGAGGCGACTTTCGAGCGCGAGCAGTTGGTGTCGCAGCATGCGCGAGGAGGAGGAGGAACGCGCGCCGGTGGTCGTGGTGCCGGCCGCGGCGTACGTGCCGAAATCCGAGCGCGTCGTGAAGGAAAAGCAGCGGCCGCTCTTCACCGACATGCCCGATTCGCCGCTGCCGCCGCTGGCGCTGCTCGAGGACGCGCCGTCGTCGCAGGAAGCGGTCAGCAACGAGACCCTCGAATACACATCGAGGCTCATCGAACGCAAGCTCGCGGACTTCGGCGTCAGTGCGAAAGTGCTTGCCGCCTATCCGGGACCGGTGATCACGCGCTACGAGATCGAGCCCGCGGTGGGCGTCAAGGGCGCGCAGATCGTCAACCTGATCAAGGACATCGCCCGCGCGTTGTCGGTCGTGTCGATCCGCGTCGTCGAAACGATACCCGGCAAGTCGTGCATGGGCCTCGAGCTGCCCAATCCGCGCCGGCAGGTCGTGAAGCTGGTCGAGATCCTGGCGTCGACGACCTACAACGACACGCACGGCGTGCTGACGCTGGCGCTCGGCAAGGACATCGCCGGCAAGCCGGTGGTCGCCGATCTTGCGCGCATGCCGCATCTGCTGGTTGCGGGCACTACGGGTTCGGGCAAGTCGGTGGCCGTCAACGCGATGATCCTGTCGCTGCTCTACAAGGCGGAACCGAAGCAGGTGCGCCTCGATCCTGATCGATCCAAAGATGCTGGAACTGTCGATGTACGAGGGCATCCCGCACTTGCTCGCGCCGGTCGTCACCAACATGAAGCTGGCGCCCAACGCGCTCAACTGGTGCGTGGGTGAAATGGAGCGCCGCTACAAGCTGATGTCGATGCTGGGCGTGCGCAATCTCGCCGGTTACAACGCCAAGATCGTCGAGGGCAGGAAGTCGGGCAAGAAGGAACTGAATCCGCTTTCGGCGACACCTGAATCACCGGAGCCGCTGGAAGAAATGCCGCTGATCGTGGTGGTGGTCGACGAACTCGCCGACCTCATGATGGTGACGGGCAAGAAGATCGAGGAGCTGATCGCGCGCATTGCGCAAAAGGCGCGCGCCGCGGGCATCCACCTGATCCTGGCCACGCAACGCCCGTCGGTCGACGTCATCACCGGCCTCATCAAGGCCAACATTCCCTCGCGCATCGCCTTCCAGGTCGCGAGCAAGATCGACTCGCGCACGATCCTGGACCAGATGGGCGCCGAGGCGCTGCTCGGGCAAGGCGACATGCTCTACATGCCGCCGGGTGTCGGCTATCCGCTGCGCGTGCACGGCGCGTTCGTGTCGGACGGCGAAGTGCATCGCGTCGTCGAATACCTGAAGCAGTTGGGCGAGCCGCAATACATCGAAGGCCTGCTCGAAGGCGGCGTCGCCGGGCAGAACGGCGAAGAGGGAATATCGGTCGAAGGCGACGCGGAGTCGGACCCGATGTACGACCAGGCGGTCGCGGTCGTGCTCAAGACGCGGCGGCCATCGATTTCGCTCGTCCAGCGGCATCTGCGGATCGGCTACAACCGCGCCGCGCGCCTGATCGAGCAGATGGAGAACGCCGGGCTCGTGTCGCCGATGCAGACGAACGGCAACCGCGAGGTGCTCGTGCCCGCGGGCAAGGGCGAAGCCTGACGATGCGCGGTTGGGTGATTGCGGCGGTCGCAATCGGCGCAAACGCTGGTCCATGCCGGTCCCGTCGAGGTCTATCGCGAAGGGTCGCGGTTGTGTCCGCGCGACGTTCCGAAGACCGCGCCGGTGTTGACCGAAGCGCAAGCCATCGCGCGCTCCCGCACGATGCTTCCGGACGGCTTCTGCGGCCCCAGCGTCTTCGTTTCGGGCTGCGACGCCGATCCGGAATTCGAGTTGGGCGCCTGGCGCATGTATTTCCACCAGTATTACGACCGCGCGGGCCGCAAGGACCGTGGCGGACTCACGCACACGTATATCATCCTCGATCCGGTCGGCAATTGCGTCGCGAACATCCCCGGAACCGAGCCCGGCGCTCCCCACTGATGACCCGCCCTCATTTTCCTGTCCGCTTTCCTGCTCGCTTTTCGACCCCGCGCGGCCTCGCGTTCCTCGCGGCTTTCACTGCGTTCGGCTTTGGGTGTGGTGCGGACGCGGCGACACTCGACCGACTGCGCGCGTTCGTGCGCGAGACACAGACTGCACGCGCGCAATTCACGCAGACGGTCATGGACAAGACCGGCCGCCCGATGAAAAGCGCCAACGGCACGTTCGAATTGTCGCGGCCCGGCAAATTCCGCTGGAACGTCGAGAAGCCGTACAAGCAGTTGCTGGTCGGCGACGGCCAACGCGTTTGGGTCTACGACGAGGACTTGAACCAGGTGATCGTGCGGAAGGTTGGCGAGGCGCTGGGAGGAACGCCCGCGGCGCTGCTTTCCGGCAATCAGGAGATCGAGACTGCGTTCGCCTGGAAGGATCTGCCCGAGGCCGATGGGCTCGCATGGCTGGGCGCCACGCCGCTTGCGAAGGAAGCGGCCTTCTCCGAGATCCGCATCGGCTTCGACGCCAAGGGTCTCGCGGCCCTCGAAGTCGTCGACGCGTTCGGCCAGAAAAGCCTGGTGCGCTTCACCAACGTCGAGCGCAATCCGAAATTCGCGCCGGACTATTTCCGCTTTTCGCCGCCGAAGGGCGCCGACGTCATAGGCGACGTGAAGTAACCGTCTGGTTTGGTTGAGTGCCGAAGGGGTTCAAAATCCCTCAGCCAAACGCTGCGCGCACCCGGTCCTTCGTAAACGGTACCGTCGTCAGGCGCCGGCCGGTCGCGTCGAACACCGCGTTGGCCAGCGCTGCCGGGACCGGTGTGGCCGAGGCTTCACCTGCGCCAAGCGGGGGGTCCTGCGGCCGGTTCACGATATCGATCAGGATTTCCGGCGCATCGGGGAAGCGCAGGATCGGATAGCTCGCCCAGTCGACGCTCGTCACGCGCGAGCGGTCGAAGGCTACCTCCTCGAACAGTGTGCGCGACAGCGTCTGCAGGATGTTGCCCTCGATCTGCGCTCTCAGCGCATTCGGGTTGATGACGAGCCCGCAATCATGTGCGCACGCGACACGGCGCACGCGAATCGCGCCCGAAGCCTTGTCGACATCGACCTCCATCGCCATTGCGACGTAGCTTTCGTTGTGCTTGTAGTGCATGTAGGCGAACCCGCGTCCCGCCCCTGTGGCGGCGGGCGTCGGCGACGGTCGCGGCTGCCATCCGATCAGCGCTGCCGCGCGCCTTATCACCTCGATCCCGCGCGGATCGGACAGACCTTGCAGCCGGAATTCGGTGGGATCGCGTCGCGCCGTGGCGGCAAGCATGTCGGTGAAACTCTCGACGGCGAAACAATTGGCCACCTTGCCCGGCGCGCGGAAATTCGACGGGCGCAGTGGCGACGTCGCGAGCCAGTGGACGACGACTTCCTGATTGGGCACCGTGTAAGGCGGATCGCCGTTCTGGCTGATGAGTCCGGTCGTGATGCCCGGCGTTTGCGCGATGCCGGCGGCGTCGAGCGACAAGAGCGGCATATTCGGCAAGCTCGCTGTCGCCTTTGGAATCCACATGTCGGTGCGCCACGCCGCGATCCTGCCATCGTCGCCGACCGCGCCTTCGAGCGCCAGCAATTGCGGCGGCCCTTTCGGATCCCAGCCGTGCTCGTCCTCGCGCGACCACTGGACGCGCACCGGCCGCCCGGTTGCCTTCGACAACAGCGCCGCATCGGCCGCGGCATCATCGTGGCCGTTCATCCCGTAGCAGCCGGAGCCATCGAGATAGACGACACGGACGGCCTCTTTCGGCAGCGCGAGTGCGCGCGCGATCGTCTCGCGGAAGCGATGCGTGGCCTGCGACGCCGACCAGATCGTTGCCCTCCCGTCGCGGACATCGGCAACTGCGCACGACGGACCCATCGACGCGTGCGATTGCATCGGCCAATAGAACTCCGCGGTCACTTTCTTCGCAGCCGCGAGCGCGGCCTTGGCGTCGCCCTTCTTGACCAGCGTCTCGTCCGCCACGAACGGGCCCGCGCGCAACCATTCGCGCACCGCCGCGGTGCCGATCAGCGGCGCGGATTCCGACCAGCGCGTCTTCAGCAACTTCGCCGCGGAGATCGCGTCCCATTCGCTTGGCGCGACGACGCCCAGGAAGTCCTTGATGCGCACGACGCGTGCTCCGGGGATCGATGTGATCGATGCCTCGTCGACACTGACGAGCGTGGCGCCGACCGCGGGCGGACGCACGACGCGGCCGTGCAGCATCCCGTCCACCTTGAAGTCGTGGACGAACATGTGCCGGCCGGTGACCTTGCCCGGGATGTCGGGGCGCGCGAGCGGCTTGCCGACAACCGTGTACGACGCGGGATCGCGCAGCTTCGCCTTCGTGTCGACCTTCACCCCGAAGCGCTTGTCTCCCACCAAGTCACCGAAGCGGATACCGGGGCCGCCGGCTTTGGGACGCACCTCGCCGTCGACGGCATCGAACTCCGTTGCCGGCTTGCCTGTACGGGTAGCGGCAAGACCGATGAGCGCCTCGCGGGCGGTGGCCGCCGCCTGTCGGATCTGGACACCGCCGCGCATGATGCCGCTGCTGCCGGCCGTCGCGCCCTGGTCGGGTGTCAGCGCGGTGTCGCCCTCGACCATCGTTATGCGCTCGACGCCGATGCCGAGCTCCTCGGCGGCCATCTGCGGGATCGCGATTCGCAGTCCTTGTCCGAGATCGACCTTGCCCGAGTAGATCGTCACCGAGCCGTCGGCGTTGATCGCGATGAACCCGTCGACGTCATTCGTGTCGAGCGACTTGCCGAGCGCGGCGTCGCCGCGTGGCAGCCGCTGCGCGAAGACCGCGGCGGGCAGCGTGAAGCCGACCACGAGCGCGCCGCCGGCTTGCAGGAATTGGCGGCGGGGGCGCGATATCGGCGCGTTCACAGGCTGTCGATTCATGCTGCGGTCCTCCGCGACGCGCGCAGCATCGCCTGGAGAATCCGCTCGTGCGTGCCGCATCGGCACAGGTTGCCGGCTAGCGCCTGTTGTGCGTCGTCGCGCGTGATCTCCGGCTTGCGCGCAAGCAGCGCCGCGCCGGACATCACCATTCCCGTCACGCAATAACCGCACTGGGCCGCTTGCTCAGTGATGAACGCCGTCTGCAGCGGATGCGGTTTGTCCGGCGTACCGAGCCCCTCGATCGTCGTCACCTTCTTTCCCACCGCGTTTGCGACTGGCATAAGGCATGAGGGAACGGCTTCGCCATCGACGATCACCTTGCACGCGCCGCACTGGCCCAGGCCGCAGCCGAACTTGGCGCCGGTTAGCGCAAACGCATTACGCAGCACGTAGAGCAGCGGCTCCTGGGAATCGCGAACATCAACGGTCCGCATCTCACCATTGACGTTCAGTGTGAGGTTAGGCATGGCACCTCTCTACGGAATCGCGTGCGAAGAAAATCATCGCATCGGCCCTTCGTCCTGTCCAGACACGGTTCGACAGCACCGTTCAGACACGGTTCGACATCATTCACGTAGACGGCTGGGCGTCGAACCGGTACTATGACAATGTCATTGCAGACGGCGGGGCTACGCCGGACGCCGAGACTCGACGTGAAGAGCATCAAAAGCAAGATCCTGACCTTCGCCATTCTGGCCACCCTCATTCCCTCGATGGGTCTGGGGCTGCTGTCGTTCTGGCGCTATCAGGTCGTGATCAACGACAACGTCAACCACGAGTTGCGCACGCGGGCGAGTGACACCAGTGGCGAACTGACGATGTGGCTGCGGGAGCGTGTCAACGAAGTCCGCGCGCTATCGACCGCCTACACCCTTATCGACGGGTTGACGGCCGCAGCGGCCCCGGGTCCGGCGCGGATCGGCACACGCGAACTGGAGCTCTACCTTCGCTCGGTGCAGAAGAGACTGAATCCGTTGCTGGAGCTTACGCTTTCCGATACCTCTGGCAGGGTGGTCGCGAGCAGTGCGTCAACGCCTGTCCCGG
Organism: uncultured beta proteobacterium; assembly: GCA_963755065.1. Lineage (GTDB taxonomy): Bacteria > Pseudomonadota > Gammaproteobacteria > Burkholderiales > Casimicrobiaceae > VBCG01. The sequence continues at coordinate 62,517 of CAVWIM010000005.1, forward strand.
TCGTCCTGCCCGCGACCTGGCCGAATACCGCAATTACCGAGGGAGTCATTGTGGAGCCGCCGCACTGGGACGGCGCGCGCGCGACCGCGACCCTTTCGGTGGTAGTTCCGGTCTTGTCGTTGCACAACGAACTTCTCGGTGCGCTCACCGCCGTGCTCGACCTCGGCACGATCCAATCGCGGCTGCGATACAACGCGGGGTCATCGCCCGCTGAGGTAATCCTGCTGGCACCGGACGGCAGGCCGCTGCTCAGCACACAGAGCGCTGCAACGGCGCTGGTGCGGCTGGGTCCGCTGCCGCTGCAACGACTGCGCGCCCAACCGGGCGAACCGATGACTTTCGCAGGTCATCATCAGCGCGAAGTGCTTGGGGTAGCCGACATGCCTCGTTCGCTGCCGATCATCGTCGTCGTCGAACGAGACCGCGCCGAGGTCTTTGAGGCGTGGCTCAAGTTGCTCGAACTGTTCCTCGTGATGGTTGCCGGCCTGACGCTGACAGTGGGCATCATTGCCTATTGGATGGGTCGCTCGATCGTCACGCCCCTCAACAGTCTCATCGCCGCCGCCGACGGCATTGCCCACGATGACCTCAGCGTTCAACTTCGCGGTGCGCCCGCAGGCGAGATCGGCCGCCTGACGCACGTGTTCAACATCATGATCGATCGGCTGCGGAAGAGTCATACTGAAGTTGAGGAGGCCAAACAGGCCTTGCAGCACCAAAATCAGCTGCTCGAAAAACTCGCCGTCACCGACAGCCTGACGGGTGTGTCCAATCGCAGAAGGCTGGACGAAATCCTGGCCGAACAGTTCGCGCGCTTCCGACGCAACCACAGGGCGTTCGCCGTGCTGATGCTCGATCTCGACAAATTCAAGTCCATCAACGACCACTACGGTCACGTCACCGGCGACCGGGTATTGGCGAGTGTCGCCGCGACTCTCAAACGGTCGGTCCGCAATATCGATTACGTGGCGCGTTACGGCGGCGAGGAGTTCGTCGTCGTGCTGGTCGAGACGGCATTGGACGAGGCGATGGACGTTGCGGAACGCATCCGCGCCGAAGTCGAGGTTCCCCACTTCGGCGCTGAGCGACAAACCGATCTCGTTCACCGTGAGCCTCGGGGTCACGCACAGCCGGGGAGGCGACGATAATCCCGAAGCGGCGCTCGCCCGCGCCGATCACGCACTCTACGAAGCCAAACGCGCTGGCCGCAATCAGGTGCAATACGTGATGTAGTGGCCCGCGCCGGCTGCGCGCGGAACGGTCGGCCTATCGCGCACCAAGTCGCGTCTGGTCAACCCACCCCGAGCGTCCGTCCTCGGTCTCGACATGCATCCAACTGCCCTTGTAGGCGTGCGCGACCAGGAGACTGTCCTTCTTCAGCACGCGGACGACTGGCGCCTTGGCAAGCGGCTGCCGGCGCAGGTTGCTGTCGACCGTCACTTTTAACGGAATCGCCACCTGGAGCGGCACTTCCCCTGGCACCCGCGGGCGCGACCCCGGCCGGGACTGGTAATGGGCCACCAAGGCGATCAGTTCCTCAGCCTGAGCGGCACGGTCCATGGCCTCGCCATAGTCGCCGTGCGCGAACGGTGGAGCCGTCGATTCGAGAAGGCCTTGCGCCAGCACCATCAGCTGGACGTCTGATTTCGCGCCCAGCGAAGAGCGCAACGACTCCATGGCGACTTCGACTTCGGCGATGTATGACGCGGCGTCAGCCTGCGTGGCGAGCCTTCGCAGCTTCACCTTTGCGCGAGCGACTTCCTGCGTCGATTCCTGCAATACCTTGACCTGATTGCGCTGACTGGAGCGCAGTTCACGCAGCTCCGCATCCCGATTCGCGAGGTCCTGCCGCAAGCGTACGATTGCGCGTGTCTGCTCCTCGCACGACGGACACGTTGGCTCCCGAATTGCGGCTTCGAGCGGCACGGACACCGGTGCCGGCGGTGGCGGCGGTGGCGGTGGCGTCACACAGCCGCTCAGCGCCAAGCTCACTATCCAGACCAAGGCCCATGACCGCGGGACGATCGTCGATCTCCTCGATCCGATCGGAACACCATATCTCCCGCGAGGCAAACCTCGTTCATCTGCGGAATTACACCATGACTCGGATCGACACGAAGGCGGCGACGGTCCCCGAGCTGATCGCGCTCGCGCGCGCGGAGCCGGGCAAGCTGAGCTTTCGGGCCCACTGGTGTCGCATGGTGTAACTGAGTAGTTCAGGGGATTAGCCACGCCCGCACCCGCGGATGCGCTAGCGCGTCGGCATTGACGACGAATTCCGGCCGGCGGCCGGCGGCCACATCGACGATGCTGCGCAAACCGGTCGCCGCCATGTTGTGGAAACACTCGTCGGTCCAGCACAGCGAATGCGGCGTGACGATCACGTTGTCCATCGCAAGCAGCGGATTGGCCGGGTCGACCGGCTCCTCCTCGAACACGTCGAGCGCCGCGCCAGCCAGCCGTTTCGTGCGCAACGCCTCGATCAGTGCGGGTTCGTCGACGATCGGCCCGCGCGCGACATTGATGAAGTACGCGGTGGGTTTCATCAGCGCGAACTGCGCGGCGCCGATGAGATGGCGCGTCTTGTCGTTGAGGAGGCAGCAGGCGACAACGAAATCCGATTCGCGCAGCAGCGCCTCGAGGTCGACCTTGCGTGCGCCGATGTAGCGCAGATCGATGTCGTTGGCGACCGGATCTGCGGCGAGCAGGTCGAGGTTGAACGCGCGCGCCATTCGCAACAATTCGCGCCCGATGCCGCCGGCGCCGATCACACCCAGCGTGCGGCCGGTCAAGCCCATGCCCATGTGGTCCATTCGCTCGTGCCAGCGCCCGCTGCGCGTCAATTTGTCTTTCAGCATCAGGTGACCGGCGAGCGCCAGGATGAAGGTCAGCGCGACGGTGGCGACAGGGCGCGGCATCGCGCTCGGCGTGTTGGTCACCAGCACGCCGGCGCGCGTCATGGCGGCGACGTCGACCGAGTCGTAGCCCACGCCGTGCCGAGCGACGACTCGCAGCCGGCAATCGGGACGCGCAACCGCAGCCGCCGGGACGCGCGGGCTGTTGACGTAGATCGCGTCGTAATTCGCGGCCAGGTCCGCGTCGACTTCGGTCACACGGCGCGGCAGGTACTCCCACTCGAGAGCGGGCGCCGCGTCGAGAATCTGCAGTGCAGATCGGCCGAATGCCGGTTCGCCGCGGGAATCGAGGATGTCGCGCGTAATGCCGACGCGAAAGGTGTCCGCCACAGCGGTCACCGTCATTTGGCGGCGGCGCGCATGACGTCGAGGCCGTGGCGCAGCGCGCCTTGCAGCATCAGCTGATCGATGCCGTAGGCCATAAGCCGGAAACCCTTGGCGACATAGTCGCGCGCCCAGTCGTCGTCGGTGGCGATAAACGCGGCTGCCTTGCCGTGCGCATCGCAGGCGGCGACGATGCGGGCCACGGCCGCGAGGTATTCCGGGTGCTGGAATCCGCCGGGGATGCCGAGGAAGTTCGTGAGGTCGAAATGTCCCAGCCACAGCGCATCCACGCCGGGCACGGCCGCGATGGCCTCGACGTTGCGCAGCCCGTCGGCCGTTTCGATCTGCGGAATCACCATCGTGCGTTTGTGCAGCGCTGCCATCTTGGCCGCGACATCGCCCACTTCGTAATCGTCGTGCGCGAATCCGAACGCCGCACCGCGCCGGCCCGCGGGCGGATACCGCGTGCAGGAGACGATGTGCTGCGCCTCCGCGGCCGTTCCCACCATCGGCACCATGATTCCCATCGCGCCTACGTCGAGCGCGCGGGCGATGAAGTGGTACTCGCCGCGCGGGACGCGCACCATCGGGACGATATCGAGCCCGCGGCAGAGCGCTAATTGCGTTTTGAGCGTCTCGAACGAAAGGCCCGTATGTTCCATGTCGAAGAGGACGAATTCGGCGCCGGCGTTGCGGCAGATCTGGGGCAATCCGGGCGAAAAGAATTCGAATATCATCGCCCCGTACGCGCGCCCGCCTGCCGCAAGTCTGGCCTTTACCGCGTTGTCGCGCATAGTGGGTTCTTCTCGTTTGCAGGGGATTTCGCGCCTATCATTGTAATGCAGACATGAACGACCTCTTCGCCACCGCCCAGGTTGCCGCCACAGCGGCACCGCTCGCCGAGCGCTTGCGCCCCAAAGTGATCGCCGACGTCATCGGCCAGCGGCACTTGCTTGCGCCGGGCAAGCCGATCGCTGTGGCGTTTTCCTCGGGCAAGATGCATTCGATGATCCTGTGGGGTCCGCCGGGCGTGGGCAAGACGACGCTCGCGCGCCTGATGGCCGATGCGCTTCAATGCGGAGTTCATCGCGATTTCGGCCGTGCTGGCGGGCGTCAAGGAGATTCGCGAAGCGGTGGCGCGCGCCGAAGCGGTGCTGGCGCAATCCGGCCGTCCGACGATCCTTTTCGTCGACGAGGTGCACCGCTTCAACAAGGCGCAACAGGATGCGTTCCTGCCGTTCGTCGAACGCGGGATCCTGACCTTCATCGGTGCGACCACCGAGAATCCTTCGTTCGAGGTCAACAGCGCGTTGCTGTCGCGCGCCACCGTCTACGTGCTGGAGCCGCTCTCGGCGGACGACCTTGCCGTGCTGCTCGACCGCGCCGTCGCGGTGGCGATGCCCGGCGTCGTGTTCGACGGGCCCGCGCGCGACGCCTTGATCGCCTACGCCGACGGCGACGGCCGGCGCCTCATCAACCTGGTCGAGCAACTCGCCGTGGCGGCGAAGGAGGCGGAGCGCAATTCGGTCGACACCTCGTTCCTCGAAGCCACCATCACGCGCAGCCAGCGCCGCTTCGACAAGGGAGGCGAAGCGTTCTACGACCAGATTTCCGCGCTTCACAAATCGGTGCGCGGCTCGGATCCCGATGCGTCGCTGTATTGGATGTGCCGGATGCTCGATGGCGGGGCCGACCCGCTTTACGTCGCGCGCCGGCTCATCAGGATGGCAAGCGAGGACATCGGACTCGCGGACCCGCGCGCGCTGCGGCTGGCGCTCGACGCGGCCGAAACCTACGAACGCCTCGGCTCGCCGGAAGGCGAACTCGCGCTCGCGCAATGCGTGTCTGTATCTCGCCGCCGCGCCCAAGTCGAATGCCGCCTACGTCGCCTTCAACGCTGCGCGGGCGTTCATCGCCGAAGATGGTTCGCGGCCCGTGCCGCTGCGGCTGCGCAACGCGCCGACCAAATTGATGAAGGGCCTGGGCTACGGCAAGGGCTATCGCTATGCGCACGACGAGGAGGGCGCCTACGCCGCGGGCGAGCACTACCTGCCGGACGACATGAAGCCGCAGGAGTTCTACACGCCGACCGAGCGCGGCCTCGAGGCGCAAATCCGCGAAAAGCTGGAGCGCCTGCGATTGCGCGACCAAGAGGCGGGCGGCGAAGAGCCGGACTCGGATGACGTAACTGATGTCGCGCAAGCCTCTGATAGAATTGACGAATGCTCGACATCAATCTTTTTCGCAACGACCTCGCGGCGCGTGGCGGCCGGACTCGCCAAGCGCGGCGTCGTGCTCGATACCGCGCGCTTCGAAACGCTCGAAGCGCAGCGCAAGGAGATCCAGACGCGCGCGCAGGAATTGCAGGCGAGGCGCAATGCGCTGTCGAAGCAGATCGGCATCGCCAAGGGCAAAGGCGAAGACGCCGCGTCGCTGATGGCGGATGTCGCCGGACTTGGGCGATGAGCTGAAGCGGCAGGAGGACGAACTCGAAAGCGTGCAGGCGCAATTGCGCGACTTCCTGCTCAACCTGCCCAACCTGACGCATCCGTCGACGCCCGTCGGCAAATCGGCCGAGGACAACGTCGAAATCAGGCGCTGGGGAACGCCACCGGAATTCAAGTTTCCCGCGAAGGACCACACCGACCTGGGCGAGGCGCTTGGGGCTGCTCGACTTCGCCACGGCCGCGAAGATGTCCGGCGCGCGCTTTTACGTTCCTGCGCGGCGACCTGGCGCGGCTGCATCGTGCGCTCGCGCAGTTCATGCTCGACACGCACACGCGCGAGCATGGCTACACCGAGTGCTACACGCCGTACATCGTCAACGCCGATGCGCTGGTGGGCACGACGCAGCTGCCCAAGTTCGAGGCCGACATGTTCGCCGTCCGCAAGGGCGGCGGCGAGGGCGAGACGCAGTACCTCATCTCCACGTCGGAGATCACGCTGACCAACACGGTGCGCGAGGAGATCCTGCCGCTGGCGGCGCTGCCGATCAAGCTGACCGCGCATACGCCGTGCTTTCGCTCGGAGGCCGGCAGTTACGGCAAGGACACGCGCGGCATGATCCGCCACCACCAGTTCGACAAGGTCGAGATGGTGCAGATCGTCCACCCGGACCGGTCCTACGAAGCGCTCGAGGAGCTGACCGGCGCACGCCGAAGTCATCCTGCAGCGGCTGGGCTTGCCGTATCGCGTGATGGCGTTGTGCACGGGCGACATCGGCTTCGGCGCGGCGAAGACCTACGACCTCGAGGTCTGGCTGCCCGGCGCAGCGGACCTATCGCGAGATCTCGTCGTGCTCGAATTTCGAGGCGTTCCAGGCGCGACGGATGCAGGCGCGCTTTCGCAACGCGCAGGGCAAGACCGAATTCGTGCATACGCTGAACGGATCCGGGCTGGCCGTCGGCCGCACGCTCGTCGCCGTGATCGAGAATTACCAGCGCGGCGACGGCTCGATCGAAGTGCCGGAGGCGCTGCGGCCCTACATGGGCGGCAAGGCGCACATCTTTCGTCTGCCTTGAGCGCGGGTTACCGCAAGTTGCCGGTGTGGCCGAGCGAATAGCGGCCGGGCTGCGGCCACACGGTGAGCCCGTGCGGCTCGCGGCCCACCGGAATGATCTTCACCTCGCCGCTGCTCGTGTCGAACGCGTAGACGACGTTGTCGTAGCGGCCTGACAGCCACAGCCACTTGCCGTCGGCGCTGACGTTGCCCATGTCCGGGCTGCCGCCGCCCGGGATCGGCCAGTTCGCCACGACTTTGCGCGTCGCGAAATCGATCACCGACACGCTGCCCGGTCCGCGCGGCGAGCCCGTGGATCTTGTTCGAGCCGCGGTTCGCGACATACAGCTTCTTGCCGTCGCGGCTGGGATAGAGTCCGTGCGTGCCCTTGCCGGTCTCGATGAAGCCGACCTGCTTGAACGTTTCGCCGTCGACGACGTGCACGCCGTCGGCCATCATGTCGGCGACGAAGAAAAGCTTGCCGTCGGGCGACGCGCGGATGTCCTGCGGCATGCCTTTCCACGTCGTGCAGATGATCTCGTCCCTGCCGTCGGGCCCCTTGACGATCTTGGTCGGCCGGCCGGGCTGGATCACTTGCGTGTAGCCCAGAACCTTGCGCTCGACCAGGTCGATCTTGGCGACGGTGCCGGTAAATTCGCACGTGAAGATCGCGTACCGGCCGTCGATCGAGAAATCCGCGTGATTGATGCCGGCGCAGCGCGGCACGTCGATCGAATACTGCAGCTGCATCGTCTTCGGATCGCGGAAGTCCAGCCGCTTCATCGCTTCGGCGACGACGATCGCCGACTTGCCGTCCGGCGAGAAATACATGTTGTAAGGGTCGTCGACCGGGATCGGCTTGCCGGGCTTGCCGGTCTTTGGATCGACCGGCGTCAAGCTGCCTTGCTTCGTGTTCTCCGCGTTGTTGGCCACCCACAGCGTGCGCAGGTCCCACGACGGGACCACGTGCTGCGGATTGAGGCCGACCTTGAACTTGGCGACGACCGTGAACGTCGCGGGGTCGATCACCTAGACGTCGTTGGACTGGATGTGCGGGACGTAGACGCGCGGCAGGTCGCCGGCGAGCGCCGGACTCAACTTGGCCGCCGACGGTCTCGCTGTACAGATTGGCGGGTCCGGCACCGGCGGCATGCCGGGAACGGTCGTGACCTGGTGCTGCAGGCGCCGCCGTTTGACTTCGCGCGGACTGCGCGGAATCCCGCCGCGAAGACGAACCAGCACGAGTGAACAGCGTTGCCAGAAGTGGACGCCGTTGAATTGCTTGCACGAACATTCCTGAAGTGAGTTGGCGAATGAGACTGGCCATTGGAGTGCGTGGACGCGGTCAGGTTCAAACAAGGTTAGCGACGTGCGGTGGCTTTCCGGATGGCGGCCACGGTCGCCGTGACGATGGCGTCCACGCCCAGCTGTCCCAACTCCGCGCTGGAGCGGCGCGGATCGCCGTAGACGCCGTCGGCGGCGTCCGGCTTTGCGGCGCAAGGCGATCGGCGCGAACCATGCCGGGAGCCAGCGCAAGCGTCAGCGACGTATCGGCGAGCCCCGCGTGCGTGCCGATCTCGGCGGCCGAATGAGCCGCGGCTCTTGAGGGCGTCGACGTAGGCGGTCGTTGTCACGCGGTAGTACTCGGGATCGCATGGGCGCGGACGGACGTGCCGGCCCATTCGCGATTCAAGCCGGTCGGCCACGGCCTGCTCGTCCTTCTGGTAGCTGCCGTGGTCGCCGAGGAACACGATGTCGCGAAAGCCGTGCAGCTTGAAGCTGCGCGCCGCGGACTCCAGCACTTGTTCGAACGTCTTGTCCGGAATCGTGATGGTTCCCGGAAAGCGCATGTGCGCGCTGGGCGGGTCCACGCTTCCTTCCGGCACGTACGCGAGGACCGGCGCCACCAGCGCGTTGCCGAGCTCGCGGGCAATCTTCTCGGCCAGCGCGCGAACCCGCGCGTTGTGCTTGCCCAGCGCCATGTGCGGGCCGTTCTGCTCGGTGCCGCCGATCGGAACGATGATCGTCGTCTTGCCGGACGCGATCTCGCGCTTCAGTTCGGTCCAGGTCAGGTCTTCGAGAAACACCGTGGACGGCGATTGGGCCAGCGATTGGCCCACCACGCTGGCAGCGAGCGCGAGCATGCAGCAGGCGATGAGGGTGTTTCGCGAGGATGTCATGCGCGCATCTTAGGGGATGTGGCGCGCGCGGCACCAAAAGTTCTCGAGCCATGGTCAAGCGCCGCATCACTGCGACATCGCGAACGGGAACGCGCGCAACCGCGGCTGGTACGCGGGCTCCTGGCGCACCAGGATGTCGTAGTACGCGCGGACGCGATCGACGAACGCGACCGGCATGCCGCCGCGCGCATAGCCGAACTTGGCGTCCTCGTAGTACTCCGGCAGCGCGAGCAGCGGCAGCGTCTTCTTCACGTCGCTCCACAGGTCCGGATTGAGCTTCTGCTTTTGCGCCAGGATCCGCGCGTCTTCGAGGTGCGCGAGGCCGATGTTGAATGCGGCCAGCGCGAGCCAGGTCCGGTCGGGCTCGGCGATGCGGGCCGGCAATTTGGCTTTCAGGTCTTTCACATACTGCGCGGCGCCAACGACCGCGGCGGTGGGGTCGAGCCGGTCGGCGACGCCCAGATGCTGCGCGGTGTCCTCGGTGATCTGCATGAGCCCGCGCACGCCGGTTTCGCTGGTCGCGAACGGATCCCACTGCGACTCCTGGTACGCGATCGCCGCGAGCAGCCGCCACTCGATGCCGGTGGCGACCTGCGCGCGCTGGAAGATGCTCCGGTATTCGGGCAGGGTCGTCTTGATGCGCTCGAGGAACACGCCCGCGTCGATGCGCTCGACCTGCCGCGTGCCGGAGAAATAGCGTTCGGCACAGGCGATTGAGAAGACTGCCGCGGCGGGCCTGCGCGAAGAACGCGTCGAGCTCGTCGCGCAGCTTCTGCTGCAGCGGCGCGACCGCCCACGCGAGGTCGCGCTTGGCCCCGACGGTAAAGGCGACGTCGTAGTCGAGGAAGATGTTGCGCGACGCGGCGGCATCGATCGACGGGACGATCGCATAGTCGACATTGCCTTCGGAAACCTGCGCGATCAGCGCGTCGGCCGAGGCGAGCGGCAACGGCTTCCACTGGACCTCGGGATGGTCGTGGCGAATCTTGGCCAGCGAGGACTCGATGCCGGTACCCTCCACATAGGCGACAGTGGCGCCCTCCAGGTCCTTCCAATCCTTCGGCTTGAAACCGTCGGTCGTGTAGATCAGGACCGGCTCGACCGCGTAGAAGCCGCTCGTCCACAGCACGCGCGGCCCGTCGTCCGCCGCGGTAATCCGCTGCAAGCCCGCAGGAGGGCGATAAAGGCCGCCGGCGCCGATGTGGACTTCGCCGGCGGCGACCTTCGCCAGCAGCGCCGCGGCGCTGCCGACTTCCACGACTTCGAGCTTGAGCTTGTGCTCGTCCGCGAAGCGGGCCAACAGGTCGTGTTCGAAACCCGCCGGTTGACCGTCGGGTCCGGGATACCACGACGTGGGGCCCGGCCGGACTGCGACGACCAGCTTTTCGTCGTGCGCCGGCGGCGGTAGCGATTCGCGTTGGCAGCCGGACAGACAGGCCGCAAGCGCCGCAATCGCCGACAGCGCTGATGCGTGACGCAGATTTCTGCGGGCGGATCGGCGGGCAACGGGTGCGCGATACGAAGATGCCACGATGGAAGGGCCAATGATTATAGCCACCGCCCTTGCCGGGACGCGGGCATGGCCGGCGCCCGGTGCGCAATCGCGGCTATAATGTGGATTCTGCGCAACGCGCACCCGATCAACGGCGGGTCGCCCCGCATTGCATGGTCGTGAATCTGGTCAGGTCCGGAAGGAAGCAGCCACAGCGAACTCCTGCAAGTGCCGGGATCACGGCTCGCCACCAATGCTTTTCCGCCATGTCGGCGTGATGCTTCGTTACTCCTCGACCGCGGCCGCTCATGTACTGGTTTAGCGTACACGGCGCGTCCGCGGTCTTCGTCGCGCCTCGCCTGACGCCGGTCTGACGAAAAAGAGCTCCGGCGTCTCCTAAACCGGAACGCTGAAACCGGCGATAATTCGCGCATGAGTTACCAGGTTCTCGCCCGCAAGTGGCGGCCGAAGACGTTCGCGGAACTGTCCGGGCAGGAACACGTGGTCACGGCGCTGTCGAACGCGCTGTCGCGCGGCCAGCTGCACCACGCGTACCTGCTGACCGGCACGCGCGGCGTGGGCAAGACCACGATCGCGCGCATCCTCGCCAAGAGCCTGAACTGCATCACAACGGCGTGACCGCGACGCCGTGCGGCGTGTGCGCGGCGTGCATCGACATCGACGCCGGCCGCTTCGTCGACCTGCTGGAGCTCGACGCCGCGTCGAACACCGGCATCGACAACATGCGCGAGATCCTCGACAACGCGCGCTACGCGCCGACCGTCGGCCGCTACAAGGTCTACCTGATCGACGAAGTGCACATGCTGTCGAAGGCGGCGTTCAACTCGATGCTGAAGACGCTGGAGGAGCCGCCGGAGCACGTCAAGTTCGTGCTGGCGACGACCGATCCGCAGAAGATCCCGGTGACGGTGCTGTCGCGCTGCCTGCAGTTCAACCTGAAGCCGCTGTCGCCGCAATTGATCGGCGAGCGCATCGAGCACATCCTCGCCGCGGAGGGAATCGCGTTCGACGCGGGCGGCGTGGCGCTCATCGCGCGCGCCGCGAGCGGGTCGCTGCGCGACGGCCTGTCGCTGCTCGACCAGGCGATCGCCTATGGCGGCGGCGACGGTGGCGGAAGGCGTCGTGCGCACGATGCTGGGCGCGGTCGACCGCGATTACGTTTACCGGATCGCCGACGCGCTCGGCGCCAGCGACGGGCCGGCGCTGATGGCCGAAAGCGACGCGCTGGCGGCGCGCGGGCTCGCGGCCGCGTTGGCGCTCGAGGAATTGGCGTCGCTGTTCCATCGCATCGCCGTCGTGCAGGCCGTGCCGGCCGCGGCCGCCAACTTCGACGATGCCGAGCGCGTGGCGGCGTTCGCGTCGCGATTCTCGCCGGAAAGCGTGCAGCTGGCCTACCAGATTTGCGCGCAGGGCCGCGCCGACCTGGCGCTGGCGCCGGACGAGGCCACCGGATTCACGATGACGTTGCTGCGGCTGCTGGCGTTCGAGCCGGCTGCGGCGGCGTCGCCAGGTGTTGCCCCGCGCAGCGAGCGCGCCGCGGCCGCGGCCCCCGCGTCGCGCCAGGTGACCTCGCCCGTACGTCAGATGGCACCGACGCCACCGGCGAGCAACATTGCCGCGGTGATGCCATTGCCCGCGTCGCCGCCGCCGGGCAAGGCCGCGCCGCCCCCCGGCACGGTGGTCGCCCTTCCCGCGGATCCGCCGCATGGCCCGAATTCGTCGCCGCGCTCAAGCTGACCGGCATGGCCGCGCAACTTGCCGCGCAAACCGAACTCAAGGCCATCAACAACAATGCGCTGACGCTCGCGTTGCCCGTGGCGCACAAGCACCTGGCCGACAAGGTCTACGCGGACAAGCTGAAAGCTGCGCTGGAGCAGGCGACGGGGCGCCGGTTGCTGCTGGCCTTCGAGGTCGGCGCGGCGACCGAGTCGTCGCTCGCGGCGACGGAAAAGCGCGAACGCGCCGAAGCGCGGGCCAAGGGCGAGGCGGCCTTTCGCGACGAGCCGTTCGTCCGCGATCTGCTCGCCACGTTCGACGGCCAGGTCAAGCCCGAAACGATCACGCCGTTGGCAGGCGATGGCGGCAACAAATGACGGAGGGACGGCGATGATGAAGAACCAGCTGGCCGGCCTCATGAAGCAGGCCCAGGAGATGCAGGACAATCTGAAGCGCGCGCAGGACGAGCTCGCATCGACCGAGGTCGAAGGCCAGTCCGGCGCCGGGATGGTCAAGGTGGTGATGACGTGCCGCCACGACGTCAAGCGCGTGACGATCGATCCGTCGCTCATGTCCGAGGACCGCGACATGCTGGAGGACCTGGTCGCTGCCGCGATGAACGACGCGGTGCGCCGCGTCGAGAGCACGACGCAGGAGAAGATGTCGGGCCTTGCGGCCGGCCTGCCGCTGCCGCCGGGCTTCAAGCTGCCGTTCTGATGGCCGCCGCCCGCATGCCTCTGGCTACCCTGATTCGACCCGATGAGCGTGCGCGTCACCGACGCACGGCCCTGCCGGCGCAGGAGCCGCTGTCGAGCCTGGACGAGCTGGCGGGCGCTTGCGCTGCCTGCCCGGGCGTGGGGCCAAAGGCCGCGCAGCGGATGGCGCTGCACCTCATGCAGCACGACCGCGACGGCGCGCGCGCGCTGGCCGCCGCACTGCAGCACGCGGCGCAATCGATCCGCCATTGCGAGCGCTGCAACACGTTCACCGAAGACGCGATCTGCTCGCTGTGCCGCTCGCCGAAGCGCGACCCGGCGCAACTGTGCGTCGTCGAAACGCCCGCCGACCTGCTGATGGTCGAGCACACGCAGGCCTATGGCGGCCTCTACTTCGTGCTGATGGGGCGGCTGTCGCCGCTCGACGGCATCGGGCCCAAGGAGATCCGGCTCGACCGGCTGCTGAAGCGCGCCGCCGACGGCGTCGTCCGCGAGGTGATCCTCGCGACCAATTTCACGAACGAGGGCGAGGCCACCGCGCACTATATCGGCGAATTGCTGGGCGCCCGGGGGCTCAAGGTGAGTCGTCTTGCGCGTGGCGTGCCGGTTGGCGGCGAACTGGAGTACGTCGACGCCGGAACGCTGGCGCAGGCGCTGCGCGAAAGGCGTCCGTTCGGCTCCTAGCCGAAAGGATCGGGGCGCCGCAGCTGTTTACTACGACCGTTATGGGGTCGCACGCCTTGCATGATCCAGGTCATGGACGATTCCGCTTCGGCAGGTATAGACTGCGCGCACAGTAGGGGCTGGCGCTGGCGAAAAGGGCGACAGACCCAAACGCGAGCAATACGGGGTCCAACACAATCGCCATCCCCGGCACGGCGCAACAACGCCGATCTTAGGAGGAAGCATGAAAAGCAAATCGTTCGTCCCGGCGCTGCCGGAAACCCGCAAACCGGGATCCCGCCGCAAGTTCCTGAAGGCCGCAACCGGCGTTGCAGCCGGCGGCGCAACTCTCGGCTTCCCGATGATCGCCAAGGGCCAGACGGGTCCGATCAAGATGCGCTGGCAAAGCACCTGGCCGTCGAAGGATATCTTCCACGAGTTCGCGCTCGACTACGCGAAGAAGGTCAACGACATGACCGGCGGCGACCTCAAGATCGAGGTGCTGCCCGCGGGCGCTGTCGTGCCGGCGTTCGGCCTGCTCGACGCCGTATCGAAGGGGACGCTCGACGGCGGCCACGGCGTGCTCGTCTACCACTACGGCAAGCAGAATGCGCTCGCGCTGTGGGGCTCTGGCCCGGCCTTCGGCATGGACGGCAACACGCTGCTGTCGTGGCACAAGTACGGCGGCGGCAAGGAATTGCTGAACAAGCTCTACGCGTCGATCGGCGCGAACGTGGTGTCGTTCCCGTACGGCCCGCACCCGACGCAGCCGCTCGGGTGGTTCAAGAAGCCGATCACCAAGGTCGATGACTTCAAGGGCATGAAGTATCGCACGGTCGGCATCTCGATCGACCTGTTCACCGGCATGGGCGCCGCCGTGAACGCGCTGCCGGGCGGCGAGATCGTGCCGGCGATGGACCGCGGGCTCCTCGATGCCGCGGAATTCAACAATGCGAGTTCCGACCGCCTGCTCGGCTTTCCGGACGTCTCGAAGGTGTGCATGCTGCAAAGCTTCCACCAGAACGCCGAGCAGTTCGAGATCACGTTCAACAAGACCAAGTTCGATGCGCTGCCGGAGAAGATGAAGGCGATCATCGCGCTACGCCGTGGACGCCGCGTCCGCCGACATGATGTGGAAGGCGATCGACCGCTACTCGAAGGACTACGTCGAGTTGCAGACGAAGGACAACGTCAAGTTCTACAAGACACCGGATGCGATCCTGCAGAAGCAGCTCGAGATCTTCGACTCGGTCATGGACAAGAGGAAGGACAACGCGCTCTTCGTCGAGATCATCGAGTCGCAGAAGGAGTTCGCCGAGCGTGCCGTGCGCTGGGACCTGGACACCTACGTGAACCGGCGCATGGCGTACAACTACTATTTCGCGCAAAGCCGCGGCGCCTGCGAAGAAGGCGTAACGGAGGAGTTGTGAGAGAATGCCCAGCCATCCGGTGCGAGCCGGGTGGCTGTTTTCTTGTCTGCGCCGGGCGGGCGGCATCAGTGCCCTGGCTGCTCCCTGACCGGCCATCACGCGTTCGGATCGCCATGCAAAAACTGCTGCTGTTCGTCGACAAGGTGAGCACCTTCGTCGGCCAGACGTTCTCCTGGCTGATCGTCACCCTCACGCTGCTCATCACCTGGGAAGTGTATTCGCGCTACGTGCTCGATCACCCGCACGCATGGGCGTTCGACGTGATGATCATGATGTACGGGACGCTGTTCATGATGGCCGGCGCCTACACGCTCGCGAAAAACAGCCACGTGCGCGGCGACGTGCTCTACGGTTTTTTCCCGCCGCGGTTACAGGCCGGCCTCGACCTCGCGCTGTACTTCCTGTTCTTCCTTCCGGGCATCATCGCGTTCGTCTGGGCGGGTTATACCTACGCGGGAGAATCGTGGGCGATCAACGAGCATTCGAACATCACGTCGGAGGGCCCGCCGGTCTACCCGTTCAAGACGGTCATCCCGGTGGCCGGGGCGCTGATCCTGATCCAGGGAATCGTCGAAATCATCCGCTGCATCATCTGCCTGAAGCGGGGCGAGTGGCCTTCGCGTGCGGAGGACGTGCAGGAAGTGGACGTCGACAAGTTGAAAGAAATGGTCCACGTCAAGGATGAGGACATCGCGAAGCTCGACAAGTACGTGGTCGAGCAGCAACACGGAGAGGCCCGCAAATGAGAAAGGAAGTCTGGTTCGGACTTTCCATCATGGCCCTCGTCGTGATCATGGTGTTCGTCCTGATGCCGCCGCCGTCGCAGATGACCAACGGCCACCTGGGTCTGATGATGCTCGCGATGATCGTCGTGGGCATCATGCTGGGCTTCCCCACGGCCTTCACCCTCATGGGCATGGGCGTGATCTTCGGCTGGCTCGCCTATCGCAGCGTCGACCCGGCGACCGCGGTGCCCCGGGTGCTCGACCTGTTCGTGCAGCGCACGTATGGCGTGATGTCGAACGACGTGCTGATCGCGATTCCGTTGTTCCTGTTCATGGGCTATCTCGTGGAACGCGCGCAGCTGATCGACCGTTTGTTCCGCAGCCTGCATCTCGCCACGGCGCGCATCCCCGGAGCGCTCGCGGTGGCGACCATCGTCACCTGCGCGATCTTCGCGACGGCGACGGGCATCGTCGGCGCTGTCGTCACGCTGATGGGCCTGCTTGCGTTTCCGGCGATGCTCAAGGCGGGCTACAACACGAAGGTCGCTGCGGGAGCGATCACCGCGGGCGGCTGCCTCGGCATCCTGATCCCGCCCTCGGTGATGCTGATCGTCTATGGCGCGGTGGCCGGCGTGTCGGTCGTCCAGCTCTACGCCGGCGCGTTCCTGCCCGGCATCATGCTGGCGGGGCTCTACATCGGGTACATCATCCTCCTCGCGTGGTGGAAGCCCAACCTCATGCCGCCGCTCCCGGAGAGCGAGCGGCGCGTCGACCTCCCGACGTGGATGCAGGAGCAGGAGCGAAAGACCAGCAATGCGTTGATCGGACTGTGGCAGCTCGCCACCGGACGTGGCGTCCACGGCGTATCGAAGCGCACCGCGCTCCAGCAACTGCTCGTCACGCTGCTGCCCGCGTTGTTCATCGTCGCCGTGCTGGGGATCACCTACCGGCTGGCGACCGCGCCCGAGGTCGAGGCCAGCACGGCCGGGCTGATTCAGGCTGGGGGGCTCGTCGCGGCGCCCGAGCAGGAACGGGAAGGGTCGTCAGGACTCATCGGCGGCGCAGAACCGGAGGAGAAGGAGGCCGGAGTCAAGGAGCCACCGGCCGAAGGCGCGAAGGATGCCGCGCCCGCCGCGGCGGCGACCGAGAAAGTCGCCAAGGAATCGCCCGGCGCGGCGAAGGCCGTCGAAAAGAAAGCCGCCGAATCGTCCGCGAGAAGCGCAGGCGCGGCTGCCGGTGCCCCTGTGGTTGTGGGTAACGTTCGGCATCGGCGCCGTTCTCATCGCGGTCATCTACGCGCTCTGGAATTGGCAGCGGCTCGAAGTCTTCAAGATGCTGCTGAGTTCGTTCTTCCCGCTGGCGCTGCTGATCATCGCGGTGCTGGGCTCGATCGTGTTCGGCCTCGCGACGCCGTCCGAGGCGGCGGCCGTTGGGGGATTCGGCGGGTTCGTGCTCGCGGGGATCTATCGCTTCCTCGGAAACTGGCGCGAGAGCCGAGGCGGGGTCGCCGGCAGCCGCGGCGTCGTTTGGAAGACGGCGAAACAGATGGGAAACATCGTCAAGGAGTCGTCGTTCCTTACCGCCAAGACCAGTGCCATGGTGTGCTGGCTCTTCGTCGGCTCCGGCATATTCTCGGCGGCGTTCGCGCTGCTCGGCGGCCAGGAGGTCATCGAGAAGTGGGTGCTTTCGATGGACATGACGCCGGTGCAGTTCATGATCCTGGCGCAGATCATCATCTTCCTGCTCGGCTGGCCGCTCGAGTGGACGGAGATCATCATCATCTTCATGCCGATCTTCATACCGCTGCTGCCGCACTTCAATATCGATCCGCTGTTCTTCGGCCTGCTCGTGGCGCTCAACCTGCAGACGGCGTTCCTGTCGCCGCCGGTGGCGATGGCGGCGTTCTACCTGAAAGGCGTGTCGCCTCCGCATGTGACGCTGAACGCGATCTTCGCTGGCATGATGCCGTTCATGGGAATCCAGGTGATCGCGCTGATCCTGCTGTACATGTTCCCGGCCATCGGCCTTTGGTTGCCGCATATCCTGTACAAATAGCGCCGACCGAGCTATTGCAAGCAACGCTCTGGCGGGGGTAACCTGACATCGAGATCGGTCCAGTGGTCCGGTTTCGGGCCGTTGCGACCGTCCGTCGATCGAGGAGGCGCTATGCTCGTCAGCGAGATACTACGCATCAAGGGCAATACGCTGTACACGACGACGCCCGATGGCGCGGTGATGGATGCGGTGAAGGTAATGGCCGACAACGACATCGGTTCGTTGGTCGTCATGGAGGGCGGCAGGCTCGCGGGCATGCTCACGTTCCGCGAGGTCCTGGCGGCGATGGCCAAGCGCGAAGGCTCGCTCGCCGGGCGTGCGCGTCGCCGACATCTACGAGCAGCGATCCGCTGACCGCCACGCCGGGACTCGACGTGATGGAATTGCGCCGGACGATGCTCGAGCGTCACGCGCGCTATGTGCCGGTGATGGACGGTGCGACGCTGCATGGCGTGGTGTCGTTTCACGACGTGGCCAAGGCCGTGTACGACGAGCAGAATTTCGAGAACCGGATGCTGAAGTCCTACATCAAGGATTGGCCGGACGAAGCCAGCCCTGAACGTGGTGGGACGCTGCGCAACGCGTTCGTCACGCCTGAAGGACAAACAGCGCCGGGCGTTTCGCGAAGCGCGCGATGGTCGCGCTTGCCCCACTCGCGCGCGCTGCAGCGCTCGATGGTCTCCGACGGCAGCGTCAGGTCCGCGGCGATGCAAACCAGCGTCCCCGGTTGCAACGCCTTCCCGATCGTGCCCGAGCATCGCCTCGTTGCGATAGGGCGTCTCGATGAAGAGCTGCGCCTGGTGGCGCGCGCGCGAATCGCCTTCCATGCGCCGCAGTGCGTCCGCGCGCGCTTCGGCCTTGACCGGAAGGTACCCGTGGAACGCGAAGCTCTGCCCGTTCATGCCGGAGGCCATCAGCGCGAGCAGGATTGCCGACGGTCCCACCAGCGGAACCACGCGAAGGCGCGCGTCGTGCGCCGCCGCAACGAGCGCCGCGCCGGGATCCGCCACGCCGGGGCAGCCGGCGTCAGACAGCAAACCGACGTCCGCGCCTTCACGCAGCGGCGCGAGCAGCGCCGCCAGGTGTTGCGCGGAGCGGTTGCGTCCCGAGTTCGGTGATCGCCAGCGTGGCAATCGGCTGCGGCGGATCGAGGGACTTGATGAATGCGCGCGCGGCCTTGGGTGTTTCGACCACCCAATGAGCGAGACCGCGCGCGACGTCGATGGTGCGCGCGGGCAACACGTTTGCCGGCGGCACCGCCCCGAGCAGGTTCGGGACGAGATATAACGTACCGGACATTATCCTGGACTTCGGTTCTTCACGAAGTAAGCGAGACGGCCGGCGCGAGCACGTCGACGTCTTCCTCGCGCAAGAGCCGCGCCAGCGCGATCAAGGGCAGGCCGATCGAGGCGGTCGGATCGTCGCTCACGATACGCTCGAAGAGCGCGATGCCCGCGCCTTCCGACCTGACCGACCCCGCGCAGTCGTACGGTTCTTCCCGGTCGAGGTAGGCCGCGATTTCGGCATCACTCAAGCGTGCGAAACGTGCTGGCGACATCGACCAGCGCGGTGCGACAGCGGCCACTCGCCGGAGTCCACCAGCGCAACCGCCGTATGGAACACGACGGTCTTGCCGGAAAGTGTCGTGCAGCTGGCTCACCGCCCGCTCGCGCGAGCCCGGTTTGCCGATGGGCTGGCCGGCGCAGTCTGCGACCTGGTCGGAGCCGATCACCAGCGAGCCGGGATAATGCGGCGGCGACCGCCCGCGCCTTCGCCTCGGCCAGTCGCAGCGCGGTTTGCGCGGGGGTCTCCGACGGGAGAGCGGTCTCATCGAGGTCCGGGGCGGCCACGACAAAGGGCAGGCCCAGGCGCTCCAGCAGCGCGCGCCGGTAGCGCGACGTCGACCCGAGCACCAGCCGGCGCGGGCTGTTCGCCGTTGTTTTTGTGGGCATTTTTTGACAGACAGATCGAAAAAGCGCTATTATCTCTTGTTTGCGTCGGCAGCCCCAACCGGGTTCTTGGAAACAGCGGTAAGAGCGGCGCATGACTACGGGTCCCAAGCCGGGAACGATGAAGGCAGGCAGTTTCGACGCCTTCCGTCTCGCCCGCGAGCGTGGGTCGTTGCGCGGACAATTCGATGCGGCGACCTCGGAGCGGCTCTACGACTGGCTGGCGCCGGGCGATGCGCCGGTGAAATGGAGTATTACTGGTACCGCTGACGGCCTCGGCCGACCGGCCATCGCGATCGAACTCGAAGGTTCGGTCCCGCTGGAATGCCAGCGTTGCCTGGCGCCGCTCGCCTGGCCGGTGCGGCAACGGACCGTGGCGCTGCTGGCGAAGAGCGAAGACGAAGGCGACGCGCTCGACGAAGGCAGCGACGAAGAAGTCTTGGTGGCCGCCGCACCGCTCGATTCGTTGACGTTGGTCGAGGATGAATTGCTGTTGTCGCTGCCGTATGCGCCCACGCATGCGGAAGGCGAGTGCGAACGTGGGCAGCGGCGTAATTGACAGGATAAATAGGAGAACCACATGGCTGTCCAGCAAAACAAGAAGTCGCCGTCGAAGCGCGGCATGCACCGCGCCCACGATTTCCTTACCGCGCCCGCGCTCGCCGTGGAACCGGTCAGCGGGGAAGTGCATATGCGCCACCACATCAGCCCGAACGGCTACTACCGTGGCAAGAAGGTCGTCAAGACCAAGGCGGACGAGTAAGCGGCAGCGGCTTTCGTCCCGCGGTTGCAACGGGGCGGAAATTTCCCTGAATCGCGCAGGCGGGTAAACTCCGGCCTGCGCGTTTCGTTTTCGCGCGCGCCTAAAGACCAGTCCCGTCCCCACACAACCATGCCCGTCACGATCGCCGTTGATGCGATGGGAGGCGACCACGGCCTTCCGGTCACGATCCCGGCATCGCTCAAATTCCTGGAGAACACGCCCGAAGCGCGCGTGATCCTGGTCGGCCTCGAGGCGCCGCTCGACGCAAGCACTGGCGCGCGTCGCGTTCGCCGGCGCGCGATCGCGTGACGACGCATGCCGCAACCGAAGTCGTCGCCATGGACGAGCCTCCGGCCGATGCGCTGCGCAAGAAGAAAGACTCGTCGATGCGCGTGGCGATCAACCTCGTCAAGGACGGCACCGCGCAAGCCTGCGTCTCCGCCGGCAACACCGGCGCGCTGATGGCCATCGCGCGCTTCGTGCTGAAGACGCTGCCCGGGATCGATCGTCCGGCGATCGCTTCGCAGTTGCCGACGAAGAATGGCCAAACGACGGTGCTGGACCTGGGCGCCAACGTCAACTGCACGCCGCAGCAACTCGTGCAGTTCGCCGTGATGGGCAGCGCGCTGGTGACCGCGGTCGAAGGCATCGAGCGCCCGACGATCGGCCTTCTCAACATCGGCGAGGAAGACATCAAGGGCAACGATGTCGTCAAGCAGACCGCGGAATTGCTGAAGGCGTCGGCGCTCAATTTCGTCGGCAACGTCGAAGGCAACGACATCTTCAAGGGCACCACCGACGTCGTGGTCTGCGACGGCTTCGTCGGCAACGTGATGCTGAAGGCCTCCGAGGGATTCGTCACGATGCTCTACGACTATCCTGCGGCGGAATTCACGCGCAATCCGCTGACCAAGCTCGCCGCCGCTGTTCGCGTACCCGGTCCTGGCGGCGTTCAAGCGGCGCATCGATCCGCGCCGCTACAACGGCGCGACGCTGGTCGGGCTGAAGGGCATCGTCGTGAAGAGCCACGGCGGTGCGGACGCGCTGGCGTTCCGCTATGCACTGCAAAAGGCGTATGCCGAAGCGACGCACGGCGTGCTCGACCGGATCGCGCGGCAGATCGCCGCGATGCCGGCAATTGCCGCGCCGGCGCAATCGGCGGCAGACGCAGTTGCCAATTCAGTCGCTCATTCAGTTGCCATTGCCTCCACCGATGCCTAGCCGCATCGCCGGCACCGGCCGCTATCTGCCGGCACAGGTCCTGACCAACGAGGAACTGGCGCAGCGAGTCGACACGAGCGACGAGTGGATCACGCACGCGCACCGGCATCCGCCAGCGTCACATCGCCGCGGCGGACGAAACGACATCGGACCTGGCGCTGCACGCTTCGCGCGCGGCGCTGGCAGCGGCAGGAATTGCGCCCGCCGACGTCGACCTCATCATCGTCGCCACAACGACGCCGGACATGGTGTTCCCGTCGACGGCGTGCATCCTGCAGACAAGCTGGGCACCAAGGGCGGCGCCGCGTTCGACGTGCAAGCCGTATGCTCTGGATTCGTCTACGGGCTGGCGCTGGCGGACAAGATGGTCGGCAGCGGCATGGCGCGCAACGCGCTCGTCGTCGGCGCCGAGATCTATTCGCGCATCCTCGACTGGATCGGATCGCGGCACGTGCGTGCTGTTCGGTGACGGCGCCGGCGCGGTCGTGGTCGTGCCGTCGGCGACGCCCGGAATCCTGACGTCGCACCTGCATGCGGACGGCCATTACGCGCAAATCCTGTGCGTGCCGGGACACGGTGCGCGACGGCGCGGCGTACGGCACGCCGTTCGTGCACATGGACGGCGGCGCCGTGTTCAAGTTCGCCGTGAAGGTGCTGGCCGAGGTCGCGCGAAGAGGCGCTGACGGCGACAGGCAAGACGCCGGCGGACATCGACTGGGTGATCCCGCATCAGGCGAACATCCGGATCATGGACGCGACGATGAAAAAGCTGCACCTGCCGCACGAGCGGCTGATCGTGACGGTCGACCAGCACGGCAACACGTCGGCGGCTTCGATCCCGCTGGCGCTCGATATCGCCGTACGCGACGGCCGCATCAAGGCCGGCCAGCACGTGATGCTGCTGGGGGTGGGCGGCGGCTTCACATGGGGCTCTGTTTTCCTGAAATGGTAGAGATGAACGACCCCCACGCTCGCTTCGCTCGCTGCCCCCGGCGGCGCGTCAATTCCTGGGCGGCCCTACGGAATTGACATGACACTGAAACTCGCATTCGTTTTTCCCGGGCAGGGATCGCAGGCGGTCGGCATGATGGACGGCTTTGCCGCGCATCCGGTCGTGCGCGAAACGTTTGCCGAAGCCTCGGCGGCGCTGGGCGACGACCTGTGGACGCTGGTCGAGCAGGGACCGGCAGAAGCGCTCAATCTGACCACCAATACGCAGCCGGTGATGTTGACGGCCGGCATCGCGGTCGTATCGCGCGTGGCTGGCGGAAGGCGGCGCGCTGCCTGTCGTGGTCGCCGGACACAGCCTGGGCGAATACACGGCGCTCGTCGCCGCCGGCGCACTGGCATTTCGCGATGCGGTGCCACTGGTGCGCTTTCGCGCGCAGGCGATGCAGGACGCGGTGCCAGCGGGCGTGGGCGCGATGGCGGCGATCATGGGCGGCGACGACGATGCCGTGGCGGCGGCGTGCGCCGAGGCAGCGCAGGGGCAGGTCGTCGAACCGGTGAACTTCAACGCGCCGGGGCAGATCGTCATCGCCGGCCACAGCGAAGCGGTCGAACGCGCCATCGCACTCGCCCGGCAGAAGGGCGCCAAGCGCGGCGTGCTGCTGCCGGTTTCCGCGCCGTTCCACAGTTCGCTCTTGAAGCCCGCGGCCGACAAGCTCGCGACGAAGCTTGCGCGCAGGTTGCGTTCGCGGCGCCCGCGATCCCCGTCATTCACAACGTCGACGTCGCCGAACATCCGGCACCCGACGCGATCCGCGCCGCGCTCGCGCAACAGGCGGCCAACCCCGTGCACTGGACCGCGACCGTGCGCAGCGATGGCCGAGCAGGGCGTCACGCACGTCGTCGAATGCGGCCCCGGCAGGGTGCTCGCCGGAATGAACCGGCGCATCGTGGACGGGCATCGAGGCGTTCGCGCTGACCGACAGCGACGCGATCGACGAGACGCTGGCGGCGCTCAAGGCGCTCAGCCTGAGGCAGGCCGCCGCAGGAGACCCACCGATGGCACAAGGACAACTCGCCTGCCAGATCGCACTCGTCACCGGCGCGACGCGAGGACATAGGACGCGCGATCGCGCTGCAAGCTCGCCGCGGACGGCGCGACGGTGGTCGGCACCGCCACGACCGACGACGGCGCCGCAAAGATCACCGCGTTCCTCAACGAGGCGGGCAACGCCGGCACCGGAATGAAGCTCGACGTGACGGATGCCGCGGCGACGGAACGCGTGCTCGCCGACATCGAAGCGAAACACGGGGCGATCACGATCCTGGTCAACAATGCCGGCATCACGCGCGACAACCTGCTGCTGCGGATGAAGGACGACGAATGGGACGCGATCATGGCCACCAACCTGAAGCCGGCGTACCGCCTCGCCAAGGCCGTGCTGCGCGGCATGATGAAGGCGCGTCATGGGCGCATCATCCAGATCGGCTCCGTGGTCGGCTCGAGCGGCAACGCCGGACAAGCCAATTACGCGGCCGCCAAGGCCGCGCTGCATCGGCTTCACCAAATCGCTGGCGCAGGAAGTCGGCAGCCGCAACATCACCGTCAACTGCGTCGCGCCGGGATTCATCGACACCGACATGACCAAGGGCCTGACGGATGCGCAGCGGGACACGCTGCTGGCCCGGATTCCGCTGGGCCGGCTGGGGACGCCCGAGGACGTCGCGCACGCGGTGGCGTTCCTCGCAAGTCCCGGCGCGGGCTACGTCACCGGCGCCACGCTGCACGTCAATGGCGGAATGTACATGGTTTGAAAATTGTCCCGAGCGGCGCGCATTTTCGAGTGCCGGGGTGGGCGTGGGCGATGGGGCGATCTGGTAGAATCCACCGGTTTGCTATCCAGGGGCCCCAACAGGGGGGAAGACGCATGGAAAACGTGGAACAACGGGTCAAGAAGATCGTCGCCGAGCAACTGGGCGTCAACGAAGCCGAAATCAAGAACGAGTCGTCGTTCGTGGACGACCTCGGGGCGGATTCGCTCGACACGGTCGAACTCGTGATGGCCCTCGAAGAGGAATTCGAGACCGAAATTCCGGACGAAGAGGCCGAGAAGATCACGACAGTGCAGCAAGCCATCGATTACGTCGGCGGCCACCTGAAGAAGTAGGTCCCGTGGCGCGGGCGATGCCCGCGCCGCACGCAATCCCATGCGTCAGCGCCCGCCACTCATCGAGTCCCGCCGCCGAATCGTCGTCACCGGATTGGGGATCATCTCGCCGGTCGGGATCGGCCTGACGGCGTCGTGGTCGAACATCCTCGCAGGGCATTCCGGCGTTGCCAGGATCACGCGCTTCGATACTACCCATTTCCCGGTGCATATCGCCGGCGAAGTGAAGGATTTCGACGTCGGGCAAGTACCTGTCCGCGAAGGAAGCGCGCCGCTACGATACGTTCGTCCATTACGGCCTTGTCTCCACCATGGAGGCGGTCAAGGACGCCGGCCTCGACGGCTATGCCGGCGACAAGGAACGCGTTGGCGTCTGCGTGGGTTCGGGCATCGGCGGCCTGCCGATGATCGAGGACACGCAGATTGCCTACTCCCACGGCGGCGTGCGCAAGATCTCTCCGTTCTTCGTTCCGGGATCGATCATCAACATGATTGCCGGCCTGGTGTCGATTCATTACGGCTACAAGGGTCCCAACCTTGCCACGGTCAGCGCGTGTTCCACGGCCAATCACAGCATCGGCGAGGCGGCGCGTCTCATCGAATACGGCGACGCCGACGTCATGGTCGCGGGCGGCGCCGAATCGACAATTTCGCCGCTGGGCATCGGCGGGTTTTGCGCGTCGCGCGCTCTGTCCGTGCGCAACGACGATCCAGCGACAGCCAGCCGGCCGTGGGACGTGGGCCGCGACGGATTCGTGCTGGGCGAGGGCGCCGGCATCCTCGTGCTGGAAGAACTCGAGCACGCAAAAACCCGTGGCGCGCGCGTCTATTGCGAACTTTCCGGGTACGGCATGAGCGCCGATGCGTACCACATCACCGCGCCGCCGGAAGACGGGGACGGTGCGGCGCGCAGCATGCTGAACGCGCTCAGGAACGCCGGCATGGCGACCACCGACATCGACTACATCAACGCCCACGGCACGTCGACGCCGCTGGGCGATCTCGCCGAATGTACAGCGCTGAAGCGGGCGTTCGGCGAACATGCCTACAAGCTCGCGGTGTCGTCCACTAAGTCGATGACCGGCCATCTGCTGGGCGCGGCCGGCGGCATCGAGGCCGTGTTCACAGTCCTTGCGTTGCGCGACCAGGTCGCCCCGCCCACGGCGAACTTAGTCGACGTCGATCCCAAGTGCGACCTCGACTTCGTCCCTCTCGTTGCGCGCAAGATGCGAATCCGCGCAGCATTGTCCAATTCCTTCGGCTTCGGCGGGACCAACGCCACGCTGGCATTCCGCCTGATCGACTGAAGCGTCGCGACGGCGTTCGCACAGGAAAAGCGCAGACGCAATGGCCTTGATCGTCCAAAAATACGGCGGGACCTCGGTCGGCACGATCGACCGTATCCGGAACGTCGCCCGGCGCATTGCGCACTATCACGCGCAGGGACATCAGCTGGTCGTCGTCCCCTCGGCGATGGCGGGAGAAACCAATCGCCTGCTGGGCCTGGCGCGCGAGATTTCCGCGGACCCGAACCCGCGCGAGCTCGATGTCGTCGCCGCCACGGGCGAGCAGGTCACGATCGGCTTGCTCGCGATCGCGCTGCACGAAATGGGCTTGCGCGCGCGAAGCTACACCGGCGGGCAGGTGCGCATCCTGACCGACAATGCGTACACGAAAGCGCGCATCCTCGAGATCGACGAGCCCAACATGCGCCGCGATCTTGCGGCTGGCACGATTGTTATCGTCGCCGGCTTCCAGGGCGTGGATGCAGACGGCAACATCACGACGCTGGGCCGCGGCGGATCGGACACCTCCGGCGTGGCATTGGCCGCCGCGCTCAAGGCCGACGAGTGCCAGATCTACACGGATGTCGACGGCGTCTACACGACCGACCCGCGCATCGTTCCCGAGGCGCGGCGCCTGGACACCGTGACCTTCGAAGAAATGCTCGAAATGGCGAGCCTGGGCTCCAAGGTGCTGCAGATCCGTTCGGTCGAATTCGCGGGCAAGTACAAGGTCAAGCTGCGTGTGCTGTCGTCGTTCGAGGATCCGGAATCCTCGGGCAACGGCACGTTGATCACTTTTGAGGAAGACGACACCATGGAACAGGCGATCATTTCGGCCATCGCGTTCAACCGCGACGAGGCCAAGATTTCGGTGATGGGGGTGGAAGACAGGCCCGGCATCGCGCACAACATCGTGGGTCCGGTAGCGGCGGCCAACCTGGACGTCGACATGATCGTGCAGAACATCGGCGCGTCGGGCCACACCGACTTCTCGTTCACCGTGAATCGCAGCGAGTACCTGAAGACGATGGAGGTCCTCGCGAACGAGCGCGGCAAGGGCTTTACCGCACGCGAAATCATCGGCGACAACAAGATCTGCAAGGTGTCGGTTGTGGGTATCGGCATGCGCTCGCATGTCGGCATTGCGTCGAAGATGTTCAAGGCGCTCGCCGACGAAGGGATCAACATCCAGATGATTTCGACGTCCGAGATCAAGATCTCCGTCGTCATCGACGAGAAGTACCTCGAGCTCGCCGTGCGCGTCCTGCACAAGGCCTTCGAACTGGAAAAGGCGCCGGCCTAGGGCGGTTTTGCCCTAACGCGCGGATTTATCGAGGGAAATTGCCGGTCGCGCTGGACGCGAACCGCACTGCGCCGGTAAAATGCGCACCAGACCGGAGACGTGGCCGAGTGGTCGAAGGCACTCCCCTGCTAAGGGAGCATACGGGCCAAAACCTGTATCCAGGGTTCGAATCCCTGCGTCTCCGCCAACCTTCCACGTGATCGTTCGGGTG
Organism: uncultured beta proteobacterium; assembly: GCA_963755065.1. Taxonomy (GTDB): domain Bacteria; phylum Pseudomonadota; class Gammaproteobacteria; order Burkholderiales; family Casimicrobiaceae; genus VBCG01. The sequence continues at coordinate 90,102 of CAVWIM010000005.1, forward strand.
CAAACGCTCACGCGTCAGACGACCTCGACGTCGCGGTCGTCGGCTACGTCACCCACTACCTGATCCTCGCGCCAAAGCTCCCACCAGGCGCGCGCGTCGTCCCGCGTCCACGGCGGCAGGCCGAGGGACGCCAATACCTTCTGGATGTCGCCGATCGCGCCCGGACGCTCCTGCGGGACTTTGGCGAGACAGCGCGCGACCAGATCGTCGAGCGCCGCCGGCACGTCGGGCACCACGTCCGCGAGGCGTGGTGCAGTAGTGGCGAGCACCTCTCGCAGAATGGAGGCCTGGTCGTCACCGCCGAACGGCGCGTGGCCTGCAGTCAGGAAAAAGATCAGCGCGCCGACCCCGTACACATCGGTGCGCGGGTCGACGTCCGACGGATGACCGATGCGTTCCGGCGCCATGTACGCCGGTGTTCCCAGCAGCCGCACCTGACGCGTCAGCACTCGATTCGCGTCCGGATACGCGTCGGACACCTGCTCGATGCGCTTGACGATGCCGAAGTCGAGGAGCTTGACGAAGTCGTACTCGCCGCCGCGCTCGCAGATCATCACGTTCTCGGGCTTGATGTCGCGATGGACCATGCCTTTGGCGTGCACTTCCTCGAGCGCCGCGCAGACCTGCGCGATGATGTGCCGCATCCGCTCGAGCGGCAGAGCGCGCTCGCGCGCGATCAGCGCGTCGAGAGTCAGGCCGTCGACGTACTCCATCGCATAGTAGAGGAGCCCGTCGCGCGTGTGGCCGTAGTCATAAATTTCGATCGTGTTCGGATGCCGCAGTTCGCTGACCAGGCGCACTTCGCGCTCGAACCGTGCGGCCTGCTCGTCGGTGGCCATGTGCTGCTTCAGGATCTTGATGGCCGTGGGGCGTTTGAGCAGCGCGTGGCGCGCGAGGTACACCGTGGCCATGCCGCCTTCGGCCAACTCGCGCTCGAGCCGGTACGCGCCGATCCTGCGTCCGGCCGCGGGCTTGGCGCTCAGGCGGGCTAACGCCAGTGTCGACCACGCGGCCCAGCCCGCGGTCAACACCAGCAATGCCATGACCGCGGCCAGCGCCACCCGCACGTAGCGCAGTGGCGCATAGGCCTCGTCGAGGCCGATCTCGGCGACGACTCCCATCCGTTCTTCGGGCAGCCATAGCCACGCGCCGATCACGTCTCGACCGCGATAGTTGCGATACGGGTCGAGGATGACGCCACGCGCCGGCGAACCATCCGGCGCGGACGCGCTGGCCGCCAGCGCCGCCGCGACGGGCTGCGTCAGCGGCCACAGCGCCGGGTCGCTCGCAGGCGTCGCATCGGACTCGAGTTCGCGGCCGGGATCGCGCACCGTAAGGCGGAACGCGGCGTTTTTTGTTCCGGCCGGCAGGAGCCCGGCACGATGCAACCCACGCAACTCGCGGACCTCGGACAGGAGCGTACCGCTCTCGTCGAATGCATAGGCCTCGCCGGTCTCGCCCGGCCGCGCAGCGGACAGGATGCTTTCGAAGTCGCGATCGACGTAACTCGCGAAGCCCAGGGCGGCCACGACGCTTCCATCCGCGTCGCGCACCGGCGTCTCGACCCAGGCCAACGGGCGTGTTCCCAGGAACGGCTGTGCGGCAACGAGCCGGGGGTCCGCAGCGTACGGCCGGATGAACTGCGTGCGGCCGGCAAAGACCTGAGCGATCTGTGGCGCCATCGTCCGCGGCTGTGCACGCAGGCCGCAGATTTCCGCAAGCGACGACGCGATGATGCGACGGTCGCGATCGACCGCGTTGACTGCGACGATGTTTTCGCCACGCAGGAGGGGCGTGAGAGCGCCGCGCCAGGCGGCCACCTCGCTGCCCCGGCAATGTTCGCCGATATCCGTGCTGCGAGCGCTGCGCGCAAGGTCCGCAGTCAGTGCCGCAAGCTGGGGGTCACGCGCCCATCGTTCGCCATCCGCCCGCCGCTCGGCGATAAATACTTCGAGCGACTTGGTCTTGGCATCGAGCAACGCCGGCAACCCCTGCGCGCGGAGGTCGTGCAGCGAATGCTCGATTCCCACGTACATCCACGCCGCCGCGGCGGCGATCGCGGCGCACAGCGCGAAGACGATCAGGCTTTGCCGGCGCCGGCTCGCAAGCAGCGGCGTGCCCATCCGCCCCGCAAGATGTCCCGGACCCAACGTGGCCGACGCCGGCGGTACCGTATCAGCGGCGCGTTGCGCGGGTGGTTGCATGGGCGGATGCTACGCCCATCCTTGCCAATTCAGGTTGCGGGCCGATCCAGCGCCCGGATGACGTCTGCAATTTCCTGACTCATGCGTGCGAGAGCGCGGCTATGCGCGGCGGCCAGCGCGTCGTAGCTCGCCGACGCCGTCGGCTCACTAACCGTGGTGCGCCCTGTCTGGGCCTTGCCGTCCTTGGTCCGGCGCACGATCCACACCGCATTGAGCGTCGCCGCGGAACCCAGCGCCGAATCGAAGCTCTGCACTTCGATCGCCACACGGTAGTCGGCATCCGCGTTCAGCGACTGCTGGAACTGCGACACGCGCGGCGTCCCGAGGAGCGTGGCGAGATTTTCGGCCACGACGCGCGAGATGTTGCTCTGCAACGGCGACGCCCAGCGGTTGAACTCGTCCAGCGACACCTGGTTGGGGCCCGTGCTCACGACGATTTGCGGAAGGTCGACGATGGCGGGGATCGAGATCGGGCCGACCATCACGGAAACGCCGGATAGCGGCGCGGATGTTGCCGCAGGCGTTGCGTTGCGGCTCAACGTATAGAAGTGCGTCGGCGGGGTCGAGCATCCGGCCGCGAGGATCGCGACGACACACAGCGCGCTGAACGAATTGGCAGTTGGGCGCATCAGGGCTTCTCCTCCGACTTGCCGCGGATCAGGATCTCGGGGTGACGTTCGAGATAGTCGACCAGGACGCGCACCGAACGCGCCGCGCGCGTGACCTCCTGCAGCGTGTCGCGCAGGTCCTGCGGCGCAGGCGAGTCCTTGCCGAAAAGTGTCGAATCGGTATTGATGAGGACTTTATCGGCGCTGTTGATGGCACGGCGCAGGTCCTCGAGGGTCTTGGTTCCCTCCGGCACCAGTTTCACGTCGATGTTGTTCACCAACTTGTCGGCGTCCTTCAGCGTCTGGTTGAGCGTCTGGATCGCGGTCCTGACGTCGTTGCCGATCGCGTTGAGCGGCATGTTGTCGATCTTGGTCAGGATGCTGCCCAACTTGGCTTCCAGACGTGGCGAGGCCGCCCGGGACCACCGGCAATTCCAGCGGATCCTGGGTCCAGTCGATCTTCGGCTTGGGCTCGTTCGGGAAATACTCGAACGCGACGTAGAGTTCGCCGGTGAGGAAGCTGCCGGTGCGCAACTGCGCGCGCAGCCCTCGCTCTTCCACCATTTGCCGGAGCAGGCGGGCCCTGCCTTCCGCGTTCAGCTCCAGCAGGGATTTCGCATTGGTGCCCGGCTGTCTTTGCGACATCCGCGCAATGAGCTGGTCGGGGAAGAAGGTGATCAGCACGCGCGGACGGAAGACGTGCTTCCCAGCATCGTAATGCAGCCCGATTTGCGTGACTTCGCCCACGCGCAGGCCATACAGCGTGACCGGCGCGCCGATCGAGAGCCCGCGCACCGACTCGTTGAAGTAGAGCACGAAGCGCCGCTCGATGGGGTCCGGCTGCTTCATCGCGATCGCGCGATTCTTGTACAGCGGGAAGCCGGCATTCTCGGCGGCAGGCGCAGTCCGCGGCAGGAATTCTGGCGCGTCGAAGGCCACCCCGCCGGCAATCAGCGCGGCGAGCGACTCGGTGTGCACATCGACGCCGTCGGCGCCAACACTGACATCGATTCCGCTGGCATTCCAGAAACGCGTCTCGGCCGTGACGTACTTGTCGTAAGGTGCGTCGACGAACACGGTGATTTCGACCGACTTGCCTTCGTTGACAAGATTGACGCCCGCCACCTGGCCGACAAGCAAGCCGCGGTAGTAGACCGGATCGCCGACACCCAGCGACCCCAGCTCGCGGGATTTCAGCACAAATCGCCGGCCCGGCTGATCTTTGATGACGGGCGGCTCGTCGAGTCCGGTGAAATCGCGTTGCTCCTCCACCGACTTGCCGGCCTGAAACCCGATGTAGTTGCCCGAGAGCAGTGTCGACAGGCCGGATACACCGCTGATCGAGATGCGTGGCTCGACGACCCAGAACTTCGCATCCTCGACCATCAGTCCGGCCGCGTGCTTGGCGATCTTCGCCTTGACCACGACTCGCGAGTAGTCCTCGGACAATTGCACCGCGGTGACCTGGCCGATCCTCACGTCCTTGTACTTGATGAAGGTCTTGCCGGCCTCGACCCCTTGCGCCGCCTTGAAGGCAATGGAAATGGTGGGGCCCTCGCTGCGGACGCGCTGGATTGCAAGCCCGATAGCCACCAAGGCGGCAATGATCGGGATGATCCAGACGATCGAGAGCCGCAGGCGCTTCTTGCGCACCACGGTGGCCTGCGGGAGATCGTTCAGTTCAGGTTCGTCAGCCATGGCGGACAGCGTACCGGTTTTCGGAATCCCAGATGAGGCGAGGATCGAAAGTTTCCGCCGCGAGCATCGTCAACACGACCACGGCCGCGAAGAAGAGCACACCCGGCCCCGGTGCCACCGACATCAGCGGCTGGAGCTGAACAAGCGAAACGGTGAACGCATCGACGAACACATCGAGCATCGACCAGCGGCCGATGAACTCGACCACGCGATAGAGGCGCGTGCGGTCGTGGTTGCTCTTCACCGAACCGCGCTGCACCGTGATCAGCAGGTAGCCGAGTGCCGCCAGTTTGCCCAGCGGAATCATCACGCTTGCGATCAAGACGATCAGCGCCAGCGGCCACGACCCCGATGTATAGAGAAACGCAACCCCGCCCAGGATGGTGTCCGGCTCCGAGGACCCGAACGTCGTCGTGTTGAGCACGGGCAGCGCCACGGCGGGTATGTAGCAGACCGCCGCAGCGATGATGAGGGCCCACGTCATCTGGATCGATCCGCGGCGGCGAAATTCCAGTTCTTCTCCACAACGGGCGCAGAAGCCCGGCTCCTCGGCGTTGGCTGGCCGCAACAACAACTGGCAGGCGTCGCAGGCCACGATACCTTCTTGTGCGGCAATCACGGCTGGCGCTCATCGCTGCCATTCCGCCGCAGAAGGTGCGCAGGCGAGGGCGGCGTTTCTCTGTTGGCCCACTCCACCCTTTCCCAAAGGTCATCGGCGTCGAAGGTCACGAGGATTGACGGAAAGAGAAGAATCAGAGCGCCGACGGCGTACATGCCGATGCCGGGGTGTACGGTAGCCAACTCCGCAATCTTGATCAATGCGACAAGGATGCCAAGCATCATGACCTCGAGCATCGACCACACCTCGAAGTGGTGTGCCCAGCGCAGCATTTCGCCGGCCCAGTGCGGTACCGGCGTGCGCCGCGCTGCGAGCAGGAGCGCCAGCATGAACAGAATGTAACCTGACGGGGCGATCACCGCGCAGAACGCAATCAGGACGCCGGTAATCTGCTCACCTTGCAGCCACATCTCGTAGGCGCCCCCGGCGATCGTGGTGCTCGAGGTTCGCCCGGCCACCGAAAGATCCATCAAGGGCGCTACGTTGGCCACGACAAGAACAAACGCCGCCGTGACGGTGAGCGCCAACGGCAAATCGGGTGGGCCAATGGGCCGCTTTGACAGCAGGCGAGTGCACCGGACGCAGCGCGCCTTCCCACCGGCGGGCAGCGGCGGAATTCGTTGCAGCAGGTCGCAATCAGGACAGGCAACCGTCTGCGAAGTCGAGGTGGCATTCAACGTCGAATTCCGATCCAGGGTTCGGGGGCAACACGACCTACAGGGCACCTTCGAACGGCCTACACACAAATCAGCCCCACGCCAACAGCGGCGGGCGGCGGGAGCATAGCATCCTCGGCTAGGCTCTTTGGCGCCGAAGGGGGGAATGCACAATGAATCTGAACGTTACCATTGGTCCGCTGGTGGCTCTCATAGCCGGGATTCTCATTCTGATCGTCCCCCGGCTGCTCAATTACATCGTGGCGATTTACCTCATCATTATCGGCTGTCTCGGCCTCTTCGGCGGCAGCACCGTTCGCCTCTAGTGACGGGCCGGGGCAGGATGCAAGGCCGGCGAATCCCGGCTATGCTCGCATCCGGCTCCATCCCGTCATCAAGGAGGAAACATGAAGCGTCGCCATTTCGCCGCCCTCGTCGTGAGCGCGGCGCTGCCGTTCGTGCTGTCTGGGCACGCGCTTGCGGCGCCAACAACCATCAAGGGTGCGGCGATCCTCGATAACCCGTGCGGCAAGGTCTCGGTCAAGCAGATGGGTCTCGTCCACGCCGGCAAGTTCGAGGAAGGCAACAAGCTTTCAACCAAGGAAATGCAGGACGAATGGAAGGCGATGCCGGCCAAGGATCGCACGATGATGTCGGGCATGGCGAAGGAAATGTCTCAGAGCGAAGCGCAGTACGCGGCGGATATCAAGGCCAATGGCGTCCTCGTCGTCGACGGGGACGCGGCTACATTGACGATCAAGAAGGAAACCAAGGACAAGAGTGGCACGAGCACGTCCACGATGACCCAGCGCTTCAAGCTTAGCGGTAGTGAGTGCCTGATCAGCCGCTAGGGGTGCGGCGCCGACTTTATAGTGCGAAGCCGTGAGGCAGCAGGTCGGTCGCCTTGAAGGTCAAGTGCTCGGTGCCCGCGCAAACGCAGACGACGTCGGCGTTGCGACCGAATTCGAACAGGACCTGCCGGCATGCGCCACAGGGCGTTACCGGTGAATCTGTTGGCGTGTAGACCACGAGCGCCGTGACTTCGCGTGCGCCGGCATGGATCGCCTGGAATATGGCGTTGCGCTCCGCACATACTGTCAGCCCGAACGAGGCGTTCTCGACGTTGCAGCCGGCGAACACGCGTCCATCTGCGGCGCGCAGCGCGGCGCCGACGGGAAACTTGCTGTAGGGGCAATAGGCGCGCGTACACGCCTCCTTCGCGGCGGCGGCAAGTTCCTGGATGTCGGATTCAGCGCTGCATCGCGGCGACGCCTGGCTCGATCAATGCGCCATCATTGCGGACACGGTCAACGCGCCGCGCGCCGCGCCTGTTCCAGGTCCTCGTCGCGCACGGTAATGCTTCCGTCGCGCTCGAAATAGCCGAGTTCGATGCGGCGCGCTGCTACGTCCTCGACAAAATCGATGTAGCGATTCCAGAGCTCCTGGATGGTCTCCTTGCCCGTGCTGTCGCGGTCGGCAGCGTGCAGCGTCGCGTGGCTCACCCGGCACAGGACGCGCCGCTTCCTCTCCACGGCGTAGAATTCGATGGGGTCGGGCAGATTCGTGCGATGCTCGCGTGGAAATGAGATTCTCATGGCATCACCTTGAAGAATCTTGCCACATTTTCCGAAGATGAGAGGGCCGATGCAAGCGAAAGGCTCAATGATGCCGGCCCGGACATTGCGTGGGGTAGAATCTAACGGCCATGGCTGATGCACTCGCCACCAGGACCTCCGGCGCGCGCGATGCGCCGCCGTTTCGCGCGGACCACGTGGGCAGCTTCCTGCGCCCGAAGGCGCTGCTGGACGCACGCGACCAGCACAAGTCCGGTGCAATCGACGCCGCGGCGTTGCGCAGGGTGGAAGACGAGGCGATCCGGGGAATCGTCAAATTCCAGGAGGACCTGGGACTGCGCGGCATCACGGACGGCGAGTTCCGCCGCACGTATTTCCATATCGACTTCCTGACCCAGCTCGAGGGCGTCGAGACCAAGGGCGGCATCAACGTGAGCTTCCACAGTGCGGCCGGCAATGTCGACTTTGCCCCGCCTGTGATGCAGGTCACGAAGAAGGTCCGCCACGTCAAGCCGATCCAGCGTGCCGATTTCGAATTCCTGAAGTCGGTCACGCGGCGCACGCCCAAGGTGACCATTCCGTCGCCGACGATGCTGCATTTTCGCGGCGGACGCAACGCGATCAGCCGTGACGCCTATCCCGACCTCGAGGATTTCTACGCGGACGTCGCCGCGGCCTACGGCGCGGAATTGCAGAGCTTGGGCGCCGCCGGCTGCACGTACGTGCAACTCGACGACACCAACCTCGCCTATCTGTGCGACGAGAAAATGCGCGAGGGCGCACGGCAGCGCGGGGACGATCCGAACGAACTGCCGCGGCGCTACGCCAAGCTGATCAACGCCGCGATCGCCGGCCGGCCGGCGGGCATGCGCGTTTGCGTCCACTTGTGCCGCGGCAATTTCAAGAGCGCCTGGGCTGCGGAGGGAGGGTACGAACCGGTGGCCGAGGTCCTCTTCAACGATCTCGCCGTCGACGGCTATTTTCTCGAGTACGACGATGCGCGGTCCGGTGACTTCGCACCCTTGCGCCACGTGCCGAAGGGCAAGACCGTCGTGCTGGGCCTCGTCAGCACCAAGCTCGACCAACTGGAATCGGCCGACGATCTGAAGCGGCGCATCGACGCTGCTGCCCACGTCATGCCACTCGACCAGATGTGCCTGTCGCCGCAATGCGGGTTCTCGAGCACCGTGCACGGCAACGCGATTCATGTCGAGGCACAGGCTGCGAAGCTGCGCCTGGTCGTCGAGACCGCGCGCGACGTGTGGGGCGGCGTCTAGCGCCTATTCTTTGCCCACTCCCACGGCAAGATAGCGGTCGAGCATTGCCGGATGGGCGAGCAGCGCCGCGCTGGTGCCGGCATGGACGACACGTCCTCGCTCCAGCACGAGGGCATCATCGGTGATCGCCAGCACCTTCGCCGCGTGCTGCTCGACGATGATCGCCGACAGGCCTTCTTCGCGCACGATGCGCTCGAGCACACGCAGGAGTTCCACCACGATGAGCGGCGCAAGGCCCTCGAGCGGCTCGTCCAGGAGCAGCAGGCGCGGATTCAGGACCAGTGCGCGGCCGATGGCGAGCATCTGCTGCTCGCCGCCGGAGAGTTGCGTGCCGAGAATTGACTTGCGTTCGGCCAGTCGCGGGAACATGGCGTAGACCCGCGCCGGCGTGAACGCGCCCGGCCGCGCGACGGCGGTCAGGTTTTCGTCGACGGTGAGTGACTTGAAGATATTGCGCTCCTGAGGCACCCAACCGATGCCCGCCTCGACGCGCTGGTCGGGACGCAGGCGCGTAACGTCGTGGCCGCCGAGCGTGATCGTGCCGGCGCGACGGCGCGTCACGCCCACCAGCGTGGCAAGCAGCGTGGTCTTGCCGGCGCCGTTGCGGCCGAGCAGGGCGAGCGAGCGACCCTCGCCCAGCGCGAAGTCCACGCCATCGATGACGATCGCCTCGCCGTAGCCGGCGCGACAGGTCTTCGACGCGAAGCAGGTCATCCATGACGCGCTTCGCCGAGGTAGACGGCGCGCACGCGCGAGTCCCGTGCGATCTCGTCCGCGGTGCCCTCCACGAGCATCGCACCGTCGACAAGAACCGAAATGCGCGTCGCGAAGCGAAACACGAGGTCCATGTCGTGCTCGATCAGCAGCACCGTGACGTCCGCCGGAAGCGCTGTGAGCGTCTGCAGGATTTCGCGCGATTCGGCTGCCGGTACGCCAGCGACCGGCTCGTCGAGCAGCAATACGCGGGGCCGGCTGGCCAGCGCCAGCGCGATTTCGAGAAGCCTCCGCTTGCCGTACGGGAGCATCGCGGTTGGATGCTGCATCACATCGGCCAGGTGCATCCGCGTCAGCAGCGCAGTTGCCTCAGCGGTGATGGCAGCATCGCGCGCTAGCGGGCGCCAGAACCGCGCGCCGCCGCCATTGCGCTCGGCAATGGTCAGCGCCACGGATTCCAACGGCGTCAGGCTGTCGAAGAGCTGGTTGATCTGGAATGTGCGGACGAGGCCTTTGCGAGCGCGGCGGTGCGCCGGCATTGCCGTGATGTCTTCGCCCTCGAGGAGGATGCGGCCGACCGAGGGCACCAGCATGCCGGTCAGCAGGTTCACCAATGTCGTCTTGCCCGCGCCATTGGGCCCGATCAGCGCGTGCCGCGCACCGCGCTCGAGGCCGAACGTGACGTCCCGCGTGGCCGCGATGCCGCCGAAATGTTTCCGCAATCCACGTGTTTCAAGTACGGCGACGCTCATGGTCGCCCTTCCCGACAGGGCATTGCGCAGTCGTCCCGGAACGAGGCGGCGCGCCGTACGCGCAATGCGTTCGCGGCCGACGAGTACCAGGATGATCAACAGCAGGCCGATCCAGAATTGCCAGTACTGCGGCGTCAGTCCGGAAAGGACATCGTGCATCAGCGTAAACAGGATCGCGCCGATTACGCCACCGTAGAGCCAGCCCACGCCGCCGATGACCAAGACCAGCAGCACGTCGGCGGAGCGGTGGAAGTCGTAGACGTCGAGTGAGGCAAACCCGGTCGTTTGCGCGAGCAGTGCGCCTGCGGCGCCGGCATAGGCCGCGGCGAGCGTATACACGGCTGCGAGACGGACGTTGCTGCCAATGCCGATGGCGGTGGCGCGCCGCGGATTGTCGCGGATTGCCCGCAGTCCGAAGCCGAACGGAGAATGCACGATGCGGCGCGCGATAAAGAACAGGACCGCCAGTACCGTCAGACTGTAGAGATACCCGACGCGGCCGCCCATGTCGAATGCGAAGCGTCCGAGCAGCGGGCCCATGACCACACCTTGCAGGCCGTCGGCGCCGCCGGTGATGCCGTCGAACCGGTTGGCCAGCTCATAGAGGATGAGCGCGACGCCCAGCGTGACCATGAGCCGGGTGAGGTCCGAGCCGCGCAATACCAGCACGCTCGTGGCCAATCCGAGCAGCGCGGCGGCGCACGTGGCCACCGCGAGGCCCACAAGAGGGTCGGGCATCCAATGCTTGGCAAACAACGCGGCCACGTAGGCGCCGGTGCCGAAAAAGGCCGCGTGCCCCAACGAGACGATGCCCGCGTAGCCGAGAATGAGGTCCAGCGAGACGGCGAAGAGCGCGAGGATCGCCATTTCGTTCAACATCGGCGCCTGCCTGGGCAGTACAAACCAGGCGAGGATCGCCGCGGCCCAGATCGCCAGTTCCCAGGCGCGTATGCGCGGCCCGCGCGCGAATGCCGGAAGATCGCTCGCCGGCGCGGCGCTCGACGGCGCGCCGGTCATCGCCCGCCGGCGCGCGCAAACAACCCTTGCGGGCGCACCATGAGCACGGCGATCATCACGCTGTAGATGATGAATGCGCCGAGTTTGGGAACGTAGTACTTGCCCGCCACGTCGGCGATGCCGAGCAGCAGCGAGGCCAGCAGCGGGCCGGTGATCGTCGTCGTGCCGCCGACGGCGACGACGATCAGGAAATAGATCATGAACTTGAGCGGAAAGGTCGGATCGAGTCCGAGTATTTCCGCGCCCAGCGCGCCGCCCAGGCCGGCCAACCCCGATCCGAACGCAAACGTGAGGAGGAAAATGCGGTTGACGTCGATGCCTAACCCCGACGCGACGCGCGAATCATCCACCGCGGCGCGCAGCCGGCTGCCGAAGCGCGTCCGCGTCAGAATGGCTTGCAGGACGAGGGTCAGGACGCCGCAAACGACGATGATGAAAAGGCGGTAGGCGCCGATACCGACGCCGGCAACTTCGAAACGCCGCCGCAGAAAATCGGGGATCTTCACGAACACTTGCGTCGAGCCGAAAAAATAGTCGACCGCGGCCACGGCCATGAATACGAGGCCGATGGAGAAAAGCACCTGATCGAGGGGCGCGCGGCGGTAAAGGCGGCGATAAAGCGTGGGCTCCAGCAGGGCGCCCAGCGCCGCCGAAAAGAGAAAGGCGAGCGGCAGGCAGAGCAGGAACGGCACGCCCATCCGGTTCGAAAGCACCGCGGTCAGATAACCGCCCGCCATCGCGAATGCGCCGTGGGCCAGGTTCACGAAGTTCATGAGCCCGAGCGTGACGGCCAGACCGCACGCGAGCAGGAACAGCAGCATGCCGTAGGCGACGCCGTCGAAGAGGATGGTCAGCATGGTCGTGGCCGCGCAGCACCCATCCGGCCGCGCGCACCGGTCATGGCGGCGAAGGCGGGTTAACGGCGCCTACTTCGCGACCTTGGTCGGATCCTTCACGGCGGGGATGGTCTCGAATTCCACGTTGTAGAGTTCCCCGCCGACCCGCTCGACCTTGCGGATATAAACGTTCTGGACCGTTTCGCGCGTCTGCGCGTCGATCGTGATCGGGCCGCGCGGGCTTTCCCAGGACAGTCCCTTCATGGCGGCAACCAGCGCCTCGCCGTTGGTCGAGCCCTTCGTCGCCTCGAGCGCCTTGTAGATCAGCTGCATGCCGTCGTAGCCGCCCACACCCATGAAATTCGGGCGCATGTTCGGATTGGCTTTCTTGAAGTCGGCCACGTAGGCTTTGTTCACAGCCGAATTGTGCGCGGCCGAGTAGTGGAAGGACGTCACCACGCCGAGCGCCACGTCCCCCATGTCGTTCAGGATGTCGTCGTCGGTGACGTCGCCCGTGCCGATCAGGCGGATGCCGGACTTGTCGAGGCCGCGCTCGGTGAACTGCTTCATGAAGATCGCACCGACGCCGGAGGGCACGAACACGAAGACCGCGTCAGGTTTGGCGTCGCGCACCCGCTGCAGAAACGGCGCGAAATCGGGATTGCGCAACGGCACGCGCAGCTCTTCCACGACCTGGCCGCCGGCCGCAGTGAAGCGCGTCTTGAAGGCCGCTTCCGCGTCGATGCCAGGGCCGAAATCGCTGACCAGCGTGACCACCTTCTTGATGCCGTTCTTCACGGCCCAATCGGCGATGCCCACGGTGACCTGCGGCAGCGTGAATCCGCTGCGCACGATGTACGGCGACCGATCGGTGATGATGGAAGTCGCCGCGGCCATGACCACCATCGGCACCTTCGCTTCCGTGGCCAACGGCGCGGTGGCCAGCGCGAGCGGCGTCAGCCCGAATCCCGCCAGGATCGCGACCTTGTCGTTGACGATGAGCTCCTGCGCAATGCGCTTGGTGTTGTCCGCCACGCCTGCGTCATCCTTGACGATGAGTTCGATTTTCTTGCCGGCCACCGTGGAGCCGTGCTGCGCCATATAGAGCTTGGCGTTGGTCTCGATCTGCCGCCCGGTCGACGCGAACGGACCGGTCATCGGCAGGATCATGCCGATCTTGACGGTGTCCTGGGCCAGCGCGGCGCCCGACGACACGCCGGCGAGCAGGGCCACGAGAACTGATTTGAGCAATGTCCGGTAAAGCATGATTTCCTCCTGAATGCGACACGCTTCATGGTTGCCGCAGCGCCTACGGCTGCTCGGCGGCCGAAGTATGCGACAGATCGTTCCCTTCGGGGATAACTCCGGGATAATCCGTCCCATGCCGTCCACGCTGGCCCCGCCATCGCTCGCGATCCCTACGCCGGATCGCACGCCTGCATCCGCAGCGGATACCAATAGCTGGGACCATGCCTTTGCCCGTGCTGCGGGGGCGGCGGCTACTGATTCCAACACCGTCCGGCTGCTGCTCGATGCCGAAGAAAACTTTCCCGCATGGCTGGACGCGATTGGCAAGGCGGAGCGCTACATCCTGTTCGAGAGCTACCTCATCCTTGACGATCCGGTCGGCCAGGAGTTCGCGGAGGCGCTGGCGGCGAAAGCGCGGCAGGGTCTGCGCGTGTGCGTGGTCTACGACTGGCTGGGCTCGCGCGGCGGCGCTTCGCTTTGGGACCCGCTGCGTGCGTCCGGCGCCGAAGTGCGTGCCTTCAATTCGCCGCGATTCGACAGCCCGCTGGCGTGGCTATCGCGCGACCACCGCAAGTCGATCGTGGTCGATGGGGAGCTGGGATTCGTCAGCGGTCTTTGCATCGACAAGGCGTGGGAAGGCGATCCGGCCAAGCGGCTCGAACCCTGGCGGGACACGGGCATCGAAATACGCGGTCTCGCGGTCGCTGAACTCGAGCGCGCATTCGCGCAGGTGTGGACTGCCTGCACGGGCGAGGCGCTGGGCGCACTTCCGGATAAAACGGAAGGTCACGAACCAAAGGGCAAGGTACGGGTCCATGTCGTGGCCGGGGTTCCCGGGGCCGCCAGCATTTATCGGCTCGACCTGCTGGTGGCCTCGGTGGCGCGCAAGACACTCTGGCTGACCGACGCGTACTTCGTGGGAACGTCCGCCTACACGCAGGCGCTGCGCTCGGCCGCTGCCGATGGCGTCGACGTGCGATTGCTCGTGCCCGGAGCGTCGGACATTCCGGCCCTCTCGCCGTTGTCCCGCGCCGGATATCGTCCGTTGCTGGAGGGGGGCGTGCGCGTGTTCGAATGGAACGGCACGATGCTGCACGCCAAGACGGCGGTGGCCGACGGCACGTGGGCGCGCGTGGGATCGACCAACCTCAATCTCGCGAGCTGGATGTCGAATTACGAGCTGGACGTCGCCATCGAGGATCAGGCATTCGCACGTGCGATGGCCACGCAATATGAAAAGGACCTGGGTCGCGCCACGGAAATCGTGCTCACGCCGCGCAATCGCGTGCGCCGATCCGAGCCGCGCACGACGGCGGCCAAGGATGCCGGGGAGCCGCTCGCCAAGCGCGCGCGTTCCGGCAGCGCCGGGCGTGCGGCCGCGGGCGCGGTCAGCGTGGGTAGCGCATTGGGCGCGGCGCTGACCAATCGACGGACGTTGGGGCCCGCCGAGGCGGGCTTGCTGGCGACGATGGCGATGGTCGTGCTCGGAATCGTGATCGTTGCGGCCCTTTGGCCGCGCGTCATCGCTTGGCCGCTCGCCGCCATCGGAGCGTGGCTCGCGATTTCCTGGTTGTTGAAGGGATGGCATTTGCTTCGCGACGCGCGGCGCTCGCGCGACGTCGACATGGCACCGTTGCCGAAGGCCCACGGTGGGGCCGGGGAGGGCGGAGGCGAAAGCTGACCTGATATAATCGTGGGATAGCGCCCGTAGCTCAGATGGATAGAGTACCTGGCTACGAACCAGGGGGTCGTGGGTTCGAATCCTGCCGGGCGCGCCAATAAATCAATGGCTTACTTAAACGTGAGCCCTTTTCTTTTGCTCTGGGCTACCTTTGGGCTACTGCACCGCGCCAAGGCTCGCGAAGGTCCGGACATAGCAGTCGCTCCCGTAGCGCGCTTCCTGGGGGCGCTCTACGGGGTCGGATGAACCATCCCGAGTCCTGCCTTCCGGCTGATTAGCTTCATCGCGTTAGTCGCACGGCCCAACTAGCCACGACTGCATGAACTCCGCTCCGTCCACGCGCTCGAACCGCTCAAGGTGAACGCCTAAGGACTCATGCTGATAACGTGCACAGGTGGCGAGGGCAAAAATCCGCTTGACTCGCTTTAGGACAAGGCACAGCATTGTGACTAGTTGCCTCACCTTATAGGAGGTCTACACCGTGAAGCTCCTACACTTGGCGGTTACGGTCGTGACGTTGGCGTTCGGCGCAGGTGCGATGGCATGCGATTACATGTCCCCCAAGGACGCCTCCAACAAGGCGACCACTCCAGATGTTGCGACGAGCAACGTCCAGCCGGCGGCGGCCGCAGCTTCCAAGCCGCTAGCAACCGTGCCTGACAAGTCGATTCGTGTCACGGAAAAGAAGCCCGCTGCGGATATGGCCAGCCCGCCCAAGTCGGCTTGGTTTACGCGCACCACAATCCTCGCGGACGAATGAACTGAACTAACCCATCCTGCAATTAAAGCGCCCTGCGCTTCAAAAATAAAGCCCGCGTCGACGCGGGCTTTTTGTTGTTAGCAAGGGATCGCCGCGAAATCACTGCCGCTCTAACTTCCGCCGCAGTATCGGTGCTGCAGCGAACAGGTCGATGTGCTGGCAGCGATCAAGTTCGCTCAACTCGTCATCCATGATGTCGAGCAATCCTTTCGCGTGGCGCAGCAGATCATCGAAATCGGTCGATTTGGCCGGACTCTGCCTTGTTTCGAGCTTCGCGCATCGCGTCGACGAACGCCTCAATGGCGCGGCCCGCACCGGCGGTGCTCATGTCTTGGCGCGCCTGACGCGGTCCTGCATCTTCTTCGGCATCCGGTCGAGCATCACCGCGCGTTCGTCGTCTTTGGGTTCATTACGCCAGCGTCGCGCATTCGACGCTAGCCCGCAATCATCCGTTTGGACTATCCGCGAATGGCTGCTTTCGACCCCAAGCGGTCCATTGATCTTTACGAATGCCGACGTCCGAGAGCGTAGAAGCGGACATGCGACTCTATCGCTTCACAATCAGCCAGCGCAACGCGGCCGCATGCAGTGCAAAGGTATGGTGCCGGCATTTGGCGGGCAATTCCCGCGGGTCGGAGGCTGTAGCCCCCCCGTTGGATTGTCCTGGTTCGGCCGGTTCAAACGCGGCGCGGCGGGGTGCCGAGACCAGCCATCCGCTTGAATCGGCCATTCGCATGAACGAATCACTCCCGCGTCCTCGGTGGAAGCCACGTCACCTGACAGCGTTCTTCGGAGTAGGAGACGGTCAGATCGTAACTATCTAGATTCTGCTCGACACCCTGCAAGCGAAGACTTTTGCCGCGGTCCACTAACAAGGTCGTGTCGTCATAGGTTTCCCGGATCAAGAAAAGGGGAATGAATGGGTCTTCCGGATAGGGATCGTCCACGAGCAGGATGCGAGCCCCCTTAGGCACGTGGGGCAGACACTTACGAATTTGCGTTGCATAGCCAAGATTCCTGTTCTGGACCTCATTGACGATTGACAGCACCTGATCAAATGCGTAGTTGTTTTTTGGGATGACGATGCACGCAAGACCGAGCCAGAGAACGGCCGAGCTGGCAAGCTCGAGACCGAACGTCAATCCGCGTCTCGGCAATTCTCGTTTCCAGTGGCCGAGGCCATCAACGACAATTGTTACCAGATATACTCGGCTGGCGACAAGCATCCCAGCAATCCACAGCGACCAGTAAAGCGATGGTACGTAAAGTGCGAAACCTCCTCTCGCCGGAATGAAGGCCAAGGGTAAGAACGAAACGCTTGCCATAATGCCCGCCATCACCAGGTGCCGCTTTCCGAATACGCAACCCAAGGCTGGAAGCGCGACCAGCACGCCAGCCACGATCCCCGGCGAAAACCTAAATGTGCCAAGAAACAAGGCATTCAAGTAGAACGCGTAGTTTGTAAGAAATAGATTTCCGGACGGCTCTGGACGGTACGCGTCCAGCTGGAACAACGAGTCTTTGCCCAGGTATTTGCCAGCAATGTAAGCCGCGACCACGACGCCACCGAGCAATGCCACGCGACCTGGTCCGATTGACCACTTCCGGAGGCTATCCAAGAACCTGCCCCGTCGGAAATTGCGGGGCGGGTTCCACAGTAATTCGTATACTAGAAGGGCAACAGGCAAACTGACGGAAATCTCCTTGGAATTCAAACTGGCAATCAGCAGGATCAGCACAAAGGCGCTCTGACGGAAGCTCGGGAGCTTGCCGCGTTGTCGAATCAGCAGGTAGTAGTAGAGAGCGCTGTAATAGAAGAAGAATGCCAGCACGTCGTAAATCATTCCGGTGTCGTAATAGATCGACACAAAACTCTCGTTCAGCCCCGTGAGCAACACCGACACGGCACCGACCTCGACCGAACTCGCAAGATTTCTAACCACGAGAAAGACCAGGCCGACGTTTAGCACAACGACGATCAACGTGGCAACGCGATAGGGACGGGGTTGAAAGCCCCAGAGCGAATACAACCCCTTGCAAAACAACCCGCCCATGGGGCGATAGAAATCCGAGGTGAAAATGACGTTGGCGCGCAGTACTTCGGCCCAAGAACGCACCCAGTAATAGTGCATGTTCATCAGGTCGTCGCCGCTGAACCAGGAATTCAGTCCGTCGACAGTGAATCTCAGGAAGTACAGGCTGAACCCGACGACAAATACTGCGAGCGCAATTCGTCGGACCCATAGAGGCAGGTCAACCCCCTTCCGTTGTTGCACGTTTGGAAGTTCAGGGTTATGCAGCAGTGGTGGCTGTCGCTCGCCCAATGAGTTAAGTTGACATGGCGGGAATCGTGATTCGCATGCGTCCGCGGACGGGTCCGACTAAAAAGCAGTATAGCTCGCAGTCTGACAGTTGCGCGCTCTTTGCCTAGCCTGGCCACTTGCGCATGCGTTCCGGGCACTTGGAGTCGTCCAATGCGATGCTGAAAGTGGAAGCGTCGATGCAGAGAAGAGATTGCGACGAGTAACCGTCGATTAGCTACCGTACGCTGATCGCAGTCACCTTGGCCCAGTCACGAATGCAGGTTCGCGGACAGTCGCAGCCGGGCAGCCCCCCGTTCGGTCATTTCGGCCTCCTGCCGAACGTTTCGTGCGTTCGACCATCGCCCGCTCAGAGCGTCCGTCTACGGTCTGCAAATTGCCTAACGACGAGTACTGCGCCAGTCGCGACTATTTTTGCAACTGGACAATTCGAGTGCATGGCAGCAACCCGACGCTCGCGATCCGCGAGAGCATCCAGTGATCTCGCGAACACCATCGCCCTGACCCGGTAAAAGGAGCTAAATCAAGTCCGTGCCGCCGCGCGATGACGTGTCTCGATTCGCGGTGTCCGCTTATTGGCAATTTTGCCCTGTAGCGCTGACCTTCCGCATTTGGCCGAAAGCGGACATTCTCGCTCCGTCAAGGAAGCCTAGACGCGTTGGCGATTATCGTTTCTTCCGTTTCTTAGCCCATACGTCGGGATATTTGTACGCGGGCGGCGGTGCCATCGGTCCCGGCTTCCAGTTCGGATCGTGCGCGTAATTCGCGCCAAGCATCGTCGCAACGGAATCGGCAGGCTTTGCAATGGGCGGCGCTGCGAAGTGGATAGGGCCTGGCATCGGGGGAAACTACGGCGGACGAACGGTAGCGAGCAATCGCTTGCACGCGCCGAGGGGCGAGCGGATGATTCGTTCGGGTCCATTAGGTCCTCTAATCGGAAGGCACGACGTTGAATATCGGGCTTCTTTTGGTCAGCCTAGGAATGATCGGCATGACGATGACGGTTTGCTTTCCGTCGTTTAGGTTCTCTACTTCTAGCTAGGCCGCACGAAGCATGCGCCCCATGAGTGAGGCTCGTGTCGAAGATTTCCAGCCGCACGACACTGAGGCGCTTGTCCGAATGTGGCGTGCGAGCTTTGAGTACGGGGTCAGCATCACGGATCCGCACCCGCTGCACGAACAAGTCGAATACTTCTATAGCAAAATCGTACCGATCTATCGGGTACGAGTTGTGAAGCTGGCCGGCGCCATCGTTGGTTTCCTCGCGGCCAACGCCGAGTCCGTGGCACAACTCCACGTCAGGGTGGATTACATCGGTCAAGGTATTGGTTCGCGGCTCATCCGCTTGGCGCAAGCTGAGTCCTCCGGTAGCCTGTGGCTCTTCTCGTTCGCCAAGAACACGCGTGCCTGCCGCTTCTACGAGCATCATGGCTTCGTCGCAGTTGCACATGGCTTCGAGCCCATGTGGCAACTCGAGGACGTGAAATACCAGTGGGTGAAAGGTGTGCGTGCGGCCTAACCACACGCTCAACCGGACCCGCCGGGCATGTGTGTTCTTCTACCGTGCGTCGGTGGCGGCGGGCGGGTTAGCTTAGCCGTAGGCTGCGCTCTTGGAGTGTTACCCCGGCCGGCACATAATTGTGGCGTGAAAGTCAACGAGATTACAGGAGGTCCAATGAGATCAGCCGCTGTGCTCGGATTGATGATCGCAGTTTTGTTTCCGCTTACGGCCCAAGGCTGCGGTGAGTCAACCGTCCCCGAGGCCGTCGTTCAGGCACAAGTTGATGCATACAACGCGCATGACATAGAAAGATTTGTGCAGTGTTACGCCGACGACATCACCATTTACGATCTGTCTGGTAAGGACCCCCCGATGAAGGGCATCGCGGAGCTAAGGAAGGACTATCAGTGGTTGACCAAGGCCCCTCGGGAATATCGTGTTCAGATCATCAACCGCTTGACAGTTGGACGATTTGTCGTCGACCTCGAGCGCATACACGGATTGCCCAAAGACAAGGGAACGCCCGAAGCCCTGGCGATCTTCGAAGTCCGTGACGGGAAAATCAAGAACGTATGGTTCCCGCCGTCGGACTAGCAAGGCCAACAACGCATTCAGTTTCATTGGTTCGCGATCGCTTCGTTTCGCGTCACGCTGTCGGCGGCGCTTCCGTCATCCTACCTGTGCACAGCACTTTGCTCCTGAGTTTCTGTGCTCGTCCCTGCGAGTTGCCGCCTGACCCGTCGCTCAACGCGGACGCCCCGATGCGGGGCTGCGCCCCGCCATGAGGCCGCTGGTTAGCTTGGTCCGTTAGGCCGCATGGTCGCAATAATCCGAGTCATCGCAACCGTCGCCATTGCTTACGTCCTATTTTCGTGGCGTTCGATGTTTGCTGGCTCTTCCGCAGAGTTCTTGGCCGTCGGGTGCATCACGGCTGCGGTGACTGGTTGGTTGCTCGCCTTCTTCGGCGAAGCCGTCGCCGAGTTGCTTGATCTGCCCCCGGTTGGAGCTCTCGTTCGCGGTGTCGGAGTATTGTAGCTAATCATTCCATTCCCGCATTGGTTCTCTTCGCGCAACGACATGCGTAGTCGGCCTAGTCCCCAATTCCATGGCACCGGTGCCACCCTCCCGTTCGTGCGGCCTAACCCGTCGCTCAACGCGGACGTCCCGCATCCGATGCCGGCGCGCAATCATCCATTTGGCCAGCCGCGAATGGCTGCTTGCGACGCGAACCGGTCATATGCGTTGCCGAGAAGCCGTTGTTCGCTTGATTGAGCCAACGCGTGGTTCCGGCGAAGCGAGGGCGCAATGGTGCGGAGGATGCGTGCGGTCGTTTTGCACGCCGCGCGCGACGGCGAGTCGAAGTGCGATACGAATCGAAGGAAAAAATCAGCGGCTACGGTTCGCAGCCTGGAGCCGTCGCGCTCTTGACGCACTTCGCGGCCTTTCCGATCTCGGCGTCGCGTTTGGCGGCGCGCGCCGCTGTGATCGCGCGCTGCTCGTCCAGGCGGTCTTTCATGCGCGATCGCGCGAGGTATTCCGCGGTGGGATTCCCGTTCGGCGCAATCTGCCTCACTTCGTCACCGTTGAGGCACGGCTTGTCCGAGTAGATCGTTCGGCCGAGGTCGAGGCAGCGGTACATCGTTTGCGCGGATGCCGGTGACGCGATCGCGAGCGCTGCAATGAGGATTCCAAGTGTGTGTTTCATGTTGTTGCGGGTCCGGGGCGTGCGTTGACCATAGGTCACATGCACTTTCCATGCCACGGATCCGGTTCGCCGGGACGTCAAAAGGACATTCGCGAGATCGTCTTGCTCCCGTCGACGCCGTCGATCGTAAAGGAAAACGTTCCGTTTCCCGGCCCGTCAAATGCCAACACGCCTGAGCCCGCCTCGCGAAGTTCTACGATCCCCGGCTCAAATGGGTTCATCCAATTGGGTCCAGTGCTTTTGTAGATGACGCCACGAAACGTCTTGGCGTCGATCCACTCTCCGGGTTCGATGAGAAACCAGCACGGCGCACCATCCGCGCCATACACCAACCAACATGCAACGAGTGCATTGCTGGAGTGATGGTGAATGCTTATCCCCCAACCAGATTCAGCCGGATTCCACCATAGGTCGGTGTAATTGGTCGGCTTTGCCTTGGGCTCGGATTCGTTGTCTCTGGCGGTTGGCGCAACAGCTACCAAAGTTCGCTGCGGGACCCGAACAGGTGAACGCACGGAGAAGGCCGGGGTCAGGCCGTTCAGACTAAGATTCCTTCCGGGCCGTCCCGCGCACATGGCAGCGAGAATATGTGTCGGCTTGATCGCGCCACTCAGAATCTCGGCTTCGTCGCGTGCGTGAATCCGGTCGATTAGCTGCAGATCTGCAGGATCCTGAATATCGAAGTTGGGTCCAAAAGTGCGGTCGATAAACGGGTCTACCACGTTGGCAAACGGCAGGAAAAAATCGAACTCGAAGTACGCGATCAACAACGGCAGAATGTCTTGCGCGCGAATTCCCTCGAACCCCTCCGATGAGCAGTCCCAGTTGTCGTATTCATGTTCATGCCGGCGCAACAAGTGGTTATATCGCTTTGCGTGCGGAAGTTCGCGCCAGAATTCCTGGACAATCGACAGCGCCTCTGGCCAGCGCATGTGTCCATTCCGGCCGATCATGTCGGAAGTGACAAATGTCCCGCTGGGCTTCAGGCCTCGTTGGATAGCGCCAAAAAGGTGTTCCAAGTCCGAAACATGGTGCAGCGAACTATTCGCAAGCACGCCGTTATAAGGTCCTTCCGGCACCCAGTAATTGAGATCACCCTTGACGGGATGCACGAAAGCCGCAACGCCCCCGTCCTTGGCTCGCTGTGCGCCATCCGCAAGTAGGCTGTCATTCATTTCGATGCAGTCGATCGTGAAGTCGGTCAGGCCCCACTTGATCAATAGTTTGGCTAAACGTATTTCAGTTTCACAGTTGCCACTTCCCAGGCTTACAAAGCGTGGAACTGACTCGCTGCTTGCGGCGACGGCACGATGAAAGTAGCCAGCGAACATTCTTTCCGGATGACTGAAGCCGAACGCCTCCAGTTGTGGGCGGAGGTACTTGTCTGACCAGTAACCATGGATAGGCGGCAGCGCGTAGAGATCCTGGCACCCACTGAAAAATCGCTGCTCGGCATCGATGCGCTGACCGTAGTCGGGAATTGCGGTGCGCGTCTTGTCAAGACCTGTGACTTGCTTTGGGGAATTCAAGATTCCTCATCTGGTAGCCCCAATATAATGCCCTCGGTAGGTCCGCCACACAAGCGCAGTAATGCTTCGATTCTATGTCTGCGCTTGGCCGGGCACGGCCGGATGGTTGACGATCTCGTTCGGCTGCCATTGAGCGTGTTCTCCAGAGGACCGCTCATGGCTGCGGGCTCAACCGGTCGACGCAACACCTTTCATCCTTATAGACAGGGGTTTGAAGTCTAAGGCCTTCCTGCGACGTGGCTTAGCGAGGATCCGAGGTTGTAAAAGCACGAGTGAGAGGGACCAGGAAACAGCGCTATTTGCGATTAGTACCGATTTGACAAGCACTTGCTGTTGCGTTTCCTAGACCTAGCATGTGTTGCGCTGACCAGTTGAATCCACAGCCGAAAGCAGACGGTCGCGTTAGTCGTTGCTCGCTTCGTTGGCCGCGTCGCGCATTCAACGCCGACCCGCAATCATCCGTTTGGCCTAGCCGCGAATGACTGCATTCGACCCAAAGCCGACTTCTCTGAGTCCCGCGAGCGGGCCTGCCCCCGCAGGTCAATTGCCCTTAGGGCGCGGGCTTCGCCACCCACTTCTGATTGAGAGTGCCGTTGCAAGTCATCGTCTGCACCTTTCCGCCGGATCAACCCGGGGTTCCTTCCACTGCCGGCGGAAGTACGCCGCAAGCGACATCGTCCTAGTTGCGTTTGTCGCGCAACTCGCGCCGCAGGACCTTGCCGATCGGCGACTTGGGCAAGGCGTCGCGGAACTCGACGTGGCGCGGCAGCTTGTAGCTCGTGAGGCCGGCCCTGCAATGCGCAATGACGGCCTCTGCCGTAAGGCCGGGATCCTTCTTGACGATCACCGCCTTCACCGCTTCTCCGGTCTTCTCGTCCGGCACTCCCACTACCCCGCATTCCAGCACGCCCGGATGGGACGCCACGACGCCTTCGACATCGTTCGGGAAGACCTTGAATCCCGACACCACGATCAGGTCCTTCTTGCGATCGGTGATGGTGAAGTAGCCCTCGGCATCCTCATGGCCGACGTCCCCCGTCTTCAGCCAGCCATCCTGGAACACCTTGGCGGTTTCTTCCGACTGGTTCCAATAGCCCTTCATCACCTGCGGGCCGTGGACGCAGATCTCGCCGGTATGCTTGTCGATGTCCCCTTCGCCGGTCCACACCGGCAGCTCGCTGAAGTCTTCATCGCGGATCGAGACGTCGGTCGAAGGGAAGGGCAGGCCGATCGTGCCTCGCCACGGCGCTTCGAGTGGATTGGCGCAGACGCCCGGCGACGTTTCGGTCAAGCCATAGGCTTCGGTGATGGAGATTCCGGTCACCTGCTTCCAGCGTTCGGCGACCGGTCGTAACACAGCCGCGCCACCGCCGACGACTACCTTCACCGCCGAAAAATCCAGCCGGTCGAATCCCGGCATGTTCAGCAGGCCGTTGAACAGGGTGTTGACGCCAGTCATGACGCTCCACTTCCACTTCCCCAGTTCCTTGACGAAGCCCGGCAGGTCGCGAGGGTTGGCGATGAGCACGATGAGGCTGCCCCACTTCATGAACGACATGGTCGAGGTGAGGCAGAAGATGTGGTACATCGGCAACGGCGCGATGACGATCTCGGCGCCTTCCTTGAAGGTCCCCGAGACCCAGATGCCGGTCTGCTCCAGATTGGCGAGCATGTTGCGGTGGGTCAGCATCGCTCCCTTCGCCACGCCAGTGGTGCCCCCCGTGTATTGCAGGAACGCGATGTCCTCGCGCGTCAGCGCGGCCGGCGCGAACGAAGCCGTCGCGCCCCGCGCAAGCGCCGCGCGGAACGTGATGGCGCGATCGATGCGCCAACGGGGAACCATCTTCTTCACCGTCTTGACGACGAAATTGAGGAGCCAGCGCTTCGGCGCCGGCAACAAGTCGCCGATCTGGGTGCTTATTACGTGCTCGACCGATGTCTTCCCAATCACCTCTTCCAGGGTTTGGGCAAAGTTCTCGACGATGACGATCGCCTTGGCGCCCGAGTCCTTCAACTGGTGCTCGAGCTCGCGCGGCGTGTACAGGGGATTGACGTTGACTACCGTCATACCCGCGCGCAGGATGCCGAACAGCGCCACGGGATATTGCAGAAGATTCGGCGACATGATGGCGACGCGCTCGCCCTTTCCGAGTCCCGGAAGCCCCTGGAGGAAGGCCGCGAAGTCGCGCGACAGCCGGTCCAGAGTGGCGTAGCTCAGCGTGTGGCCGAGGCTGTGGTACGCCGGCCGGTCGGCGAACCTAGCAACGATCTGGTCGAACAGATCCGCGATGGACCCGAACCGATCGGGATCGATTTCGTGCGGAATGCCAGGCGGATAGTTCTTTAGCCAGATCTTGCCACTCACGACGCTGTCTCCTCGACCCTCGATGTCAGTGATGTTCCAACGCTTCGCTCGGCCCGGGATTGACCGGCGTCAATGCTCTGCACAGGTCAAGCCCCTCGAAATTCGGTGAAGCCGACAGACTCTTGATTGACGACAGCATGATGCACTGGCGACAAGCATCGTTGCGCGAATCCTGGCGATACGGAGTCAGTCTCGAAAGAGTGATTCCCTGTATCGCGTTGAGGTAGTTTCAATGCTCTTTGCACCGACACTACAATGGGGATAGTCGCGAAACGTCAGTCGCGAAGGATACCCGCCGCCCGCACGGCGTCGGTTCGCTAGCGAGCGGAGGCAGGCAGGCTTCGCATGCACCATCGCCAGTGGATGATCCGCCATCATGAACGTGTCGATTACGGGAAGGCGCTCCGAACTCGGTGGCATCCTCGGGCAGCGGCGAAGGATGGACGGCGGGCCGCGGGTCCATATAAACGTCGCCGGTCAGCAGGCGAACACGCTGCTTCACGACGGGCACGCCTGGAAGAACTTCGGCCGCATTGCGGTCGCGGGAGCTCGCCGCGCGGTGCACGCGGCGGAGGCGGATGGCGCGCATCTGCTCGTCCACGCGAGCTTCGCCTTCGTGGCTCGCCATGAGGCCGCGCTAAAGGAGCCGCTGCGCTCTGCGGTCGAAGCGATCCTCGAGTGCGAATCGCGAGCGCTTGCGGGCCCGGTGCCCGCCTGCGTCGTGCGCCTCGGTTACCTGTACGGGCCGGCGAGCGCCGACCTTCGCGCCTATCGCACTGCATTTGGTCTCGGCAGGCCCTATTGGTCCGGGCCGGCCAGGGCGCTGCAATACCACCTGCATCAACTCGATGCTGCCGCGGCCTTGCTCACTGCTGCCAGGACGCGGAACGAAGGCAGAATCTTCTATGCGACGGATGGCCACGCGGTCGCGTTCAGGACGCTGATGGACGCTTTCGCGCATCGGGTTGGCCGACGGGATCCGCTGCATCTGCCGCTGTTGTCGCGGCCCTTGGCCAAGCTGATCATTCGCGAGGAGCACATGCAGCAAACCGCGCTTTCGATGAAACCCCAAGCGCCGACACCGGGCGTGCCGGGATGGAGGCCCAAGTTCCCGGATTATCGCGAAGGGCTCGATCAGGTGATCGAGGCCTGGGGCAGATCGACCGCGGCTATTTCGTCTTCTTCGTGACCTTCCTGGCGGTTCTTTTCGTCACCGGCTTGATGGTGGTCGTCTTCCTGGCGCCGCTTTTTACCGTGATCTTCCGCCTCGGCTGCGGGTTGGAAACCTGCTTGACCGCCCGTTTCGCCACGCGCTGCACTGCGGCGGCTGCGCCGCGCACCGAGCTCTTGACCGACTTGGCGGCATCGCTCGCCGCTTTCCTGATTTTCTTCTCGATCGGGCCCTGCGCTGCCTCCTTCTCGGCCTTCGACTTGTGGCGCAGATCGGCGGAGTGGGCGCGCTTGTATGTCTGGATGTCCTTGAACTTGCCGCTCTTGTCACGGACGGCATAGAGCTTGGTGCCGGTTCGGCTTCTCATCGTGGTGCGACGTACGGCCATGGCGGGTCCTTCCCGGGTTGCGACGTATGTGCGCGGGAGCGCGCGAGACGCGAATCATATATACGCAAAGAGCCTCCCTACGTCGTTGATCACAATCAAGAACGTGCGAATACGCTTGCCCAAGGGAGTGCCATACTGAGGCCGCGGAGGTCCGCACCAGACCCAAATTGCGGGCTGGAAACGCCTTCGGGCCACCGCGATTTCCAACGACGGTCATACGATTGCCGGTTATGGAACGAATCCGGAGGGACGGACCGAGGCCTGGATCGTGAAGCTGTCGGACTGATGCCGATCAGGGATCGCAGGTGAGGACGCAGCGTCACTTGAATTTCAAGGAATAGCTCCGTTTGGTGCTCTGGAAAATGCCTGTTCAAAACGCCGCGCGAATTCCGGCAAAGCTTCACGCGGCAAATGGTTGATGCCTGCCGCCTCCGCTCGACCGCCACCGGTCATGAACTGGCGGCACAGCGCGTCCGCCCCAGTCCGGACCGCGGCAGGTGCGCGCACGCTGACGGTGTATCCGCCTTGCGCATTCGGCGTGAGGACGGCGTGCGCCAGGTTCGGAAAGCGGTTCGCCAAGTGATTGCTGAATACACCACTAACGCGTCGGCTCCAGGCCGCTTCGGGCAGGACGTAGATAGTGGCGTTTTCAAACGCGAGTTCAGGATCGACTTCGCTCGCCATCGCGAGATCGTCGCGACGAGCCTTGCTGAGACGCGCGATGACCGGCTCCGTGCGGAGAAATTGGAACGGATCAACGTAGCGATGCATGACGTCATACAGCGCTGCGGGCGGGACGACAAGGTCGCTTATCCTTTCTCCGTAGGCGTTGTACGCGAGATTCTCGCCAAGTTCCCGCAGTTCGGCGACGCGCTCGTCGCTGAGAGCGAGCGTCTGAGCGAGCTCGCGCGCGGCGTCGGGCAGGTTATCGCCGAATGCCGCCACGATGGCCCAAATGCGTCGTTTCCCGCCAAGGTAGCGGTCAACGAGCATTGCAGTACACACTCCAGGAGAGGGGTCGATGTTCGCCGTAAGGCCGGGATGGCGCGGCAAGTCGCCGGCATAGTGATGGTCGAAATATTGCACAGCCACGCCCCGATCGAGCAACGCGACGAGCGCATCGTGGTTGGTCGCGGCCGAGATGTCGAGCACAGTCACTGCATCGCCAGGCTGCGCCGGTACTCGCTGGAGCAACGCAATGTCACGTTTGACGCCGGTGACGAGCACCGACTCGAGTGGAGTCTCCAACCGGAGCTGGTGCAGCGCGCACAGCCCGTCGGCATCACCGTTGAAGACGTCAAACTGGGTCACGGCC
>CAVWIM010000006.1:0-136989 GCA_963755065.1 uncultured beta proteobacterium
TGCGGCGCAAGATGGTGACGGCCGGTTTCAAGTAGGTCCGTGCAAGGACTGCCAGCGCGACTCAGATAGCGCACCCATTGCGATGCCGTTGACACCCGTCAACCGGCACCAACAACACACGGCGGACAATGAGTCGAAATCGATTCCGGCTTCGGCGCGGCCATTGAAAGAGGAGGTTGCATGTCTTTCCGAATCGAGAAGGATTTTCTGGGCGAAAAGGAAATACCGGCCAACGCGTATTACGGCGTGCAGACACTGCGCGGGAAGGAGAACTTCCACATCACCGGCGTCCCGATGTCGCTGGAGCCCAATTTCGTCAAGGCGTTCGGCTACGTTAAGAAGGCTGCGGCGCTCGCCAACCGGGACTTGGGCGCGCTCGACGCGAAGATCGCCAACGCGATCGCCGGCGCGTGCGATCGCCTGATCGCAGGCGAGATGCGCGATCAGTTCGTCACCGACTTCATCCAGGGTGGCGCGGGCACGTCGACCAACATGAACGCCAACGAGGTCATCGCGAACCTTGCGCTCGAGGCGCTGGGGCATCGCAAGGGCGAATACGAGTTCGTCAATCCGAACGACCACGTCAACTTCGGTCAGTCGACCAACGATATCTACCCGACCGCGTTCCGGCTTGCGCTGATTCTAAGGCTCGACAGCTACATGGAAGCACTGCGGCGCCTGCAGGAAGCCATGTTCGCGAAGAGCAGGGAATTCGACAAGGTGCTGAAGATGGGCCGCACGCACTTGCAGGACGCGGTGCCGATGTCGCTGGGCCAGGAGTTCCATGGCTGGGGCACGACGCTCGGCGAGGAAGTTCAGCGGATCGTGGAAGTCCGGCAGTTCCTGCACGAGATCAACCTCGGCGCGACGGCGATCGGGACGACGGTCACGGCGGCGCCCGGCTACCCCGAGCTTGCGACCAAGTACCTGTCCCAGCTCACCGGGCTCACGTTCATTCTCGCCGGCGACCTAGTCGAGGCTACGTCCGACACCGGTGCGTACGTGCTCTTGTCCGGCGTGCTGAAGCGGACGTCGGCGAAGCTCACGAAGATCTGCAACGACATCCGGCTGCTAGCGTCGGGGCCGCGCTGCGGCTTCAACGAGATCCATCTGCCGCAGATGCAGCCGGGCAGCTCGATCATGCCGGGCAAGGTCAATCCGGTGATTCCGGAGGTCGTCAATCAGGTGAGTTTTCTCGTGATCGGCCTGGATCTGACGGTGACGCTCGCGGCCTCCGCGGGCCAGCTTCAGCTCAACGTGATGGAGCCGGTGATCACATTCGCACTGTTCACGTCGATCGCGACGATGGAGCACGCGGTCGACAGCCTCCGCGTCCACTGCATCGACGGCATCACCGCCAACTCGGAACGTACCCGCGACATGGTTCTCAACTCGCTCGGCATTGTCACCGTGCTGAAGCCGTCGCTTGGCTACAAGCAGTGTGCGGAAATCGCGCGCGAAGGCTACGAGACCGGCAAGTCGCTGCACGACATCGTGGTCAAGGAGCGCAAGCTGATGACGCAGGAGAAATGGGACCAAGTCTTTTCGTTCGAGAACCTGATCGCCCCGAAGTTCGAACAGTAGTTCAGTAGTTCATCCGGGCGGCAACGCCCGGCGGGAGAAAGATCATGTCGCTGTCAATTCTGCTGCAATTCATCGTCGTCCTCGCGGCCATCTGGATGGGCGCCCGGTACTCGGGCGTGGGTCTCGGCCTCTGGGGCGCGGTCGGTCTGCTGGTGCTGGTCGTCGCGTTCGGCGTCAACCCGACATCGCCGCCAATCGACGTGATGCTGATCATCCTCGCGGTCATCATGGCCGCGTCGGTGATGGACGCCGCCGGTGGCATCGACTTCCTGGTGCGCATCGCCGAGCGGATCATCCGGGCGAACCCCAAGTACGTGACGATCGTCGCGCCGCTCACGACGTGGACCTTCACCTTCCTCGCCGGTACGGGGCATATCGTCTATCCGCTGCTGCCGGTGATCTACGAGACCGCGCACCAGGCCGGTATCCGTCCGGAGCGACCGATGGCGGTGGCGACCATCGCCTCGCAGCAGGCGATCACCGCGAGTCCGGTCGCGGCGGCGACCGCCGCAATGATCGGGCTCTTCGCCGAGAAGGGCATGACGCAATGGGGCCTTCCGCAGATCCTGATGATCTGCGTTCCGGCGACGCTCACGGGCGTCGTCGTCGCCGCGATCGTCTCGATGTTCGTCGGCAAGGACCTGAAGGATGACCCCGAATATCAGGCGCGCCTCGCGGCTGGCGAAGTCCCGGCGCCCAAGTCGGCCGCCCACAGGCCCCCGCTCAAGCCGGCCGCCAAGACGTCGGCGCTCATCTTCCTGATAGGCGTCGCGCTGGTCGTTCTGTTCGGGTTCTTCCCGGGCCTGCGTACGATCCACGGCGATAAGGGTCCGTTGCAGATGCCCGTGGTGATCGAGATCGTCATGATGTCGGTCGCCGCGGTCATGCTGATGGCGACGAAAGTCAACGTCAACGACATCCCGAAGACATCGACGCTGCGCGCCGGCGTGGTCGCGGTCATCGGCATTTTTGGGCTCGCATGGCTTGGGGACAGCTTCATCGCGGCGAACAAGGACGTGATCGTGCCTGCGATCGGACAGCAGGCGGACGCGCATCCTTGGACCTTCGCGTTCGGGCTGTTCTTCGCGTCGGTGCTGTTGTACAGCCAGGCGGCGACGACCCGCGCATTAATGCCTCTCGGCATAGCGCTCGGCATTCCACCGCAGTTCCTGATCGGGATGTTCCCGTCCGTCAATGGCTATTTCTTCATCCCGACCTACGGTTCGCTGATCGCGGCGATCAACTTCGACCTCTCGGGGACGACGAAGATCGGCAAGTATGTGCTCAACCACTCGTTCATGATCCCTGGACTCGTCGCAACCGCGGTCACGGTTACTACCGGGCTCTTCCTCGCGAAGATCATTTTCTGACTGCGCGCGAATTTCGACCGCGGAATGTCGCGCCACGCTACCTACACGAAAGAGACTCACAAGACCAAGATCGGCGACTCGCGTTACCGAATCGCAACTTTCGGCACAATCAGGCATACAGTAGACTCGGACTCGTTCCGCGGTAACTCCCTCGATCGGTGCAACACTACCTCCGCCCCTTGTTGATGCCGAAGTCGGTCGCGTTGGTCGGCGCGTCGGACCGGGCGGGCTCTCTCGGGCGCAGCGTATTCGAAAACCTGCTCGCCGGGGGATTCAAGGGCGAGATCCACGCCGTCAATCCCGGCCACCGGCGCGTGCTCGGGCAACGCTCCTATGCGTCGGTCGCGGCGATCGGCAAGCCGGTCGATCTCGTCGTGATCGCGGCGCCCGCCGCCTCGATCCCGGGACTCATCGACGACATGCCCGCGCAGGTCTATGCGGCGATCGTGATGTCCACGCTGGACGCGACCGACCTCGCGGCCGCGCGCGCGTGGCGTCGCGACGCGTCGGCAGCGGCCAGGAAACGCGCCATTCGATTGGTCGGGCCCGGTGCCTTCGGCGTGATCCGCACCGACATCGGACTCAATGCAACCTTCGGCGCGACGCCGACTTTGCCGGGCCGACTGGCGCTGGTATCGCAATCCGGTGCGGTGTGCACCGCGATGCTCGACTTCGCGGCGCCGATGCACATCGGCTTTTCCTCGGTGATCTCGCTCGGCGGCGGAATCGACGTAAGTTTCGGCGAGCTGCTGGACGCGCTGCTTCAGGACCAGGTCACCGACGGCATCCTGCTCTACGTCGAATCGGTCGGTGACGCACGCGCGTTTCTGTCGGCGTTGCGCGCGGCCGCGCGCATCAAGCCGGTCGTCGTGCTGAAGGCGGGCCGCTCGCTCGAGCCCGCGCGCGGCGTTGGTGACGATGACATTGCGCCGATTCCTGACACGGTGTTTGACGCTGCACTGATGCGCGCCGGTACCGTTCGCGTCCGGACGTACACGCAGCTCTTCGCCGCGGCGCGCATCCTGGCGATGGGCAAGATCCCCGGCGGCAACCGCATCGCCGTCGTTTCGAACGGACGGGGCCCGGGAATGCTGGCCGCCGACAGCGCGGTGGCGAACGGGGTCACGCTCGCCACGCTCGTTCCGGCCACGGTGCAGGCGCTCGATGCACTGTTGCCCCGGGAAATCGTGCGCGCCAATCCGGTCGACGTGCGCGCCGACGCCCCGCCGGCGCGGCTCGCGGCCGCCGTCGCGGCGACGTTGTCGGACCCGCAGGTCGACGCGGTGCTCACACTGCACGTGTCGCGGCCCGTCACGCCCGCCGTCGAGGCCGCGAGCGCGGTCGCCGCGGTGGCGCGCGGGTCCACCAAGCCGGTGCTCGCCTCCTGGCTGGGCGCGCTCGACCGGCAGGGCGTGCAGGATGCGCTCGCGGCCGGCGGCATCGCCAACTTCTACACGCCGGAGAATGCCGTGGAAGCATTCTCGTTCCTCGCGGCCTATCGCCGAAACCAGGAATGGCTGCTCGAGGTTCCACCCTCGCAGGCCGATCCCGAACCTCCCGACATCGCGGCGGCAACGCAGATTCTCGAGCGCGCGGCGCCGCGTGGACGCGCAACGCTGCCGCCGATGGAAACGCGCGCACTGCTCGCCGCGTTCGGCATCGAGTTGCCGCCGTTCGTCGCTGTCGATACGCTGGTGGAGGCGCGGGACGCGGCGAGGAAGCTGCGCTATCCGGTGCGGTTGACGCTCGACGTCGCCACAACCGCGATGTCGCCGGCGCGCGGCGGCATTCGCAGTGCACGCACACTTGCGAAGGCCTATGACGAACTGACCGGCGCGATGACCGCGAAGGAGCGCGCCGACTGGAGCGGCGACGTGATCGTCCAGCGCGACCTGTTTTCGCATGAAGGCAGCCATGCGGCGATCGCGGTCTCCACCGACGCTGTGTTCGGGCCGGTCATCGCTTTCGGCGCCAGCGAGCGGATGGCGGCCGCACATTCCGCGCGCGCGGTCATGCTGCCGCCGCTCAACCGCCGCCTTGCCCACGACCTCATCGCGGCGGCTTCCATGCGTCATGCTCCGTCTTCCGACGCACTCGCTGCGTTGTTGCTCCGGGTCTCCG
Organism: uncultured beta proteobacterium; assembly: GCA_963755065.1. GTDB lineage: Bacteria > Pseudomonadota > Gammaproteobacteria > Burkholderiales > Casimicrobiaceae > VBCG01. The sequence continues at coordinate 5,076 of CAVWIM010000006.1, forward strand.
GGATGGTCTGCGAGTTGCCGTGGGTGTGCGCTCTGGCGCTGGACCCGATCATCGTCACGGCCGGACGCGCCGAGATCTTCGGCGCACGCGTGGTCGTCGATCCGAAGCGCAAGGCCGGTCCCGGTTACCGCCACATGGCGATCCATCCGTATCCCGCCGGTCTAGAGTCCACCATGGTCCTGGCTGACGGGACCAAGCTTAGCGTGCGTCCAGTGCGCCCCGAGGACGCCGACATCGAGCGTGCATTCGTGGCGTCACTCTCGGAGCAGACGCGCTATTTCCGCTTCTTCTACCGGCTCCACGAGCTCACGCCGGCGATGCTGGCCCGGTTTACGCAAGTCGACTACGACCGCGAGCTGGCGCTGCTCGCGCTGGCGCCGGATCCCAAGGCGCCAACGAAGGAAATGATCGTCGGCATTTCGCGCTATATTGCCAACCACGACGGCGAAAGCGCGGAATTCGCGGTCGTCGTCGCGGACCCGTGGCAAGGCCGCGGCGTAGGCAGGATGCTGATGGAGCGGATCATCGCGTGCGCCGCGAAACGCGGATTCAAGCGCCTGGAGGGCATCGTGCTGCGCGCCAACCAGGGCATGCTGAAATTCACGGAGCAACTGGGATTTCAAATCCGCGACGACCCGGAGGAGCCGGAACAGGTTACGGTAGTGCTGGCGTTGTCCTGATCGTGGTCAAGGTTGCCTGCCCCGTTCGGATCTAGACTGCGTGCCGTCCGTCCTTACCTGAATCCATTTTTTCAAATGAAAATTCTCTTCCCCACCGATGGCTCGCCATGCGCACTTGCCGCGTTGGCGACGCTTGCCGGAATGCTCGACCACTTCCGCGAACCTGTGGAGATCGTGCTGCTCAATGTCCACCCGCCGCTGCCCTATCGCGGCGCCGCGGGCTGGGCAGGCAAAGAGGTTATCGCCGACTACTACAACGCGGAGGGAGAGGCAGCACTCGCCGATTCGCGCAAGCTCCTCGAAGTGCGCAGGGTCGCATTTACCGCGATCAAGGCAGTGGGGGACGTTACCAAGGAAATCGTCGCGCACGCCAACGCTGCCGGCTGCGAATTCATTGCGATGGGGACGCAGGGGCAGGGGGCGCTTGCCAATCTGGCCCTCGGTTCAGTGACGACCAAGGTGCTGGCGCTCGCGACAATTCCCGTGCTGCTGCTCAAGTGAGCTGCGCGGCCCGGGCGGCTGATGCTGGAGAATAGAATAGTTCGAGGTTCTGTTGAAGGGTTGTCGCCGCGACCCGAACCACGACGGCGAGGGCGCATCTAGGGAGGGCGAAATGGGGACAGGGAAATTTTGCATAGTGGCGGCCGCGGCGATCATCGCTGCCGGTACCGGCGATGGCGTGCAAGCGCAATCGCCCAACATGACCTTCTTCGTCACCAGCGTGGGTTCCGGCAAAGGCGCGGATTTCGGCGGACTTGCCGGTGCCGACATGCATTGCCAGACGCTGGCCGCAGTGGTCGGCGCCGGCAACAAGACGTGGCATGCGTATCTGAGCGCGACCGGGTCGGGTTCCACGCCAGCCGTCAACGCGAAGGATCGCATCGGCAGCGGGCCGTGGCAAAACGCCAAGGGCGTCGTCGTCGCGAAGGATGTGGCGGAGCTGCACGGAAACAACAATTTGAACAAGGACACCGCGCTCACCGAAAAGGGCGACACCGTGCCGGGCAGCAGCACCCCGCCAAACAAGCACGACATCCTGACCGGGACGCAGCCGGACGGCACGGCGTTTCCGCCGGGTGAGGACAAGACGTGCGGCAACTGGACGAAGAGCGGAGAGGGAAGCGCGATCGTGGGACATCACAATCGTCAGGGTCTCGACACGAGCGCCGCGGCGATTTCCTGGAACTCGTCGCATCCGACGCGTGGCTGCAGCGATCCCGCATTGGCAAGCACCGGCGGCGCGGGCCTGCTGTACTGTTTCGCGACGAACTGAAACGCTGCGCTAAAAAAACGCCCCGGGGTCGCCGGGGCGTTTTCGTTGCGGCAGCGAATTTGGTTCTATTCGCCCTCGAGGAACGAGCGCAATTTTTCGGAACGTGAAGGATGGCGCAGCTTGCGCAATGCCTTGGCCTCGATCTGGCGGATGCGCTCGCGCGTGACGTCGAACTGCTTGCCGACTTCCTCCAGCGTGTGGTCGGTGTTCATCTCGATGCCGAAGCGCATGCGCAGCACCTTCGCCTCGCGCGGCGTCAGCGTGTCGAGGATGTCCTTGCACACGTCGCGCAACGACGCGTTGACGGCGGCGTCCGACGGCGCGACCGTCGACTGGTCCTCGATGAAGTCGCCGAGATGCGAATCGTCGTCGTCGCCGATCGGCGTCTCCATCGAGATCGGCTCCTTGGAGATCTTCAAGATCTTGCGGATCTTCTCCTCGGGCATCTCCATCTTCTCGGCGAGAGTGGCCGGATCGGGCTCCTGACCGGTCTCCTGCAGGATCTGGCGCGAGATCCGGTTCATTTTGTTGATCGTCTCGATCATGTGCACCGGTATGCGGATCGTGCGCGCCTGGTCGGCGATCGAGCGCGTGATCGCCTGCCGGATCCACCACGTTGCATAGGTTGAGAACTTGTAGCCGCGCCGGTATTCGAACTTGTCCACGGCCTTCATCAAGCCGATGTTGCCTTCCTGGATGAGATCGAGGAACTGCAGGCCGCGGTTCGTGTACTTCTTGGCGATCGAGATCACGAGGCGCAGGTTGGCCTCGGTCATCTCGCGCTTCGCCTTGCGGGCCTTGGCTTCGCCGGTCGACATCTGCTTGTTGATCTCCTTCAGGTCCTTCAAGGGGATCATCACGCGCACCTGCAGGTCGAGGAGCTTCTGCTGCTGCTCGACGATCGCCTGCCGGTACTTGGCCAGCTGCTCGCTGTAGTTGTGGTGCGCGGAAACCTCGCGGTCGATCCAGCGCAAGCTGGTCTCGTTGGTCGGGAACGCCTTGATGAAATCCGGGCGCGGCATGCCGCCCTTGTTCACGACCAGATCCTGGATCTTGCGTTCGATCTGGCGGATGTTGTCGACTTCGGTGCGCACGGAATCGCACAGCCGCTCGACCATGCGCGCGGCAAAGCGCACCTGCATCAGCTCGTTGGAAATTTTCTTCTGCAGCTCGAGGTACTTGGGCGCCTTGTGGCCTTCCTTCTGCAGCACGACCAGCATGCGCGTGAAGTGGCGGCGGATCGTCGCGAATTTCTCCAGCGCGGCGACCTTCAGCCGTTCGAGGTTCTCGCTCGCGATGGCTCCGGCATCGGCTTCGTCTTCCTCGGCTTCTTCGTCGCTCGAGTCGTCGATGGCGGTCAGCTGCTCGTTGAAGTCCATCAGGCCGTCGACCAGGTCGTCGATCTTGAGTTCGTCCTTGCTGATCTTGTCGGCCAGGTCGAGGATCTGCGCGACCGTCATCGGACACGCCGAGATCGCCATGATCATGTGCTTCAGGCCTTCCTCGATCCGCTTGGCGATTTCGATTTCGCCTTCGCGGGTGAGGAGTTCGACCGAGCCCATTTCGCGCATATACATGCGGACCGGGTCGGTCGTGCGGCCGAACTCGGAGTCGAGCGTCGACGCAGCGGCCTCGGCTTCTTCCTCGACGTCTTCGGCGGGGACGGTGGCCGGCGTTTCCGACATCAGCAGCGTTTCCGCGTCGGGAGCCTCGTCGTAGACCTGGATCCCCATGTCGCCGATCATCGAGATGACGCCCTCGATCTGCTCGGCGTCGAGGATGTCGTCCGGCAGGTGATCGTTGATTTCGGCGTACGTGAGGAAGCCGCGCTCCTTGCCAAGGACGATCAGCGTCTTCAGGCGGCGCTTGCGGGCTTCGACGTCGGCGGGCGTGAGGATTCGCGGCGCGATTTCGGCGTGCCGGCCGTTCTTGCCTTTCCTCGTTGCGGCGTCCTCGGCGCGCTTGCCGGCGAGCTTGGCGGCGATTTCACCGGGCGTGGGCTTGTGCGCGGGTCCGGCCGCACCACCCTTGCTGGCGGCAACGGGCATTCCCTTGCCGCCCGGGAGCGCGGTTCCCTTGCCGGGCACAACCGCCTTGGCTGCGGGCAACAGCTTGCCGCCCTTGGCGGGGATGGCTGCCTTGGGCGGGACCGCCTTGGCGTTTTTCGCAAGCACCTTGGCTGCCGGTTTTCCCGTGAGCGCCGGCTTGGCCACCTTGACTAGGCGCTTGGACTTCGGCGTGGCCTTTTTGCCGGCCTTCGCGGCGGGCTTGCGCACGGGTTTCTTTGGCGTGGCCTTGCGGTTCGCCGAATGCTTGGCCTTCCTCGCGGCGGGCTTCGCTTTCGACCTCTTGCGCGAGGCGGGCTTTGCTGGCCGCTTGGCTTTGCTGGCCGCCTTGCGCGCGGCCGGCTTGGCGGACCGCGGCTTCGCCTTGGGCCTTGCCTTCGATTTAGGCTTCGCTTTGCGGGTAGGCTTCGCGGTCTTCTTGGCCATGGTCATCCTTGATGAAAACTGCGTTCCCGGACTTTCGTATTACCCTGATAGTTGGGGCCGAAGCGGGAAAACCTCAAATAATACCATGCATTGGGGGCCTCCGGACCGTCTAATGCCCATCTTCGGACCGGGTCGAACCCGAGTTCTGGCTTCCGGCGGCGGTCTGCCGGACAAAATCGAGTTGGCGCAGGCGCTGGATCTCCTCGGCGGTCTGGGCACCGGCCGCGGGCGTTGGGGCGGCGGCTCCGCTTCGCCGGGCCTGCTGCCACCAGTGATCGAGACCCTCGCGGACGTGGGCTTCCGCCAGTTCCCTGGTCAGGCCATGGTCTTCGGCCATCGCGAGCACGCTCGCCAAGACAGCCTCGTGCTTTGATTCCGCAAAGTGTTGGAGGATGCCTGCCGACGAGAGTTCGCCTTCGGCCGTCGCGCAGTAATCGACCAGCGCGACCAGGGCCGCGCTGTCGGGCGTTCCATCGTCGGGTCTGGGGAACTCGAGTGTCCGGGCGAGGCTCGGTTGGAGCAGCAGTCCCTGGATGAGTTCCCGCGCCAGCGACGGCGGGCGGCGCACATTGGCGCGGAAGGTGGAGCGGCTTTGCCCTGGCCGGGATTCATCGCGCCCCGCGCGTGCGGCCGGGGCGGAAGTTCCAGGAACCGGGGGCAGGCTCAACAGGTCGCGTAACTCCGCTTCCGGAAGTCCCGAGAGTTCAGACAGGCGCCGGCGTAGGATCGCCGCCAGCACCGGCGCGTTGATCGCAGCGAGGTGAGGACGTGCTGCCGCGACCAGCGCGGCGCGCCCCTCGGCGGACGTCGGCGGATGCCGCGCGGCAAGTTCCGCAAGCAGGAATTCCGAAAGCGGAACCGCGACGTCCTGCGCCTGCTCGAAAGCGGCGCGGCCACGCTTGCGCACGTAGTCATCCGGATCCTCACCCTCGGGCAGGAACAGGAACACGGCATTCTTGCCATCCGCCAGGACCGGCAGCGTGTTTTCCAGCGCGCGCCACGCGGCCTTCCGGCCCGCGCTGTCGCCATCGAAGCAGAACACCACGGTGTCCGTCAGGCGAAACAGCTTCTGCGCGTGCGTGGGCGTCGTGGCGGTGCCGAGCGTGGCGACCGCGTATTCGACGCCATGCTGCGCCAGGGCGACGACATCCATGTAGCCTTCGACGACGACGACGCGGCCGGCGTCGCGGATCGCGTTGCGGGCGAGGTAGAGGCCATAGAGCTCGCGGCCCTTCGAAAATACCGGCGTTTCGGGCGAATTGAGGTACTTGGGTTCGCCGTCACCCATCACCCGGCCGCCGAAGCCGATCACGCGGCCGCGGCTGTCGTGAATGGGAAACATGACGCGGTCACGAAAACGGTCGTAGCGCTTCCCGCCGTCGCCATTGAGCACGAGTCCGGCCGCATCCAGTTCCGGCGCGTCGTACTTGGGAAAAACCGCCGCCAAGCCCTGCCACGCGTCGGGCGCGTAACCGATGCCGAAACGTGCGGCGATTTCTCCGGTGAGGCCGCGGGTCTTGAGGTACTCGATCGCGCGCGGCGCATCCTTCAACTGTGCGCGGTAGAACTTGGCCGCGGCGAGCAGTATTTCGTTCAGGTCCTGCGCTTCGTCGCGCTTTTCGCGCTCGCCCGGCCGCTCGATGCGCGGGACTTCAAGGCCGGCATCGCGCGCCAGTTCCTCGACGGCGTCCGGAAACGCCTTGCCGCCGTATTCCATCAGGAATCCCACCGCCGTGCCATGCGCGCCGCAGCCGAAGCAGTGGTAGAACTGCTTGCTGGGGCTGACCGAGAACGATGGCGTCTTTTCGCTGTGAAACGGGCAGCAGGCCACGTAATTCGCGCCGGCCTTCTTGAGCGGCACGTAGCGGTCGATCACCTCGACGATGTCGACCCGGGACAAGAGCGTCTGGATGAAGTCGGTCGGAATCATCGTTTGGACGTCAGTCGGCGCGCAGCAAGCACGGGGTCGCCAAAGGGCGAACCGCGCAACACTGAATATTCGCGGGGAATAGACTGATTATAGGCAACGATTCCAGGTAGGAAAGGGTGCCGTGACGGGCGGCGGGATTTAGGATGACTCTACGACGCGAGTTTCGCCTTGACCCTGGCCGAAACGGCGGTCATGTCCGCGCGGCCGGCGAGCTTGCCCTTCAGTTCCGCCATGACCTTGCCCATGCCGGAAGGACCCGCCGCACCGGTCGACGCGATGGCATCGGCGATCGCAGTATCGATCTCGCCATCCGTCAGCGGTTGCGGCATGTAAGTCTGCAGAACCGTCACTTCGGCCTTTTCGACGGCGACGAGGTCGTCGCGCTTGCCGGCCTCGAACTGCGTGATCGAATCGCGCCGCTGCTTGATCATTTTCTCGATGACGTTGACGACGTCGGCATCGGCCATGTCCTTCCGCTCGTCGACTTCGCGCTGCTTGATCGCCGCCAGCAGCAGGCGGATCGTGGACAGGCGCGCCGAATCTTTGGCGCGCATTGCGTCCTTCATGTCTTCGGTGATGCGGGACTTGAGCGTCATGATCGTCCTAGATGGGGTCGCGACCCGCGACAAAAAGGGGCGAATCGCTTCGCCCCTTTTGCGCAAATCAATGGTGCGGAAACTTCAGAAGAGCTTCGGCGGCAACTGCTGGCTGCGGATGCGCTTGTAGTGGCGCTTCACGGCGGCGGCCTTCTTGCGCTTGCGCTCGGCCGTCGGCTTTTCGTAGAACTCGCGCGCGCGCAGCTCCGTCAGCAGCCCCGTCTTCTCGATGGTGCGCTTGAAACGACGCAGCGCGGCCTCGAAGGGCTCGTTTTCGCGAACGCGGACGCTTGGCATGGCGGGTGGATCCTTGTTGATAGAAATAAACAATCAATAAGTGTATCCGATCAGGGGGATATCCGCAACCCCCTGTATGATTTCACTTTTCCTCCCCCCTTCCGTTCTTCAAGGCCATGCGCGTCCTCGGCATCGAGACCTCCTGCGATGAAACCGGCGTGGCTGTTTACGACACGGACCGCGGGCTGCTCGCGCAAGCGCTGCATTCACAGGTCGGCATGCACCAGGCCTATGGGGGTGTGGTTCCCGAATTGGCTTCGCGCGACCATGTGCGTCGCGTGGTACCCCTTGCCGAATCGACGCTTGCGGCGGCGGGCTTGCGCCTCGCGGACCTGGATGGCATCGCCTATACGCGCGGTCCGGGGCTTGCCGGCGCGTTGCTGGTCGGCGCCAGCGTTGCATGTGCGCTTGCCTATTCGCTCCACAAGCCCGCGATCGGCGTCCACCACCTGGAAGGGCATCTGCTGTCGCCGCTCCTGTCCGATTCGCCGCCCGCGTTTCCGTTCGTTGCGCTGCTGGTGTCGGGCGGCCACAGCCAGTTGTTCGAGGTCGGCGGTGTCGGTCGCTATCGGTTGCTCGGCGACACGCTGGATGATGCGGCCGGCGAAGCCTTCGACAAGACGGCGAAGCTGTTGGGCCTGCCCTACCCGGGCGGTCCTGCCCTGGCGGCGCTGGCTGAAACCGGAACGACGGGCGCGCTGAAGCTGCCGCGCCCGATGCTCGATTCGGGCGACCTCGATTTCAGCTTTTCCGGATTGAAGACCGCGGTGCTTACACTCGCGCGGCGCGAGGCCGGCGACGCTGCGCCTTCGATGCTGCCGGAATCGCGCAAGGCCGACTTCGCGCGCGAAATTCAGAGCGCGATCGTCGACGTGCTCGCCGCCAAGGCGATTGCCGCGCTCGACGCGACGGGTTTGCGCACGCTCGTGGTCGCGGGGGGTGTCGGCGCGAACCGAGCGTTGCGCGCACGCCTCGTTGGCGAGACGAAGGCGCGTGGCGGCGACGCCTATTTTCCGGACATCGCGCTTTGCACCGACAACGGCGCGATGATCGCGCTGGTCGGCGCACTGCGGCTTCCGACCGCGCGCGACGGCGATTTCGTCTTCTCGGTCAAGCCGCGCTGGGACCTGGCGTCGCTCGCCGCACCCTGATGCTCGCCGGCATGACGTCGCTAACCTATTGCCCGATCGGCCGCTCCTTGCCTTCCATCAATTGCCTGATGTTGACCCTGTGCCGCCAGAACAGGAGCGCCGCGATCGGGACCAGCGACCACGCGGTCAGTGAATTGCCGAAAAAATAGAAGCCACCCAGGGGCAGCAGCGCCGCCGATGTCAGCGCGGCGAGCGAGGAGATCTTGAACCCGAGCGCCATCGTGAGCCAGATCACCATGAGCGCCAGGCCGAGAGGCCAGTGCAATGCGAAAACGATGCCCGCCGCAGTGGACACCCCCTTGCCACCGGCGAAATGGTGGAACACCGGATAGAGATGCCCGAGGAACACAGCCAATGCGGCGGCGGGAACGACCCATTCGGGCGCGCCCACCGCACGCCCTGCAACGCCTGCGAGGACAACGGCCAGCCATCCCTTGATGCCGTCGCCGGCCAAAGTCAACAGCGCGGCCAACTTGTTGCCCGTGCGCAGCACGTTCGTTGCGCCGGGATTGCCGGATCCGTACTCGTGCGGGTCCGGCAGCGCGAACGCCTTGCTCACGACGACCGCAAACGACACCGACCCCAGAAGGTAGGCGGCGATCACGATAAGGACGGCGGAAATCAAGATGGTCACAGGGTAGAATCCGGGACGATTCTAGCGCGACGGCGGGCAATGAACAGGATATTCATCAATGACCTTCGTCTCGAGACGCGCATCGGCGTGTACGACTGGGAGCGGCAATTGCCGCAGACCATTCGCCTCGATCTCGACATCACGCTGCCGTCGGACAAGCCCTTCACGTCCGGAAAACTCGAGGATGCGCTCGACTACGCGGCGATCGTCGCAAGGATCAAGGCTTTCGCCAGGGACAATCCGTATCCGCTCCTCGAGCGCTTTTCGGAAGCGGTCGCGCAAATCGTTCTTGCGGAATTCGGTGCGAGGGGCGTTCGCCTGCGCGTCGCCAAGTTGGCCCCGCTGCCTGGCGTCAAGGAAATCGGCGTCGAAATCGAGCGGACGGTGTAGTCCCAAGACCCTCGCCTTCAGTCCGCTCGCCGGATCGATTGGCGGGGCGAGCGTCCGTCCGCGAACCGGTTTTCCCCTTCGCGCCCGACGCACATCACCGCGAGCATGTGCGTAGGCGTGATCTCGCCGCGAGTCAAAGCCGCTTCGTCGCGGGCGTGGACGCGGTCGATGAATTCGCGGTCCCATTCCCGGTCGACCGAGAAATTCGGGCCGAAGGAGCGATCGACGAATGGATCGATGACATTGGCGAAGCCCACGAATGCGTCGAAGGCGAATCGCTCGACCAGGAGCGGCAGGATGTCCTGCGCGCGAATGCCCTCGAAGCCTCGCGTCGAGTAATCGGTGTCCGGGAAGCGTCCTTCCTGGATGTTGCGTTGCCGGTCGACGCGGTAGGCGGGTGGCAGCGTGTCCCAGAATTCCTCCACGATCGCCAACGCTTCCGGCCAGCGCTTGTGGCCGTTGCGGCCGATCATGTCCGACACGATGAATCGACCGCCGGGCGCCAGCGACCGCGCAACGCCGTCGAACAGGTTCTCGAGGCCGACGATGTGGTGCAGCGACTGGTTGGCGAGCACGGCATCGTAACGGCCCTGCGCCTGCCAGCGGTTGAGATCGGTGACGACCGGGACGATGTGCGCGACGACACCTTCGGATTCGGCGCGCTTTCGGCCGCGCTCCAGTATCGCCTTGTTCACGTCGAGGCATTCGATCACGAACGGTGCTCCACCGCGTTGCGCGAGAGAGCGGGCCAGGCCGACTTCGATCGCGCAATCACCCGCGCCGATGCTCAGGAAGCGATGGGGTCGGCCGTCGCCGTTCGCACGGCAAAGTTCCATGTACTGGAGAAAGAACGCCTCCGGGTGCGACGCGCCCAAGGCCTCCAGCTTGGGCCGCAGGTAGCGGTTCGACCAGTAGTGGAAGATATCCGGCAGCGCGTGGACGGTCGGGCAGCGGTGGAAGCGCACGCGTTCCGACAGCGCTCGCCAGTGGTAATCGAGTTTGCGGGTGACATCGCCTAGGCGCGCGACGAACCCTCGATCCCCGCGGTGCGCCATGCGCGGCGCGCGTTCAGGGCGCGTAAGCGACCATCGGCACGGACCACGGAAACTGCCAGTGGATGCCGAAAGGCAGATAAGGCTCGGCGGCCATGCGCACACGCGCGAAACCGGCGCGCGCAAATTCGCGTTCGAGCCCCGCACGGGAAAAGAGCCGCATCTCGAGCGTCGTTCCCGGACCGCCGTGGAAGACCAGATCGTCAAAGGTCTGTGTTTCGCCGGCGCGCGTCGTGTTGGTGAGCCGCCACCCACCGTCGCGTTTGGCCAGCTTCCATTCGTGCAGGTCGGGAAAGTGCTCCACCGTATCGGTCTCGAGCGAGAACGGCACGGTGAAGATGAGCTTGCCCCCGGGCTTGAGTAGCTTGCGCGCATTTTCGAATGCGCGCGAGACGGGTGGAGCAACGTGCTCGAATACGTCACTGGCGATCACAAAATCGTAGCGGCCGAATCGCGCGGGCGGAACATTGGCGATGTCCAGCCGTGGTCTGCGGTGGTACCAGGTGTTCTCGTAGGCGAACTTCCGGGCGAGAGGGCTGGCGAACGCGCGTGCATCCGAAAGCCCGAGACCGGCGATGTCGCGGCGCACGGGCGCGGCCGACAGCGCGACATCGCTGCCAAGCACCTCGTGAATCAGCAGGCGCGCCATCGCACGGAAGCGAACATTCGACAGGCAACCTCTACACGAGGATGCTTCACGTGACAATTTCGCCAGCGGTGCACTGTTGGGCGCGCCACAGAGATTGCAGTGGAAATTGACCGCCATTTCCGGAGAGATGGTGGCCGGGTCGATGTCGCCAACCGATGCGCCGTAGTCCCTTTGATTTGCGTACCAGACGCGCATCCGGCGCGTAAGCATCCAGGTGAATGGGCGGGCGGCGGCGAAGGGACCGGACATGGGTGCGCGCAGGGTCGGTGGCGAGGGAATTGAGGCGGGGACCGATTCTACGCCAAGGCCAACCGCTTCAGTCTATCCCCGCGGGTGATGTTGCGCATGCAGCTGCTTCAGGCGCTCCCGCGCGACATGCGTGTAGATCGTCGTGGTCGTGATGTCGGCATGGCCCAGCAACAACTGCACGACGCGCAGGTCGGCACCGTGATTGAGGAGATGCGTCGCGAACGCGTGGCGCAGCACGTGCGGAGACAGCGCCGCCGGCGCGATGGCGGATTTCCGCGCGTAGCGCTTGATCAGCGCCCAGAACGCCTGGCGCGTCAATGGCGTGTGCCGCGTCGTGAGGAAGACGCTTTCGTTTTTCGCCGCGCCCGCGAGTGCCGGCCGCGCCTCCTTGAAATAGCGCTGCAGCCAATCCACCGCCTCATCGCCCAGCGGCACCAGCCGCTCCTTGTTGCCCTTTCCCGTGACCCTCACGACGCCCATGTCGAGGGATACCTGTGTCTGCCTGAGGCCCACGAGTTCCGAGACGCGCAGGCCGGTGGCGTAGAGCGTCTCGAGCATGGCGCGGTCGCGCAGGCCGAGCGTCGATTCGGTGGCGGGTGCCGCGAGCAGCGCTTCCACCTGCGCTTCGGACAAGAGTTTTGGCAAACGACGCGGCCGCTTCGGTGCACGCACGCGCGCGGTGGGGTCCTCGCGCACGGTGGCGCGCTCGAGTTGCAACCGATAGAAGCGCCGCAGCGTGGACAGGCGCCGCGCGACAGAGGTTGCCTTGGCCTTGGCGCGGAACTGGTCGGCAAGCCAGCCCTCGACGTCGCCGCGGTCCGCTGCCAGCATTCCGCGCGCGCCCAGCCACGCGGCCCATCCGTTGAGGTCGCGCCGGTAACTCGCGAGCGACGAGGTGGCGAGTCCATCCTGCAGCCAGAGCTGGTCGCAGAATGCGTCGATGAGTTCCGTGGCGGTCGCCATGGCTTGCTTACTTCAACTACCCTTCATGTGCGCCGGGAGCCAGGTGACGATCTGCGGCCAGGTCCAGATCATGGCGACGGCAACGCATATCAGCAGGAACATCGGGATTGCCTGTCGTGCGATCCACGTGATCTGCCGGTTGGTCATGCCCTGCAGCACGAAGAGGTTGAAACCGACGGGCGGGGTGATCTGCGCCATCTCGACGACGAGCACGATGAAGATGCCGAACCAGAGGAGATCGAGATGCGCCGCTTCGACGGTCGGCAGAATCACGCCCATTGTCAAAACGACCATCGAGATGCCGTCGAGAAAGCAGCCGAGCACGATGTAGAAGAGCGTCAGCGCAATGATCAGCGACAAGGGGGAGAGCCCGAGCGAGCTGATCCACTCGGCAAGATGGCGGGGCAGGCCGATGTAGCCCATCGAGATGGTCAGGAACGCCGCGCCGGAGAGGATCAACGCGATCATGCAGTAGAGGCGCGTCGCCCCCATGAGGCTGTCGCCAAAGGTCTTGCGGTTGAGCGAGCCCTGCACCGCCGACAGGCCGAGCGATCCGACAACGCCGAACGCCGCTGCTTCGGTGGCCGTGGCCACGCCGACATAAATCGAGCCCAGCACCATTGCGATCAGCAGCACGACAGGGATGAGGTGCCGCGACGCGTGGAGCTTCTGGCCCAACGTCGTGCGCGCCTCGGCCGACGGAATCCTGTCGGGATGGAGCAGCGCCCAGACCACGATGTAGGCGGAGAAAATCATGGCGAGCAGCACGCCGGGGAGGACGCCGGCGATGAAGAGTTCGGCAATGGACACATTGGCGCTGACGCCGTAGACGATCATGATGATCGACGGCGGAATCAGCAATCCCAGTGTCCCGGCGCCCGCCAGCGTGCCGATCGTGATGTCGTCGGGATAGCCGCGCGCTTTCAATTCCGGCAGCGTCATCTTGCCGATCGTCGCGCACGTCGCAGCCGACGAGCCCGACACCGCCGCGAAGATCGTGCAGCCGATGATGTTCGTGTGAAGGAGGCGCCCTGGAACCCGTTCCAGCCACGGTGCGAGGCCCTTGAACATGTCCTCCGACAGCCGCGTGCGGAACAGGATCTCGCCCATCCAGACGAACAGCGGCAACGCGGTCAGCGTCCACGACGAGGCCGCGCCCCAGATCGTGACCGCCATCGCGTCGCCGGCGGGACGCGTGGAAAAAAGCTCCATGCCGATCCAGGCCACACCCGCCAGCGCGAGGCCGATCCACACGCCGCTGCCCAGCAAGGCGAATAACGCAACGATGAGCAGGGCGGTGATCCATGCATCCATGGGTCGCTACTCGTTATGCAGCGCTTCTGCGGGCATCTTTGCGATCCGCCCGCCGCGCCATTCGAGGACGAACTCGTCGATGAATGCGATGCAGAGGACGACGGTTCCCAGCGCCATCGTCAGTTGCGGGATCCACAGCGGCGTCGCATCGTTGCCGGTCGAGATGTCGTGGAAGTCCCACGACTGCCAGGAAAGCCGCGCGCTGTAGTACGCGAAGAGCGCGGCGAGCAGTGTCGCCACGCCGAGCGCCCAAAGTTCCAGCGCACGCTGCGGCCCAGGGCGCAGATGCTCGAGGATCAGCGTGACGCGGATGTGCTCGCCGCGCTTCAACGTATGCGCAAGCGCGAGAAACCCCGCGGCCGCCATGCAGTAGCCGGCATACGCGTCCGTTCCGGGCACGTTGAAATTGAACAGCCGACCCGCGATGCCGGCCAGGACCATCGCCAGCGTTCCGACCAAAAACAACGCCGCCATGACTCCGGCGGCGAGGTACAAGCGGTCGAGTGCGGCGCGCACGGCGCTATTGCTGTGCGCGATAGGCTTCGATGATCTTCTTGCCATCGTCGCCGGCCTTGCGTTGCCATTCGGCGAGCATGTAGTTGCCCACACGGCGCAGGTCTGCTGTGAGCTGTTCGGACGGCTTCTCGATACTCATCCCCTTGGCCTTCAGCTGGTCGACGTACCAGCCGTTCTTTTCCTCGGAGAGTTTCCAGCCCCGTGCTTCGGCGTCGGCCGCGGCTTTCAGCACCGCGGCCTGCGTCGGCTTGTCGAGCGCGTCGAACGCCTTAAGGTTCACGATGACCGCGTTTTTCGGCAGCCAAGCCTGCGTGTTGTAGAAGTACTTGAGATGCTCATAGGTCTTCGAGTCGTAGCCGGTGGCGCCGGACGACATGTACGAATCGATGACGCCGGTCGCGAGCGCCTGGGAAACCTCCGCGGCCTGAACGGTCACCGGTTGCGCGCCCACCAGTTCGGCAATCTTCGCCGTGGCCGGGCTGTAGGCACGCCACTTGAGGCCTTTCATGTCCGCGCCCGACGCCAGCGTCTTCTTGGTGAAAATGCCCTGCGGCGGCCACGGCACCGTGTACAGGAGTTTCATGCCTTGCTTGGCGAACTTGTCGTCCAGCGCCTTGCGCGACGCCTTGTAGAGCTTCTGCGATTCCGCGTACGACGTGGCCAGGAACGGAATGCCGTCGAGGCCGTAGAGCGGGTCCTCGTTTTCGTAGTTGACGAGCAGGATCTCTCCGGCCTGCGCCTGTCCGCCCTGCACGGCGCGCTTGATCTCGGGTGCCTTGAACAGCGCCGCATTCGGATGGACCTGGATCTTGAGCTTGCCGCCGGTGGACTTCTCGACATCGGCGGCGAACTGCATGATGTTCTCGGTGTGGAAATTGGCTGCCGGATACGCGGTGGGCAAGTCCCATTTTGTTTGTGCCGCTGCGGTTTGCGCCAAGGCCGGCAGCGCGATCGCGAAGGCAAACGCCGCGGCGAGGACGGTGATTCTGCTTCATCGGGGTCTCCTGTCGGGCGCGGCAGGGCAGGCAAGCCGCCGCGCATCAATTTGTCGAGTATTACCGTAAAGTACACTAGGGAGCAGCATGGCGACAACCGGCCAATGGCAATTCTGGATCGACCGCGGCGGGACGTTCACCGACATCGTCGCCCGCGGACCCGAGGGCGCGCTGACCACGGCGAAGCTATTGTCCGAAAATCCGGAACGCTACGCCGATGCGGCCGTGCAGGGCATTCGCGCCCTGCTGGGATTGGCCTCCGATGCGCGCGATTCCGGCGCACGTGATCGACGCGGTGAAGATGGGGACGACGGTCGCCACGAATGCGTTGCTCGAACGCAAAGGCGAACGCACGGCGCTGGTCATCACCCGCGGCTTCGCCGATGCGTTGCGCATCGCGTACCAGAACCGCCCGAAGCTCTTCGTGCGCCGGATCGAGTTGCCGGCGATGCTCCACGAACGCGTGATCGAAGCGGACGAGCGCATGGGCGCGCACGGCGACCTCGTGCGGCCGCTCGATCTCGCCGCGGCCGAAAGGGATTTGCGTGCGGCGTATGCCGACGGCATCCGGGCGGTGGCGATCGTGTTGATGCACGGCTATCGTTATCCGGCGCATGAACAGGCGCTGGCAGCGCTGGCGCGCGCGATCGGCTTCCCGCAAGTATCGGTGTCGCACGAGGTGAGCCCGTTGATGAAGCTCGTGTCGCGCGGCGACACCACCGTCGTCGATGCTTATCTGTCGCCGATCCTGCGCCGCTACGTCGATCAGGTCGAGCGCGAGTTGACCGGCGGCCGCGGCGACACCGGCATTCGCCTGCAATTCATGCAGTCGAACGGCGGCTTGACCGACGCCAGGCTCTTCCACGGCAAGGACGCGATCCTGTCCGGTCCCGCGGGCGGCGTCGTCGGCGCGGTCGAGGTGTCGCGCCAGGCGGGCTTCGACCGGATCATCGGTTTCGACATGGGCGGCACCTCCACCGATGTCACGCACTGGGCCGGCGAATACGAGCGGGCGTTCGTGACCGAAGTCGCCGGTGTGCGGTTGCGCGCGCCGATGATGAGCATCCACACGGTCGCCGCCGGCGGCGGTTCGATCTGCACGTTCGACGGTGCGCGCTTTCGCGTCGGCCCGGAGTCGGCGGGTGCGGCGCCCGGTCCGGCGGCCTATCGCCGCGGCGGCCCGCTCACGGTGACGGACTGCAACGTCATGGTCGGCAAGCTCGACCCCGAATGGTTCCCGAAAGTGTTCGGGCCCGAGGGCGACGCGGCGCTCGACGCCACGATCGTGCGGACGAAGTTCGCGGCGCTCGCAGCTGCCGTATCCGCCGCCCAGGGGATTGGACGAACGCCCGAGGAGGTCGCCGACGGATTCCTGCGGATCGCCGTCGAGAACATGGCGAACGCAATCAAGCACATCTCGGTGCAGCGCGGCTACGATGTCACCGAGTACACGCTGTGCTGTTTCGGCGGGGCGGCCGGCCAGCATGCGTGTCTGGTGGCGGATGCGCTCGGCATGACGCGCGCGTTCATCCATCCGCTCGCGGGCGTGCTGTCGGCCTACGGCATGGGACTCGCCGATGTCAGGTCGTTGCGGCAGCAGGCGGTCGAGGCCGTGCTGACGGACACTGCGCTGGAATCGGCCTCGGCGGAATTTTCCGCGCTCGAAGCGACCGCGCGCGCCGAGGTCGAACGACAGGGCGTCGCGCCGGCGCGCATCACGTGCAAGCGCACGCTGCACGTCAAATACGACGGCACCGACACGACGCTCGAAATTCCCATGTCGCCGCACCTGCCCGCGCTCGTCGCCGAGTTCGAGAAGCGCTATGCGCAGCAGTACGGGTTCCTGATGCCCGGCAAGCCGCTGGTGATCGAAGCCGTGGCGGTCGAGGCGATCGGCACGACGCAATCGGCTGCGGACGAGCGCCCGGCATTCGCGCCGCGCGCCGGCGCGCTCATGGCGCGCAAGACCAGCCGCATCTATACCGATGGCGCGTTACGCGATGCGCACATCTACGACCGCACGGATCTGCGTCCGGGCGATGCCATTGCCGGTCCCGCGGTGATTTTCGAGCAGAACGCGACGACGGTCATCGAGCCCGGCTGGCGCGCGACGTTGACGCCACGCGACCACATGGTCCTCGAGCGAATCGAGCCCGCGCAGCGCAGGCACGCCATCGGCACGACCGCGGATCCGGTGCTGCTCGAGGTGTTCAACAACCTCTTCATGGCCGTCGCCGAACAGATGGGGGTGACGCTCGCCAACACCGCGTATTCGGTCAACATCAAGGAGCGACTCGATTTTTCCTGCGCGATCTTCGACGCCACCGGCAACCTCATCGCCAATGCGCCGCACATGCCGGTTCACTTAGGCTCGATGGGGGAATCCGTGACCACGATCATCGACCGCCGTGCAGAAACCATGCAGCGCGGCGACGTGTTCGTCCTGAACGCGCCCTACAACGGCGGTACGCACCTGCCGGACGTGACCGTGATCGCTCCCGTGTTCCTGCAAGGTTCGCGGCCCGAGTTCTATGTCGCCTCGCGCGGCCACCATGCGGACATCGGCGGCATCACGCCCGGCTCGATGCCTCCGGACTCGACGCACGTGGACGAGGAGGGCGTGCTGCTCGACAACGTGCAGCTCGTCGCGGGAGGCCGCTTCCTGGAGGAAGAGATGCGCGCCATCCTGTCGTCCGGCCGCTACCCGTCGCGCAACGTCGACCAGAACTTAGCCGACCTTCGCGCGCAGGTGGCGGCGTGCGCGAAGGGCGCCGCCGAGTTGGCCCGGATGGTCGAACACTTCGGTCTGGATGTCGTCCGCGCCTACATGCAGCACGTGCAGGACAACGCGGAGGAGTCGGTTCGCCGCGTTCTCGATGTCCTCACGGACGGGCACTTCGAATACGAGATGGACAGCGGAGCGAAGGTCGTCGTGACGATATCGATCGACAAGGGCAGGCGCGAGGCCACCATCGATTTCACGGGTACGAGCGCGCAGCAGACGACGAATTTCAACGCCCCGTCCGCGGTGTGCAAGGCCGCCGTGCTCTACGTATTCCGCACGCTGGTCGACGACGAAATTCCGATGAACGCCGGTTGTCTCAAGCCGTTGCATATCGTCATTCCCGAAGGCTCGATGCTCCGTCCGCGCTATCCGGCCGCGGTCGTGGCCGGCAACGTGGAAACGTCGCAAACGGTCACGGACGCGCTCTACGGCGCGCTTGGCGTGCTCGCCGCTTCGCAGGGAACGATGAACAACTTCACGTTCGGCAACGACACGCACCAATATTACGAGACGATTTCCGGCGGCGCCGGCGCGGGCCCGGACTTCGACGGTGCGAGCGTGGTCCAGACGCACATGACGAACTCGCGCCTCACCGACCCGGAGGTGCTCGAATGGCGCTTTCCGGTGCGGCTCGAGGCCTTCGGCATCCGCCGCGGCAGTGGCGGGCGAGGCCGGCACAACGGCGGCGATGGCGCGCGGCGCGCCGTGCGTTTCCTCGAACCCATGACCGCCGCCATGCTCGCCAATCATCGCCGCGTGCCGCCGTTCGGCGTGGCGGGTGGAGCGCCCGGTGCGGTCGGACGCAACTGGGTGGACCGGCGAGACGGCTCGAAAGAGGAATTCGGCGCGACCTGCGCTGTCGATATGCAACCCGACGACGTGTTCGTGATCGAGACGCCGGGTGGCGGCGGCTTCGGCGCGCCCGCATAATGATCATCGTTTTTTCAACTACAGGAGACGCAAGATGACTTCGATCTATGACTTCAGCGTCGACGACATTCACGGCAAGCCGGTGAAGCTCGACAAGTATCGGGACAAGGTGATGCTCATCGTCAACACGGCGAGCCAATGCGGTTTCACGCCGCAGTACAAAGGGCTCGAGGCGCTCTACGAGAAGTATCATGGCAAAGGTCTCGAAGTCCTGGGTTTCCCGTGCAACCAGTTCGGTGCGCAGGAACCGGGAACGGCCGACGAGATCGCGCAGTTCTGCGAAGTGAATTACGGCGTGAAGTTCCCGCTGTTCGCCAAGGTGGACGTGAACGGCCGCAGCGCGGCGCCCATCTACAAGTACCTGAAAGAAGAGAAGCCGGGCCTTCTGGGGAGCGAGGCGATTAAATGGAATTTCACCAAGTTCCTGGTCGACCGCAGGGGCAAGGTGCTCGCGCGCTACGCGCCCAACGACACGCCGGAATCGATGGCCGGCGACATCGAAAAGGCGCTGTAATGCGCGGCCTGGTCGCGGTGGTGGCGCTGGTCGCGGTTGGCGCGGCGCTGTCCCCGACGGCCTCGGCACAGTCCGACCCGAACAAGGTACTGCGCGTCGCGTTTCCCGTCGCGGAGACCGGATTCGATCCGCAAGCCTCGAACGATGTCTATTCCGCGTATGTCGAACGCGCGATCTTCGATCCGCTGTACACCTACAGCAACCTCAAGCGGCCGTACACAATCGTTCCCAATACGGCCGAGGCCCTCCCGGAAATCTCTGCGGACGGCCTCACGTGGACGCTGCGCGTCAAACCGGGCATCTATTTCAACGACGACCCGGCGTTCAAGGGCCGGAAGCGCGAACTGACCGCCGCCGACTACATCTATTCGTGGAAGCGCGTGTTCGATCCGAAGATACGCTCGTTCTGGCTGCAGACATTCGATGGTTTGTTCGAAGGTGCGCCAGCGCTGGTCGCCAAGGCATCGGTGACCGGCAAGTTCGACTATGACGCGCCGATGGCAGGCCTGGAAGCGCTCGACCGCTACACGATCAGAATCAAGCTCGTGCACCCGGCCTACGACCTGCTCCCCAACCTTACGACGGTACAGTCCGCCGCGGTCGCGCGCGAGGTCATCGACGCCTATGGCGATGGCAGCGGCTGGGCGATGCAAAACCCGGTTGGCACGGGTCCGTTCCGACTGAAGGAGTGGCGACGCGGTCAGAGAATCGTGCTGGAAGCCAATCCGGGCTTTCGCGAAATGCTGTACCCGGGCAGCGACGACCCCGCGGACAGGGCGATCGGTGCCAAGCTGAAAGGCAAGAAGCTGCCGCTGCTGGGAAGGGTCGAGATCAGCATCGTCGAGGAGTCGAACCCGCGGCTGCTGGCCTTCGAGAAAGGAGACCTGGACTACATCCAGGTGCCGCCGGATCTCGTGCCGAACGTTCTGACGCCGGACAACACGCTGAAGCCGCGCTTCGCCAAGGCAGGCATCACGCTGGCGCGGGGAATCCAGCCCGCTGTGAGTTACACGTTCTTCAACATGGAAGACCCTGTCGTCGGTGGCTATACGAAGGACAAGGTCGCGCTGCGCCGCGCGATCGGCATGGCGTTCAACACCGACGAGGAGATCAAGGTCCTGTGGCAAGGCCAGGCAGTGCCGGCGACAGGGCCGATTCCACCGCACGTGATCGGCTACGACCCGCAATTCAACGGCCACGTCAACTACGACCTGCCGGGCGCCAAGGCCCTGCTCGACAAGTTCGGGTACATCGACCGCGACGGCGATGGGTTCCGGGAAATGCCCGATGGCAAGCCGCTGGTGCTGGACATGGGCTCGGTACCCGATGCGCGGGGCAGACAATACGAGGAGCTGTGGAAGAAGACGCTGAACGCGCTGGGCCTGCGCGCAGAATTCCGCAACCAGAAGTGGCCGGACCTGCTCAAGATAGCGCGCGCCGGGAAATTGCAGATGTGGTACCTGGGTAATATCAATACGACGACCGACGGCTACGGCTTCCTGGGCCTGCTCTATGGCGGGCATGCGGGCCTGTCGAACATTTCCCGGTTCAACCTGCCCGAGTACAACAAGCTCTACGACCAGTCGCGCGGCATGCCCGACAGCCCCGAGCGCACGAAGCTGTTCCGCGAGATGTCGAGGCTGGTGACCGCCTATGCGCCGTGGAATCTCGAGGTCTATCGCTATGAGAACATCGTCGTGTATCCATGGGTGATCGGCTACAAGTACAACGCGTTCTCCGCGCATCCATGGCTCTACTACGACATCGACCTCAAGATGCCGCGCAAGCCGGTGCAGCAATGAGGTCGCTGCGGTTCCTGTGGCTGGTCATTCTTCTCGCTGCGGCAGGTGCCGCCGGGAACGCTTCGGCACAGGCTGACCCGAACAAGGTGCTGCGCGTGGCCTTTCCAGTCGCCGAGACCGGCTTCGACCCGCAGGCGGCCAACGATCTTTATTCCAACCATGTCAACCGCGCGATCTTCGATACGCTGTACACCTACGACTATCTCGCGCGGCCGTACAAGCTCGTGCCCAACACCGCCGTTGCGCTGCCGGAATTCTCCTTGGCGCGCGGACCTGTCGAGCCGTGACATTTGCGCTGCAACATGGGACCGCATCGTGGTATCGATGCGACAAATGCGGTATGAATTGGATGTATTGCGCCACCGGCAGTTTGTCGGCGGCCGGCGCTGGGCGTAGAATTGCAGCCGTACTTTCCCGCTTTCCCGGACGAACATGAACCCCAACCTCTCCTCGCACTCGCCGGCACGCTTGCCGGCAATGAGGGCGCGGCTGCGCATGGGGTGGGCGTTCGCCGTCCTGCGTGTAGCGCCGCCAGCAGTACCGATTTAAGCGCCCGCCGGGTTACCCGCCGGGTTGGGCGGGAACCGGACCAGTAGGCACTTTCTCCTTTCCGGACTCCCGCCTGTCGCTGTTTCATTCGCGTGCGCATCGGTCGCGCGCGCGCCGGAAGTCTTCGCTCCGGACGTCGTTACAGGTGTCGACATGGAAAGTTTGCAGCGCTGGATTCGCCGTTCGTTTCGCGGGCTCTGGCTGTCTCCGGATTTCCGGAAACTCTGGGCCTCGCTGACGATCACGGCCTTCGGCAGCCAGATCACCAATCTTGCGCTCCCGCTGACGGCGGCGCTGCTGCTGCACGCCACGCCGCTGCAGATGGGGGTGCTGATCGCGCTCGAGACGCTGCCGTTCGCGCTGATTTCCCTGCATGCCGGGGTCCTGCTCGACCGCGTGCGCAGGTTGCCGATCGTGATCGCATCTGATTTGATCCGCGGGTTGGCCCTCCTCGCCATACCCGTTGCGGCATTCACCGACACGCTGGCGATGGAGATCCTGTACGTCGTCGGCTTCTTTTGCGGCGTGTCGAACGTGGTCGGCGGCGGCGCGTACCAGGTGCTGCTCGCGCAGTTGGCGGGCCGCAGGCGGCTGGTCGAGGCCAACGCGAAGATCGCGCTCGGCGAAACGTCGTCGGCGCTGATCGGTCCCGGCCTCGCGGGCGGCCTCATCCAGCTGCTCACCGCGCCGTTCGCGATCATCCTGGACGCGCTGACGTTCTTCGTCTCGGCCCTGATGCTGCGGCGGGTCCACGTGCCGAACGACGTCGCGCACGCCGGACCGAAGCGATCGATGACGGCCGAGATCATCGAAGGACTGAAGCTCGTGTGGAACAACCGCACGCTGCTGGCGTTGGCGTGGGTGGCTGCGTTGTGGCAGCTCCTCCACCACATGCAGCTCGCCGTGCTGATCCTGTTCGCGACGCGCGAGCTGGGGCTCTCGGCGGGCGCGATCGGCCTTACCTACGCGTTTGGTGGCTTGGGCTGCGTCTTCGCGGCGGCGTCGGCGGAAAGACTCTCGACGCGCTTTGGTGTCGGGACAGTCATCGTCTATGGGCTGATGCTGACGGCCGTGGGCTGGCAGGCCTTCGGCCTCGTTTCGGGTCCGGTGTGGTTCGCAACACTTGCGTTGGGCGTCGCGATGCTGCTGTTCGACTTCGGCGCGGTGCTGTATGCGATCAACTATCTCGCGCTGCGCCAGGCGATCACGCCGGATCGATTGATGGGACGCATGACCGCGACGATGCGCTTCCTGACGGTGGCGGCGGCGCCGCTGGGGTCGCTCGCCGGCGGCGCGCTGGCGACGGCGATCGGGTTGCGCAACACGCTGCTGACGGTCGGCGTGCTGGCCATCGCGTTGACGGCCGGGGCAATACTCTGGTCGCCGGTGCGGCGGCACCACACGCTGCCGGCCGTTCCCGCGGAATGACCAAGAACCCGCTCAAAAATGCCGCGAGCAGCCCCGAGTGCGCGAAGGCCCGCAGCGAGCCCCGAGATAGTACATAGACGTACAGCGAGGGGCGAGCGAGGACACGACAAAGCAATCGGGGCGCGCAGCTATTTTTGCGAGACGATCGTGCCGGCGGCGACCGTGCGGTTGGTGACCTCGTCGATGACGATGAAGGCGCCGGTCGTGCGGTCGTCGTGGAACGCGTCTACGGCCAAGGGTTCGTGGATGGCGAGGCGAGCCCGGATGAGCTCGTTCATGCCGACCTCGTCGTGGCGGCGCCACTGGCGCAAGCGTGGAGAGGTCGACAGCGTGCAAAATCTCGGCGAAACGCGCGCGAACCGTCCGCGTCGTGTGCTTAATGAGATAACTTGCGGCGGATTGCAGCGGATCGTTGTCGAACCAGCACAGGTCGGCGACGATCTCGCGCGTCACGCGCGGGCGTGCGTCCACGGGTACGAGCAGGTCGCCGCGCGCGACGTCCAGTTCGCGGTCGAGCCTGACCGTCACCGCATGGCCGGGCAGCGCCACCGACACCGGACCGTCCGGCGCCGACGATTCCCGCGACGACCGCGCGCAGGCCCGCGGGCATCACGGCCACTTCCGATCCGACTTCGAGCGTGCCACTCGCTATCGTGCCCTGCAGCCCGCGCTGCGGGCGGCCACGACCTGCGGCCCGCGAACGCGTGACGCGCTGGACCGGGAAGCGCAGCGGCTGCGTTGCTCGCGAACGCAAGACATCCACATTTTCCAGATAAGCGAGGAGCGTAGGGCCGCCATACCACGGCAGCGCATCGCCGCGTTCCGCGACCATGTCGCCGGTGAGCGCGGACACCGGGATGGCGTGCACCTCGACGAAATCGAGGCGCTTCGCGAGGGCCGTGAATTCCGCGTGGATTTCCTCGAAGCGCGCGCGGTCCCAGTTCACGAGGTCCATCTTGTTCACGGCAAGCACCAGGCGCGAAATGCCCGCCCAGCGCGCAAGAAAGGCGTGGCGACGGGTCTGCGGCTGCAGGCCGTGCACGGCATCCACCAGCAATACGGCAACATCCGCAGTGCTGGCGGCAGTAACCATGTTTCGCGTGTACTGTTCGTGCCCCGGCGAATCGCCGATGATGAATTTGCGCGCGGGTGTAGCGAAGTAACGGTACGCGACGTCGATCGTGATGCCCTGTTCGCGCTCGGCCAGGAGCCCGTCGGTGACGAGCGAGAAGTCGATCGGCATCTGGCCTTCGCGGCGCGATCCGGCTTCGAGCGCGCTCACCTGGTCGGACAGGAGGCCCTTGCTGTCCCAGAGCAGACGGCCGATCAGCGTGCTCTTGCCGTCGTCGACGCTTCCGGCGGTGGTGAAGCGCAACGGTGTGGAGGCGGGAGTGGCAACCAGGGTGGCAACTGAATGCATCAGAAATAACCCTGCCGCTTGCGCAGCTCCATTGCTGCGTCGTTGGTCTGGTCATCCAGGCGCGTCGCGCCGCGCTCGGTGATGCGGGTCGCCGCCGTTTCGCGGACGATGTCGTCGAGCGTGGCCGCATGCGATTCAACGGGCGCCGTGCATGGAATGTCGCCGACCGTGCGAAAGCGCACGGAAAGGTTCACCACGCGATCGCCGGGCGCGGCAGGGGTGAGATGCGTCACCGGGACCAGCGCGTTGCCGCGCCGGACTACATCGCGCCGATGCGCGAAATAGAGTTCCGGCAACGGGATTTCTTCCTGCCGGATGTACTGCCATACGTCGAGCTCCGTCCAGTTCGACAACGGGAACACGCGCAGGTGCTCGCCCTTGTGCACGCGCGCGTTGTAAAGCGACCACAATTCGGGCCGCTGCGCCTTCGGGTTCCACTGCCCGGAATCGTCGCGAAACGAAAACACGCGCTCCTTGGCGCGCGCCTTTTCCTCGTCGCGGCGCGCGCCGCCGATGCAGGCATCGAATCCGAGCTCGGCAATGGCGTCGAGGAGCGTGATCGCCTGGTGCGGGTTGCGCGACTCCGCGTCGTGCCGCAGGCGCACGCGCCCGGTGCGGATCGACTCGTCCAGCGAGCGCACGACCAGCGGCAGTCCGGTGTTTCGCGCCATGCGGTCGCGAAAGGCAATCACCTCGGGAAAATTCTGTTCGGTGTCGATGTGCATCAGCGTCACCGGCGCCTTTTCCGGAAAGAACGCTTTTTGCGCGAGCCGCAGCACGACCGCGGAATCCTTGCCGCCGGAAAACAGCAACGCGACATTGCGGCACTCGGCGACGACTTCGCGCAGAATGAAGATCGACTCGGCCTCGAGTTCGCTGAGATAGCTGCTCCGGTGCGGCGATGCCACGGGCGGCGCAAATGCGACATCGGTCAGTGCGGGGTCGTCCTGCAGCAGCATGATGGGGCGGCCCTCTAAGTGGCAACGGCAGCGGAGCGCGTACGAACAACGCGTCCCTGCGCGTCGAAATGGATGCCGCATTCGCGCACGGCGGATGCCTCCCACCACCAGCGTCCGGAGCGTGGATCCTCGCCGGGCGTCACCGCGCGCGTGCATGGGGCGCAGCCGATGGAGGGGAAGCCTCGCTGATGCAGCGGATGCGTCAGCACGTCGTTGGTCCGGATGTAAGCCCAGACGTCCTCATCGTGCCAGTCGGCCAGGGGGCTAAGCTTCATGAGCCCGTGCTGCGCATCGAGGGCGAGGATCGGGGTGTCTGCGCGTGTCGCCGAATGGTCCCGACGCAGGCCGGTGATCCACAGTTGCTTGCCGACGAGGGCGCGCGCGAGCGGGCGCACCTTGCGCAATTCGCAGCATTCCTTGCGCAACGCAACGGACTGATAGAACGGATTGGGGCCGTGTGCCGCGACGAACGGCTCGATGTCCGAGGCGTCCGGCGCGTAAAGGCGGACCGGCAAGCCGTAGCGCTGCCGCACCGATTCGATGAACGCGTAGGTCTCGTCGTGCAGGCGCCCGGTGTCGAGCGTGAAGACCTCGACCGGAAGGTCAAGCGAGGCGATCAGGTCCAGGATCACCATGTCCTCGACACCGAAGCTCGAGGCGAACGTGGCGGGCGCGTGCGCCGTCACCGCGTGGCGCAGACGCTGCGCGGCTTCTCCCGTGCGCAAAGGCGGATTCATGTGAGTGTCAGGCCGGCGCAACGCAAACGGACAGCCGTTTGGTGCGGACCTTGGCTACGGATACTAGGCAAGGCCGCAAATGCACGGAAATGATATTTAGACAGGTTCTATATTCTATTGCGCTATAAGCCACCTCGCGTAACATGGCCGGACCTCCATTTGTCGACCAGGTAATTCGGTTATGTACCGGCGAACGCTCTTGCTTTGCGGGCTTGCGTCCTTGCTTTCCGCGATCGTATTCCCAGTAGTCGCGCAGACCGGGACGCAACCGCCCCGCGTGGTGATGATTCTCGTTGGCCCCGACGCAGGTGGAGCGCCGTACGCGGAAAGCTTCCTCGACGGCATGCGCCAGGCTGGGCACGTCCAGGGGCGGACGGTTCAAGTCGAGGTCCGCTACGTTGGGATCGCCGGCGCGCGTGCTCTGATCCAGCAGATCGCCGCGGAATCGCCCGCCGTACTCGTTGTCGCAGGGTTGACCGCCACTCGCTACGCCCGTGACGCCACCACGACGGTGCCCATTGTCGTCGCCACATCGGGCGATCTCCTCGATGCCGGATTGGTGCAAAGCCTCGCTCGCCCTGGAGGCAATATCACCGGCGTCTCCGACCTTGGCGACGCAGCCGCTGTCAAGCGTCTGGAGCTTCTCAAAGCCGCTTTGCCCAATGCGTCGCGCGTCGTGCTTCTTGTCAACCCGGAGTTTCCTAACACGCTCAAGATCGAGGCGCGCGTGCAGGCTGCCGCTCCGTCCCTCGGTTTGAACGTGACTTCGCTGTCCGCCAAGGATGGCGCCACGCTCGAGAAAGCACTCGATTCTCTCGAGAAGTCCCGTCCCGACGCACTGGTCGCCACCGATGCGCTGGCCGTGCAATTCGCAACGGAACTGATCAAGCGAGCAACCGTGCTTCGCGTGCCGGTCGTCCATTTCTGGCCCGGCACCGCCGAGCAGGGCGCGCTCATAAGCTACCAAGCAGACGCGCTCGACAATTTCCGGCGCGCCGCGGGCTATGTCGACAAGATCCTCAAGGGCGCGAAACCCGGCGATCTCCCCATTTATCAGCCAACGCGCTATGAGCTTGTCGTCAATGCAAAAGTAGCGCGTAAGTTCGGATTGAGCCTGGCGCCAAGTTTCCTCCTTCGCGCTGATCGAGTGATCGAGTGACGGTCCCTTGAAAGTCCCCGGAGCCAGTCGATTCAACCAGCGTCGCGCTGGAACGGGTACACGCTGCCGATCTGCAGCAGTTGCGACAGCCGATCGAGCGCGCGCCGCGATTCGGCGAGCAGCGCGGGATCCGCAAGGTCGGCCGGAGACAGACGGTCGCGGTAGTGATCGCGAATCCACCGTTCGAGTGCTTGCGCGAGAGCGTCGTCGAGAAACACATTTGCATGCACGCGTTGGCGCTCGGTGGAATTCAGCGTCACACGCAGGCGAAGGCAGGCGGGCCCGCCGCCGTTTTTCATGCTCTGCCGCAGATCGAAGGTCAGCACTTCGGCAATCGGCCCACTGCTTGCGACCAGTGCGTTGAGGAAGGCATCTACGCGCGCGTTCTCGCGGCATTCTGCCGGAGCGACGAGCAGCAGACGCCCGTCGGGGCGGGTGAGCAGCTGGCTGTTGAAAAGGTAGGTCGCGACGGCATCGGCAAGGCTCACGTCGCTCTCGCGCACGACGATCGGAACGAATGCGGGCCCTGTCCGCGCGGCAAGTTCCGCGAGCACGGCATGCTGATCGACGAAGGCGCGTTCGTGGCAGAACAGCACGGTGCCCTGGCCGACGCTGATCACATCGTTGTGGAACACGCCCGCGTCGATCGCCTCCGGATTCTGCTGAGCGAACACGGTGCGTGTCGGCGCGAGTCCGTGCCGCCGCGCGATGGCGGCGGACGCTTCCTGGGTTTGTCGCGCCGGAAACCGTGCCGGTGCAATGCCGCCGCCAATTCCTTGTCTGCCGTAGACGAAGAATTCGATGCCGGGCGCCACCGGATCGGCGGCGAAACGCGTGTGATTGGCCGCGCCTTCGTCGCCCAGTTGCGGCGCGGCCGGTAGCGGATCGTGCACGACGAAGTGCGCCGCGTTGGCGAAAATCGCGCGGAGTACGGCGGTGGTCGTCGGCGCTTCGAGCGACCGGTGAAAATGGGACACGAGATTCGCCGGCGTGAAATGCACGCGACCGTCCTCAGTGTCCGCGGACGGGCTGACGGTAGCGGCGTTCGCGACCCACATCGCGGCGGCGGACGAACAGGCCGCGAGAACAGCCGGTGCGTCCCGCGCGGCACGCTGCAGGATCATCGCGTCGCTGCCGGAGAATCCCAGTGCGCGCAGCGCGGGCAGGTAAGGGCGCTCGTGCGGCGGAAGCACCGCCTGCGGAAAGCCGCGCGCCGACAGTGCGCGCATCTTGGCCAACCCTTGCAAGGCAGCCTCGCGCGGATTCGCGACGAGCCCCGCGTTGTGTTCGGACGCGATGTTGCCGCTCGCAAGGCCGGAATAATTGTGCGTCAGGCCCGGGATGCCGTCGAAGTTGTATTCAGGCATCAGTGGTCGCCGGAGATCGATCTACCGGTCCGCCGGCAGCAGTTGGACCGCGCGCACCGTATCGCGTTCGGCGACGCCCAGCGTGCTTGCCACATAGGGCTTCAACGGAAAACGGTCCGCGCGCGCGGGCGCGGGTGCGACCAGTGCGCGGAAATTCGCGAGGTCGCGGTTCGCGACCAGCCACAGGATGTCGTCGCTCAAGCTGTCGGGCACCGGGTCCTTCTCGTCGAGCGTCACCGGCAGCACCTGCGACTGGCGCACCGCGTGAATATCGTCGCGAAAGCATTCGACCGTGGGGCCCGCGTCGAAAATGTCCACGTAGCCCTCGTAGCGAAAGCCCTCCTGCTCGAGCATCGCGCGTGCGGGCAGCGTGTCCGCGTGCACGGCGCCAATCGCGTCGCGCGCATCGGCCGGCAACAGGTTCACGTAGACCGGGTGCTTGGGCATCAACTCGGCGATGAACGATTTCTGCCCGATGCCGGTCAGGTAATCTGCGGTCGAATACTCCATCGCGAAGAAATGGCGGCCCAAGCCTTCCCAGAACGGGCTCTTGCCGTCCGGCGTCAGGAGCCCGCGCAATTCGGCGATGATCTTCACTGAAAAGAGCTGCGCGAACTCGGCAATGAACAAAAGGCGGCTCTTCGCGAGCAGCACGCCGTTCTTGCCTTGGCGAAATCCCTGGTCCAGGAAGAGAGAGCAAAGCTCCGTATGTCCGGTGTGGTCGTTGGCGAGGAACAGCGTCGGCGCAACCGTGTAGACATCGAGCGCGCGCGATGCGTGGACCAGCGTGCCCAAGTGATAGTTGTACCAGGGCTCCTTCAGTCCCACCGCCGATTCGATCGCGCTGATCCCGACGACACGCTCGGCCTGGCTGGCGCGTGCGGTCGCGCCGTTGCGGCCGTCGACCAGCACGAACATGTAACAGGCGTCTGCGCGTTCCGCGGTGCCGGCAAACGACGCCAGCGAGCGTTCGATGCGCGATGTCAGGCGCTCGCGGTTGGCCGGAAGCGTCGTGAGGCCGGCGCCTGTTCGCTCGGACAGCGAAAGCACGCTTCCCACGTCGTCGTGTGCGATCGGCCGGATGTAGAACATCGCGTAGCTGTGCGGTCGATGGGGTGCGAAGAGGAGAAGGACCTCTTCGGCGCCTTGCGCCAGTGGCCTAAACCAGCGCGCGGTGGAGGGCGAGCTCGAGGCGCGCCAGGCCTTCGAGGATTTCGTCGAGCGAAATGACGAGCGACGGCGCGAGGCGGACGACGTCCGGTCCCGCGACGAGCAGCATGAGACCGACGTTTCCGGCGGCCTTGACGACGTCCATTGCTTTGCCCTGCCACGGCGCATCGAGTTCGCCGCCGATCCACACACCTTCGCCGCGCAGGTCGGCGAAGACGTGGCGGCGTGCGTTGATCGCCTTCAAGCCTTCCATGAACAGCGAGTGCCGCGCCTTGACGCCGTCCAGCACCTCGGTCGTGTTGATGACGTCGAACACCGCGCCGGCGACCGCGCATGCGAGCGGATTGCCGCCATAGGTCGTACCGTGCACGCCGACCGTGAACGCGCCGGCGATTTCGGTGGTTGTGATCATCGCGCCGATCGGGAAGCCGCCGCCCAACCCCTTGGCGCTGGTCAGGATGTCGGGAACGATGCCTTTTTGCATGTAGGAAAACAACGTTCCGGTGCGGCCCATGCCGCTCTGGATTTCGTCCAGGATCAGCAAGGCACCGTGTTGCGTGGTGAGCGTGCGCGCGGCCTGAAGGAACGCGGGCGTGCCGGGCCGCATGCCGCCCTCGCCTTGCATCGGTTCGAGTATCACGGCGCAGATTTCAGGCCCATGCAGAGCGAACTCGCGTTCGAGCGCCGCGACGTCGTTGTACGGAATGTGGGTGATGCCCGCGGGATTCGGTCCGAAGCCGGTCGCGTATTTCGCCTGTCCGCCCGCGGTGACGGTGAAGAGCGTGCGGCCGTGGAAGCTCCCGACGGTGGAGACGATGCGCATCTTCTTCTCGCCCGCGCGGTCGCGCGCGTAGCGGCGCGCGAGCTTCAGCGCAGCCTCGTTTGCTTCCGCGCCCGAGTTGGCGAAAAAGACGCGCTCGGCGAACGTGTTGTCGACGAGGCGCTTGGCGAGCCGCAGCGCCGGCTCGTTGGTCAGCCAATTGGACACGTGCCACAAGGCGTGCGCCTGGTCGGTGAGCGCGCGGATCATCGCCGGATGGCAATGGCCCAGCGCGGTGACGGCGACGCCGCCGGCGAAGTCGATGTACATCCGCCCGTCCTGGTCCCAGACGCGCGAGCCTTCGCCGCGCACGGGCACGAACGGTGCCGGCGCGTAACAGGGCACCATCCATTCATCAAACATCGCGCGCGTCACCGGCAGTGTCGCGGCGCTGGAAGGAGCGGCGACGTCGCGCCGGGCAGTGGCGGCGACGAGCGCTTGTTTGTCGGCGGAGAGGTTGCTCATTGCAGGTGAACTAGTTGGTCGTGAGTGGGGCAGGCGCCACGGCGATGACCTGGATTTCGATCTTGTAATCGGAGCTGGCGAGCTTGGCTTCGACGGTCGCGCGCGCCGGCGCGTGGCCCTGCGGCACCCACGCGTCCCACACGGCGTTCATCAACGGGAAATTTTTCATGTCGGGCAAATAGATCGTCGCCGACAGGATTCGCGTCTTGTCGCTGCCGATCTCGGCCAGCAGCGCGTCGATCTGCTTCAGCACGGACCGCGTCTGGCCCGAGACGTCGGCGGTCGGATCCTCGGCGACTTGTCCGGCAAGATAGGCAAGGCGCTCGCCAGCCGGCATGAAGACGACGAGGTCCGACAGGCGCTTGCCGACGTGGCGGCGTTCGATGGGCACGGTTTCTGTTCCTAGGCAGCGGAGGGCAGCCGAGCATTGTAAATGACAGCACTCTCCGTGGGGAGCCTCTGCGCAAGTATTCACGATTGCGCTGCACGGCCCAATGCGTCTGGATGCGAGACGGGCGACGCAGGTCGTAGTTCAGCCTACGATGCCAAGGAGCACGGCGAAGCAGACGCCGCATTGGGCAGCAGCCCGAAGGGACGGGGCTTTTCGGGCGGTCTGCTTTGTCGCGAACCTCGCGAAGGGGGTCTACCATTCGCTTCGGTTCGCTTCGCGCATCCCATCCCGAAAAGCTCCCCGTCGCAATCGCGAATACTTGCGCAGAGGCTCCCTAGTCGATTTTCGCTCCCGATTCCTTCACCACCTTCTGCCATTTCGCCGTTTCCGCCGCAATATGCCGTGCGAAGTCCTCCGGCGTGCCTCCGACAACGTTGGCGCCCTGCGCGGTGAGCTTCTCCTTGGCTTCCGGCGTCGCCAGCCATTTCGCGATTTCCGCGTTCACCTTCGTGATGACCGGTTGCGGCGTTCCCGCAGGCGCAAGCAGGCCGAACCACGACGACGCTTCGAATCCCGGCAGCCCGGATTCGGCAACGGTCGGCACGTCGGGCAGCGCTGGCGCGCGCGTCTTGCTGGTGACCGCAAGCGCTTTCAGGCGGCCGGCCTTGATGAGCGGAAGCGCCGAGGGCAGGTTGTCGAACATGAGCTGCACCTGGCCTCCTGCCAGGTCCTGCAGCGCCGGCGCGCTGCCCTTGTAGGGGATGTGCGCCATCTGCACCCCCGTCATGGTCTTGAAGAGTTCGCCGGACAAGTGGATCGACGTGCCATTGCCCGATGAGGCGAAATTGAGCTTCCCCGGGTTCGCTTTGCCATAGGCGATGAGTTCCTGCACCGAATTCACGGGCAGCGACGGATTGACCACCAGCACATTTGGCACGCCGGCAACCAGGATGATCGGCGCGAAGTCACGCACGTGGTCGTAAGGCATCTTCGGATACAGGCTCGCGTTGATCGCGTGGGTGCCGACGGTCCCCATCAGCAGCGTGTAGCCATCCGGCGCGGACTTCGCGACCAGTTCCGCACCAATGTTGCCGCCGGCGCCCGGCCGGTTGTCGACGACGACGGGCTGGCCCAGCGATTCGGTCAGTTTCTGCCCCGCGGCGCGCGCGATGAGATCGGTGGTGCCTCCCGCCGGAAAGGGAACGACGATCCGGATCGGCCTGCTTGGATATGGCTGGGCGAACGCGGCCGCGGCAAAGGCGGCAACCAGCGCCCCCGCGACAAACCGAAAGAGCCATCGCTTCATCATCGCCTCCATTGTTTTGCGCTAGTCGACCTTCGCGCCGGACAGCTTCACGATCCGCGCATATTTGGCGAGCTCGCGCGCGATCATCTGCGCGAATTGCTCCGGGGTGTCGGGCGCCGGCTCGGCGCCGTCGGCCATGAATTTCGCGCGCACGTCCGGCGTGGTCAGGATCCGGGTGACGTCCGCGTTCCACTTGGCGACGATGGGCGCCGGCGTGCCGGCGGGCGCGAAGAGTCCGTACCACGTCGAAATGTCGAAGCCGGGTAAGCCCGCCTCGGCCATCGTCGGCAATTCCGGCACCAGCTTCGAGCGTTCGGCCGTCGTCACCGCGAGCGCTTTCAGCTTGCCCGCCTTGACCTGCGCCATCGCGTTCGCGAGGTTGTCGAACATGAACTGCGTGTCGCCGGCCAGCAGCGCCTGCGTCGCGGGAGCCCCGCCCTTGAAGGGAATGTGGACGGCATCGGTTCCCGTCTCGACCTTGTACAGTTCGCCGGCCAGGTGGCCCGCGCTGCCGTTGCTGCCCGAGCCGAACGCGAGCTTTCCCGGATTCGCCTTCGTGTAGGCGATGAACTCCCTGACGGTGTTGACGGGAAGCGCGGCGTTGACGACGAGGACGTTCGGCGTCGTGGCGATCAGCGTGATCGGCGCGAAATCCTTTGCCGCGTCATAAGGCATCTTCGCGTACAGGTTCGGATTGACCGCGTGCGTCGACAGCGCGCCGAGCAGGACCGTGTACCCGTCCGGCGCCGACTTGGCGACGAAATCGGCGCCGATATTGCCACCCGCGCCGGGCCTGTTCTCTACAACGACGGCCTGCCCCCATGTCTCCGAAAGTCGCTGCGCGATCAGCCGGCCGGCGATGTCCAGCGAGCCGCCCGGCGGGAAGGGCACGACGAGCTTTACCGGGCGCGTCGGATAGCCCTGGGCGTCCGCCGCCGCCGGCGCGCCGAAGCATACGACCGCCAGCAGCCCGCACGCCATGAGCAACACGTTGCGTGGCGTCGGCGGCATTTGCCGCGGCGACCGGCGGATCGGCATGCGGGAACTCCTCTCGAGATTCGATGCCTACTGGGCTCTTGAATTCTAGCAGGGCCAACCTTGCGGAAACGGGACGAGATTTGGCGCCCCGGTTCCTCACGCGCATAATGGAACGTTGTCCAGCCTGAATCCAAATGAATAGAGCAATCGTAGCCGCCATTGCGGCCGTGTTCGTGATCGCCGCGATAGGCGGCGCTTACTGGTTCGGCACGCAGCGTGCGGGTTCCTCCGCGGGCGCGCCGGCCATTGCCAAGGGTGGTCCCGCGCCCGGTGGCAGCGAAATCACCGTCGAAGCGGTCAAGGTAGCCACGGCTTCGCTTCCGCAAACGATCACCACCGTGGGCAGCCTGCGCTCCGACGAATCGGTGACGCTGCGGCCCGAAGTGGCCGGGCGCATCAGCACCATTGCGTTCCGGGAAGGGCAGCCGGTTGCGAAAGGCGCGTTGCTCGTGCGCCTCGACACGGCAGTTCCGCAGGCTGAAGCGCAGCAGGCGCGCGCCAATTATGTTCTGGCCAAGACCAAGTTCGACCGCGCCGTCGACCTGGCGAAGAGCAATTTCATCTCGGGACAGGCCCGCGATGAGGCCGAGAACAATCTCAAGGTGGCGGAAGCGTCGTTGCAGTTGTTCGAGGCGAAGCTCGCGAAGATGGAGCTGCGAGCGCCCTTCTCCGGAGTCATCGGGCTGCGGTCGGTGTCGGTTGGCGATTACGTGAAGGAGGGCGCGGATCTGGTCAACCTCGAGTCGATCGATCCGCTCAAGGTCGACTTCCGCGTGCCCGAGGTCTACATGCGCCAGGTGCAGGTCGGGCAGGCGCTGCAGATCCAGCTCGATGCGTTGCCGGGCAAGACGTTCGAGGGCAAGGTGTTCGCGGTGAACCCGCTGATCGATGCGGCCGGGCGTTCCGTGGTCATCCGCGCCATGGTGCGCAATCCGGACACCAGCCTGCGCCCCGGTATGTTCGCCCGCGTGCGGCTCATCACCCGCGATGCGCAGGACGCCATGATCCTGCCCGAGCAGGCGCTCGTGCCGCAGGGCGATCAGCAGTTCGTCTTCCGGATCATCGACGGCAAGGCGGTGCGCACGAAGGTCGAAGTGGGCCAGCGCCGCGACTCGAAGGTGGAAATCCTGAACGGCGTGGAAAAGGACGACGTCATCGTGACGGCCGGCCAGCTGAAGCTTCGCGATGGGGCACCGGTCAATGTCGCGGGCGCGGCGTCTGCCAAGAGCAGCTCCACCGCGGCGGCACCGCCCATGCCGGCCGGGAGCAGCGCGGCCGGCGGCGGGACCAGCGTCATCACACCCGCCAACGCCGCGCCCGGCAAGGCCGACGCGGCGCCGCCGCCCCCGCCGAAGTCCTGATCCGGCGGCCATGCAACTGCCCGAGATATGCATCAAGCGTCCGGTCTTCGCGACGGTGCTGTCGCTCATCGTCGTGCTGATCGGCCTCATTTCCTATACGCGGCTTTCCGTGCGCGAATATCCGCGCATCGACGAGCCCGTCGTCAGCGTGGCGGTGACGTACCGGGGCGCGTCCGCCGAGGTCGTCGAATCGCAGGTGACCAAGCCGCTCGAGGACTCGCTGGCGGGCATCGAGGGCGTCGAGGTGATGACGTCGCAAAGCCGCTCGGAGACGTCCCGCATCAACGTCAGGTTCACGCTGAAGCGCGACCCGGATTCGGCGGCCGCCGACGTTCGCGACAAGGTGGCGCGCGCGCGCGGCAAGCTGCCCGACACGATCGACGAGCCGATCATCGCCAAGGTCGAGGCCGACGCCAATCCGATCATCTACATCGCCGTGCAGGCGGGATCGCAGACCACGCTCGAGGCGTCCGACTACGTCAAGCGCTACGTGCAGCCACGGTTCTCCGTGCTCCCGGGGGCGGCGGACGTGCGCATCTTCGGCGAGCGCCAGATATCGATGCGCATCAACCTCGACCGCACGCGGCTGGCCGCGTACAAGCTGACGGTGCAGGACGTCGAGGACGCCATTCGCAAGCAGAATGCCGAGATTCCGGCGGGTCGCATCGAATCGACGGCGCGCGAATTCACCGTCGTGGCGGAGACGGACACGCGCACGCCCGAGCAGTTCGGCAACATCATCGTCGCCAACGTCGGCGGCTATCCCGTTCGCATCCGCGATGTCGGATCGGCGGCGATCGGGCCGGTCGACGAACGCATCATCTCGCGCTTCAACGGCAAGTCCTCGCTCAACATCGGCGTCATCAAGCAGGCGGTGGCGAATCCCCTGGAGCTGTCGCATGCGGTCAGGGCGGAAGTGGACAAGATCAACCCGGGACTGCCGCCGGGCATGAAGCTCGTCGTCGCCTATGACACGTCGGTGTTCATCGACCGTTCGATCAATTCGGTATTCGAGACGATCCTGGAGGCGATCGTTCTGGTCGTGCTCGTCATCTACTTCTTCCTGCGCAGCCTGCGCGCGACACTGATTCCGATCGTCACCATCCCGGTGTCGCTGATCGGCACGTTCGGAATCATGTATGTCTTCGGCTTCACGATTAATACGTTGTCGCTCCTTGCCATCGTGCTGGCGATCGGACTCGTCGTCGACGACGCCATCGTCATGCTCGAGAATATTTTCCGGCACGTCGAGGCGGGCATGCCGCGCAAGGCTGCGGCCATCCAGGGCGCGCGTGAAATCGGCTTCGCGATCGTGGCCATGACGTTGACCCTCGCGTCCGTCTTCGCGCCGCTGGCTTTCGCGACCGGGCGCACCGGACGGCTGTTCATCGAATTCGCGCTCACGCTCGCCGGCGCGGTGATGGTGTCCGGATTCGTCGCGCTGACGCTGTCGCCGATGATGTGCTCGCTGCTCTTGAAGCACCAGGAGCGGCATTCATGGATCTACAACACGATCGAAGGCTGGATCAATGCGCTGACCAACGGCTACCGGCGCGCGCTCACCGCGACGCTGCACACGCGTTGGCTGGTAGGGGCGATATGGGTAATCGTCCTGGGACTTGGCGTCCTGTTCTTCACCCTGTTGAAAGCCGAGCTCGCGCCGATCGAAGACCGCGGCATCGTGTTCGGGTTGGTCACCGCGCCCCAGGGCTCGACGCCAACGTACGTTGCCGACCAGATTCGCCCGATCGAGGAGTTCTACGCGCAGGTTCCCGAGGCGGCAGCCTTCACGTCGATCCAGGGCTTTCCGACGGTCGTCGACGGCAATGCGATCCTGCGTTTGAAGCCGTGGGAAGAGCGCAAGAAGAAACAGCAGCAGATCACCGACGAGATGCGGCCCAAACTCGCGTCGATCCCGGGCGCCCTCGCGTTTCCCATCAATCCGCCTTCGCTCGGTCAATTCTTCCGCTCCACGCCGATCGAATACGTCGTGATGTCGCAGGTGCCCTATCCCGAGCTGCAGCGGACGGTCGACCGCTTCCTCGAGGAGGTGCGCAAATATCCGGGCGTGCAGAACCTGCAGATCGACCTGCGGCTCAACACGCCAGAAGTCCGGGTGGCGATCAACCGCGACAAGCTTTCCGACATCGGCGTGGCCGTCGAAACGGTCGGCCGCACGCTCGAAACGATGCTGGGCGGCCGCCAAGTGACGCGGTTCAAGCGCGAGGGCGAGCAATACGATGTCATCGTTCAGGTGGCTCCTCTGGACCGCACGTCCCCGGCCGACATCAGCGACGCCTACGTGCGGGCGCGCGATGGCGGCATGGTGCAGCTGTCGAACCTCGTCGACGTGCGCGAAGGCGTGGCTCCGCAATCGCTCAACCACTTCAACCGGCTGCGCGCGGTCAAGATCACCGGAACGCTGGCCCCCGGCTATGCGGTGGGCGAGGCGCTCGACGCGATGGACGCGGCGGCGAAGGTTGCGCTCCCCAACACGGCGCAAACCGATGTCGACGGCCAGTCGCGCGAATTCAAGAAATCGGGCGTCGAGATCTACTTCACGTTCGTGCTGGCGCTGGCGTTCATCTATCTCGTCCTGGCGGCGCAGTTCGAGAGCTTCATCAATCCGTTCGTGATCATGCTCTCGGTGCCGCTGTCGATGACCGGCGCGCTCGTCACGCTCTGGCTGGCCGGCGGCACGCTCAATATTTACAGCCAGGTAGGCCTGGTGACACTGGTCGGCCTGATCACCAAGCACGGCATCCTGATCGTCGAATTTTCCAACCAGCTGCGGGACAAGGGCGAGCCCATGCTGCCAGCCGTGATCGATGCCGCGACGATGCGCCTGCGACCCATCCTGATGACGACCGGTGCGATGGTGCTGGGGGCGCTGCCGCTGGCCCTGGCTTCCGGCGCCGGCGCCGAGTCCCGTACGCAGATCGGATGGGTCATCGTCGGCGGCATGACCTTCGGGACCTTCCTCACGCTGTTCGTCGTGCCGACTGCGTACACACTGCTGGCCGGGCATACGCACGACGCCGTGCCTGCCGTGGTGCCGGCGCCGCAGAGTGCGGTACCGCAGCCTGGGCACGCCGACTGAATACATTGCGAATCGCTCCGATCCGCGTGGCGGTCAGAGGTGCGCCCATGCTCGGAGGTCGCAAACACC
Source organism: uncultured beta proteobacterium (assembly GCA_963755065.1). GTDB lineage: Bacteria > Pseudomonadota > Gammaproteobacteria > Burkholderiales > Casimicrobiaceae > VBCG01. The sequence continues at coordinate 43,627 of CAVWIM010000006.1, forward strand.
GTCCTGCGGGTTGCCCGGCGCGGCTTCGGAAGTCAACCCACGACTTCCTCGCCGCGCCACCCGCGACGGACGGCGCGACCCACGTGCACCTGGCGCGCCCCTGACCCCCCGCGCATTTGTCGCGCCGGCTGCAATGGCCAGCGCGTGCCGGTTGGCTGGCGCGGGCGAATGTGCCGCTGTCGTCGCGGTGCGTGCGGCGCGGGGCGGGTAGTCGTGGGTTGACTGCCCGCCGCGCGCCGGAACACGCGCCCGGCCGACTGCCTGCGGCACCTGAGTCCGAGTCAGCCAACCGGCCACGCGCCGCCATGTCATAATTGACATAGAATCGTCACCGCACAGAGGCAGACTGCCCGCTCGTTTGCAAACCAGGCCAGGAGGAGTTCCATGTTGCATGACCATGCTCGTGTAATGCGGTGGCTTGTCGCGACCGCGCTGTTCGCATTGGCGGCGTCGGCGCAAGCCGTGACCGAAATCCAGTTCTGGCACGGCATGACGCTGGCGAACAACGACCGCATCAACGATTTCGCCAAGAAGTTCAACGAAAGCCAGAACGAATACAAGGTCACTCCGGTGTTCAAGGGGAGTTATCCCGAAGCGATGGCGGCGGCGGTTGCCGCCTATCGCGCGGGCAGCGCGCCGGCCATCCTGCAGGTGTTCGAGGTCGGCACGGCGACGATGATGTCGGCCAAGGGCGCCATCAAGCCAGTCCATCAAGTGATGGCCGACGCCGGCGAGAAATTCGATCCCAAGATCTACATTCCGGCGGTGGCGGGCTACTACACCAACACCAAGGGACAAATGTTGTCGTTCCCCTTCAACAGCTCGACGACGGTGTTCTATTACAACAAGGAGGCGTTCGAGAAGGCCGGACTCGATCCCAACCGGGCGCCTGCGACCTGGCCCGAAGTCATGGCCGCCGCGGCGAAGATCAAGGCTTCCGGTGCGGCACCGTGCGGTTTCACCACCGCATGGCAATCGTGGGTGCAGCTGGAAAGCTTCTCGGCATGGCACAACACCGCGTTCGCGACCAAGGAGAACGGCTTTGCCGGCAACGATCCGACGCTCGTGTTCAACGGGCCGCTGCAGGTGAAACACATCGGCAACCTGCAGGACTGGGCGAAGAAGGGCTATTTCACCTACGCCGGCCGCAAGACCGAGCCGGAGGCCAAGTTCTTCAGCGGCGAATGCGCGATGCTCACGACCTCGTCGGCCGCCTACGGCAACATCAAGCAGAACGCCAAGTTCAAGTTCGCCGTCGCGCCGTTGCCCTATTACGCCGACGTCGCCGGCGCCCCGCAGAACACGATCCTCGGCGGCGCCTCGCTGTGGGTGATGGGTGGCAAGTCGAAGGAAGAGTACAAAGCCGTCGCCAAGTTCTTCACGTTCCTGTCGGATCCCGAGCGGCAGGCCGTCTGGCACCAGACCACCGGCTACCTGCCGATCACGCTCGAGGCCTATGAACTGACCAAGAAATCCGGCTTCTACGAGAAGAATCCGGGCACCGATGTCTCGGTGAAGCAGATGATCGTGAAGACGACCGACAAGTCGCGCGGCATCCGGCTCGGCAATTTCGTCCAGATACGCGACATCATCGACGAGGAACTGGAGAACGTGTGGGGCGGCAAGAAGACGGCGAAGGAGGGCCTGGATGCCGCCGTCGCGCGTGGCAACGAACAGATCGCGAAGTTCGCCAAGACGGCAGGGCAGTGATGGCGCGAGCGTGACTGACTTACACGCGGTGAAGCCATGGCGATGGAAAAGCGCGCGCGGTTCCAGTCACGCTGGCTGCCGTACGCGCTGATCCTTCCGCAGATCGCCGTTACGCTGGTTTTTTTCTTCTGGCCCGCAGGGCAGGCGGTCTACCAGTCCCTCTACATTCAGGATCCGTTCGGCGGCAACCTGCAGTTCGTCGCGCTCGACAACTTCCGCGAACTGTTCAACGACGAGCATTACCTCGCGTCGTTCAAGGTGACCGCATTGTTCTCGGTTTTGGTTGCCGCCCTGGGCTTGTCGGTGTCGCTCGTGCTGGCCGTGTTTGCCGACAGGATCGTGCGCGGGGCCATGGTCTACAAGACGTTGCTGATCTGGCCCTACGCGGTAGCCCCGGCGATCGCCGCGGTGCTCTGGGTGTTCCTGTTCAATCCGTCGATCGGCATCGCCGGATACTGGCTGAACCGCCTGGGCGTGGACTGGAATTACGTGCTCAACGGCAACCAGGCGCTCTTGCTCGTGGTCATGGCCGCAGTCTGGAAACAGATCAGCTACAACTTCCTGTTCTTCCTAGCGGGCCTGCAGTCGATTCCCAAATCGTTGCTGGAGGCGGCCGCGATCGACGGTGCGGGCCCAGTTAAGCGTTTTGTCACCATCGTATTTCCGCTGCTGTCGCCGACGACCTTCTTCCTGCTCGTCATCAACCTGGTGTACGCATTCATCGACACGTTCGGGATCATCGACGCGGCAACCTCCGGCGGACCCGGTCAGGCGACGGAAATCCTGGTCTACAAGCTCTACAAGGACGGCTTCAAGGGGCTCGACCTCGGCGCCTCCGGCGCGCAGTCGGTGATCCTGATCGTGATCCTGGTCACGCTCACGGTGATCCAGTTCCGATTCGTCGAACGGAAAGTGCAGTATTGAAAGAACGGTACTGAGCGGCATCCGGTCTTGAACATGATCGAAAAGCGACCACTGCTTACCTTTTTCTCGCACCTGATCCTCGGCATCGGCGTGCTGATCGTCGCGTTGCCGGTATACATCACGTTCGTCGCGTCGACCCGGACCGCGGAGGACGTCCTGCTGGCGCCGATGCCGTTGCTGCCGGGAACCCACCTGGTCGAGAACTACAAGACGGTGCTCGCGCATGGCACCGGGGAGTCGGGGGCGGGCGTGGGCCGGATGATGGTCAACAGCCTCGTCAGCGCGCTGGTCATCGCCGTCGGCAAGATCGCGATCTCGCTCCTGTCCGCATTCGCCATCGTCTATTTCCGGTTTCCGCTTCGCTCGCTCGCTTTCTGGATGATCTTCATCACGTTGATGTTGCCCGTCGAGGTGCGCATCTTGCCAACCTACAAGGTCGTGTCGGACTTGCACATGCTGGACACTTATGCAGGACTGACCATTCCGTTGATCGCGTCGGCGACCGCGACGTTCCTGTTCCGGCAATTCTTCCTGACGATTCCCGACGAACTTGCGGAGGCCGCGCGCATCGACGGCGCGGGCCCCTTGCGTTTCCTTTGGGATGTGGTCATACCGCTGTCCCGTCCGAACATTGCCGCGCTGTTCGTCATCCTCTTCATATACGGCTGGAACCAGTATCTGTGGCCGCTGCTGGTAACCACGCAGGAGGACATGTACACGTCGGTGATCGGGATCAAGCGCATGATTTCCGGAGGCGACGCTGCGACCGACTGGAACCTAGTCATGGCCACCGCCATGCTGGCGATGGTTCCGCCGGCACTGGTAGTTCTCCTGACGCAGCGGTGGTTCGTCAAGGGCCTCGTGGATTCGGAGAAATAGCGGTGGCCAAGGTCGAGCTCCGCGACGTTCGCAAGAGCTATGGCCCGACCGAGGTCATCCATGGCGTCAGCACGGACGTCGCCGACGGCGAATTCGTCGTGATCGTCGGGCCGTCGGGCTGCGGCAAGTCCACGCTGCTGCGGATGGTCGCCGGGCTGGAAACAATCACCGCGGGCGAGATCGTCATCGGCGACCGCGTGGTCAACGCGCTGGAGCCCAAGGACCGGGACATCGCGATGGTGTTCCAGAACTACGCGCTCTATCCGCACATGAGCGTATTCGAGAACATGGCGTACGGGCTCAAGATCCGCGGCTTCGCCAAGGACGACATCGTCAAGCGCGTGAACCGGGCCGCGGAAATCCTCGAACTGGGAGCGCTGCTCGAGCGCAAGCCGCGGGCGCTCTCGGGCGGCCAGCGCCAGCGCGTCGCGATGGGCCGTGCCATCGTGCGCGAGCCGGCCGTATTCCTGTTCGACGAGCCTTTGTCCAATCTCGATGCCAAGCTGCGCGTCCAGATGCGCTTCGAGATCCAGAAGCTGCACCGGCGGCTCGGCACCACTAGCCTGTACGTTACGCACGACCAGGTCGAGGCCATGACGCTGGCGCAGCGGATGATCGTGATGAACGCCGGCCGCGCGGAGCAGATCGGGACGCCGATGGAGGTGTACCAGAATCCGTCCACGCTCTTTGTCGCTGGCTTCATCGGCTCGCCGGCGATGAATTTCATGCCGGCGAAGGCCGAAGGCGGGTCGCGCTTTTCGCTGTTGGCGGGCGGCACCGCAACCGCGGCGATTGGCGGCGCCGAGGCGGGCCGGTCCGTCACGATCGGTGTGCGCCCGGAGCACTTTCGCCTGAGCGATGGCGGGCCTGCCACGGTATCCGGCGCGGTGGAAATTGTCGAGGAGCTGGGAGCCGATACGCTCGTTCACGTTGGCCACGGCGGCGCCACCATCATCGCCCGGATACCGCACGGCGTGCACCCCGAGATCGGATCGACGATGCAGCTCGCCGCGAATCCATCGCACGTATTTCTGTTCGACTCGGAAACGGGGGCGCGGATAAAATGAAGACCATGGGTTGATTGTGGTGACTCTCGCGCCTTGGCCTTATCCCCGGCTCTGCGCTCATCGCGGCGCCGGCAAGCTCGCGCCCGAAAACACGCTGACCGCGATGCGCGTAGGGCACGCGCACGGCTACGGCATGGTGGAATTCGACGTCAAGCTCGCGGCGGACAACGTCGCGTTTCTGCTGCACGACGCGACGCTCGAGCGCACCACCAGCGGGCGCGGCCGCGCGGACGCGCTGCCATGGCGTGAGCTGACGCGGCTGGATGCGGGCGGCTGGCACTCGGCGAAATACGCGGGCGAGATGCTGCCCACGCTTGCGTCCATCGCCCGCTGGGCGCGCGCGCATGGTGTCGCGTGCAACGTCGAAATCAAGTCCATGCCCGGCCGGGAGCGCGAAACGGGCGCGGCAGTCGCGCTCGATGCCGCTGCGCTATGGCGCGATGCCGAAGTTCCCCCGCTCCTCTCGTCATTCGACGAGGCGTCGCTCGCGGCGGCGCGCGACTCCGCACCGCAACTCCCGCGCGCGCTGCTGCTGGATGAGCTGCCGGCGGATTGGCTGGATCGGCTGCGTGCGCTCGAATGTGTGGCGCTCAATGCCGAACACAAGGCACTCTCCGCCGAGATCGTGAAGGCCGCGCACCGCGGCGGCTTTCGCGTGTGCTGCTTTACGCCCAACGACCAGGCGCGCGTCGCGGAATTGGCGGGCTGGGGCGTGGACACGATCATCACCGACGCGATCGACCAGATCGCCGCCGATTCGTATCCAGCCGTCCGTTAAGCCGCGCCCAGTGCCGGCCGCTTGATCTCGCGCTCGTCGATCGGCAGGTTGAGGAGGCCGGCGACGATGCCCAATGCAATCGACAGGTACCACACGACGTCGTAGCTGCCGGTCGTGTCGTAGAGCTTACCGCCCAGCCACGCGCCCAGGAAGCTGCCGATCTGGTGCGAGAAGAACGCGAATCCCGACAGCATCGCGAGGTAGCGCACCCCGAAGATCTGCGCGACGATGCCGTTGGTTGGTGGGATGGTCGACAGCCAGAGCAGGCCCAGGGCGATTGCGAATGCATAGACGCTGAAGGGTGTCAGCGGCAGCCAGAGGAAGAGCGCAATGACCACCGCCCGCGCGAAATAGATCGTGGACAGGATGTACTTCTTGCTTACCCGGCCGCCGAGCCATCCGGCGGCGTAGGTGCCGACGATATTGAAGAGTCCGATGAGCGCGAGCGCGGTGACGGCGACATACGCGGGCAGGCCCTTGTCCGCGAGATAGGCGGGCAGGTGCACGCCGACGAACACGACCTGGAAGCCGCAAACAAAGAAGCCCGTCGTCAGCAACATGTAGCCGCGGTGCCCGAGCGCCTCGCCCATCGCTTGTCGCGCCGATTGCGCGAAAGCGTGGACATGCGTCGCGCGGCGTTCGACCATCGCCGCAGCAAGCGGGGCGATCAGCAGCGCGACGCCGGCCATCGCCAGCAGCGCTCCGTACCAGCCCACGTTCGACAGAAGCCATTGCGTCAGCGGCAGGATCGCGAACTGGCCGAACGATCCCGCCGCCGCCGAAATGCCGAGCGCCATGCTGCGCTTTTCCGGCGGGAATTTCCGGCCCAGGACACCGGAGATGACGCTGAACGTGACGCCGGACAATCCCGTGCCGATCAGCACACCGGACGTGAGCACGAAGATCAACGGCGAATGCGAGTGCGCCATCGTGACCAGGCCGAGGATGTACAGAGCGGCCCCGCCAAGGACAACGCGCGCCGTGCCGTATTTGTCCGCGATCATCCCCGCGAACGGCTGCGTCGCACCCCACATCAGGTTCTGCACGGCAAGCGCGAGCGCGAACGTCTCGCGGCCCCATCCCATGTCGTGCGAGATCGGTTGGAGGAAGAGACCGAAGCCGTGCCGGATACCCATGGCGAGCGTGAGGATCAGGCCACCGCATATCAGGACGACGGTGGGCGTTCGCCAGTCGGCGGGCAGTGGCTTGGGCATCGTTGTCGCTTTGCTGTGTAGTGAGACCCCGCTGCTGGCGGGCCTAAGGGTGAAGCGTTTCCATATCCAGCAGCACGGTATAGAGTCCATCGAGGCGGTCGCGGCCGATGTGCCGTGCGACTTCTCTTTGTGCGCGCTCCCAATGAGGCGCGGCGGCTGCGATGGCGGCGATTCCCTGCCGGGTCAACGTGACTTCGCGTGTCCGCGCGTCGCTTCCCGGTACGATGGCGACCAGCTTGCGTTCCGCCAGCGGATCGAGATTACGCGACAGCGCGGTACGATCGAGCAGGTTCCGGTCCGCGAGTTCACCGATACGCAGCGTGCCCTGGCGCTGCAGCGTGCGCAGCAATGAAAGCTGCGTGACGCGCAAGCCGATCGGCGCCAGTGCGTCGTCGTAGAGCTGCGTGACGGCGCGCGTGGCGCGGCGAAGGCGGGAACAGGCGCAGGGGGAAGCGAAAGGATGGGCGACGGTCACGGTGGATTACGATCAGAGCATATGCACGTAATTGCGAGTATATACACCTAATCGGGCCGGCGCAATCCGCCGCCGGGGGATTCGTCAGGGCCGGACATCGTCCAGCATCCGCCGAATGCCGCTTTCGAAATTCCGGGTGAAACGGGCGGCGTCCATCAGCGGCGAGCGTTGCATCGTTTCGCGCAACGATTCGCGCAGCGCGCGCCGCCACTGCCCGTCCGCCGCCAGGCGCAGGTTGGTCTCCACATACGCATCATCCGTCATGGCAATGAGCTCCGGCAATTGCAGGTTGGACAGGATGCTGATTCCTGAGCGCGACACCGGGCGTTCGCCCGCGAGCGCCACCAGCGGCACACCCATCCACAAAATGTCGAAGGAAGTCGTGCCCCCGCCATAGGGAAAGGTATCCAGCGCCACGTCGACGTCGGCGATCGCCGCGAAGTAGTCGTCGATGTTCTGCCGCGGCGCAAAAGCGACGCGGCGGCGCTCGATGCCACGCCGCTCGAACCGTTGCCGGAGCGCTGCCGTCGCTTGCCCCGGCGGGACCGCGAACATCCGCAATCGGGCGCCGGGCACCGAAAGCAGCACGCGGCACCACAGGTCGATGCACCGGTCGCAGACCTTCGATGCATGATTGAACGAACCGAATACGATCCCTTCATTCGCGCCGCGCTGTGGAACCGGCGCCCTGGGTATCTCGAAGACCGGCGCGTAGCACCACTGGCTGTCAGGCAATCGCAACAACTGCTCGGTATGGAACCGCTCGGTCATGCCGATTGGATCGGTGTATGGGTCGCAAATCCGGAAATCCGCCGAGCGCAGGCCCGTCGTATTGAGATAGCCCAGCCAGATGGCCTGCACGGGCGCGCATCCGTGATTGAAAAGGTGGACGCGGGACCGCCCGGTATGACCTGACAGATCGATGAGGACGTCGAGTTCGTCCGCGCGAATGACTTGTGCCGCGGCAACGTCGTCGGCGCCGGCGATGTTCCGCCACTGGTCGACGCGCGACCTCAAGTCGCGCGTCATCCCATCCTCGCTCACGTTGTTCGAGTAGCAGAAGAGCTCGAATTGCGTGCGATCGTGATGCGCCAGGACCGGGCGCAAGAACAGCGCGACCGGGTGCTGGATTAAATCGCCCGACAGATAGCCGACGCGCACCCGCGAATGCCGGCGGCCGCGGCCTTTGCGCTCCCGGCGCACGGAATCGGCCTCCGGAAACACCGCGCCGAAGCGCAGGTGTTCGGCCAACACCTCCTGTGCGCTCAAGTCGTCGCGATTGTTGAGCGACAGGAGCATTGCATCCCATGCCGCCTGCGAGCGAGGGTCCGCCGCGAGGGCTTTCCGGTACCACGCTTCCGCGTCCTTCGCGCGGCCCCCATTCCGGATGAGATCTCCCAGCGCCGTGTAAGCCAGCACGAACGAAGGGTCCGCAGCGATAGCGCGACGGAAGAATTCCTCCGCGTGATCGCAGTCGTCGCGAGTTTGCAACAGCAGCCCGAGGTTGTGCGCAGCCGGGGCACAGTCCGGCTTTTGCGCCAGCAGCCGGCGCAATTGTTCTTCGGCTTCGACGGGTCGGCGCAGGGTCTCGAGGACATTGGCCAACGCTATGGCTGCCTCCGCGAGGGATCGGATCGAGCCGCAAGCACTCGCGAAACTCGTGTTCCGCGCCGTCGAAGTTGCCCGCGCCCAGGTACACATTGCCGAGGTTGAAATGGCCCGGCGCGTAATCGGGATCGATGCGCAGTGCGGATTGCAGCGCCGCGACGGCCTCCGCGATCCTGCCCAGCCGTTGCAAGGCGTTCCCCAGATTCAGGTAAGCCCGCAGGTACGAAGGCGATGCGGCAACGGCCTCCTGGTACTTGGCCAGCGCGGCAGCGACGTCACCGGCATCCTCGAGTCGATTGCCCGCGTCGATCAGGCGCTGGCCCGACTCGGTTGCGTTCGCGCCGGAACGCGCGGGATCATGCTCAGTCATCGCGACTGAAGCGGTGATCTCACGCCCACGCCTTGGCGCACGTCACGGCCTTGTCCCATCCCGCGCGCAGGTCCGCTGCGGCATCGCGGGACATCGCCGGTTCGAATCGGCGATCGACGTGCCAGTTGGATGCGATATCCGCGTCGCTCTTCCAGTAGCCGACAGCGAGTCCCGCCAGGTAGGCCGCACCCAGCGCCGTGGTCTCGCGTACCTTGGGCCGCACGACAGGCACACCGAGGAGATCTGCCTGGAACTGCATCAGCAAGTCGTTGCCGGTCGCGCCGCCGTCCACACGGAGCTCCGTCAGCGTGATGCCGGCGTCCTTCTCCATCGCCGCGAGCACATCGGCGCTCTGGAAGGCGATGGACTCGAGCGCTGCGCGGGCGATGTGGCTCGCGGTGGCGCCGCGCGTCAGGCCGAAGATTGCGCCCCGCGCATAAGGGTCCCAATGCGGCGCGCCGAGACCCGTGAACGCGGGCACCAGGTAGACGCCACCGTTATCCGGAACGCTCGCCGCAAGCGCTTCGACATCGGGGGCGGCGCTGATAATCTTCAGGCCGTCGCGCAGCCACTGCACGACGGCGCCGCCGATGAACACGCTGCCTTCCAGCGCATAGTCGGTCACGCCATTGCGCCGCCACGCCACCGTCGTCAACAGGTTGTTGCGCGAACTGACCGCCTCCCTCCCGGTGTTGAGCAGCAGGAAGCAGCCGGTCCCGTAGGTGTTCTTCGCGAGACCCGGCGTGAGGCAGGCCTGCCCGAACAGCGCGGCTTGCTGGTCGCCGGCGATCCCGGCAATCGGGATGTCCACTCCGTCGATCGCTGCCTGTCCGCAGACACCGCTCGAGGCCACGACCTGCGGCAGGACCGCGCGTGGTATGTCGAGGAGCCCCAGCAGCTCATCGTCCCAGTCCCCCGCGTGGATGTCGAAGAGAAGCGTGCGGCTCGCATTCGACGCGTCCGTGCAATGTACTCGGCCGCCGGTGAGTTGCCAGACGAGCCAGGTGTCGATCGTGCCGAACGCGAGCTCGCCGCGTTGTGCGCGCGCTCGCGCGCCGGCCACATTGTCCAGCAGCCACTTGAGTTTGGTGCCGGAAAAGTAGGCGTCCAGCACGAGCCCGGTCTTGCGCGCGAACAACGGCGCGTGTCCGGCGGTGCGAAGATCATTGCAGAGCGGTGCCGTGCGCCGGTCCTGCCAGACGATCGCGTTGGCGATTGGCCGCCCGGTTGCGCGTTCCCAGACCAGCGTGGTTTCGCGCTGGTTGGTGATGCCGATGGCGGCGATGTCGCGCGCGCTGGTCCCTGCATTGACGAGCGCTTCGCGCAGCACGGCCGACTGGCTTGCCCAGATTTCGGTCGCGTCGTGTTCGACCCAGCCCGGCTGCGGGAAGATCTGGCGGAATTCCCGGTGCGCCTCGCCCCGAATGGCGCCCCCATGATCGAACACGATCGCGCGCGAACTGGTTGTCCCCTGGTCGAGGGCGATGATGAACGGCATGGAATGGCTCCGGTTGCCCCGAAACGTCGCTGCAGCGTAATATTTGTCTTCCGTCCGCCATTTTAGCCGTTCGCAAACCGGCTGCCCGCCACGACCGGCGCCTTCGTCTCCGATCCCGTACGCCCATGCCGCTATCTACGCCCACCGCGACGCGCGAGCGGCTGCACCGCCGATCGGTGACCTATGACGGATTCCGGCGTGACGATGGCCTGTTCGACATCGAGGCGCACATCGTCGACGCCAAGGACCACGATTACGAACTGCTGACCGGCGTGCGGCCGGCGCGCGAAGCGGTGCACGACATGTGGATTCGCGTCACCATTGACCGCGGCTACGTGATCCGCGCCATCGAGGCCGTCACCGACGGCATGCCCTATCCGGGGGCGTGCAACCGCATCGGACCGGAATACCAGAAGCTCCTCGGCGCCTGCCTCGTCAAGGGCTTTCGCAAGCAGCTGCACGACATCGTGGGCGGCGTGCAGGGTTGCACGCACCTGACCGAGATGCTCTCCTATTTGCCCACCGCCGCCGTGCAGACATTTGCCGGATTGGCGCGCGAAGACGAAGGCGAAGGCAAGCCGTTCCAGCTCGACCGCTGTCACGCGCTGCTGACCACGACCGACACCGTCCGCGAGTATTACCCCAAGTGGTATCGCGAGCCGGTTTCCGAGCCGCGCCAGTCATGATTGGCGGCATGCCGAAGAATCCCTGGTGAACGGAGGCGCTCGCGATGTCGCTCTTTGCGTCATTGGCAGCTAAGGGATTCCGCTTGCCCAAGCTTTCCCAGCCGGCACTCAACCAGGTCAAGGCGTACTTCATGCCGATGTTTTGGGGGACCCGCAACGCCGAGCTTGTTGCGCAACACATCAAGGCGGCGTCCGAACAGGTCGAGCCCGGGTTTCATTTCGCCGACAATTTCTTCACCTGGGCCCGGAACAACTCGATGCTGGACGACGAGGTGTTCGTCAAGGCATGGGATGCCAATGTCGAATCCGATGCCGACAAGGCCATCGTCTGGCGGCGCTATATTCTGGCTTGCGCCGCCTACCACTGCGTCCAGCTCGACGGCGATTTCGTCGAATGCGGGGCTTACACTGGCGTCGGCGTGAAGACCGTTGTCGACTATCTGGGAGGGGTCAGTTTTCCGAAGAACTTCTGGCTCTATGATCTTTTCGAGCATGAAGAGTGGATGTTGCATGACGCCATGCCGGACCATGGCCCTGATCTCGAAAGCCGGGTGCGGGACAAATTCAGTTCGTATCCGCAAGTGAAGATCTTCAAGGGTTGCATTCCCGATGTATTCGACGGCCAATCACCGCGGGACATCGCGTACCTTCATATCGACCTTAACGAAGCGCCGGCCGAGATTGCAGCGCTGGAGGCGTTGTTCGACAGGGTCGTTCCGGGCGGCATCGTGATCCTCGACGATTACGAATGGGCGGGTGTTTATCGCAGCCAGAAGCTCGCCGAGGATCCATGGTTCGAAGCGCGTCACTACCGGGTCATGCCACTTCCGACCGGTCAGGGTATCGTCATAAAGCGTTGAAAACGCAGTACGTTCCATTGGGAGTGAAGGTGAAGATTCACGAATACCAAGGCAAGGAGATTTTCCGCAAGTTCGGCATGCCGGTCCCGCGCGGCATTCCGGCGTTCACGATCGACGAGGCAGTGAAGGCCGCGCAGGCGCTGGGCGGCAAGGTGTGGGTCGTCAAGGCGCAGATCCATGCCGGTGGCCGCGGCAAGGGTGGCGGCGTGAAGGTCGCGAAATCGCTGGACGAGGTGAAGCAGCGCGCAACCGAGATTCTCGGCATGCAGCTCGTCACGCATCAGACCGGCCCGGGCGGCCAGAAAGTGCGCCGCCTGCTGGTGGAAGAGGGCGCCGACATCGAGCGCGAGCTCTACGTCGGCATGGTCGTCGACCGCGCAACGCAGCGCGTGGCGCTCATGGCCAGTTCCGAGGGCGGAATGGACATCGAAGCCGTCGCCGCGAACACGCCGGAAAAGATCCATACGGTGTTCATCGATCCGGGGACGGGGCTGACCGATGCGCAGGCTGACGGCGTTGCGCGCAAGATAGGCGTTCCCGCAGGCTCGCTGGCGCAAGCACGCGCGATGCTGCAGGGGCTGTACAGGGCCTTCCACGATACCGACGCCTCGCTGGCCGAGATCAATCCGCTGGTGATCACCGGCGACGGCCGCGTGATCGCGCTCGACGCCAAGCTCAATTTCGACGCCAACGGACTCTTCCGTCATCCGGAAATCGTCGAGATGCGCGACCTGGACGAGGAAGATCCCGCCGAGATCGCAGCGTCGAAGTTCGACCTTTCGTATATTTCGCTCGACGGAGACATCGGCTGTCTCGTCAACGGCGCGGGGCTCGCGATGGCGACGATGGATACCATCAAGCTCTACGGCGGCGAGCCTGCGAATTTCCTCGACGTGGGCGGCGGCGCGACTGCCGAAAAGGTCACCGAGGCGTTCAAGATCATGCTGCGGCACCCGGGCCTCAAGGCAATACTCGTCAACATCTTCGGCGGCATCATGAAATGCGACACGATTGCCGAGGGCGTGGTCGCCGCCTCGAAGGCCGTCTCGCTCAAGGTGCCGCTCGTCGTGCGGATGAAAGGCACCAACGAGGAGCTGGGCAGGAAAATCCTCGCCGAGTCGGGACTGCCGATCATCACGGCAAACAACATGGCCGAGGCCGCCGAAAAAATCGTTGCCGCTGCAAAGAAAGGAAACTAAAGGACCATAACGATGTCGATCCTGGTCAACAAGAACACGAAAGTCATCACGCAGGGCATCACCGGCAAGACCGGGCAGTTCCACACGCGGATGTGCCGCGAATATGCGAATGGCCGCAACTGTTTCGTCGCCGGCGTCAATCCGAAAAAGGCAGGCGAAGACTTCGAGGGTATCCCGATCTACGCGACGGTGAAGGAAGCGAAGGCGGCCACCGGCGCAACCGTTTCCGTGATCTATGTGCCGCCGCCATTTGCCGCGGCCGCGATCGAGGAGGCGGCGGATGCCGGCGTCGACCTCGTGGTCTGCATCACCGAAGGCATTCCGGTGCGCGACATGATCGACACGCGCTACAGGATGCAGGGAGGGAGCACATTGCTGCTGGGGCCGAACTGTCCCGGCATCATCACGCCGGACGAAATCAAGATCGGTATCATGCCCGGCCACATCCACCGGCAGGGACGCATTGGTGTTGTTTCGCGCTCGGGCACGCTGACCTACGAGGCCGTGGGACAACTGAGCGAATTGGGCCTCGGCCAATCGTCGGCGGTGGGCATCGGCGGCGATCCGGTGAATGGCCTCAAGCACATCGATATCCTGAAGCTGTTCAATGCCGATCCCGACACCGATGCGGTGGTCATGATCGGCGAAATCGGCGGCGGTGACGAAGAGGCGGCAGCGCTCTGGGCGAAGGACAACATGAAAAAGCCCGTGGTCGGATTCATCGCCGGCGTGACCGCCCCGCCGGGCAAGCGCATGGGCCATGCGGGCGCGATCATCTCCGGCGGCAAGGGCACGGCGCAGGAAAAGCTGGCCGTGATGGAGGCGTGCGGGATCAAGGTCACGCGGAATCCGGCCGAGATGGGCAAGCTGCTGCAGGCGGCGCTGCGATCATGAGGAGATAGGCGCACGTGGGATCCCTTCGCACCGCAATTCTGGCTCGCGGCACTGCAGATCATCTACATCAACATCCTGCTGTCCGGCGACAATGCCGTGGTGATTGCGCTCGCGTGCCGCGGCCTCCCGCCTTCACAGAAGCGCTGGGGCGTGATCTGGGGCGCGGCCGGCGCGGTCGTGCTGCGCATCATCCTGACGATTTTCGCCGTCAAGATGCTCGAGCTTCCGTGGCTCAAGGCGCTGGGCGGCGTGTTGCTGCTCTGGATCGGCATCAAGCTGATCGCCGAGGAGGAGGAGGAAGGCGATCCCAACGTCCTGGGCAGCGATCGGCTGTGGTCGGCGGTGCGCACGGTGATCATCGCCGACTTGGTCATGAGCGTGGACAACGTGCTGGGCGTCGCCGCTGCGGCAAAGGGCAGCGTGCCGCTGCTGGTGTTCGGGCTGTTGGTCAGCATTCCGCTGGTCATCGCGGGGAGCCAGATCATCCTGAAACTGATCGAGCGCTTCCCCTTGATCATCCTGATCGGCGGCGGACTCCTGGGCTGGATCGCGGGCGAGCTTGCTGGTCGAGGACACGGCCTTGGCGCCATGGATCCATGCCAACGCGGCATGGCTGGATTGGGCGGGCCCCGTCGCCGGGGTGGTGATCGTCCTTGGCGGCGCGCATTGGCAAAAGCGGCGAACGGTTTCCGCGGCGCAATGACGACGAGGCTCTCGCGCGCCACGGCGCATGCCGCTACACTCGCGGGCTGAAAGCGTCGCAACGCCGCGATTTGCACCTTCCGCACCCTGCGTCTCGACGCCGCGTCCCACCCAATCTCCCATGGCCGACACCACCCCTCTCGACATCGCGAGCCTGTCCCACCCGGGCATGGTGCGCGCGCACAACGAGGACACGGTCTTCGCCGATGGCGACGCCGGCATCGCCGTGCTGGCCGACGGCATGGGCGGGTACAGCGCCGGCGAAGTGGCGAGCGGCATCGCGGTCAATGTCGTGTCGAACGGCATGATGCCGGAGCTGAAATCCGGCCGTGAACTGTCCAAGGTCGACATCCAGAGCGGCCTCACGCACGGCGCGCTTCTCCTGCAGCAGCATATCGCCGCCGCCAACAAGGGCATCTACGAGGCGGCGCAGGCGCGTCCCGAGTGCGCGGGCATGGGCACGACGATCGTCGCGGCGGTGTTCTGCGGCAACCGCGTGTCGATCGGCCATATCGGCGACTCGCGCTGCTACCGCCTGCGCGGCGAGAAATTCGAACAGCTGACGCACGACCATTCGCTGCTGCAGGAGCAGATCGACAGCGGCGTGCTCACGCCCGGAGCAGGCACGCTATTCGCTTAACAAGAACCTCGTGACGCGCGCGCTGGGCATCGAGGCGATCGTGCCCACCGATATCGCCGAATACCGGATCGAAGCGAACGACATCTACCTCCTGTGCTCGGACGGGTTGACCGACATGGTCGACCCGGAAGTGATCCATTCGGTCGTCGACGAAAAGCGCAGCGACCTGGCCGAGGCCGCGGCCGACCTGATCGACCTCGCCAACCAGAACGGCGGCCGCGACAACATCTCGGTCATCCTGGTGCGCGTGCCGCCCGAGTTCCTGCCGGCCACGGGCTGGGCCCAGCGCTGGCTGGCCAAGAAGAAGGCCTAGGAGACGATCGTGGGCAAGCTCGTACTGCTGCTCGCCGACGGAACGACGCTGGATGTTCCGCTCACCAAGGAGCGCATGACGATCGGCCGCCGTGCCGACAACGACGTGTGCCTGCCGCATCCGGCGGTCTCCGGCGAGCATGCGTCGGTCGTGACGATCCTCGCGGATTCGTTCCTCGAGGACCTGGGCAGCACCAACGGCACGCTGGTCAACGGCAAGCCCATCGTCAAGCATTTCCTGCGCGACTACGACCAGATCGACATCGGCCGGCAGCGCATGGTATTCGTGTCGGACGACAATGCCCGCGTCGATGGGCTGCCGCCCGACATCGCGCGCAACCAGTTGCTCGGATTGGCAGAAGCGCGTGGAACCGGCGCGTCCGTTGCCGAGCGTCGCGGTTCCGCCGCTCGGCAACCTTCGCGGCGGGTCCGGGAATCGTCCGCTGCTTCTCTATCCGGACCTCGAAGACAGAAGGGGCGCCCGCGGATCCTGTGGAGTCGGCGCCCCCGCGCGAAGCGCGCGCGCGCCAGGCCCCCGCGCGCCGATCGCAACGCCGAGCCCTTCGCGGCACGAATCCGACCAGCGCCTGGCCGCATGGGCTGCCGAATGGGCAGCCCCGACCGGCAATACCGGCGCGGGTCCCATCGACACCGCGGCGGAGCCGTCGGGCGCGTCGCGCGCGCAATCCGCGTCCGAGACGACAGAAGCGCTGCCGCAAGCGCCGGTCGCCGACAGTTCCCGCGGCCGCCGGAGCCGTCGGTGCGCGTGCTGTCCGGGCCCAACCTCGGCAGGGCCGTTCCGTTCAACAAGGACGAGCTTCGGTGGGGCGCGTCGGCGTGCAGGTCGCGGTGGTGCGCAAGGTGGGCACGGGTTTCCGGC
The DNA here is from genome assembly GCA_963755065.1 of uncultured beta proteobacterium. Classification (GTDB taxonomy): domain Bacteria; phylum Pseudomonadota; class Gammaproteobacteria; order Burkholderiales; family Casimicrobiaceae; genus VBCG01. Next base: position 60,323 of record CAVWIM010000006.1, read on the forward strand.
TGGTGCCGGTGGAAGGTGCGCAGCCACCCCGCATCAACGGCACGCCGGTCGCGCCGGAAGGCACGGTCCTGCATCCGGGCGACACGTTCGAAGTGGCGGGCGTCCGGCTCGAGCTGTCGGTGACGAGCTGAGTCGGTTCGTCGCCAAAAGGTGACGCTCCGCGTCACCCCGGTTCCGCGCAGCGTCGGCTGGAACAACTTCCGTAAATTTCTCCTGTTCGGCGAACGGCGTGACGGGCCGCGACCGCTCGTCGATTGGCCGGACCAAAAATTGCGACAAATCATGAAGTTGGAAACCGGGAATGGATAGCTGATCCCGCCAGGTACGAGCGGCATAGCCCTTGCTTTCTTGCTAGCAGCATCGCTGGGTGCGAGCGGTTCGGGTCGTTCATCAATCAAGGAGACAGGAAAATGAAACGAATTCAACAGGGCTTCACGCTCATCGAACTGATGATCGTCGTTGCCATCGTCGGCATCCTGGCGGCCATCGCGCTGCCGGCGTATCAGGACTTCGTGGTTCGCTCGAAGATGACGGAAGGCACGGCGGCGCTTGCGGCGTGCAAGACGTCGGTGCAGGAATACGTTTCGTCGCACGGCGGCACGACCCCGACCGACTTCCAACATGGCGGGTTGTTCCACCAGTACGACCCAGTTTGTTAACGCTGGCGTCAATGTCATCGGACGGCGGCACAGCAGGCGCGGGACCGAATACGACGCTGGTAGCGGTCACGCAAGACACGGGTTCGTCTCCAAACGATTGCACGCTGTCGCTTATTCTGTGCAAGGTCGCGGCAGCCCAATTTCGAAATCACGTCATGGACCGCCACGTCCGCGGCTGCCTTACCAAGTACGTGCCGTCCTCGTTCCGTTAATTCACAAGCATTGCATGCAAGGGCCGGTGGGTTCTCCCCCGGCCCTTTTCTTGTGCGGAAGCGACGATCCAGATCCGATTTCGACTGCGACGATATAATCTCCTCACGGGAACGACGATACGCCGTAGCCACAGGGCAATTTGGTAACGCTCGATAGGGGCCCATGCCGCCAACGCCTGACACGCAGCGCCGCAATCTTGGCAACGCCGGATCACGACGTCGCCCCCATGATTGCGGAGGTTCATTCGCTCGCCGAAGCCGGACGATACGGCGAGGCGCTCGCGCTGGTTTCGGCCGAGCTGTCGCGGCATCCGGGCGATGGCGAATTGCTGTTTGCGCGCGCCTCGGTATTGTTCGACTGGGGCCGGGTCCGCGAGGCGTGCACGGGTTTCTTGCACGCCGAAGCGAGCGGAGTGGCGCGCACCGCGCTCTACCTCAACCTCGCGTGGTCGTTCCTCCTGCTTGGGCAGGCGGACAAGGCGGAGCCATACGCCCGCAAGGCGATCGGTCTCGATCCCGCCAATGTCGCCGCTCATTTCGGCCTCGGCACGATCCTGCAGCGGCTGAAGCGGTATGCGGATGCGATCGCCAGTCACGAGCGTGCGCTGGAAATCGCGCCCGACCATACGCAGGCCGCGTCGTGCATCGGGCGCTGCAAGCTCGAACAGCACGAACACGGCGAAGCGGAAGTCTGGATGCGAAGGGCCGTTGCGCTTGCGCCGGAAAGTCCGCAGTTCCGGATCAATCTGGGGGTCGCGATTGCCAATCAGGGACGCTACGCGGAGTCGCTGGAGGTACTCAAGGAAGCGGCCGCCTTGGAGGCGGCGCAGGGCGCACCGCCGATGAGCATGATCGACACAGGTTTTGCGCTGGTCTCGACAGGCCAGTACCGCGCGGCTTTGGACCTTTTCAGGAAATACCTGCCCGAGTTGCCGGACGTACGCGCGCACGCCTACTACGCGTTCGTGTTGCTGGACCAGGGAATGCTGCGCGAAGGGTGGGCCCAGTATGAATTCCGCTGGATGCAGGAGCCGCACCTGTCCAATCGACCCGACTTTCCGTGAAGCCGCCGTGGGCGGGACAGGATCTGGCCGGCAAGACCATACTCATCCTCGACGAGCAAGGCGCGGGCGACATCATTCACTTTTCCCGCTTCGCCGCTTCGCTGAAGGCGATGGGGGCCACCGTCCTTCTGCAGGTCCGCCCGGAGATCGCGCAACTTGCGAAGGGATTTGCCGGCGTCGACCGGGTGTTCGCGCGGCCGGCGCCGCTGCCGCCCTTTGACTACTACATTCACCTGATGGGTATTCCGCGTGTGCTGGGAATCGAGGTCGCGACCATTCCCGCACACGTTCCCTACGTGCGGATCGATCCGGACAAGTCGCAGCAATGGGCCGCGCGAATTGACGGAAATGGACTCAAAATCGGACTTGCGTGGGCCGGCAATCCGAAATATCCACGCGACAATTTTCGTTCGATCGCGCTGGACAAATTGAATGGTCTTTGGGACGTGGAGGGCGTGCGCTACTTCTCTTTGCAGAAGCCGCTCAAGGACGGGGAGCTCGAGAAGTTCCCGACCAGGACGAAGCTGGTCAACCTCGGGCCCGAACTGGCCGACTTCGCCGACACGGCGGCCGCGATCGCCCAGACTGGATCTGGTCATCTGCGTCGACACGGCGATTGCGCACCTTGCCGGCGCATTGGGCAAGCCGGTGTGGCTGCTGCTGCCGGAGATCGGCGATTTTCGATGGCTGGAGGGACGCGACGACAGTCCTTGGTATCCGACGATGCGGCTGTTTCGCCAGCGCGTCCTGGGCGAATGGGACGAAGTCGTTGCGCGTGTCAAGGCGGCGCTGCAAGAGGCGGTGCGATCGGGTTCCGTGCCGAAGCCCGCGCATGTGGCAATATCGCGAGCTGGCATTGCCCCGACGTTGCTCGAGCGAACGCTTTCGGCGGAACCCGCGAACATTGCGCGCGTCGTGGAAACGCGCTACGGCATCATCCAGTATCTGCCGGACGCGGGTCATTCCGCCCGATCAATCGCCTGGTACGGCGAACTTCTGCAACCCCAGCTGGATCTTCTGTCGCGGCTGATACGGCCGGGAGCGCATATCGTCGAAGCGGGCAGCGGCGCCGGCGAACACGCCATCGCTCTGGCGAAAATGGTGGGAGTGCATGGGCTCCTGTTGGTGTACGAAACGCGCCCGGTCGTCCGGCAACTGCTGCGCCAGAATCTCGACGTCAATCGGGTCGATGGGATCGTCACCCTGATGCGACGCGATCTCGCGGGGCCGCGCAGAGCGTTGCCTGGAATTGGTGAAGCAGGGTCCGTCGCCGCAGATTCGTCGGCCGCGCCAAACGCCGCCGCCGTCGACACGGTGGATGCGTTGCTGCTCGATCGCCTCGATTTGCTCAAGATCAATTCCGACGTGGACGCCCTCGACATCCTTGACGGAGCGAGCGCGACATTGTGGCGCCTGCGTCCGATCGTGTTCATATCGGCAAGAGACGAGTCCGCGCTGACGAGCCTGATCGAGCGAGCAAGGGAGTTCGGGTACCGATGCTGGCGCATGGAGACACCGCTATTTCCATCGCGACAACTTCAACCGTCGCGACACCGATATCTTCGATGGGAATGCGGCGCTGGCGCTGCTGGCGATTCCCGAAGAGATCGAGGTGACAATTCCGCTCGATGGTTGCGTGGAAGCCGCGCAAGCGGAACCGGGACAGTTCGGGTCACCCGAATTCGGTTCGGCACCCGATAGCGGCGAGCAGGGACTCTTGCGATTCCTGCGAAAGCTGACTCGATCGGGCAAATGAGATCCATGATGCTGTTCCAAAAGTTGTTTGGAGCAACGGATAAACCGGTCGCACCGCAGTCGGACGGGAAAATCGCGCGTGACGACAGTCCGACTGTCCGGAGCGCCGTGGACTCGGCGGTCGGAAGGGTCGGTGGCCTGCTTGCCGATGCGCGTTCGCTCAGCGCGGCCGAACGCCGTGCCGAGGCGCTCGCGTTGGTAGACGACGGGCTCCTGTCGATGCCCGAGAACGCGGAGCTTCTGTTTGCGCGCGCATCGATCCTTTTCGACTGGGGCCGCTTCCGCGAGGCGCGCGACGGCTACCTGACGGCGGCGGCCGCCGGCTTATCGGGCGCCGCGCTGGACGTGGCGCTGGGTTGGGCACACCTGCAAAGTGGCGATGCGAGGGCGGCGGTGGATTCAATGCGTCGTGCCGCGGCACTCGATCCCTCAGGCCGCGGAACCCGCATGGGTCTGGCGACAGCGCTGTTCAGGTTGGGTCGCTTTACCGAAGCCGATGCTGCCTTCAGTCGCCTTCTCGAACTCTTGCCCCGGCGATGCAGACTGCTTGTGGCTCCTCGGAAACTGCAAGCGTTGCTTGGGCGACTCGGCGGCTGGCGAATCGTTGTTGCGCCAAGCCATCGCGTCCGACCCGGAGCGTGCCGTTGCGTGGAAGGACCTGGGCGCGGCGCTCGACGCGCAGGATCGCCGGCAGGAGGCGATCGACGCGTCGGCGACGGCCTTGCGCCTTGACTCGGCGCATCAAGCGCGAAGCGACAGCTTTGTCAATCTCGCCGTCGAATTGGCGAACGAAGGTCGTGTTGCCGAGGCGCTTGCGTTGCACGAGAAAATGCTTCCGCAGCATCCTTATGTTTACGGGCATGTCGCCTACGCCCAGGCGCTTCTGACCGCCGGGCGCCTGTGCGAGGGCTTGCATCACTACGAATTCCGCATGTCTGATCGAGCCCGCACTGTCCGCGCGACAGCAATTCGCGCGGCCGGTTTGGTCGGGACAGGATTTGCGGGGTAAAACGATACTGCTCGTCGCCGAGCAAGGCCTGGGCGACACGATCCAGTTCATTCGCTATGCGCCGCGATTGAAGGCCTTGGGCGCACGCGTCCTGCTCAGGGTTCCCGATGGATTCGAAGCCTTTGCGCATAGCTTCCCCGGCATCGACGGGGTACTCGAGCGCGGACCGGCGCGCGTGGAATTCGACTACCACCTCAATGTGCTCAGCCTGCCGTATGCATTCGGTACCGAACTTTCGTCGATTCCTGCCGCGAGTCCCCTATCTTCGCGCGGACCCGGCCCGCGAGGCACGCTGGGCACCCCGGCTGCAATCGGGCGACGACCTCAAGGTCGGCGTGGTCTGGGCCGGAAATCCCTCGCATGCCAAGGATCGTTTCCGGTCGATGTCGCTCGCCACACTGGCGCCGTTAGGGGGAATTCCGGGAACGCGATTCTATGGGCTGCAAAAGGGCGCGCGCGAGGAAGAGGCAAACACCTCGCCTCCGGGATTGGCCCTCGAGAATCTCGGTCCTGAACTTGGCGACTTCCACGACACGGCGGCGGTGATCAGCCACCTCGATCTTGTGCTCTGTGTCGACACGGCGGTTGCCCACCTGGCCGGCGCGATGGGCAAAGCCCGTGTGGCTGATGTTGCCGAAAGCGGGCGACTGGCGCTGGATGGAAGGGCGTGACGACAGTCCCTGGTATCCGACCATGCGCCTGTTCCGCCAGCGTCGCGAAGGCTCGTGGGTGAAGTGATCGAAGAGATCGCTTCGGCATTGCGGAGGCATTTGCAGGCCAACGGCGGCAGCCCGGATTTTGGGCAACACCCCTGACGGACGAAGGCCGGACGCAGTCGCAAGCTCCGCTTGCAAACGCTTCCCCCTTGCGAGGGCACCGTGCGGGGCTCAGTGCGGTGGCCCTTACGCGCTGGGGAATACTGCAGTACCTGCCGGATGAGCCCTTCGTCGGAGATTCGCTTTGCTGGTACGGCGAGGTGTTGCAGCCCCAGCTCGACTTGCTGGCGCGAATTGCGCGACCGGGGGCAACCGTGGTGGAGATCGGCTCGGGTGTCGGCGCGCACACGATTCCGCTCGCATCGATGGTCGGGAGCGACGGGCATTTGCTGGCATACGAGTCGCAACCCGTGAAGTCGCAGATTCTTCGACAGAACCTGGCCGCCAACCGAATTTCGAACGTGACGATGATGCGCAGACCCGCCTCAGGAGCGAGCATTGCGCACGCCGCAGGCCTCGCGGCAAACGAGTCCATTTCCACCCCGGCGGAAACATTCCCGAGCGAAACCGTGGATGACCTGCATCTGAGTCGACTGGATCTCCTCAAGATCGGACCAGGCGTAAACGCGGCGGATGTCCTCGCCGGCGCCGCGACCACGCTCTGGCGCTTGCGCCCGTCGATATTCGTTGCTGCGCCGGACGACGCAGCATTGACGGCGTCCGCCATGCACCTGCGGGAATTCGGCTTCCGCTGCTGGCGGACAGAGACGCCGTGGTTCGACACGCGTAATTTCAACGGCCGCACCGACGATGTTCTCGCGGGTCGGACTGCATTGGGATTGGTGGCGACTCCGGAAGAAATGGACGTCGAAATGGCGCAAGACCGATGTGTCGAGATATCATGAATGCATGCACATCCAACGGTGGGCCCGGTTGGCTGGGCTCGGTAGTTAAACGACTTCTCACTCGGTGCACACGATGGCGATCCTGAAGGTATTCGATACGAAAGAACTGGAAGAATTCGCGACGGCTCTCGCCGTGGATTTCGGACGCCGCTTTCCACCCGCCTCCGAAGCCAGGACCGATCCCGGCGTGGAGCACCAGATCAAGGTGATCCTCGAGGGTTTGACCGTGCGCGCCGTCCGGTACCACGAGCAGCACAAGCTGGGCGTCTACAAGAAGGCGAAACTGGCGAACGTGTTCAAGTGGAAACTCACGGAGCTGGGCTACAGCGAGGCGATGGTGGAACGGGCGACCAAGCAGATCGTGACCAGACTTGCGATCAAGTAGCGCCGACTGCTGCGATTCCGCATGGAAGCGGGCACTTTGCGATGAGAAACCTTTTCAGGAGAATTGCAGAAAACCATCTCGGGACTAAGTCGCCCACTCATGCGCCAACGACCTCGGCGTCCGTGCCGATTCCCCAGCAATGCGTCGAATCCGCTCTGGTCCATCATCGTGCCGGGCGGCTTGCCGAAGCCGAATCTCTCTACCGCGAGGCGCTGGCGGCTGACGCCGAGAATTTCGATGCATTACACATGCTGGGCGTTGTGTACCAGCAAATCGGCCACAGTGACAGGGCCGTCGAATTGATCGAGCGGGCAGTCTCCATTGCGCCGGGAAATCCCTTTGCGCACAGCAATCTGGGACTTGCTTATCAATCGTTGAACCAACTGGGCGCCGCCGAGGCGTCGCTGCGCAAGGCGGTGACGCTGCAGCCCGATTGGGACGGCGCGCAAAACAGCCTGGGTACGGTATTGCGTGCCGCGGGCAGGATAGACGATGCAGAAGCGTCCTTCAGGCAGGCCGTGCAGCTCAACCCGGCGAATCCTGACGCCCTCATCAACCTGGGCAAGATTTGCCGGGAACGTGGCCAACTCGATGACGCGATCGATTGCTTCAGGAAGGCGCTCGACCTGCGGCCGGACGATGCGAGCCTGTTGGTTGAAATCGGAGCAATTCACGCGGCGCGGGCAGAGCTCGTGGAGGCGGAGGAGTGCTTTCGAAGGCCGCGCTGCAAATTGACACGAAGCGGTTCGACGCGACGTGCAATCTGGGCGACGTCCTGCGCCGCGTCGACAGATTGGACGAGGCGGAATCGTTTGCGCGCAAGGCCTTGGCGATCCGGCCGGATGACCCGGACGGGTTGAATACGCTCGCATGCATTCTCCTGCGAATTTCGGCACTGGATGAGGCTGAAACGTGTTGCCGCAAGGCGCTGGCAATCCGAAGTGACGATGCTTCGACGCAGATCACCTTGGGCAACATCCTGAACGCGCGCCATCGCCTGGGTGAAGCCGAGGCGTGCTTTCGGGGAGCATTGCGCCTGCGGCCGAATTCGGCAAGCGCGCGGTACAACCTGTCCATGCTCAGAATGTTGAAGGGCGACTACAAGGAGGGGCTGGAACTCTATGAAAGTCGATTCGATGTCCTGCTGGCGGATTTTGGCATCAGGCCGGCAATTCGGGAGATATTGAATGACAATCGCCGCTGGCGCGGTGAGGATCTGCAGGGGCGCCGTCTCCTGGTGTGGACCGAGCAGGGATTCGGCGACAGCCTGATGGTGCTGCGCTACCTGCCGATGTTGCAAGGGCGAGGTGCCGGCGAAGTCATCGTGTTGTGCGAGCGCGAGCTGGAACGGGTGGCTACGTTCCGTCTCCGTAATGCACAGCGACCTTGCCTGCGCGCAGTCGGTCGCGCCGGCGGGCCGTTCGACCTGCACTGCCCGATCATGAGCCTGCCATACCTGTTCTACAGGACGCTCGACGCCATTCCGGCGGCGTGCCTTATATTGCGGTCCCGCAGGAACTCAACGACGCGTGGAAGGCGCGCTTCTCGCCGGTCGACGAAACCCGGGTTGGACTTGCCTGGGCCGGCAGCAACTCGTTGCACGATGACGCGAAGCGCAGCATTCCCCTTGCCGCATTTGAACCGGTCATGAAATCCGCTGCGGTGCAGCTCGTCAGCCTCCAGAAAGGCGAAGGTGCCGAGCAGGCCCGTGCCTGGCGTGGTCAAATTGAGGACTGGATGGATGATTGTGACGACTTTCTGGATACCGCGGCACTGGTCAGCAACCTTGATCTCGTGATCAGCATCGACTCCGCTATCGCTCATCTGGCCGGCGCCTTGGGCAAGCCGGTCTGGCTGCTCAATCGCTTCGGAAGCGATTGGCGCTGGGGCCTCGATTCCGAGCGCAGTCCGTGGTACCCAAGCATGCGGATTTTCAGGCAGCGGGAGCCCGCGGGCTGGGACCGCGTAATTGCACAGGTGGCCGATGCCTTGGCCAATTTCCATCCATCAACGGCGGCCCGTTCATGAACGACAGGAAACGTGCGCCGATCGAACTCGACCCCAGCGGGTTCAACGAGCTGCGGATGTGCCGGACCGGACCGATGCTCTATAACAAATACGATATTTACATGGGCGGATCGCTGCAAAAATACGGCGAATTCTCGATCTTCGAGCAGATGATTTTTTCCCAGGTCGTCCACCCCGGGGCGTTGGTCGTCGAGGTGGGGGCGAATATCGGCGCTCATACCGTCGAGCTTGCCCGCCTTGCTGGACCCGACGGCGAGGTTCATGCCTTCGAGCCGCAACGAATCGTCTTTCAAGCCCTCTGCGCGAATCTGGCCTTGAACCAATGCACCAACGTATTTGCGCGCCAGTATGCGGTTGGCGAGCAAGCCGGCACCCTCTTCGTTCCACCGCTCGACCCGTCCGTCCGGGATAATTTCGGCGGTGTCTCGCTGGTGGGCGTAACCTACGGCGAGAGCGTTCCTCTCGTCACACTCGACAGCCTCGATCTCCCCGCGTGTCAGTTGCTGAAAGTCGACGTCGAAGGAATGGAAGTCGAGGTCCTGAAGGGGAGCGAGCAATTGATAGAAACGCACCGGCCGATCATGTACGTTGAAAACGATAGGGTGGAACGCTCGGAGGAACTCCTCGGAATCGTCAAGCGGCTCGATTACCATGCTTACTGGCATTTTCCGCACGTATTCAATCCGGACAATTATTTCGGCGATGCGGAAAACGTCTTCGGAAATGTCGCGTCCAGTCAATATTCTGTGTGTTCCCAAGGAGACGAACTTTCCGGTGACCGGCCTGCGCGAGGTGCTTTCCGTCGCGGAAAAATGGACCGAGCTGCGGTGATGACCAAGGGACCGGCGGACGCGACCGCGAGCCCTCCTGCCTGTCCCGTTTGCGGGGCGGGAACATCATGGCTGGACGTCGTCGATTTCAACAAGTCGTGCGAAGAGTTGCGGGGCAGGTTCCTGCCTCTAGCCGGTGCTCCAATCTACTACGCGCTGTGTGATGGATGCGGATTCTGTTTTGCTCCCGAAATGCACAAATGGTCCATGGAGGACTTCTCGAAGCGAGTCTACAACGATGACTACGGGTTCGTTGATCCGGACTATCTGGAAATACGCCCCCGCGCGAACGCGCAGATGCTCTCAGGATTGTTCGCGAACCACGTACTCAGTCTGCGCCACCTCGACTACGGCGGCGGCAACGGCGTACTCAGCAGCGAACTTTTCGCCGCAGGCTGGGATTCGACGTCTTATGACCCATTCGTCGACGGTCCGTTGCGCGACGACTATGGGAAGTTCAACCTGGTCACCAGCTTCGAAGTGTTCGAGCACGTTCCCGACGTGAATTACCTCATTTCGACGCTGTCTTCTCTGATCGATGAGGATGGCATGCTGCTTTTCAGCACGCTCGTGTCCGACGGAATTCTCGCGCGCAACCAGCGCATGCAGTGGTGGTATGCATCACCACGCAACGGCCATATCAGCCTGCACTCCCGCAGGAGCCTGGCGCTGCTGGGCGAGAAAGAGGGTTTCGAACTCGCGAGCTTCAGTCAGGACCTGCATGCTTTCTGGCGAAAAATGCCTTCGTGGGCCGCCGACGTATTCAAGGCGGCCTAATCCAGCCTGGCACGGTATTTCAGCTCCTGCCGGTGCTGCCGAATCCGCCCGAGGCACGCTCGGTCGACGCGAAATCGGCAACTACATTGAATGCCGCTCTTACGACCGGAACGATGATGAGCTGCGCGAGTCGTTCGAGCGGTTGCAGCGTGAACTCCGATTGTCCGCGGTTCCAGCAACTCACCATCAATTCACCCTGATAGTCGGAGTCGATCAGGCCGACCAGATTGCCGAGCACGATCCCATGCTTGTGGCCAAGGCCGGAGCGCGGCAGGATCACCGCGGCGAGTGCAGGATCGGCGATATGAATCGCGATGCCGGTTCGGACGAGTTCGGTCTTCCCCGGAACAAGCGTCAGCGGTCCATCGAGGCACGCCCGCAGGTCGAGCCCGGCGGATCCTGGGGTTGCATACGCCGGAAGATGCGGCCGGATGCGTTCGTCGAGAATCTTGAGAGCGATGACGGGTTGGGACATTGGGAAGGTCGACTTACGTCGTCGATCAGTGTCGGAGCAAGAGATAGATGCGACCCGGGAGTGGCGACCCGGACTCGATACGGATCGTAGTCGGTTCGGCATGGAGCACCGTGAACGATTCGCCGGCAAGCCGCCGTACGTAGTGCTCCGATTGCGCATAACGTCCGGTCGCCTGCAATTTGTAGTCCATTGGGCTGCACTCTTCGGTCGAGAACGCGAACCAGCCGCCCTTGCGCAGAATTCGCGCAACTTCGCGAAACAGCGTTTCAATCGCGCCGATGTAGATCAGCACATCGGCGGCGCACACCGCATCGAAGCTTCCCGTTGCGGCGTCTTGCAGCCACGAATGTATCTCGGCCAGGTCGAGCCGCTCGTAGTGACCCCGTGCCTTGGCTTGCGCGAGCATCTTGGCCGAAAGGTCGACGCCGACCAAGCGGTGCCCATGCCCTGCCAATGCGGCGCCGACCTGGCCCGTGCCGCATCCTAGATCCAGAATCGCAAGGGATCGGTCGGCGTATGTCGTCAGCAGCGCCGCGAGCTCGCGTGGCACCTTGTAATGCAACTTGGCCAAATGCGCATCGAACGTGGGCGCGAAGTTGTCGAACTCCGAACTGACCCAGCTATCCGGGGAGCGCTGCGTCGACTGGCCCGACGCCGCGGCCCGGTTTTGGCCGAACAGATCGCGATCCAGGCCGCGGGCGATTGCGAGGTCATAGACGGCAATCGCCTCCTGCACCTTGCCTTGCTGCTCGCGCAATTTTCCCAGGTTGACATAGGGGAGCTCGAGGTCCGGTCGCAGGTCGAGTGCGCGCTGGAAGGCATCGCCCGCCTCTCGAAGACGCCCCAGAATCTGCAGCGCGGAGCCGCGATTGTTGTGGGCCTTGGCGTCGTCCGGATTCAGGCGCAGCGCTGCATCGAACGCCGCAAGGGCATCGCCGGTGCGTCCGAGGTCCTGGAAGAGCAGGCCCAGGTTGTAGTGGATACCCGGGTTGTCGGGCGCCAGCGTCCGCGCGCGCTCGAAATGCGCATGGGCTTCGGCAAATCGGCGGTCCTCGAGGAACGCATACCCTTCGGCGCAGAGCCGGGCCGCCTCGGCGGCAGCCGATTCGTGCGATTCATCAATCACGCTGTTGGACAATTCCGCGCGGGTGGCGATTGCACCATCATTTACGCACGAGCCTGCTGGCGATCTCGCCCACCAATCGCCGCGCCAGCGCGAGTTTTTCCATGCGCGGCAATGGGTGCGCACCTTTGTCGTCGAGCAGCGCAACTTCGTTATCGTCGCTGCCCAACGCGTCCTGCGCACGATTGGCGATGAGCAGCGGAAGCTTCTTGCGCCTGCGCTTGTCCTCGGCCTGGCCCAGAACGTCGTGGCTTTCGGCGGCGAATCCCACGCAATATGGCGCATTCGGCCGCGCCGCCACGGTTGCCAGGATGTCGACCGTCGGTTTCAGCGTGAGTGTCTGGTTGGACGATGACTTCTTGAGTTTCCGTTCCGACGGCGCCTCCGGCGTGTAGTCTGCGACCGCGGCGACGGCAAGGAAGATGTCGGCACGGTCGATGCGCCCGAGGACGGCCTCCGCCATCTGTGCGGCGCTGGTCACATCGATGCGCGCGACACCGGCGGGCGTGGGCAGCGATGTGGGCCCGGCGACAACCGTGACCTGTGCGCCGGCTTCCGCCGCGGCCTGCGCCATCGCGAAGCCCATCTTTCCGGAACTGGAATTGGTGATGCCACGCACGGGATCGATCGCCTCGAACGTCGGACCGACTGTGAGCAACACACGCTTGCCGGCCAGAAGTTTCGGCTGACGCGAGGCGACCAGCGCGGCGAAGAGCGCCTCGGGCTCGAGCATGCGTCCTTCCCCATTTTCCTTGCACGCAAGCTCGCCCGTGTCGGGTCCCAGGATCGCCACGCCGTCATGGGCCAGTTGCGCCATGTTGCGCTGGGTCGCCGGGTTCGCCCACATCTGCCGGTTCATCGCTGGCGCAACCAGCAGCGGGCATTCGCGCGCGAGGCAAAGCGTCGAGAGCAGATCATCGGCGCGCCCCTGCGCGAGCTTGGCCAGGAAGTCCGCAGACGCCGGTGCGACGAGAATGGCGTCCGCCCCGCGCGATATGTCGATGTGGCCCATCGCGTTGGCGGTACCGGATTCCCACAGGTCGGTCATCACGGGCCGTCCGGACAGCGCCTGAAAGGTCATTCGCGTAACAAAGTGCGCGGCGGCCTCGGTCATCACGACGTCCACCAAGATCCCGGTCTTGACCAGCAGGCGCGTGAGTTCGGCCGCCTTGTATGCCGCAATGCCGCCAGTGACTCCCAGCACGACGCGTGCGAGCGCCGGCATGGCGGGCGGCGGTTGAGTGCTCGGTTTGGTCAGTTGGGTGAATCGCTCATCGCGGATCGGCTGTTCGGCTGATGGGTAGGGTGCGCGGCGAAGTTTACACTTTCGTGCATGGGACTCAGCGGGATGCCAATGGCCGAGCGTCCTCGGGAGCGCCTGCTGGGACTCGGTCCCGCGGCGCTCACGGATGCCGAATTGCTGGCAATCCTGTTGCGCAGCGGCGCCGCGGGCCAATGCGTGCTGGACCTCGCGCGTGACGTTCTATCCCGTTTCGGCGGTTGCGCAGGACTCCTTGCCGCGACCACGGCCGAGATTCGCTCCGTGCGCGGAATCGGCCGCGCGAAGACAACGGAACCGAAGGAAGCCAATATTTCCCTGGGCAATCTGGCCCACCGCATATTGCAGCTCTGCAGGGTCGAAGGTCATGTGGACGACAGACATTTCCACCGAGGACAGCGCATCGCTGTATTCGGTCATAAGGCCGCGAATGGCGTCGTTGGCGCCACTGCCTGAAAACAGCAGCACGAGCTTCTTGCTCACGGATGGCACTCGTTGACGAAAGCGATTCTACTGTATGGCGGTCGCGGGCGAGGCAGGAAGATCATCATTGGCTCATCCGTGTCGGCCGGAACGCCGACCACAGTCGTTGCCGATTCCACGTCCCGGGTCACGCAGGCCCCGGCACCAATGATCGCGTCGTCGCCGATGGTCAATGGCCGATCGGCGGAACCGTTGATCACTATCGCTCCCGTTCCCAGGAATACGCGTCGCCCCAGATTCACCCATCCGGCGATATGGACGCCGGGGGACAACGTTGTGTAGTCCCCTATGTTGGCGTCATGGGAAATCGTGCAATCGATATTCACGTGCACATGCCGTCCGACGCTGATGTTCGTGGTCAGTATGCTGCCGGCGCAGATGATCGTGCCCTCGCCGATTGTCACCCAGCGTGAACATTCGACCCCGGGATGAACCAGGGTTGCGAAACCAAGGCCGATGGAACGGCACGCCTTGGCGCAGGTTTCTCTGGCAGCAGGATCACCCACCGCCACACAAATGGGAATCTTCCCAAGCTTCTCCCCGAATTCCCGCAGATGCATCGTGTGAATGCCGTTCACCACGCGGCCCGCCAGTTCCGGTTGGTCGACAACGAACGTAAGCTTGATGTCTTCGCCCCAACGCTCCTGCGCCAGCCACGCGATCTCCCGTGCGCTTGCCCCCGCGCCAAAGATTCCCAGCCCATCCGGGCACGGTGACGAAAGTTTCAGACAATCGCTCATGGGAATTACCCTGACACCGTTTCACGAGACGTGCCCGCTATCCTTTGCCCCCTTAGACAAGGCTTCCAGAATGGGCAGGATGCCGCGAATGTGATGTTCATCGATGGTCGACCCGGTTGGCAGGACCAGTACGCGCTCCGCAACGGAATTCGTGTTGGGAAGCACCAGGCCGGCGTTGGGATAATAGGAGCGATAGGGCTGCATGTTGTGGCAGCCTGGCCAGAAGTACTTGCGGGCCAGTACGTTTTCCGCATGCAGGATCTCGATGATGCGATCCCTTGCGACGGGAAATTCCGGTTCGACGGTCGACGACGATGTACTGAAAATTGTTTCGTTCCGATTCGTCGAAGGCAAGGAGCTCGAGACCGCTTATTGCCGCAATGGCATCCCGGTAGATTTCATAGTTGCGACGGTTGGCCGCGACAAAGCGGTCGAGGTCCTCGAGGTTGGTAAGCCCCATGGCGGCGGCAATCTCGGTCATCTTTCCGTTGGTACCAGGGTAGATCACGTTGTCGTAGCCGGAAAAGCCGAAATTGCGCATGAGCCGCATCTTCTCGGCCAATGCATCGTCGTTGGTGACCACCGCGCCGCCTTCGAACGTGTTGAAGAATTTGGTGGCGTGAAAGCTGAACACCTCGCATTCACCGAAGCTGCCGAGCATGGTTCCACCGAGTGAGCAACCGAATCCGTGCGAGGCATCGAACATCAATCGCAGGCCGTGCTCATCCGCCAGAACCTGCAATTCCTGCACCGGTGCGCCGCGCCCCCACAGATGCACGCCGATAATGCCGGTAGTGCGCGGCGTAATCATTTTCCGCACCGCGGCGGGGTCGAGGTTCTGCGTATGCGGATCGATGTCGGCAAAGATCGGCGTGATCTCCTGCCATTGCAGTGCGTGCGCGGTCGCGATGAATGTGTACGAGGGCACGATGACCTCGCCTTTGAGATCCAGCGCCCGCGTGGCAATTTCCAGCGCAATCGTTCCGTTGCACATGGCGACGCAATGCTTCACGTCCAGGAACGCGGCTATCGTGCGCTCGAACTCCTGGGTTACCGGCCCATTGTTCGACAGCCACTGCCGATCCAGTATGTCATTGACGCGTTGCAGGAACCGGCCGCGATTGCCAATGTTCGGCCGGCCCACATGCAATGGCTCCACAAACATCGGGGGCGCTCCATTGACAGCGAGATCGTCTTGAGATCGCAAGGATTTTCTTTGGATACTCATCTGGATGTAGTGGAGTGCAAATTCTCAAGGCCATTTCAAGTGATCGCCTTGCGGCGGTGTGTGCCCGGTTATCCACATGCATTGTGCAACAAACGTGCCAAGTAAATCGACTATCCCCAAATCGTCCACCCACATGCCTGCGCGCTCGCGGACCACGGCGCATCGCGTAGTGGAACGCGCGCACATCGTCCTTGCGTCGTCCGACGGAGAGTCCGGCAGCTTTAAGTTCCAACACGTGCAACATCGAAGGAGCGGGGTTCCTCGCCGCGGGTGTACATCTCCCACATGCTCCCGTAGGCGGCCTCGAGATGCTTCCGGTAGCGATCCGTATGGAACAACGGAGCGTCAACGACGGCGCGCGCCAGCTTTTGCTTAATGGCAAGTAGCAGGGCCGGACTCGTCGCCAGGTCCAGCGCCCGGGCTTCGTATTCCTGGAGCGAGTTCGTCAGGAGCTCGGGCACGTTCAATGCGTTCAACTGACTGCCGGCGACGCGCGCGGCAAACGACTTGCCGGGGCACGTTATCACCGGCAGCCCCGCGCAAAGCGCGTAACCGGCCGTCGAATGCGCGTTGTACGGCAGGGTATCGAGGAACAGGTCCGCCACACGATGTTGCGCCTGGTATTGGTCCATCGGTACTTTCGGAGCAAATACCAATCGGTTCGGTGCGACGCCGCGCTTTTCCGCCTCGCGGCGAAGACTACGCTCGGACGAAGCGTTGCTCCGCAGCAGCCACAGCACGCTACCGTCGACGTGCCGAACCAAGCGCATCCAGATGTCGAACATCCGGGGCGTGATCTTGATGCTGTTGTTGAAGCAGCAGAATACGAAGCCTTGTTCCGGCAATCCAAGCTCCGTCCGGCTTGGCGTGCGCTCGGCGACCGAGCTCGTCGAGTCGGTCACCTGGAAGCATTCCGGCAATCGAACCACGCGCTCGGAGTAATGCGCGTCGTCCCCGGCGGGAATGACGAAGTAATCGGCGATGATGTAGTCGATGAACGGCGCCCCGGTCGTGCCGGTATAGCCGAGGTAGTTGACCTGGATCGGCGCCGGGCGATTAGCAAAGATGTCGAGCCTGGCATCCAATGTGTGTCCCATGAGGTCGATCGCGATGTCGATCTCGAGGTCGCGCAATAGAGTTGCGACGTCGGCATCGGTCATCGCCCGGACGTCGATGAACCGGTCGAGGCTTGCCTGCAAACGCGTTCGCGTTGCTCCGCGGCTTTCCGGACCGAAGGAAATGCCGGTGATCTCAAATTGTGTCCGATCGTGCAATTCGAACAGCTCCGTGATCAAGTACGCCGCGGCATGATCGTGAAAATTTGCCGATACGTAACCCAGCCGGATCCGGTCATGCGCGCGTTGTTTCTCCCTCGACCCTTGTGGCCGCACCCTCGAATATTGGCTTTGCACGCAAGAAGTCGCGCACAGGAGTTGCGCGGCCGGATCGTCGACGAGCAAAAGAAGCGCCAACGGGACGCACACCGAGCGGCCGGAACGCACGCCCTCCATAACGCGCTGCACGGTCCCCTCGTAATCCGACCAGTCGCAAACGTGTGCCCGGGCCTCCGCCAAATAACCCATAAGGAAGGGCACATTCGGATCATACGAAAACGCTGCCGAGTAGCTCTTTACCGCATCGTCATAACGTTTGAGGTTTATGCATGCATGGCCGCGTGCGACGAGAACCTCGGCGTGATCCGGCTTGATCGCGAGGGCTCTGTCGAAATCCTCGATGGCCCATTCATAGAGCCTCAAGGCAAGTCGCGTGATTCCGCGGTTGTAGTACAAGGCCGGATCTTCGGGGCCCGCCAAGATTGCCGCGTCGTAGGAAGCAATTGCCGCGTCGTGCCGACCCATGGCCCGAAATGCGTTGCCGCGATCATTTAGCACGTCCGAAGCAATCGGATGTAACGCCAACACGCCATCCAAACAGGCGATGGCCTCATCGTAGCGTTGTTGGGCCGCCAACGCGCGGCCAAGGTTGTGGAGCGCCTCGGCGAAATCCGGCCTGATCACGAGCGCTTGTTCGAAATTCGCGATCGCCGCGTCGACACGATTCAGGGCAAGGGCGGTCTTGCCGCGATTGGCGAGCGCTTCGGCAAAACCTGGCTTGAGGGCAATCACTCTATCGTAGTCCGCAAGTGCCTCGTCGTACCGACGCAATTCCGCTAAGGCATTGCCGCGCTGAAAAAGCGCATTGACATCATCGGACTGGATTGCGAGCGCCTTGCTGTAGTGCAGGACGGCTTCGTCCAGTCGCCGCGCGAGAAGGAATGCGAATCCCGCATCGGAAAGCGCGTGGAAAGAATGCGGCCGGCTTTGAAGCGCTCCGGAAATCAGAACAATTGCCTCGTCAAGCTGTCCTTGCTGAAGCTTGACAGCGCCGAGCATGTGCCGCGCGTTAAAGTGACTCCCATCCATCTCCAGGATTGTCTGATACAGGCGCGCTGCCTGATCGAGATTGCCATGCTTGTGGAACGCAACGGCCTCTTGCATGAGCTCGCTTGGGTCGCTTCCGTTCGAAGCAGTCGGCGTGGTCGGTTCTGGAATCATTTCTCGATGCGTTTGGCAATTTCGCCGGTCAACCAACACGCCAGACGGGAGCTTGTCCGATCTTCCCGAGCGCGAGCACGGCGCGCACTCGTTTCAAGGAAAACGTTTTGGTGATTACACCGAGGCTAATGTAGTCGGTGATCCGCCTCCCCTCGGGTAGAGCCGCAAGCGTGCCTAAGAGCATAGCGCGCTCACGTGCTTAAGCCGGTGACGCCCAGCACGACGCGGGCGAGCGCCGGCGTGGCGGGCGGCGGTTGAGTGCTCAGTTTGGAGCTATCGCTCATCGCGGGATCGGCTGTTCGGCTGATGGGTAGGGTGCGCGGCGAAGTTTACACTTTCGTGCATGGGATTCAGCGGGATGCCAATGGCCGAGCGTCCGCGGGAGCGCCTGCTGGCGCTGGGTCCCGCGGCGCTCACGGATGCCGAATTGCTGGCAATCCTGTTGCGCAACGGCGTCGTTGGACAATGCGTGCTCGACCTTGCGCGAGACGTTCTATCCCGTTTCGGCGGTTGCGCAGGACTCCTCGCCGCGACCACGGCCGAGATTCGCTCCGTACGCGGAATCGGCCCGGCCAAGGCCGCGCATCTGAAAGCCATGGTCGAGTTGACACGCCGGGCGCTCGAGGAGGAGGTCGCCGCCAAGGATGCCCTCACGTCGCCGGATGCCGTGCGCGACTACCTTCGCCTGTCGCTGTCGGCGCTCCCCCATGAAGCATTCATGGCGCTCTTCTTGGACAGCCAGCACCGGCTTGTTGCGGCGGACGAACTCTTTCGCGGAACGCTGGCGCAGACCAGTGTCTACCCGCGGGAAGTCGTCAAGGCCGCGCTGGCTTGCAACGCTGCCGCGGTGATATTTGCGCACAATCACCCGAGCGGCGTGGCCGAACCCTCGCGCGCCGACGAACTGCTGACCACCGCGCTGAAGCAGGCGCTCGCCCTGGTGGACATACGAACGCTCGACCATTTCATCGTGGCTGGCCACCGCGTGGTCTCTTTCGCCGAGCGCGGGCTGCTTTGAGGCTGTAGGTAAGGGGTTGATTCAGACTGGGTTTCGGGTCATAATATCAAGCTTTGCAGCAATTACTATTACTACGCAAATGAGCGAGGGAGCGGGCAATGGCTCGAGTCTGTCAAATCACTGGTAAAGCCCCAATGGTGGGGAACAACGTTTCGCACGCGAACAACAAGACCAAGCGCCGCTTCCTGCCCAACCTGCAGCGCCGCCGGTTCTGGGTCGAGGGCGAGAATCGCTGGATCAGCCTGCGGCTGACCACCAACGCGCTGCGCACGATCGACAAGAAGGGCATCGACGTCGTCCTGGCGGACTTGCGCGCCAAGGGCGAGAAGATTTAGCCAACTGAGTTTAGCCAACTGAGTCTAATCAGGAATCCCGATCATGCCCCGCGAAAAAATCAAGCTCGAATCGTCGGCCGGAACCGGCCACTTCTACACGACATCGAAGAACAAGAAGCTCATGCCGGAAAAGATGGAGATCAAGAAATTCGATCCCGTCGCCCGCAAGCACGTCATGTACAAGGAAACGAAGCTCAAGTAGGCGAGCCTGGTCAGCGCCGCGCGCCACCGGCGCGCACAAAAAAGCCCGCGAGTTGCGCGGGCTTTTTCTATCGCTGCGAATTGCTGCGTCAAGCGTACCGTTTGAGCTTGAGCGAGAATTGCGCGAGCGGCACGATGCCGGACGCCTCGGCGCGGTGGCACCAGTCCTGCAGGCGGGCCAGCAGTTGCTCGGACGATTCGGTCGAGCGTTCCCACAGCGCGCCCAGGTCCTGGCGCATCGCGTAGGCGGTCGCCAGCGCCTTGCTCTTCGCCAACGCTTCGGCGAGCTTCGCGCGGTCGAGTTCGGAGAGGCTCGAAGGATCCGCCAGGAGCCAGTGCTTGATCCGGCGCGCGGTCGGTGCCTCTCCGGAGACCGACGTGACAGCGTCGCCGTTGGAGCGCGACTTGCGGTGGGCGAGTTCCGCGGCGCACGCGTCTTTCAGCGAGCGTGCGTAGCTCGTCAGGACGGCGTAACGGTGCGTGATCACCGCCTGCAGCGTCGCCAGGTCCGCGACCACCTTGTTGCGGTCGAACTTGAGCTGCGGCGCGACCTTGCGCACGGTGGCGAGCTTGAGCGACGACAGGAGCCGGATGTACATCCAGCCGATGTCGAATTCGTACCACTGCGACGAAAGCTTGGCCGACGTGCCGTACGCGTGGTGGTTGTTGTGCAGTTCCTCGCCGCCGATCACGATGCCCCACGGCACGATGTTCGTCGATGCGTCCGCGCACGCGTAATTGCGATAGCCCCAGTAGTGGCCGATGCCGTTGATGATGCCGGCGGCGGTGATCGGAATCCACATCATCTGGATCGCCCAGATCGTGGCGCCGATCGGGCCGAACAGCGCCAGATTGACGGCCAGCATGAGTCCCACGCCTTGCCAGCCGAACCGCGTATAGACGTTGCGCTCGATCCAGTCGTCCGGCGTGCCGTGGCCGTATTTCTCCATCGTCTCGAGGTTCTTCGATTCGGCGCGATAGAGCTCTGTCCCTTGCCAGAAGACCGTCTTGATGCCGCGCGTCTGCGGGCTGTGCGGATCTTCCGGGGTTTCGACCTTGGCGTGGTGCTTGCGATGGATCGCGACCCATTCCTTGGTGACCATGCCGGTCGTGAGCCAGAGCCAGAACCGGAAGAAGTGCGCGACAGCCGGGTGCAGGTCGAGCGCCCGGTGCGCCTGGCACCGGTGCAGGTAGATCGTGACCGAGGCGATGGTGACGTGGGTCAGAACCAGCGTGACCGCGACATAACCCCACCACGGCAGGTCCATCAGACCGTGCGAGGCGAGGGAAAGAAAGTCATAACTCATTGATTATCCAATAATAGTGTGCGACTGCGACAGAATTCCATGGAGGGATTCGAGCGCGGGTCCGCTATTGTACGCGACCGCACCCTGCGCGACCATGACTGGGGGCCCCGCGGCGAATCGAACCGCCGAACGGCAGGCAGGGAAAAGCAAGATCGGGGCCCACGCGTTGGTCCTGAAAGGGCAGTCTTTAGGCTTCGGGAACGGCCTTCGCATCCGACTCGCCGATCAGTCGCACGTCCCGGCGCGGATAAGGCATGGATATGCCGTTTGCCTTGAACAACTGATAGATGCGGCGATTGAGCGCACTTCTCAAGTTGAGCTGGCCCTTTTCCGGATCGCGCAGCCAAATGCCCAGTTCGAGATTGATGCCGTTGTCGGTGAAGCCCACGACAAACCCTGTAGGCGGATTGGGCGTCGTCATCACACGCGGCTCGGCATGCGCGGCCTCTTCCAGCAGCTTCAATGCAAGCTCCACGTCGCTTTCGTAGGCGATCTGGACCGGAATCCCGATGCGTACTTCCGGCGCCGTATAGGAGTGATTCAGGACCGTGGTCGTGATCAGCGTTTCGTTGGGAACAATCGCCTCGACGCCGTCAAGGCTCTTCACGACCACGTAGCGCGACGTCACGCGCGACACGGTTCCATAGCGGCCGTCCACGGTAATCATGTCGCCCAGCCGGATTGAACGGTCGAGGAGTATGGTAAAGCCGGCGATATAGTTTGCGGCTAGTTTCTGCAGGCCGAGTCCGATACCCACGCCCAGCGCGCCGCCGAATACCGTGAGGAGCGTCAGATCGAAACCGATCGCCTGAAGCGCGACCAGTACGCCCACTATCAGCAGCACCGCGCGCACGAACTTCGCCAGCACTGCCTTGGTGTTGGTGTCGAGCGACGTTGCCTTCAGCAGGCGCAGCTCGATCAACCCCGACAGCCAGAGCGTCACGACCAGCGTGAGGATCACCGCGAGGATGCCGCTCCCGAGCGACAGCAGCGACACTTCGGAGCGGCCGACCGGTATGCGGATCGCGTCCAGCTCGCCGGCGAGATCTGGCAGCACGCCGGTAAAATAGAGGATCGCCACACCCCAGATCGAGAAGGCGATCGCGCGCTCGCCGGTTTTCAGCCACGCCTGCGACACGAACAGCTTTCGCATCGCGTAGACCACCATCCGGATCGCGGCCAACGCCAGCAGGAGCGGCATCGCGACATCGATGAAGATTGAGCCCGACCCGAATTGCCGGAACGCGAGGCGCGCCACGACCAGCAGCGCCAGCGCCGTCAGCGGGAAGACGACGCGGACGAAGCCCGCGCGCAGGCGGCCGTCGGTGCGCTCGTGCGCGCGCCGGTGCGTTTCCAGCGAGCGATCGAAGATCCAGGCCAGACAGATGCACGCGACGACGGCGCCCAGTTCGGCCCAGCCGCGCGGCGAGGTCAGCGCGGATTCAAACCGCGACATATCGAAGGGATCGAGCATTGGACGCTGGGAGCCTGTCGGACTGGGTTTCGCGTATGCGACGGAAGGCGATTTGGGCGCAGTTCAAGACGCGAGCCCGAGAGCATATCGCGAATATGGTGAGGGCGAGCAACGCAGAAATGCGCCCAAAGCGCCCCGTCCCTTCGGGTTGCTGCCAAAAAAGCGCGTCTGCTTTGTTGCTCGGCTGGCGCATATTCGCGATATGCGCTGCGCCTCGCGTCGCGCATCCACCGCTTTTTGGCGCAGCAACGCATACGTGAAACCCAGTCCGACAGGCTCCTAGCTAGCACATCGCGCGACGCGAGCTTGGGAGCCTTCAGTTGCGGGAACGCTCGAGGATCGCGGCGAAGAACCCGTCGCAGCCGTGCTTGTGGGGAAAAAGCTTCAGCGTAGGTCCGGTATCGAGCGCGATGCGGGCGCGTGCGAGATCGGCTGCGGCGTTGCCCGCTACGAATCCGGGATGCAATTCGAGAAACTGCGCGACGATCGCCTCGTTTTCCTCGGGCAGCACGCTGCACGTCGCGTAGACGAGGCGGCCGCCCGGCTTCACGAGCGTTGCCGCGGCGGCAAGGATCGACGCCTGCTTGGCCGTGAGTTCCGCAATCGCGGATTCCGGCTGCCGCCACTTGAGATCGGGATTGCGCCGCAGCGTGCCGAAGCCGGTGCACGGTGCGTCGACCAGTACCCGGTCGATTTTTCCCGCGAGGCGCTTCACTTTGGTGTCGCGCTCGCTGGCCAGCACCTGCGGGTGGACGTTGGAGAGTCCGGATCGCTTGAGGCGCGGCGCGAGGTTCGCGAGCCGCTTTCCGGCGACATCGAATGCATACAGGCGTCCTTGCGAGCGCATCAGCGCTCCCAGCAGCAGCGTCTTGCCGCCGGCGCCCGCGCAGAAATCCACGACCATGTCGGCACGCTTGGGCGCCACGACGTAGCCGACCACCTGGCTCCCCTCGTCCTGCACTTCGAGCCGGCCATCAGCAAGCCACGGATGCTGGGCGAGGGAGACGCGTCCATTGATGCGGATTCCCAGCGGCGAATAGGGCGTGGGCGTGGCAGCGAAGCCACCGTCGCCAAGTGCTGCGAGCGCGGCCTCACGCGACGCCTTCAGCGGATTCACGCGCAGGTCGAATGCCGCCGGCGCCAGCCACGCGCGCGCCAGTGCCACGCGTTCCGCATCGCCGTACACCGTGCCGAGGCGCTCCCACAGCCAATCGGGCAGGTCGTGCGCAACGGCGGGCGGCAACGATTCGTGAAGGCGCGACTTGAACGCGCGCAGCCAGATCTCGTCAGCGGCCGTCAGTGCCGGCTCAAGGTCGCGCAGCGAGCGTCCTTGCTCGCGCACCAGCACCGCGATCGCAAGCTTGCGCGGCTCGGCAGAGGCGGCGAGCGCCTC
The DNA here is from genome assembly GCA_963755065.1 of uncultured beta proteobacterium. GTDB lineage: Bacteria > Pseudomonadota > Gammaproteobacteria > Burkholderiales > Casimicrobiaceae > VBCG01. Next base: position 84,274 of record CAVWIM010000006.1, read on the forward strand.
CAGCGAGCGCATGCGCCGCAGCAGCGCGAACACGCCCTCCGCGACGAACGCGCGGTCGTGCTGGCCCATTTCCGGGTGCGAGCGGAAGAAGGCGCGCAGGCCGTTGTCGGCCGGCACGTCGAAGCGGCGCACGCGCTCGATCGCGGACGCAAGCGCCGCGAGCTGATTGGCGCGAACGGTCACTCGACCTTGGCCTCGTCGACGCGGATCGAATTGAGCAGGACCTCGATAGTGCCGCGCTCGGTGTTGACCACGCGCATCTTGACGGGGATGTAGCGCAGCGCCGGCGCCAGCCAGACATAGGCGTCGGTCTTGCCGTCGTCGCTGCGGCGATGCCAGCGTTCCGCGGTCACCGTTCCCTGCATCCATTCGATCTGTTCCGTCTCCTCGCGCGTGACGGTGTACCGCGTCATGCGCCGCGGCGTGGCGACGCTGAACGACACGACATCGTCGGTAGGAGGCGTGAAATAGAACTGCCACATGATCGTCATCGGATCGAAGGTCGGCAGATCGAGCGTGGCAATCTTGTTCTCATGCATCGTCACGATGCCCGCTTCCCAATCGAAGACCGCCGACTCGCGGCGATCCGGCCCGCCGCGTTCGACGTCGAATTCCATTGTCTGTAGTCCGGTCGCCGTGATTAGGCCACGGCTTTGCAGCTTGCCCTGCCCGCGCAGGATGAGCGCGGCCAAGCCCCGTGCTTTGCCGATCGTCACGATCCGGTATTGATTGTCCGTGTGCTCGAAGCGGTAAACGGCGTCACCGATGAGGAAGCCGATGGTGCCGTAGTACACGTTGTAAACGAGATCGACGCGGGGCGGAAGGATCGGCGCGACGATGGCTGCGCCGGGTATGACCTCCGGCTCGGATGCGAGAGCCGGCGCGGTCGAGGCGCTGGCGCTTGCCGCGTCCGCGGCCGCCGATTCCGGTCCGGCGGCCACATCGGCGGTCTCGGCGGGGGTTTGCGCCGGCGGAGCCGCTGTCGGCGCCGCGCGCTTGGGCCGGGGTTTCGGTTTCGCCGCCGCGATTGCCGCGGGCTTGGGCGGCGGCGGCATTTCGGTCAGCGTGGCCGTCAGCGGCGTCGATTCCGGGGCCTCCTCGAAGCTGACCGGCCAGAACGTCAGTCCCACATGCACCGCCAGCGATAGCGCCAGCGCGATCGCGAGGACGCGCAACGTGCGCGGACCGATCGCGGGCGGCCCGGCTCGCGTTGCGGACGCAGCAAGCGGATTGCCAGCAAGAGAATTGCGTACGGGGATCGTAGCCACGGCGGGTCAGTGAGAATAGACCGTTGGGTCTCGCGAGAGGTTCGCTGCGATGATTCTAGGCTTGCGGCACGCGCAGCGCCGCGGGTTCCATGGTTTGCGGCAACCCATTAACGCGCACCCGCGCACCCGCGATGACCACGCGACCCTCGCAGAACCAGCGTACCGCTGCGGGCAGCAAGACATGTTCCTGCGCCAGCACGCGTGCGGCGAGGCTCGCCTCGTCGTCATCGTCCTGCACCGGGACTGCCGCCTGGGCGATGATCGGGCCGGCGTCGACGTCCGGCGTCACGAAATGGACCGTGCATCCGTGAATGCGCGCGCCGTCGGCCAGCGCGCGCCGGTGCGTGTGAAGGCCCGGGTAGGACGGCAGGAGCGACGGGTGCACGTTGATGAGCCGGTTCGCATAACGGCGCACGAGCGCCGCGCCCAGCACGCGCATGAATCCTGCCATGACCACGAGGTCGGGTCGCTCCGCGTCGATGGCTTCCGCGAGCGCAGTATCGAATGCGTCGCGCGTTGCGCATTCGCGGTGATCGAGGGCCGTGCACGCCACGCCACGTGTCCGCGCCACATCGAGTGCGGGCGCATCCTTGTTGCTGCTGACGACGCGGGTGATGGTGCCGCCGAGCGCGTTGTCGCGCATCGCTTCGAGCAGCGCCGCGAGGTTCGTTCCGCGGCCCGATACGAGCACCGAGATTCGCTTGCCGGTCATGGTCTCGCGCGCCACGCAAGCGCGCCGCGTCAGACGACGACCGTGGCGGGTTCGCCCGCGGGCTGCGCAACGATTTCGCCGATGCGGCTGGCGCGTTCTCCTGCCGCGGCGAGAAAGTGCAGTGCGCGATCGGCATGTGCGGCGGCGACAACGATTGCCATGCCGATGCCGCAGTTGAAAACGCGATGCATCTCGGTATCGGCCACGCCGCCGTGCCGCTGCAACCAGTCGAAGATCACCGGTCGCGTCCACGTGTCGCGCCGGAGCCTCGCCTGCAGTCCTTCCGGCAGCATGCGCGGAACGTTCTCGACGAGCCCGCCACCGGTGATGTGCGCCATTCCCTTGACCGGGAGTTCGCGCAGCAGCGAAAGGAGCGGCTTGACATAGATCCGCGTGGGCGCCAGCAGCGCGCTGCCTAACGTGGTCAATGAGGGGGTCAATGAGGGGGTCGATGAGGGGGTCGATGAGGTCGTCGCATCGAATTGCGAAGCGAGGTCCGCGCCGCTGGCGGAAATGATCTTGCGAATGAGCGAAAAACCGTTCGAGTGGGGTCCGCTCGATGCCAGTCCGATCACCACGTCGCCGGCGACAATCGCGCGGCCATCGATGATGCCGTCTCTTTCCACGACGCCGACCGCGAAGCCGGCGAGATCGTATTCGCCCGGTGCATACATGCCCGGCATCTCGGCCGTTTCGCCGCCAATCAGCGCGCAGCCTGCCTGTTCGCATCCCGCTGCAATGCCCTTGATCACGGCGGTGGCGACATCGACGTCGAGTTTGCCGGTTGCGTAATAGTCGAGGAAGAACAGCGGCTCGGCACCTTGTACCAGGATGTCGTTGACGCTCATCGCGACCAGGTCGATGCCGACGGTATCGTGGCGAGCGAGCGCGAAGGCCAGCATGAGCTTCGTCCCTACGCCATCGGTCCCGGCCACGAGCACCGGGTCGCGATATCGCTTGCCGATTTCGACCAGTCCGCCAAAGCCGCCGATGCCCGCAAGCACTTCCGGTCGCAGCGTGCGCTTGGCGAACGGCTTGATGCGCTCGACGAGCGCGTCGCCGGCGCCGATGTCCACGCCCGCGTCGCGATAAGTGAGGCCCGGTTGGGACTGGGCGGGAGGCATTGAATGGTGCCGGCGACCTTGCGGTCTACGGATGTCGAGAGTTGCGGGACTTAAAAATGCCGCGCCAGCGCGCTAACCACTACAATCCGGTTCTTGCGCGCGAAGGTGCTGGCTGTGCGTCTTCGCAAAGCCACCGAATTTTACCGGAAATGACCAAACCTCGCCCACCGGGTCCCGAATCGGAAACAGTGCCGGCCGCGCGCCGCCCGCTGCCGCTTCGCCACTATCTGTGGGGCGTGGGTGCCGGCCTCCTCGTGTTCTTCGCGCTGCGCTGGCTCGGCACGGTGCTCACGCCTTTCCTGGTCGGCGCGATCCTCGCCTATCTCGGCACGCCGCTCGTCGACGCTGCGAAGCGCCGGGGAATTCCGCGCACGCTCGCCACGACAATCGTGGTCATGCTGTTCGGTCTCCTGCTCCTCGCCGTGGTGCTGGTGCTCATTCCACTCGTCCAGGGCGAAGTGTCCCTGGCCGCGGTGCGATTGCCGGCATTGATCGCCCGGGCCTTGGCGCAAATCGCGCCATGGACCCAGGAGCACTTCGGCGTGACGCTGACGCTCGATTTCGAATCGCTCAAGTCGTTCGTCACGGAAAATGTCGAGAGCGCGCACGACCTTTCGGCGCGCCTGCTTGCGGGGGTCAAGACGGGCAGCCTCATCCTGCTGTCGATCCTCATCAACCTCGCGCTGATACCGGTCGTCATGTTCTATCTGCTGCGCGACTGGAAGATGATCGGCCAGCGCCTGGAGGACCTGGTGCCGCGCGATTGGCAGCGCAAGTTCCGCACGATCATGGGCGAGATCGACGAGGTCCTGGCGGAATTCCTGCGCGGGCAGTTCTCGGTGATGGTGGTGCTGGCCGTCTACTACGCGGTCGCGTTGACGATCGCCGGGCTCGATCGCGCGCTCGCCATCGGCATCCTGACCGGCCTGCTCGTGTTCATTCCATATGTCGGCTTCGGTCTGGGTTTCGTCCTGGGCGTCCTCGCGGCCCTGTTGCAATGGAGCGGATGGCCCGCCTTCCTTGGCGTCCTCGCGGTGTACGGAGTCGGGCAGCTGCTCGAAAACTATGTTCTCGTGCCGTGGCTGGTCGGCGACAGGATCGGACTGCATCCCATCGCGGTGATCTTCGCACTGCTAGCATTCGGGCAGCTGTTCGGCTTCGCCGGCGTCCTGCTCGCGTTGCCCATATCGGCGGCGTTGCTTGTCGGACTGCGCCACTTGCGCGCCGAATACGTGATTTCGCCGTTCTACCGTGGTGATTCCTGAACGCATGGAGCAGTTGACCTTCGAGCTGGCGACGCCGGAACCGCCGTCGTTCGGGAACTTCCTTCCCGGATCGAACCGGGAAGCTGTGGCTGCCTTGGTCAAGTTCGCCGCCGGCGAGGCGGCGGAAACCGGGTTGGTGCTTTGGGGCCCGCAGGGGGTGGGCAAGACGCACCTGCTGCGTGCGGCCGCCGCCGCCGCCGCGGGCAAGCGGCCCGTCCTGTGCTGCGCGGAACCGGGCTCCTTGCCGTCGGACGCACCCTTGCCGGCGACGCTGGCCCTGGTCGATGACGTGGATCGCGCCGATGCCGCCGCCCAGGGCCGCTTGTTCACGATATACAACGCACTGAAGGCGACCGGAGGCGCGCTGGTTGCCATGGCCTCGCTGCCGCCGTCGCGGATGCCGCTGCGCGACGATGTGCGCAGCCGCCTGGGATGGGGACTGGTCTACGAGGTCCTGCCGCTGGCGGACGAAGACAAGCCTGCCGCCCTGGTGACCTACGCGCGGTCCCAGGGTTTCGTACTGGGGGATGACGTCATCGGCTACCTGCTCGCGCATGGCCGGCGGGACATGACCACGCTGATGGCCACGCTGGCGGCGCTCGATCGCCATTCGCTGGCAACCAAACGGCCGATTACCACGCCGCTGCTCAAGGATTGGCTGCAACGGGGGCTGGGACTGCCCCCTGCGGCGCCTCCGGGACGGCCACGCTAGCCAGGGGAAACAGGGATAGGCAATCGTCGCCAAACAGCGACAAAATGGCGCCGCAGCGCGGGCCTGTTAATTCTTTGATTGTTCAGCTAAAATGCTGGATAGTCCCGTGCGGTGACAAAAGGGGAAGATGTCAACCGGCTCAGGCGTCGGCCCGTTAATGGCGTCGACACGGTGCGCTGGTGTCGATATCCGTCCATAGGAAAACCGAATGAAGAACGTAGTGGTGGCATTGGTGGCGGCGACGTTTGCTTCCGTCCCGTTTGCCCAAGGTACGACGGCGGCTCCGGCTGCGAACGCGGCTCCCGCCGCGCAAGCTGCCCCGGCCGCGACGGCTGCACCTACAAAGGCCGAGAAGAAATCCACGAAAAAGAAGACGAAGAAGCAGTCGAAGAGCAAGGCGACCGCTGCAACTACCGCGACGCCCGCCGCACCCGCCCAAGCGCCTGCCAAATAAGTTTGCCCAATAAGTTTGCCATATAAGTTTTTCTGTCCAACTCCGAAACTCAAAGAGGAACTGCAAATGAACAAGCTGCTCATAGCACTGATTGCCGGCGGGTTCGCCACCGTCGCTGCTGCACAAACGCCTGCTCCGGCGACCACCGCCCCTGCGACCAAGAAGGAAATGAACGCCGAAAAGGCGAAGGAAGTCGGCACCGTGACCCGTCAGGAATCCGACACCAGCGGTAACCCGGCAATGGCTGCGGAAGCAAAGGCCAACACCGCCGCTTCGAAGAAGGTCGCCAAGCCGACCACGGCGCAAAAGAAATCCGACGCCAAGGCCGCTACGGCGCAAGGTGGCGCGAGCTCGACGGGTGGCCCGGAAACCGCTGCCCAAGGCAAGACGAACACCGCCGTCTCCAAGGAAGTGGCGAAGCCGACGGCAGCGCAACGGAAAGCGGACGAAAAGGCAGCTGCCTCGCCGAAGAACGCCACGCCGTAAGCGTCTTGCAGATCGTCATTTGGAAAAGGCAAGTCGCTCGCGCCTTGCCTTTTTCACAATCCGAAGGAATTTCAATGAACAGGCTGCTCATAGCCCTGATCGCCGGTGGGTTCGCTACCGTCGCTGCCGCGCAAACCACTGCCCCGGCCACGACGGCGCCCGCAACCAAGAAGGAAATGAACGCCGAAAAGGCGAAGGAAGTCCAGTCGACCACGACACAGAGTGTCAACTCGGCGACCGGCGCCGCGGCCGCCGCGCAACAGAAGTCCAACACCGCTGCATCGAAGAAGGTCGCCAAGCCGACGACTTCCGAAAAGCAGGCCGACGCCAAGGCGGCAACCGCGAAGGGTGGCGAAAGCTCCACCGGGGGTCCGGAAACCGCTGCGCAAGCCAAGAAAAACACGGCCGTCTCCAAGGAAGTGCCCAAGGAGAAGGTCAAGCTTGGTACGCCAGCCGAGGAAAAGGCACTGCAAAAGGCCGCTACGCCGTAAAGCAATCGGCAAGGGTATCGTCCGAAAAGGCAAGGCGTTCGCGCCTTGCCTTTTTTCTTTAGCGCCTGCAGCTGGCCTTCGAAATGCCAACACCCGACCTAGAAATCTCATGAGCGAACTGGCGCTGTCCCGCCCCGCGGTTACCGTCGCGACCGTCGTCGAACGCGATGGATTGTTCCTCCTGGTCGAGGAGGAAACGCACGCAGGTCGCAAGCTCAACCAGCCGGCAGGACATCTGGAGCCGGCGGAGACGCTGCCGCAGGCCGCGGCGCGCGAAACGCTGGAGGAAACGGGCTGGCGGGTCGTGCCGACCGCGCTGATCGGCGTTTATCGCTGGGATGCGGCCGAGCGAGGGGCAACCTTCGTCCGCTTCTCGTTCGCGGGGGACGCGCAGGAGCACGATCCCACACGCCGGCTCGACACGGGCATCGTGCGCGCGCTGTGGCTCTCGTACGAGGACGTTGCCGCGCGGCGGGCGGACCACCGCAGCCCGCTGGTCATGCGCTGCATCGACGACTATCGAGCCGGCAGGCGCTGGCCGCTCTGCTTCGTGACCGAAGTGGTTAATGCGAAATGAGCGCGAAGTGAGTGCGAAATGAGCGCGCGCCGGCAACGCATCGTGGTGGGACTGTCGGGCGGCGTGGACTCGGCGGTCGCCGCGTGGCTGCTGAAGCAGCAAGGCTTCGACGTCATCGGCGTGTTCATGAAGAATTGGGAAGACGACGACACCGACGAGTACTGCACATCGCGCGAGGATTTGGTCGATGCCGCGGCCGTAGCCGACGTGCTGGGCATCGAGCTCGAGGCGGTGAATTTCGCGCAGGAATACCGCGAGCGCGTGTTCGCGCATTTCCTGCGCGAGTACAAGGCCGGGCGCACGCCCAATCCGGATGTCTTATGCAACAGCGAGATCAAGTTTCGCGCGTTCCTGGGCTACGCGCTGCGCCTTGGCGCTGACGCCATCGCCACCGGACATTACGCACGCGTGCGGCGTGCGCCGGCTGACGCCGCGCGCGTGGAGTTGCTAAAGGCCAGGGATGCAGCCAAGGACCAGAGTTACTTCCTGCATCGGTTGACACAGGAGCAGCTGGCGCCGGTCTTGTTCCCGCTCGGGGACATGCACAAGCGCGACGTGCGGCGCATGGCGCGCGAGCAGGGCATCCCGACGTGGGCGAAAAAAGATTCCACCGGGATATGCTTCATCGGCGAGCGGCCGTTCCGCGATTTCCTGGCGCGCTACCTGCCACGCACACCGGGCCCGATCGAAACGCCCGACGGCCAGGCGATCGGCCGGCATGACGGCCTCGCGTACTACACGTTGGGCCAACGGCAGGGTCTGCGCGTTGGCGGCACGCGGGATGGCACGCCTGAGCCATGGTTTGTCGCGGCGAAGGTTCCCGCGCGCAATGCCCTTGTCGCCGTGCAGGGACACGACCATCCGCTGCTTCTTCCGGCATGAGGTGGACGCGATCGAAATGCACTGGATCGGCGGAACACCGCCTGCGCTGCCGGCGCGTTTTGGCGCCAAGACGCGCTACCGGATGCCGGACGCGACCTGCACGCTGGAAGCAGTGGACGACGGCTGCCGCGCGACCTTCGATGTTGCGCAATGGGCGCCCACGCCGGGCCAGTACCTGGTGCTGTACGACGGGGACGTGTGCGTTGGTGGCGGCGCAATTGCCGCATCACCCGCGCACGATCGCCGATCCGTGGTTCGCGTTACTTCCTGCAACACCAAAACGAATACATGCTCATGAATGTTTCGGGGAATGCATCTTCGAACTGATCCCATGCGTCGAGATCGGTGTCCGCATTACGATCAGGAAACATTGCCACGAATCGGCTACGTGTTGTTGGAGTGGACTCCAGTGCAAGAAGCTGCAGCTTCAACAAGCCCAGGCATTCTGCTATACGCGGCAATGTAAACTGATGCTCCCGTGCGTGCATCATCAGGTCGCGGCATCCGTCCAGCGTGTAGAAGTCGCGGAATTTCATGACATCCTTTACCGGATGTCCGTCGGGAAGATTGATGATCGCGTGGCGGCATTGGCGAATTCCCTCTGCAGTCGGAGGAATGTTCAGGACTTGGATGAATTCCCTTGCGGCCCGGACGGCACTGCGTGCCTTCTCGCTGTACAGGGCGATTTTCATCAAGCCATCGGATTCCAGCAGACTTATCAATACTCGCCATCCTGCCATCGGATTGTCGATATGATGAAGTACCCCGCTGCACTCGACCATGGCAAAGCGCTGATCGAGATTACCGAGCCTGAGGATATCGGCTTGCCGGTAGGTGATATTGGAAATTCCCAGGTGTTCGGTCATCCGTACTGCGTAGCCGAGACTCGCCCGGCTCAGATCGACGGCCAGAATTTCACTATCGGGGTAAGCCCTGGCAACCTGAATGGGGTGGTGGCCGGTGCCGCAACCAGCTATGAGTACTGGCACGGGGCGCGGGCGGATCCGAATCGATTGGCCCGGTTGCAGGCGACGCGACAACGACTCAATCGTCCCGATTTCAGGACAGGACACGGTTATCCATCGAGGATAGGGATTGTCCTCGTATTGCGCGCGCACGGCCAGGGAAACGTCGTCATCGATAGTGGTAATGGACGCGAGTTGCTGGGCGATTTCCCGCTCGCGATTTCTATTCTCGATCTGTTCCCGTACGATCGGTTGAAAAGCCTCGCTCCATTCTGCCTTCGGATATTTGGGCAGCAGCTCGGACCCTCTTAATATGTGCAACGACTGATAAAGTGAGACCAGCACCAGGGTCGACTCAAGTGTTGTGGGAGTCGCTCTCGACTCATGCAGCGCGACCTCCAGTGAGCGGCACACACTCGCCACTTGCTCCAACTCTGCCTCCGTGGCGCACCAGGCATATCCCGAGAAGAAGCACTGCCGGGCCATGGCACACATGAATTCCACAGGCACTGCCGAATCGGCGGGTACCAATCCCCGCGCCCTTCCGGATCGCACTACAATGCATCGGCGCACGTGCGCCAAAACCTCTTCTACCGCTGTATCCGCGATGGTCATGCGCGGCAACGCTGCGAGCAGGAGCGAATCGCGCAAGAAAGCGGCTACGGCTGGGGTCATTGAGGCGAAAGGGTCTTCGCCTCGCCTTGCGGCCTCCCGCAGCGTGTTAAAGCCTTCATGGCTCTTCATCAATCCGACGATCGCCGTGTTGAGATACAGCATAGAGATCTGGTCATCCGTGCACAGGCTCAGCAGAACGCTTCGCTCCATCTCACCAACTCGGGTGAACGCGACGCCATTGAGGGCGTCCACCAAGAAATTGCGTAATCGGATATCGGCAGGCTCGTTCGCGACAACCTCGAAAAGGAGTCGGATTGCTTCTTCGATGTTGCCATTCGACTTTTGCACCAAGGCAAGGTTGGTCTTGGCCTCCACGTGATCCGGCTTCTTTGACAGCACTCGTCGATATAGGGATTCGGCCTCAGACATGTGACCAAGGTCTTGGAGGCTGATCCCGAGCCTGAACTGCACGAGATGGTTATCCGGCTCTAGCGCCAATATGCGCCGACAGCTCGCCACGACGGCCTCGAGTCGCCCCAGCTTTCGCAACAGCGCGCTCGAATTGAGCAGAGCCCCAACGTAGTCGCCGCGCAGCGCGATCGCCTTGTCCAACGCCGACAGCGCGTCGTTATCGCGCCCAAGGGCTTCCAGTGTATTTGCGAGGCCGACCCACGCCTCCGGAAAATTGCCTCGAATACGCAGGGCAGCGAGAAAGCTCGCTTCGGCTTCGGAATACCGTTTGAGCATCAAAAGCGCGAGCGCGAGATTATGGTATGCGGCCGCGTATTCTGAATCGACCGCGATTGCCTGCTCGTATGAGGCGACCGCGGCACCAAGCTCACCTGCCGCCTGAAGCGCAATTCCGACATTCATGTGAGCAGGGGCGAAGCTCGGGTTGGCTTCGACTGCCCTGCGAAAATATTGGAGCGCTTCGATTGTGTTGCCGGAGTTTTCCGCAGCAATGCCGCGGGCAACAAGCTTGCGCGCCCGCCGACTCCCACCAACAGACCGCGGCACCCTCACCATGCCGCGCGTGAACAGATTCCGAATCGAGAAACTCAAGCCCAGGTCGCCATCCGGCCCCTCTGCCAGCACCATCCAGTGGGGCGATCGGAGAGTGGTGGGAAAATTCCGTGAGTTCGCAACACCATCGGGCCTTCAGGTTACAAGTGCCGAAGTATGCGTCAGAACGGGATGTCGTCGTCGAAGTCGTCCACGTTCTTCTTGGCGCCGCCTGCGGGCTTGGCGGATCCCGTCGAACCGCCGCCTTCGCGTTTCGCGCTGCCGCCGCCGCCCGCAAATTCGGTGTCGCCACCTCCACCTTCGCGGCTTCCGAGCAGTTGCATGCGGTCACCGACGACTTCGGTCGAATATTTTTCGACGCCTTCCTTGTCGGTCCACTTGCGCGTCTGCAGGCGGCCTTCGATATAGACGGGCCGGCCCTTTTTCAGGTATTCGCCGGCGATCTCCGCCTGGCGGCCGAACAACACCACCGTGTGCCATTCCGTCTTTTCCTGCTTTTCGCCCGCCTTGTCCTTCCAGACGTCGGTCGTGGCGATGCGCAGGTTAGTCACGGCATCGCCGCCTGTCGTATAGCGCGTTTCCGGATCGCGGCCGAGGTTGCCGATCAGTATCACTTTGTTGACCGAGGCCATCGTGCATTTCTCCCGTCGATGAAGGTTGCCGCCCATGGGGACGATGCGCCGGGCACTCATTGCGAAGCCGGACTATGGGCGGACAACCAAAACGCAATATAATAACAGGTTCGGCGTTGCGTCCTTAAGGCAAAAGCCCTAGGAACTCCGGCCGATTGCAAATTTCGCGAGCGTACCAATCTGCCGTCATTGACGCGAGAAACGAACTCCCCCGCATGGACTCCATCCGCATCCGCGGCGCACGCACGCACAACCTCAAGAACCTGAATCTCGACCTGCCGCGGCACCGGCTGATCGTGATTACAGGCCTGTCCGGCTCGGGCAAGAGCTCGCTGGCCTTCGACACGCTTTATGCTGAGGGACAGCGCCGCTACGTCGAGTCGCTGTCGGCGTACGCGCGGCAGTTCCTGCAGCTGATGGACAAGCCCGATGTCGACCTCATCGAAGGGCTGTCGCCGGCGATCTCGATCGAGCAGAAGGCGACGTCGCACAATCCGCGCTCCACCGTGGGTACGGTCACCGAGATCCACGACTACCTGCGCCTTCTCTTCGCGCGCGTCGGCGATCCGTACTGCCCCGACCATCCGGAACAGAAATTGGCGGCGATGACGATCTCGCAGATGGTGGACGCGACACTCGCCTTCCCCGAGGATACGCGGCTCATGATCCTGGCGCCCGTGGTCGTCAATCGCAAGGGCGAGCATCTGGAACTCTTCGTCGAGTTGCGCGCGAAGGGCTTCGTGCGCGTGCGCGTCGACGGCAAGGTGTGCGAGATCGACGAGGCGCCGAAACTCGCCAAGACCACCAAGCACACGATCGAAGTAGTGGTCGACCGCCTCAAGGTGCGCGACGAATTCAAGCAGCGGCTCGCGGAGTCGTTCGAGACCGCGCTGCGGCATGGCGACGGCCGCGCGCTGGCCGTCGAGATGGACACAGGCCGCGAGCATCTTTTTTCGGCGAAATTCGCGTGCCCGATCTGCAACTACTCGCTGGCCGAACTCGAGCCTCGCCTCTTCTCGTTCAACAGTCCGCTCGGGGCGTGCCCGCGCTGCGACGGCTTGGGCTCCATCACGTTCTTCGATCCCAAGCGCGTCGTGGCGTTTCCGCAGTTGTCGTTGGCGTCCGGCACAATCAAGGGTTGGGACCGGCGCAACCAGTTCTATTTCCAGCTCCTGCAAAGCCTCGCCAAGCATGTCGGCTTCGACGTCGACAAGCCGTTCGCGAAATTGGGCGAGCGTGTCCAGCAGCTCATACTCTACGGCTCCGGCGACGAGAAGATTCCCTTCACGTACCTGTCGGAGCGCGGCAAGCCGATGGTTCGCGAGCACACGTTCGAGGGCATCATCCCGAACCTCGAGCGGCGCTACCGCGAGACCGATTCGGTGATGGTGCGCGAGGAGCTCGCCAAGTACCTCAACAACAAGCCCTGCCCGGAATGCGGCGGCACGCGGCTGCGGCGCGAGGCGCGGTACGTCAAGGTCGGCAACGGCGAACAGGCGCGCGCGATCTTCGAAATCTCCGGCCTGCCGCTCAAAGGCACGATGGCGTTCTTCCGCTCGCTGGTGCTCGACGGCCAGAAAGCCGCGATCGCCGATCGCATCGTCAAGGAGATCATCAGCCGGCTGCAGTTTCTCAACAACGTCGGCCTCGACTACCTGGCCCTCGACCGTTCCGCAGAGACGCTGTCGGGCGGCGAGTCGCAGCGCATCCGGCTCGCCAGCCAGATCGGTTCGGGACTGACCGGCGTGATGTACGTGCTGGACGAGCCCTCGATCGGACTTCACCAGCGCGACAACGACCGCCTGCTCGATACGCTGAAGCACTTGCGCGACCTGGGCAACAGCGTCATCGTCGTCGAGCACGACCAGGATGCGATCAACGCCGCCGACTACGTCGTCGACATGGGACCGGGCGCGGGCGAGCACGGCGGCCAGGTCGTCGCGCAGGGTACGCCCGATGACATCCGGCGCGCGCCGCATTCGCTCACGGGTCAATACCTCGCTGGACACCGGCAGATTCCCATCCCGGGGAAGCGGCACCGCGCCGATCCCGGCCGCACGCTGCGCATCACCGGGGCGACCGGCAACAACCTGCAGGGCGTGACGTTGAACCTGCCGGTGGGGCTGTTCGTCTGCGTGACGGGCGTATCCGGATCCGGCAAGTCCACGCTGATCAACGACACGCTCTATCACGCCGTGGCGCGTCACCTTTACGACAGCGCCGAGGAGCCCGCGCCGTACGTCGAGATCGAGGGCCTCGAACACTTCGACAAGGTCATCAGCGTCGACCAGAGTCCGATCGGCCGCACGCCGCGTTCCAACCCGGCGACGTACACGGGTTTGTTCACGCCGATTCGCGAACTGTTCGCGCAGGTGAAGGAAGCCCGCGAGCGCGGCTATGGGCCCGGCCGCTTCTCCTTCAACGTGAAAGGCGGACGCTGCGAGGCGTGCCAGGGCGACGGCCTCATCAAGGTGGAAATGCACTTCCTGCCCGATGTCTACGTTTCCTGCGACGTCTGTCACGGACAACGCTACAACCGCGAGACGCTCGAGGTCCGCTACAAGGGCAGGAACATCCACGAAGTGCTGGCGATGACGGTGGAGCAGGCGTTCGCGTTCTTCGAGCCGGTGCCGGCGGTCGCGCGGAAGCTCGCCACGCTGCTCGACGTGGGCCTGGGCTACATCACGCTCGGCCAGTCGGCCACGACGCTTTCGGGCGGCGAGGCGCAGCGCGTCAAATTGGCGCTGGAGCTGTCGAAGCGCGACACCGGCCGCACGCTCTACATCCTGGACGAGCCGACGACGGGCCTCCACTTCCACGACATCGAGATGCTGCTCACCGTGCTGCACCGGTTGCGCGACCACGGCAATACCGTTGTCGTGATCGAACACAATCTCGACGTGATCAAGACGGCGGACTGGATCATCGACCTAGGTCCCGAGGGCGGCGCGGGCGGCGGCACTGTCGTCGCGGAAGGCCCGCCGGATACGGTGGCGGCAATTGCAGCAAGCTATACCGCGCATTACCTTTCGCCGGTGCTCTCGGCAGAAGCGACCCGGCGGGGCAAAACCGGCGGCTCTGCCGCGCGTGCACTGCGCGGGAAAAAAGCGTCGGGCGATTTGCTGGGCTAAAGCCGCGCCCTCTGGCTCAAGCTTCGTCGCCGGCCTTCGCAGGCGGTGGCGCGTGCTTGGTAATCGCCGCAAGGATGCCGGAGAGAAGTGCGACGGGCGTCGGCGGGCAGCCTGGAATTTCGACATCGACGGGAATGACGTTGGCCACACGCCCCATGCTGGCGTAACTCTCGCCGAAGATTCCGCCGGTGCAGCCGCAATCGCCCACGGCGACGACCAGTTTCGGCTCCGGCGTCGCATCGTAGGTTCGCTTCAGCGCAATCGCCATGTGCTTGGACACGGGGCCGGTCACCAGCAGCATGTCCGCGTGCCGCGGGCTGGCGACGAACTTGATGCCGAGTCCCTCGATGTTGTAGTACGGATTTCCGAGCGCGTGGATCTCCAGCTCGCAGCCGTTGCACGAACCTGCGTCTATCTGGCGGATGGTCAGCGCGCGGCCGAGCGTGCGCAGCAATTTCTCCTGCAGCCGCGCGACGATGACCATCGCTTCGGCCGGCGCGGGCGCCGCTTCGGTCTTGATTCCGGTCTTGGCAATCTGGCGGAGTATGTGGAGCATCGCGTAGGGACCTTGGCGAGAACCTTACAAGTCATGCCCGCTATAGGTGAGGTTGAACGATTTGTTGATGAGCGGGAAGTCGGGAACGATGTTGCCGATGACCGCATGCTCGAGCACCGGCCAGTTGGACCATGACGGGTCGTGCGGATGGCAACGGCGGATGGAGCCGTCCGGACCGCTCGTCAGCGCCACCAATACCGGCCCGCGCCAGCCTTCGACATAGCCCAGCCCCAGCTTGTATTCGGGAATCGAAGGCACCGGCGCCTGGATCTCTCCGCCGGGAATCGCCTTGACGATGTTGTGAATGAGGCGCAGCGACTCCAGCACTTCGTCGAAGCGGACGGCGACACGGGCGGCGACATCGCCCAGCAGCGATGTCGACTTGCGCACCGCGAGCGAATCGTACGGCGCGACCGGGAAATCGCAACGGAGGTCGCGCGGCTGTCCGCTCGCGCGGCCCGCCATGCCGGTCAGGCCGAGCTGTGCCGCGAGCGCGGGCGTCACGATGCCGCAGGTGCGGAAGCGATCCTGCAGCCCCGCGTGTTCGTCGTAGATGTCGCGCACGATCCGGATCTGCCGCTCCAGTGTCGTGCATTCGTCGCCGATCATGGCCGCGTGTTCCGGTGCGAGATCGCGCGCCACGCCGCCCGGTACGACGTAGTCCATCAGCAGCCGGTGGCCGAACGCAGCGAGGTTGGTGCGCAGCACGTCTTCCTTCAGGCGCGAGCATTGCGCAAGGCCGAACGCGAAGCCGCCGTCGTTGCCGAGGTAGCCCAGGTCGCCCAAGTGGTTGGCGAGGCGTTCGCGTTCGAGCGCCAACGCGCGCAACCACGCGGCGCGGGTCGGGATCGTAATGTCGCCGATGGCCTCCAAAGCTTGCGCGTACGCCCACGCGTAAGCCACGGTACTGTCACCGGAGACACGGCCGGCAAGGCGGTGTCCTTCGACGAGGGACAGCGCTTCGAAACGCTTCTCGATGCCCTTGTGCGTGTACCCTAGGCGTTCCTCCAGCCGCAGAACCTTTTCGCCGACGACCTGAAAGCGGAAATGCCCGGGCTCGATGATGCCCGCGTGGACGGGCCCGACCGGGATCTCGTGGACGCCGTCGCCGGCAACTTTCACGAAGCTGTATTCCTCCTGCCCCGGCTCCCATTTGGGCGAGGCCTCGAAGTCGTGCCGCAACGGAAACTGGTTGATCGGCCAACTCGCCAGCCACAGCCACGGACGCTGGTCGTCGCCGTCGGACGGAATGCCGACCAAATCAAAGGCCGCGCGCTGCATCCGGTTCGCGGCGGGAAAGATCGTCGCGAGGTCGGGATAGTGGACGTCGCCATCGGGCATCGTGTGCTCGAGGAGCGTCAAGCCGTCGCTGTCTTGCAACACCACGCGCAGGCAATAGCCACGACTGCGGTCGCGCTCGTCGCTCAACCAGAGCGCGACCAGCTGGCCACCTTGTTCCCAGGCAACGCGGCACGCCGCCAGCAGTTGGCCGGAGCTGACCGGCACGCGGCGGGCCGGCACGGCCGAAGGCAGTGAGGCGGCGGCGAGCCCGAGGGGGGAGAGGTTCATCGCGGGGCGGCCTCAACGCCCACGCTCATCGAAGAATTCTTCATCATCGTTAGTTTCACCCGATCAGCCGCGCCGCCTGGCGGTACCAGTCGGCGAGAAAGGGCGGGATCCAAAGTCCCAGCATCAGCACGAGCGAGAGATGCACGAACACCGGAATCATCGCCGGGCGGAGCGGCAGACGCTTGACGGTCGTCTCGCCGAACACCATCGGCTGCACTTTGGAAAACACCGCTGCGAAGGCGAGCCCAAGAGCGCCGAGAAGGAACGGCGTGGCCCACGGATGCTCGTGGATCGCGGTGATGAGGATCAGGAATTCGCTCGCGAAGACGCCGAATGGCGGCATGCCGAGGATCGCCAGCGTGCCCAGGATCAGGCCCCAGCCCAGCATCGGGCTGATCGTGATGAGGCCGCGGATGTCGTCCATGATCTGGGTGCCGGTCTTCTGCGTCGCGTGGCCGACGGTGAAGAAGATCGCCGACTTGGTCAGCGAATGCACGGTCATGTGCAGGAGGCCGGCAAAATTCGCGATGGGGCCGCCCATGCCGAAGGCGAACGTCATGATGCCCATGTGCTCGACCGACGAGTACGCGAACAAACGCTTGATGTCCTTCTGGCGCGACAGCAGGAACGCCGCGACGACGACCGACAGCAGGCCGAAGCCCATCATCAGCTCCCTCGCGAACGATGTCTGTACCGAACCTTCGACCAGGACTTTGCAGCGCACGACGGCGTAGAGCGCAACGTTGAGCAACAGGCCCGAGAGCACGGCGGACACTGGCGTCGGCCCTTCCGCGTGGGCGTCGGGCAGCCAGTTGTGCAACGGCACGAGGCCCACCTTGGTGCCGTAACCCACCAGCAGGAAGACGAATGCCAGCGACAGCACCGTCGGCTCGAGCTGGCCCTTGACGCTATTGAGTTCCGTCCACAGAAGCGCGCCCCCTCCGACTCCCAACAACTTCTCGGCGGCGAAATAAAGGAGGATCGTTCCGAACAACGCCTGCGCGATGCCCACACCACAAAGGATGAAATATTTCCACGCGGCTTCGAGGCTGGCCGGTGTCCGGTACAGCGACACCAGGAGCACGGTCGTCAGCGTTGCGGCTTCGAGTGCCACCCACAGGATGCCCATGTTGTTGGTGAGCAGCGCCAGCAGCATCGTGAAATTGAAGAGCTGGTACATGCTGTGGTAAAGGCGGAGTCGGGCAGCGTTCACGCGGCCGTGCTCTTCCTCGATGCGCATGTACGGCTGCGAGAAGATCGACGTGGTGAAACCCACGAACGCGGTCAGTGCGACCAGGAACACGTTGAACGGGTCCACGAAGAACTGGCGGTCGAGGACGAGCATCGGACCGTCCGAGATCACGCGCACCGTCAATGTGGCCGCGGCCAGGAACGTGAGCAGGCTCACGGCGACGTTGACCTTCGGCGCGATTCTCCGCTCTCCGACGATGGCCAGGAGTGCGGAGCCGACAAGAGGAAGGCCGAGGACGGCGACGATCTCGATCACTCGTTCTCTTTCAATCTTTCCATGTGCTTCAAGTCGAGGCTGTCGAACTGTTCGCGGATCTGGAAGAAGAAGACGCCCAGGATCAGCATCCCGACGAGCACGTCCAGGGCGATGCCGAGCTCCACCACCATCGGCATGCCGTAGGTGGCGCTCGTCGCCGCGAAAAACAGCCCGTTTTCCATCGACAGGAAGCCGACCACCTGCGGAATGGCCTTGCGGCGCGTGATCATCATGAGGAACGAAAGCATTACGGTGGCCATGGCAATGCCGAGTGTCGACCGGGTAACGGTGCTGGCGAGCTCGGAAATGGGCACCGCGAGATTGAAGGAAAATACGACGAGAACGAGCCCGATGATCATTGTCGTCGGAACGTTGATCAGGCCCTCGACGTCCCATTTCACGTCGAGCTTGCGGATCAGCCGGTGCAGGAGCCACGGCAGCAGCGCGACCTTGAGCACCAGCGTCAGGCCTGCCGAAAAGTAGAGATGCGTCTGGTGAGTTGCGTAGGCAACGATCGCCGTCGAGCAACTCAGCGCCAGCCCTTGCGCCGCAAAAAGATCGATCAGGGACAGCACGCGTCGCTGTGCAAGCATGGCAAACGCGAGCAGGAGCAGGACCGCCGCGAGCAGGTTGATGAGTTGCGCGTAGAGAGGAAGGGCGGCCATGTCAGTCCCGCCGGGCCGCCCCAAGGGACTGACGCGCCCCCTTTGGGGGCAGCGAGCGTAGCGAGCGTGGGGGTCGTTGCAAGTCCCGCCGGGCCGCCCCAAGGGACTGACACGCCCCCTCAGGGGGCAGCGAGCGAAGCGAGCGTGGGGGTCGTTTCACTCAGGCGCCCAGCAGGAGGTTGACCAGCATCGCCAGCACGGCGAGCATGAATGCGGTTCCGAGGAATTCCGGCGCGCGGAAGATGCGCATCTTTGCCGACAGCGTCTCGATCAGCGCCAGCGCGAAGCCTCCCGCGAGGAGATTCGCGATCAGAGCAGGTGCCGCGCCCAGCAATGCCAGCCAGTCGGTCCCGCGGACGACGATGCCGAACGGGAAGAACAGCGCCAGGCCGATGCACGAGTAGTTGAAGAGTTTCAGCGCCGCCGCCCATTCGAGCAGCGCCAGGTGGCGCGCCGAATACTCGAGCAGCATCGCCTCGTGGATCATCGTCAATTCGAGGTGCGTGGTGGGATTGTCCACGGGGACGCGCGCGTTCTCGGCCAGCGACACCATGGTGAACGCGACGCCCGCGAACGCGATGCTGGGATAGATGGCGAGATCCCGGTGAGCAAGCGTGTCGACGATTGTCGGCAGCGATGTCGAGCCGGAGATCAACGACGCGGTGAACAGGACCATGAGCAGCGCAGGCTCGGCTAAGAATCCCACGAACATCTCGCGCCTCGCCCCCAGCGAACCAAAGGAGGTGCCGATGTCCATGGCCGCCAGCGCCATGAAGACGCGCGCGAGCGCGAACAGTCCGACCAACGCGATCGCATCGGCAGCGCGCGCGAACGGGAGCTCTGTGGAAAGCGAAGGGACGATTGCCGCCGCGCAGGCCATCGAGCCGAACACGATGTAGGGTGTCAGGCGGAAGATCGGCGAAGCGTTCTCCGCAACCACGGCATCCTTGAAGAACAGCTTGCGGATCATCCGGTACGGCAGCAGGATCGACGGCGCGGTCCTGTTCGAGAGCCACGCGCGGCACTTGTTGACCCACCCCACCAGCAACGGCGCCAGCACGAGGGCGATCGCGAGCTGCAGTAACTGCGAGAGGAAGCCGGCCAGCGTCATGCGGCGCTCATCGTCATCGCACGAGGAAGAGCAGGGCGAGCAGCGTGAAGAAGCTGTAGGCCAGGTACACGGAGATGCGCCCCTGCTGGATGTATCCGACGAGCCGGGCCAAGGTCTCCGCGGCGCGCACGATCGGCACATAGAACCAGCTCCAGAAGTGGTCCTCGGCCTTTACGGAGTACTTGGGCGCGCTGTCGAAAGGCGAGGGCAGGTGGCGCTCCATCCGGAAGAACGGTTCGAACACGGTGCGGATCGGCTGACCGAACCCTTCGGCGGTGTCCTGCATCCTTGGCGTCTGCGCGGGGAAGCCGCAGTCCCATGGAGGCGCCCTGCGGACCCGGCCATGGTATTGGCGATGCACGATCTGAATCGTCAGGAGGACGACGGCGAGGATCACGACCAGCATGATCAAGGGGCTGTAGCTCGACCGGTCCGCGTTGATCGGCGCCAACAGCAGCCAGTTGCTGTTCCCCGCGCTGATGGCGCTCGATCCGACCAGCATCGTGTTGATCGGGTCCAATTGCGCAATGACATAGACCGGGAATATTCCCAGCAGGACGCAGCCCGATGCCAGCCAGATCAGCGCGACCCGCTCGAATTTGCCGGCGTCCTTCGCATACGCAAGGTTTGCCTCGCGCGGCCTGCCCAGGAAGATCACGCCGTAGAACTTGACCATCACGTAGGCGGAAAGCGCGACGGCGAGCACCAGCGCGGCTGCGGCTACCGGCACCAGCATGTTGACGAACGACTGCGGCAGGCTGGGCGTGAACAGGAAGGCCTGCAGGAGCAGCCATTCGGAGACGAACCCATTCAGCGGCGGCAGGCCCGCGCACGCCAGGGCGCCGACGAGCGCCACCCA
This sequence comes from uncultured beta proteobacterium, assembly GCA_963755065.1. Classification (GTDB taxonomy): domain Bacteria; phylum Pseudomonadota; class Gammaproteobacteria; order Burkholderiales; family Casimicrobiaceae; genus VBCG01. The sequence goes on from CAVWIM010000006.1 coordinate 104,878, forward strand.
GGCGACCCACGGCATGCGGTGGATGAGTCCGCCAAGCTTGCCCAGGCTGCGCTCGTTGGTCGCGTGCAGGACCGAACCGGTGGCGAGGAAGAGGAGACTCTTGAAGAACGCGTGATTCAACGCGTGGTAGAGCACAGCGGTCAACGTGATCGCTGCGAGCAGCGTTTTTGCGTACGACTTGAACAGTATCGTGAGGCCGATGCCGGCGACGATGATGCCGATATTTTCGATCGACGAATATGCGAGTAGCCGCTTCATGTCGGATTGCGCGGCGGCGAAGATCACGCCGAACAGCGCTGTGGCGAGACCCAGCGCCAGCGCGACGACGCCCCACCACCACAGCTGGCCATCCAGCAGGTCGAACGTCACGCGCAGCAGGCCGTAAATCGCCGTCTTGAGCATGACGCCGCTCATGAGCGCAGAGACCGGGGAGGGCGCCGCCGGGTGGGCCTCCGGCAGCCAGATATGCAGCGGCAGGAGTCCCGCCTTCGCGCCGAAGCCGAACAGCGCCAGGAAGAACGCGACGCTCGGCCACGCGCCGTTGAGGTGCATCGAGCGCATCGCCGCGAACGTGTAATCGCCGCTGCCGCCCTGCAGCGTTCCGAAGCAAAGCAGGATCGCGATGGCGCCGACGTGGGCGATCAGCAGATAGAGGAAACCGGCGCGCCGGATCTCCGGAATCCGGTGCTCGGTGGTCACCAGGAAGAACGAGGCCAGCGCCATCGACTCCCAGGCGACCATGAACACGTACGCATCGTCGGCAACCAGCACCAGCGCCATCGCCGCGAGGAACACGTGGTATTGGAAGCAGATGAGCCCGGGCGCCGTGCCTTCGCTGGCACGAAAGTAGCCTGACGAATACAGCGAAATCGCGGTCCCCGTCGCTCCCAGCAGCAATAGGAAGAATGCCGACAGCGAATCCAGGCGCAGGTGGAAAGGCAGATCGGGCAGGCCCATCGGCAGTATCGTGGCCTCAGTTGGCAAATGAGGTGGCAAGCCCATCGCCATGAACGCAACCACGGCAAGGGCGAGCCCCACGGCCGACCCGGCGGGGAATAGCACGCGGGCAATTAACCTGAAATGGCGCGGCCGAACGAGGCCGAGTGCACCGATGCCGATCCACGCGGCGATCGCGGCGATGACCAGTTCGAGGGGTTGTGCGTTCACCGGCGCGCGACGTGCCTTTCAGCGCGGGCGCTCACTTGACGCGCATTCCCGGTTCGGCGCCGCTGTCCGGCGCCAGCAGAAAAATGCCGGGACCCTCGCCGGAGGCGGCGAGGACCATGCCTTCCGACAGGCCGAATTTCATTTTGCGCGGTGCGAGGTTCGCCACCATCGGGGTCAGGCGGCCAATCAATTGCGCGGGGTCGTACGCGGACTTGATGCCGGCGAATACGGTGCGCTGGCCGCCATCGCCCAAGTCGAGCGTCAACTTGAGGAGCTTGTCGGCGCCACCGACGTGCTCGGCATTGACGATTTTCGCAATGCGCAGGTCGACCTTGGCGAAATCCTCGATGGAGATCGTCGACGCCTTGTCCGCGGCGGCAGCCGGAGCCGGCGCTGAAGAGGCAGCAGCCGGGGCTTCCGGACCGTCGATCAACGCGTCGATCTGTTTCGGTTCGATGCGAGTCATGAGATGCGCGTATGGATTTATCCGGTGACCGTCGGGCAGTGGCCGCGCGATATCGGCCCATGATTGCGGGCCGAGGTTGAGGAAGACCTCGGCTTGCGCGGCGAGCGCGGGCAGCACGGGCTTGAGCAGGATCGTCAGGATGCGAAAGTCGTCAAGGCACTCGGAACTGATTTCCAACGCACGCGCACGACGGTCCGGGTCCTTCGCGAGCTCCCACGGCTTCGCCGCGTCGAATCGTTGATTGGACTTGTCAGCCAAGGCCATCACTTCGCGCAGCGCCTTTCCATATTCCCGACTGGCGTAGAAATCGCCGACGGTTTTGGCCACGTCACCAGGCGAAACGCCGTGGCGGATCTCGAACGGCTGCCTTTCTGACCCCAGCCGATTACCGCTGCCCGCAACAAATCGCGCAGCGCGCGCCGCGATATTGACGTACTTGCCGATGAGATCGCTATTCACCCGTGCAATGAAATCATCGGGATTGAAGTCGATGTCCTCGACCTTGTCGTTGAGCTTGGCCGCGATGTAATAGCGCAGCCATTCCGAATTGAGCCCCAGGTCGAGGTAGTAGTCGGGACTGATCCCCGTTCCGCGCGACTTGGACATCTTCTCGCCGAGTGCGGTCAGGAATCCATGGACGAACACGTTGGTGGGTGTACGGTACGGTGGGCCGGCGAATTTCAGCATGGCCGGCCAGAACAGCGTGTGGTGGTAGACGATGTCCTTGCCGATGAAATGGTACTGATCGACATCCGGGTCCTGCAGAAAGGCTCTCCAGTCGATGTTCAGTTTCGTCAGATGCGCCTTGAGACTGGCGAGGTAGCCGACCGGCGCATCCAGCCAGACATAGAAATACTTGTCGGTCTCGTCGGGAATGGGAATGCCGAAATACGGTGGATCCCGCGAGATGTCCCAGTCGGTCAGCTTGTCCTTCTCGCCATCGCTCCCCAGCCATTCGTGGATCTTGTTGAGCACCTCGGGCTGCAGCGAGTGGCCGGGCGCCGGGGCGCGAGTCCATTCGCGCAGGAACGCGACGATCTTGGGATCGGAGAGGCGGAAGAACAGATGCTGCGACGAGCGCAGGTCGGGGCGCGCACCGGTCAGCGTCGAATACGGATCGATCAGGTCGGTCGGTGCATACGTGGAGCTGCAGTTCTCGCACGCGTCGCCGTACTGGTCCTTCATGCCGCAGTTCGGGCACGTGCCCTTGATGTAGCGGTCCGGCAGGAACATCGCCTTGACCGGATCGTAAAATTGCTCGACCTGCTTGGCGTAGATCAGGCTATCGGGCTGCTTCGCCTTCAGTCGTCGATAGATGTCCTGCGACAGTTCGACGTTTTCCGGCGAATCGGTCGAATGCCAGTGGTCGAAGCTCAAGTGGAAGCCGTTCAGGATCTTCGGGCGCGTTGCGGCGATGCGCGCGACGAGTTCCGCCGGCGCGACGCCTTCGCCCTCGGCTTTCAGCATGATCGCCGCGCCGTGCGCGTCGTCCGCGCAGACGAAATGCACTTCGTGTCCCTGCATCCGCTGGAAGCGCACCCAGATGTCGGCCTGGATGTATTCCATGACGTGCCCAATGTGGAACGGCCCGTTGGCGTAAGGCAATGCCGTGGTGACGAAAAGCTTGCGGCGCGCGGGCGTGGACAACGCGGTGGACAAAGCGGCTGGTGCAGCGGCGGACATCGGGAAAACCTTGCAAAGTGCAGGGGAATCAGTCGATTCTAGCAAGAAGCCCTTGCCGCGCCCATCGAACGCACAGGAAATCGGCTAGAATTTCATGGTTTTGTTGCTGCATTTTCAACGTTGTTTCCCGGAGCACTGATGGCACTCACCGAAGCCGACGTGCAGGCGTGTCTCGCCGCCGTCGTCGATCCCAACACCGGCCGCGATTTCGTCGCGGGCAAGGCGGTGAAAAAAGTCGCCGTTTCGGGTGCCGACGTCGCGATCGACTTGGCGCTCGGCTATCCGGCGAAAAGCCAGCACGAGTCGATGAAGAAACTCGTGCAACAGGCGGTTGGCGGATTCCCGGAGCAGGACGTGTGACGGTGACGATCGTCACCAAGGTCTTGTCGCACGCGGTGCAGCGCGGCGTGAAGCTGGTCCCAGGCGTCAAGAATATCGTCGCGATCGCCAGCGGCAAGGGCGGCGTGGGCAAGTCGACAACGGCGGTCAATCTGGCGCTCGCGCTGGCGGCGGAAGGCGCGACGGTAGGCGTGCTCGACGCCGACATCTACGGACCCTCGCAGCCGATGATGCTGGGCATCGCAGGACGTCCGGAATCCACCGACGGCAAGACGCTGGAGCCGATGGAAGCCTACGGATTGCAGGCGATGTCGATCGGTTTCCTGATCGACCCCGACACGCCGATGGTCTGGCGCGGCCCCATGGTGACGCAGGCGCTCGAACAGTTGCTGAAGGACACGAACTGGCGCGAACTCGATTTCCTCATCGTCGACATGCCGCCCGGCACCGGCGACATCCAGCTGACACTGTCGCAGAAGGTCCCGGTCACGGGCGCGGTGATCGTCACCACGCCGCAGGACATCGCGCTGCTCGACGCCCGCAAGGGCCTCAAGATGTTCGAGAAGGTCGGCGTGCCGATCGTGGGCATCGTCGAGAACATGAGCGTGCACGTGTGCTCGAACTGCGGCCACGTCGAGCACATTTTCGGCGAGGGCGGCGCGCAACGGATGTGCGCCGAGTACAACGTGCCGTTCCTGGGCGGCTTGCCGCTCGATATTCGCATTCGCGAGCAGGCCGATTCGGGGCGCCCGACCGTCGTGGCCGATCCCGATGGCGCGACCGCGCGGATCTACAAGGAAATCGCGCGCAAGGTCGCGATCTCGGTGGCGCAGAAGGCCGCGGACTTCTCGGCCAAGTTTCCGAGCATCGTCATCCAGAACACGTAACGCGCAGGGCAAGGGGAGAAGCGTTGATCAAGTCAGACAAGTGGATCCGCCGGACGGCGCTCGCGACCGGCATGATCGATCCGTTCGAGCCGGGTCAGGTGCGAGAGGTCGACGGCCGCAGGATCGTGTCGTATGGCACATCGAGCTACGGCTACGACATCCGCTGCTCGCCGGAATTCAAGATCTTCACCAACATCAACTCGACGATCGTCGATCCCAAGGCGTTCGACGCCGGCTCGTTCGTCGATTTCACCGGCGACGTCTGCATCATTCCGCCGAATTCGTTCGCGCTCGCCCGCACCGTCGAGTATTTCCGCATCCCGCGCAACGTGCTCACGATCTGTCTCGGGAAGTCGACCTATGCGCGCTGCGGCATCATCGTCAACGTGACGCCGCTGGAGCCGGAATGGGAGGGCTACGTCACGCTCGAGTTCTCCAATACCACGCCGCTTCCGGCGAAGATCTACGCCAACGAAGGCGTCGCGCAGGTCATATTCTTCGAGTCGGACGAGGTGTGCGAGACCTCGTACAAGGATCGGGGCGGCAAGTACCAGGGACAGCGAGGCGTTACCCTCCCCAAGATTTGAAACCGGCCGTTGGTGCTTGAGTCCGTCGTTGGGGGAGCGCATGGCGTTGTCCGAGTCCAAACTCGCGTCGATCACCATCATCGCGGTATGCCAGGTCATGGCGATGGCGCTGTGGTTCTCCGCCTCCGCCGTCGTGCCCGCGCTCGCGGCCGAATTCCACCTTTCGCATTTTGCGCAGGCCGCGCTGACCAGCGGCGTGCAGGCGGGGTTCGTGCTGGGCTGTCTCGCGAGCGCGATGCTTGGGCTTGCCGACCGCATCGATCCGCGCAGGTTCTTCGCCGCAGCCGCGAGCGTAGCGGCGGCCGCCAACCTGCTGCTGCTCTTCATCGATCCGGCGACGTGGGTTGCGCCCGCGCTGCGCGTGCTCACCGGCATCTGCATGGCGGGTATCTATCCGATCGGAATGAAACTCGCGTCGACGTGGGCCAAGGACGACATGGGCCTCATGGTCGGCATCCTGGTCGGCGCGCTCACGCTGGGCTCCGCATCTCCGTATCTCTTCAATGCCATCGGCGGCATCGACTGGCGAGTCCCGCTGGCGGCCTCATCGGCAACTGCGCTTGGCGCGGCGATCCTGATCGGCTTTGCCGGATTGGGCCCCAATCGCGCACCGGCGCCGCGCTTCGATCCCAGCGCCGCGCTGACCGCATGGCGCGACGTGCCGCTAAGGCTCGCCAACCTGGGATACCTGGGCCACATGTGGGAGCTGTACGCGATGTGGGCGTGGATCGGCGTATTTTTCGGCGCGAGCTTCGCGTTGACGTCGCCCGCGGACGTAGCGCCAACCCAAGCCAAACTGGCGGCGTTCGCGACGATTGGCGCAGGCGCGATCGGCTGTGTCGGGGCCGGTCTGCTTGCCGACCGGCTCGGGCGCACGACATTGACGATCGCCGCGATGGCCGTGAGCGGCACCTGTGCGGCGACGATCGGTTTCCTGTTTGGCGGCGACCCCGCGCCGCTGGTTGCGCTTGCGCTTGTCTGGGGTGTCAGCATCGTCGCCGATTCGGCGCAGTTTTCGGCGTCCATCGCGGAGCTGGCCGACCGCGACCGCGTCGGCACGATGCTGACGGTCCAGACCGCGCTTGGTTTCACGCTGACGCTCGCGACCATTCACCTGATGCCCTACCTGATCGAGGCGCTCGGCTGGCGCTTCGCGTTTTTGCCGCTGGCGATCGGCCCGGCCTTAGGCGTGTGGGCGATGGCGCGGCTGCGCGCGCATCCGCGCTCGGTTGCGCTCGCCGGAGGTCGGCGCTAGTCTTTTCCCTGGGTCGTTTCCGGCCGTCCTACCTCACGTATGGCATGTCCGCCCGCGCCGGCGTACGATGCGGTTTCGCGAAGCCGACCTGCGCAAGCCTCCGGCGCCTTCGCATCGTTCCAATTCGCAAGGAGACAATCATGGGTTATCACCTTGAAGGTCGTCTGCTGGAAGTCTGCAACTGCCGCGTGCTGTGCCCGTGCTGGATTGGCGAGGATCCGGATTTCGGCACGTGCGACACCATCGTCGCCTGGCGCTTCGACAAGGGGACGATCGATGGCGTGGATGTCTCCGATCGCACGATCGCGCTGATCGCGCACGTGCCAGGCAACATCCTCGAAGGCAACTGGCGGGCCGCGGTCTATCTCGACGAGCGAGTGACGCCGGCGCAGGAGAAAGCGATCCTCGACGTCTACACCGGGAAGCTCGGCGGGCCGGTGGGTGAGCTCGTGAAGCTCGTAGGCGAGGTCGTTTCCGTGGAGAAGGTGCCCGTCACTTTCACCGTCGAAGGCGGCAAGGGGACCATCAAGCTGGGTAACGCAGGCTTTGCCGAGCTCGAGCCCTACAAGAATGCGAGTGGCGCCACGACGACGCTGGCCGACACGGTGTTCTCGACGGTGCCCGGCGCGCCGGTGTTCGTCGGCAAGGCGGGGGCGTACCGGTCGAAGAACGCGCTGCTCGGCATCGATCTCGACATCAAGGGCCACAACGCGTTGCAGAGCACGTTCGTGTTCGACGCGTAGTGGCTCATCTACCTCAACCCGACCCGCGGGCGTTGTCGGGCTGGTTCATCGCAACGCTCTGCGTCACGGCGTGGACGGTGCTCTGGGCGTGGAGCGGAACGCCTTACGGCCGCTTCCTCGTCCACGACGGCTGGACGGGCACCGGCCTGTTTGCGGCGATCTGCCGCGTCGCGCCCCAGGGCGACCTTCTCGTTCCGGCGGCGTTGCACGCGCTCGCGTGGGTGCTGATGATCGCGGCGATGATGCTGCCCACGACGATGCCGCTGCTGGACAGGTTCCAGCGGATCGTCGCCGGCCGCGCGGATGCCGGCCGGCTCACCGCGCTCGTGGTCCTGGGCTATTTCATTGCGTGGATGGGCTTCGGCCTCCTGGCGCATGGGGCGGACGCGGGGCTGCATTGGCTGGCCGGGCAGTACACCGCGTTCGCCGTGTACAGCTGGGCCGTCGGTGCCGGGGTGCTCGCTCTGGCGGGATGGTTCCAGTTCAGCGCGCTCAAGTACCGTTGCCTCGAGCAATGTCACGCGCCGTTTGGCTTCATTGCCGCGCGCTGGCATGGCCGGGCCCCGTCCCGGGAAGCGTTCCGGCTGGGCCTCTCGCACGGCCTCTTCTGCGTCGGCTGCTGCTGGGCGCTGATGCTCGTCATGTTCGCCGTCGGGATCGGCAGCATCGGCTGGATGCTGGTGCTGGCGGCCGTCATGGCGGCCGAAAAGAACCTGTCCTGGGGCAGGCGCCTGCGCACGCCGCTGGGGCTCTCACTCATCGGCTGGGCCGGCGCGATCGTGTTGGTCAACGCCTGACGGCGGGTTGTTGCGCGATTGCAATGGTGAGCGCCGCAGGGCCGCCCCAAGGCGCGAACAACGCCCCCTCTGGGGGCAGCGCAGCGGCCGCATTGCCCAATGAGGCCGCAAGCGTGGGGGTTCAATTCGCGCTCCCGCGAAGCCCTTTCGCGGAACGACTTTCCCCCAATCGCCGCCAAGCGGCGCACAATGCCGTCCTTGTCAGGGGCGTTTCCGCATGTCGGGGCGCCCCGCTTTCCTTTTCCGCCGCGCGTTTGGCGCAGGAGTGCCGCATGAAGTTCCGCTTTCCCATCGTCATCATCGACGAGGACTACCGCTCCGAGAACACCTCGGGCCTGGGCATCCGCGCGCTCGCCAAGGCGATCGAGGAGGAGGGCATGGAGGTGCTGGGCGTGACGAGCTACGGCGACCTGTCGCAGTTCGCGCAGCAGCAGTCGCGCGCCTCCGCGTTCATCCTGTCGATCGACGACGAGGAGTTCACGCCGGGACCCGAGCTCGACCCGGCGATCGTCAACCTGCGCAACTTCATCACCGAGATCCGTTTCAAGAACGCCGAGATCCCGATCTATCTCTACGGCGAAACGCGCACGTCCCAGCACATTCCGAACGACATCCTGCGCGAGCTGCACGGCTTCATCCACATGTTCGAGGACACGCCGGAATTCGTCGCGCGCCACATCATCCGCGAGACCAAGTCGTACTTGGACTCGCTGGCGCCGCCGTTCTTCCGCGCGCTGGTCGACTATGCGCAGGACGGCTCGTACTCGTGGCATTGCCCGGGACATTCCGGCGGCGTCGCGTTCCTCAAGAGCCCGGTCGGCCAGATGTTCCACCAGTTCTTCGGCGAGAACATGCTGCGCGCCGACGTCTGCAACGCGGTGGACGAGCTGGGCCAACTGCTCGACCACACGGGCCCCGTCGCCGCCGCGGAGCGCAACGCGGCGCGGATCTTCAACGCCGATCACTGCTTCTTCGTCACCAACGGCACGTCGACGTCGAACAAGATGGTGTGGCACGCCAACGTAGCACCCGATGACATCGTCGTGGTCGACCGCAATTGCCACGTCTCCGTGCTGCACGCCATCACGATGACGGGTGCCATCCCCGTGTTCCTGCCGCCGACGCGCAACCACCTCGGGATCATCGGACCGATACCGCTGGAGGAATTCCGGCCGGAGAACATCCGCAAGCGGATCGACGCCAACCCGTTTGCCCGCATAGCGAAGAACAAGAAGCCGCGGATCCTGACGCTCACGCAGAGCACCTACGACGGCATCGCCTACAACGTCGAAATGCTGAAGCAAACGCTCGGCAACAGCATCGAGACGCTGCACTTCGACGAGGCGTGGCTGCCGCACGCGGCCTTCCACGACTTCTACCGCGACATGCACGCGATCGGCCGTGATCGCCCGCGCAGCAAGGACGCGCTGATATTCGCGACGCACTCGACGCACAAGCTGCTGGCGGGTATCTCGCAAGCCTCTCAGATCATTGTGCAGGACTCGGAGACCCAGAAGCTCGACCGCCACCGCTTCAACGAGGCCTACCTGATGCACACGTCGACATCGCCGCAGTACGCGATCATCGCGTCGTGCGACGTGTCGGCGGCGATGATGGAGCCGCCCGGCGGCACCGCGCTGGTCGAGGAGTCGCTGATCGAAGCGCTCGATTTCCGCCGCGCGATGCGCAAGGTCGACGACGAGTGGGGCAAGGACTGGTGGTTCAAGGTCTGGGGACCGGAGCGGCTCTCGGCCGAGGGCATCAAGCGCGACGACTGGTTCCTGCGCGCGAACGAGAAGTGGCACGGTTTCGGCGAGCTCGCCACGGGCTTCAACATTCTCGACCCGATCAAGGCGACGATCATCACGCCCGGGCTCGATGTGTCGGGCAAGTTCGCGAAGACCGGGATTCCCGCGTCGATCGTCACCCGGTTCCTGGCCGAGCACGGCGTGATCGTGGAAAAGACCGGCCTCTACTCGTTCTTCATCATGTTCACGATCGGCATCACCAAGGGCCGCTGGAACACGCTGGTGACCGCCTTGCAGCAGTTCAAGGACGACTACGACAGGAACCAGCCGCTGTGGAAGATCCTGCCCGAGTTCGTCGCCAAACAGCCGCAGTACGAGCGCGTGGGCTTGCGCGATCTTTGCCAGCAGATCCACGAGATGTACAAGGCGAACGACGTCGCGCGTGTCACGACCGAAATGTATCGCTCGGACATGCAGCCGGCGATGAAGCCTTCCGACGCGTACGCGTGCCTGGCGCACCGCGGACTTGGACCGCGTCGAGATCGACAACCTCGAAGGCCGCGTGACGAGCGTGCTGCTCACGCCCTATCCGCCTGGAATTCCGCTGCTCATTCCCGGCGAGCGCTTCAACCGCACGATCGTCGAATACCTGAAATTCGCGCGCAGTTTCAACGAGAAATTTCCCGGCTTCGACACGGACATCCATGGCCTCGTCGAGGAGACGAGCCAGGGCAAGACGCGGTACTACATGGATTGCGTGAGGGTGGCGGCTGTGCCGGCGGTGGTGCGTGCGGCGTGAGCGGGGCCGTCAGCTAAGCGGCAACCTTGCTGTTCGCCTCGGCGACGATCGAGCTGCCTGAGCCCTGCGCCTGGCTGGCGGCGACTCGCCCGCGGCGGAAGCGGCGAGCGACGCCAGGACACACGAGGCCATCCGCACTTCCATCGAATCGTGGCGCGCCGGGATCACGATCGGGATGCGCGCCCCCAGGACGATTCCCGCGGCGAGGCCGGAGCCGAACGCCATCAGCGTCCGCAAGACCATGATCGCCGATTCCATCGACGGCGCGATCAGCACATCGACGCGGCCGGCGACTTCCGAGGTAACGTTGTTGTTGCGCGCGGCATCGCCCGAAAGCGCGCTGTCCGGAGTGAGCGGCCCGTCGACGATGGCGCCGCGGAACATGCCTCGGGCGGCCATCGTTTTCAGGGCCACGGCGTCCGTGGTGGAGGGGAACGCCGGCGCGGGGCCGTCCATGGCGGCGAGCAGCGCGACGTTGGGCGCGGCCAGCCCCAGCGAAATTGCCAGCTGGATCGTGTTGAGGACGATGTCCTTCTTGGCGGCCAGGTTGGGCGAAACGTTGAGCTGGGCATCGGCCAGCAGGAGCCCGCGCGATATCCCCGGAAGATCGAGGAAGTATGCATGCGAGAGGCGGCGATCGGTGCGCAGCCCGGAGTCCTGGGCGGCGACTGGCGCCAACAGGTCGTCGTTGCCCAGGCTACCCTTGATCAGCGCTGAAACCTTGCCTTCCCGGGCCAGCTCGGCTGCCCGGATGCCCGCTGCGCGCGGTTCATCGGGGGTGTCCACGATGGAAAGGCGCGAGATGTCCAGGCCGAATTTTCCGGCGAGGTCGCGGATCCGGCTTTCCGGACCCACCAGCAGCGGTGCCAGGTATCCGGCAAAGGCTCCGGACAGGGCGACCTGCAGCGATTCGCTGTCGCACGGATAGACCACGGCGGCCTGCAACGGCGGCTGCATCCGGGTCTTCTCGACGAGCTTCTGGAAATGCGGGCGGAGGGGCATGCGCCGTAGCGTACAAGGCCTTGGGGCGTTGTCAACCCGCCCCCGACGGAAGGCGGCACCGGCCGAATGTCTGGCAGCGGGATAGCAACAACACCCGCGGGGCGGGAAGCTTGGCCGCGCAGGGCGAAAACGGTCCGGCTACAGCGCGGCCAGCGTGGTGCGCAGAATCCCGACGATGCTGTCGATGTGGGCTCGTTCGGCGATCAGCGGCGGCGCAATGATCGCCGAGTCGCCGGTCGTCTTGAGATTGAGCCCGTTGTCGAAGAGCTTCTTCTGGAACGCATGCCCGCGTCTCCCGGGCTCGCCGTCGGATTGCAGGTCGATCGCGGCGAGCAACCCGTAGCCGCGGATGTCCGCAACGCCGTGGACATCCTTGAGCGAAAAAATGGCGTCGAGGAAGTAGGGCGAGAGTTCGCGCCCGCGTTCGAAGAGATCCTCGCTCTTGTAGATGTCGAGCGTGGCTAGCGCTGCCGCGCAAGCCGCCGGATGGCCGGAATACGTGTAGCCGTGGAAGAACTCGATGGCGTCTTCCTGGGCGGCCTTGAAGATTGTGTCGTGGACGCGTTCCGAAACGGCGACGGCACCCATCGGCTGCGCGGCGTTGGTCAGCGCCTTGGCCATCGTCATGAGATCCGGCGTGACGCCAAAACTCTGCGCCGCGAACGCCTGGCCGGTGCGCCCGAAGCCTGTGATCACCTCGTCGAAGACCAGCAGGATCCCGTGCTTGTCGCAGATTTCCCGCAGCCGCTTGAGATAGCCCTTGGGTGGAACGAGAACGCCGGTGGAGCCGGCGATCGGCTCGACGAAGCACGCGGCGATGTTCTCCGCGCCGTACAGGTTGACGAAGCGCTGCAGGTCATCGGCCAGCTCGGCGCCGTGCGCGCCCTCGCCCGGGACGAATCGGTTCTCCGGCAAATGCGTGTGGCGCATGTGGGCGACGCCCGGCAATGCCGGGCCGAAGCGGCGGCGGTTGTTGACCAGGCCCGACAGCGAGACGCCGCCGAAATTCACACCGTGGTAGGCCCTCTCGCGCGAGACGAACATCGTGCGCCCGCTCTGGCCGCGCGCCTGGTGGTAGGCCAGCGCGACCTTCATGGCCGTGTCGATGGACTCGGAGCCGGAGTTCACGAAGAAGATATGGTTGAGGTCGCCGGGCGTGAGTTCGGCCACGCGCGTCGCCAGCTCGAACTGCTTCGGGTGGGCGCGCAGGAACGGCGCGCAGAAATCGAGCTCGCGCAGCTGCCGGGCGACGGCATCGGCGATCTCCTTGCGGCAATGGCCCGCCGCGACGCAGAAAAGGCCCGACGACGCATCGATGATCTTCTCGCCGCGGTCGTTCCAGTAGTACATGCCTTCCGCGCGGACGATCATCTTGGGATCGTGCTTGAATTCGCGGTTCGGCGTGAACGGCATCCAGTATTCGTCGAGCGAGATCTGGCGCGCGGCAGCTTGGTCGTGGATTGTGAGTTCGGCGTGACCCATCGAATTCTCCTGGCGTGAAGTGGCGTGGAGCTGGCGAGCGGCCTTCAATGATAAACCTTTCCGGGCGAACACCCAGCCTGCTGCGAGGGCTCTGGCGCCGCGGCTGCCTTTCCGCGTAATCTTTGCCCCATCGTTGCGGATCGGAGAGAGCCATGCGCGTCGGCGTGCCGAAGGAAATCAAGGTGCTGGAGAACCGCGTCGGCCTCACGCCGGCGTCCGTGCTCGAACTCGTCGCGCGCGGCCATCAAGTCGCGGTGGAACGCGGCGCCGGGCAGGGCATCGGCATGGATGACGCGGCCTATCGCGAAGCCGGCGCGTCGATCGCGGACGATGCGGACGCGGTGTTTGCCGCGGCCGACATGATCGTCAAGGTGAAGGAGCCGCAGGCGGACGAGCGCCGGCGGCTGCGTCCCGGGCAGATCCTGTTCACGTACCTACACCTGGCGCCAGACCCCGAACAAACGAAGGACCTCGTGGCCAGCGGGGCGATCTGCATTGCCTACGAGACGGTGACCGCGGCGACCGGAGGTCTTCCCTTGTTGGCGCCGATGTCCGAGGTCGCGGGCCGCATGTCGGTGCAGGCCGGCGCGCACTTCCTGGAGAAACCCAACGGCGGCAAGGGCATCCTGCTGGGTGGCGTGCCGGGCGTGGCGCCGGCAAAGGTGGTGATTCTCGGTGGCGGGGTCGTCGGCACACATGCGGCGATGATCGCCGTTGGCATGGGCGCCGACGTCACCGTGCTCGATCGCAGTCCCGAGGCGATGCGTGCACTGTGGCGGCAATTCGGGTCGGCGCTGAAGACCGAATTCTCGAGCCGCGCGGCGGTCGAGCATCACGTCGCAGGTGCGGATTTGGTCGTGGGCGGCGTGCTGATTCCCGGCGCGTCGGCGCCGAAGCTCGTGTCGGCCGCGATGATCCGGAAGATGCAGCCGGGCTCGGTCGTCGTCGATGTGGCGATCGACCAGGGCGGCTGTTTCGAAACGTCGCGCGCGACAACGCACGCGGACCCGACATATATCGTCGACGGCATCGTTCACTACTGCGTGGCGAACATGCCGGGCGGCGTGCCGCGCACGTCGACATTCGCGCTCAACAACGCGACGCTCCCGTTCACGCTCGCGCTCGCCGACAAGGGATGGAAGCGCGCGCTGTCCGAGGACGCGCACTTGCGCAACGGGCTCAACGTTGCCAGCGGCCAGGTAACGTGCCGGCCGGTGGCGGAGGCGCTTCGCTACAAGTACGTTCCTCCCGAAGCCGTGATGTAGTGACGGCCGTGGCGTTCGACTACGTCATCGTCGGCGGAGGCACGGCCGGCTGTGTGCTGGCCAATCGGCTGACGGCCGACGGAGACGCGCGCGTGCTGATGCTCGAAGCCGGGCCCCGCGATAACTACCCGTGGATCCACATCCCGATCGGCTACGGGAAGACGATGTTCCACCCGGTATACAACTGGGGGTTCTACACCGAACCCGAGCCGGGGATGAACGGCCGCAAGATCTACTGGCCGCGCGGCCGCGGGTTGGGAGGATCGTCGTCGATCAACGGCCTCATCTACATCCGGGGGCAGCCCGAGGACTACGACGCGTGGGCGGCCGCGGGCAACCGCGGCTGGGGCTGGCGCGACGTGCTGCCGTATTTCATCCGCAGCGAAAGCAACCAGCGCGGGGCCAGCGCGACGCACGGTGATGAAGGCCCGCTCGCGTGCTCGGACATCGGCGCGAAACACGAATTGATCGAGGCGATCATCGCCGGCGCCGACGAGATGGGCGTGCCGCGTTCCGACGATTTCAACGGCGGCGAGCAGGAAGGCGCGGGCTATTACCAGCTCTTTACGAGGAAGGGACTGCGCTGCAGTTCGGCAGATGGCTATTTGCGGCCGGCCAAGTCACGGGCTAACCTGGCCGTCGAAGTGGATGCGCAGGCCACGCGCATCCTGTTCGAGGGCAAGCGCGCGATCGGCGTCGAGTACCGGCAAGGCGGCAGCGTGAAACGCGCATCGGCGGCGCGTGAAGTGATCCTTGCCGCCGGTTCGCTGCAAAGCCCGCAGCTGCTGCAACTGTCGGGCATCGGTCCGGCGGATCTGTTGCGGCAATTCGCGATCCCCGTCCTGCACGATCTGCCCGGCGTGGGCGAAAACCTGCACGACCACCTGCAGTTGCGGCTTCTTTTCAAATGCACGCGGCCCATCACGACCAACGATGACCTGGCCTCCACCTGGCGCTCGGCGAAGATCGGCTTGCAATGGTTCTTCGCGCGCACCGGCCCGCTCGCCGTCGGCATCAATCAAGGGGGATTGTTCACGCGCGTGATGCTGGATTCGGCGACGCCAGACATCCAGTTTCACTTCGCCACGCTGTCCGCGGACCTGGCGGGCGCCAAGCCGCATCCCTTTTCCGGATTCACGATGAGCGTGTGCCAGCTGCGGCCGACATCGCGCGGCCACGTCCGGATCAAGTCGGCCAATCCGCTCGACGCCCCGGCGATGCAGCCCAATTACCTGTCGACCGCGCTGGACCGGAGTTACGCGGTGGCGGAGATCAAGTTCGCGCGGCAGCTCGCCGCGACCGCCGCATTGCGGCCCTACATCAGCGAAGAGTACCGGCCAGGTCCCGCGGCCACGAGCGACGCCGACCTGCTCGACTTCGCACGCAATTTCGGCGCCACGATCTTCCATCCCTCGGGGACGTGCAAGATGGGATCGGATCCGTTGGCCGTCGTCGACGACCGGTTGCGTGTCCACGGCGTCGCCGGCTTGCGCGTCGTCGACTGCTCGATCATGCCGACGCTCACGTCGGGCAACACCAACGCGCCGGTCGTGATGATTGCCGAGAAGGCGAGCGACCTGATCCGCGAGGATGCGGCGCGCGCTTGAGTTGGCTTGCGTTTTCCTTCGAGTTGGCGGGCCTCGGTTGCCTATATCGCATCCAGCGCGCTGCGCAAGTCGGCCTGCAGGTCGGTAACATCCTCGATGCCGACGGAAAGTCGCACCAGCGAATCGCCGATCCCCGAGCGGCCACGCAGCTCGGCGGGAATGCTTGCGTGCGTCATGATCGCCGGATGTTCGATCAGGCTCTCAACGCCGCCTAGGCTTTCCGCCAAGGCGAACACGTGACAGTTTTCCAGGAACCGTTTCGTGCCCGCCAAGTCGGTGTTGAGGTCGACCGCCACCATCCCGCCGAAGCCGTGCATCTGGCGCTTGGCCAGCGCGTGCTGCGGATGGGATGGCAACCCGGGATAGCGCACGCGCTTGACTTCCGGTTGCGCCTCCAGCCACTGTGCGAGGGCCAGCGCGTTCTCGCAATGGCGCTGCATGCGAATCGCCAATGTCTTCACGCCACGCAGCGCAAGGAAGCTGTCGAAGGGGCTCGCGATCGCACCCACCGCGTTTTGCAGGAAGCCCAGGCGCTCGCGCGATTCTGCTTGGCGCGTCTCCCCCGCGACGATGGCGATGCCGCCGATGACGTCGGAGTGTCCGTTCAGGTACTTGGTCGTCGAATGCACGACGATGTCGAAGCCCAGATCGAGCGGCCGCTGCACCCACGGACTCGCGAACGTGTTGTCGGCGACGGTCAGAAGATTGCGGCCGCGGCAGATCTCGGCCAGTGCGGCCAGGTCAGCGAGCTTCAGCAGCGGATTCGTCGGTGACTCGACCCACACCATGCGCGTCTCCGGCCGCAGGGCGGCGGCGACCTTCGCGGGATCGGCCATGTCGACGAACGTGAACGACAGCCCCGCGCTGCGCCGCCTCACGCGTTCGAACAGCCGATACGTTCCGCCGTAGAGGTCGTCGCTCGCGACGATGTGCGCGCCCGCGTCGGCGAGTTCGAGGACCGTGGCGATCGCCGCCATGCCGGAGGCGAAAGCGAACGCCGCGCCGCCACCTTCCAGGTCGGCAACGCAGCGCTCCAGCGCCCACCGCGTCGGATTGTGCGAACGGCCATAATCGAGGCCTTTGTGGACGCCCGGGCTTTCCTGCACGAAGGTCGACGTGGCGTAAATCGGCGGCATGATCGCGCCCGTCGAAGGATCCGGTGTCTGCCCGGCGTGGATGGCGCGTGTGCCGAACCCCTGCTTCGGTTGCGTGCCGATGGCGTCTTTGGACGGTGAGCGATCGTTCATTGCAGCGTTCTCCGCAAATGATTCAAGAGGTCGAAGCGGGTGATGAGTCCGTAGAATGCCTTTTCGTCGGCGATGATCGCGACCAGGCCTCGGTCGAGGACATTGGTGAGACGCTCGAGGCTCGCTTGCGGCGGCAGCGTTTCCAGCGTTTGAATCATCGTATCCTTTGCCAGCGCGTGAAACCGTGTCGGATCGGTGTGCACCTTGAGCAGCAGATCCGATTCGTCGAGCAAGCCGACCACGCGTTCTCCGTCGATCACCGGCACCTGCGAGACTTCCGCCTGGCGCATGCGCTGGAACGCCGTGAGCAGCGTGTCGTCCGGACCGACGCTGACAACGCCGCCTTCCGCATAGCGCCGGCTGACGATGTCGCGCAGGTCCCCGTAGGCCTGACGGCGGATGAGCCCCTGGTCGATCATCCATTGGTCGTTGTAGACCTTCGACAGGTAGCGCGTCCCGGTATCGCAGACGAAGGTCACCACGCGCTTGGCGCTCGACTGCTCGCGACAGAAACGCAGTGCGGCGGCGAGCAGCGTTCCGGTCGACGATCCGCCGAGGATTCCTTCGGTGCGCAACAGCATGCGCGCGGTGCCGAAGCTCTCTTCATCCGGGATCGTGTAGGCGTGCTTGACCGCCGAAAGGTCGGCGATGGGGGGAATGAAATCCTCGCCGATGCCCTCGACCGCCCACGATCCCGCCGCGCCGAACGTGCCGGTGCGAACATAGTCGGCCACCACGGAGCCGGCCGGATCGGCGAGCACGAATTCGAGTCTCGGGATGCACGCCGCGGAAGAATCGCGTCAGCCCCGTGACCGTTCCTGCCGATCCTACGCCGCAGACGATGGCGTCGACGGACTTCTCCATCTGCGCCCAGATCTCGGGTCCGGTCGTGCGCTCGTGGGCGAGCGGATTGTTGGGATTGTTGAATTGGTCGGCGAAGAACGCGCCCGGCATTTCGCGCGCGAGACGGGCGGCATAATCCTGGTAATACGCCGGATGGCCCTTGCCCACGTCGGAGCGCGTCGTGTGCACTTCCGCGCCGAGGGCCTTCAAGTGCAGCACCTTTTCCGACGACATCTTGTCGGGGACGACCAGCACCACACGATAGCCCTTGGCGCGCGCCACCAGCGCGAGCCCGAGCCCGGTGTTTCCCGCCGTCGCCTCGACGACGACACCACCAGGACCGAGGATGTGGTCGCGTTCCGCGGCCTCGATCATCGACACCCCGATGCGATCCTTGATCGACCCACCGGGATTCTGCGATTCGAGCTTCAGGAACAGTCGGCACGGACCCGTGTCGATGCGCGTCACCTCGACCAGCGGCGTGTTGCCGATGAGATCGAGCACGGCCGGGCGAACGGAGTGAGGCATGGAGTTGGATCGAGCATCGCCTTTGATTGCGCGACGCTCTTTGGAATTCCCAGCAACATAGCAGAAATCCGCGTTAGAACCGTGGGGTCCGCGCTGGGTCCGGCCGAGGGGAATCAACGTAAGCCATTGGTCCATAAGGCAATGGTCGTCGGTACGGCCCTCGCCGCGAGCACTGTCATCTACCGACGCGGCCTTGTCATGCGGATGTCACACACGGCGCCGACAATTCCTGCCAGGCACTGCCCATTCGAGGACACCAAAATGAAAAACACATCCGCACTCCAGGGCTTTCTCGCCGCCGCCGCGCTGGCGTTCGGCGTCGCCGCCCATGCGACCGACATCACGGGCGCGGGCGCAACCTTTCCCTATCCCGTCTACGCGAAATGGGCCGAGGCCTACAAAGCCAAATCCGGGACCAGCTTGAATTACCAGTCCATCGGATCCGGCGGCGGCATCAAGCAGATCCAGAACAAGACCGTCGACTTCGGCGCGTCGGACATGCCGCTCAAACCCGAGGATCTCGACAAGGACGGGCTGATCCAGTTTCCGACGGTGATCGGCGGTGATGTCCCCGTGGTCAATCTCGAAAGCGTCAAGCCGGGCGAGCTGAAGCTGACCGGCCTGGTGCTTGCGGACATCTATCTCGGCAAGATCACCAAGTGGAACGATCCTGCGATTGCGAAGCTGAACGCCGGTCTCAAGTTGCCGGATTACGACATCACCGTGGTTCATCGTTCGGACGGCTCCGGCACGACGTTCATCTGGGTCAATTACCTGTCGAAGGTGAGCCCGGAGTGGAAGACCAAGGTGGGCGAGGGAACATCGGTCGCGTGGCCGGCGGGTGTCGGCGGCAAGGGCAACGAAGGCGTCGCGTCGTACGTGCAACGCGTCAAAGGAACGATCGGCTACGTCGAGTATGCGTACGCGTTGCAAAACAAGATGACCTACGCGCAGGTGCAAAACAAGGAAGGCACCTTCGTGAGTCCGTCTTCCGAAACATTCAAGGCCGCGGCAGCCGGGGCGGATTGGAGCAAGGCGCCCGGGTATTACCTCGTGCTCACCGACCAGCCCGGCAAGAATTCGTGGCCGATTTCCGGCGCGACGTTCATCCTCATGTACAAGACGCAGCAGAAAGCCGGAAACCGCAAAGGAAGTTCTCAAGTTCTTCGACTTCGCCTACTCGCCGGATGGCGACAAGCTTGCCGACTCGCTGGACTACGTGCCGCTCCCGGAACTCGTGACTACGCAGATTCGCGGCACCTGGAAGGCGCAATTCAAGGACGCTTCAGGCAAGCCGATTCTCTGATCCCCAGAATTTTTTGCCTTCTTGAATTCGCGGCGTTCGTTCGATGCGACGAGCGCCGCGACTGCGTTGAGTGGACGATGGGATGATGCCGTGAATACGTCGATGCTGCAGACGACCGCAGAAGCCATGCCGGGTATGATGGGATCCTACTCCGACGAGGTTTTGGTGGCATCGGCCAAAATGCCGGATCCCAAGTCGAACAGCATGCACTTGCAGGACCTGGTATTCCGTTCGATTGCCAGGTCTTTTGCCTTTCTGGTTCTCGCGATCCTGCTCGGGATCATCGTGTCGCTGATCTATGGAAGCATTCCGGCGATGCAGAAGTTCGGATTCGGCTTCCTGACGAGTTCCGAATGGAATCCGGTCACCGAGCAATTCGGCGCGCTGGTCCCGATCGTCGGGACGCTGGTGACTTCGGCGATTGCCCTGCTGGTGGGCGTGCCGGTCAGCTTTGGTATTGCTCTCTTTCTGACCGAGCTGTCGCCAGCCTGGCTCAAGCGCCCGCTGGGCACTGCGATCGAGCTCCTCGCCGCCATTCCTTCGATTATCTACGGCATGTGGGGACTCTTCGTCCTGGCTCCGATCTTCGCGGACCATATCCAGCCCTGGCTGATCAACACGCTCGGCGCGGCGCCGCTGATCGGCACCGATGTTCAAGGGGCCACCGCAGGGGATCGGTGTCCTCACCGCCGGCTTCGTGCTGGCGATCATGGTCATTCCGTTCATCGCCTCCGTGATGCGGGACGTCTTCGATACCGTCCCCCCCGTGCTCAAGGAATCGGCCTATGGGCTGGGATGCACGACATGGGAAGTGGTGCGCAATATCGTGCTTCCGTACACGAAAGTGGGTGTGATCGGCGGCATCATGCTCGGCCTGGGACGCGCGCTGGGAGAAACGATGGCGGTGACGTTCTTGATCGGAAATGCGCATCGGCCTGAACGCGTCGATACTTGCCCCCGGCAACAGCATCGCCTCCGCGCTGGCCAACGAGTTCACCGAAGCCGTGGGCGACCTGTATACGTCGGCACTGATCGAGCTCGGCCTCATCCTGTTCGTGATCACCTTCATCGTCCTCGCGCTGGCCAAGCTCATGTTGCTGCAGCTGGCCAAGCGCGAGGGGCGTCGGACGTAGCGGGACCCGAACATCATGTCCTCGATCTATCAGCGCCGGCTGTTTGTCAACCGCTTCAACCTTGCGATGTCGCTGATGACGATGGCGTTCGGGCTGTTGTTCTTGCTCTGGATACTGTTCACGTTGTTTCAGGCGGGGTTGAATGCGCTCAGCCCGACGTTGTTCACGCAGATGACACCGCCGCCGGGCAGCAAGGGGGGCCTGCTGAACGCCATCGCGGGCAGCATCGTCATGGCCGGATTGGGAACACTTATCGGAACGCCCGTCGGAATCTTTGCCGGCATCTATCTTGCGGAATTTGGAAGCCGCGGATGGTTGGCGCCTGTTACCCGGTTCATCAACGACATCCTGTTGTCGGCCCCGTCAATCATCATCGGGCTGTTCATTTATGAGATCTACGTCTTCCAGGTCGGCCATTTCTCGGCACTCGCGGGCTCGTTTGCCTTGGCGCTGATCGTCATTCCCGTTGTGGTACGCACGACCGAGAACATGCTTCGGCTCGTGCCGGACAGCTTGAGAGAAGCCGCGGTTGCACTGGGCACTCCGCAGTGGAAGATGATCATGATGGTGACGCTGCGCTCGGTGCGTGCCGGGGTCATCACCGGCGTACTCCTCGCCATTGCGAGAATTTCCGGTGAGACCGCTCCGCTGTTGTTTACCGGTCTGAACAATCAATTCTGGACAACGGACATCAACGCGCCGATGTCGAATTTGCCGGTGGTCATTTTCCAGTTTGCAATGAGCCCCTACAAGGACTGGCAGGAACTGGCCTGGGCAGGCGCGCTGCTCATCACATTGGCGGTCTTGTCGCTCAACATCATCGCTCGCGTGCTGTTCCGTCAAGCACCTTCGAAGTAGCAAGAGGGATCTCGCCATGGACTTTCAAGCACTCGCGATCAAACCGGCACCGGCAGAAAATCCGCGGCGGCGGCGCCGAAGATGACGATTCGCGATCTCGACTTCTATTACGGCAAGTTCCATGCGCTGAAGGACGTCAGCCTCGAAATCGCGGAGCGCCGCGTCACGGCGTTCATCGGTCCGTCAGGGTGCGGCAAGTCGACGCTCCTGCGAACGCTGAACCGGATGTATTCGCTCTATCCGGGCCATCGTGCCACCGGCGAAATTCACTTCAATGGCCAGAACATCCTCGATTCGGGCGTCGACCTCAACATGCTGCGTGCCAAGGTGGGCATGGTCTTCCAGAAGCCCACGCCGTTCCCGATGTCGATCTACGACAACATCGCGTTCGGCGTCCGGCTGTATGAATCGCTGAGCCAGCGGGAGATGGACGAGCGCGTGGAATGGGCGTTGAGCAAAGCGGCAATGTGGACGGAGGCCAAGGACAAGCTGAAGCAGAGCGGCATGGCGCTGTCCGGCGGCCAGCAGCAACGGCTGTGCATCGCACGCGCAGTGTCGGTCAAGCCCGAAGTGCTGCTGCTGGACGAGCCGACATCGGCGCTGGACCCTATCTCCACGGCCAAGATCGAGGAGCTCATCACCGAGCTCAAGGCGGATTACACGATCGCGATCGTGACGCACAATATGCAGCAGGCCGCGCGCGTGTCCGATTTCACGGGTTACATGTATCTTGGCGAACTGATTGAATTCAGCCAGACAGACCAGCTGTTCCTGAAGCCCAAGCGCCGCGAAACCGAGGATTACATCACCGGCCGCTTCGGCTGATCGGCCGCTCACGGCCGGGAGGACATGATGACCGAACATACGCACAAGCAATTCGACACCGAAATGGAGGCGATCCGCAGTGGCGTGCTCTCGATGGGCGGACTCGTCGAGACGCAACTCGCGCGCGCCATCGTGGTGCTGGAGAAAGACGAGGACTCCACGATCCTCGACCTGGTCGGCGCCGACGAACTGGCGATAAACCAGATGCAGGTCGACATGGATCAGCAATGCAGCCAGATCATCGCCAAGCGGCAGCCTGCGGCGATCGACCTGCGGATGATCCTCACCGTCACCAAGATCGTGAACGACCTGGAACGTGTCGCGGACGAAGTCAAGAAGGTCGCCTACAAGGCCATGCAGACGCGCGGCAGCGGCCGCCTGGCGCAGGTGCGCTACTTCGACGTCGCCCGCGCCGCCGGACGGGCGAAGGAAATGCTCCAGATGGCCCTCGATGCGTTTGCGCGCCTCGATGTAAACGCCGCGGCCGAGGTCATCGACATGGACGATGAAATCGACGCCGCGTTTTCGGCAGTGTTGCGGCAGTTGATCAGCTACATGATGGAGGATCCGCGCACGATTTCCTCGGCGCTCGAGATCGTCTTCATCGCCAAGTCGATCGAGCGCATCGGCGATCACGCCAAGAACATCGCCGAGGCGGTGGTTCAGGTGGTCAGGGGCAAGGACGTGCGCCACGCCACGGCCGAGCAGATTCGCGCCGAGGTTGCGAGGAATGAGCGCGGCGGCTGCAAGCGCGCGGAATCCGTGATGCCCACCATACTCGTTGTCGAGGACGAGCCGGCGATCCTCGAGCTGCTGAAGGTCAACCTGGTCGACGCCGGTTACGACGTGCAGGGCGCCCCCGATGCGGAGACCGCGCAAACCTTGCTGCGCGAATCGCTGCCGGACCTTCTGCTGCTCGACTGGATGCTGCCGGGGCTGTCGGGACTCGCGTTCGCCAAGCAGCTGCGCGCGGATTCGCGCACGAAAGAGTTGCCCGTGATCATGGTCACGGCGCGCACCGACGAGGCGGACCGCGTGGCCGGCCTCGAAGCGTGGGTCGATGATTACGTGACCAAGCCGTTCTCGCCGCGCGAGTTGAAGGCGCGGATCAAGTCGGTGCTGCGCCGTCGCGCGCCCGAAGCCGCGCAGGAACCGCTGGCGGCCGGATCGCTCAAGCTCGACCCGGTCACGCATCGCGTGTCGGTGAATGGGCAGCCGGTCCATGTCGGCCCGACGGAATTCAGGCTGCTGCGATTTTTCCTCGCGCGCCCGGAGCGCGTCCACTCGCGCTCGCAGCTTCTCGACCAGGTCTGGGGCGATCACGTCTATATCGAGGAGCGGACCATCGACGTGCACATCCGCCGGCTGCGGCTGGCGCTGGAGCCGTTCGGGCAGGACGGGTTGATCGAAACCGTGCGCGGCAGCGGCTACCGTCTGGCGGTCCCGCGCTGATTAGACCCTAGAATATGAGGCCATGAGCCCGACGCTCCTCGCAGCGCTCGTCGCGCCCGCGGCGGTGGCCGTGGCCGCGGGCATCGCGTGGGCGATTGCCGGCGCGGCCGGAGCGGTGGCGGTGCTGGTCATTGGGTGGGGCGCGGTCATCGTGTATCACGCGCGCAACCTCGATCGCCTGACCCGGTGGGCCGGGGGCACACTCGACTCGCATGTGCCCGAAAGCGCGGGCCCATGGCGCCCGGCGTTCACAGCGCTCTATCGCCGCGTGCGCACGCGCGCCGCCTACCAGCGCGATCTTGCGCGTACGATCGAACGATTCCAGAGCGCCGCGGAAGCGATTCCCGACGGAATGGTCGTCCTCGACACCACCAACCGCATCAAGTGGGCCAACGTCCGCGCGCAGGCGCACCTGGGTTTGGACGACCGGCACGACGTCGGCTCGCCGCTCATGAACATCGTGCGCCAACCCGAATTCATCCGCTTCCTCGAGACCGGCGACTTCTCCGAACCCATCGTCATCGAATCGCAGCGCGAGCCCGGTGTCGCCCTCGCCATCCAGATCGTCCCGTTCGGCATCGACGAGAAGCTGCTGATCAGCCGTGACATCTCGCGCCTGGAGGCGGTGGCGAAAATGCGCCGCGATTTCATTGCCAACGTCTCGCACGAACTGAAGACGCCGCTGACGGTCATTGCCGGATTCCTGGAAACGCTGCAGGAACTCGACCTGGACGAGAAGCAGCGCGAGCGCTTCGTGCAGCTGATGCGCGAACAGGCGCGCAGCATGCAGCGGTTAGTCGAGGACCTGCTGACGCTATCGGCGCTGGAAAGCGAGCAGAATCCGCTCGTCGACGAGCCGTTCGCGATCGTGGCGTTGATGCTGCATCTGTCGTCCGACGCCAAGGGTCTGTCGCAGGGTCAGCACACGGTGGCACTGGACATCGGCGATGCCGCCACGGTGCTCGGCAGCCGCGACGAACTCGCGAGCGCATTCGGCAACCTCGTCTCGAATGCGATCCGCTACACGCCGTCCGGCGGCACGATCACGCTGCGTTGGCGGGTCGACGACAACGGGACGGGAGTCTTCGCGGTCACCGACAGCGGCATCGGCATTGCGCCGGAGCACCTCCCGCGGCTGACCGAGCGCTTCTATCGCATCGATCGCAGCCGGTCGCGCGCAACAGGGGGCACTGGGCTGGGATTGGCGATCGTCAAGCATGTGCTGCTGCGGCACCAGGCGACACTCGAGATTGCCAGTGAACCCGGCAAGGGCAGCACGTTCGCCGTGCGGCTGCCGGCGCGGCGCGTGTTGCGCGCGGCGGTTCCGCTCGACGTCCCGGCGCCGGCTACCAGTAGCGAAGCGCCGAGCGGAACAGCGTCCTGAGTTCGTCGCGCCCGACGTCGACGGGCGCGTTGCGGATCACCCGGTACTGCGGTTCGGCGCCGTCCGCCAGCGCGTCGAGATGATCTTCGCCGAAACCCAGCGCGGACAGGCCATTCGGCATGCCCGTCGCTTTCATCATCGCGATGACGCGGTTGGCGAGAACCTCGCCTGCGTCGTCCGGCCCGGCGTCGCGGGTGTCGGCGCCTAAGCACACTGCGCAGTGCAGGTGCCGTGGCGGATGCTTGGGCGCGGTGAATCGCCAGACCGACGGATTGTTGAGCACCACCGCCATTCCATGCGGCACAAGGGACTTGCCTTCGGGGTAACCGGGAACATGCCAGTCCTTCGTCAGCCCGGATACCGCGTAGGAAAGGCCGTGCGGCAGGTGGCAGCCGGACGCGTTGAAGGCGATTCCGGCCAGCATCGCGGCATACATCATCTCCGTGCGCGCTTCGGAATCCCCCGCGTCCGCGACCGCGCGCGGCAGGAACTTGCCGACGAGTCCCAAGGCTTCGCCGGCGAGCAGGTCGGAAAAGGGATTCGCGCCCTGTGACACCGGGCGGTTGACGCCTTGCGCGGGATTCACGCGGCGCGGATACGCCCGCGCGGTGATGGCTTCGAGCGCGTGGCTCATGCAGTCGAAGCCGGTGGCGGCGACCATCTTGGCCGGCAGCGTCTTCGTGACGTCCGGGTCGATCAGCGCCACCGTGGGAATGAGGCGCCGGGAAATGATCCCCGTCTTGGCGTTCATCGACTGCAGGTTGAAGATCGCGATGCCCGTGGTCTCGGAACCGGTCCCGGACGTCGTCGGGCAGGCGATGTGCGGCTTGACCGGCCCCGGGACGCGCTGCCCGGCGCCGATGGGTGCGTTCACATAGGTCATGAAGTCCGCCGGGTGCGTCGCATAGAGGTTCGCGGCCTTGCAGGTGTCCATGACGGAGCCGCCGCCTACCGAAACATAGCCGTCCACGTTGGCGTCGCGGGCGAATCGGGCGGCGGCCTGGAACGAAGCATCGGTCGGTTCGATCGAAACCTCATCGAACACGACGGCGTCGATCGTTCGCTGCGGCGAGCGAGGCATGCACCGTGGCAAAGGGTTCGCTGGCCGCGGATGTGCTTGTCGGTGAAGACGCGCAACGCGTTTGAGACCTAAGTTCCTGCGCCTGCGGACCGGCTTCGCGCAGGACGCCCGACGCCAAAGGTGAACGTCGGCATGCCGACGGTGAATCCCCGGTCGGAGCCTTCGACCAGGGCGAAATCGGCGTGGCAGCAGTTCATGGCGAATCCTTAAGGTTTTGATCGCGCTTGTGCCGGCCATTATGGCAAACCGCGGCGCGAGCGTGCGCGGCAGTTAACCAACCCGTTGAATTTACGTAATTTATTGGTCTTGCCGGCGCAGCGGGACAGGCTGCCAGCTCGGTTTGACCGGGTAGCGCGAAAGCTGCTACAATCGCGCGTTTCAGCGGTGGAAATCTTGGGAGGGGTTCCCGAGCGGTCAAAGGGAACAGACTGTAAATCTGTCGGCTCTGCCTTCGAAGGTTCGAATCCTTCCCCCTCCACCAACTTCGGGAGTCAGATTTCTGCTAGGCGGGTGTAGCTCAATGGTAGAGCAGAAGCCTTCCAAGCTTATGACGAGGGTTCGATTCCCTTCACCCGCTCCAGATTCGGCAAGGCATTGAAGGATACCAAGGGAAACCGCGCGCTCGGCGCGCGAGGATCGCAACTGCGGATTGCAAGACCGCGCCCATGTAGCTCAGTGGCAGAGCACTCCCTTGGTAAGGGAGAGGTCGAGCGTTCAATCCGCTCCATGGGCACCAGAGCAGTGGCAAATAACTACGGAAGACGAGCTGGAGATCAGAATGAGCTGCATGGCAAAAGGCAAATTCAACCGTACGAAGCCGCACGTGAACGTGGGGACGATCGGGCACGTGGATCACGGCAAGACGACGCTGACGGCGGCGATGACGCTGGTGCTGTCGAAGCTGTTTGGTGGGGAGGCGAAGGCGTACGACCAGATCGACGCGGCGCCGGAGGAGAAGGCGCGCGGGATCACGATCAACACGGCGCACGTGGAGTACGAGACCAAGAACCGGCACTACGCGCACGTGGACTGCCCGGGGCACGCGGACTACATCAAGAACATGATCACGGGTGCGGCGCAGATGGACGGGGCGATCCTGGTGGTGAGTGCGGCGGACGGGCCGATGCCGCAGACGCGCGAGCACATTCTGCTGGCGCGGCAGGTGGGGGTGCCGTACATCGTGGTGTACATGAACAAGGCGGACATGGTGGACGACGCGGAGCTGCTGGAGCTGGTGGAGATGGAGATCCGGGAGTTGCTCTCCAAGTACCAGTTTCCGGGGGACAAGACGCCGATCGTGACCGGGTCGGCGAAGATGGCGCTGGACGGGGACAAGAGCGAGATGGGGGAGGGCTCGATCCTGAAGCTGGCGGATGCGCTGGACACGTACATCCCGCAGCCGCAGCGGTTGATCGACGGGCCGTTCCTGATGCCGGTGGAGGACGTGTTCTCGATCTCGGGTCGGGGCACGGTGGTGACCGGGCGGGTGGAGCGGGGCATTGTGAAGGTGGGGGACAACCTGGAGATCGTGGGCTTGAAGCCGACGCTGGCGACGGTGTGCACGGGCGTGGAGATGTTCCGCAAGCTGCTGGACCAGGGCCAGGCGGGCGACAACGTGGGGGTGCTGCTGCGAGGCACCAAGCGGGAAGAGGTGGAGCGTGGGCAGGTGCTGGCCAAGCCGGGCAGCATCACGCCGCACACCAAGTTCACGTGCGAGGTGTATATCCTGAGCAAGGAAGAGGGCGGGCGGCATACGCCGTTCTTTCCGGGGTACCGGCCGCAGTTTTATTTCCGGACCACGGACGTGACCGGGAGCTGCGTGCTGCCGGAGGGCACGGAGATGGTGATGCCTGGGGACAACATCGGGATGACGGTGACGCTGATCCAGCCGATCGCGATGGAAGAGGGGTTGCGCTTCGCGATTCGCGAAGGCGGCCGCACCGTCGGCGCCGGCGTGGTGGCCAAAGATTCTGGAGTAATCGAGGTTACTGGAAATAGGCCAGTAGCTCAATTGGCAGAGCGGCGGTCTCCAAAACCGCAGGTTGGGGGTTCGATTCCCTCCTGGCCTGCCACCGCAGTCGACGAGGAGCGGTGGCGGTAGCGATGGGTGAACAACTGACGCGGATGCATGAAGTATTGATGACTGGCTACTGACGACTGAATGGACAAGGTAAAGATTGCATTGGCGTTTGCGTGCGTGGTGGCGGGGGTGTGGGGTTATTACCACTTCTCCGAGACCGCGCAGGTGCTGCGCGTGCTGATGGTGATGGGCGGGCTCCTGGCCGCGGGCGGAGTCGCGTGGCTGTCGGCGCCCGGCAAGGAATTCTTCGCCTTCGCGCAGGAAGCATGGCAGGAGGCCGAGCGCGTGTCGTGGCCGACGCGCAAGGAAACGATCCAGACCACCGGCATCGTGTTCGCGTTCGTGGTCGTCATGGCGCTGTTCCTGTTCGGCGTCGACACGTTTCTCGCATGGATCATCAAATTGTTGACGGGCAGGGCAGAGGGATGAGCAAAAAGTGGTTCGTCGTTCACGCCTACTCGGGTTTCGAGAAAAGCGTCCAGCGTGCATTGATCGAGCGCATCAAGCGGTCGGAAATGCAGGACCTGTTCGGCCAGATCCTCGTGCCGGTGGAGGAAGTGGTCGAAATGAAGAATGGCGCGAAGGCGATCTCCGAGCGCAAGTTCTTCCCCGGCTACGTGCTGGTCGAGATGGACATGACGGACGACTCCTGGCACCTGGTCAAGAGCACGCCCAAGGTCACGGGTTTCGTGGGCGGCACGGCCAACAAGCCGACGCCGATCACGCAGAAGGAAGTGGACGCGATCCTGCGCCAGGTTCAGGAAGGCGTCGAGAAGCCGCGCCCGAAGGTGCTGTTCGAAACCGGCGAGGCGGTGCGCGTGAAGGAAGGTCCGTTCACCGACTTCCACGGCAACGTCGAGGACGTGAATTACGAGAAGAGCAAGTTGCGCGTGTCGGTGACCATCTTCGGTCGCTCGACGCCCGTGGAACTGGATTTCTCGCAGGTGGAGAAGGCCTGAAGATTCGAGCAAAGCACGCTCGGCGTAACCGAGGCGCTTGACCGGGAAAACAGTTGGTACTTACGGGGAGGGCACTGCGATCCGCTTGAACCCACCAGGAGATAGGAAATGGCGAAGAAAATCGTCGGATACATCAAATTGCAGGTGCCGGCGGGCAAGGCCAATCCCAGCCCGCCGATCGGGCCGGCGCTGGGTCAGCGCGGCCTCAACATCATGGAATTCTGCAAGGCGTTCAACGCCCAGACGCAGAAGGTGGAGCCCGGCCTGCCGATTCCCGTGGTGATCACGGCGTACGCGGACAAGAGCTTCACCTTCATCATGAAGACGCCGCCGGCGACCGTCCTCATCATGAAGGCGGCGAAGGTGGACAAGGGCAGCCCGAAGCCCCATACGGAGAAGGTCGGCAAGCTGACGCGCGCGCAGGCCGAGGAAATCGCCAAGGCGAAGATGCCCGACCTGACCGCGGGCGGCATGGATGCCGCGGTACGCACGATCGCCGGCAGCGCCCGTTCAATGGGCATCACCGTCGAAGGGGTGAAGTAATCATGGCCGAGCAAAGGACACCGCGCTTGTCGAAGCGCATGAAGACGGTCCGCGGCAAGGTGGACCGCACCAAGTTCTACGCCGTCGACGAAGCGCTGAAGATCGTCAAGGAAACGGCTGTCGCGAAGTTCGACGAGTCGGTCGACGTCGCCGTCAACCTGGGCGTGGACGCGAAGAAGTCGGACCAGACAGTCCGCGGCTCCGTCGTGCTGCCGGCCGGCACGGGGAAGAAAGTCCGCGTCGCCGTGTTCGCCCAGGGCGAAAAGGCGAAGGACGCGACTGCGGCGGGCGCCGATATCGTCGGCTTCGAAGACCTGGCCGCGAAGATCAAGGAAGGCTTCATGGACTTCGATGTCGTGATCGCCTCGCCGGATGCGATGCGCGTCGTCGGCCAGTTGGGCCAGATCCTCGGTCCGCGCGGCCTCATGCCGAATCCGAAGGTCGGCACCGTTTCGGCGGACGTCGTGCAGGCGGTCAAGAACGCCAAGGCCGGTCAGGTGCAATACCGCACCGACAAGGCCGGCATCGTCCAATGCACGATCGGTCGCGCATCGTTTACGCCGGAACAACTGAAGACGAATCTGGTGGCGCTGATCGAAGCGCTGAACAAGGCGAAGCCCCAGGGCGTGAAGGGCGTTTATATGCGCAAGATCAGCCTCTCGTCGACGATGGGCGCAGGTGTGCGCATCGACCAGACAACGTTGCAGCAGCCAACGCAAAGGCTTAATGAAAGTTGAGGCATGCCTGGTTTCGGGCGGCATGCCGCGGGTCCACGAGATGTTTTTTGAGGGAACGCCAAAGGTGTCGCGATGCGCCGGAAGCGGACCGTCAAAGACCGCTGGAGCGGTTGCTTAATCCGGGGCGAAGGTCCCGATCCAGCGCAGATGGTGCCCTCGGACAGGATTTCCTGGACGAACGGTCACCGGAGTAGCAACGATGAGAAGAGGTGAACCTTGAGTCTTAACTTGCAAGAGAAGCAGGCGGTAGTCGCGGAGGTTGCGAAGCAGGTCGCCGGTGCGCAGGCCATCGTCATGGCCGAGAACCGCGGCTTGCCCGTCGCTGCCCTGACGAAGCTGCGCGCGCAGGCGCGGGCTTCCGGCGTGTATTTCCGGGTGGTGAAAAACACCCTGGTGCGCCGCGCGGTCGCGGATACGCCGTTCGCCACGCTGGCCGAAAGCATGGTCGGTCCGCTGGCTTATGGCATGGGTCCCGACCCGGTCGCCGTGGCGAAGGTCCTGAACGACTTCGCCAAGGGCAACGACAAGTTCGTGATCACCGGTGGCGCGATGCCGGGCAAGATGATTTCCGCCAAGGAGATCACCGCGCTCGCCGCGTTGCCATCGCGTAACGAACTGGTCGCCAAGCTGCTCGGCACCATGCAGGCCCCGGTCGTGAAGCTCGTCCGCACCATGAATGAGGTGCCGTCGAAGTTCGTCCGGGCGCTCGCTGCGGTGCGCGATCGAGCGGCGAAGCAGGCAGGCAGCTTGAAAAACCGGCCACGACAACCCATTTCCAACTGTTACGTTCCAGGAGCACGACATGTCCGCAGTCCAAACTGAAATTCTCGACAAGATCTCGTCGATGACCGTCCTCGAGCTCTCCGAGCTCATCAAGGCAATGGAAACCAAGTTCGGCGTTTCCGCTGCTGCCGCCGTCGCCGTCGCTGGCCCCGCCGCGGGCGCCGCCCCGGCCGCCGCTGCCGAAGAGCAGACCGAGTTCACCGTCGTCCTCTCGGCGATCGGCGACAACAAGGTCAACGTCATCAAGGCCGTGCGCGAGCTGACGGGCCTGGGCCTGAAGGAAGCGAAGGACCTGGTCGACGGCGCGCCGAAGCCGGTGAAGGAAGGCGTCAACAAGGCCGATGCCGAAGCGGCGAAGAAGAAGCTCGAAGAGGCCGGCGGAAAAGCCGACATCAAGTAAATAAGTTAGCTATGAATCCGAGGCTCCGCCCGGATTCATAGTGGAAAAATCAGTAAGCGTCTTGCATGACGAAAGGCTGAATGGGGGTGAATCGCGGGCAGAGCCCGACGATTCACTCTAGCAAGA
>CAVWIM010000007.1:0-341786 GCA_963755065.1 uncultured beta proteobacterium
TTACTCACCGGATCTTTTCCAATCCGGTAAAGCGCGAACCGCTCGCTCAAGATCAGTTCCTCCAGAAAATCCGGCATCAGATTTGATATATTCCTACCCACAACATAAAGATAATCGAAATCGCTAAGCCAGTGAAGTACAAATGGCGGCGACGCAAGGGATGAGCTGCCCCTTGCAATGGCCATCAACTCGTCCAGCGGCACCGGCCGATATTGGAAAGTATCAGTAACTTCGAAACGCTGAAATTCGGGCTTTAACCTCACGTTCTGTGTAGCTGGCGTGGTAAAGAACGATGGTACGAGGGCCCCGGCGTAATAAACGGCTAGCGTCGGAGCAAAATACATCGGACCATCGCTCCGGCTCCCCCCGTTCCAACTGTCTCCGATCAATATGCGCGATTTTGGCTGAATATATCCGAAGGACAATTTCATCTTCGAGTATTCGTGTCATATGCTTGCCATACGAAGAAGACCTTGCTCGTGAGGGCAATCGCTATCAAGGTCATTCCAGACGCGGCAAGATAAAATTGCCAATTTTTTTTAGACACAAACGAGATACACGTTGGGAAGAAAAGAATTGCAGCGACAAGTACACGGAGTTCCATAAAGGTAAAATCAAAAAGACGCCAAGGCATGATCAGGTATAACAATAAATATCCCGACGCTATCCATTTGCCGGGCGCCAAGAACACAAAGGCATTTTTATACCGCAGAACAAGCCATACAATAATAAAGACAGCAAAGCAGAGCGCCGATAATGGCAAACTATAGCCACTCATAAACACAGATAGCGATAACAATTTCCACGTCAACGACCATTCAAACACGCTCCCACCAATTGACGCACCGGAAAACCACATCAATGCAAGCATAATTACAGCGGGCGTTGCTAAAATTAAGCCTATCTGCGCGAGCCGCTTTATTTGCCAAGCTTGCGAGTGGATGCGCCACAACTCATATAGCCCTACAGTCACACCATAGATTCCAAGGGCAAAAAAATGAGAGAGGAATAGGATAACAACGAAGATCGAATGACAGACTAGGCGTACAATCCACGTCCTATCTTGGACAAGCAGCCAACACGCAACACCCCATAGCGCTAGACCTAAGCCAAATTCGAAATTAAGTAGGCCCAACGTGAAAGGCGCGCAGTAAAGCATCGCGACGGCAATGTATCCTGCAAGTTGGTGCTGCCGTTTCATCGCATATTCGGCCGCGATTGCGCCGGTAAAAATCAGACATTGCGAGGCAATGTAGAATAACCTAGCCGCCGTCTCGACACTCACAACGTGAGCTAACTGTGGTATGATAAGATCCATGGCTATGTACGGGTTGAGCTTCCAGTTGATCTGATAAAAAGGATTTACTGTAGGCGTTGTTAACAAATGCATCCTCGCGAGATGGTTTGGGTAATCATTCATCGCTGGTATATCGACCGATAGGACGGGAATAAGCGAAAACGCGAACAACAATGCTATAATTACGCAGTTCGCATAATTTTCGGCAAGCCTGCCCAATTGACACTCCTCCTGTGTGCTCACGACGATCATAATTAAATTTTGGGCCGATTCCCGGCGCAAGCAACCGGAATATACGGTCGGCTTCCTCGCCCAGCCTCCATTGCTCTCCGAAGTCGCGGATCGTTTTCTTGCCGATCTGTTCGGTGGTTTCGAAAAGTGATCTTGGCATAATATTTTGTGCTACCAGAAAGTTCGAAGATTAGATTTCAGAGCTTTTCGAAAGTTTAGCCAATGTGGAAGAGGTCTTGCAAAATAACCATCAAGCAAGTTTGCCAATGCAACCGTTCATACCATTGATGCTGTGGCCCAATCCAGAGAGGCACGCCTCTCAATAATCAAACATTCGCGCACACGGACCGATTGGCCTTATATTAGCAGGAATTTTCTCAGCGATGACCGCTGACCGCGATTGTCATTTCCTCGGGCGGTCGCAACCAATGGCTTTCTGTTTGATTATCCCCCCGGATCCTGCACCTTCTCTGTAATCGGGTGTGTAGAAAACATAACAGCCGCCGTTGGTATTCGGGGGCTGCTGGATGATGCAATCATTGCTAAGGAGGCGTGTTCGCTGTCCGCTTGCCCGATCAATTCAAGTAGATGCCAGCTCTTTACGCCATCCTCGACAGTTCCAACAGTTCGAAGTCCCAACAGTTGGATCTCTTCCGCCTCAAGCGCCCGAGCCGGAGTGGAGCCAGCTGGAGTAGTGCTAAAAATCAATACTTATGGACGTCGCACAAAAACAACAGAATAATTATCCGAATAGACCTCATCCCACAGGGCGCCTCGGGCAAGCGCCTTGGCCAAAGGTTCTATTGGGCGCAAAATAACCCAGGTGACCTTATACTCGTCCAACAGCAGAAACGCCTTGTTGATATCGACAAGATTTACGGCTTCAGAGTGTTTTTGTAGAAAATCATCCGTATACGGTGTCACCCTTCCATCAACGAACGTTGGAATTCCAGAAAATATGAGATACCCTCCAAAATCGTAGCTATTAAAGACATTCCCGGAAATTCCGTTTTGCCTCACGAAATCTATTGCTGCCTTTGGTGCTATGGATCTATCCGGGCCACTATTTGTGTATCGCCAGGAATAGACGGTGGCGAGGGCGGCCACTGCCAAACAAATAGCAGGGATCATAACAGGTCGCTTCTGAAAATAGCTCAGAACCGGATCCAATGCACCGATGGATTCGAAGAATTGGGGTCAGTAACGCGCGTGGCGCGCCACCAAACAGAATGGGATGCAATCGGCCGCGCAAGAATAATTGGCGCAACCAAGAAAAACATCACGAGCCCTCGAATATGGCTCAAGCCCAGGAACATCATTATGCTGAACACGATTAACCTCGGACCACGCAATCGAATACCTAAACCTACGATGGCGCTAAAAAGACCCACAAGTAAGAATAAAAGGGGTTGGTACACTTGAAAGTCTGGCGATCTCCATTCTGCGATCTGCTGAAAAAGAAATTTCATATTTAATAGCTCTAATGTGACAATAGCTGAGAAAATTCCATATGAAGTAACAACGCGCCGATGCCAACGGCGAGCAACATCAAAAACGCGCTCCGACATCGACTATAATCCCGCTTTACAAATTTCTCCCAACAAAAGTACCCAGAAAAAATGCATGCCAACGCCACCCCAAGTGTAAAACTGCCATGCAAATTGGCCCAGAAAATTATTGATATGGCTAGAATGAAAATCGAAGGTTTAAAATCCCCGCTGTCATAAGCACATCGACGTCGAAGCGATCGAGCCGCTGCCAAGCCCCATCGTCGGCTTCCTGGTCCGCGACCGCCTGGGACAGAACATCTTCGGCGATAACACGTTTCTTACGTCGCACGACAAACCGCTCAAGCTCGCCGCGGGTGACATCGCGCGCGCGCGCTTCGAATTCGACCTGCCGCTGCTGCCTCCAGGCAACTATTCGATCGCGGTGGCGGTCGCCGACGGGCACCAGCAGGAGCACGTGCAGCACGAGTGGATCCACGACGCGCTGATCTTTCGCGTCGAGACGAGCAGCATTCGCCACTCGCTGGTGGGCGTGCCGATGCGCTCGGTCGAGTTCGAGCTGCTGGCGCCGCAATGAGCGATCCTAAGCAACCTCCGGCCGCGTCAGCGCGCGAAGCGGTGACGCGGTGCGCCGTATGTGGCTCGGAGGAGCTCCATTACGTCGAGGAGCTTTCGGCAGCGTTGATCTGCGAATGGGAGTTGTCCGCCGAGGAGGCCGTCTACATCAACAGGCAGCAAGGGCTGCAGTGCGTGCGCTGCGGT
Organism: uncultured beta proteobacterium; assembly: GCA_963755065.1. GTDB lineage: Bacteria > Pseudomonadota > Gammaproteobacteria > Burkholderiales > Casimicrobiaceae > VBCG01. The sequence goes on from CAVWIM010000007.1 coordinate 3,799, forward strand.
AGCACGTTGCGCTGCATGGCCCTGGCCACCGCGCTGCTACGGCATTACGGCGGCGGCGATACATTTGCCGCATTCTCAGCATCCGCCGCCGCACAGCGGCTGCGCGTGCTCGAGATCAACGAAGCGGGTGGCGTGTCCCCGTTTCTGGCAAAGATCCCGGGGCGCGTGCTCGCCAGATATCCCGACGTGGACATGCAGCGTCTGCCGCATGCTGACGGCGCGTTCGACCTGGTCGTGCATTCCGACACGCTGGAACATGTGCCGGACCCCGTGCGTGGCCTCGCCGAGTGCCGGCGAGTCCTGGTTGGCGCAGGAGCTTGCGTGTTCACCGTGCCGATCATCGTCGGCCGATTGACACGCAGCCGCACGGGATTGCCCCCGAGCTATCACGGCAATCCAGACAACGGCAGGGGCTACCTAGTGCACACCGAATTCGGGGCAGACGCATGGACGTGGCCGCTCGCGGCGGGATTTAGTGATTGCCGGATCGTCAGCCTCGAGCATCCGGCGTCGCATGCGCTGGTCGCGGTGCGGTAACGAAATCGCGGTAGATACGTTCAAGGTCGCCGGCGAAGCGAGCCGCGTCGCATAGCGGGGAGGAGGCCATCCGCCGGCGAATATCCTGCCGCAGTGCAGCCAAGGCTTCCGGATCACCAACTCTCTTCACCGCAAGATCCACATAGTCGAAGGAGCTCGCGGCAATCCAGTCGTCGAGCCCGAGCAATCGCAACATCGCCGCGGTCTGTCGTCCGATCATCCGTTCCGACTCCAGCGCCACAATCGGTACGCCCATCCAAAGGCATTCGCATGTGGTGAGGCCGCCGTTGTAGGGAAACGTGTCGAGAGCAATGTCGACTTCCGAGTATTCGGCCAACATCGACGGATGCGTGGAGGGTCCGCGCAGTTCCACGCGCGCGGGATCGACACCGCAGCGCGCGAATGCATCGTGTACACGCGCCTGCACGCCCGGCGCCTCGAGCGCCCGGTTCTTCAGCAGCAGCCTGGCGCTGGGAACGGCTTGCAGGATGCGCGACCAGATCCGCAGCAGTTCGGGACTCACCTTGTCCTGCCGGTTGAACGCGCCGAAGGTGACGTGGCCTCGCGCAATACAAGGAGCCGGCGCGACCGAAGGGGCGTAATCCGGCGGCGCGTAGCAGAAGCGACTGTGGGGAAGCCGAACGGGCGTTTCCACGAAGCGCTGCGGGCTGTTCGGCGGCGTCGTGTATGGATCGGTCAAAATGTAGTCGACGACCGGCATGCCGGTGGTGTCGAACCAATCGAGCCATTCGACAACAATCGGAGCGGGTTTGCGCGCCACGACGAGCGGGCGTCCAGTGGGCGCGTGCCCATGGAGATCGACGAGGATGTCGATCGCATCGTCGCGAATTCGTTGGGCAGCCCCGGCGTCGTCCCATTGCGCAATATCCACCCACGCATGGCAGTGCTCTCTGTAGCGCGCTGTCGTCGCATCCTCGCGTTGGGTTGACGAGTAGATGTGAACCTCTACCTGCGTGCGATCGTGATGTGCAAGCACGTCAAGGAAGAAATGGCGGAGGATTCCGGCGTTCATGCTGCCCGACAGGTATCCGACCTTCAAGGCCTTAGCGGAATCGCGTGCCGTCGGCTGGGGAGACTCACGGGGATAGTGGGCGCGCGCATAAAGGTCCGCCCAAGCGCAGTGGGCGTCGAACAGTGCCTGATGCGACAGTTCATCGTTGTAGTGAAGCGAGAACAGCAGATTGCTGTGGCAGCGTGCACGTCGCACCGGATCGGGCTCGCATTCGACCTGCCGGGCATAGGACTCGGTCGCGCGAGCGAATTGGCCCAGGTACTTCTGCACATTGCCCAGGTTGCCCCAGGCGCCCCCTAGGGTGGGCGCAAGAGCGACTGCGCGCAGGTACGCGTCGCTGGCCTGTTCAAAGGCAAAGCTGCGCACGAGGGCGTTGCCGAGTGCGAAATGCGCGACAGCATCGCCGGGCCGCAGATCGATGACCCGCCCGTAGCATGCTTGTGCGCTCGCCGAATCTCCTGCCTTGTCCGCGAGATCGCCCAGCGCGCGCCACGCCTCGACGGCCGCTGGTTCCAGCTCAAGTGCCCGCTGCAGGCACTGTTCCGCTTCGGGCAGCTGCCCGGACGCTATAAGGCGCCGACCCTTTTCTATGAGCGACGAAACATCTGCCTCGGGAAACGCCAGCGCCACCCCACCAGGGGATCCATGGCATTTCTTGTATTTTCGGCCGCTGCCGCAAGGGCAGTCGTCGTTGGCGCGGACCTTCATCGGGACGTTCCGAATCGCTCGCTCCAGGCGCGTCGGATGACATTTGCCTTCCCTTGCCTCAGGGCTTCGCCGGCGTCTTCTTCCCGGTATTCGATTTCGCGACAGCTTCGGCGTTGATGCGGTCGATCAGCTCGACATCGACCTTGAGCGTCGGGTCGGAGAAGATCCGGCGCGTGGCTTCGGCTTTTGCATCCGCGACCGCCTTGCTTTGCAGCTCCGCCATCAGTTCCGCCTTGACATCGTCGAAACTGCGGATGCCGGCAGGTTGGCGATCCTCGAACCGGATGATGTGGTAGCCGAACGAGGAGAGCACGGGCGCGCTGATCTCGCCCTTTCTCGTCATCGCGAACGCGGCAGCGGCAAACGCCGGGTCCATTGCCTTCGCCTCGAAATAGCCCAATTCGCCGCCGTTCTTCGACACGGATGAATCGTCCGACAACTCGCGGGCGAGACTCGCGAAGTCGGCGCCCGCGGCCAAGCGGGCACGGATGTCCGTCGCCTTTGCAAGCGCGGCTTCGCGATTGCCGTCCTTGCTTGCCACAAGAATGTGCGCGGCCTTCACCCGTTCGGGATAGGAGTATTTGGTGCGGTTCACGTCATAGAGTTCCCGCGCCCGCGCCGTGTACTTGTCGGCCGACTTTACGAAATCGGCGGACGCCCCGGCTTCGATGCGGTCGACTTGCGCCTGGGCCAACAGCTTGTCGACCTGCATGGCTATCTGGCGCGAAAGCACCGGGTCCTTGTCCAGACCTGCGGCCCGCGCATCGGCGGCGAGAGCACGAGCGATGTAGAGATTGTCGAGATATTGCCTTAGCCGCAACTGGCTGACCGCGAATTCCGCCCGTGAATCGGGCGGCAGCTTCGTGGAGTTCGGCTTCGTAGTCGGCCATCGTCAGCCTCGCGCTCGCGGACTCCGCGATCACCGCGTCGGCCTCAGAGCGCCGCGGCGTGCGCACTCGTCATCAGCAGTAATGTCAGCGCAGCGGCTAGTGCGCGCAGAAGCGACTTCGTCGGATTCGGTGCCATTGTCGATGCCGAAAAAAACGTCCCCGCCGGCGGCGGGGACGGATCATTGCGATAGATGGAAGGGCTACTTGTTGAAGTCGAGCCGCATGTCGCAGTTTCCATTGCAGGACCGCAGCCACCGAAGGTCGTGCTGTTGACCATCGTGATGTAATAGGTTGTGTTCGGCTGGAGCCACGCGGCGCGATTGCAATACGAAATCCAAAGCCCGGTGTAACGGACAGTCCCCCCGACGTTGACGTTTATCGCAGGCGATTGCCCGCTTGCCGCAGAAAGAATTGCTCCGGTCGGCACGCTTGACGTGGGGAACTGACAGGGCTGCGTAGACACCGCATAGACGCGATTGGTATTTTGCGTAGGCGCGTTGCCCGCGGCTGGAACACCGACCTGACCGTCGCTCGCGCCCAAGGCCGGCGTGGTAAAGCGCACAACGAGCGCGCGTTGTTGCCGAACGTGCCGCTCGGCACCGCTTTGCTGGCCGCGTTGAGAATGTTGGTGTTCCCCGCGCCGGGTACGCCACGTCGAGACCGCGACCGGGTAACCCGCGCGGCGCAACCACTCAGATCGATGGCGCCGCCACCGCCGCCGAAACCGAATAGACCGCGTTGTTGGAGCCGCAGAGATTAATTGCCATCGCAGGCCGTGATCGTGTACGTCGTGTTACCCGTCGGAATCTGAATGCCCGTGACCGTATAGGTACGCTGGGTTCTGGGGAGTCTGTGACGCTCCGGCCGCGGTGACCGAAGTAATCGGATTGGTACCTTGGTTACAGGTCGCAGTGAAGGTCAACGTCGTGCCTGATAGTGAGCGATGAATCCGCAGCCGGTGCCGTGGGGCACCCGGCCGAGACGGTGTTGCAGGTGATGGTAATGTTGTTGCCGTTGACTACCGGCCGGAAAGCGACTGGCAGCCATGCAATGTTGATCGATTGCGCCGAAGCCACGCCCGCAGTACCGAATGCGGACGCCAGCAACAACGCCGCACAGCCCAAAAGGGTACGCAAACGTGACGTCATAGTGTTCTCCAGGATAACAAGTTAGAGCATTGACTCTAAAGCAATTACTTAAGCCACGCCCATTATACAGTGGCGCTCCCCAAACGCCGCCGCCGTTGGGCACGCTGCCGCGCCCGTTCGTTCCGCTCAGTTCCCTTCTACTGCATCAAAAAAAAGGGGCAGCCTTGCGGCCGCCCCCTTGGTCATTGCGTACAACTCAATCCTTATGGTTGCGGTCCCGTGTAGCGGTGGCCGAAGTTGCCGCCGTACGAGGACTGGACCAGGCGGCCCTGTGAATCGCTCAGCGTGCCGTTCACGAACGTCTGCACGGCGAAGCCGATGGTCGGCAGGCCGAAGAACGTCATGCGCGGCGCGGCAGCGGGTGCCCGTCGTCGAATCCGTCCCGATAGTCAGCACGTTAACGCCGTCCGGAACTGTACGTCAGAATGGGCCCAGCCGTTCGCGAAGCCCGTAGTGACCGGGTACGGATTCCCCGAACCCAGGACGTTCCCGATGGACCGATGAGACTTGAACGAGATGACGTTCGCTTCCCAGCACAGCGCTTAAACAGCGGGTCCCGGTGGCGACGGCGAGAAGTCCGGTCCGCCCGGCGTAACCGGGGTTTCCTCGCGATCCCACGTGTCAGAGTGGCGATCATCGCACGAACCGTCCGGCGCAGCTTGGTCGAGAACGGCGGAGTGAACCACGTTTCCGTCACGAAGTGGTGCTTGGTCGGGAACGTCACCACCCAATCGGTACCGGACAACGTGGCTAGCGCCCGACGAATTCGTTGCTCACGATCTGCTTTTGCAGCGCCATCGTGACCGCCCTTTCCGGGTGCAGGCACGCCCGTAATAAAGAACCCGTCAGAGATGGCCGTCGTTTAACGGCAGCGCCAATCGCCGGGCTTGCATTCGACGAAATTCGGCGTGTCGACGCCGGTGTCCGAGTACGCGCCCACGTTCGTAAACTGGATCAGCGCGGTTGCGTCTTCGGTGAAGGCGTCGCCGGTCAGCACGTTGATCAGCGTGGCGCCGCCAAACAGGCCGCCGTTAGGGGACTGGATGTCGCGGCCGCGCGCTGGCGTCGGTGACCTCGGAGCAGTCTTCGGAGGCCCGAGTGCTGCGCTTGGCGCCGATCAAGGCTCGAGCGGGGCGTACGTCGCCATTTCGAAAACTTCGAAGTAGCCTTCCGTCAAACGGTCGAACGAGTCGTCCTTGATGCGTCGCCCGCGTAACCGCCGTTCCGGAACGGGACCGGAACGCCCGGACGAAGTTGGGAATGGTGCAACTCGTGTCCGTCGTCGTGATCTGCGCGCCGACGGGGCCTGCCGGGCCTGACGGGTCGACGGGCTCGACCGAGGCGGTCCACATGTCGTACGGCGACAGGAACACGTTGAAGTCCAGTACTTCAGCGGAGGCTTTGCCTTCGCGGAAGCGGACCTTGACCGCCTTCGTGGAGGTTGTCGTGTTGACGATCGACAACAGCGTGTTGTAGTTCGCGATGCCTGACGTCGGCCGGGCTGCGGACCGTGTAGTACGGATAGATCAGTACCTGGCCGAGACCGTTCGGGTTGACCATGACGGCATCTGCTGCGCCGGCCATAGCCAGCGTGCCGAGGCCTGCCAGGGCGACGTGCAGTGACTTTTTCGTGAAAGTGTTCATGGTTTGAAATAGCTCCTTCTGATTGCGATTTAAAGTGATCACTTTATAACCGACAGCGCCGATCATGGTATTACAGCCTGCTCGTTTTGTCCAAATGATTCGTTTCCGCCCGAAGGCCCCCCTGTGGAAATTTTGCAACGTTTGTCCGCCTACTTCCCACGTCATTTCCCCTCACAGGGGCCAGACATACCAGACCTGTCCCTTGTCGATGACCCAGTTTCCTCGCAGCGGTGTATTGATCCGTCACATTCCTGCTTGCGGGCACGCCGACTCGGCGCCGGGCGTTATAGGTGAGAATCAGCTTCACCCTGCACGTCCCACCCTCGCACGTCGCCCCCGTCACTTTGATTGCGCGATAGTCCAATCGCGACGCCACCGTCTTGAACCCCGCCGGCGTCACCGTGGCCCGCGTTGCCGGCGACATGAATTCGTAGGCCGCAGCAAAATCCTTGCCGATAATCGCGTTCCAGCGCGCCGCAGCCCGCGCCGTCACGACCTTGACCTTTTCCTCCGTCGGGGAGTCCGGGGTCAGCGTCGCGCAAGCTGCGGTCGATCACCGCCAGAACCGCCACTGCCAAGTACCGCCCTTCGTACACCGTGCCAGGGTGCGCTGCGCACCCTCTTGAATCGTGCTGCATCATCTGGATCGCGTCCTGTCGTGTGGGTGAAGACTAATGAAAGGAACTTCCGTCGTCAATCAAGAATGACGAGAAAGTTCCCCTATGTTGTCGCCGAACAACATGCACTTGTCGGGCACCGGCGACGCTTTTGCCATTTCCGGCGAAATTGTCGCAATTTGACGACGCTTTCCGTCCCTTCTTTCCCGGCGGCGTAATTGATTTCCGTCCGCGGATCAAGGCGCCGGCGACAGCAATAGCGGCGGCGTCATCGTGAAGGGGGGAACCTTGGACGGAGCGTTCGGCGCGGGGAACATGCGGTCGAGGTACTCCATGCGCTTGCGCAGATCCTCGATGATGAGCGACATAGTCCTTCTCGTCCTCGACGACGCGCGGCGTGATGAACAGCACGAGCTCGGTGCGGTTGTCCTTCAGCTCCTGTTCGCCGAAGAGTCCGCCCAGGAACGGGATGCGCGACAGAAGCGGGATGCCCTGCGACGTGTTGCCGCGCGTTTCGTTGATGAGGCCGCCCATGACCATCGTGCGGCCGCGTCGGAACGGAGATCAGCGTCTGCACCGAACGCGTCGAGATGGGCGGCGCGCACTGCTGTTCCGCCGTGCATCCGGAATTGCCGGGAACGCTGACCTCCGCCTGCACGTCCAGCGTGACCAGGCCGCCATTGTTGATGTGCGGCGTGACCTGCAGCAGGACGCCGGTGTCGATGTACTGCGACGTCGTCGTGATGCCGTTGAGCGTGCCGCCCACCGTCGTGTTCGACGCGATCGGAATGCGGTCGCCCGCCTTGATCGTGGCCTTCTGGTTGTCGAGCGCGGCGACGTGCGGATTGGCGATCACCTTGGTGTTGCCATACTTGTCGAGGAGTTTCAGCGCCGCCTGGATGCCGCCGGGGAAGTTCGCGTTGTTGAGGATGTAGGTGAAGCCCTGCGCGAGCGCGACGGCGGGATTGGTCGGTGTGCCGGGAGTGGCCGGATTGTTCGAGCCCGCCAGCAGGCTGTTGATGTTGCCGCCCGAACCCATGCCCGACGGCGCGCCGCCCTTGAACAGCCAGTCGACGCCGAACTGGATGCTGTCGGTCAGCGTGACTTCCGCGATCGTGACTTCCATCACCACCTGGCGCTGCGGGACGTCCAGCTTGCGCAGCGCGGCCTCGATCACCGAATACTCGGCGGCCGTGGCGATGATGAGCAGCGTGTTGTTGTCCTTGTCGGCGACGACCTGCAGGTTGCGCACGATGCCGGACCCTGCTGCGGTGGCGGCAGACGCCGACGTCGGCGTCGGCGTCACCGGCGGCGGCGGAACGTTGCTGCCCGTGACCGGATTGGTCGGCGTGAACGTCGGCGGATTGACGATCGTGCCGGTGGGCGTGCCGGGCGCGACCGTCGGCGCCGAGGGCGTGGTGGGCTGCGACGCGCGGCCGGTGAACGCCTGCTGCAGCAGCGGGCCTAACTTTTCCGCGCGCTGGTTCGACAGGTTATAGACGTAGAACTGCAGGCCGCCGCCGTCGCCGCCGGCCTTGTCCAGGCGGTCGACCCACTTCTTCACCTCGTCTAAGTACGCGGGCTGCGGCGTGATCACCATCAGCGCGTTCATCCGCTCGATGGGGACGATGCGCAGGATGCCGGCGAGGGGACTCGTGTTCTTGTCGCCGATAAGCTTGTCCAGCTCGGTCATCACCGACTTGATGTCCGAGTTGTGGAGCGTGAACACGCCCACCGACATGCCTGTCATCCAGTCGATGTCGAACATGTCGATCGTGTCCATCAGGTTCTTGAGCTCGCGCTCGGTGCCCGCGAGGATCAGCAGGTTGCGCAACTCGTCGGGGCGCACCGCCTGCGCGTCCCTGGCGAATGGCTCCAGGAGCCGCATCATTTCCTTCACGCCGACGTAGCGCAGCGGAACGATCTGCACCGAGAACCCCGACGGCAGCGAACGCGTCGAATTGCCGAGCTGGGGAACGGTGTTGCCGCGCACGGCGACGGCCTGCGGCACGACCTGGTACAGGCCGCCGTTCTTGACCATCGTCGCGCCGTTCGCGCGCAGCAGCGTTTCCAGCGTCGCGGGGAGCGCGTCGCGCGGGATGCCCGTCGATGTGCGGATCGTCACGGTGCCGCCGACCGCCGGGTCGATCGTGTAGTTCTCGTTGAGGATGTCGCCCAGGATATTGCGGACGACGTCGCGCAGGTCCGCGCCCTCGAAATTGAGGACGACGCCGCCGCCTGCCGCCTGCACCGGCGGACCGGGCGGCAACTTTCCGCCGGGCTGCATGCCCTTCACGACCACACCGGTGCCCTTGTAGATCTTCGAATCGGATTGCACGTCCGCCTGCGCACGGGCGGCCGCATCGGCCATCGCGGGCGATAGCGCCCCCTTGTTCGGAATCGATCGGTTGACGCGCGCCGGGGCCTCGTTCTGCCCCATGGGTGCGCTCTGGCAACCCGCGAGGGCGAACGCGACCGCGGCCGCGGTGGTGCGAAGTCGGGAGACCTGTTGGAGGTTCATTATGGTTTCGCCGCCTTGCGTGGCCGGTCGCCTTTGGATTGTCGTAAATGGACGTGCATCGTTTGTTATTGGATCGGGTTCATCGGTTGCGCCTGTCTCCGCGCGCGGACGCGAGCGTCGGTCTCGGCCCAGCGCGGATCCGCCGGCGCGGCGGGGGCCGCCTGCGCTCCGGTCGGAGGCGCGTACGCACCCGCCGGCGGTGCGTTGAGTACAGGCGGCCTGCCCGCGGCCCTGGCCGCCGCGGCCTCGGCAGCCTGCTGCGCGCGGCGGCGCTGGGCCAAAACTTCGGCGGTGGTCTGACCGGCCGGCGCCGCCCCGCCACCGACTCCCGCGACCGCGGGCGCCGCAGCCGGTGTGGCAACAGGCTGGATCGTGGTCTTCGGGCCGGCGGCGACCTTGAGGACCAGATCTTCGGATTCGCCGCCCAACGTGAGCTTGACCCGGTCGGGCTTGACGTCCGCGACCAGCATGCCATTGACCTGGTCCCCTTGCGCCACGCGGCGCGATTTCCCGCCGGCGTTTTCACGCAGGAACGCAGTCGCCTTGCCGTCGACGATCAGCGTGCCGGTGAGCACAAATTGGCCGGGCTGCAAGCGCTTGTTGCCCTCGGAGGCCAGGACAGGCGCCGGCCGCCGGGTGGGGTTGAACAACGCCCGGTCCACGATGTCGTGCTGGCTGGCGAGCGTAGCCGCGGGCTTGTATTCCGGCAGAACCGCGACGACGACGGGCTGCGGGACCACGACCGTGTCGGTGGCCGGCACGTGCCGCCACTTGCGGCCCCAATCCGCTTCCCACGCGATCACAAGTGCCAGCCCGATAAAGGGCAGCAGCCACACCAGCCACCTGCGCAGTCGCGCGCTCAGTCCGTTCATGGATCCGTTCATGGCCGCACTCCCGTCGGCGTGGCCGCGACTTTGGGCGGTTCCGGATACGCCCACGCGGACACGTCCATCTGCACGTTCAACTCCGGCTCCTGGCCGGGCGCGGGACGGAAGCCGCGAAACGCGTTCAGCGGCCGCACCGTCAGCGTGTCCACCACGACGTAGGGCACCTGCGTGTCGAGCGAGGTCAGGATTTTCGCGAGCGCCGGGGTGGTCGCGAAGAACTGCACCGTCACGAACGTTTGCCGGAAGCTGCCATCGTCGCGCGGGGCCGGGCTCTGGCTGGTCGTGATCCGCCCGCCATTGTTCTCGATGGCGGCGCGGACCATGTCGGACAGTTCCGCCCCCGCGAGGTTCGGCGCCGTGTTGCGCAGGAAGAAGCGCCGTCCGTCCCTTTGCCTCATCACGTCGAGCGCCGCGCGCAGATCGGGGGCCTGCGCGGCCACGCGGCGGTATCTCTCCAGCCGGTCGGATGTGTCGGCAATCGCCACGTCGTAATGCCGGTGGAACAGGATGATCGGTCCGAGCAGTACTGCCAGCACCGCGACGACTGCGAGCAGCAGCAATCCCACGGCCAGCGTGCGCTGCTGCGGCTGCGACAGTCGCGACACGAACGCCGGCGTCATGGCTTGGCTCCGTCTTTCGGCGCCGGCCGCGGCGCGGGCTTGGATAGCCACGGATCGGGCGTGCCAGGCGGCGGAATCGGGTTGGCTCTCGGACTCGTGGCGGGCGCCGGCGCGGTCAGCTTTGGGAAGCGACGGCGGCGCGGTCGAAGGCGGCGGCGCGGTCGAGGCGGCAGCGTCGCGGCAGTCGCAGGCGGCGGCGCGGTTGCAGTCGCGGGTGGCGGCGGCGCCGCGGCATCGGGCGCGGGCGCCCCCGGCGCGGGGGTGGTGTGGCCGCCGTCTCGGTCGCGGCTGCGGGCGGCGATGCGGCCGTCCAGCGGCTCGGCCGCTGCGGGCGTCCGCGGACTTGTCGGCCGGCAGCAACGCCACCTGGACAGGGGCCGGGAGCGACTTCAGCTGCGCACCCAGGTCGAAGATTTCCCCCGGGCCCGGCTGGATCTTGGTGGTCGGCGAGCGCGGCGCGGTCTGCGCGAACAACGGCGACTCCTCGAACAACTGCACGAGCCGACCGGCGTTGGCAGTCTCGCCGCGCACGAGGATTTCGCGCTGCGCTTCCTTGCCCTTGGCGATGCTTTTCATTTCGAACTGCGTAAGCCACGTATCGTCGGGCAGCACGCGGCTGACCTCGTCGACGACGCGGAACGCGCTCGGGTACGAATATTTTTTTTCCAGTGCGAAGTTGTAGTCGCCGACCTTGATCTCGAGCTCGGTGCGCAACGCGTCGGACACCCCGGCCTGCGTTCTCGCGTCGTTCGTGAGCGTATTGAGCGCGATGGCGTAGTCGCGCTTTTGCCACAGCGGAATCGCGATCGCCGCAAGGGCGACCGCCGCCACCAGGGCCAGAGGCAGCCAGAATTGCCAGCGCCTCCACACGGCGCGCGACGAGCGCGCCTCGTGCGGCAGCAAATTGAGGCGGGAGTGCGATGCGGTGGCGGGAGGTTCCGGCACGACCGCCGCCGCCGTCGCGCCCCACGTCGTCGCGTGGCGCAAGATTGAATCCACGACGGGCTTGCGACACGCCGCCAGGTCGACGCGGATTTCGTTTTTTTCCGGAATGCGGCCGACGACGACTGCGTCGAAATAAAGTTCATCGGATTTGAACGGCGTGTGGCGGTCGAGGTCGTAGCCCAACGCCTGGCGCAGGTTGGGTTCGATCGCCGCCGGCAGGACCAATGTCTTGCGCAGCACTTCGCGCGGCGGCACCGACACCACCACCTTCGGCGTCACATTCATTGCGCCCGCCGCGGCGAGCGACGCCACCGCGGCGCGCCCCTCGTTCGCGACCGTTGCGGCGTCGCCGGTGAGCGCGATGGACGCCGCCGGCAGCATGACCGCGCGCTCGCCGTCGATGCCCGGCTTCCACAGCGTCGCGTGGTCACCGTCGAACACCAATACCGGGCGCATGCGCCGGCGCGCCAGCGCGGCGCGCGGCCTTGTTGGCACCAGTGAGCCGAGTTGCGCGGTCCACCAAGGCCAGAATCCGGCGATTCCGGTGCGTCGCGCGAATTCCGACAGGCGCGGCCTCAAGGCGCGCAACGTCGAATCGAGGGTTAATTCACGGGCGGCCATAGGTCTTTTCTTTATCGGCGTCGGCGGCGGCGGCGCCGGTCGGCAGCGGCGTCACTTGGTCGAGCCAGGCCAGCGCAACGAAGGGGCGGCGCGCGTCGCCGGAGGGATTCACCACGGCTTCGCGGGCGAAGGTTACACCATCGGGCATCGTTGCCACGGCGCGGACGCGCCACACGGGGCCGGCACCGGCGGCAAAACCCTGCGCCGGCGGGAACGGCGGGACGGGCAGGTTCGCCTTCAGCGCGTCGGCGCGCAGTTGCAGGAAGGCGTCCACCGTCTCGGGCGTGGCATTGGGCAGCGCCAGCAGCACGTCGCGGGACGCGGTCGCCGGGTTGATCCCCGGCTGGCGCGAATGCACGGTCAGGCTGCCCACGACCCGCGCGTAGATCGCCGGCGTGACGCCCATGACTCGCGCCAGCTCGGTCACAGTCTCGAACGGCGCGTTCGCGGGCTTGTACTTCAAGCCGGCCGCGCGATAATCGGCTTCTTCCGCGCCGTTGGGACGCGTCAAGTCATCCGGGTCGCGCCAATCCTGGATCGCGTCGGTGATGCGCGCTGCGAGGTCCGGATCCGCGCCGCCCAAATTGACGAAGAGGCTGCGCAACAGAACTTCGTTCGCGGCGTTCAAGTCGATCTTCGCCGCTTCGTCCGTGGCGCTCGCGGCGAGCGCGATGTCGCCGTCCTGCCAGGTGTGAACCGTGCCGTCGCGCTTCCAGGTTTCCGGCGTGCTGATGCGCGAAACCTCGAAGACCGTGCGCTCGATTGCGCCGTTGGCGGCGGCGCGCGCCTGCGCGAGCGAAATCATGTTGCGCGCGGCCATCGCTTCGCTGCGCATCGAAAACGCAAAGCCGGTGCCGATCACGGTAAGCATGACCGTGAGCCACAGCGCAAGGACGAGCGCGATGCCGTGCTGGCGGCGAGCGGATGCAAAATGGGCGCGGCGCATCGTCACGCTCCGTTGCAATGGTGGCGGTTGACGTCCCAGCTGCGGCAGCCGGCTTCCGGAGCCTCGCGCGGGGCGACGACGAGCGTGGGCCACGCGGGTCCCTTGACGGGCGTCACATCAATGCGGATGAGTTGCGGCAGCAGTTGCGGGTCGTCCCATCGGTCGCGCCACGTGGGCGCCTCGTCGACACTCGCGTTGTTGTCGATGCCGTAATAGCCGAGCTTCAGCTCCTTGATATCGTCGGCGAGCACCGAGTGTTCGGCGTCGGCGAATTCCGGCCGGTCCGGCGAGTTCACGTCCGGGATCATCCGCTCGAGTATCAGCGACGGCTTGTCCCTGCCCGCCACGGTTTCGACTCGGAGACGGTAATACCAGATGCCGCCCGTTCCCACCCGGCCCGGCATCGCCGCGGCATACCGCAACTGGTCGGCCTCGCCGCCGAAGAGGAGCGGAAAGTCCTGGACCTTTCGCATGCGCTGCGGATGTTGTGCAGCGAGCTGCGTGCGCAGGTAGTCGCCGGCGAGCCGCATGCCGGAGGAGGCATCGGCCTTCGCCGCGCCGGCGTCGGAGCTGCGGCCCGCGAGGTTGAGCGAGCCGAACAACACGGCGGACATGAGCGCCAGCAGCACGAGCGCGATCATGAGCTCGATCATCGTGAATCCGGATTGGCGGCGCTTCATTGCGGATTCCGTTGCGCGAGCTTGATCGTCGCCAGCGAAAGCGTGCGCTCGCCCTTGATCACGCCGGGAAACTTGACGTCGGTGGTCACACGATAGAGACGCGTGCCGAGCATCTGCGCCGCCTGTTCGACTTCGGGGCTCACGCCGGGGGGCGAATAGGCGACGACGCTTGTTTCCCATTGCATAGTGCCGGTGGCGTCGCTGCCGCGCTCGGTGGTTTCCTTCAGCGGCTGCACCGACGCGGCCAGGTCGAGCTGCGATTCCGCGAGCAGCAGCGCGCGGCTCCACTCGTCCGCGGCGGACGCGTTGCGCAGGCTGCCCGAAAAACGCGGAACAGCGCGGTGGCAACCAATGCCAGGATGACGAAGGCGGCGAGCACCTCGATCAGCGAAAAACCGGCGTTGTGTCGGCGTCGCATAGCAGTCCCGCAGGGCCGTCCCAAGGGACTGACCGCCCCCTCTGGGGGCAGCGAGCGAAGCGAGCGTGGGGGTCGTTTCATCTTCAGTCCAAAATCGCCACGCGGCCGGTCAGCCAATCGACGTCGACCTCGAATTTCCGCTCGCCGGAAGCGACTGTGATCCGGCCGCCGTTGCTGCCGCCGTCGGGAAAAAAGCGGATCGATCCGGTTTTTTCGTCGACCAGGTCCTTCTGCGCGGTGAAGAGCTTCAATTCGACGCCGCTCGGCAGCGGGTATTCCTTCGTGTCCTGGTCCACCTTGAAGCGGCGGCCGGCGACGTCAAGGACCAGGAACGTTTCGCGACGCTGTGTGAGCGCCTCGCTGCGCGCAAGACGCAGCCCCGCGGCAAGCTGGCGCGCGGCGCTGCGCAATTCCGTCGTCGACACGCCCTTGCCGAACATCGGGATGATCAGCGCCGACGCAATCGCGATGATCGCGAGGACGACCAGCAGTTCGATCATCGAGAAGCCGAGTGTCCGCGTGCGCATGATGTCAGGAACGAGGCGACCGCTTAAGGTCACCAGCTCGTGATGTCCTTGTTGGGTCCTTCGCCGCCCTCGGCGCCGTCGGCGCCCAGCGAAACGATGTCGTACGCCGTCCCGTGCGTGCCGGGCGACGTGTACTTGTAGTCGTGGCCCCACGGGTCCTTCGGCGCCGCCGCGTTCTTCCAGTACGGCCCGTTCCAGTTGGGCACGCCCGATGGCGCGGTGATCAGCGCCTGCAGGCCTTCCGATGTCGTCGGATAGCGTCCGATCTCGAGCTTGAAGAGATCGAGCGTGTTGCCGATCTGGTTGATCTCGATCTTTGCCGCGTCGGCCTTGGCCTTCTCGCCCTGGCCGATGAACTTGCTGCCGACGATCCCCATCACGACGCCGATCAGGACCAGGACGACGAGGATTTCGATCAGCGTCATGCCGCGCGATCTTGCGTACCTCGGTTGTGCTTTGATCATGGTCGTTCCTCTGCTTGATGGGTAGGTGCCGTGCGCGCGTGCGGGGGCGCGGGGGATGGTTGGACGCGTCATTGCCCGGCGAGTTCGGTCATGCCCAGGACGCCTAACAGGATCGACAGCACGATCCCGCCGATGAGGACCGCCAGGCCGAGGATCAGGGCCGGCTCGAGGATCGCCAGGAACCGCTTGACGGCCACCTGCACTTCGCGGTCGTAGACATCCGCGACCCGTGCCAGCATTTCCTCCAGGCGGCCGGACTCCTCGCCCACCAGGATCATCTGGATGGCGAGCCGCGGATAGAGATTCGTCTCGGCGAGCGGGCGGCCGAAACCCTTGCCTTCGCGCAGCTTCGCGATCACGCCTTCGAGCGCGCCGCCCAAGACCGTGTTGGTCATCGTTTCCTTGACGATGGACAGGCCGCCCAACAGCGTCACGCCGTTGCCGAGCAGCGTCGCCAGCGTGCGCGCGAAGCGCGCCACTTCGACCTTCGCGATGAGATCGCCCAGCAACGGCATGCGCAGGAGCCGCGAATCGCGCTTGAAGCGAATCTCGGGGTTGTTGCCGCGGCGGCGAAACCACGCCAGCACCAGCACGACGACGGCGAGCATCGCCCACCACCAGTCTTTCAGGAACTTCCCCACGAAGATCACGACTTGCGTGGGCACAGGCAGCGCCTTGCCGGCCTGCGCGAACGTCGACTCGAACTGCGGCACGACCCACGAAAGGAGGAGGATCACCGACGCCACCGCGACGCAGACCAGGATCGTCGGGTAGATGAGCGCGGACTTGACGGTGTCGCGCAATTCCTTGTTGCGCTCCATCGTGTCGGCGAGCCGCTGCAGCACGACGCCGAGCGCGCCTCCCGCCTCGCCGGCGCGGACGATGCTGATGTAGAAGCGCGAGAACACATCGCGCCGCGCATCGAGCGCCTGCGACAGCGCCCTGCCGCCACGAACATCGTCGCGAATGCCCTGCAGCAATTCGGCAACCGCCGGCGTGGCCGCGAGCCCGATCAGGACTTCCAGCGCGCGGTCGAGCGTCATCCCCGCGTGCAGCAGCGTCGCCAGCTCGCGCGTGAACGCAAGCAGCTGGTCGCGTGAAACCTTCTTCGCCTGGAACCACGTGCGCCGCGGCGCACCGGCGTCGCGTGCCGCCGTTGCGCCGGCTACTTGAGTGCCGCCGCCCGTGGCGTAGGCGATCTGCATCGGCATCAATCCCTGGTCGCGCAGCCGATCGACGATCTCCGCTTCGTTGGCGGCGTCGAGCTCGCCCACGGCGACTTCGCCCGCCGGATTGACGGCACGGTATCGGTAAACGGCCATGGCGTCAGTCCCGAAGGGGGCACATATCTAGGCTTCCCGCGTGACGCGCAGGACTTCCTCGAACGTGGTGTCGCCGCGGATTGCCTTGCGCATCCCGTCCTCGTACATCGTCAGCATACCGCCGCGTTGTGCCTCGGTCTTCAACTCGTTCGAATTGGCGTGCTTCATGACGAGGCTGCGCAGCGGATCGGTCATCGGCAGCATCTCGAGGATGCAGAAGCGGCCGAGGTAGCCGGTCTGGCCGCAATGCGCGCAGCCCTTGGCGTGGAAGAGCGTCATGTCGCGCGTGTCCCCGAACTTGGCGAGGCCCAACTGTTCCACGACTTCCGGCAACGCGTGGTACGGCTCCTTGCAATGCGGGCAGAGCTTGCGCACCAGGCGCTGCGCGAGGATGCCGATCACCGTCGACGTGAGCAGGTAGTCTTCCACGCCCATGTCGAGCAGGCGGTTGACCGTCGACGAGGCATCGTTCGTGTGCACGGTCGACAGCACGAGGTGGCCGGTCAACGCGGATTGGACGGCGATCTGCGCGGTTTCCAGGTCGCGGATCTCGCCGATCATGATGACGTCCGGGTCCTGGCGCACGATCGATCGCAGCGCATTCGCGAACGTCAACTCGATCTGCGGCTTAACCTGGATCTGGTTGATGCCCACCATCTGGTATTCGACCGGATCCTCGACCGTGAGTATTTTCACGTCCGGCTGGTTCAAGCGGTCGAGCGCGGTGTACAGCGTGGTCGTCTTGCCCGAGCCCGTGGGGCCGGTGACCAGCAGGATGCCGTGCGGCTCCATCAGCACGTCGAGAAATATCTTCAGCGTGTCGTCCATGAAGCCCAGCTTCTGGAAGTCGAGCGCGACGCCGCCCTTGTCGAGGATCCGCATCACGACCGACTCGCCGTGCATCGTCGGCACCGTCGACACGCGCAGGTCGATTTCCTTGCCCTGCACGCGCAGCCGGATGCGGCCGTCCTGCGGCAGGCGGCGTTCCGCGATGTCCAGGTTGGCCATGATCTTGATGCGCGAAATCACCGCCGCGGACAACCGCTTGGGCGGCGATTCGACATCGTGCAGCACGCCGTCGACGCGATAGCGCACGTTCAGCTTGTTCTCGAACGGCTCCACGTGGATGTCGGACGCGCGCATGTCGAGCGCGTTGGTGATGAGGAGGCTCACCAGGCGAATGACCGGCGCCTCCGACGCCAGGTCCTTCAACTGCTGCACGTCGGCGTCGAACGCGAGCTCGTCCACACGCGTTTCGACGTCGCCGATCAACTGGCTTTGCGCGGACTTGCCGCTGCCGTAGAGGCGCTCGAGCGCGGCTTCGAGCTCGGTGGGGATGGCCACCATCGGCCTCACGGCACGCCCGGTGACCATTTCGAACGCGCCGATCGTGTACGCATCCGTCGGGTCCGCCATGGCGAGCGTGACTTCGAATTCGTCCTCGCGCAACGGCAGCGCACGCGTCTCGCGCAGGAATCGCGACGAAACGCTCTCCTCGAGGATCGGGAATTCGGGGTAGCCCGCGACGTCGACCAAAGGAAGCTCGAGTTGCGCCGCCAGCGCCTCGGAGACGTCGCGCTGCGCCACCACGCCGAGGGTGACCAGCAGCGCGCCCAGCCTTTCGCCAGACTCCTGCTGCAGGCGAAGCGCGCGTTCCAGGGTGGCCGCGTCGAGCTTGCCGCGCTCGATCAGCAGTTCACCGATGCGTTTTCTGGCCGGGGCGTCCACGTTGTATCAGATTGAAATTGCTGGAAAAAATCCGGTTGATGATAACACGCGGGGGCATGGGCTCGCAGCGGAAACCCTTGAGTACAAAGGCTTTCCGCGCGATTGCCGCGCTGCGTTGTTGTGGTCCTGCGACAGTGCAACCGAATCTGTCGTCTTATCCCGACGGAAGGAACAGGACCAGGAGCGCAGCCCGATCATCGAGCGGACTAGTGACCCATCACGGTACCGCGAAGTTCCGGATAGAAGGACGCTACCGGACGACCGGCGTCATCCGCAACTGGAATAAATCGGCTTAGCGCTACCCGATCCTGGCGAATGCCGCTTCGGCCGCATCGATCGTCGCCGCGATGTCGTCGGGTTTGTGCGCGGCCGATACAAAGCCCGCCTCGAACGCCGACGGCGCCAGGTAGATGCCGGCGTCGAGCATCGCGTGGAAGAAGCGATTGAAGCGCTCGCGGTCGCCGGCCATCACCGTGTCGTACGAATCCGGGACGCGGGACGCGAAGTAGATGCCGAACATTCCACCGGCCGACTGCGCGGAAAACGCGACACCTGCGCGCTTCGCGGCCGACACCAAGCCTTCGATAAAGCCGTGCGTCACTTGGGTCAGCCCGTCGTAGAAACCGGGCGCCTCGGTCGCGGCGAGCGTGGCGAGTCCCGCCGCGACGGCGACCGGATTGCCGGACAGCGTGCCCGCCTGATACACAGGACCCAGCGGCGCAATCTTTTCCATGATCACCCGCCTGCCGCCGAACGCGCCGACCGGCATGCCGCCGCCGATCACCTTTCCCAAGGTGGTCAGGTCCGGCGTGATTCCGGTGAGACCCTGCACGCCCTGCGAGTGCACGCGAAATCCGGTCATCACCTCGTCGAAGATCAGCACCGCGCCGTACTGATCGCACAGCGCGCGCAAGCCCTCGAGAAATCCCTTCGCCGGCATGATGAGGTTCATGTTGCCGGCGATGGGCTCGACGATGATGGCCGCAATGTCGTCCGCGTCGGCCGCAAATGCCGCGGCCACCGCAGAAAGATCGTTGTACGGCACGACGATCGTCAGTTGCGCGATCTCGGCCGGCACGCCCGCCGAGGATGGCTGCCCGAACGTGAGCGCGCCGGAACCCGCCTTGACGAGCAGGCTGTCGCCGTGGCCGTGGTAGCAGCCTTCGAACTTGATGATCTTCGCGCGGTTCGTGTAGCCGCGGGCGAGCCGCAATGCCGACATCGTCGCTTCGGTCCCCGACGACACGAGCCGCACCAGTTCGAGCGACGGCAGCCGGCGGCACAGCGTTTCCGCCATCACGACCTCGGCCTCCGTCGGCGCGCCGAACGAAAGCCCGTGCAGCGCGGCCTCGCGCACGGCGCGAACGACATCGGGATGCGCGTGGCCGAGAATCGCCGGGCCCCAGGACCCGACGTAGTCGATGTAGCGCTTGCCATCGGCGTCCCACACGTACGGGCCTTCGCCGCGTGTCAGAAATCGCGGCGTGCCCCCGACCGAGCGGAACGCGCGAACAGGAGAATTGACGCCGGCCGGGATCGTGCGCTGCGCGCGCGCAAACAGTTCTTCGTTGCGGCTCATATCCTGGTTGCCGATTGACTGGTATTGAAACAGGCGACGATGGCGGCAGCGGCGCGCGTGACGTCGGCGGCCCGGTCGTGATCGAAGACGGCGGAGATTACGGCGAGCGCGTCCGCGCCAGCGTCAACCAGCGCGCGTCCGTTGGCGGCCGTGATGCCGCCGATCGCGACGACGGGCACGCGCAGCGTCTTCGCGCGATGCAGCAACGCTGGTTCGGCACGCCGCGCACCCGGCTTGGTCGGCGACGGGAAGAAGCTGCCGAAGGCGACGTAGTCCGCGCCTTCCGCGACGACACGTTTGGCGCGCGCCAAGTCGTTGTAGCAGGAAACGCCGATCAGCATGCGCTCGCCCAGTTTCCCGCGTGCGCGGCCGATGTCGCCGTCGTCCTCGCCTAAGTGAACGCCTGCCGCGCCGACTTCGCCCGCAAGTTCGATGTCGTCATTGACGATCAGCAGCGCGCCGCCGCCGCCGCACACGCGGGCGAGCATCGCCGCTTGCTTCCGCCGCAGCGATCGCGGTGCGGATTTGTTGCGGTACTGGATGGCCTGCGCACCGCCGGCGATCGCGGCCTCGACCTTCGCGACCAGCATCGGGATTTCGACGATGTCGGGCGTGACCGCATACAGGCCCCGCAGCTGCCGGGTCCAGCGCGAAGTCTTTTGCGGTTGTGCCATCGCCGCGGGCGGGACGTTCAATGGCTGCCGCGCGCGTCGGCGGCAGGCGCGGGAACGGTCGCATCGGTCCGCGACTCGGCTTCTTCGCGCGCCCAGAACAGCCGGTCCGGCAAGTACTGGCCCATGCCGGGACGATAGGCCTTCTGCAGCGTGTGCCAGGTGTAGTCCTGCGCCTCGCGCACCGCATCGGTCAGGTCGAGGCCGTTGGCGAGCATCGCGGCGACGGCCGATGCCAGCGTGCAGCCGGAGCCGTGGTACGTGCCCGGAAGCCGCGGCCAGCTGTCGGTGCGCACGACGCCGCTTTTCGCATAGAGCGTGTTGACGACCTGCGGCGTATTCTCGTGCGTGCCGGTGACCAGCACGTATTCGCAACCGGCTTCGATGAGGCGCATCGCGCAGGCCTCGAGCGACAGGTCTTCGTCGTCGTCGGCCTCCGCCAGGCGGCGCACTTCGATGCTGTTCGGCGTGACGATCGTCGTCTGCGGCAGCAACAATTCCCGCAACGCATGCGTCATCTCCTCGGTCGCGAGCTCGTCGCCACGGCCCGAGGCGAGCACCGGGTCGAGGATCAGCGGCACGTCGGGATAGTCGGACACGATTTCAGCGATCGCAGCGATGTTCTCCACGCTGCCCAGTACGCCGATCTTGAACGCGTCGACGGGCATGTCCTCGAGCAGGCAGCGCGCCTGGTCCGCCACCCAGTCGGCATCGACCGGCATCACCGCCTCGACACCAGCCGTGTCCTGCACGGTCAGCGCCGTGATCACCGACACCGGATGGCAGCCCATGCTCGCGAGCGTCAGCAGGTCCGCCTGCATGCCGGCGCCGCCCGAAGGATCGGACGCCGCGAACGTGAGGACGATGGGCGGAAAGCCGGGTTCGGACTCGGTCGGCATCATGCGGGTGCGGAGACGCAAAGGAATGCGCTTTCGCAATTCCGGAAACCACAGTTGTCATGCATTGCGCATTTTACCCCGATGCGCAAATCGGGAGGTCCATGCCGCGAAAGTTGAGCGGCGTCGAGGGCTCGATCGAAACGACGCTCCAACGAGCCACTCCATACCTCAGGCTTGAGGCGTGCATTCGAGGTACATGCTCACTGCCTCGTCGGTGCGCCGCAGGTCGATCCCGCGCAACGCTTCGAAGCGGCTTTCGTTGTAGGCGACGGTGGCCGTGGCAAACCCGGCTTGCGCGGCGAGTTGGGTGAAGGTCGCGAGGTCGTACTGGAAACGCCCGGCGAGGCGCATGCCGAGATTCAGGACTTCACAGGCAGTGCCGGTTTCAAGCGGCACGCCGACGAACGTGTTCCAGATCCACACGAGATGCTCCGGATCCTCGAGATACATGCGGGCGAAGCGCGCGAGGTCCGGCGTCAGCACGCGCATCGCCCCTTCCGGCTTCAGGATGCGCCGGCACTCGCGCAGGAAATGCAGCAACGGTGTCGGGTCTAGTTGCGCGATGAAGTCCTCGGTGTGGATGAAGTCGGCCGCGCCGGTTGCGAACGGCAGCGGGCGGCCCAAGTCCGCCACGACATCCGGTCGCCCCGCGGAATCGATGTCGACGTTGATCCAGCCCGACATCGGATAGGGCCCGGAACCGAAATTGATCTTGGTCATGCCATGTCCGTCGCCCATGAGCGCGCTCGAACGGCCGCGCACGATTCCCAATTATAATCGCGCTAGTGTCCAACCTCCGGACCGCGCTTCGCGAGCAACCGGCGCGCGACCGAAACGGTATCCGAATTGAAGAAATACATGTGCCTCATCTGCGGCTGGATCTACGACGAGGCGACCGGCGCGCCCGACGAGGGCATCGCCCCGGGGACGCGGTGGGAGGACGTGCCGCCGAACTGGACGTGCCCGGAGTGCGGCGCGCGCAAGGAAGATTTCGAAATGATCGAAATCTGACGAGGGAAGCACATGAAAATTCTCCACACCATGCTGCGCGTCGGCAACCTGCAGCGCGCGATCGATTTCTATACCGGCGTTTTCGGGATGAAGTTGCTGCGCCAATCCGACAACCCCGAGTACAAGTACACGCTCGCGTTCGTCGGCTTCGGCGACGAATCGCAGGGCGCGGTGCTGGAGCTCACCTACAACTACGGCGTCGACAAGTACGAGTTGGGCAACGCCTTCGGGCACGTCGCGATCTCGGTCGACAACGCCGCCGCCACGTGCGACGCCGTGCGCGGCAAGGCAGTGAAACTCGGCGGCAAGGTCACGCGCGAAGCGGGCCCGGTCAAGGGCGGCAAGACGGTGATCGCCTTCATCGAGGATCCGGACGGCTACAAGATCGAGCTGATCGAGACCGGAAGCCGCGCGTAGCCTTCGAGTTGTGAGTCTCCCCATGCCGGCCGACAACTCCGAACAGATCGCGGAATGGAATGGCGCGTTGGGCCAGCGCTGGGTCGCGATGCAGCAGGAGATCGAACGCATCACCGCACCGTTCGGCGAAGCCGCGCTGAAAGCCGCCGCGCCGCAGCCGGGAGAGCGGGTCATCGACATCGGCTGCGGATGCGGCGCCACGTCGACCGCCCTCGCGCGGGTCGTCGGCGAGTCAGGCTCGGTCCTGGGCATCGATGTGTCGCAGCCGATGCTCGAGGTCGCTCGGACGCAAGGCGCGCTCGCCCGCTGCGGTCAGCTGTCCTTCCGCGAGAGCGATGCCTCCGTGGCGGACCTTCCTGCAAACGTCGATTTGCTGTTCTCGCGCTTCGGCGTCATGTTTTTCAGCCAACCCGTGCAGGCCTTCGGCCACATGCGAAAGTCGCTGCGAGCGGGCGGCCGGTGCGTGTTCGTCTGCTGGCGAGCGCCGCGCGAGAACCCGTGGGCGATGACGCCTCTGGCGGCCGCGCGCGCGGCGATGGGCATCACGCCGGCGCCGGGCGACCCGGAGGCGCCGGGTCCGTTTGCGTTCGCCGACGAAAAAAGGGTCCGCGCCATCCTGGCGGACGCGCGCTTCCGCGCCGTCGACGTGCAACGTTTCGACACCGCGTTGACGCTGGGTGCAACGCCGCGCGCGGCCGCCGAAGCCAGCGTACAGATCGGACCGGTCTCGCGACTGGTGCGCGAAGCGGGTCCCGCGCACCTTCCCGTCATTCAGGATGCCGTGGAACGCGCGCTCGCGCCGCTTGCCGCGCCGGATGGTCGCGTGAGCCTCACCGGCTCGGCGTGGATCGTGTCGGCGCTCGCTTGACGCGTCAGGCGTCGTACTTGAACGACAGCGAAACGCGCGCGCGGTAGGCGACGACCTTGCCGCCTTCGATCTTCATGTCGAGCTTGCTGATTTCGGCGATACGCAGATCGCGCAGGGACTTCGCTGCGGTTTCGACGGCGCTTTTCGCCGCGGCCTCCCACGAAACGGGGCTGGTGCCGATGATCTCCGTGACACGGTATACGCCGCTGTCGGCTTTTTTCTTGGCCATGTGTGTCGCTCCTTTTATGAGGTGCCGGGACCGTTCCTGGCGCCTCGGGGATTCATTCTAGGCGCTTGGGGAAGATCGCGTCCATATCGCGACCCTGCGCCGCGTCCCGGAAGCCGTCGAAGCGGCCCTCCTCCGCGATGAGCCTGGCCGCACGCATGAATCCACCCCACGCCGACCGCGCAAGCGCGCCGCCGACGCTGACGCGCCGCACGCCGAGCGCGGCAACATCGCGCAGCGTCAACTCGGTCGCCCATCCGAGCAACAGGTTAAAAGGCCTCGGCGCGACGGCGGCGACAACCGCGGCGATATCCTCGCGGGTGCGCAGACCCGGTGCGTACAGGCAATCGGCGCCCGCGTTCGAATAGGCCTGCAATCGCGCAATCGTCTCCGCGAGATCGGGACGGCCGACAAGAAAGCACTCGGCGCGTCCGACGAGCAGCGTGTCGCCGCCAGCCTTGTCGATTGCAGCCCTCGCCGCACGGATCCTCTCGACCGCCACGCCGACATCGTAGAGGGGAATGGCGGCGACGCCGGTCGAATCCTCGATGGATAGCCCGGCCACACCCGTCTCGACGGCGAGGCCGACGTTTCGCGCGACCTCGCCCGCGTCGCGCGCGAAGCCGCTTTCGAAGTCCGCGTTCACCGGCACGTCGGTGGCGGCAACGATGCTCTGCAGGTGCGCCAGTACCTGGTCACGCGACATGCCGCCGTCTGCGCGACCTTGCGACCACGCGAATCCGGAACTGGTGGTGGCGAGGGCCTTGAACCCGAGACCTTGCAAATACAACGCGCTCCCGACGTCCCAGGGATTGGGGATGACGAAGCAGCCCGCCTCATGCAGCTGACGGAAGGCACGCCGCTTTTCGGCGACGGTAGGGCGCGTCCGGGTCATGGCATCTCCTCTACGCGCTCGGTCGAGGGACGTTTCAGCGCGGTGCGACGTCATAGAATTTCCATTGGTACCGCAACAGCGGATCGGGCTTGAAGCCCTTGAACCACGGTTGCGCGAGAACGTTTCCGTACCGATGTTCGCCGAGGATCCAGGGCGCATAGCCGTGGATGAGATCGTTCATCCGATGAAATAGCGTGGTGCGGGCGCGGTCGTCGCCCGAGCTTCGCGACTGTTCGTAGAGGCGGTCGAATTCGGCGAGGCGCATCCGCGCATAATTGCCCGCGCCGATGTTGCCGCTGTACAGAAGCGAATAGAACGCGTCCGCGTCGGGAATCGTAGCAACGTTGCCCAGGCCCCACATCATCAGCTGGCTGGCCTCGGCCATTCGGTTCAACTCCGGCCAGCTTTGCTTGACGAATGTGATCCTGAGGCCGATCGCATCCATGTTGCGCTTCCACAGCTCGTCGCTCGCGCGCGCCGCCGTTCCCGTCGTCGACGCCAGCACCAAGGCAAGGGGCTTCCCGTCGGGCGCCTCGCGATAGCCGTCGCCGTCGCGATCCTTGTAGCCGAATTTGTCGAGGAGCGCCCGCGCGGCCGCGGGATCGTGCTCGTCGACCGCAGGAATCGTCGGGTCGTAACCCACGATCCCAGGTGGTGGCGGCTGTGCCGCGGGCACGCCCTGCCCGCTGCGCAACATGCGAATGGTGCTCGTGCGGTCGTAGCCCAGTGCGATCGCGCGCCGCAGCGCGATTTTCTCGGGCGTGTAACCGCCGACGAGGGCATCGTCCATGTTGAAATAGGTGTACGCGAATGCCGGTTCGATCTGCCGATGCAGCGTGATGCCTCGCCGCGCGTACTCGGGCTTGAGCGCGTTCCCTGCCAGCACGAGACCGGCGACGCTGGCCGGTACCTCCTGGTAATCTAGCTTGCCGGTGTCGAACAGGAGCAGGCGCGGCTGCGCCTCTTCGACGATGCTGATTTCCACGCGGGCGACGAGCGGCAAACGCTTGCCCACCTGGCCCTTGGCGATGGCGGCATCACCCGGCTCGCTTCCCGCCGCCGGGGTCGGATAGACCTCCTTGCGGTACCCAGGGTTAGCTTCGAGCACGATTTTCTGCCCGCGCGTCCAATCCTTCAGCCGGTACGCCCCGGTGCCGACCGGGTGCTCCATTACCCGATGCGTCTCATCCGGGTGCGCGGCCACGACCTCGCGCGCGACGGCGGCGAGCGTGACGTAGGTCAGCCAGTGCTGGAACAGGTAGTACGGAGAGCGGAATTTGACACGCAGCGTATAGCGGTCGAGGACCTGCAGGCCCTCCATCGGTGCGTTGTAGTCGAAATCACCCGTGCGCCGCGCGGTCGCGAGCACCTCGTCCAGTCCCGCCAGTTGATGCTCGAAGATGAACAACGACTGCGAGCGCACGCGCGGGTCGAAAATCCGCTTGATGCTGTAGACGTAGTCGTCGGCCGTGAGCTCGCGCGGCTTGCCCTTGAACGCGGGGTCGTCCGCGAAAAAAATCCCGGGCGCTACCTTGATCGTGAACGTGCGCCCGCCATCGCCGATTTCCGGCATGCCCGCCGCCGTGTTCGGCACGAGGCGGGGCGGACGTGCGAAGTAGTCGTAGGTGTACAGCGCATCGAAGATCGAATCGCAGACCATGAACGAGTAGTTGTCGTTGACGGCCTGCGGGTCGAATCCGGTTTCCGCTTGCTCGAACGCCACGCGCAGTGTCTTGCTCGGTTCGGCCGCCAGCGCCGGCGCGAGCGCGAACCCGGCGACCAATGCCAATGCAACGACGATTTTCGTGCGCAAGCCTTCTCCCGCGGGAGGATTCACGCCCCCTTCAGCAGCTCGCGCAGGTCGTGCGCGAACACATCGGGACCTTGGCCATAGCTGACGTACAGCCGCAGCCGGCCCTGCGGATCGTAGATGTACGTGCCCGCGGAGTGGTCCATCGAGTAAGTGCCGGGCGTAGGCCCCGGCTGCTTCTGGTAGATGATCTTGAATTCCTTCGCCGTGCGCTCCGTCGCCGCGGCGTCGCCCCAGAGGCCCGCAAAGCGCGGGTCGAAGGCCGGCACGTACTTCGATAAGAGTTCCGGCGTGTCCCGCTGTGGATCGACGGTCACGAACAGCACTTGCACGCGGTCCGCGTCGGGCCCGAGTCGTTTCATGACCTCGGCCAGCTCAGCCAGCGTGGTCGGGCATACATCGGGGCATTGCGTGTAGCCGAAGAAAATGACCACCGCCTTGCCGCGATAATCGGCCAGCGTGCGCGGCTTGCCGGAAGCGTCCATCAGATGGAAGTCGCGGCCGAACGTGGCGCCCGTCACATCGGAGGACTGGAACTTCGAGCCCTCGGGCGCGCAAGCGGGCAGCAACGCGCAGGCGACGAAAAACACGAAGATCAGAGGTGAAGCGAACCCGCGATCACGCATCGGTTCAGCGTGTCAGGTAATGGTCGACCAGCAACGCCGAAAACAGCGCGGTCAGATAGACGATCGAATAGCGGAACGTGGCGCGCGCGAGGGCGTCGCTGTAATTGCGCAAGAGGCGGATCGCGTAGCCAAGGAACACGGCACCCAAGGCGA
Organism: uncultured beta proteobacterium; assembly: GCA_963755065.1. Classification (GTDB taxonomy): domain Bacteria; phylum Pseudomonadota; class Gammaproteobacteria; order Burkholderiales; family Casimicrobiaceae; genus VBCG01. The sequence continues at coordinate 31,210 of CAVWIM010000007.1, forward strand.
GCGCCGCGACGAGATACGGGATTCCGCTCATGCGAATCGCGTACGGAAGCAGCGTCACGGCAACGAGCACGATCGTATAGAGAACGATCTGCAGCCGCGTGTAGGCGGAGCCGTGCGTCACGGGAAGCATCGGCAAGCCGGCTTTCGCGTAATCCTGCGTGCGGTAGAGCGCCAGCGCCCAGAAATGCGGCGGCGTCCACACAAAGATGATGAGGAAGAGCAGCAGAGCTTCCGGCGGCACGTGGTTGGTCACCGCGGCCCAGCCCAGCACCGGCGGCATCGCGCCGGAGGCGCCGCCGATCACGATGTTCTGCGGCGTCGCGGGCTTCAGCACGATCGTGTAGATGACGGCGTAACCCAGGAACGTCGCCAGCGTGAGCCACATCGTCAGCACGTTCACGAACAGGTAGAGCACCAGCATGCCCGTGCCGCCGACGATGAAGGCGAAGACGAGCGTCGACCGTGAGGTGACGTGCCCGCGCGGCAGCGGCCGTCCGCGCGTGCGCTGCATCACGGCGTCGATCTTCTGCTCGACGAGGCAGTTGATCGCGGCGGCGGCACCGGCGACGAGCGCGATGCCGAGGGTTGCGAAAAACACCGTCGACGGCGGCGGCAAACCCGGCACCGCCAGGAACATTCCAATCACCGCGCAGAAGACGATGAGTTGCACCACCCGCGGCTTGGTCAGCGCAAGGAACCGCTTGAAGCGGATTTCGGCGAGGGCGAGCGTGGTCATCTGAACCCGGTGAAGGAGCACTTGCGAACCGCGCATTTTACACGGACCTGAGTCTGGTCGATGCGGCTTTAACCGATGCGCGAGGCGCGCAGAACATGGTCGATATCCTTCGCGACCTTGCCGATGTCCGGTTCGCCCGGAAACGCGAGGACGAGGTTGCCGAGCGGGTCGACCAGGTAGATTCGGTCCGCGCCCGCGGGAAGTCCGGCAAGGGCAGCGGGCGCCACGCGCGCGAGCTGCAGGTCGGGATGCTGCGCGCAGGAGCGCAGGATCGGGCGCCGCATCGTCGGTCACGAGCCAGACCCGCTGCACGCGCTCCCTCTCCCGGCCCTGAATCGTGCGCGCCTGCCGCGTCGCGTAGAGCGCCTGCGCGCATCGGGCGTCGCAGCGTCCGGGCGCGTTGACGAGCAGCACCCATTTGCCGCGCAGCTGCGAGAGCGCGAACGGTTGGCCGTCCGCGCGCGCGCCGGTCAGCTCGGGCGCGGGACCGGTCGCCAGCAACTCGCCGTAGTTCGTGCGCGCCTCGCGCGGGGATGACGTAATACGCGAGATAGGCCGCGACAACGGGCGCCACCACCACGGCGGCGACGAGCAGCAGCGTCCGCCGCCCCGAGCGCGGCGCGCCTCGCGGCATCCGAGGCGGGGTGGGATGCGCCGGATCAGGCATCGCCGGCCGCGGCGGTTGGACGGCGCAGTTGGAGGAAGAGCCACAATCCCGCGGCGAGAGCTGCGAAGAGGTACCACTGCACCATGTAGATCCGATGCTGTTCGACGCCTAAATCCGGCGCAGGCCACGCGCGGACGAGATTGTCCGCGGAATTCAGCGGCGCGGATTGTTCCACCACGATCGGCAGCAGCGCGATGCCGGTGGCCTGCGCGACGCGGGCCGGATCGAGGTTCTGCCAGACCGCGCCCGCCGGCGCGCTGCGCGCGAGCTCGATGTAGTTCGGCGTTGGCAGGTTGATTCGGCCCTGCACGGTGATCGTTCCGGCAGGCGGCGCGGCCAATGGGATCTGCGCGCGCGTTGCTCCGGCGGGAATCCATCCGCGATCCACCAGCACGGCCCGCCCGTCCTCGAGGATCAATGGCGTCACGACGTGATAACCGGCGCGCCCTGCCTCGACCTTGTTGTCGATGAGTATCTGGCGCGCAGCGTCGAAGCGGCCGGCGACGACAACCGGCCGGTAGCGCCATGCGGCCCAGTCGACGCCGTCGCGTGGCAACGCGGCCGGCGCCGCGGCGCTCGCCGCATCGATTTGCATCCGCAGCGCCTCCTTCTGCTCCATCCTGCGCTGCTGCCACTGCCCGGCCGCAACGAACAGCGCAATGCCGGCCACGGCCGCCACGGTCGGCAAGAGCCGCGGCCGGAAGCGACGCGCATGCGACGGGGCAGCGGGCGGTTTCATCGTTGGCATTGGGTACGCAGGCGAATTGTTACACTGACCCAATGAAAATCGTCGTCGCCGCCGTCCTGATCGCGATCGTCGTCGCGCTGTTCTCGTCCCTCGTGTTCCTGTATCGCGACGCCGGGCGCGGCAAGCGCGTGGTCTGGGCGCTCACGGTTCGGGTCGCGCTGTCGGTGGGCCTGTTCGCATTCCTGTGGTTCGCGTACTGGATGGGGTGGATCGGGCCGCAGGGCATCCGTTAGCCTGGCGCTTCGAGGACGGGCTCGGTTTCGAGGCACGGAACTTGCTGCCCAACGTCGTTGACGTTGGCCCGCTCCGCCGGAAGCAATACCCCAAGGCGGCGCTCAGCCAACCGCCAGGCAGCGCAATAAGGCTCTGCCGACGCCACAGGGAAGGGAACTTAGCCTTGTTGGATTTCACGGTCGCCCGACTGGGCGCTTTGCTGCTTGCCCTGCTCGCCCCGGTGGTGGCCCATGCGACGCTGACCGTCACTCCGATCACCTTCAACGTTGTAGGACTGGACAGCAACACGCCCGCCAGCGGCCCGAAATTCTTCCCCGTCGGCGCGCGCGTCTGCAGCAACGTCGCCACCACCAACGTCACCGCGACCTGGGTCTGGGATTCGGCAAACGCCAACATCAATCTGCGCACCGGGTCGCTCAGCTCGATCTTCTTCCCGGCGATCGCCGCTGGCGCGGCCGGCTGCCGCGACGCGTACTTCGAGGTCGAGGTCACCCAGGTCGCCGCCGCATTCGACACGGCGCGCCGGTATCACATCGTGGCCACAGACGGCTCGGGCAGCTTCTCGACGCCGACCCCGCGCGAAGTCTACGTCGAGCACCTGATTTCACAGAGCCGCAACGCGGTGACCGGCGTCAGGCTGAATGGCGTGCCGATCCCGCCCGGCGGCACGGTCGCCCTGGTGTTGGGCAATACCTACACGATCGAGCTCGACAGCGGCACCGCCACCCAGGGTTACAACCAGTTCGAGTCGTTCATCAATTTCTCGAACGCGATCTTCCAGATCCAGTCGGTCGTGAGCGCCTACTCGGCCGACAATTCGCCGTACGTGCCCGGTCCCGCGCCCATCACCAGCGACAAGCTCTACGCCGACGCGTGCCTGTGGGAGAACAATCCGGCGAGCCCGAACTACCGCTCCTGCGTGGGCGGCGATTTCAAGGCCGGCGGCTCGACGATCACGACGACCTATGTGGTCAAGATCATCGGCGGCGGCGGCACGGCCCAGACGCTGTCCACGCTCCTCTACGACTTCTCCGGCAGCAGCTACCACTACAACGCCGACTTCTCGGTCACCAGCTTTGTCGCCGATATCGTCGATCCGACCGTCGCTTACCTTCGCCAAGGCGTTCTCGCCGGCGCCGGCGGTGGCCGGGGGCACCTCGACCCTCACCTTCACCATCGGCAATCCCAATGCGGCCGCCATCGGTGGCGCCAATTTCACCGATACGCTCCCGTTGCTTTCGGGCAATCAGATGGTCGTGGCAACGCCAGCGGCCTTTTCGACGTCGGGTTGCGGCGCGGCGACGTTTGCCCCGGTGGCGGGCGCGTCGTCGGTCTCCTTTTCCAACGGCACCGTCGCCGCCAACAGCACTTGTACGGCCAGCGTTCGCGTGGCCCTGCCGGCGCTACCCACAAGCGGCACCTATGCCAACGTTTCCGGCAATCTTTTTGTCGGCACGCAGGATACGGGTAAGAACGCCACGCGCGAATCTCGGTCTGACCACCGTCGCGCCGCCGGCGAACAGCTGCGGCCTGACGCTGGCGCAGTGGACGATGCCGCCCGCGGCCGGGCTCGGCGTGCCGCCTGCTTTTTTCGTTCAAGGCCGCCGACGTCGCGACCGCCACCGCCGTCGCGGGCGCCGGGCTCACCAACTCGGTGATCTCCACCCTGATCGGCAATCCAGTGAACTCGTGGCGACGGCGAGCTGGCAACAACACGCCAGCGCTCGACACGACGAATAACGACTACTTCGAATTCGCGGTCACCACGACCAACTACAACACGATTGACTTTTTCATTCGACGCGCCGAACGCACGCGATGAACGGACCGAAGTCGCTGCGGATGTACTCCAGCACCGACGGCGTCGACCTTCACGCCGTACGGCGCCGTCCTGGTCGCAGGCACGGCGTTTTCACAATTTCGCCCCGGCGTTCCCAGGCCCGGCGAATGCGAGCGGGCTCACCTATTTCCGTATTTATGGCTTCAACGCCGCCAACAGTGGCGTCGAACTCGGTGCTCTTTGTCGATAACGTAACGGTCAGCGGCTGCCAATCAGCGGCGCCGCCGACGATCACGAAGACATTCCTGACCAACCCCGATCGCGGTCGGCGGAACATCGACGCTGCAGTTCACGCTGACCAATCCGGCTACGACGGCGGTCACCGGCGTCAAGTTTACGGATAGCCTGCCGGCGGGAACGCAAGTCGCGGCAGCGCCCGCCGCCAGCACCACGTGCACAGGTTCGCCAACCTGGGCGCCCGCGGCCGGTGCGACCACGCTGAATTTCGGGCAGGCGACCGGCGCCACGATGGCGGCCGGCGCGTCATGCACGGTAAGCGTGAACGTGACCGCCACTACGGCCGGACCGCACACCAACGTCAGCGGTTTCGTTTCGTCGACCGAGGGCGGCACCAATACGACATCGACCGGCTCGGCTGTCGCGACATTGACGGCACTCCAGCCACCCAGCGTCACGAAAACGTTCAGCACGAGTCCGATTCTCGTCGGCGCAACGTCGCTGCTGACCGTCACGATCCAGAATCCGAATCCCGGCAATGCGCTCAGTGGCGTCGCCGTCGCCGACGCATACCCGGCGGGACTGGTGAACGCCAATCCCCTGGTGCCTGCGGTAACCAATACCTGCGGCGGCGCGGTCATTGCGGCGGCCGGCGGTAACGGGCTCAGCCTTTCCGGCGGATCGATCGCTGCGGGAGGCAGTTGCGCGATCACGGTGCCGGTCACGTCGGCGATCGCCGGCACGTACCTCAACGTCACCGGACCGGTATCGGCTTCCATTGCCGGTTCCGGCAACACGGCCAACGCCACGCTGGTGGTCCAGGCACCGAACCCCTCGATCAGCCTGGCCAAGCGCATCTCGACCAGCGCAACGGGCCCCTGGGTCCTGTTCCTGGCGGTCGCTCCCGGGACGCCGCTGTATTACCAGTTCACCGCCGAGAACACCGGCGATGTCCCCTTCAATCCGTTCAGCGTCAGCGATCCGACGCTGGCCGGAACCAGTGCCGATCCGGCGAGCTGCGTGTGGCAGTACCCGCCGAATGTCCCTCCGACGCAGCCGGCGCTGCCGGTCGCCAGCGCGACCGTTGATCCGACTGCGACGTGCGTGACCGCTCCGATTGCGGCCGTGCTCGGCAACGTCACCAACACTGCCACGGCACACGGAACCTTCGCCGCGCAGATGTACAACTCGAGCCCCGCCCAGGCCAGCTATCTTGGCGCGGTCCCCGGCTTCAGCCTCGTGAAGCAAGTCGGCACCTCGGCTGTGGGCCCCTGGGCGTCGGCGATCGGTGTCCCCGCGGGCGCAGACGTTTTCTACAAGTTCACCATCGTGAACACGGGTGGCCTGGTGCTCAACACGATCGGCGTGATCGATCCCACGGTGAGCACGGCGTCGTGCACGTTTACCGACCCGCTGTCGGTCGGCCAGGCAACGACCTGCGTGGTGGGTCCGATGGTTGCATCGGGTGTCAGCGGCAGTACCACGCCCAACACCGCCACCGCGCATGGCACGAATGGCGGGACGATCTTCACGCCGCCGTCCACCGCCAGTTACACGATTGCCTCGGCGAACGCGGATCTCGCGATCACCAAGACCGACGGCGTGAGCAACGTGAACGCCGGGGGCAGCACGACCTACACCATCACCGTCACCAACAATGGGCCGGACGAAGTGACGGCAGCCACGGTGGTCGACACGGCGCCGCCCGGCATGACGTTCGGCGCATGGACGTGCGCGGTCACCAACGGCGGAAGCGGCGGCGTGGTCGTCACGGCGTGCGGCGCGGCCAGTGGCAGCGGCAATCTCAACACCACCGTGACGATGAAAGTCGGCGCGATCATCACTTACACGGTGCCGGCCACGGTGGCTGGCGGCGCAAGCGGCACTCTCGTCAACAGCGCCACGGTGACGACGCCGCCCGGCACGTTCGATCCCACGCCGGCCAACGACACGGCCACCGATTCGGACACGGTCGATGCGATCGCCGATCTTGCGATCATCAAGAGCAATGGTGTGGGCACCGTAAACGCGGGCGCGCCGACAACCTACACGATCACGGTCACCAACAACGGGCCGTCGAGCGCGACGGGTGCATTCCTCACGGATCCGGTGGCTGGCGGCCTCTCCAAGACCAGCGTGGTTTGTTCCGGCACTCCGGGGCAATGCTCTGCGCCGCCCACAGTCGGGCAACTGGAGAGCGGAACCTTTGCGCTGCCGTTGCTCGCCAATGGCGCGACGTATCAAATTCTCGTCACGGCCACGGTCACCGCCGCCCTCGGCACGGTAACCAATACCGCGACGATTGCGCCGCCTGCCGGAACCCCGGACCCGAACCCGGGCAACAATTCGGCATCGGACACCGATACCGTGCAGCCATCCGCCGACGTGTCGATGGTCAAGACGCTGGTCACGCCGGGCCCGTTCATTGTCGGGCAGTCGATCGTCTACACGCTGGACGTGGCCAATGCCGGGCCGTCGACGGCGACGAGTGTCCAGATCACCGACACTCCGACCAACCTGACGCTCACCAATGTGTCGGGTGGCGGTTGTGCCGCGCTGCCGTGCACGCTGCCTGGCATCGCGCCGGTGGTTCCTTCACCATCACGGTGACCGCGACGATCAATGCTGCCGGCGCATTCGACAACACCGCCACCGCCACTGGCGATCGAGCCGGATCCGAACCCGTGCCAACAACACCGATAACACCGGCAACGGTGGCGTGGCAGCGGCCAGCGCCGACGTGTCGATGGTCAAGACGCTTGTCACGGCGGGACCGTTCGTGGTCGGGCAGTCGATCAACTACTCGCTGGTCGTGGCCAACGCCGGTCCGTCGACGGCGACGAGCGTCCAGATCACCGACACCCCGAGCAACCTGACCATCACGAATGTGTCGGGCGGCGGTTGTGCCGCATTGCCCTGCACGGTCGCGAGCATCGCGCCCGGTGGGTCCGTCAACATCACGGTGACCGCGACGATCAATGCGGCGGGTGTGTTCGACAACACCGCCACCGCCATGGCGATCGAGCCGGATCCGAACGTCCGAACAACACCGACAACACCGGCAATGGTGGCGTGGCTGCGGCCAGTGCCGACGTGTCGATGGTCAAGACGCTCGTGACGGCGGGGCCGTTCTCCGTCGGGCAGTCGCTCACCTACACGCTGGTCGTGGCCAACGCCGGGCCGTCGACGGCGACGAGCGTCCAGATCACCGATACCCCGAGCAGCCTGACCATCACGAATGTGTCGGGTGGCGGTTGTGCCGCATTGCCCTGTACGGTGGCGAGCATCGCGCCGGGTGGCTCCGTCAACATCACGGTGACCGCGACGATCAACGCGGCGGGCGCGTTCGACAACACCGCCACCGCCATGGCGATCGAGCCGGATCCGAACGTTGCCAACAACACCGACAGCACCGGCAACGGTGGCGTGGCGGCACCCGTCGCCGACCTGGCGATCACCAAGACCGATGGCGTGGCGAGCGTCAACGTCGGTGCGAGCACGATCTATACGATCACCGTGACCAACAACGGTCCGTCGAGCATCGCCGGAGCAATCCTAGCCGATCCCGCCGCCGCGGGCTTGAGCAAGACCGCGGTTGCCTGCTCGGTGGCACCGGGCGCTTGCGTCACCGCGCCGACCGTCGTCGAACTCGAGAGCGGCACGTTTGTCTTGCCGTTGCTGGCCAATGGCGCGACGTACCAGATTACGGTCACCGCGACGGTCACCGCGGCCAGCGGCACGGTCACCAACACCGCGACCATTGCGCCACCGGCTGGGGCCACCGATCCCACGCCCGGAAACAACAGCGCCAGCGACACTGACTCGGTCATTGTTGCGCCGGTAGTTTCGGATCTAGCCATCACCAAGACCGATGGCGTGGCGAGCGTCAACGCCGGTGCGAGCACGATCTACACGATCACCGTGACCAACAACGGTCCGTCGGGTGTCGCCGGTGCGATCCTCGCCGATCCGGCCGCCGCGGGCTTGAGCAAGACCGCGGTAGCCTGCTCGGTGACACCGGGCGCTTGCGTCACCGCGCCGACCGTCGTCGAACTCGAAAGCGGCACGTTTGCCTTGCCGTTGCTGGCCAATGGCGCGACGTACCAAATTACGGTCACCGCGACGCTCACCGCGGCCAGCGGCACGGTCACCAACATCACGACCATTGCGCCACCGGCTGGGGCCAGCGATCCCACGCCCGGAAACAACAGCGCCAGCGACACTGACTCGGTCATTGTTGCGCCGGTAGTGGCGGACCTGGCGATCACCAAGACCAATGGCGCAACCAGTCTCACACCGGGCGGCACTACGATCTACACGATCACCGTCACCAACAACGGCCCGTCGGAGGTTACCGGAGCGACGGTGACGGACCTGGCGCCGGCCGGGCTCACGTTCGGTAACTGGACGTGCGCGGTGAGCAACGCCGGCAGCGGTGGAGTGGTCGTCACGGCGTGCAGCTCGCCCACCGGCTCGGGGAACATCAACACCACGGTCACGCTGAAGGTCGGCGCCGTCGTCACCTTTACAGTTCCGGCCACGGTCGCAGCCAACGCGTCGGGAACCATCGTCAATGTCGCGACGGTGAACGTGCCTCCCGGCGTGACCGACCCGACGCCGAACAACAGCAGCGCCAGCGACAGCGACGCGGTTGCGGGTGCGCCGCCGGTCCAGGTCGTGGGGATTCCCACGCTGGGTCTGCCTGCGCTGCTGCTGCTGATGTTGCTGCTGGGCGCAATGTCGGCCCGCATCATCAAGGCCCGGCGAACGGCCCGCGACACTTAAGCCGGCAACGCAAGAAAAACGCCGCCGCAACCTCAAGGAAACTGAGGCGGCGGCGTTGTCACGTTCAGGCGTGGCCGGTGTCAGGCCAGCCAGTAGACGAGTACGAACAACAGCAGCCAGACCACGTCGACGAAGTGCCAATACCAGGATGCGGCTTCGAAGGCGAAGTGATGTTCGGCGTCGAAGTGCCCCCTGAATACGCGGTACAGCATCACGGTAAGCATGATCGCGCCGATCGTCACGTGCAGGCCATGGAAGCCGGTCAGCATGAAGAACGTGGAGCCATACACGCCGCTGCCGAGCGTCAGGCCCATCTCGGTGTACGCGTGGTGATATTCGAAGGCCTGAAAGCCCAGGAACGTGAAGCCCAGCACGATCGTCGCGAACAGCCACAGCTTCAACACGCCGCGATGACCCGCTTTCAGTCCGTGATGCGCGATGGTCAGCGTGAGGCCGGAGGAGAGCAGGATGGCCGTGTTGAGCGCCGGGATGCCCCAGGCGGCCATCGGCGTGAACGGCGACGTGAGGTACGGCCCCTCGGTCGGCCATTGCGCTGCATAGTTGGGCCAGAGAAGGTCCCGCGTCGCCGTGCCGATCGTGCCCAGGTCGGCAACCGACACGTTGCGGACGTAGAACAGCGCGCCGAAGAACGCGGCAAAGAACATGACTTCCGAAAAGATGAACCAGCTCATGCTCCAGCGAAACGAATGATCGACCAGCTTGTTGTAGAGGCGCCTCTCCGACTCGCCGATGACGGTACCGAACCAGCCGTGCAGCATGTAGACCAGGATGAGGAAGCCCGCGCCGCAGAGCCAGGGCCCTGGCGCGTAACCGTTGAACCAGAACGCGGCTCCCGTTCCCATCAGCAGCAGCGCGCAGGAGCCGGTGATCGGCCAGTGCGAGGGCTGCGGAACGTAGTAATACGGCTTGGCGCCGTTGGCGGCTTCACTCATGGGTGAAATCTCCGGATTTGCGAACTGTCCATCAACTCTTTCCGCCATCCACTTTGAAGAACGTATACGAAAGCGTGATCGTGGCGAGGTCGAGCGGTAACTTCGGGTCGACCACGAACACGACCGGCATCCGGCGCGTTTCGCCTGCCGCGAGTGTCTGCTGTGCGAAGCAGAAGCATTCCATCTTCTTGAAATACTGCTCCGCGGACGCCGGGCCATAGCTCGGGATGGCCTGGCCGGTCAGCGCGCGGCCGGTCGCGTTGACCACTTCGAATTCCACGTGCCGGACTTCACCCGGGTGCACGCTGACGACGGGCTCGAGCGCCTTGAACGTCCAAGCGAGTTCGCGCACGTTGGAGTCGAATTCGATGCGCACGTCGCGCGTCGCGTCGACCTGCGTGTTGATCGCCTCGTCGGCAGCCGCGATGTTGCGCAATCCGGCCGCCTCGCAGATCTTGTCGTAGAACGGCACCAGCGCATAGCCGAAGCCGAACATCGCGACGACGATCACGCCGAGTTTCTTGAGCAGCGTCCGGTTCGCATGCCGCAGTTCATCCTGGCGGGGATCACTCATCGGCGTCGCCCTCTCCTCTGCGCCTCATGGCGTACTCATTTCCGCAGTCATTTCCGTAAATTCCGTGCAATGGCAACGCACAGGAACAACAGGATGGCGGCGCCGAGCACCGCCATGCCGGTCGCCGCGTCGCCGATGAACTGGGCGGCAATCACGCCGGCGAAGAACAGGAGGGCGACCGCGAGGACGGCGAGCGCCGTGCGCCGGTTGGCTCGGCGCAGGCGCGCGCCATCGGGAGGCGAGAGTTCGGCGGGCATTTTGGTCGACTAGCGAATCACCGGTGGCGTCTCGAACGTGTGGTGCGGCGCGGGCGAGGGCAGCGTCCACTCGAGCGTGTCGGCGCCGTCCCACGGCTTGGCCGGGGCCTTGGCGCCGGAACCCCGGATGCACTTGATCACCACGACCACGAAGAGCAGTTGCGCCAAGCCGAAGCCGAAGGCGCCGACGGAAGCCACCGCGTTCCAGTCCGCGAACTGCTGCGCGTAATCGGGAATCCGGCGCGGCATGCCGGCGACGCCGAGGAAGTGCATCGGGAAGAACGTGATGTTGAAGAAGACCATCGACAGCCAGAAGTGCCATTGGCCAAGCGTCTCGTTGTACATCGTGCCGGTCCATTTCGGCAGCCAGTAGTACGCGCCGCCGAAGAACGCGAACAGCGAGCCCGCGACCAGCACGTAGTGGAAGTGCGCCACCACGTAGTACGTATCCTGCAGCTGGATGTCGATCGGCGTGAGCGCCAGCACGAGGCCGGTGAAGCCGCCCATCGTGAACAGGAAGAGGAAGCCGATGGCGAACAGCATCGGCGTTTCGAAAGTCATTGCGCCCCGCCACATCGTCGCGAGCCAGTTGAACACCTTCACGCCGGTCGGCACCGCGATGAGCATCGTCGCGTACATGAAGAACAGCAGCCCCGCCGCGGGCATGCCGACGGTGAACATGTGGTGAGCCCACACGATGAAGGACAGGATCGCGATGCTCCCCACCGCGTACACCATCGACGCGTAGCCGAAGAGCGGCTTGCGCGCAAACGTGGGGATGATCTGCGAAATGATCCCGAACGCCGGCAGGATCATGATGTAGACCTCGGGGTGGCCGAAGAACCAGAACACGTGCTGGAACAGGACCGGGTCGCCGCCGCCGGCGGCGTTGAAGAAGGATGTGCCGAAGTGGCGGTCGGTGAGGAGCATCGTCACCGAGCCCGCCAGCACCGGCATGACGGCGATCAGCAGGTACGCCGTGATGAGCCACGTCCAGCAGAAGAGCGGGATCTTCATGAGCGTCATGCCCGGCGCACGCATGTTGAGGATCGTCGTGATGATGTTGATCGAACCCATGATCGACGACGCGCCCATGATGTGGATCGCGAAGATCGTGAGGTCCACGCCCATGCCGGCCTGCACGGACAGCGGCGGATACAGCGTCCAGCCGCCGGCGGCGGCGCCGCCGGGGACGAAGAACGACAGGATCAGCATGAAGGCCGCGGGAGGAAGCAGCCAGAAGCTCCAGTTGTTCATGCGCGCGAAGGCCATGTCGGGCGCGCCAATCATCATGGGGATCTGCCAGTTCGCAAAGCCGACGGCGGCGGGCATGATCGCGCCGAAGATCATGATGAGGCCGTGCAGCGTGGTCAGCGAGTTGAAGAATTCCGGATGCACGATCTGCAGGCCGGGCTCGAACAGTTCGGCGCGGATCGTGAGCGCCATGCAGCCGCCGACGAAGAACATCGTCAGCGAAAACAAGAGGTACAGCGTGCCGATGTCCTTGTGGTTGGTGGTCGTGAGCCAGCGCATGAGCCCGGTCGGATGATGGTCGTGCGCATCCTCGTGGCCGGCAACGTGGTCGTGCGGAATGGCGCTCATCCTGCCTCCCTATTTGCCGCGCGCGGCGAGGATTGCCGACGGCTGCACCGCCTGGCCGGAATGGTTGCCCCAGGCGTTGCGCGTATAAGTGATCACCGCCGCGATGTCGGTATTGGAGAGCTGCTTCCACGACGGCATGGCGGTATTCGCCTTGCCGTGCAGCACTAATTCGATCTGCGCCTCGACGGGACCGGCCACGATCTTCGAGCCGTCGAGCGCCGGGAATGCATTGGGTACGCCCTTGCCGTTGGCCTGGTGGCACGCCACGCAGTTCGCGGCGTAGATCTTCTCTCCCCTTGCCGCCAGGTCGGCCTCGGTCCAGACCTTGTTCGGGTCGTCCGCGGGCGCAGCACTCGCCTGCTTATGCTCGGCCAGCCATTTCGCGTAGTCGTCCTTGGCCTTCACTTCGACCACGACGGGCATGAAACCGTGCTCCTTGCCGCACAGTTCCGAACACTGGCCGCGGTATGTGCCCGGTTTTTCCGCCCTGAACCAGGATTCGCGCACGAAGCCGGGAATCGCGTCCTGCTTCACACCCAGCGCGGGCACGGACCAAGCGTGGATGACGTCGCCGGCGGTGATGAGCACTCGCACCTTGGCGTCGACCGGCACGACCATCGGCCGGTCCACCTCCAGCAGATAGTGTTCGCCTTTGGGCTCGCGGTTCTCGATCTGCGAAAGCGGCGTCGCCAGGTTCGAGTAGAAGCCGAATCCGTCCTGCAGGTAGTCGTAGCTCCATTTCCACTGGTAGCCCGTGACCTTGATCGTGAGATCGGGCGCGCTCGTGTCCTTCATCGCGAGGATGGTCTTCGTCGCCGGCCAGGCCATGACCAGCAGGATCACGAACGGAATCACCGTCCAGATGATCTCGACCGTGGCGTTCTCGTGGAATTGCGCGGCCTTGTGGCCGACCGATTTGCGGTGCCTGAAGATCGAATAGAACATCACGCCGAAGACGACGACGAAGATGACCACGCAGATCCAGAAGATGTACAGGTTGAGCTCGTACATCTGCTGCGCGATCGGCGACACCGGCGGCTGCAGGTCGTAGTCGAGCGCGGCGTTCGCGATGCCAGGCGCCAGTGCGCAAAGCGCGACCGCCAGCCCGGCCCATCCCTTCGCGAGCGCTCTGGCCAACGCCCCCGTTCTGGCCAAGGTCCCCCCGTGACTACCCACCATGCGTTCCCCAATCGATGCAAGTGCCGCAACATGCTGCAAAGACTGAAAATTTTAACATGGAACGGCGACCGCTCAGTCCAGACCAAGCCTGGCCAGAATGTTTTCCGACTGGAACAGTTGCGCGCCGAACGCGACCTGCGCGACCAGCGGTGCGGGCAAGCGCAACGCCAGGTCATCGACATTGGCCTGCGCGGCGCGCATCTGCGGGTCAATGCAATTGGCAACCCAACCCGCAAGGCTCAGTCCGCGCGCCTTGATTGCCGCGGCGGACAGCAACGCGTGGTTAAGGCAGCCCAGGCGCATGCCTACCACGAGCAGCACGGGCAAGCGCAGCCGAAGAGCAATGTCGAGCATGTCGCGGTCGCGCGTCGAGCGGGAACGCACACGCCACCGGCGCCTTCCACCACCACGACATCCGAGCGCGCGGCGATCCGGTGGTAGGCCGCTTCGATGACGTCGAGCTCGATGCGAACGCCTGCCTCGATGGCGGCCAAGTGCGGCGCGATGGCCGGCACGAACGTGAAAGGGTTGCGCTCGGCGAGTGGCGCATCGACATTGCCGGCCCGCGCCATCGCGGCGACGTCGTCGTTGACGGATCCGCCCTCTTCGATTCCCGCGGACACGGGCTTCATGCCGGTTGCCCGATGCCCGGATGCAACCAGCGCGCGCAAGAGGGCAACGGCGACGACGGTCTTCCCCACGCCCGTATCGGTACCAGTGATGAAGATGCCGCGCGCCATCGCTTCAGCGCCCCGGGCGCAAGAGTTTGACGATCGGATGTCCTTCGGCGGTGCGCTTCGGTTCGCCCTTCCACGCGTGGCCGTACACGACCTCGAAGGTCGCGGGAATGCGGCCGTCGCGCCGCATGGCCTCGAGCGCGGCGAGCGCGCGTTGCCAGCGCCCGCGGCCCATCAAGCCGTGGGGCCGGCCGCGCGTGGCGTTGGTGGCGCCCAGGTGCTTCAGCTCGCGCATCAGCGCACTCGCGTCGGAGTAGGTCAGCGTCAACTGCTCCATGTCCATCACCGGATCCGCGAAGCCCGCGGCGACCAGCATGTCGCCGATGTCGTGCATATCCGTGAAGCGGTTCGTATGCGTGTGGCCGTCGGCGCGGGCAAACGCGGTGCGAATTTCCTGCAGCGTGTCCGGGCCGAACGACGTGAAGGTGAAGAGCCCGCCAACCCGCAACACGCGGCGGGTTTCGGCGAATGCGCGCGGCAGGTCGTTCACCCATTGCAGCGCCAGGTTGCTCCAGACCATATCGAACGTGACCCCTGTCAGCGGCAGCGCATTGATGTCGCCGCAAATGAAGAACGGCGCGGCGTGTCCGCCCGCGGCGAGCGCTTCCGGGAGCAGCCGGCGGAACAGCGACCGCGCGCGCCGGGCGCGCTCGCGCGCGGCCTCGACCATGGGCAGCGCGACATCGAGCGCAACCACGCGCGCGCCGTGGTAGCGCGCCGCCAGTTCGCCGACGGCCTCGCCCGTTCCGCATCCCGCGTCCAGGATGGCGTGCGGCGCAACCTTGATGTAGTCGAGCCGCGACGCCATGCGCGCGCCGACTTCCCGCTGCAGCACCGCGGCTGCGTCGTAGGTTGCAGCGGCGCGGGCAAAGGCGCGCCGCACGGCACGCGGATCGACCTCGCGGGGATCGGGCGCCGGAAACCGCGGCTCAGCGGGTGTCAAGGAATGCCTCGAGCAACGCGAAAAATTCGTCCGGATGCGACAGGAACGGCGCGTGCGCGGAGCCGGCGATTGCCGCGAAGCGCGCGTCCGGAATCGCCGCGGCGAGCCACTGCCCCGCCGCGGACGGACACAGCGTGTCACGCGCCCCCGCGATCACGAGCGTGGGCTGCGCAATGCGCGCGGCTTCCTCGCGCAGGTCGGCCGTCGCCAGCAGTTGAGCGTATCCGACAGCGCGTGCCGCGACGGTTCGCCGCGAGTCCACAGTTGCTCGCGCAATGCCGCGAGCGTCGCGTGGCCATGCTCGCTGCCGTGCACCTGAAGCGCCAGGAAGCGCTGCACCGTCAGCTTCCAGGCAACGTGCAGTTCGTCGCCGAAGCGCACGAGTGTTTCCTTGGCCACCGCATGCGGCCAGTCGGGGCCTGCCACGAACCGCGGTGTCGCGCAGACCAGGGCGAGGCGGTTCACGCGTTCCGGCCGCGAAATCGCCCAACGCATCGCGACGAGTCCACCCAGCGACCAGCCGAGCACAGCGAGCGGCTGCGTTTCGCCGGCGAACGCCGAGTCGACAGCAGCCACCATGGCGTCGAGCGTGCAGGGCGTGATCGGCGCGCTGCGACCGTGACCGGGGAGGTCGACCGCGTGGACACGGCGATGGCGCGCCAGTCGCGCCACGATGGGCCCCCAGACGCCGGAATGCATGGCCCAGCCGTGCAGCAGGACGAGAGGTGGTCCGTGCCCGGTGGATTCGAACCCCCACGCTTGCGGCCGTGGAAGCCTTGGCCGCTGCGCTGCCCCCAGTGGCGGACTGCTGTCCCGCGTTCCTGGACGGCCCGGCGGCGCTCATTTGCTCGTCGTGAGACCAGCGATTGCATGCAGCGCCGCGATGAGCGCGGCGACGTCATCCTCGGTGTGCGCGGCGGACAGCGACACGCGCAACCGCGCCGTGCCCGCAGGAACCGTCGGCGGACGGATCGCCGGCACCCAGAATCCGCGCTCGCGCAGCGCGCCCGCGACGTTCATCGCATCAACGCTGTCGCCGACGACGAGCGGCTGGATCGCCGACGGCGACGGCAGCAGCGGCCACGGCAGGTCGCGCGCGCCGTCGCGGAACTGCGCGATCGAGCGCGAGAGGCGCGCGCGTCGCTGCGCGTCGTCGCGAATGATCGCAAGGGAAGCGCGCAACGCAGCCGCCAGTAGCGGCGGCGCCGCCGTCGTGTAGATGTAGGGACGCGCCGACTGGAGCAACGTCTCGATCACGGACGGATGCGCGGCCACGAACGCGCCCGCCACGCCCGCCGCCTTGCCGAGCGTTCCCATGTAGACGATCCGGTCCGACGCAAGACCTGCGTGCGCGAGGCTGCCGCGGCCCTCGCCCAGCACGCCGAAGCCGTGCGCATCGTCGACGACAAGCCACGCGTCGTGCGCGTCCGCGAGTTCGAGAAGGCGCGGCAGCGGCGCTAAATCGCCGTCCATGCTGAACACGGCGTCGGTGGCGATGATCTTGCGCTTGGCTTTCGACTCCGCCAGCCTTCGCTCCAGGGCGGCGACGTCGCCATGCGCGTAGCGGACGAATTGCGCGCGCGAAAGCATCGCGCCGTCGTTGAGGCACGCGTGGTTCAGGCGGTCGGCGAAGATCGCGTCGCTGCGTCCCGCGAGCGACGACAGGATCGCCAGATTGGCGAGATACCCGGTCGAGAAGGTCAGCGCGCGCGCACCGGCACACGGCGCGACGAAAGCTGCCAGCTCCGCTTCCAGCGCCTCGTGCGGCGCGAAATGTCCGCAGATGAGGTGCGAGGCGCCGGCGCCCACGCCCCAGCGCGTCGCCGCGTCGCGCGCCGCGGCGACCACGGCGGGATCGTTGGCGAGGCCCAGGTAGTCGTTGCTGGCGAACGCGACGAGTTCGCGCCCCTCTGCAGTGACGCGCGCGCCCTGCGGTGAGAAGATGACTTCGCGGCGGCGCTCCAATCCCGCGGCGCGGCGCGCCGCGAGCGCCTCGTCCAGCCCATTGATCAGCGTGCTCCCCACCACGAGCTAGCCGGAAGGAAGGTCGAGCGGCGTCAATCCCAGCTTCGCAAACATCGCGCGGTCCGCCCCGACTTCGGGATTGCCTGTGGTCAGCAATTTGTCGCCGTAGAAGATCGAATTGGCGCCCGCCAGGAAACACAGCGCCTGCACGGGCTCGCCCATTTCGCGGCGGCCGGCCGACAGGCGCACCATCGCTTTCGGCATCGTGATGCGGGCGACTGCGATCGTGCGCACGAATTCCAGCGGATCGAGCGCCGCGTCGCCGTGGAATTTTTCGTGCAGCGGCGTGCCTTCGACCTGAACAAGATGGTTGATCGGCACCGATTCCGGATAGGGATCGAGATTGGCGAGTTGCGCGATCAGCCCGGCGCGCTCGCGCCGCGTTTCGCCCATTCCCACAATGCCGCCGCAACAGACGTGCATGCCGGCGCTGCGCACGCGATCGAGCGTGTCGAGGCGGTCCTGGTACTCGCGGGTGGAGACAATTTCACCGTAGAACTCGGGCGACGTGTCGAGGTTGTGGTTGTAGTAGTCGAGGCCCGCTGCGCGCAGGCGCTCCGCCTGGCCGTCCTTCAGCATCCCCAGCGTGGCGCAGGTTGAAAGGCCCAGCGCCTTGACTTCGCGCACCATCGCCAACACCGGCTCGAGGTCGCGATCCTTGGGGCCGCGCCACGCGGCGCCCATGCAAAAGCGCGATGCGCCGGCATCCTTCGCCGCGCGCGCGGCGGCCACGACCGTGTTCACATCGAGCATGGCTTCGTTGTCCACGCCCGTGTGATAGCGCGCAGCCTGCGGGCAGTAGCCGCAATCTTCCGGACAGCCGCCGGTCTTGATCGACACCAGCGTGGAAAGCTGCACGGCGTTGGGCGCGTGGTGCGCGCGATGCACTTCCTGCGCGCGGAAGACGAGATCGTTGAACGGCAGCTCGAGGAGCGCGGCGATTGCGCCCATGCTCCAGCGCGGTGGCGGGCCGCAATCCTTCGTGGCGCGCGGCAATCGGACCGCGACAGGTTCGCTCATCGGGTGATCATGCTTTCGGCTGATATCGGGTTCGCTGAAATGTCAGGAAACTGAAGACTACGAAAGGGCGAGATCGGTAGCCCTCGGAGTGTCGATGAGCTCCTGGTCATTGTCAAATTTCTCGGCCGAAAAATTTTACAGCCAAGGCGCGTACGGATCCTCCGCGTTGGTATTGTTGGCGCGCGCCTGCCGGGCCGCGCTGCCGCAGCAATGTGCGTTCTGCCTGGCGCCTTGCGGCCATTTGCTGGTCTGCGCCGCCTGTTGCGAAAGTCTGCAGACGATCGACAGCGCATGTCCGCTGTGCGCGCTGCCCGCGCCTGGTGCTACGCCCTGCGGGGCGTGCCTCGCGCCGTCCGCCTCCTTTTGCGGCCGCGTTCGCCGCCTTCGCATATGCCTTTCCGCTCGATCGGCTGCTGCAGGCGTTCAAGTATGGCGGGCGGTTGTCGCACGCCGACTTCTTCGCCGCCGCACTCTGCGCGAAGGTCGCACAACGGCCGGCGGGAACGCCGTGGCCGGATGCGCTCGTCGCGTTGCCGCTCGCGCCATCGCGTCAGCGTGAACGCGGATTCGACCAGTCCGCGGAAATCGCGCGCCGCGTCGCGCGGCTCACCGGCGTGCCCATGCTGTCCGGGTTGCGCCGCACGCGCGACACGCCGGCGCAAGCCGCCCTGCCGTGGAAGGCCCGCGCAGCGAACGTCCGCAACGCGTTTGCCGCCGATCCCGTCTTCGCGGGCCGGCGCGTCGCCATCGTCGATGACGTGATGACCACGGGCGCGACACTTGCGTCCGCGGCCGATGCGCTGCTGCGCGCCGGCGCGTGCGGCGTCGAGGCGTGGGCCGTCGCGCGTACACTTCCGCCGGCGCAACCCTAAAGTGAAGGCAGGCCGATGTTCGCCGTGGTTCTCGTCCATCCCGAAATTCCCCCGAACACCGGAAACGTCATCCGCCTCACGGCGAACACGGCGACCGAGCTGCATCTGGTCGAGCCGCTCGGCTTCAGGATGGACGATCGCGAATTGAAGCGCGCCGGGCTCGACTATCACGAGTACGCCCGCGTCGCCGTGCACCGCGACTGGGCGGCGTGCCGGGCGGCGCTCGCCACACAGCGACGCCTCTTCGCGCTGACGACAGCCGGCACGCGCTCGCTCTATGACGTGCAGTTCCTGCCCGGCGATGTCCTGGTGTTCGGCTGCGAGACGTCGGGATTGCCGGACGCAATCGCCGCCGAATTTGCGCCGGACTCGCGGCTGCGCATTCCGATGCGGCCGGGCGTGCGCAGCCTCAACCTGTCCAACGCCGTCGCCGTCGCCGTGTACGAAGCGTGGCGGCAACAGGGTTGTAAAGGGTCGGTTTGACCGCCGATGACAGGTTGAACCCGAATCGGCTGGCTCGAGTTGCGTGCCCTTGGTTGCGTTCGTTAGCCGCGTTCCTCCGACCGCGGCTCGCGCTGCAGCAGTGCCTCCACCGCGTGTTGCGCCGGAAGGTCCTCGTGCAGCACGCGATACACCGCCTCGCAAATCGGCATCTCGACGCCGTGGTGCGCAGCCAGCTTGCGCGCGGCAACCGCCGCCGCGACGCCTTCCGCGACATGGCCCAGTTCGGCCAGGATCGCGGGCAGCCGCTTGCCCTGCGCGAGCGCCAACCCGACGCGGCGATTGCGCGACAGGTCGCCGGTGCAAGTCAGGACGAGATCGCCCAGGCCCGCCAGCCCCATCAGCGTTTCGCGTTTTCCGCCCAGTGCCGCGGATAGCCTTCCGGTTTCGGCCAGGCCGCGCGTGATCAACGCGGCGCGCGCGTTGTGGCCGAAGGAGAGCCCGTCGGAGGCGCCCGCCGCGATGGCCAGCACGTTCTTTATGGCGCCGCCGATTTCGACGCCGGGCAGGTCATCGCATTCGTAGGTTCGCAGCGTTTCGCCGCGCAACAACGCCGCGACCATTGACGCAACACCGGGTTCCGTCGCAGCCACCGCGAGCGCCGCCGGTAACCCGCGCGCGACCTCTTCCGCGAAGGTCGGACCCGACACGAGGCCCACCGGCGCCGGCCACGCCCGCGCAATCACCTGGTGCACGAGGCCCACGCCGGCAGGCAACGCGGGCGCGGTGACGAATCCTTTCGAAAGCCAAATGAGCGGCGCGCCGGCGCCGTGGGCGGCGAGTTCCTGCACGAGTCCGGGCAACGCCGCCACGGGCGTCGCGGCAAACAGGAGTTCCGCCTGTACCGCCTGGCGCAAGTCGGACGTGACGGCAACCGTGGACGGCAACGCGAAGCCGGGAAGATATCGCGCGTTGACGTGTTCCGCCACAATGGCGCGCGCCTGTCCGGCATCGCGCGTCCATAGCGTGATCGCGGGTTTCGCGGCGGCGCGTTCGGCGAGATGAATCGCGAGCGCCGTGCCCCACGCGCCCGCGCCGAGGATCGCGACGGAAGTCATGGCAGCGCGCTCGATTACGGCCGTTACAGGCCGAACACCTGGCTCACGCGGACATACCCCGTTTGCCCGTCGCGGTGGCGCACCTTCACCCATCCGGGCGTGGCCGTAGTTCCCGGCGAGGCGGCGCTCTCGGCCAGATCGAGCAGCACATTCTGCTCGGCCCGGAATACGACGGGTGCGGAATCGTCGGGATTGGCGCGAATCTCTGCGACCTGCGTGCGCACTAGCAGCATGCGTTTGTCGGAAAGGCCCTTGTTGGGGATCCAGCCGAATCCGCCGCCCACGTCACGGATCTTCGTCCAGCCTTCGACGACGACCAGCACCTCGACCGGCACATCGCGGCCATAGACGAAAAGCGCGCGAGCCCGCGTCGACGGCGCGTCGTACAGGACCGTCGGGGCCTCGGCCGTCGTCTTGTACTCCGCCGCGCCCGCAACTCCCCCGGCGAGCATGGCCACGAGCACCAGCGCCTGGAGAATCTTCGCGGGGCGGCGCTTCACGATGGGCTCGGAATGCAGGGCTTTCGTCAGTTGGTGACCGCGGGGGCCTGCTGCTTCGCCATCTGATCCTGGTAGAGCGCCTCGAAATTGATTGGCGCGAGATGGATGGGCGGGTAGCCGGCCCGCATCGCGGCGTCGGCGATCGCTTGGCGCGCGTAGGGGAAGAGCACATTCGGACAATTGATCGCCATCGCCGGCTGCAACTGTTCCGGCGGGAGCCCGCGAATGGCGAACACGCCAGCTTGCGACGTCTCGATCAAGAACATCGTCTTGCCGCCCAGCGTCGCGGTTATGGTCAGCGTCAGCACAAATTCGTAGCTGTCCTGGCCGATCTGCTCGCCGCGCGTGCGCATTCCGACCTCGACCTGCGGCGTTTCGGTAATCTGGAACGATTGCGGCGCGCCCGGATTTTCGACCGACAGGTCCTTGATGTAGATGCGCTCGATCGCGAAAGTGGGGGTGGCGGCTTGGGGTTCGCCTGTGCGCTGGGGCGCGGCGCCTAGATCTTCATCCATGCTGAGAAATCCTAAAGGGAAGGGTGGAGAAGTGCGGGAAAACTTGCCATTTTACCCCACACGAGACGCCAACCTCAGGCCACCGGCTGGCCGGCCAGCAGCGGGTCAAGCTGGCCCGCACGATCCAGCGCGGCCAGTTCCTCGAAGCCGCCGATGTGGTGTTCGCCGATATAGATCTGCGGCACCGTGCGACGGCCTGTCTTCTGCATCATTTCCATCCGGCGCGCGGGCTCCAAGTCGACGCGGATCTTATCGATGTCGTTGACGCCCTTGCGCGCCAGCAGGCGCTCGGCCTGGATGCAGAACGGGCAGGATGCGGTCGAGTACATCGTCACCCGCGCCATCGCTTCCTCGTTTCCCCGCATCTCTCCTCATTTTTCTACCGGGAGCCCGGCATCCTTCCACGCGCGAAACCCGCCGGCCAGGTGATAGATATTGCTGAACCCCAGCCCGGCGAGCACCGCGCCCGCGCCGCGGCTGCGCTGTCCCCGCTCGCAATACGCGACCACCGGGCGCGATGTGAGCTTCGCGAGTTCGCCGCCGCGATTGCGCAACTCCGACAGCGGAATGTGCACGGCGTTGGGCAGCCGGCCGCCCGCGAGTTCCTTTTGTTCGCGTACGTCGAGCAGCACCGCGTTTTGCCGGTTGATGAGCTGCGTCACGTTGAGCGTGCCGACTTCCTTCATTTTCGAGAACCGCCCCTGCACCAGCGGCCACAGCAACATGCCGCCCGACAGGATCATGATCAATTCCAGCATCCAGTTGTTGATGAAGAAAGACATTCTTGGCGCCGCCCCGATACGAAAAGTGAATAGCAAGAGGTAAAATGATACCCGATCGCCAAGCCGCGCCGCCGGCGCATGGCGCCCCTGACTTCCCGCGCCCTTGTCCACAACGATTGCCGAACCAGCGCCCGCGGCACAACTTGCGCGTACGCGGACGCGCGTACGCCCGATCGTGCTGCTGATCCTCGACGGATTCGGCAGCCGCGACGCCGCGCCGGACAATGCGATCAGCAACGCCGCGATGCCGAACTGGACGACGCTGCTCGCCACCTCGCCGCATACGACGATCGATGCCTCCGAGCTGCATGTGGGATTGCCCGGCGGGCAAATGGGCAACTCGGAAGTCGGCCATCTCAATATCGGGGCGGGCCGCGTCGTCTACCAGGATTTCACGCGCATCGACCAGGCGATCGCCACCGGTGAATTTACACGCAATCCGGCGCTGCAGGACGCGATGGCGACAGCTACGCGCAATCGGTTCCGCATTGCATGTGCTGGGCCTCGTTTCTCCGGGCGGCGTGCACAGCCACGAGCGGCAGATCGCCGCGCTGATCGCCATGGCTGCCGCCGCGGGCGTGAGCCGCATCCTGGTTCATGCGTTCCTGGATGGCCGCGACACGCCCCCGCGCAGCGCGGCGGCGTCGCTCGAGTTCATGGACGACATCTGCGCGCGTCACGGCGGCGCCCGCATTGCATCCATTGTCGGCCGCTATTACGCAATGGACCGCGACCAGCGCTGGGAGCGCGTGCACAAGGCCTACGATCTCCTGGTCGATGGGCAGGCACCCTATACGGCAGCGTCGGCCCTGGCCGGCCTCGACGCCGCCTATGCCCGCGGCGAGAACGACGAATTCGTCAAACCCACGGCGATCCTCGACAGCGCGGGCCGGCCGGCGGCCATGGCAGCTGGCGACGTCGTCGTGTTCATGAATTTTCGCGCCGACCGGGCGCGGCAGATGACGCGCGCGCTGATCGACGCGTCGTTCAGCGCCTTCCCCCGCGCCCGCGTGCCCAGGCTCGGGATGTACGTCTGCCTCACGTCCTACGGCGAGGAATTCGCGCACCTGCCGGTCGCTTTCGCGCCGCAGACGATCCGCAACAGCTTCGGCGAATACATTTCCCGCCTAGGGTTGCGTCAGCTGCGCATCGCCGAGACCGAAAAATATGCGCACGTGACTTACTTCTTCAACGGCGGGGTGGAGGACGTCTATCCGGGTGAGGACCGCATCCTCGTCCCCTCGCCCAAGGTGGCGACCTACGACTTGAAGCCGGAAATGAGCGCACCCGAGGTCACCGACCGGCTGGTCGAGGCCATCGCCTCGGGAAAGTACGACGCCATCGTGTGCAACTATGCGAACAGCGACATGGTGGGGCACACCGGCAATTTCGAGGCGGCAAAGCGCGCGGTCGAGACGCTCGACACCTGCATCGGCCGCGTGGTCGCCGCGGCGCGAAACGCCGGCGGCGAGGTGCTGATCACCGCCGATCACGGCAACGCGGAGATGATGCACGACCCGGCCACGGGCCAGGCGCACACGGCGCACACGCTGAACCGCGTCCCGTTCGTATTTGTCGGACGGCCCGCCGCGGTGGCCGCGGGCGGCGCGTTGCAGGACATCGCGCCGACGATGCTGGCGCTGATAGGCTTGCCGCAACCGCCGGAGATGACCGGACATTCGCTTGTGACGCCCGCTTGACCGGCCGATACGCAGAAATAGGAAAAACCGAGGGGAACTTGCGGTGCGATTCCCCGCCAAAGGGAAGTCCGGCGCGGCAGCTCGTTGCATGGTCTTCCGCCGGTCGGGCGGTAGCAGCCGCCAAGCTGCGCCCACTGCCCAACTCTCGCAAATTCCGGTTCATTTGGCGGATATTCGAGTCTCGCGCAGGATTGCGGGCGCGCTCGGGACGCTCGTTCGATGTAGCCTACCGAATGGAATGGCGCCCTTGTAGGACAGCGGCATAGGCGCAAACCCAGATGTATACTTTGTAGAATTTGCAATACAGCAGCGGTCAGGCGGTGCGAGGTTTTCAGTGAATGGCGCCCCGTGAATTGGCCGGACAATCAGGTACCAACAGCGGGAGCAGGCGATGGGAAAGTTTGGTCTGGGAAAAGGCGCAGCGCACAAGGGCGATGGGTGGAAGAAGGCGGGACTGATCGGTCTCGGCACCGTCCTGGGCATTCTGCTGTCGCTTAACTTCTCCGCGGTGGCGCAGCGCGAAGCGCGCACGCCGATTCCGTACGAGGACCTGCAGCTTCTCTCCGCCGTCTTCGGCAAGATCAAGAGCGACTATGTCGAGGT
Organism: uncultured beta proteobacterium; assembly: GCA_963755065.1. GTDB lineage: Bacteria > Pseudomonadota > Gammaproteobacteria > Burkholderiales > Casimicrobiaceae > VBCG01. Next base: position 56,218 of record CAVWIM010000007.1, read on the forward strand.
CGTCCCCGACGACAAGCTGATCAAGGAAGCCATCAACGGAATGGTGCACGGGCTCGACCCGCATTCCGACTTCCTCGACGCCGAGGCATTCAACGACCTGCACATCCAGACCGCGGGCAAGTTCGGCGGCCTGGGCATCGAAGTGGGCATCGAGGACGGCGTCGTGCGCGTCACGTCGCCGATCGAGGACACGCCCGCGTTCCGCGCCGGCATCAAGTCCGGCGATCTCATCGTCAAGATCGACGACGTCGCCACGCGCGGCCTACCGTTGACCAAGGCCGTCGAGAAGATGCGCGGCAAGCCCGGCACGCAAGTCATTCTTACGGTGGTGCGCAAGGACGTCGACGCGCCGCTCGTGTTCACGCTGGTGCGCGAGGAAATCAATTTCAAGAGCGTGCGGGCGAAGCTGATCGAGCCCGGCTATGGATTCGTGCGTGTCACGCAATTCCAGGAACGCACCGGCGAGGACCTGGCCAAGGCGTTGAAGGACCTCTACAAGAATGGCGACCTCAAGGGTCTCGTGCTCGACCTGCGCAGCGACCCGGGCGGCCTCCTCAACCAGGCCGTCGCGGTATCGGCAGCGTTCCTGCCGAAGGACGTGCTGGTCGTGTACACCGATGGCCGCACGCCCGACGCGCGCATGCGCCTCACCGCCAGCAAGGACAATTACTCGCGGCGTGGCGAAGACTTCTTCCGCGACCTGCCTGCCGGTGTGAAGAAGGTGCCGATGGTGGTGTTGGTCGACGGCGGCACGGCGTCGGCGTCCGAAATCGTCGCCGGCGCGCTGCAGGACCACAAGCGCGCGATGGTGCTGGGCAACCAGACCTTCGGCAAGGGTTCGGTGCAGACGATCCTGCCATTGGGCAACAACGCGGGGCTGAAGCTCACGACCGCGCGCTATTACACGCCGGCAGGCCGCTCGATCCAGGCCAAAGGCATCGAGCCCGATGTCATCATCGACGACGGCCGCGATTCGCCGAACCGCATCCGCGAGGCGAACCTCGACCATCATCTCGTAACCCCCATCGGCGGCAAGGTCGACCCGGCGCTGGAAACGCGCGCCGCGCTGCCTGCGCCCACGGCCGCCGCCGCGGCGACGCCGCCCAAGGTCGAGCCCTCCTCCCTAGTGCCGCGCTTCCAGTTCGGCGCCCCGGAGGACTTCCAGCTGCAGCAGGCGATGAACCAGTTGAAGGGCCTGCCGGTCATGGCGTCCACTAAGGCCGTGGCCGCGAATGTTGTGGTCCCGGCGACAACGGTGAAGTAGCGGACGCCGACCGATTCCAACCCCATGACAACGCCCGGTCCGCCGGGCGTTGTCATTGGGCGGGCGTAAAGTACGAACTGATGGACGACGCCCAACTCCTTCGCTACAGCCGGCATGTCCTGCTCGACGAGCTCGGGCCGGACGCGCAGCAGAAATTCGCATCGGCGCCACGCGCTCGTGGTCGGCATGGGAGGGTTGGGAACGCCCGCGGCGCAATTCCTGGCCGCGGCCGGCGTGGGCACGATCACGATCTGCGACGCCGACCACGTCGATCTCACCAACCTGCAGCGGCAGATTCTCTATGCGACCGCCGACATCGGCGCACGCAAGGTCGACGCCGCGGCGCAGCGGCTTTCCGCAATCAATCCCGAGGTGCGCATCGAGCGCATCGCGCAGCGCGTGGGGCCCGAGGCGCTGGCCCCACTGGTTGCGGCCGCCGACGTCGTGTTCGACGGCAGCGACAACTTTGCCACTCGCCACGCGGTGAACCGCGCCTGCGTCGCCGCGGTCAAACCGCTCATCTCCGGCGCCGCGATACGTTTCGATGGCCAGATCGCCGTGTTCGACACGCGCGACGCGCAATCACCCTGCTATCACTGCCTCTTCGGCGAAGGCGAGGAGATCGAGGAGACGCGGTGCGCGACGATGGGCGTATTCGCGCCGCTGACCGGCATCGTCGGTGCGACGCAGGCTGCCGAGGCGCTGAAGCTCCTCGCGGGAGCGGGCGAATCGCTCGCTGGCCGGCTCCTCCTCATCGACGCATTGGCGATGCACTGGCGCGAGATGCGCGTCCCGCGCGATCCCGCGTGTCCCGTGTGCTGTGGGAGGCCATCATGAGGCGTGTGGCGATTCTGGTATTCGCCGCCTTTGCGCTGGCGGCTTCGTTCTCGTTCGCGGCGCCGCCTCCCGGCGAGCAGACGTTGCGGCTCGCGGAATGGAAGGCGATCCAGCGAGTGATCGACGATCAGTTGAAGGCATTGAAGGCCGGCGACGGAACCAAGGCGATGACCTACTCCGTGCCGGGTCTTCGCGAGCAATTCGGCACGCCCGAGCGCTTCCTGCGCATGGTGCGCGAGGGCTACAGCGCACTGCTCGACGCACGTTCCAGCACGTTCCTGGAAGGCGCAGTCATCGAAGGTACCACGATCCAGCCACTGCAGCTGGTGCTGCCGGATAACAGCGTGGTGGTCGCGCTCTACCAAATGGAGAAGCAGAAGGACGGACGCTGGCGCATTGCCGGCTGCGTCATCGCCCCTTCGACGGTGCAGTCAACGTAGGAGCGGACGCAGCGCCCACTCTTTCCTCGCACGCGCGCGCCTCGCCCACCGCCGCTTCACGCCGCAGCCACCGGTCCCATTCGGCGATCGCTTTCGCGCGGGTCGCGCCATCGCTCGCCTCGAGGCCGTCCAGGATCTTGCCGGTAGCGGATGCGCAGGCCGCGTTTTGCGCGCGGACCGCTTCCAGGTTCTTGCTCGCGGCGCGCCGCGACTCTACCGTGTCGCCGTTGCTCTCGACCATCCGGGCGCCGATAAGTCGCGCCATCCAGGTCGAGCCGCGCTCGCGCATCGAAACCCCAAGGCGCGCGCACGCTGTGCGCACGGCCTCCGCGCGCTCGCCGGTCCCCATGCACGTCGCGCGCGCGGCGTTCGGCCACGTGAGCACGCGTGGCATCGCGTACATGACGGCCAGTTCCAGCTTGGCCGCCTCTTCGCCATCGACCGGCATCGCCCGCACCGCTTCCCAGATTTCGAGCGACCCCTCCTCCCAATACTCGACGAACCGCGGCTGTGCCGCCGCCTGTTCGAGATACGCCTGCATCGCCTGCGGATTCTTGTGCTGCCGCGACCGGTCGGCGAGCAGCAGCGAAGGCCAGCCGTTGTCCGTGTCGCGCGTCGCCCAGTCGGCCAGGCGGTCGACTCCATCGCATTCCGGCGGGCGCGGCTGCACGGGCTCGAGGCAAGCCGTGGCCAGCGTCGTGAGGTAGAGCTTGTTGTTCGGCGCGGCCACGCGCGCGGAAGCGAAATGGCGGACCTGCGCCTCGATGTCGCCGCGATCGAGCTGGCCGGCGATCCAGTTCGATCGCGGATCGTTCGGCGTCAGCATGCGCGACCGGAATGCGTTGTCGAGTCGTTCGACCTCTTGCTGCCACCGGGAGGAGGCAACCGAGGGAACCGCGGCCGGCGGGGTGAGCGGATCGAGTTGTTGCGCCGGAACGCCCGTGCCTGCCGCGGCGGCGAGCAGGAAAACGCAGGCGATGGCGCGGCGGTACACGCCTGGGAGCCTAGCCGAACAGGAACTTGCGCTGGAGCGCCCAGCCGTCCTGCGGCATGCGCTTGAAGCCGCTCTTGGCGAAGAGCTGCCAGCGCCCGAGCACATACGCAATGAGCACCGCCGCATCGGCCTGCGCGTCGCCGTGCCAACCGTTGGCCGCTTGCGCGATCCGCAGCGACTGGCGCAGCGCGGCCTCGAGCTTGTCGGTCAGCTGGTTGATCCGCGCCTGCAGCCGCTCGTCCTCGTGCACCAGCGCCTCGCCGATCAGGACGCGCGTCATACCCGGATTCTTCTCCGCGAACGACAGGAGCATCACGACGGTCTGCTCGGCCTGCGCCACGCCTTCGGTAGTTTCCGTCTGGATCTTGTTGATGAACGAGAAGAGCGTGGTCTCGATGAACTCGATCAGCCCCTCGTACATCTGCGCCTTGCTCGCGAAGTGGCGGTAGAGCGCGGCCTCGGAAACGTCGAGCTTCGCGGCGAGCGCCGCCGTCGTCACCTTTTCGCTGCGCGGATTCTCCAGCATCGTGGCCAGCATTTGCAGGATCGACAGCCGCCGTTCGCCGGGTTTCATTGCCATGTCGCGGGCTCGCGTCTGGGGTTCATGGGATGTGGCTCAAGGGGTCAGGCCGCATACCGCGGCGGCGTGTCGTCGGCGCGGATCATCGTTCCCACGCCCTCGTTGGTCAGCACCTCGAGCAGCAACGCATGTTCGACGCGGCCATCGATGACGTGCGAGCTCTTGACGCCGTTCTTCACCGCATCGAGTGCCGAGCCGATCTTGGGCAGCATGCCGCCCGAGATGGTGCCATCCGCGAACAAGGCGTCGATCTCGGTCGCGGTCAGCCCGGTCAGCAGCGTACCGTTCTTGTCGAGCACGCCGACCGTGTTGGTCATCAGCACGAGCTTCTCGGCCTGCAGCGTCTCGGCCAGCTTGCCGGCAACGAGGTCGGCATTGATGTTGTACGCCTCGCCCTCCAAGCCGACGCCGATGGGCGCGATCACCGGGATGAAGTCGCGAGAGTCCAAGAGCTGGATCAATTCCGGGTCGATGCGCTCGATCTCGCCGACCAGGCCGATGTCGACGAACTCGCCGGCGTTGGTGTCGGACTTGAGCAGCATCTTGCGGGCGTGGATGAACGCGCCGTCCTGCCCGGTCAGGCCGACCGCCTTGCCGCCGTGCTGGTTGATGAGGCCCACGATCTCCTGGTTCAGCTCGCCCAGGACCATCTCCACCACGTTCATCACTTTGTCGTCGGTGACGCGCATGCCCTGCCGGAATTCGCTCTGGATGCCCATTTTTTTCAGCAGGTCGCCGATCTGCGGCCCGCCACCATGCACGATCACCGGGTTCATGCCCACGAGCTTCAGCATCACGACGTCGCGCGCAAAACCCGCCTTCAATGCCGGCTCGGTCATCGCGTTGCCGCCGTACTTGATAATGATCGTCTTGTCGTGGAAGCGCCGGATGTAGGGAAGCGCCTCCGCCAGGATCTGCGCCTTGAGCGCGGTGTTGACGGCATCGGAGGACATGGGAGGTGGACGATTGGGCGCGCCGGTCGAGCGGACCATGAAGGGGACGATCCTTCGCGACGAGCTCCAGTGAATTGTACCCCCAATCGTGGCCGATCCATCGTGAGCGCGGCCCGCGCAACAAGTGAGCACTGACGTAGCACAACGCGCACGCGCAGGCGAAGCAGCCCGGATTTTGGTATCGTTGACCATCATGGCGAGCCCGCTCCCGGATCCCGTCCCTCTCCCAGACATCCATCGCGTGCTCGTGACCAAGCTGCGCCATCACGGTGACGTATTGCTCACCTCGCCGGTGTTCACCACGCTCGCGCGCGCCATCCCGGCAGCGGAAATCGACGCCCTTGTCTATGTGGATTCCGCCGCGATGCTGGCCGGTCACCCCGCCATCGCCCGCGTGCACACGATCGACCGCGGATGGAAACGACGCGGACTCGCGACCCAGATCGGCGAGGAATGGCGGCTGCTGCGGCGCTTGCGCGCGCGCCGCTATGACCTGCTCGTGCACCTGACCGAGCATCCCCGCGGCCTGACGCTGGCCTTCCTGCTGCATCCTCGCTGGTCGGTAACGCGCGAGCGCGCCAAGCGGGAGAGACTCTGGCGGCGTCGGTTCACGCATTTCTACCGCCAGCCCGCGGCCGCGACGCGGCACACGGTCGAGTCGAACCTGGACGCGTTGCGCCGTATCGGGATCTATCCTGAACCGTCCGACAAGCGCCTGGTATTGGTGCCAGGCGCCGACGCGCAAGCCAAGGCTGCAGCCCTTCTCGCGCAGCACGGGCTTGCCGCGCGGAGCTTCATCCACGTGCACCCGGGTTCGCGTTGGCTCTTCAAGTGCTGGCCCGCGGAGCGCACCGCGGCGTTGATCGACCGCATCGTCGACGACGGCTTGCACGTCGTGATCACCGGCGCGCCCGACGAGCGCGAGCGCGCGCTGGTCGCCGCGATCCTTGCCGCGATCAAACCGGCCGCGCACGCACGCACGGTCGATCTGTGTGGCCAATTGTCGCTCTCCGAACTCGCGGCCCTCGCGGGGCAGGCGCGCGCGTTCGTCGGCGTGGATTCGGCGCCGATGCACATCGCCGCCGCGATGGGCACGCCCACCGTGGCAATCTTCGGTCCCTCGGGCGAACTCCAGTGGAGCCCCTGGGGCGTGGCGGCGCGTGTGATCACCTCCGACGCGCATCCATGCCGCCCCTGCGGCATCGACGGTTGCGGCGGCGGCAAGGTGTCCGAATGCCTGACCACGCTGCCCGTGGCACGCGTGTACGACGGGCTGTGTTCTCTGCTCGCGGAAACCGCTCGCGACAGCGCCTGATGCGACTCGCGCTCATCCGCCAGCGGTATACGCCTTATGGCGGCGCCGAGCGTTTCATCGAAGGCGCGCTCGAGGCGCTGCTGGAACGCAACGTGGCCATCACGCTCTACACGCGCGAATGGCCACAGACGAACCTGCAGTTGATGGAGCCGCATATCTGCGACCCGTTCTACATCGGCAGCCTGTGGCGCGACTGGGGATTCGCGCGCGCCGTCGCCCGCGCCGTCGGCACGACGAAGGCCGACCTCGTGCAGTCGCATGAGCGGCTCCTCTGCTGCGACATCTACCGCGCCGGGGACGGTGTCCACGCCGTCTGGCTCGAGGAACGCTTGCGCGGCGCGTCGGCGCTGGCGCGGTGGCGCGTCCTGGCGAATCCCTGGCATCGCTACACGCTCAACATGGAGAAGAAGCTCTTCGCGAGTCCCTGGCTTCGCGCCGTGATCTGCAATTCGCGCATGGTGCGCGACGAGATCAGGGCGCGCTTCGACTTTCCGGAAAACCGGCTGCCGGTCATCTACAACTCCGTGGATTCGGTCGCGTTCCATCCCGGGCTGCGTGAATCGCGCGAACGGCTTTGCACGCGCTACAAGATTCCACCCGAGGCGACCGTCTTCCTGCTCGTGGGCTCGGGCTACGAGCGCAAGGGTGTTGCCACGGCGATTGCCGCACTGGCGCAATTGCCGGAGCCAGCGCACCTCATGGTCGTCGGCCGCGAAAAGCATCTCGGCCGCTACAAGAACCTGGCGCGCACGCTCGGCGTCCGCGAGCGGATTTCCTTCCTCGGACCGCAGCTGGACGTGAAGCCCTTTTTCGGATGTGCCGACGTCTTCGTCCTTCCTACAATCTACGATCCATTCCCGAATGCGGCGCTCGAGGCGCTCGCGTGCGGGCTGCCGGTGATCACCACCACGAAATCCGGCGCCGCGGAGTTGGTCGAGGATCACGACGCCGGGTACGTGTGCGCGTCGCGCGACGTGGCCGCGCTCGCGGCGCACATGCGCACGCTGCTCGACGCGGAGACGCGAAAAAGGCAGGGTGCGAACGCGCGCCGCGCCGTCGAGGCGCTGACCCCATCCGCCATGACGCTGAAACTCGTGCTGTTGTACAAGGAACTGCTGGAAGAAAGCGTCAAGCACAAGACCGCACCCAGGCCGCCGCACGCCGCGCCAACGACCACGGGGGGGGCATCGATCGCGACCAAGCCCCCGCAGGAAGCGCCGCTGCTGCACGGCGAGACCGGACTCGCCAACGAATCGTTGCCCGCATCGCCCGTCCAGGACAACAAGCCGCCTTTGCTATAATCCGCGACCACCGGATGCGTAACCGTCGCGCCGGATGCGTCGCCCCGATGCGTCCCCGATGTGGCCAACATCTTAAGCCGCGCCGCTCTCGCGCCCTGCCTGCACCGATGACCTCCGGACTCCACCTGTACTCGCGCCTGCTGCGCTACGTTCGCCCCTATTGGTGGGCATTCGCGTGCGCAGTCTTCGGCATGGTCGTCGTCGCCGCCGGCGACACCATCATGACGTACATGGTCGTGCCGATCGTCCAGAGTTTCCAGAACCCGGACCCGGAGAAGACCAAGTGGCTGCCGCTCGCGATCGTCGGCGTCTTCGTGCTGCGCGGCATCGGCTCCTATGTCTCCGACTACGGCATGGCCTACACCGGCTTCAGGGTCGTCTTCGACCTGCGCCGCGCGCTGATCGACAAGCTCCTGAAGCTGCCTACACCCTATTACGACGTCACGCCCGGCGGCGTCGTGCAGTCGAAGCTCACGTTCGACGCACATCAGCTCGCGTCGGCCGCGTCCAACACGATCGCGACCGCGATCCGCAGCACGATGACGATCCTGGCGAGCTTCGGGCTGCTCCTCTATTTCAACTGGCGCCTGACGCTGTGGACGTTCGTGATCCTGCCCGTGGTGGCGGTGGTGATCCGCTATTTCAGCCGGCGGCTGCGGCGCATTGCGCGCGACGTCCAGACGCGCACGGCCGCGCTGACGCATGTGCTGGTGGAAATGATCGGCGGCCATCGCATCGTGCGCGTCTTCGGCGGAGAGAACTATGAGCGGGAACGCGCGGTCAAGGCCGCCAATTCGCTGCGCAACTCCATGTCGAAGCAATCGTCGGCCAGCGCGGCGAGTTCCCCGATCACGCAGATCCTCGCGGTGCTGGCGGTCGCGGTCATCATCTGGATCGCGATGGGGCAGAGTGAATCCGGCAAGCTCGACCTGCCGGTGTTCCTCGCCTATACAGCGGCGCTGCTCACGCTGCTCGAGCGGCTGAAGGCGCTGTCGGGAATCAACGCGTCGCTGCAGCGGGGCCTGGCCGCGGCCGAGTCCATCTTCGCGATGCTCGACCTGGCGGACGAGCCGGACAACGGCACCGTCAAGATCGGGCGCGCGCGCGGCGAACTGCGCTTCGATCGCGTCTCGCTCAAGTACGCGGGCGCCGAGCGCGATGCGCTGACCGATGTCTCACTGACGATCCGGCCGGGCGAGACCGTGGCCCTCGTGGGCAGTTCCGGCAGCGGGAAGACTTCGCTCGTCAACGTCATTCCGCGCTTCTACGAACCTTCTGCGGGGCGGCTCTTCGTCGACGGCCACGACATCACCACGCTGACGCTGGCCAGCCTGCGCGCGCAGATCGCGCTGGTGTCGCAGGACGTCCTGCTGTTCGACGACACCATCGCCGCCAACATCGCCTACGGAGTGATGGCCGGCGCCGCGCGCGAGGACGTTGAGCGCGCCGCCGCGGGCGCGAACGCGCTCGAATTCATCCGCGCCACGCCGCAGGGCTTCGACACCCGCGTCGGCGAGAACGGAATGCGGATGTCCGGCGGCCAGCGGCAACGCATCGCGATTGCGCGCGCCATCCTCAAGGACGCGCCGATCCTGATCCTCGACGAGGCGACGTCCTCGCTCGATTCGGAGTCCGAACGCCAGGTGCAGGCCGCGCTCGATGCGCTGATGCAGGGGCGCACGACGATTGTCATCGCGCACCGGCTGTCCACGATCGAGCACGCGGACCGCATCGTCGTCCTGGACGCCGGCCGCATCGTCGAGGCGGGGTCGCACACAGAACTGATTGCGCGCGACGGCGTCTATGCCCGCTTCCACAAGCTGCAGTTCGCGGTCGCGACGCCGTCCCCGGCCACGGTCTGAACGCGCACCGTTGTGCTTAGTCGCGACCTCAGTTGCCACCTCAGTTGCCACCTCAGTTGCCACACCGCCCCCTCGTCATCGCCCACACCGAATCCTCGGATGGCTGGGGCGGGCAGGAGATCCGCATCCTCATCGAAGCCGCAGGAATGCTCTCGCGTGGACATCGCGTCGTGGTCCACGGCGCGCACGGCTCGCGGATTGTCGCCGAAGCCCCACGCTTTGGCGTTCCCGCCGTCGCCCTGGCCATCGGCAGGAAACGTCCTGCAGGCGTGCTGGCGATGCGCCGTGCGCTCCACGCGGCGCCCTTCGACATCGTCAATACGCACAGTTCGACCGACACCTGGCTCACCGCGCTGGCATTGCGCACCGGCGGCCGCGCGCGGCCCGCGCTCGTGCGCACCCGCCATGTGTCGGTCCCGGTGCCCAACGACACGGCCACGCGGTGGCTGTATCGCAAGGCGACCGCGCGGCTGGTCACGACCGGAGAGGCGCTCCGCGCGACGCTGATCCGCGACAACGGCATCGACCCCGACCGGATCGACTCGATTCCCACCGGGACCGATGAAGCGCACTTCGCGCCCGGCGACCGGCTCGCGGCACGCCGTGCGCTCGGTCTGCCCGCCAAGCCGCGCCTGATCGGAATCGTCGCCACGTTGCGCAGCTGGAAGGGCCACCGCTACCTTCTCGACGCGTTCGCGCGCATCCGCGACCCCAGCGCCCGCCTCGTCATCGTGGGGGAGGGACCGCAGCGCGCGGCGCTCGAGGCGCAGGTCGACGCGCTCTCGTTGCGCGAGCGCGTCGTGTTCGCCGGACAGCAGGACGACGTTGCCCCGTGGCTGCGCGCACTGGATGTCTTCGCGCTGCCGTCCTATGCGAACGAAGGCGTCCCGCAGGCGTTGCTGCAGGCGATGTTTGCCGGCGTGGCGTGCATCACCACGGACGCGGGCGCGATTCCGGAGATCGCGCGGCACCGCGAGACCGCGCTGGTCGTCGCGAAGGAAGACGCGACGGCGCTGGCGGCCGGACTCGACCTGCTGCTTGCCGACGATGCCTTGCGCGGGAGCCTCGCCGCCCATGCGCGCGCGTTCGCGGTGCCGCGCTACGCGCTGCCGCTCATGCTCGACCGCATGGAAGCGGTGTTCCGCCGTGCGCTCGCCGAAAGGTCGTTGCGGTGAGCACCACGGTGGCCGCGCGCTCGCGCTTCCACACCCGCGCCGAAGTCGTCGCGCGTGCCCTCGCCGCGCGCGTCGCGCGTTCGCGCAAGCCGCCGGTGGCGATTCGGCGCGTGCTGGTCGCCCACCATCTGCTATTGGGTGACACGCTCATGCTGACGCCGCTCATCGCCAAGCTTCGGGCGCTCCATCCCGAAGCCGAAATCGCGATGACGGTGCCACGCGCGATCGCGCCGCTGTATTCGAAGCATCCGTACGGGGTTCGCGCGCTGGCATGGGATCCCAAGCATGCGAACAGCGCGCTTTTCGCGGAAGAGCCTTTCGATCTCGCCTTCGTCCCGGGCGACAACCGGTATGCGTGGCTGGCGGCCGCGATGCGTTCGCGCTGGATTGTCGCCTTCGCCGGCGACCCCAACGACCGCAAGAACTGGCCCATCGACGAACTGCGACCCTATCCCGATCGTCCCGCCGCGTGGGGCGACATGGTGGCCACGCTCGTCGACGGCCCGGCGCCGTTGCCCTACGAGCCTGCCGACTGGCCGGCGCCGACGGCAACGCCGTTTGCAGCGCCTGCTCAACCCTACGCAGTACTGCATGTGGGCGCGAGCACGCCGCTCAAACTGTGGCCATCGGATCGGTGGGCGACGCTCGCGTCATGGCTCGCGGTGCGCGGCATTGCGCCGGTATGGTCCGCCGGGCATGGTGAGGAAGACATCATCCGCGCGTGCGATCCAGCCGGAAAGTACCCGTCGTATGCAGGAAGCCTCGATCTCCCCCAGCTCTGGCACTTGCTGGCGAACGCCCGGTTGCTCGTCGCGCCGGACACCGGCGTCGCCCACCTTGCCCGAGTCGTCGGCGCTCCGGCCGTCGCGATATTCGGACCGGGCTCCAGGGTCATTACCGGCGCCGGCGATTTCTGGCGCGAGGCGCCCTATCGCGCCGTCACCGTCGATCCGTTCCCGTGCCGTGACCAGCGCATTCTCTTCCGCCGCGAAATCGAATGGGTGCGCCGTTGCGGCCGCACGCCGGCGGAATGCCCTGAGCCGCGCTGCATGCAGGCGGTCTCGCTCGACGCGGTGATCGCAGCCGTACGCGATCTGGACGCCGCGGCGCAATGACCACGCGGCCGACGATCGTCCAGGTCAACCTGTCGCCGACCTTGGGCGGCGCGGAAGTCTATACGGCGTTCATGAGCCGGGCACTGGCCGCGCGCGGATGGCCGACCCGCGTGCTGGTCGACGCGCGCGCGCGCTTCTGGCGCGATCTCGATTTCGGCAGCGTCGAGCAACTCCGCGTGAAGGACGCGGCGGCGGCGGCTGCCGCCGTGGCCGCGGGAGAGATCGTGCTGATTCACGCATCGTTGCCTGCACCGCTGTTGTCGACCTTGCAAAAACGGGCGCCGATCGTCGGTGTCGCGCACCAGGCGATCTATGCCGGTTCGCGACCGGCCTATTACGACAGCGCCGACCTGCTGCTTGGCGTATCGAAGCACGTCATCAAGACGCTGCGCGACAACGGCGTCGCAAACGTCTACGGCGAGCCGCTGTACGGCGTGGGCGAAATCGTCCGCCGCCACCACGATTCGGCACCACGCTCGGGGCCGCTGTGCGAATGGGACGAGCACAAGCCGCGCGACCGTGTGCTCGCACTTGGCGAAAGGGTGCGCAGCGTTTTCGGCGGCTCGACGACCTATGTGCGCCGGCGCGGACTCACACTCGGCATCGTGTCGCGCCTCGCACCTTTGAAGCAGTTTCCGGCACTGTTCGAGATCCTGGCGCCCGTGATTGCCGCGCAACCGGAGGTCAACCTGGAAGTCTTCGGCGTGGCAGTCGGCTACAAGGCATTGCGCGAAATGCGCGCGGCTTTGCGTCCGCTCGGGGCGCGCGCGCGCCTGTGGGGGCACCAGCGCGACGTCGCGCCGGCGTATCGCGGCATCGACTATCTGCTGACCGGGTTGCCCGAGCGCGAAGCGCTGGGCCTCAATGTCATCGAATCGTGCCTGTGCGGCACGCCGGTGCTCGCCGTCGATGCGCCGCCGTTCACCGAAACGATGGCAGACGGCGTCACCGGTTTTCTCTATACCGATCCCCGCCGCGACGGCGGCGCGCATTTCGCGCGCATCCTGGGTGGCCTCGCCGACGGTTCGCGCAAGCCCGACATGGCGCGCGCGCCCGCGCACCTCGAATTCTTTTCCTTCGCGCGCTTTGCCGATCGCGTCGACGGCGCGATGCTCGATGCGCTCTCCCGCGCGGGCCGCCGAACCGGTTCGGTTCCCCCCGCACCTTGACCCTCATGCGCGCCAGTGTCTGACCTCCCTACGCGGTACAATTCCGCGCCGCCGCCGATCCCCACCAGGCTTCTTCCGCTTTCGCGTCGCTCTGAATGACCCAAATCAATCTTCGCTGGCTCGCCGGCTTCGCCGGGGTCTATCTCCTCCTCCTGCCGACCAACCATGGCACGTACCTTCGTTCGGTAGCCTTCGGCGGCGCGATGTTCTTCGCCGCATGCGCGGTGGGCTGGAGCCTGTGGGAGCGTCGCCGGCAGCCGGCCGCACGGATACCGCTGCCGCCCTTGTCGGTGACGCTGACCGTGGCCGCGTGGTTCGCGTGGTCCGCGCTGTCGTATCTCTGGTCGGTCAAGCCCCACTACACCGCCGGGCAGCTCACGCGGGAGGGGGCCGAAAACGCACTGCTGGTCATCGCGTTCTACATCGCGTCGTGCGACCGCGTGATCTTCCGCCGCCTGGTCGCGACTGCGCTTGCGAGTTTCGTGATCATGGCGACGCTGGCGATCGCCTACTCAATGACCGCTGCCGGCTGGAATCCCACGCAGAAACATAACGGCGTCGGTCCCTATTCGACGTACGTCGTGTTGACCGCGCCGTTGTTCCTGACGCTGATTGCGCCGACACCGGTCGGCGTGCGGCCGCGCCGCCTCGCGCTCACGCTGGGCGCCCTGTTGCTGATCCTGCTGGTGGCGACCGCCCGGCTGACGGACAACCGGATAGTGTGGGTCGCGCTGGCGGCGGTTTTCGCCACCGCCGCGGTCATTTCGGCGGTGCGCTGGCCACGCACGTTCATGCGCTCGCCGTGGCGATGGATGGCACCGGTCGCGGCACTGCTGGTCATCCTCGGTTTCGCATTCGCCGATGCCGCCAGGGAGCGGGCGGAGGTGGACTATCCGCCCAATACATCAGTCGAGGCGACCATCAAGGCCGATCCGCGCATCCGCCTGTGGCACCAGATCTACGAAAGGATCGGCGATCGCGTCTGGCAGGGCTATGGCTTCGGGCGCCGGATCCAGGCCGAGGAGATCGTCAGCGAACTGGCCGACCAGCAACTGACCCACGCCCACAACCTCTTCGCGAGTCAATGGTTGCAAACGGGCGCCGTCGGCCTCGCATTGTTTGTCGCGATGCTAGGCGCGATCGGCGCGACGTTCGTGCGCTACGCCCGCGCGCGCGACGACATCCTAGCGTTCCTGGGTGTGGTCGGGCTGTCGCTGCTGGCGGGATTCGTGGTCAAGAATGTCACCGACGACTTCTTCTTCCGCAGCAACGCAAAGGAATTCTGGGCATTGGCTGCGATCCTGATCGGGTTTGGAACCCGAATCACCGCACGCGATGCGGTGGCGCCCGTCACGGTGGCGCCGGCGGCGGCGAAGGGGAAACGAAGCGCTGCCGGCGCGCAGCGAAGGTCGGGCTAGCGCTTGCGCGGAATGCGCAACGGCAAGGGTCGCGTGTCCTCGCGCCCCGCCGGCGCTTCCGTCGGGATGGGCATCACCGGCGCGCCCGCCGGCGGCATGTATTCCGGTATCCAGGCCTTGAGTCGCGCGCGCACCTCGGCATCGTCGGCCGCGCGGTCGCTTTCGCACCAGGTCACCATCTGGCCGACGAGATCGCGGCTGACCTCGCGCGCCTGCGCGATGCGCAACTTCGGGTGCGGCGTAGGTTTGGTCGCCTCCTCAGTCGCCAGCAATTCCTCGTACAGTTTTTCGCCCGGGACGCAGGCCCGTGAAGACGACCGCGATCTTGTCCGGGTCCGCGCCGGAGAGCTTGATCAGGTCGCGCGCCAGATCGACGATGCGCACCGGCTCCCCCATGTCGAGGACGAGAATTTCTCCCCCCTTGCCCTGCAGTCCGGCTTGCAGCAACAACTGCGTGGCCTCCGCCAGCGACATGAAATAGCGCGTGATCTCCGGATGCGTCACCGTCACCGGACCGCCGCGCGCGATCTGCTCGCGAAAGCGCGGAATCACGCTGCCGGCGCTGCCGAAAACATTGCCGAATCGCACCAGGACGAACTGCGTGCCACGGCCCGAAAGGCTCTGGCACACGATTTCCGCCAGACGCTTGGTCGCGCCCATGACATTGGTGGGGTTCACCGCCTTGTCCGAGGAAACCAGCACGAATTTCTCGACCTTGGCCGCGACCGCGGCACGCGCCAGCACCCACGTGCCCCACGCGTTGTTGCGTACCGCCTGCCACGCGTTGGTCTCTTCCATCAGCGGGACATGCTTGTAGGCCCCGGCATGGAAGATGATGCTGGGCTGCTCGCGCGCGAGGACCTCGTCTACCAGCGCCTCGTGCTTGACATCGCCGACGACCGCCACGAGCGGCAGCTGCGGGAACGCGTCGCCCAACGCCATCTGGATTTCGTACAGCGCAGCCTCCGAGAGGTCGAAGAGCACGATCCGCGCTGGCCGAAAGCGAGCGATCTGCCGTGTCAGTTCCGCGCCGATGGAGCCACCCGCGCCGGTGACCATGACGACGCGGTTGCCGAGCCACTCCGCCAGGCCGGCGTTGTCCAGGACCACCGGATCGCGGCCCAGAAGGTCGTCGAGCTCGATGTTGCGGATCGTTGTCAGCACGGAGCGGCCGCTGATCAGATCCTCGTAGGAGGGAACCGTCAGCGCTTCCACGTCTGCCGCGGCGCACAGTTCGGCCACACGCCGGCGAACCACGTGATTCGTCGAAGGCAACGCGATGATGACCTTGTGCACCCCGAAGCGATCGACCCAGGCCTTGAGCTCCGAGATCGGACCTAGCACGCTGACGTTGCGCAGCAGGCGGCCCTGCTTGGCGCGGTCGTCGTCGAGCAAACCCACGACGCGCCATTGACGGCTGCGAGTCAGGTCCTTCGCCAGGCGAGCGCCCGCTTCGCCGGCGCCGATGATGAGCACCGGCTCGCCCAGCGCTTCAAGCGGGCTGTACAGCCGATGCTCCTTCCAGATCCGGTACGCGAACCGGCTGCCGGTCATGAGGAAAATCAGCACGACCGGATAGAGCACGAGCACGCTGCGCGGCACGACCGCCTGCAGCTGCAGCATGACGAGCACGAGCGGAACGAGGATCGCGCCGAGGACCGCGGCGAGCACGATTCGCTGGAGGTCTACGATGCTCGCGAAACGCCACAGGCCACGATACAGGCCGAGCGCCAAAAATATCCCCGCCTGCAGCGGCAGGATCCACACGAGCGTCCACCCCATGTCCGCGAGGTAGGAATCCTTGAAGTCGAGATTGAAGCGGAGCCAATACAGCGCTGCCCATGCCAGCGCTGCGGCGCACACGTCGTGGGCAAATGCGAGAGAGCCTCGCCAGTTGGATCGCTTCTTCATCGAATGGAGCCGGGTCCGGACCCCAATGATAATCAATCGCCGCAAAAAGCGCCGCGCCGGCGACGCACCATGCGAAGAAGGCTGGCCAGCCCAGCGCAGGTTCGAGGCGCAGGCAGGCCAGCGCGGTGAGACCGCTGCCTGCCATCCAGAGGCCGTAAATCAGCGAGCGTCCCGCGATGCCCGGCGCCCAACCGGTGCAGCCGCTGGTAGTAGTGGTTCCGGTGCGCCTGCCAGAGCCGTTCGCGGCGCCACGCGCGG
This sequence comes from uncultured beta proteobacterium, assembly GCA_963755065.1. Taxonomy (GTDB): domain Bacteria; phylum Pseudomonadota; class Gammaproteobacteria; order Burkholderiales; family Casimicrobiaceae; genus VBCG01. The sequence continues at coordinate 72,810 of CAVWIM010000007.1, forward strand.
CGCGCCAGCGTGAGGGTCGCGTCCGCGATGAACGGAAGAAAGACGAGCGCAGGAAACCACGCGGGCCACGTGCCGTCGGCCACCAGCGCCACACCGAATGCCGCGGCGAGAAAGCCCAGCGGCACGGCGCCCACGTCGCCCATGATGATTCGCGACGGCGGACGATTGACGGCGAAGAACGGCGCCGTAGCCGCGGCGAGCGCGAAAAATGCCGTGCGCGGGCGCGCCCGCGAAGACGGCGCCGGCACCGTAGGCGGAGAATCCGAGCATGGCCATCGATGCGGCCAGTCCGTCGTTGCCGTCCATGAAATTGTAGAGGTTGAGGGACCACGCCGCGATGGCGGCCGCCAGCAGGGCCACCGGCAGCGATCGCGGCCACAGCGTCGCGGCGTGCCGATGACATCAATGCGGGCAACACCAAGCCGATGCCGAACCAGAGCGCCGCCAGCGCATGCACCAGCAGGCGGACGCCGACGCCCAGCGCACGCACGTCGTCGCGCAGCGAGACCAGCGCCAGCACAAGCCACGGGACCAGCCACAGCGCGGTCCCGCCGTGCGCGAGCGGCGACGCCCACAAGCGCCACCGGCAACCACCCGGCCCAGATGGCGAGCCCCCTCCGCGCGGGAGCGGGTGCGACATGCAGCGAACGTTCATTGGGAGCGTCCTGCGGAAGCTTCGCGCGGGCGCGCAGGAGGACGACGGTGGCCAGCGCGCTCACCGTCAACGCGAATGCCATGCCCGCCGCAGAACGCCAGCGAGCCTGATGGCAGGCTCACCGGAAAGTCCCGGGAAAGCGGTCACGCCCGCGCGCGCCGGCAAACGGGGAAAAACGGTCAAAAACAAGGCCGTAAAGGGATCGATCCGGGCCTTCGAGGTCCTGCGGGGATAGGCAAAACGGAACAAATGCATCAATCCGGGCGCGGGGGCGCGGGCAATCGAGCAACGTGACATTTTTCTCTTTTCGATCATGACTTTAGGGCCACATTCAGATTCTGTACGCGAGCCCGCGACCAATGCCGCCAACATGCGCTACCCCGGTGTTCCTGCCGATTTTCTTGTTGCTCCGGCACAACAGGGATGAGAGACAAAGGACCCCATTCTGCCTTCGGCTTGCCAATGGTTTGCGCGGTTTGGCACAATAGGACGCAGCTTCTCGAGAGATGTAGAGAAGGTTCCGATGGCAGGCGCAAAAGGCTTGATCCTTGCCAATTTTATCCGTTAGAGGAGAGACTCCATGAATAAGAAGCTCGTCGCTGTCGCTGTCGCGGGGATGCTTGCCGCCCCGATGGCCGCGCAAGCGCAAACTGCGAACGTCACGCTGTACGGTCGCTTGAATTTGGATATGGAAGTCGTCAACGCCAAGCAGGATCAGACCTACGACCCCCCGACATCGCAGAACGGCTTCCCCAAGGAAAACATATTCCGCGTGAAGTCGGACTCGTCGCGTTTGGGCGTTCGCGGTTCCGAAGCGCTGGGCGGCGGCTTACCGCCATCTTCCAGATCGAATCGGCGGTCGGCGCCGCCACCGGCGGCGGGCTGGGCGCAACGCTGGGCACGCGCGAAACCTTCGTCGGCCTGCAAGGCGGCTGGGGTACCTTTAAGCTGGGCTACTTCCTGACGCCGTACGACGACATCCACCCGATTTTCGGTAACGTCCCGACATTGGCCACCAGCATCCTCGGTACGCAAGCGCTCTGGTCGAACACCGGCTGGGCCGGCAACTACCAGTACGGCGGCGCGTTCGACGACCGCGCGGCGAACTCGCATTCGTTACGACTCGCCGAACATTGGCGGCTTCACCGGCAGCGTCCAGGTCGGCTCAGCGGTTTCCGGCGGCGATCCGACGAACGGGCCGCAGGCGATTACGACGGGCATCGTTGCCACCGGCACGCCGGCGGCACGACCGTTGCCCAGCAACGCCGTCACGGGTACATGGTGTCGGTCAACGGCCTGTACAACAACGGCCCGTTCCAGGGCGGCATCGCGTACGAAGTCCACAACAACTTCCGTCCGAATTCCATCCCCGTGCTGGCACTCTAGTTACCGGCCAGATCAACCCTGACACGAACCAAATCGGGGACTCCGGCTGCAAGATCAAGCGATACGGTGGCGGCCTCGTGGAACTTCGGCGTGGCCAAGATCGGTGGCGTGTACGAGCAGCTGAAGTACGACATCGACCAGCGGCGACAATCAAGCGCAACTTCTGGGGCGCCAGCGTGACCTGGAACCTCGGTCCGGGCCAGTTGTACGCGATGTACGGGCAGGCGCAGAAGGGCACGGGCTCGGCGCTTGACGGCCAGCAGGTCGGCGCGGTCCGCAAGGGTGAGAACACCGGCGCGCAGCAGTGGGAAGTCAGCTACACCTACGCACTGTCGAAGCGCACGCTCATGTACGCAGGCTATGTGCAGATCGCCAACAAGAGCAACGGCGCCTATAATTTCGGCGTGAACGTCGATCTCTGGCGCGTGCTTGCAGACCAACGGCGTGGCAGAGGCAGCGTGCGGCGCCTCCGCCAAGCCGCAAGGCATCATCTCGGGCCTCGTCCACTTCTTCTAAGAGGACAGCCGACAGCAACAAGCGATAGCAACAAGCACCAGGAACGGGCGCCTTCGGGCGCCCGTTTTTTTGTCGATCGCCTCCAATCCATCGACAACGGCAAGGCGCGAACTGGTAGCATCTGCGGATGAGCGATCCGATGCTAGACCATCCGGTTGACCAACTGATCCTGCGCTTCGACCGCGCGCTACGCACGCTCGCGGGTACCGTGACGTCGTCCCGTCCCGTTCCCGGCGCGCATCTGCCGGCGGCCGAACTCACCGCGGACGAGCGACGCCACGCCGGTGCACTGATGCGCGTCAACCACACGGGAGAGGTCTGCGCGCAGGCGTTGTACTCGGCCCAGGCGCTGGTGGCGCGCGATCCCGGCATTCGCGCGAAGTTTGCAGGCGCCGCGCGCGACGAGGAAGATCACCTGGCGTGGACGCAGACGCGCCTGGCCGAATTGCATGACCGCACGTCGCTGCTCAATCCGCTTTGGTACGCCGGTTCGTTTGCGATCGGTGTCGTCGCGGGATTGGCCGGCGACCGGGTCAACCTGGGTTTCGTCGTCGAGACCGAACGCCAGGTCGAGGAGCACTTGACCGGCCACATGGACGCGCTGCCGGACGCCGACGCGAAGAGCCGCGCCATCGTGGCCGCGATGCGCGACGACGAAGCGCGGCACGGTGCCGACGGCGCAGGCGGCCGGCGCATTCGAGCTTCCGCTGCCGGCGCGCGAACTGATGCGCGTTGCCGCCAGCGTGATGAAGGCGGTCGCGTACCGGATCTAGTCGCTTGGAACGGCCCCGCTAGCGCTGCGTTTTGGCGCTGCGCCACGCACGCAACGCCTTCCGCCGCGCGGCGCGCACCGCCATCGCGATGGCGTCGTCGTCATGTTTCGTTCTTTCCCTTGGCCGTGACGGCCTTGCGCGCGATCGCACCGGCATCGACGGTCCTGGCAACGGCGAGCGCTTCGCGCAGCAACTGCGCGGGCGGATAGTCCCGCTGGGCACCGGGCCGCGCACACGCATCCGCCGTGCACACGTCCAGCAGCGTCTCGAGCCGCCCCGGGCGGCGCAGCGCGTCGGTGGCCTGCAGGAGGTCGAGCAATTGCGCCGGACGCAAGTCCGCGGCTTTGCGCACGGCGCGGGCGCCAGCGCGCGGCAAGTCTCGCCGCGTCGCGGCTGGTCAGCGGCACCTTGAGGCGTTGCGACACGCTCTCCGCGAGACGGACGTTTTGCGCCACGGACGCTTGCGCGGGCCATGCGTCGCGAGGGCCAGCCGCGGGGCCCAGGTCGTGCGCGAGAACACCATAGCGCGCGGCCAGCGTGTAGCCGTGACTTGCCGCCCAATCCAGCGCCTGCGCTAGATGTACGCCCAAATCGTGCACGCCCGGACCGACCTCGCCTTGGGGCGCCTCCACGGTTGGAACGCCGAATGCCGCATCGACCTCCGGTATGAGTTGCGCGAGCGCACCGCACTCACGCAACACGGCCAGCATCCGCGACGGACGCGCTTCCATGAGCCCCTTGGCCAGTTCCTGCCAGACGCGCTCCGGCGCCAGCGTCGCGAGTTCGCCCGAGGCCACGATGGCGCGCATCAACGCCTCGGTTTCCGGCGCCACGGCGAATCCCAGGCGTGCAGCGAAGCGTGCGACGCGCAGCACGCGCAGCGGGTCCTCGACGAACGCGGGCGACACATGGCGCAACACGCCGGCGCGCAGGTCGGATTGGCCGCCGTGCGGGTCGATGAGGGTGCCGTCCTCGCCACGCGCCATCGCATTGATCGTGAGATCGCGCCGCGCCAGGTCCTCCTCCAGCGTGACATCGGGAGACGCGAAGAACTCGAATCCCCGATAGCCGCGGCCGTGCTTGCGCTCGGTGCGCGCGAGCGCGTATTCCTCGTTCGTTTCCGGATGCAGGAACACTGGAAAGTCGCGGCCGACCGGGCGGAAGCCGGAGGCCAGCATCGTCTCCGGCGTGACCCCGACGACGACAAAATCCCGGTCGGCGTTTGTTCGGCCGAGCAATTCATCGCGGACGGCGCCGCCGACTTCGATAGATCGCGGGCGGGCTGCGGCAGCGGGCGCGCCATGTACGGTTAGCGCCCCGGAATGGCTTCAGTCGCCAGCGAAAGGCCGAGCTCCATCACGACCTCGCCGTCGTCGACCTCGCCGGTTTCGCGGAATCCGAAGCGCGCGTAGAAATCGCGCGGGTCGCCGTCGGCCGGGACAAACGACAGCGCGAACATGGTCACGCCGGCGAGCGTGCGCACGTGGCCGATCAGCTGCGCCAGCGCGGCGCCGCCGTAGCCTCGATGCTGGTGCGGCGCCGCGATCATGAAGCGCCACAGGTGACACGTGTCGCGGACGCTCGGGCGCCGCCGCATGCGTGGGGTCGTACAGCATCGCGAAGCCGACGGGTTCGTCGTCCGCGTAAATCGCACGAAACCACGCCGCGGGCTCGAAATGCGCCTGCGCAATCGAAACCGCGTTGTGCGCCACCAGGTGCTCCTGCGCGGGGTGACGCGCAGCGCGCAGATCGCGCGGACCGTGTCGGCGTCGATCTCGCGCAAGGTCACCAATGCGCCCCGGGAGCCCATCGAACGACCTGCTAGCGCCCGCTGCCGGCGCGATAATGCGTCGTAACCGACTGCGCATCGCGGCAGGCGCCAGGTATTCGGGAGCGACCGCCTCCAGCGCCGCCGGCGTCATGCCGAACGCAGCAGGAAACGGACAGCCGCATACGCTGTCCTTCGCCATCGATGCCAGATTGTCGCGGCTCATCAGCGGTCCCGGCAGCATTTCGAGCACCGCGGCCTGCAGTTTCGACAGGCGTGGGCCGAGCGGGATGATCGGGCGCACCGCGCCGCTCACTTCCCCCACATAGCGAACCAGTTCGCGCAGCGTGTAGATCGCCGGGCCGCACAGGTCGTAACTGCGCTCGTGCGCCGCTTCGTCCGCCAAGCGCTTGGGCCATGCAGGCGCGACATCGCCCACGTAGACGGGCTGGAAGCGCGTGTCGGACGCGGCGAGCGCAATGACCGGCAACAGCTTCGCAGATCCGCGCGAACAGGTTGAGGAAGGAATCCTCGGGCCCGAAGATCGACGCTCGGGCGAAAGATCGTCCAGTCGAGTGGCGACGCCTTGACGATCGCCTCGGCCTCGCCTTTGCTGCGCAGGTAGTGGCTGGGACCGGACGGATCGGCATTGAGCGCGCTCATCTGCACGAGCCTCCGCGTGCCCGCCGCGACGCAGGCGGCGGTCAGGTTCCGCGCAAGCTCGACATGCGACGCGCGCGAACGTATTGCGTCCGGATTCGTTCAGGATGCCGACGAGATTGACGACGGCGGCCGCCCCCGACATCAGCCGGGCGAGCGCTGCCTTGTCGAACACATCCGCCTCGACGACCTCGACGGTCGGCAGGAGGATCAGGTGCTTGGCCTGCTCGCGACGGCGTGTCGGCACGACAACTTCGTGTCCCGCGGCCGACAGTCGCGCGACCAGATGGCGCCCGACAAAGCCGCTGCCGCCCAGCACCACGACGCGCGCGGCCCCCACCGTCATTCCGTCCTTGCGGCCACGGGATCGGAGATCGTGCCGCCGCGCGGCGCCACGACGCCCAAACGCGAGGTCAGCGACAGCGGCGCGCCGCCGAACGCCTGCGAGTACATCATCGAATTCGCGAGCACTTTCTTCACGTAGTCGCGGGTTTCGTTGAACGGGATCGTCTCGACCCACACGGCGCCCTCGAGCGGCGCCGGGGGAAGCCACGCTTGCGCGCGGCGGGGCCCCGCATTATACGCAGCGGCTGCCAGCGCCGGCATGTGATCGAGCCGGTCGAGCCAGTATTTGAAATAGTACGCGCCGAACAGCGTGTTCAATTCCACGTCGGCAATCGCCGTCGCGCGGTAGTCGCTGCGCCCGAGCTGGTTGGCGACCCAGCGCGCGGTGTGCGGCATCAATTGCATGAGACCTACCGCGCCCGCGGACGACACGATGTCGGGAGAAAAGCGCGATTCCTGCCGCGCAATGGCATACAGAAGCGCGACATCGACGTCACGGCTGCGCGACGCGGCGTCGAATTCGCGTACGGAACGGCGCCATGTAGCGCAGCGCGTAATCATGGCGCGCAACGGTGCGGTCGGCCGTGTTGACCGCACGGTCGTACAACGCGACGCGGCGCGCATAGTCGGCGGCGAGCAGCAGGAAGTCATCCGGCTGGCCGCGCACGATGAAGAGCCACTCGCGCTGGGATTCCGGCTTCATGTCGAGTTCCGCGAGCTTGACGACACGTTGCACTTCGGGCCGGACGCCGAATGCCGCGAGGGCTCCGGGAGGCGCTGGCAGGGGTTCACTGGCCGGCATCTCGAAATGCCTGCCCAGGCTTTCGGCGGCGAGCAGGCCGTAGAAATTCGTGTCGGCGGCCAGCGCCTCGAACAACGCGTTGGCCTCCGCCGCGCGCCCCGTGGCCGCCAGCGCACGCCCCTTCCAATACCGCCACGCCGACTCCTGGCGCTGGAATTCGGGCATGGCGTCGATGGCCGCCTCCACGTCGCTCCAGGCAACGGCGCGCAACGCCGCGCGCGCGCGCCAGGCGAGCATTTCCGGGGCAAGCGGCAGGTTGCCGGCCTCGCGAAACCAGTCGTTGGCCGAAGGATTGAGCTGCCGTGCCGCATGGTAGGCAAGCCGCGCATTGCCGTACCTGCGCTCCGGCTCCGGCAGCTTGTCGCGCCATTTCACCCAGCCTGGCCGCGCGGCTGCCGCATCGCTGCGCGCCGCGCGCTCGAGCGTGTACAGCGCCAGTTGCCGTCCCGAACCCGTGTTCCAGGCGAACGCTCCGGCGGCTAGCGCGCGCTGGGGATCGCGATTCGCAAGGTAGAACTCGCGCTCGGCGATGCGGTCCTTGGGAGGCAGATCTGCGGCGATGGCCTGTGCCAGGCGCACGCTGCCGGCCTCCGAGGCCAGTCGAAACCGTGCAATGCGGTCGGCCACGGTCAAGTCGCCGCGGCCGATCAGCGCCGCGAACAGCGGTTCACAGGAATCCGGTGTTGCCTGGCCGTTAAACCAGAGCGGGATGGCGGCGGCGAGCGCCGCATCGCCATCGCGCTGGCGCTGGTATTGGATGCCATAGCAGAGCAGTTCCGCGTCCTCTCCCGATGGCGGCGGATAGTCCAGCGCAAAGCGACTCCAGTCGCCCTTCTTCCCAAGCACCTTCAACCATTCCACGCGCAATTTTTCGGCGAGCGGCGTGTCCGGATAGCGGTCGAGAAAGTCGCGCACGGCCGGCGGCGGCGTAGCGTCGAGGGCCAGTCTGAGGCCCCAGTACTCGACATAGGGTTCGAGGATGTGGCCATGCAGCTTTCCCGCCAGCGCCGCGAGCTTCCCGCGATCGCCTTTTTCGAAGGCCGCTTTCGCCTCCCGAAAATCGGCGTCGCTCACTTGGCCCAGTTGCGCGAAGGAAGGCGGGATCTGCCCGGCCAGCAGGAATGCCGCCAGGCCAAGGCCGCGGAGAAAGAGGCAACGCATCGAGGCACTCATTCTCGTCGAGCCCGCCTCTCAAGACAACCCCGAGCGACGAACGTTCCTCCGCCCGTGGGCTGAAAGGACGGGCGCGGCGCATACCCCGATGCTAAAATCTGCGGCTACAAAAACGAACCATCGCTCCGGGAGGACGGATGGCGCAACGCAAGGCAGCACCGCTGGTCGGGGTCGTGATGGGCAGCGAAAGCGATTGGGAAGTGATGCGCCACGCCGTCGCGCAGCTCGACGCGTTCGGCATTCCCAACGAGCCGCGCGTCCTGTCCGCGCACCGGATGCCCGACGACAGTTTCGAATACGCGGAGGACGCAGGTCCCCGTGGTTTGCGCGCGATCATTGCGGGCGCCGGCGGCGCGGCGCACCTTGCCGGCATACTCGCCGCCAAGACGATGGTGCCCGTGCTGGGCGTGCCGATACCGTCCAAGTACCTGCGCGGCGAGGATTCCCTGTTGTCCATCGTGCAGATGCCCAAGGGAATTCCGGTGGCGACGTTCGCGATCGGCGAGGCCGGAGCGGCGAATGCTGCACTGTTTGCAGTGGCCATCCTCGCCGCGACCGATCCCGCGCTGGAGAAGAAGCTCGCTCAATTCCGCTTGAAGCAGACCACTGCGGCTCGCGCGATGCGCGTGCCCACCGACGGCAAGCCAGCCACCTAAGGGGACGCTAGGGGCGCGGGGCCCACGCCTTGCAGCGGATATCAGGAACGCTTGGCGGATTTCTGGGCATCGCGCGAGGCGCCGACGGGCAGCGCGGCCGCGCGCGCGTATTCGGGGTCGGTCCAGCGGCAACCCGCCGCGGCGTAGTCCGCCGCCATCTGCGTCGCGTCCACGCCCCAGAAGAGTTCGCCGCGCAAATCGAGCGTGGGCACGCCGAACACGCCGCGGGCGATCGCCTCGTCGGTGTAACGGCGCAGCGTCTCCTTCACTTCGGGTTCGGCGATGCGCGCGTCGGCGTTGGCAAGCTCGAGGTCATGCGTCAGTTCCGCCCATTCGATCGGTAAATCGGGCAGGCGGCCGTCGCGCCACACGAAGCGGAAGATGCGCTGGATGGCCGCCGGCTGGCAGTCGCAGGCGATCGCCAGGCGCAAGAGTGGCAGCGGGTTGAACGGATGCTCGTGTGGCATCTTGAGCGGTATGCCGAGCCGCTTCGCCTGCCAGAGGACGAAGCGATAAGTGAAGGCGCGCTTGCTCGCGATTTCGGCCGGACCTTTCTGCCCGTGGGCGGTGAGCAGCCCCGCGAACAATACCGGCTTGTACCGGATCGTGATCGCGGGCGCGAGACTCGCGAGCTGCTCGCTTTGCAGGTACGCGAATGGCGACACGAAGTCGAAGTACCAGTCAGCAACATACCGATTGGCAACGGTTCGTTCAGCGTTCGCCATCGGTGCCCGTCCGGGAAGGGTCGGTCGCTGCGGCGAGCGGCGCGCCGAACGGCGAGTTGCGCCCACACGGCGCGCTTGCCTTCGTCGTCGAGCATGCCCCACTCCGCGATTTCGCCGAGCGTGCGCAGGCAGCCGACGCAAAAGCCCGTCACCGGGTCGATCGCGCACACCCTCGTGCACGGCGAAGGTACGGCGCTGCCAGAAGGAAGACTGCCGGCCGTCATGGGCGCGGCGGCATCATGCGGGCAAAGGCGTTTTCGCGTTCAACGCGCGTGCGACGCGCGAAGCCGGTTGCCGTTGCAGGAAGTCGGAAATGTACTGCCCGGCGCGGCGCAATTGCGTCATGTCCACGCCGGTCTCGATCCCCAATCCCTGCATCAGGTAGACGACGTCTTCGCTGGCGACATTGCCGGTCGCGCCCTTCGCATACGGACAGCCGCCCAGTCCCGCGATCGAGCTGTCGAAGGTCGCCACGCCCAGCTCGAGCGCCGCATAGACGTTGGCCAGCGCCTGTCCGTACGTATCGTGGAAGTGACCCGCGAGCGCCGCCATCGGCACGCGCTCGGCGGACAACTGCGAACAACGCCTGCGTCTTGCCCGGGGTGCCGGTGCCGATCGTGTCGCCCAGCGAAACTTCGTACGCGCCCATTGCGTAGAGCGCGTGCGCGACATCGGCGACGCGGCGCGGATCGATGTCGCCTTCGTACGGACAGCCGAGCACACACGAAACGTAGCCGCGCACGCGCACGTTGTTGGCTTCGGCCGCGTCGAAAATCGGGCGCGCGCGGTCGAGGCCCTCGGCGATCGAACAATTGGTGTTCTTGTGCGAAAACGTCTCCGACGCCGCGACGAAGACCGCGACCTCGTCGGCCTTCGCCGCGACGCGCCGCCTCGAAGCCCTTCATGTTCGGCGTCAGCACCGGATAGCGCACGCCGGGCTTGCGGCGGATGCGCGCCATCACCTCGGCTGCGTCGGCCATCTGCGGCACCCACTTGGGCGAGACGAACGACGTGGCCTCGATCGCGGCAAACCCCGCGTCGGTCAGGAGGTCGATCAGCGCGACCTTGACGTCGGTCGGAACCATCGTCTTCTCGTTCTGCAGGCCGTCGCGCGGCCCGACTTCGACCAGGCGGACCTTCTTCGGCAGCGCCATCAGTACCCTTTCTCGATTGCGACGACGCCGGTAACCGGCTCGCCACGCTCCAATCGCGCAATCTTACCCGCGACCTGCGCTACCGCGGCTTCCGGTCATCGTGAGCCCGGAAATATGCGGCGTCACCATGATTTCCGGCCGGCGCCAGAACGGATGCGCGGACGGCAGAGGTTCCTCGGCGGAAAACGTCGAGTGTAGCGCCCGCCGAGCTTGCCGCTTTCGATCAGCGCGATGAGGTCGCCTTCGACCAATGCCGCACCCCGGCCGATGTTGACGACGTGCGCGCCGTCGGCGAGGCGCGACAGCGATCGCGCGATTGAGGATGCCGTCGGTCGCGGGAGTTGCCGGCAACACACAGACCAGGAAGTCGAGCCCGTCGAGGAAGGCGTCGAGTCGGACCTCTCCGGCAAAGACGGCCACGCCCGCCAACGCCTTTGCCGACCGCGCGTATCCGCGCACGGCAAAGCCCTGCGCCGCCAACGCGCGCGCCACCTGGCTGCCGATCACGCCCAGGCCCATCACGCCGGCCCTCATCGATGCCGGCGATCGTGGGTCATGCTGTTCCCATCGCGCTTCGCGCTGTTGACGAGCGTAGACGTCGAGGCGTTGCGCGAACCGCAGCGCGGCGGCCAGCACATAGCGGACCATCTGCTCCGCCATGCCGGCGTCCTCGAGCCTTATGACTGGCACATCGCGCGGCAGGTTGGGCAACGTCAGCAGGTGGCGCACGCCTGCGCCGAGGTTGAAGATGGCCTTCATCCGGCGCTGTTCGGCGAACAGCGTCTCACAGGGGCCGTAGGCGACCACGTAGTCTGCCGGAATCGCATCCGGATCCACCGGCTGCCCCGATGCGCGCGGATAGACGTGCGCGCCCGGCAACGCCGCGCGCAACAATTCGAGCCAGCAGGGGTCCGCGTCCGCCGGAATATTCAGTACAACGCGCATGGAAGGACCCCCACGCTCGCTACGCCGGTCGCGCTCATCGTCAGGCGTCCTCGAGGTCGACCAGATCGGCGCCTTCGGCCACGCGGTCGCCGACGCCGAAGTTGACGGAGGCGACGACGCCATCGGCCGGCGCGACGATCGTGTGCTCCATCTTCATCGCCTCGAGCACGATCAGCGGTGCGCCGCGCACCACCTTGTCGCCCGCCTTCACCATCACGGCAACGATCGCGCCGGACATCGGCGCAGTCAGGTGCCCGCCATGCGCTTCGTCCTCACCCGCGTGCGCGAGCGGATCGATGAACGTCAACTTGCGCCGCATCCCCGGCGCAAATACATGGCGGTCGTCGCCGTCGGCAACGACCGTCGTGGCGACGCGGTCCCCTCGAATTCCAGCACGAGCCGATCATCGCGCTCGGTCCAGTGGACTTCGATGGCGCGAATCGGACACGCTCACTCGTTCGCTGCCCCCAACGGCGGCCTGCAGTCCCGCGCTCTTGGACGGCCCTGCGGCGCGCATCGGCAGTTCGACCCGCACGCGAATCGCCGCGTGGTTGCACGCGAACGATGATGTGCGTCGCCGTCGGCGAATGTGAAGAGCAACCCCTTCGGCGCCACATTGAGCCACCACGCATCGGGCGCGTGCCAGGGCGAGTACGGGTCGCCGGAGCCGCTGGCCGCAACCGCAGCGTCCTGGCGATCGCCGGCGTATTCGGCGATGCGCCGCCGCGATCAATGCGGCCTCCGGCGTCGCACCCGGCGGCGGGAACAAGCGCGTCGCGATTCTTTTCGATGAGTCCGGTGTCGAGGCGCGCGTTGGCAAACGCGTCATGGGCGACGACCCGCTCGCAGGAACGCGATGTTGGTCGCGACACCGACGACCTCGCATTGGCGCAGCGCCGCGACCATTTCCGCGCAGCGCGGTTTCGCGGTCCTCGCCCCACACGATCAGTTTCGCCAGCATCGGGTCGTAGAACGGCGAGATCTCGTCGCCTTCGCGCACGCCGGTGTCGACGCGGACCCGCGATCGGACTCGCGGCGGCATGCGCCAGTGCGAGATGCGCCCGATCGACGGCAGGAATCCGCGCTCCGGGTCCTCGGCATAGAGCCGCGCCTCGATCGCGTGGCCGCTTGATCGCAAGCTCGTCCTGCGCGCTTCGGCAGCGGCTCGCCGGAGGCGACGCGCAACTGCCATTCGACCAGGTCGAGGCCGGTAATCATTTCGGTGACGGGGTGCTCGACCTGCAGCCGCGTGTTCATCTCCATGAAATAGAACGTGCCGTCCTGCTCGACGATGAATTCGACGGTGCCCGCGCCGACGTAGCCGATCGCCTTGGCCGCGGCGACCGCCGCCTCGCCCATCGCGCGCCGCCGCGTCGGCTCCATCCCCGGCGCCGGCGCTTCCTCGAGCACCTTCTGGTGCCGCCGCTGCACCGAGCAATCCCGCTCGAACAGGTAGACCGCCTCGCCGTGCATGTCGGCGAACACCTGGATCTCGATGTGGCGCGGCGAGTTGAGGTAGCGCTCGAGCAGCACGCGATCGTCGCCGAACGACGCCTTCGCCTCGCGTCGCGCCGACGCCAGCGCCGCCGCAAACTCGTCGGCGCGCGGTGACGATCTTCATGCCCTTGCCGCCGCCGCCGGCGGTCGCCTTGATCAATACCGGGAAGCCGATCTTCGCGGCTTCGCGCGCCAGCAGCGCCGGCTCCTGGTCATCGCCGTGATAACCGGGCACCAGCGGGACGCGCGCGTCGGCCATGATCGTCTTGGCGGCCGACTTCGAGCCCATGGCGGCGATCGCGCGCGGCGGCGGGCCGATGAAGGCCACGCCGGCTTTCGCGCACGCTTCGGCAAAGGCCTCGTTTTCCGAGAGAAAGCCGTAGCCCGGATGGATCGCTTGCGCGCCGGACTTCGCGGCGATGGCGAGGATCGCGTCGGCGTTCAGGTAGCTCTCGCGCGGCGCGGCGGGCCCCAACCGGTAAGCCTCGTCGCAAGATTCGACATGCAGCGCATCGGCGTCGGCATCCGAATACACGGCGACGGTGCGAATGCCCATCCGGCGCGCCGTGCGCGCAACGCGGCAGGCGATTTCGCCGCGGTTGGCGATGAGGATCTTGGTGAACATCGTCTTTTAGGGCTGGCGCCCGGCGGGTGGCTCGGCGAACCAGCCGGTCACGCGCGCAACGATCGCGCGGAGCATTCGCCACAGCTTGGGAATGAGCCAGATCGTCACCGCGATAAGCGCGGCCAGGACCACGAGCGCGGCCACAGGATGCATGAACGCCAGCCACAGCAGCGTGCCGACGGCGAGGTCCTCGCCGAAGGAAGCCGACCAGTTGGAAAAAGGTTCAGGCGACGTATTGATGACCGCCCGGCTGCCGGCTTTCGCCAGATGGCTTCCCGCGGCCAGCGTGCCGCCCAGGATCGCCGCGGCGAGCATCGCCGCCGCGGACGAGTCGCCGAACACCCCGGCCGCGAGCGCGGCGCCCGCGGGAATGCGGACGAACGTGTGCACGATGTCCCAGAGCGAGTCGACGCCCGGAATCTTGTCGGCGAAGAATTCGACGAAGCACATGAAGCCCGAGGCGGCGAGCACGAATGGATGCGCGAGCGCGCGAAGGCCCGCCGGCAATTCGACCCAGCCGAGGAAGCCCAAGGCGCCGACGATGAACAGCACGGCATACAGGCGCAGTCCGCTCGCCCATCCCAATGCGGCCGCGAGCGCCACCAGCTGCAATGTGTCGAAATGATCGAGGACCGGCATCGGCTACTTCTTTTTGGGACGCAGCGACTCCGGCACCCACTGGGCGGGCCGCTTGGCCAAGAACGCGGCCACGCCTTCCTTGCCCTCCGGTGAAGCCCGGACCGCAGCGATGTGCCTGGCCGTGCCGTCGATGACGTCCGCGTCGATGGGACGGTGCGCGACGCCGCGGATCAGCGCCTTGCACTCGAACTGCGCCGCGGGTCCCGCGACAAGGAGCGCGCCCAGCAATTCGTTGATCCGGGTGTCGAGTTCGGGCTCCGGGACGATGTCGTGGACGAGGCCGATGCGGAATGCCTCCGCGGCGGTAAAGCGCTCCGCGGACAGAAAGTAGCGCCGCGCCTGCCGAGCGCCGATGGCTTCGATCACGTACGGCGAAATCGTCGCCGGAATCAGCCCGAGTTTCGCCTCGGACAGCGAAAAGGTCGCGTCATGCGCGGCCACGGCAATATCGCAACAGGCGATGAGTCCCACGCCACCACCGAACGCGGCGCCTCGGATGCACGCGACCGTCGGCTTGCCCATGCCGTTGAGCGTGTGCAGCATCAGCGCGAGCGCTCGCGCATCGGCCAGGTTCTCCGCCGGGCCGTAGGCCGCCATCTTCCTCATCCAGTTGAGATCGGCGCCGGCGCAAAAGCTCTTGCCACGGCCGGTCAGCACTACCGCCCGCACCGAGGCATCTGCGTCGAGCGCCCGCAGCACGCTCGTCAATTCCGCGACCAGCGCTTCGTTGAACGCGTTGTGCACGTCGGGGCGGTTCAGCGCCACCACGCCGACGCCATAGTGCAGGTCCACTTCGAGCGTTTCGCAGGCGGGCGTCGGGGCTTTTTTCTTGCGCGGCATCGGAGTCGATTCTCGGGTCACGGTTACATCCGGAACACGCCGAACCTGGTGGGTTCGACGGGCTTGTTGAGCGACGCCGAGATCGCCAGGCCCAGCACGCGGCGCGTGTCGGCGGGATCGATGACGCCGTCGTCCCACAGCCTCGCGCTGGCGAAATACGGATGCGCTTCGGCGGCGAGCTTGTCGCGAACCGGCGCCTTGAACGCTTCTTCTTCCTCGGCGGTCCACGTCTTGCCGGCCTTCTCGATCTGCTCGCGCTTGACCGTGGCCAGGACGCTGCTCGCCTGCTCCGGGCCCATGACGCAGATGCGCGCATTCGGCCACATCCACAGGAAGCGCGGATTGAAGGCGCGTCCGCACATGCCGTAATTGCCTGCGCCGTAGCTGCCGCCGATGATTACGGTGAATTTCGGCACCTGCGCACAGGACACCGCTGTCACCATCTTGGCGCCGTCCTTGGCGATGCCGCCCGCCTCGTATTTCTGGCCGACCATGAAGCCCGTGATGTTCTGCAGGAAGAGGAGCGGAATGCCGCGCTGCGCGCACAGTTCGATGAAGTGCGCGCCCTTTTGCGCCGATTCGGAATAGAGGACGCCATTGTTCGCGACGATGCCGACCGGATAACCCCAGATCCGCGCAAAACCCGTGACGAGGGTTGCGCCGTAGCGCGCCTTGAATTCGTCGAATTCGCTGCCGTCGACGATACGGGCGATCACCTCGCGCACGTCGTAGGGCTTCTTGATGTCGGCCTGGATGACGCCGTAGATTTCCTCGGCCGGATGCAACGGCTCGCGAGGCGGTTGCACATCGAGCGTGACTTGCTTCACGCGGTTCAGGTTGCCGACGATGCTGCGCGCGATCGCCAGCGCGTGGTGATCGTTCAGCGCGAAGTGATCGGCCACGCCGGAAACACGCGTGTGCACGTCGGCGCCCCCTAGATCCTCGGCACTGACGATTTCGCCGGTCGCCGCCTTCACCAGCGGCGGTCCGGCCAGGAAGATCGTGCCCTGGTCCTTGACGATGATCGACTCGTCCGACATCGCGGGCACGTAGGCGCCGCCGGCCGTGCACGAGCCCATGACCACCGCAACCTGTGGAATGCCCTGCGCCGACATCGTCGCCTGGTTGTAGAAAATGCGCCCGAAGTGGTCGCGGTCCGGAAATACGTCGTACTGGTTGGGCAGATTCGCGCCGCCGGAATCGACGAGGTAGATGCACGGCAAGCCGTTTTCGCGCGCGATATCCTGCGCGCGCAGGTGCTTTTTCACGGTCAGCGGATAGTACGTGCCGCCCTTGACCGTGGCGTCGTTGCACACGATCACGCACTCCTGGCCGTTGACGCGGCCGATGCCGGTGATGATTCCGGCCGCGGCGATGTTGTCCTTGTACATCCCGTACGCCGCGAGCTGCGAGAATTCCAGGAACGGGCTCCCGGATCGAGCAATGCGCGCACGCGTTCGCGTGGCAAGAGCTTGCCGCGCGCCGTGTGCTTGGCGCTGGGCGCCGCGCCGCCGCCCTGCTCGATGTGCGCGATCTTTTCCCGCAGGTCGGCCACGAGCGCCGTCATGGCGTCGCGGTTCTGCGCGAAGATCGCGTCGCGCGTATTGAGGCGGGTCTCGATGACGGGCATCGTTGCGTTCCGTCAGGACGGCGCGGGGCGCGGGTGGCCGGGCATGAGGTCGTAGGGAAGCTTGAAGCGGGGCGTGGCGGCGATTCGCGCAAGCCAGTCGCGAACGTTCGGATAGGCGCTCCAGTCTACGCCGATCTCCTCGGGCCAGAACAGATAGCCGCACAGCGAAAGGTCGGCGATCGTCAGGTGATCGCCGACGACGAACGAACGCCCGGCCAGATGCGCATTGAGGATGCCCCATGCGCGTTTCGGCGCGGCCGCGAAAGACTTGGAGCACCGCGGGATTCGGCGAATCCGTGAACGTCCGCATGAAGCGCAGCGTCGCCGTGTAACTCGTCAGCTTGTGGTTATCGAAGAGAATCCAGCGCAGGATCTCGCGCCGCTCCGCGGCATCGCGCGGGCCGAATTGACCCAGCGTTTCCACAAGGTAGTCGAGGATGACACCCGATTGCGACAGCACGAGGCCGTCATGCAGCAGCACGGGCACCTCGCCCATGACGTTGACCGCGCGGTATTCGCGGGTGCGCGTCTCGCCGCCGAAATAGTCGACGAAGCGCGGCGCCCAGTCGGCATTGGCGAGCTGCAACGCAAGCGCCGGCTTGTACGCGTTGCCGGATTGCGCGAAACAATGGAGAACGTATTCCGCCAACTTCAGAACCCTCCGGTCGCGAGCCAGCGCTCGAGCTGGTCGAAGCGGTCGAGCCCCCAGAAGGGCTCGCCGTCGACGATGACGAACGGCGAGCCGAAGACGCCGGCGCGAATCGCGCTGTCGACCTCTCGCTTCAACGCGTCCTTGATCGCGGGGTCGTCGATGCTCGCGCGCGCCGCCGCCCGGTCGACGCCTGGCACCTTCAGCTCGCCACCCCCGACTCGGCAGCGACGTCAGGATTGGAGATGTCCTTGCCGTCGCGGAAAAACGCGCCGAAGAGCGCCAGCGCCACCTTGGCCGCGAGCGCCGGATCCTGCGCCTTGGCCCACAGCACGATCCGCGAGGGTGCCTGCGACGCGATCGGAAACACCGGCGGCATCTTGAACGCGATGCCGTGAAAGCGCGCGCTGCGCGCGAAATCGCGGCGCGAGTAGTCGCCCTTCATGGGAATATCCGTCAATGGCGCCATGCCGGTCTGCTTGAAGACGACGCCGAGCAGCATCGGATGCCAGTCGACGGTGCGGCCGAATTTCGCCGCGAGCGCATCGATCTTCTGCGCCGCAAGGTAACCATACGGCGACGAGAAGTCGAAGTAGAAGTCGATGGCCGCGCTCATGGCATTTTTCGCTCGTTCCTCACTCATTTCTCACTTCGGGTGCGGACGTTCGCTTCCCGTCATCCCGCGATGGCGCGGCCGATGACCAGCCGCTGGATGTCGCTCGTGCCTTCGTAGATCTGGCACACGCGCACGTCGCGATAGATGCGCTCGACGGGGAAGTCGGCAACATAGCCGTAGCCGCCATGGATCTGGATGGCGTCGGAACAGACGCGCTCGGCCATCTCCGAGGCAAAGAGCTTGGCCATCGAAGCTTCCTTGAGGCACGGCAATCCGGCATCGCGCAATGCCGCCGCGTGCCAGACCAGTTGCCGCGCGGCCTCGATTTGCACGGCCATGTCGGCGAGCCTGAAATTCACCGCCTGGTGTTCGGTGATCGGCTTGCCGAAGCTGATCCGGTCGCGCGCATAGGCGAGTGCGGCGTCGAACGCCGCGCGCGCCATGCCCACCGCCTGCGCGGCGATGCCGATGCGGCCCGCCTCGAGATTCGACAGCGCGATGCGGTAACCCGCGCCCTCGGCGCCCAATAGGTTGGCGGCGGGCACTTCGCAATCCTCGAACAGCAGCTGCGCGGTGTCGGAGGCATGCTGGCCGAGCTTTTCCTCGACGCGCGCGACGACGAAGCCCGTGGACTTGGTGTCGACGATGAAGCCGGAAATGCCTTTCTTGCCTGCGGATTTGTCGGTGACGGCGAAAACCACCGCGACATCGGCGTTGGCCCCGACGTGATGAACTGTTTCACGCCATTCAGCACAAAGCGGTCGCCGCGGCGTTCGGCGCGCATGGCGATCGCGCCGGCGTCCGAACCGACATGCGGCTCGGTGAGGCAAAAGCAGCCCAGCCATTCGCCGCGCGCGAGCGGCTTCAGGTATTTTTCCTTCTGCGCATCGGTGCCGAACGCGTTGATCGGTCCGCAGACGACCGAGTTCTGCACGCTGACGATCGTCGAGGTCGCCCCGTCGCCGGCGGCGATTTCCTCCATCGCCACCGCGAGCGACACATAGTCCATTCCCGCGCCGTCCCAGCGGTCCGGGACGACCATGCCCATCGCACCCAATCCGCCCAGCGCGCGCAGCTCCTCGCGCGGGAAATGGGACTCGCGGTCCCAGCGCGCGGCGTTCGGCGCAAGCTGCTCCTGCGCGAACGCGCGCATCGTGTCGCGGACGAGCTGCTGTTCCTCCGTCAGCAGCATGGTTCGTTTTCGTGCCCATTTTCGTGCTCATCTGCCGCGCATCCAGCGCCAGCTTGAGCGGCGATGGCGGCGAAGACGCCTCCTAGCACCCAGCGCTGCGCGGTGATCCACGCAGGCCGCTCGGCCAGCCAGCGCGCGACGCGCGCGGCCGCCAGCACGAACAGAGGTCGCCCGCAGCGGCGATCGCGATCTGCACGGCGGCCAATGTCAGCGACTGCAGCAGCACGCTGCCGCGCGCGGGATCGACGAACTGCGGGAACAGCGCCAGGTAGAAGAGCGCGACTTTCGGATTGAGGATGCTGGTGAGCACGCCGGTTCGGTACAGCACGCCAGGCGCCACCTGCGGCAGGTCGCGGCGCGCAAAAAGGCCCGCCGCCGCCGCGCGGACGAATCGCGTCCCACGCGAGCCAGAGCAGGTACGCGGCGCCGGCCAGGCGCACGACGTCGAAGAGAACCGGAATGGCCACGAACACGGCGGTGAGGCCGAACGCAGCGGCCATCGCGTAGAACAGCATTCCGCTGGTCGTGCCGGCGAGCGACACGACGCCGGCGGTGCGCCCCTGGCACAGCGTGCGCGAGATGAGATACATGAGATTCGGTCCCGGCGTGAGGACGAGCAGCACGCAGGCGACCGCATAAAGCGTGAGACTGTCGAGCGGGATCATCCGGTCTCCTGCCGTTCAGGCCAGTTCGATGGCCATCGCCGTGGCCTCGCCGCCGCCGATGCACAATGCCGCAACGCCGCGCTTCTTGTCGTGCTTGCGCAACGCGCCGATCAACGTGACGATGATCCGAGCGCCGGACGCGCCGATCGGGTGGCCGAGCGCGGTGGCACCACCGTGCACGTTGACCCGGTCGTGCGGCAGTTTGTGTTCCGTCATCGCCGCCATGGTCACGACGGCGAACGCCTCGTTGATCTCGAACAGGTCGACATCCTTCGACGTCCAGCCGGTCTTTGCGTAGAGCTTCTGGATCGCGCCGACCGGCGCGGTCGAGAACCACGCCGGTTCCTGCGCGTGCGTCGCGTGCGCGACGATCACGGCCAGCGGCTTCAGTCCGCGCCGTTCAGCCTCGGAGCGCTTCATCAGCACCAGCGCGGCTGCGCCGTCGGAGATCGAGCTCGAATTGGCCGCCGTCACCGTCCCATCCTTGCGGAAGGCGGGCTTCAATGTCGGGATCTTGTCCGGCGACGCTTTGGCGGGCTGTTCGTCCTTGTCGATCGTGACGTCGCCCTTGCGGCCGGGGACGGTGACCGGCGCGATTTCCCACGCGAACGTGCCGTCGTTATTGGCTTTGAGCGCGCGGGACAGCGATGCGAGCGCGAACTGGTCCTGCGCCTCGCGCGTGAAGCTGTACTTCGCCGCGCAGTCCTCGGCGAACGTCCCCATCAACCGCCCTTTGTCGTAGGCATCCTCGAGACCATCGAGGAACATGTGGTCCTGCACTTGCTGGTGGCCCATCCGGTAACCGACGCGCGCCTTGGGCATGAGGTAGGGCGCATTGGTCATGCTCTCCATCCCGCCTGCGACCACGATGTCGTTCGAGCCGGCCACGATAAGGTCGTGCGCCAGCATCGTCGCCTTCATCGCCGACCCGCACATCTTGGACAGCGTCGTGCAATTGACCGACATCGGCAACCCGGCCTTCAGGGCGGCCTGCCGCGCGGGCGCCTGTCCTTGTCCTGCCATCAGGCAATTGCCGAACAGCAGTTCCTGCACGTCGGCGGGCTGGATGCCCGCGCGCTCCACCGCGGCCTTGATCGCGACCGCGCCCAAGTCGCTCGCGGCCAGCGATGAAAAATCGCCCTGAAAGCCGCCCATCGGCGTTCGCGCCGCGCCCACGATCACGATCGGATCATTCTGCATCGCACATTCCTCTGGTCATTGCGCGGAGGCGCTGCGGCGCGGGCGCGCCACCAGTTCGCCGCCGCAATTGGGACACCGGCCGTCCATCGCATTCGCGCACGCCGCGCAAAACGTGCACTCGTAGCTGCAGATGCGCGCGTCCGCGGAGTCCGCCGGCAACGGCGCCGCGCACTTCTCGCAAGCCGGTTTCAGCAACAGCGCCATCGTCATTTCGTCTCGTTGAAAAGTTCGCGGCCGATCAACATCCGGCGTATCTCCGACGTCCCCGCGCCGATTTCGTAGAGCTTCGCATCGCGCCAGAGCCGACCGGTCGGATACTCGTTGATGTAGCCGTTGCCGCCCAGCGCCTGGATCGCCTCCCCCGCCATCCACGTCGCCTTTTCCGCGGCATAGAGAATGGCGCCGGCGGCATCCTTGCGCGTGGCCTCGCCGCGGTCGCACGCCTGCGCAACTGCATAGACGTAGGCCTTGCACGCCGTCATCGTCGAATACATGTCGGCGACCTTGCCCTGCATCAGCTGGAACTCGCCGATCGGCTGTCCGAACTGTTGCCGTTCATGGACATACGGCAGCACGGCGTCCATGCACGCGGCCATGATGCCAAGGGGGCCGGCGGCGAGCACCGCGCGCTCGTAGTCGAGGCCGCTCATCAGCACGTTCACGCCGCGCCCTTCCTCACCCAGGATGTTCGCAGCGGGCACTTCGCAATCCTGGAACACGAGCTCGCAGGTGTTCGACCCGCGCATGCCAAGCTTGTCCAGCTTCTGCGCGGTGGAAAATCCCCTCATGCCCTTCTCGATGAGGAACGCGGTGATGCCCTTGGGTCCCGCCTGCGCGTCGGTCTTGGCATAGACGACGAGCGTGTCCGCCTCGGGCCCGTTGGTGATCCACATCTTGCTGCCGTTGAGCAGGTAATGCTCGGACGCGCCGTTGCCCTGCCGGTCGGCGCGCAGGCGCATCGAAACGACGTCCGAACCCGAACCCGGCTCGCTCATCGCCAGCGCGCCGACATGTTCGCCGCTCACCAGCTTCGGCAGGTAACGCTTCTTCTGCGCTTCGCTTCCGTTGCGCCGGATCTGGTTGACGCACAGGTTCGAATGCGCGCCGTAGGAGAGGCCCACCGCCGCCGATGCGCGCGAGATTTCCTCCATCGCCACGACATGCGCGAGGTAGCCCATGTTGGTGCCGCCGTAATCCTCCTCGACCGTGATGCCGAGGAGCCCCAGGTCCCCCATCTTCCGCCACAGGTCGGCGGGAAAGAGATTGGCCTGATCGATGGCCGCGGCGCGCGGCGCGATCTCGTCGGCCGCGAACTGCTGCACCGTCGCGCGCAGCATGTCGATGGTCTCACCGTGGTGGAAGTCGAGGGCAGGAAAGTTGAGCATCGCTTTTCCTTAACAGTCCGGCTTGCCGTGCATCACGATCAGCGTCTGCTGCATCAGGGCCACGAGCGTACGCTTCCCGTCCTTTTCAGCATGCACCTCGCCGCGGGTGATTGCGAGCGTGCGTCCGGGCTTGACGACGAATCCCTCCGCAACGAGACGGTCACCGGTAGCGGGTGCCAGGAGGTTGAGCTTGAATTCCACCGTCAGCACCGAGCTTCCTGCCGGGAACAAGGTAAAGCCGGCATAGCCGCCCGCCGTATCCACGATCGTGCCGACGACGCCCGCATGGACGTAGCCATGCTGCTGCGAAATCTCGGCCCGCGGCACCACCGATATCGCACAGTAACCGGGGGCCAGTTCCATCAATTCCGCGCCGATCAGTGCCAAGGCGCCCTGGCGGGCAAAACTCGCACGGACGCGCTGCGCGTAACCGGGATCGCGGGCGACAAACGTAGCCGTTTCGGTCATGGCGGGCGGACCTCACTTGGGCCGGGTGCTGCGCATGGGACCGGTGATTGTGAATGACGTTTACGTAAACGTCAACTACCCCGGGATCCCGGCGCCCGCGGCACCCGCCGCGGTTCACCTTCCGGGTCGCCGCGTCCGCCGCCTCGCGCCGCCGCGCCGTCCGACTTGAGGCGCCGCCGGCATTCGCGCTCG
This sequence comes from uncultured beta proteobacterium, assembly GCA_963755065.1. Lineage (GTDB taxonomy): Bacteria > Pseudomonadota > Gammaproteobacteria > Burkholderiales > Casimicrobiaceae > VBCG01. Next base: position 95,966 of record CAVWIM010000007.1, read on the forward strand.
ACGCCGTCGATCTCGGCCAGAACCGCGTCAATGTCGTCTTTTTGCTGCAACAGCCGGCCGCGGCGGTCGGCCAGCAGATCCAGGAATTTGGCGAGTTGCGCCTTTTCGTTGCGCGCGATTTCGTAGAGGTCGAGCAGTTCCGCGATTTCCGCCAGCGCGAGGCCCAACCGCTTGCCGCGCAGCACCAGTTTCAGCCGGACGCGCTCGCGCTCGCCGTAGACTCGCGCGCGCCCGTGCCGGGCGGGCGCGATCAGTCCTTCGTCCTCGTAGAAGCGAATGGCGCGCGTGGTCAGCGCGAATTCACGGGCGAGTTCGGAAATCGTGTAGGTCGGCTCGCGGGCAGGCGATTTGGCGGCGATGCGTCGGGCAGCGGACATGGATTGGCCGGCGAATGGCGTGGCGGTATCGCAAACCGGAAGGGGCGGAGCTGTCCCTTGCACGATACCATATTGGTTTGCAGGACCTTGATCCCATGAACGCGCCGCACCCACCGCTTCTCGAGTATCCGCTTGCCGTGCCGCCGGCACCGGGCGAGGCGTGCGCGGTCGCGCCCGGCGTGCTGTGGATAAGGATGCCCCTGCCGTTCGCGCTCGATCACATCAACCTGTGGCTGCTCGCGGAAACGGACGGCTGGACGGCCGTCGATTGCGGCTACGGCGACGCGCCCACGCGCGCGCTCTGGGAAACCCACTTGGCCACGACGCTCTCAGGCCGGCCGGTCACACGGATCATCGCGACGCATTTCCACCCCGACCATCTGGGCAATGCGGCGTGGCTTTCGGAGCGCTTCGGCTGTCCAGTCTTGATGACGCGGTCCGAATTCCTGACGGCGCATGCGGTTCTGGAGCAGCGCGCGACGCACGCGCTCGCCGATACTTGCGCGCTGTTCGCGGCCCACGGCATGTCTGCCGATTGGGTGGCTGGACTCGCCGCGCGCGGCAACCAATACCGCCGCGGCGTGCCCGAAGTGCCGGCCCGCTTCCTGGGGATGCAGGATGGCGACGACGTGCTCGCGGGCGGTTCGCCGTGGCGGATCCTCTGCGGTCACGGGCACTCCCCGGAGCACGCATCGTTGTACTCGGAATCGCGCGGGCTGCTCATTTCCGGTGACATGCTGCTGCCGCGCATCAGCACCAACGTGAGCGTCGCCGCAGCCGAGCCGGACGGCGATCCGTTGGCTCGGTTTCTCGATTCGATCGCGGTCTTCGCGACGCTGCCGCCCGATACGCTAGTGCTGCCGTCACACGGCCTGCCGTTTCGCGGTGCCGCGCTCCGCGTTGCGCAACTGCAAGCGCACCACGCGGACCGCCTGGCCGAACTCAACGAAGCGCTCGTCGCGGCCGCAGCCCCTCTCAGCGCGTCCGACATGCTGCCGGTGCTGTTCCGGCGCGAACTCGACCCGCAGCAGCGCTTTTTCGCCATGGGTGAGTCCATCGCCCACCTGAATCACCTATGGCATCGCGGTAGCATCCGGCGTACCGTTGCGGCGGACGGCGCCATTCGCTTCCACACCTGAAGTCTTGCGGCACCCAACCACGAGAAAGCGCGATGTCCACCTTCGTTACCGAATCGACGCCCCCCTACGATCCCGCCGCACTGGCCGCATCGCTCGCCTCCGCCGCGGAAAAAAGCGCCAAGATGATCGGCGAATTCGCGTCGCGCAACGCCGGCAAGGGCCGCAGCCTGCCCTCCGACGAGCTCGGGCTCGGCAAGGCCTTCATGGAAGTCGCGGCACAGATGCTCGCGAATCCGGCACGTCTCGCCGAGTCGCAGATGAACCTGTGGTGGGATTACGTGAACCTGTGGCAAGGGTCGATGATGAGGATGATGGGGGGCAGCTTCGATCCCGTCGCCATTCCCGCACAGGGCGACAAGCGTTTCAAGCACGAGGACTGGCACGAGCATTTCCTCTTCGACTACATCAAGCAGAGCTACCTCATCACGTCGCGCTGGCTGCACGACGAAGTGGCTAACGTCGAGGGCCTCGACGAGCACACGAAAAGGAAAGTCAATTTCTTCACGCGCCAATATATCGACGCGCTGGCGCCGTCGAATTTCGCGCTGACCAATCCCGAGGTGTTTCGCGAGACGATCGCCTCCGGCGGCCAGAACCTGGTGAAGGGCTTGAACAACCTGCTGGACGACATCGAGCGCGGCAACGGCAAGCTCAAGATCTCGATGACCGACACCAAGGCCTTCGAGCTCGGCGTCAACATCGCCACCACGCCCGGCAAGGTCGTGTTCCAGAACGAGCTCATGCAGCTCATCCAGTACGAGCCGGCGACGAAGAAGCAGTGGAAGCGCCCGTTGCTGGTGATTCCGCCGTGGATCAACAAGTACTACATCCTCGACCTGCGCGAAAAGAATTCGTTCCTGCGCTGGGCCACTCAGGAAGGCCTCACGGTATTCATCATCTCGTGGGTGAATCCGGACGAGAAGCTCGCGCACAAGAATTTCGAGGATTACCTGACTGAAGGGCACGCTGGCCGCGCTCGACGCCATCGAAAAGGCCACCGGCGAGAAGGATGTCAACGCGATCGGCTACTGCCTGGGCGGCACGCTGCTCGCGGCCACGCTGGCTTGGCTTGCCGCAAAGAAGCAGAAACGGATCGCCACCGCCACCTTCATGACGTCGCTGCTCGACTTCACGGCCGCCGGCGAGCTCGAGGTGTTCATCGACGAGGAACAGGTGAGCGCACTCGAGAAGAAGATGAACGAGCGCGGCTATCTCGAAGGCAGCGAGATGGCGGGCACGTTCAACATGCTGCGCGCCAACGATCTCATCTGGTCCTTCGTCATCAACAACTACCTGCTGGGCCGCGATCCGTTCCCGTTCGACCTCCTGCACTGGAATTGCGATTCGACGCGGATGCCCGCGGCCATGCACAGCTTCTACCTGCGCAACCTGTACATGAAGAACCTGCTGCGCGTGCCCGGCGGCGTGACGCTCGCCGGCGTCAAGATCGACCTGTCGAAAGTGACGGTGCCCACGTATTTCGTGTCCGCCATCGAGGACCACATCGCGCCGTGGAAAACGACCTACGCGGGGCAGCAGCTCCTGAAGGGCAAGACGCGGTTCGTGCTCTCCGGTTCCGGCCACATCGCCGGCATGATCAATCCGCCCTCCGCCAACAAGTATGGCTACTGGACGAACGAGCAGTTGCCGGCCGAACCGGACGCGTGGTTCAAGGGTGCGAAACAGCACGAAGGCTCGTGGTGGACCGACTGGCGACAGTGGGTCAAATCCCACCTCGGCCGCGAAGTCCCGACGCGCGTCCCGGCAAGGGAAAGCTCAAGGTCATCGAGCCGGCGCCCGGATCGTATGCGCAAGTGCGCGCCGACGGCCGCTAAAGTGCATCGCGGCATTCGAACGGAGGCAAACTGAGTCACTCAACTTAAGCAGGAGAGACCCATGAAAACATTCGTAGCGCGATTTCTGCTTGCGACTTTCGCGAGCGTCGCGTTCGCGAGCACCGCGCCGGCGCAGACCCCGGTGCCGCCACTGCCAGAGCTGCGGCGTCGTGAAATCGATCAACTCGTATCAACAGAAGGGTGAAGCTTCGGGCGTGGGCATGGTCGCGGGCGGCGTCGTGGGCGGTGTGGTGGGCCACCAGATCGGCAGCGGTCGCGGCAACACCGTCGCCACCATCGCAGGGGCAGGATTGGGTGCCGTAGCCGGTAACCAGATCGAGAAGAACACCAAGACCAAGACGATGTGGTCCGTGGCGATACGGATGGACAATGGCACCACGCGCACTTTCAACTACAGCAACGCGCCGGCGGTCGGTGTCGGCGACCGGGTAAAGCTCATCGACGGCGGCAAGCGATTGGCGCTCGTCGCGCCTTAGCCACGACTACTTGGCGGGGCCTTCCCCGGGAACATCGTGCCGCGGCAGGGGCCTGGTTTTTCCGGTCTGGCGCGCTCGCCGGAATAACCCGGCGGCGCACGCGCCGGCGCAACGACGGCCGGCGCCAACGGGCGCGGCGTGCGGAGCCGGCGCCGCCGGCGCCAGGTGCGGGGCCGGCGCCACCGCTTGCGGCGCGGGCGCCAGCGTGGGTACGGCGACGGGTCCGCGTTCGCGCCCGGCATTGGGCAAGCGTTGGCGCCGCGCGACTGTTGGGCATCGACGAGCAACGGGCGCAGGCGGCGTTTGCAGCGCGGGCTTCGCTTCGATCCGCGCCGGCGGCACGTAAACCGGGTTCATGCCGGCGGGTGGGATGGCCGGAGACGTCGTGCGCGCAACCGGTGGACCGCCGGCGCCAGCCTGCGGCGACGAAGCGATCGGTATGGGCTTACCCGCTGGCGGCGCCACGCGAAGCGGCGGGCTGCTCGCTGGACGGTCGAGACCGGCGGCACCGCCACCGTGACACCCTGACTCGGAATTGCGATCGGCCTGCTGTTCATGCCCGGCCGCGCCACGGCGTTGGAGAACGTCGACGCCGGTTGTGGAAGGCCGTTCCCCGGCCTCATTCCCGCTTGCCGAATCTCCGGCCGAACCAGCGGCACACTCAAAACCGGCGCGCTCGCCAGCGCGCTGTCGGGAATCGCCACGCGATTGGCCTGAACCGGTTTGCGCCCCGTGAATGTCGCGGCCGAGACCGCGGTGACGGCGCCGGGCGCGTTCCAGTTGACGTACCGTGTCGCGGGCGCGCTGGTGCGAGCCGAGACGTTCACCGCATACGGCTTGTTGTAGCGCGCCCAGCAGCCGTCCGAGCAACCACGCCAATGCGGGTGGTACGCCTCGCCCCATCCGAGGGGCACCCAGCCGTAGACCGGACGCACCGGGCGCGAAGCGCCAGCCCGGGCCTCCGACCCAGACGACGAGCGCCGGCGCCCACACCGGCCGCGCCACATGGCGACCCGGACACCATCCCCAGCGGCCGCCGATGAAGGCCCAGCGGCCGTAGTGAAACGGCGCGTAACCCCACGGCGCATAGTCGACCCAGGTCGGGCCCCACGCGCCAACATCGGTCCAGTAGCCGTTGCGATAGGGCGCCCAGTCCGCCGCCACATTGGCCGGATACCAGACGGCGCCATACTCGGGAGCCGTGTCCCACGCGCCGTATTGGTCGAGATCGGCGGCGCCCACCATCTGCCGCGACACCGGCGAGTTGGCGCGACCACGGTCGTAGTAGCGATCGCGATTGGCGCTCCACGTGTCGAAGCCGTCCGTCGTTACGCCGCTGCGCAACTGCGCATCCTGCGGCGCCGCGCCATCCAGCGTGGCGCTCTGGCCCGGAAGCACCTGTTGCACGGTCACGCCGGTGTCGATGTTCGCCTCGCCCTCGCGGACGGCGAGCTGCGTGTGCTGCCGGTCCTCCGAGACCTCGATGCGATACAGGCCGGGACGCGTGAGCAGGACCTGCGCGTTCGGCGTGTCGATGCGCGCGGCGTCGCCCGGATCGAGCACGCGTATCCGCACGATCACGCGGCCCTGCGCGACGAACAGCGAAAAAATGCGGTCGTCGAGCCGGGAGACATGGAGGCTGGTGTCGCCCGCGAGACGAGCCTGCCCGGCGCCGAAATCGATTTCGGCGCGGCCCTCCTTGCCGACCCAGAGATTGTCACCGGTCGTGACCGGATAGTTGATGCCGATGGCGACCCACTGGTCCGGCGCGTCCTGCGGGGAAAGGAAAAGTTCGCCGCCCTGTTCCGCGACGCGACCGACGCGACCCGGCAAGTCATCGTCCGCGCGTGCGGGCGCGGCCATCGCGCGCACCGAGCAGATCGAGCAAGGCGGCGACGAGCACGCGCGAGATATCGCGCTGCAACATCCCGTGTGAAGAATGCATTACGGGGTTCCTGGGCATGTTTCCAACAACGTGCGAAAGAAGGCGGGACGTTGACTGCGTCCATCGGCCGTAAACAGGGGATTTGCGATAAGATTTCTTAGCTTCCAGCGGGCCGCCTGAAACCCGCAGACAATTCCAGCCCATCCCCGAGGAGAACACCATCATGCGGAGATTCCGTCCGTCAATCGTCGCCGGCGCCGTCGCGTTGGCCTCGATCAGCGGCACCGCGTCCGCGCAATTCAGCAACGTCATCTACTTCGGCGACAGCCTGACCGATTCCGGCTAGTACAAACCGGTCGTTCCGCCGGGGACGGTCTCTTCACGACGAATCCCGGACCCGTATGGTCGCAGCTGTTCTCCGAACATTTCGGCACAACGGCAATTCCTTCCAATCAGCCTGGGGGCAACAAACTACGCCCAAGGCGGTGCGCAGACCACGAATTCTGCCGGGATACCTCCCGAACCGCCCACCATCGCTGCGACCCCCATCGCAGCGCAGGTTCAGAATTTCCTCGCCAAGGGCGACGTCGACCCGAATGCCGTTTATTCCGTGTTCTGGCGGAGGCAATGACTTCTTTTGGCAGCTCGGGCTATTGCAGGCCGGTCAGACGACGCCTGCCGCGGTTCAGGCCTCGCTCGGTCAAGCGGGGATCGATCTCGGCAGGCAGGTGGGGATTCTCCATGCCGGCGGGCGCCGGTTTGGTGATGATCTGGAACCTGCCGGATCTCGGACGCACGCCGTACGCAATCGCGTCCGGCCAGGCGGCGTCGGTATCGCAGCTCGTGTCTTTAATTCGACGCCAATCTGCAAGCCACGCTGAACGCCGCCGGCGGGAATACCCTACGTCTCAACGCCTTTGCTTTGTACAACGAGATCCTGGCCAACCCGGCGTTCTATGGCATCACCAACACTACCAGCCCTGCCTGTACCGTATCGACGGCCTACCTCTGCACTCCGTCGACACTGGTCTCGCCCAACGCGCCTCAAACCTATCTATTCTCGAACGACGCACACCCGACTACGGCAGGCCAAAAGTTCTTTGCCGATTACGCCCTCTCGTTCTTCGAAGGTCCGGAACAGATGGCCGCGCTGGGCGATGCGCCGATGGGTGTGGAACGCGCCAACTGGCGTGCGATCGACGGCCGCATGATGTCCGGGAGTCGACCGCGCCGCGACCACCGGCGCTCCTCGCAGATTCCAGGCGTGGGCGTCCTACGATTATGCGAACGAGGACATCACGGGGACCGGTCTTTCCACGAACGGCAACATCAACACGGTCGCCGTCGGCGGCGACGTGCGCCTGTCCGACCGCCTGCTGGCGGGCGTCGCGTTCAGCTACTCCGAGTACCGCGGCGATTTCGGCAACAGCGGCGGCAGTTTCAAACTGAACGAGCCGATGCTGACAGTTCTATGTCGGTTATGGCGACGGCCCATGGTACGTAGGTGGAACGCTCGGCACCGGCATTCCTCGAGTACAAGAACGTCCAGCGCAACATCGCGCTGGGTGTCGCGACCCGCACAGAGACCGGCAACGTGGAGCGGTTATCACAATGTCGCGCGCGTGCTCGGCGGTTACTGGTTCAAAGCGGGCAGTTGGGAACACGGCCCGTTTGGCAAGTTGACCTGGGAAAAAGCCGTCGTGCATCGGTTCAGCGAAAATGGCTCCGACAGCACGGCGCTTACCTATGGCCAGCAGGAAAACGAGGCGCTCATCTCGAGCGTCGGCTGGCAGGTCACCGGCAACTTGAGCGGCTGGCAGCCCTTCGCGCGAGCGACGTGGGAATACAACTTCAAGAACGACGCGCGCGAAATTTCGGCGAGCCCGGTGGCCCTTGGCGGCACCTACACGCTGCCCGTCTCCAAGCCGGATGAGAACTACGCGCTGTTCGACCTTGGCATCAGCAAGGACTTCGGCGGTGTGACGGGTTACCTCATGGGCAATGCCTCGGCCGGCAAGAGCAATGGCGACTTCTGGGCCGTGACAGTAGGCATTCGCGCGCCTATCTAGTCGTCCGATTAGTCGTACATCGCGCGATTGCGAGAGGGCCACCGATTCGGGTGGCCCTTTTGTCTTAGTCGACCCAGACCGGCGCGGAATTGCACCAGCGCGCGCAATCCCGGGATCGCGCGCGCGCCATACCATGACGTCCACTCGCCATCGATCAAATGCGCCGGCTTCTTCCAGCGCATCGCGAGCTGCCCCGCATCGCGCTCGCGAAACGCATAAGGCTCCGACGAAACGAGGATGCGGTCCGCGTCGCGCCAGGCCGCATCGTTTTCGGCGAGTTCCGGATAGCGCCGCGCCGAAGCCTCGGGAACTGTATCCCAGCCCGCTCTTGCGAGCGTCGCGGCGACATAGGTGTCGCGCGCCACAGTCATCCAGGGCTTGCGCCAGATGAGATAGAGCACGCGCTCGCGCGGCAGGCGCGCCGCCGCCGAATCGAGCGCTGCGAGCGCTTCGGCGAACTGCTCCTCGAGAACGCGCGCTTCGCGTTCCCGTCCGAAGATCGCGCCGAACAACGCGTAGAGCCGCCGGTTGTCGTCCGGGTCGAGCGGATGGGTGACGATCACATGCGGCACGAACTCGCGCGCGGCATCGACGTCCTCGCGGCGATTTTCGTCGATGTTGACGACGAGATGGGTCGGCGCCTGCGCGCGCAACCGCGCGAGGTCGGGGTTCTTGGTGCCGCCCACTTTCGCCACGGCTTTCACGTGTTCGCGCGGATGCACGCAAAAGCCGGTCCGGGCCACCACGTGGTCTCCAAGTTCCAGCGCGAACAGCAATTCGGTGAGGCTCGGAACAAGGCAGGCGATGCGCGGCGCCGCCTCCGCGCGCGGATGCACGATCCCGGCCCAATCCGCGGGAACGGCTGTCAAGCAGGCTGCCGCGGCTTGCGGCCGGCGCGCGCGAACGCGAAATCGTAGAGCGGACGCGGCAGGACCTTCAGCAAGCGCCCCACCCACGCCATTTGCCATGGCAGCACGTAGAACCGCCGCCTTCGCTCGATGGCGCGCGCCATGAGCCGCGCCGCCTTGGCGGGAGCGAGCAGGAACGGCATCGCGTAGGGGTTGCGCGTGGTCATCGGGGTCGCGACGAATCCGGGACAGATCGTCACCACCGCGACCCCGGAGCCCCGGAGTTCGACGCGCAGGCTTTCGAGATAGGTAATGACCGCGGCCTTGGACGCCGAATAGGCTCCGGATCCAGGAAGGCCGCGAAAGCCGGCCACGCTGGCCACACCGGCGAGCACACCGCTTCGCGCGCCGGTCATCGCGGCCAGAAATGGCTGGAACGTCTGCACGAGGCCCTGCACGTTCGTGTCGAACACCGCCTTGAACGCGACCAAGTCGTCCGCCTCGGCCGTCAACGTGCCGCGCGAAATGCCGGCGTTGCCGATGACGATGTCAGGCGCGCCGAAGCGCGCGATGAAATCCGCCGCGGCCCGCGCGAGCGCGGCCGCATTGCGCACGTCGCCAACGTACGTCGCGACCGTTGCCGGCGCCAGCGCGGCCGCAAGCCGTGAGAGTTCGGCCTCGCGTCGCGCGAACAAGCCCAGCGTCGCTCCCTGCCCGGCATAGTAGCGGGCGAGGGCTTCGCCCAGGCCCGACGATGCGCCCGTGAGAAAGATCTTCATCGGAAGACACTTTCTCGAAGACGCCCGTATCAGGACTTCGGCCGCTCCGCGCGGGCCTTGGCGACCAGTTCGCTCAATACTGCACCGATGGTCGCGTAGCCCCCGGCCTTCCCCGGGCTCGTGACGAACTTGCCGTCGATGATCATCGTCGGCACTTCCTGGATGTTGTACGCCTGCGCAAGCTGCTTGGCGCGATTGATCCGGCCCGACATCGTGAAGGAGTTGTACAGGTCCTCGACCTTCTTGCGATCGAGGCCCTTGCTGGCTGCCCAGTCGAAGAATTTCGGCGGATCGTAGAGCGCCAGGCGCTTCACGTGGATCGCGGCGAATACTTCAGGCGACAGTTTCGACTCTTCTCCCAGGGCTTCCAGCGTGTAGTAGACCTTCGCCGTTTCCGTCCATTGCGGTTGGAACATGACCGGCACCCGGCGAAAGGACACGTCCGGTGGAAGGGTCTTGAGCCAGTCCTGCAAGCTGGGCTCGAATTCCCCGCAATGCGGACAGGAATAGGAAAAGAATTCGATGACCTCGATCTTCTTGCCGGTCTCCACGGGTACGGGGGTCATCCGCGAATACTGGCGGCCTTCGACGGCCCTTTGCGCCCACGCGATCGGCGTCAGCGATACAATGAACAGCAACGCTGTAATCAGGGACAGGCCGAATCTGCTGATTTTTCCAATTTCGGTTCTTGCGATTTCGGCTCTTGCAACTTCGATGCTCATGCGGACTCCCAAAGATGCGCGCTTGAGTGGCAACTGCGGTGGCCACTGAAGTGGGAGCTCATTCGGGAGCCCCCGGCGCGCGACGATTGATTGAATGCGACTAAACGGCCGTTGGTCCGGTTCCGCCGACCGCGAGTTCCCGTGGCCGGACGCTACGGTCATGAATTTCAGAACTTGATCACCGCGACATCGAAGCCCTTTTTCGCCAGTTCGGTCTTGATCCGGTTGAGCTCGTCGGTGTTGTCGTAGGGCCCGAGGCGCACGCGATAGCGGACGCCTTTGTCCGGCAGCGTGCCCGGCTGCACCTTCGCCTCCCAGCCGGCGAGTGCGAGTTGTGCCTTGAGGTTCTCCGCGTCGGGTTCGGCCGCGAAGGACCCGGCTTGCAGCCAGAAGTGATCTCCGGCGCCGGCGGCCTTGGTTGCCGGTTCGGCCGCCGCCACCTTGGCAGAGCGCTCCGCTTCCTTGTCCTTGGCTTGATCGATCAAAGCGCGGTCGGGCGCGATCTTGCGCTCCACCTGGACCTTGGGCTCCTCCCCGCCGGGCAGGATCTTGTAGAAGTCGAAGCGTGGCTTGTCGGCCGCGGATGCATCGGGCTTGGCCGGCTTGGCGGGATCGCGCCCGGGGTCCCGCACGTCCTTCGCGGCCTGCGCGGCATAGGGCGAATTCGCCTTGGCAACGAAGTACGCGACACCCGCGGCAAGCCCCAGCCCCACCACCAGACCGATGAATACTCCGAGCAGCGTGCCGCCGCGACCATGGCTGCGCGACGCCCGCTTGCGCGACGTTGTGATTACCGCGGAACGCGGGTTGCCGTTGCGAGTAGTCATAGCCATTAGTGGTTTACATCTGCGTCGGTGCGGAGATTCCTAGAACCGCCAGTCCGTTCTTCAGCACTTGTCCGGTCGCCACCACGAGCGCCAACCGCGCGCGCTGCAACTTCACGTCGTCGACCAGGAATCGTTCTGCATTATAGTAACTGTGGAATTCCCGGGCCAATTCCTTGAGATAGGACGTCACCTGGTGCGGCGCGGTGTCGCGCGCCGCGGCCGCGAGTTCCCCGGGGAAGTCCGTTAGCCGACGCAGCAGCGCTTCCTCGTAGCCGCTTGTCAATGGCGCGATGTCCGCATCCGCCAGTGCGTCCATCGCCTCGGAAAGACCCATGCCCGCCTGCCGCAGCACCGAGCACATCCGCGCATGCGCATATTGCACGTAATACACCGGATTCTCGTCCGATTTCGAGCGTGCGAGGTCGATATCGAACACGAACTCGGTGTCCGCCTTGCGCGAGACGAGGAAATAGCGCACGGCGTCGCGGCCGGCTTCATCGACCAGCTCGCGGATCGTCACATAGTCGCCGGCGCGCTTGCTGATCTTCACTTCCTCGCCGCCGCGCATCACCGTGACCATCTTGTGAATCACGTATTCCGGATAGCCTGCGGGGATGCCGAGACCCATCGCTTGGAGGCCCGCGCGCACGCGGGTGACGGTGCTGTGGTGATCGCCGCCCTGGACGTTGACGACTCGCGGAAATCCCCGCTCCCATTTCGTCACGTGGTACGCGATGTCCGGCACGAAATAGGTGTAGCCGCCGTCGGACTTGCGCATCACACGATCCTTGTCGTCGCCGTATTCGGTCGTCGCAAGCCACAGCGCGCCGTCTTTTTCGTAGGTCTTTCCCGAGTCCTTGAGGCGCGCGACGGTCGCGTCGACGCGGCCGTCGGTGTACAGCGAACTCTCGAGGTAGTAGTGGTCGAAGTGCACGCCCAGCGCCTGCAGGTCCTGGTCCTGCTCGCGGCGCAATTGCGCCACCGCGAAGCGGCGAATCACGTCGATGTCCGAGAGGTCGTGGCCGACTTCCGCCAGGAACCGCTGCGCCAACTCGCGGATGTACTCGCCGTGATAGCCGTCGTCGGGGAATGCGCCTTTTTCGCCCAGCAACTCCCGCGCGCGCGCGCGCACCGAGACCGCGAGATTCTCGATCTGCTGGCCGGCGTCGTTGTAATAGAACTCGCGGGTCACCGAACAACCCTGGGACTCGAGCAGCGAGGCGATCGCGTCGCCCAGCGCCGCCTGTCGGCCATGGCCGACATGCAGCGGCCCGGTTGGATTTGCCGAGACGAATTCCACCATGACGCGCTCGCCTGCGTGCGCCTGCGAGCGACCGAAGGTGTCGCGTTCCTTCAGCACCCGCGCGACGATCGCCTGCCGCGCTTGCGGCGTCACGAAGAGATTGATGAATCCGGCCCCTGCGATTTCCGCCCGCGCGATGAGTTGCGACGGCGGCAGCGCGGCCACCAGCGCCTGCGCGAGCTCGCGCGGATTGCGCTGCGCGCGTTTGGCAAGCGCGAGAGCGACGTTCGACGCGTAGTCTCCGTGCGTCGCCTGCTTCGGGCGCTCGACGACGACCGTTGTGTCGGCGCAATCGGGCACAACGCTGCGCACTGCGTCCTTCAAGGCCCGCTCGAGGTCCTGCTTGAGATCGTTCACGGCGCTTTTTCGTAGCATCGTTCGTGGGTTCGGCGGCGATCCGGCACAAAGCCGCAAAGTATAACCGTTCGCGCCAGTCGCTTCGGGTCCGACATCACGCAAAGCCCGCAGGATCGACGTCGAGCGCCCAGCGGACGCGGCGGCCATGGCCTTCGAGCGCCGCCCGCCACGACGGCAGGAATTGTTGCAGCGCCGCCCTGCGGGCGCTTTGCACGACGACTTGTCCGCGCTCGAATCCCGCGCGGCGCGCAAGCAACGCGGGGACCGGCGCGAAGAGCTCGACGGCCGCGCGCTTTCCGGCGAGCGCCAGTCCCGCCGTGTGCGCGGCTCGCAGGAAGACGTCCACGTCATCGCGCTGGTGGGCCTCTGCCGCGAGCACCGCGACATGCGTAAAGGGCGGCAGCTGCGCGACCTTCCGCTCCGCCAGCAGTGAAGCCGCCACGCGTTCGTAATCGTGCGCGCCGATCGCCGCATACACGGGATGATCGGGAAAGTCCGTTTGCACGATAACTTCGCCTTCGAGGCCGGCACGCCCGGCGCGCCCGGCGACCTGCACGAGCAGCGCCGCGAGCCGTTCGGTGGCGCGAAAATCCGCGCTGTACAGCGCATTATCGGCCCCCAGCACGCCCACCAGGGTGAGCCGCGGGAAATCGTGGCCCTTCGCGAGCATCTGGGTGCCGATCAGGATGTCGAGTTCGTTCGCCGACATCCGGTCGCTCATGGCGGCGAACGACCCGCGCGCCCGCGTCGTGTCGCGATCGATGCGCGCGATACGCGCCGCCGGGAAGGCCTCCGCCAGCACGCGCTCCAGCCGCTGAGTCCCGTACCCCAGCGGCAACAAGTCCACGTTGCCGCACGCAGGACAGGCCTGCGGCAGGCCCTCTTCATGGCCGCAATGGTGACAGCGCAGGGCGGCCGGCGTGCGATGCACGGTGAGCCTCGCACTGCAGCGAGGGCAATCCGCTTCCCATCCGCAGGCGGAACACAAGAGCGACGGCGCGAAACCGCGGCGATTGACGAAGACCAGCGACTGCTCGCCACGCGTGAGGCGCGCTGCCAGCGCCGTGCGCAGCACCTCGCCGATGCCATCGTGCGCGCGCGCCGCCCGGTTGCCCGCGAATCGCACCCGCGGCATCCGCGCGCGAGGATCGGCGCGTCGGGGCAGGTCGAGCCTTCGGTAGCGTCCCTCCATCGCGTGCAGCCAGGATTCGAGCGACGGCGTCGCGCTTCCCAGCACGACCGGAACGCTGCGGCGATGCGCGCGCCAGACGGCGACGTCGCGCGCGTGGTAGCGCACGTTGTCCTGCTGCTTGTACGATCCGTCGTGCTCCTCGTCGACGATGACGAGCGAGAGCGCCGGCATCGGCGCGAACACCGCGAGCCGCGTGCCCAGAACGAGCCTGGCCTCACCCGTGGCCGCCGCCTGCCAGTGTTGCCGCCGCGCGCCTGCGGCCAGTGCGCTGTGCAGCAGCGCGATGGGCACGCCGGACAGCGCCGCGCGTACGCGCCGCTCGAGCTGCGGCGTCAGGTTGATTTCCGGGACCAGCAACAGCACTTGGCCGCCCGCCGCGATCATTTGCGCCGCCGCGGCGAGGTAGACGTCCGTCTTGCCGCTGCCCGTCACGCCGAACAAGACGAAGGGCGCGAAGCTCCCGCGTGCATCCGCGATGGCCGCCACCGCGGCCGACTGGTCCGTGTTGAGTGCTACAGCCGGCGTGTGCGCGGCGGGCGGCCCGGTGTCTTCCGATGCGTGACGCGCAGCGCGACCGGCGGTCAGCGGCGGCACCGCAAGCGCGGCGGCCATGCCTACGGGTTCCTGGTAGTAGCCCGCGACGAAACTCGCCATGTCGAGGACATCGTCTTGGACCGGTGCTATCGCCGCGACCGAATCGATCGTCTGCAGTTTTTCCGGCGCGACATCCGATGCCGCGACGACTTCCACGACGACGCCCGCAAGCTTGCGCGGGCCAAGATGCACGCGTACGACGCTGCCACGAGCGATGCCGAGCGCGTCGGGCGCCCAGTAGTCGAACGTCGAATTCGCGGCGACCGGAAGCGCTATTCGCGCGATGGGCATCTGGGCGCACCGCGGGCGGAGATTGCATCAACCATGGCGTGAGTTGTAGTGTTCGAAATACTCAAGACAAATCGCAGGAAAGCGGCCCAAGTCATTCTTTTTAAAGACGCCAACAGGATATTCGCCGTTCATGTGGATAACTTTGTGCGTAAGTGTCCGAACTGCGCCGGCAATGGCGGCGGATGAAATGCCGTCGCCTCTGAGCGGTACAGGACAGACGAAAAATCGCCATTCATTTTCAATGGCTTGGAGATTCGCTCCCAGAGGAAGTCCGCGTAGCGATCCGCGACGGGCGGATCACCCCTCTCGTGTGCATAACTGCGTGGCCGAGATCAGCGTCCGGGAATTTGTCAACCCCTCGCAAAGCCAGCATTGGCGCGGCTTCGAGCCATTTTTCCCTAGGGCAATGCGCGCAGATCAAGTCCCGGCGCGGGTTTCCCGGGATACGCGATGCACGGTCTCCACCAGCACTGTAACGTTGTCCGGCGGTGTCCCGGGCACTATTCCGTGTCCCAGATTGAACACGTGGCCCGGCGCGGGACCCGCCGCATGGAGAATCTTCGTCGCCTCGCGGGCCACGGTTTCGGGATCGGTCAAGAGCACGATCGGATCGAGGTTGCCTTGCAACGCGACGCGATCCCCCACGCTGCGTCGCGCCGCGGCGATATCGACGGTCCAGTCGAGGCCAACCGCCGCGGCGCCGATGCCCGCGATTTCGGGGAGCCACGCGCCACCGCCTTTCGTGAAGACGATGGACGGAATCGTGTTTCCGCCGCCTGCGCGGACAAGTCCCGCGATGACTTCGCGCATCGGTGACAGTGACATGCTGCGATAGGCATCGGTCGTGAGAAGGCCGCCCCAGGTATCGAACATCATCACCGCATCCGCGCCCGAGGCGATCTGCTCGTTGAGATACGCGGTGACCGCGCGCGTATTGGTGGCGACGAGGCGCGCGAGCAGGTCCGGGCGCGCATGCGCCATTCGGCGAACGTTCGCAAAGTCGGGGCTTCCGCCGCCTTCGATCATGTAACAAGCCAGTGTAAATGGGCTTCCCGCGAACCCGATCAACGGCAACCTGTCCTTGAGCGCCCGCTTGATTTGCGCGACGGCATCGAACACGTAACGCAACTTCGCCATGTCGGGTACGGCGAGCGCAGTGATGGACGCCTCGTCGCGCACCGTGCGCGCAAACCGGGGACCCTCGCCTTCGGTAAAGGAAAGGCCCAGGCCCATCGCATCGGGAATGGTCAGGATGTCCGAGAACAGGATCGCGGCGTCGAGAGGAAAGCGCTCGAGCGGCTGCAGCGTCACTTCCGTGGCCAGCGCCGGATTCCCCGCAAGCCCCATGAAGCTGCCTGCCGCCGCGCGCGTCACGTTGTACTCGGGCAGATACCTGCCGGCCTGCCGCATCAGCCATATTGGCGTGTACGGCGTCGGTTCGCGCTTCAGTGCGCGCAGGAAGGTGTCGTTGAGGAGCACGGGATGGCGAGGGAGGCAGCGGGTGCGCCACGCAACGCGCGCGCATAGACGGAACTACGCGGATTCTACCGGGTCGGGACCAGCGCCCGCCCGGTCAGCCGTTCGAGGATCGCGAGGGGCGCCCGTGCCGGGTCGTACAACGCGGAAACCGGAAGGTTGATCGTCTGCTCCAGCATGTATTGGCCCGACACCGCAGCATGCATGACCTGGTCCGAAAAGCACAGCCACGTCGTTCCGGGTGCAAAATGAACGACCTGCTGCGCGCACTCGCGCTGGTAAGTCAGGTCTTCCTTCGCGCGATCGTGCAGGCTGAGCATCAGGTGGTCGTAAGCGCTGCGCTTGCGCTTGGTGACATGCAGCGCAGCGAGGAATGCCGCCGATCCCGGCAGCGGATCGCGGATCCGCGGCAGGAAAGTACGCGCCACGGCTTCGAAGGGCTCGCCGACGCGCCACACGCGGTCCTCCGTCGCACTGACGTTGGAGAACACGCGCAGGATCCGCTCGCCGTGATTGGGCCGCGACGGAAACGCATCCACGTGCAGGCGGGAATCGTCCTTGCGCCAGGACACCTGGCGTCCCACGGCGGGCTGCGGCCTGAAGCTCGTCCGTGCGCGCTGCACATAGGGCCTATATCGCGGAAAGAGCGTCACCACAAGGTCCGCGGCACTCGCCGCAAAGCGCGCGACCATCGCCGCCAACTCGGCCAAATCTCTCTGCACTGCCTCGCGCGCCCGAAAGCTTCGTGCCATCGAGGCTCACGTTCTTGGCCCGGCCGTCCGACCACCCAGGCGAAAGAAAGCGCCGCTCACGTTCGGACAGGTCAAAATTGACGTGGGGCAGGACAAGCACGCCACCGTCTTCGACGGCGCGCACTGCGGCCTCCTGCACGCCAGGCGCGAGCGCCGGGCGCCAGCCGGTCAAGTCCAGCGTGATGATTCCCGACATGGAACTCAGCGCGGAAGCGCGGAGGCTCCCATCAGGAATTCATCGACGGCGCGCGCAGCCTGGCGGCCCTCGCGAATCGCCCAGACGACGAGCGATTGCCCGCGGCGCATGTCGCCGGCGGCGAAGACCTTGGGCACGGAGGTCCGGTAGCTCTCGGTGTCGGCCTTGACATTGGAACGCGCGTCGCGCGCAACGCCCAGTTCCGACAGGAGGCCCGCCTGCGTGGGACCGACGAACCCCATCGCAAACAGGACCAGGTCCGCCTTGATTTCGAATTCGCTGCCCGCGACCTCGACCATCCTGGTGGCCCCCGCGCCGTCCTTCTGCCACTCGACACGTGCGGCGATGAGCTTCTCGACCTTGCCGTTGCGACCTTCGAATCGTTTGGTGGTCACCGCCCAGTCGCGCTCGCAGCCTTCCTCGTGCGATGTCGACGTGCGCAGCTTGATCGGCCAGTTCGGCCACACCAGCGGCTTGTTCTCGGCTTCGGGCGGTTGCGGCAGCAGTTCGAATTGGGTGATCGACGCCGCGCCGTGGCGATTGGACGTGCCCACGCAGTCCGAACCCGTGTCGCCGCCGCCGATGATGACGACGTTCTTGCCGGCTGCAGTGATCTGGTTCGGCACCGTGTCGCCGGCGACGACCTTGTTCTGCTGCGGCAGGAAGTCCATCGCGAAGACGACGCCGGCCAAATTGCGGCCGGGCACGTCGAGATCGCGGGGCGCCTCGGCACCTCCCGTCAGGACGATGGCATCGAAATCCGCGAGCAGTTGCGCCGCGGGAAGGTCGACGCCGACGTGCGTGTTGGGACGAAACTCGACGCCTTCCTCCGACATCTGCGCCATGCGCCGCTCGATCAGGTGCTTCTCCATCTTGAAATCGGGGATGCCGTAGCGCAGGAGGCCGCCGATGCGGTCCGCCTTCTCGAACAGCACGACGTCATGTCCCGCGCGCGCGAGTTGCTGGGCGCACGCCATCCCCGCCGGACCGGAACCCACGACGGCAACGCGCTTGCCGGTCTTTTCCGCAGGCGGCAGCGGCACCACCCAGCCTTCCTCCCAGCCCTTGTCGATGATGAAATGCTCGATCGACTTGATCCCGACAGGATCGTCATTGATGTTGAGCGTGCACGCCTCTTCGCACGGCGCAGGGCATATCCGTCCCGTGAACTCCGGAAAATTGTTGGTCGAATGCAGCACGTCGAGCGCCTCGCGCCACTGGTGCCGGTACACGAGGTCGTTCCAGTCCGGGATGATGTTGTGCACGGGGCATCCGGACTGGCAGAACGGGATGCCGCAATCCATGCAGCGCGCGCCCTGCAGCGAAGCATCCGCGTCGGCGAGCGTAAGGATGAACTCGCGATAGTGATGCACCCGCGAAGGCGCGGGCTCCATCGCTTCCTTGATGCGCTGCAATTCGAGAAAGCCGGTGACCTTGCCCATGGACTTTATGCGGCCTCTCGCGCTTTCGCCTTTGCCGCGGCTTTCACGTTCTGCTTCGCGTACATTTCGGAGAGCGCCCGCTGGTACTCGTGCGGGAACACCTTGACGAACTTCGCCCGCGATGCGTCCCAGTCGTCGAGGATACGCAGCGCCAACGTGCTGCCGGTGAAGCGCAGGTGGCGTTCGATCGATTCGCGCAATTGCGCTTCGTCGGCACGTCCCTTGTGCCGGGCGCGGCCCTTGCCTGCGGCGATGAGCAGATCTTCGGCCGCGGCCTGTTCGGATTCGCTCGCGACGGGCGCTAAGTCGACCATCGCGCAGTTGCAATGCGCGGCGAAAGTGCCGTCCGCGTCGTAGACGTACGCGACACCGCCGCTCATGCCGGCCGCGAAGTTGCGTCCGGTCCGACCCAGGACAACGACCGTGCCGCCGGTCATGTACTCACAACCATGATCGCCGGTGCCTTCGACGACAGCCAGACCTCCGGAATTGCGTACGCAGAAACGCTCGCCGGCCACGCCGCGGAAATACGCTTCGCCGTCGATGGCGCCGTACATCACCGTGTTGCCGATGACGATGTTTTCCTCGGGCACGGCCGGACATGACGGGTCCGGATAGACGACGATGCGCCCGCCGGACAATCCCTTGCCGACGTAATCATTGGTCGCGCCCTGCAACTCGAATGTGATCCCGCGCGACAGGAACGCGCCGAAACTCTGTCCGGCGGTGCCCTCGAAGGCGACGTGTATCGTGTCCTCCGGCAGGCCTTCGTGGCCGTATTTGCGCGCGACGGTTCCGGAAAGCATCGCGCCGACGGAACGATTGGCGTTGCGAATGCGATAGTTGAGCCGCACGGGCTGCTTCGCGTCCAGGGCCGCCTGCGCGTCCGCGATCAGGCGATGATCGAGCGCCCCGGCCAGCCGATGGTCCTGCGATTCGACGAGGCGGCGCGCGACTTCCGCCGGCATCTTCGGCTGGAAGAACACGCGCGAAAAATCGAGTCCCTTGGCCTTCCAGTGCGCAACACCCGCGCGCATGTCGAGAACGTCCGCGCGGCCGATCATCTCGTCGAAAGTGCGAAAGCCCAGCCTGGCCATGATCTCGCGCACTTCCTCGGCGACGAAGAAGAAGAAATTGACGACGTGCTCGGGCCGGCCGGTGAATTTGCGGCGCAACACCGGATCCTGCGTCGCAATGCCGACAGGGCACGTGTTGAGGTGGCACTTGCGCATCAGGATGCAGCCTTCGACGACGAGCGGGGCCGTCGCGAAGCCGAATTCGTCGGCGCCCAGCATGGCGCCGATGACCACGTCGCGGCCGGTCTTCATCTGTCCGTCGACCTGCACGGCAATGCGGCCGCGCAGTCGGTTCAACACCAGCGTCTGCTGCGTTTCGGCGAGCCCCAATTCCCACGGTGTGCCGGCATGCATGAGGGATGAAAGTGGCGAAGCGCCGGTGCCGCCATCGTGGCCGGCGATGGTCACATGATCGGCCTTCGCCTTGGCCACGCCCGCCGCGACCGTGCCCACGCCCACCTCGGACACCAGCTTCACCGATATGGAGGCTTTCGCGTTGGCGTTCTTCAAGTCGTGGATCAATTGCGCCAAGTCCTCGATCGAATAGATGTCGTGGTGCGGCGGCGGCGAAATGAGCCCCACGCCCGGCACCGAATAGCGCAGCCGCGCAATGTACTCGGACACCTTGTGGCCGGGAAGCTGGCCGCCTTCGCCGGGCTTGGCGCCTTGCGCCATCTTGATCTGGATCTGGTCGGCGGAAGCCAGATATTCCGCCGTGACGCCGAAGCGCGCTGACGCTACCTGCTTGATTTTCGAGCGCAGGCTGTCGCCGGCCTTGAGCGGAATGTCGCTTTCGACCTGCTCGCGGCCCAATACGGAAGCGACCGTATCACCGTCCTTCACGCCGCTCTCGCCGGTGCGCAACTCGGCGCGATAGCGTGCCGCGTCCTCGCCGCCCTCGCCCGTATTCGACTTGCCGCCAATACGGTTCATCGCCACGGCGAGCGTCGTGTGCGCCTCCGTGGAAATCGAGCCCAGGCTCATGGCGCCGGTCGCGAAGCGCTTGACGATCGAAACCGCGGGTTCGACGTCCGCGAGCGGAACCGGCACGCGTTCGGCCGTCCTGAATTCGAACAGGCCGCGCAGAGTCTTGAGCTGCCGGCTCTGCTCGTTGACGAGGTGCGCGTAGTCCTTGTAGGTCGCGTGACTGTTGGCGCGCGTTGCGTGCTGCAGCTTCGCAATCGTTTCCGGCGTCCACATGTGCGCTTCGCCGCGGCTGCGATACTGATACTCGCCGCCAGCGTCGAGCATCGAGCGCAGCAGCGGATCATCGCCGAACGCCTGCGCGTGCATCCGCACCGATTCCTCGGCGACCTCGAAGAGGCCGATCCCTTCGACCGTGCTCGCAGTGCCGGTGAAGTATTTGTCGACAAAAGCCTTCTGCAGCCCGACGGCCTCGAAGATCTGCGCGCCGCAATAGGATTGGTACGTCGAGATGCCCATCTTGGACATCACCTTGGTCAGGCCCTTGCAGATCGCCTTGATGTAACGCTTGCGCGACTCCTTCGGGTCGATCTCGGGAATCGATCGCGCAAGGTCCCCCAGCGTCTCCAGCGCGAGATAGGGATGGATCGCCTCGGCGCCGTAGCCGGCCAGCAACGCGAAGTGATGCACTTCGCGCACGGTGCCTGTTTCCACGACCAGGCCGGCGGATGTGCGCAGGCCCTTCTTCACCAGGTGTTCGTGCACCGCGGCAGTCGCCAGCAGCGCCGGAATGGGCAGCAACACGGGCGACACCGTGCGATCGGACAGGATGAGGACGTTGTAGCCCTGGACGATGGCATCCTCGGCGTGGGCGGCGAGGCTCGCGAGCGCCGCCTCCATGCCGTTCGCGCCCCACGCCGCGGGATAGCAGATGTCGAGCTCGACGGATCGGAACGCACCGCCGGAAAACAATTCGACGTGCCGGATTTTTTCCATGTTTTCCGGCGTGAGGATCGGCTGCGGTACTTCCAGCCGCATTGCCGGCGCGGTCGCATCGATGCCCAGCAGATTGGGCCGCGGACCGACGAACGACACGAGCGACATCACGAGCTCCTCGCGGATCGGGTCGATCGGCGGATTCGTGACCTGCGCGAACAATTGCTTGAAGTAGCCGTAGAAGACACGCGCCCGGTCGGAGAGCACCGGCAGCGCGGCATCGTTGCCCATCGACCCCAACGGCTCCTCGCCGCTTTCGGCCATCGGCGTCAGCAGGAGCTTCACGTCCTCCTGCGTGTATCCGAAGGCCTGCTGGCGATCGAGGAGCGGAACTTCCGTCGGCGTGGGAGGTGCGGGCTCGGGCATGTCGTCCAGGCACAACCGGCATTGCGCGATCCAGTCGCGATACGGCTTCTCGGTCGCGAGCGTCTGCTTCAATTCGTCGTCGTCGACGATGCGGCCCTCTTCCAGGTCCACGAGAAGCATCTTGCCCGGCTGCAGGCGCCACTTCTTGACGATCTTCGCCTCCGGAATGTCGAGCACGCCGACTTCCGACGCCATTACGATGATGTCGTCTTCGGTGACCACGAAACGGGCCGGGCGCAGGCCGTTGCGATCGAGGGTCGCACCAACTTGACGGCCATCGGTGAACGCCATCGCGGCGGGCCCATCCCACGGCTCCATCAGCGCGGCGTGGTATTCATAGAACGCGCGCCGGTCCTCGTCCATCAGCGGATTGCCGGCCCACGCCTCTGGAATCATCATCATCATCGCGTGCGCGAGCGGATAGCCGCCCATCACGAGCAGTTCGAGCGCGTTGTCGAACGAGGCCGAGTCGGACTGGCCGTCGTAGATCAATGGCCACAGCTTCGGCAGGTCGTCGCCCAGGACCTTCGAGGCAATCGCGCCTTCGCGCGCGCGGATCCAGTTGAAGTTGCCGCGCAGCGTATTGATCTCGCCGTTGTGGCAGACGTAGCGGAACGGGTGGGCCAGGTCCCACGTCGGAAACGTGTTGGTCGAGAAGCGCTGGTGCACCATCGCGAGTGCACTGACCATCGACTCGTCGCGCAGGTCGCGGTAGTAGAGTCCGACCTGATGCGCCAGGAGCATCCCCTTGTAGGTGACCGTGCGCGTCGAGAACGACGGCACATAGAACTCCCGGCCGTGGCGCAGGCGAAGCGACTGGATCGCGTGCCCGGCGCGCTTCCTGATGATGTAGAGCTTGCGCTCGAACGCTTCCTGGTCCATGGCGCGCGAACCGCGGGCGACGAACACTTGCCGGATGACCGGTTCCACTTCCTTGGTTCGCACGGACAGCCCGCCGTTGTCGGTGGGAACGTCCCGCCATCCGAGCAGCACCTGGCCTTCGGCATGGATCGCGCGCTCGATTTCCTGCTCGCAGGCCATCCGCGACGCGGGTTCGCGCGGCAGGAACACCATCCCCACGCCATATTGGCCGATCGTGGGCAGCGTGATGCCGAGTTTGCCGCAGGCGCGGCGGAAGAAGAGATCGGGAATCTGGATCAGGATCCCGGCGCCATCGCCCTGCAGCGGGTCGGCACCCGTCGCGCCGCGATGTGTCAGGTTCTCGAGAATTCGCAAGCCATCGCGGACGATGCCGTGGGTCTTGCGGCCCTTGATGTGGGCGATGAAGCCCAGCCCGCACGCGTCGTGCTCATGCGAGGGGTCGTACAGGCCCTGGCCCGAAGGCGGCCAGGGTGGTGTTCCCAGCGAAGCATCGTCCACGAAGTCCTCACTCGGCACGTAAGTTGCTGCTTGCTCAGGCAATGCCGCCCCTTTTGCCGCAATTCGGCGGTTATTGCTGCGGAAACATTTTATGTTACCCGCGATGCTGCAATGCGGCAATCAGCCGCAAAACATGGGCGCCGGCGCAACATCGTCCGCCCGGCGGTCACCTTTTCCAAAGGGAAGACTTGCGCCGGTCATGTGCTTAGGCTTTAATCTGAACAAAATGGGCTAGATGCTTGTTGCAACATTCAAAATGGCAGGGCCCGAACGCAACCTTTAGGACAACATCATTAGGACTTCACCATGCTAGATCGGCTTTTGACCGCCAGGCTGCGCCCGGTGCTCACCCTACTCGGCTTGTCCGGGTTCCTGGCTCTCGCGGCCTGTGGCGGCGGCAGCGGCGCGCCGAACAATCCATACGACACGGGCACGTCAACGCCGACGCTGACGGTCGAGCCCACAGTACTGACGGCCTTCTCGGGCGTTCCGGTCACGGTGACGATCACCTCCGGCACGGCGCCGTTCTACGCGTTCACCTCCAACGCCACGGTGCTGCCGGTAGATTATGCCGTTGCGGGGAATACGATCGTACTGGTCCCGAACAAGGTTATCCAAGCCACCGACGTCACCCTGACGGTGCAGGACGCGGCGGGGCAGACCAAGACGGTGACGGTCACCGTTAGCCCCGCATCCATATTCAATGCGCTGACATTCGCTCCCAGCGGCAGCGACTGCGGCACCGACCTGTGCTCCGGCCAGTCCGGTTCCGCCACCGTTGTCGCTACGGGACCCGCCGGAGTGCCGTTGGTCGATCGCCGGATCCGCTTCGATGTGGTCTTCGGCCCGATCGGATTTGCCAGCAATCCGGGGTTGCCGCTGGCGCAGACGCTGACGGTCTCGACCGACCTCGCCGGAACCGTGACGGTGGTCGTTCAAGCGTTGGCCAACGCAACCACCCAGCCGGCCGAGATCCGGGCGACCGACGTGCTCACGGGGCAACAGCAGATCGCGAACTTTACCGTGGTCAACAGTACGGTTGCCGGCGGATCGCCGCTCACCGTGGTTCCTGCGACGGCGACGATAACCAGCGCGTCGTCCACCAGCTGCACGACGGGATTCCGCATCGACTACTACATTTACGGCGGTAATCCGCCTTACACGGTGGCGTCGACCTTCCCGAGTGCCGTCACCATCGTGAACAAGACCGTCTCGGCCAGCGGAAAATTCTTCGAGGCGGTTACGAATGGCACCTGCGTTAATGAGCTGACATTCACGATCGTGGATTTCGCCGGCAAGCAGACGACGGCAACGCTCACTAACGAGCTCGGAGCCGCGGCACCCCCGGCGGCAGCCACGTTGGTGGTCACACCACCCACACCTCCCGCTGGTGGGTACCTGTGTATCGACGGAGGCGGCGCCCATAGCATAGGACCGATCACCATTACCGGCGGCACAGCACCGTACAACGTCAGCGTCAACCCTACCGTGCCAGCTCTCCCTGCGGGGGATACGGTTACCGCTGCGCCAGCGATTGTGGCAACCTCCGGTGACACCTTTACCGTGCAATTCGCAGGCGCGACCGCAACCGCTGCGGGAACCGTTGTCAACATCAGCGTTGTTGACGCCGGAACCCCGCAGCAAACAAAGACGCTCGCCCTCACCTGCAGCTGATCCACTCGCAGAAAAGAAAATGGCGATCCTTGGGATCGCCATTTTCTTTTGGGGGAACGAAGCGTCAGGCCAGAACGGCTGCGAGATCCGATTCGGTGACGTCGGACCTGACGACGGCACGACCGAGCGCCGAGAGGAGGATGAACCGCGCGGCGCCCGATTCGACCTTCTTGTCGCGGGCGATCAACTCGCGCCAGCGCACCAGAGACACCGGGGGCGGTGCAGCCGGCAACCGAGCGCTGGCAATCAACGCTTCCAGACGCATGCGGTCTGCCGCTGGCAGCCCCTGCACGCGCTCCGACAACCTGGCCGCCAAGATCATTCCCGCGGCGACCGCTTCGCCGTGAAGCCACGTGCCATATCCCGACGCCGTTTCGATCGCGTGGCCGAACGTGTGGCCGAAATTCAGCAGTGCGCGCTCGCCGGATTCACGTTCGTCGGCCGCCACTATGTCCGCCTTGATCCGGCAGCTCTCGTGGATGGCGTGCAGCAGTGCGCGCGACTCCCGCGCCAGCAGCGCGTCGATGTTGGCCTCGAGCCAGGAAAAGAACGGCACGCTGCGAATGGCGCCGTACTTGATCACTTCCGCCAGTCCCGCCGAGAGCTCGCGGTCAGGCAGCGTGCGAAGGCAGTTCGTGTCGATCAGGACGGCGCGCGGTTGGTGGAACGCGCCGATCATGTTCTTGCCCAGTGCGTGGTTGATGCCGGTCTTGCCGCCCACGGACGAGTCCACCTGCGCGAGCAGCGTCGTGGGCACCTGCACGAACGGCATGCCGCGCTGATAGATCGCGGCCGCGAACCCGGCGATGTCGCCCACGACGCCGCCGCCCAGCGCGATCAGGACCGTCGATCGCTCGGCACGGATCTCGATGAGGCGGGTCAGTATGTCCTGCAGCGTCGCCCAGTCCTTGTGCGCTTCGCCGTCCGGGATCAACAGCGTTTCGTTGCCGACGCCCGCCGCCGCCAGGCTCGCGCGGACGGGCGCCAGCCAGTGGGCCGAAACGCCGGCATTGCTGACCACGACGGCGCGGCGCGACAGTGCCGCCACGATCGAACCTGTCCGGTCGAGCGACCCCGGCGCCGATATGGATCGCGGTACTCACGACCGGCCAGCGCAACGTCGAGTGTCGTGATCATGGGACGGAGTCCGTCGGCTCGAAGGTGCGCGCGAATCGCAACACCTCGTCGCGATCGGACTCGAGCACATGATCGGCCACTTCACGATACAGGGCGTCTCGTTCGGCATAGAGACCGGCAAGACGCGCGCGCGGGTCGACGGACTGCAGGAGCGGGCGATTCCTGCTGTGGCGCACGCGCTCCCAGAGTACGGCCGGGTCCGCGTGCAGATAGATCACCGTCCCATTCTCCTTGAGGCGCGCCCGGTTGCCGGGGCGCAGCACCACACCGCCTCCCGTCGACAACACGACGCCCGTGAGCTGGGTGAGTTCCACCAGCGTCGCCTCCTCGCGGTCGCGGAATCCGGACTCCCCCTCGATTTCGAAGATCGTCGGTATAGACACGCCGAGCCGTTGTTCCAGTTCGGCGTCCGCGTCGACGAAGCGCATATGCAGGCGCCGCGCGAGTTGCCGGCCCAGCGTGGACTTTCCCGCCCCGGGCAAGCCGACCAGAAACAAATTGCCCCGGTGCAACGGAACCGGGGCATGGGATGGGAGGGCGGCGGGGACGTCGCCAGACGTGGGGCTCACCGCACGGAAGTGACCGATTCCTTGACGATGCGCGGCGTGAGGAAGATCAGGAGTTCGGTCTTGTTGGACGTTGTTCCCGTCTGCTTGAACAGGTAGCCCAAAATCGGCAGTTGACCCAGCCAGGGGACCTGGGTGACGTCGTTGCGGATTTCCTCCTCGTAGATGCCGCCGATGACCGCGGTATCGCCGTTGGCAACCTGGATCTCCGTAACGACGTTCTTGGTATCGATCGACGGCACCGAGCCTCCGCCCTGCTGCGGAACGTTCTGTCCGACCGTGTCCTTGTGAATCTCGACCTTCATGATGATCCGGTTGTCCGGCGTGATCTGCGGCGTGACCTCGAGGCGCAGCACCGCCTTCTTGAACTGCGTCGTCGGCGGAGAGTTGGCGCTGCCCCCGACCGTGTAGGGAATTTCGGTTCCCTGCTCGATGGATGCTTTGCCGTTGTCCTGCGTCACGACGCGAGGGCTCGACACCACCTTGCCGCGGCCGTCGGACTCGAGCGCCGAAAGCTCCAGGTTGATGAGGTTGCCGCTGCCGAGATTGATCAGCGTCAGCGCGAGCTGGCCGGCCGCGTTGGGCACGGGAAGGTTCACGTTGAGCTGCGGCGAATCGGAATAACCGGCGGATGCGATGCCGGAGGCGAGTTCGAATGGCGTCTGCGTGCGCGTTTCACGCTGGCAGATTCCTCCGGAACAGGTAACGACCGGTTGTGTTGCCAAGCTGCCGCTCGAGCCTCCGGCGTATTTCTTGTTGGAGAACGTGAAACCGGTCTGCTGGCCAAAACGCACGCCCAGCTGCTTGCTGAAGAGGTCGCTGGCGACGACGATGCGCGCCTCGATCAATACCTGACGGATCGTGGTGTCGATGAGCCGGATGATCTTGCGGACCTCCTCCAGCACCGCGGCGGTATCCTGCACGAACAGGATATTCGAGCGCGGATCCACGAATGCGACACCTCGCTGCGAGAGGATCGACCCCTGCCCGCCTGTGGTCGCCGTTTGCCCGGCCCCGGCGCCGAATTGCTGTTGCCGATTGGTCGAAATGATGTTTTGCAGGTCCGACGCCTTGATGTAGTTCAGCTGGAACGATTCGGAGATGAGCGGCTCGAGTTGCGCAATCTGCAGCGCGTTCTCCAGCTGCTGCTTCTCCTTCAGCGCCAGCTCCTCGCGCGGCGCGATCAGCACCACGTTGCCGTTCTTGCGCATGTCGAGACCCTTGGTCTGGAGGATGATGTCCAGTGCCTGGTCCCAAGGGATGTCCTTCAGGCGCAGCGTCAGGCTGCCCGAGACGGTGTCGCTGGTGATGATGTTGAGTCCGGTGAAGTCTGCGATGACCTGCAGCACCGCGCGCACTTCGACGTTCTGGAAATTGAGCGACAGCTTCTCGCCCTTGTATCCGCCCTTGGTCCCTTGCGTTAGCTTGTTGGGATCCTCGCGGACGGGCTTGATCTCGAGGATGAAGCGGTTGTCGGTCTGGTAGGCCGAATGCTCCCACAGCCCCTGCGGCTCGACCACCATCCTCGTGTTGTTTCCCTGTGGAAACGTGTCGATCGTCACCACAGGCGTACCGAAGTCGTTGACATCGAGCCGGCGTTCAAGATTCCGCGGCAATGTCGTCTTGAGGAAATCGACGATCAGGCTCTTGCCCTGCTGGCGGATGTCGATGCCGGCCGCGTTGTCGGAGAGCTCGACGATGATCCGTCCTTCGCCGGCGGTGCCGCGCCGGAAATCGACATCGCGCAACGTGTGCGACGTGTCCGGTCCCTTGGCTTCCGCAAAGCGCTGCACCTGCGCCGCCTGCGCGGCAGGCGCGGCCTGGTCCGTCAGCGTGACTATCACGGCGTTGCCTTCGACGTTGGTCTCGAAGGTCTGCGGCTTGTTGAGATTGAATACGACCCGGGTCCGGTTTCCCGCCTGGATTACATTGAGGCTGCGCAGCGCCGGCTCGGCGATATCGCGCTGTGTCACGCCCATGCCGTTGGCCGTATCCAGAAAGTCGAGCGCGATGCGCGGCGGGCTTTGCACCGAGAAGCCGGCGGGCGGATTCGTGGGCGGCGACTTCAGCTGGAACTTGACCACGGTGCGGCCGGAAGACGCGCGCGTGACGGTGACCTGTTCCAGCGTGTTGCTTGTCTGGGCCAGGGCCATACTCGAAAGCGCCAGTGCGCAGACGGCGACGAGACCGGCCGCCCATCCGCGGCGCGCGGCCGTGCGCACGCGTGAAAGCCGGATTCCAGGAATCGCGCTCATCATCGAAGCTCCTATTTCTTCTGCTCGCCCTGCTGCAGTTGCAGCGAGCTCGTGCGTTCGGTCCAGTCGCCGGCGCCGTCCTGGAGCAGCTCTTTCAGTTTCAAATCGCTGTCTCCGATTTCGACGATGACGCCATAGTTCTGGCCCAGGTAATTGCCCGCGCGCACCTGATAGACGTCCTTCTCCGGCGTGCGCACCAGCGCGTAGGTCGTCTTCGATTTCGCGAGCGTTCCGACCATGGTCAGCGACTCCAGCGGGAAAGCCTCGAGCGGCTCGCGGCGCCTAGTAAAGTCGGGCGCCAACTTGCTGCTGCCCTTGGTCGGCTCGATCTTGCGCGGCTTGAACGGGTCCGGCAGATCGAATGCGTTGTAAGTGAAGGGGTCGTAGGGCTTGATCTGCGGCAGTGGCTCGAGCTTGCCCTTGGCCGTCTTGCCCTGCTCCTTCATCCAGGCATCGAGGTCCGGATGACCGCTGCCGCCGCATGCGCCAAGGGCCATGCACGCGCAAAGGCAGAATGCGAGGGGGCGGCTCATTTCTTGGTCGCCTTCCCTTTGGCCAGAGCACGCTGCTTCGCGATTTCCTCATCGTCCAGATAGCGGAATGTCTTGGCTACCGCGTCCATGGCGAGGGTGCCCTTGTCCGCGCTGATGACGACCTCGTTAAGCGTGACGATGCGCGGCAATTGCGCGATGTCGCTGGCGAACGCGCCCATGTCATGGTAGTTGCCGGTGATCTTGATATTGATGGGCAACTCGGCGTAGAAGTCGGCCATTCTTTCCTGCGAAGCTGGCTTGAACAATTCGAACTGCAAGCCGCGGCCCAGGCCGGCCTGGTTGACGTCGGTCAGCAGCGCATCGATTTCGGAGCGGTTGGGCAGTTGCTTGACGAGCGCACCGAACGATTGCTCGACTTCGTTCAGCTGCTGGACGTAGAGATCGAAGTTGATCGCCCGGCTCTTCTTTTCCGTGTACTGGGCCTTGAGGGTCACTTCGGTCTGCTCGGCGGCGCCCAGGGCGTCCCATTGATCTCGCCAATCGAGGAACAGCCCGGCGACGAGAATGGCGACGAAAATGGCGACCAGGACGACCACCTTCACCGCGACCGGCCAGTTGCCGGCATCGCGGAAATTGAGGCGGCGGATTTCGTCGAGGTTCATGATTTCTTCGCGGCGTCCGGCGTCGCGGACTTGGCGGGAGCGGGCGCTGCGGGCCTCCCGGCAACCGGCATTGCGTCGACGTCCAGCGGGGACGAGCGCTTGATCCGGAAGCCGAGCGTGAATTCATTGATCTTCTGGGTCGTGTCCTTGGCGCCGGGCATCGGCACCAGCTTGATTTCCACCAGTTCCGGGCTCGTCAGCCAGGGTGATGCCTCGATGTTGCGCATCAGCGTCGACACGCGGGCGTTGGATTGGGCGAACCCGATGATCGTCACCTTGGGACCCACTTGCCTGATGCTGCGAAGGTAGATGCCGTCGGGCAACTGGCGCACGAGCTGGTCGAGCAGATGCACGGCTTCGCTGCGGTTTCCCTGCAGCGTTTCCACCACTTGCTTGCGCGCCAGCACCGCCTGGATCTGGTCGCGCAGGCGGTCGATTTCCTTGATCTGCAGGTCGAGTTTCGCGATTTCGGCCGTGAGCGCCCGGTTGCGCGATTCCTGGCTTTCGATCTGCGCCGCGAGGATGCCGTGGACCAGCGCAATCACCGCGAGTCCCAGAATCGCCAGCGAAATCATCAGCGTGAAGAACTGGCGCTGGCGGGCCTGGCGCTTCTGCTCCCGGTGAGGCAGCAGATTGATACGGATCGAGGCCATTACTCGAAGCTCCGGAGCGCGAGCCCGGTTGCTATGAGCAGCATCGGTGCGTCCTGCGCCAGCTGGCGCGGGCGAATGCGCTCGGAAGCTGCCATGTTCGCGAAAGGATTGGCCAGGACCGTGGCGACGCCCGCCCGCTTGGCGACGAGCTCGTCGAGGCCGGGGAGTACCGCGCAGCCGCCCGACAGGACGATCTGGTCGACCTGGCTGTGGGACGTCGAGGTGAAGAAGAACTGCAATGCGCGGGTGATCTCCAGCGCCAGCGTTTCCATGAACGGCTGCAACACGTCGTTGTCGTAGTTCTCGGGCAGGCCCTGGTTGCGCTTGGCCGACTCGGCTTCCTCGGCGGACAGGTTGAATGCCCGCTGGATGTCCTGCGTGAGTTGGTTGCCGCCGAACACCTGGTCGCGGGAGAACAGGAACTGATTGTTGCGAAGCACGTAGAAATGCGTGACGTGGGCGCCGATGTCGACCAGGGCAATGTTCTGGTCGCGGCCATTGGCGGGGAGCGAAGGGGCAATCAGCCGGAACACCTCCTGTGTCGCGTACGACTCCACGTCCATCACCCCGGGCTTCATGCCCGCCGCCTCGGCGATGGCGACCCGGTCCTCGACCTTTTCCTTGCGCGACGCCGCGATCAGGATCTCGACTTCTTCGGGATTATTCGGCGCCGGGCCAAGCACCTGGAAGTCGAGGTTGACCTCGTCGAGCGCAAATGGAATATATTGGTTGGCTTCCGCCTCGACCGCCAGTTCGAGTTCTTCTTCTTTCTGTCCGGACGGGACGATGATCTTCTTGGTGATCACCATGGCAGCAGGAAGCGCCATGGCGACCAGCCGGTTGCGACTGCCCATGCGCTTCCAGGCCCGCTTCAACGCGTCGCTGACCTGGTCGAGGTTGGCGATATTGCCGTCGGTGACCGTGTCCTTGGGCAGGGGCTCGATTGCATAGCGCTCGAGCCGATAGACACCAGTGCCGGTTTCGGCCAGCTCGACCAGCTTGATCGATGTCGATGCGATATCGACCCCGATCAGCGATGGGGACTTCCTCGAGAAGAAGTCCAGGACACTAGTCATGTTTTAGGCATCCCTGCAGTGTCAGCCCAGATGCTGACAATTTACATTAAACTCTGGCAACAAGTATGAACCTTGTCAATTTGTTTCCCGATTCGGGGTGCGTGTGTTGCAAGCCTGCATATAATGTGGGTTCAACCCCCCCCTCTCCAGCAAGTTTTATTCCCCCGTGCTAAAACGCTGGCTGCTCTATTTGGCCTCGGTCTTCCTAGGCCTCGGCCTGGTCGCCGCCCTGCTGGGGGCGCTTGTTCTGGCGCTGTTGTGGCCCACATTGCCCTCCCTCGAGGCGCTGACCGACTATCAGCCGAAAGTGCCGTTGCGCGTCGTTTCAGCCGAAGGCGACCTTTTGGGCGAATTCGGTGAAGAAAGACGTGCCATCATATCCATACGCGCAGTCCCGGATGTCATGAAACAGGCCATTTTGGCCGCCGAAGACGAGCGCTTCTACCAGCACGGCGGCGTGGACTATTTGAGCATCGCCCGCGCCGCCCTTTCCAACGTCGCTACCGGGACCCAGCAAGGCGCCGGCACGATCACCATGCAGGTCGCCCGCAACTTCTTCCTCACCCGCGAGAAGACGGTCACCCGCAAACTGCGCGAGGTTCTGCTCGCATGGAAGATTGAGGCCAACCTTTCCAAGGACGAGATCCTCGAGCTCTATGTCAACCAGATCTTCCTGGGCCAGCGAGCCTACGGCTTCGCCGCCGCGTCGCAGATCTATTTCGGCCGGCCGCTCAAAGACGTCACGGTAGCCGAGGCCGCGATGCTTGCGGGCCTGCCCAAGGCGCCGTCCGCCTATAACCCGGTCACCAATCCGAAGCGTGCGCAGAGTCGCCAACAGTATGTATTGCGGCGTATGCATGACCTCAAGTTCATTACGGATGCCCAATTCCAGGAAGCACAAACCGCGCCATTGAATGTCCACCAGGGAATCCGGGACGCGTTGCCCACCCATGCCGAGGATGTCGCCGAAATGGCGCGGCAGGTCGTCTTCGAGGCTTATGGCGAGGACGCCTACACCAAAGGCATCACCGTTTGGACGACCGTTCGCCGGGTGGATCAGGAAACCGCGTACGCCGCCGTGCGCCGGGGTGTCATCGAATACGACCGGCGCCACGGCTATCGGGGACCCGAGACCTATGTCAGCCTCCCGGCCGATCCCGCCGAGCAGGAACAGGTGCTGGAGAGCGCATTCGCCGACGCGGCCGACAGCGACAATCTCGATCCTGCGGTCGTCCTGGAAGCGAACGCAACCGAAGTCAAGGCGGTCCTCGGCAACGGAGACGTCATTTCGGTCACCGGCGACGGCCTCAAGTTCGTTGCCCGCAACCTGACGGACAAGTCTCCGGCCAACCAGCGCATCCGGCGCGGCGCGTTGATCCGCCTGTCCAAGGACGACAAGGCACGCTGGTCGATCGGCCAGCTGCCCCAGGCCGAAGCGGCCTTCGTCGCGTTGCAGCCGAGGGACGGCGCGATTCTGGCGCTCGTCGGCGGCTTCGACCACGACCGCAACAAGTTCAACCACGTGACGCAGGCATTTCGCCAACCCGGCTCGGCATTCAAGCCGTTCATCTATTCCGCGGCGCTGGAAAAGGGCTTCTCGCCCGCCACGGTGATCAACGATGCGCCTTTCTTCGTGCCTGCCGCGCAGGCGGGCGGCGAGGACTGGGAGCCCAAGAACTATGATGGCAAGTTCGAAGGCCCGATGCGTCTGCGCAATGCTCTGGCCAAGTCGAAGAATCTCGTGACCGTTCGCGTCCTGCAGGCGATCGGCCCGCAATATGCCCAGGATTACATCACGCGCTTCGGCTTCGACCCCAAGCTGCATCCGCCTTACCTGACCATGGGGTTGGGCGCCGGCGCCGCGACGCCGCTGCAAATGGCCGCGGCGTACGCGATCTTCGCCAACGGCGGCTACCGAGTAACGCCCTATCTCATCGCAAAGGTGACCGATGCGCGTGGCAACGTGCTGTCGGAAGCCAAGCCGGTAATCGCCGGCGACGATGCCGAACGCGCCATCGATTCTCGCAACGCATTCCTGATGACGACGTTGCTGCGCGACGTCATTGTGTTCGGAACCGGCGCCCGCGCGATGTCGCTGGGCCGCAAGGACCTGGCGGGAAAGACGGGCACGACCAACGACTTCATCGACGCGTGGTTCTGCGGCTTCAATGCCGAGCAAGTCGGCGTCGCGTGGATCGGATTCGACCAGCCGAAGACGCTCGGCGCGAGCGAAACGGGGGCGGTGGCCGCCCTCCCCATCTGGATGGCGTATATGCAGAAGGCGCTTAAGGGCATTCCGGAAAAGCCGCTCAAGGTGCCCGAGGGCATCATCGCCCTGCGCATCAATGCGGAAACCGGGTTGCGGGACGACGGCAGCAGCCTGAGCGAATGGTTCTACGCCGAAAGTCCGCCGCGCAGCCGCGACGACGCGCTGACGCCGGCAACCGGTGGCCGGACGGGGCAGGAAGTCCGGGAACAGTTGTTCTGACAGGGACTGCACGATGGGGCATCGCGGGCACTCCGATTTTCGCGGCCGTCCCTACGGCCCCGACCCGTTTGGACGGGAGGCGCAGGACCGCCTTCGCATCGCGCAGGTTGCGGCCCGGCTGATCGCCGAGCACGGCATTTCGGATTGGTCGCTCGCCAAGCGCAAGGCGGCAAGACAACTGATGCTGCCCGATCGGACGTCTTTGCCGGGCGACGACGAAATCGAGTCGGCGCTCGTCGAGTACCACGCGTTGTTCGGCGGCAGCGCGCACCTCGCCCAGTTGCGTTCGCAACGCGAGGAAGCGTTGCGCTGGATGCAAAGGCTCGCGTCGTTCGAGCCCACGCTGGGAGGCGGCGTGGCGGCAGGATGGGCGACCGCGCACAGCGACATCCTGCTCGATCTCGTCGCCGAAAACGTCAAGGCCGTCGAATTCGCGCTGCTCAATGCCGGCGTCGCTTACCGGACGATGAACTCGGCCGACGGCGGGCCCGCGCGGCTTTACGTCGACACGCCTCGCAGCGGCTTGCGCCTGTCGGTGCGCACGCCCGAAGAGGCGCGCCAGCGTCCGCGTCGCGACCGTCACGGCGTCGCGGCGCTGCGTCTCACAGTCGATGAAGTTTCGGCGCTGCTTGCGCGGAGCGCTACTTGAGCCAACGCGCTGCGTCGAGCGCGAAGTAGGTCAGGATGACATCGGCGCCCGCGCGCTTCATGCCCGTCAGCGTTTCCAGCACGCACGGCTGGAGATCGAGCCAGCCGGCCTGCGCCGCGGCCTTGAGCATCGCGTATTCGCCGCTCACCTGGTAGACCGCCGTCGGCATGCCGAATTCGTCCTTCACGCGCCGGACGATATCGAGGTAGGGCAGGCCGGGCTTGACCATTACCATGTCGGCGCCCTCGCGAATGTCGAGATAGACCTCCCACAGCGCCTCGTCGCTGTTCGCCGGGTCCATCTGGTAGGTGTACTTGTTCCCTTTGCCGAGGCTCCCCGACGATCCGACGGCATCGCGGAACGGTCCGTAGAACGCCGACGCATATTTCGCGGAATACGCGAGGATGCGCGTGCGCGCGAAGTTCGAACCGTCGAGGGCGACGCGCAGCGCGCCAATCCGGCCGTCCATCATGTCCGACGGCGCAACCATGTCCACGCCCGCGTCGGCGTGGCAAAGCGCCTGCCGGGTAAGCGCGGCCACCGTTTCCTCGTTCAGCACATACCCGGTGGCGTCGATCAGCCCGTCCTGGCCATGGCTCGTGTAAGGATCGAGCGCGATGTCCGTGATCACGCCCAGTTCCGGAAAGCGCTGCTTGAGCGCGCGCACCGCGCGGGGAACGAGGCCTTCGGGATGCCACGCGGCGGCTGCGTCGTCCGACTTGAGTTCCACGGGCACGACCGGAAACAGCGCGAGCGCCGGGACGCCCAATTCCAGGCACTGTTCCGCGTCGCGGAACAGGAGATCGAGGCTCTTGCGCGAAACGCCCGGCAGCGATGGCACCGGCTCTTCCCGCTTGGTGCCGTCCAGGACGAATGCCGGGTAAATGAAATCGTCGGGCGAAAGCCGGGTCTCGCGCATCATCCGGCGCGAAAAGTCGTCGCGGCGCATCCTGCGAGGGCGCTTGTGGGGGAACTTTCCGGCGAAGGCGAAGCTCATTGCATGATTCCTGGATCGGCGTGGACGCATCGTAGCGGGCGCGGACCGCGGCAGCAATCGGCGCCGACCGCCCGACGCTCCGGACACAATTGGTAACAGGCGCTTCGGAACTCCTGGGAAACCGACAGGTCAGAATTTGCAGACGGTAGAACGTCTCCCGCTTTCCTCCCTGAGCGGGTGCCCGCGCCGAGGCCACTTGGTAGCGGGTGTTTCACGGCCCCGCGTCACTCCCCTTGACCGCGGGGCCTTTTCTTTTCTTGTCCGCTTCAGGGTTTTTCGTCCCCTCCCGACGCTTCTCGTTAGACTTGGCGCGTTGTCGGAGAGGTTGCCCCGTCAATCGGCCACCAATGCGGGTAATGCAGGAGGAGGGGTCATGACAAGCACGAGCAAAAGCGCATTCCCGGCCGAAGGCAGGCTCGAACCAGCAAGGACTTCAGGCGCCCCCCGGTATGGCGCCAAAGTGTGTACGGGGGCCGGCGGTCATCTGGGGGTGCCGGACGAGACGAGCGACCGCCGAAAATGCCCCGGCACCCGGTGCGGAATCGCCGTTCGCCCGGCTGATCCGGCTTGAAGCATTCGACCCATCCGGGGGCCGTCCCCGGGCTGGGGTTTGCGGCAATCCTGGTCGTCGCGTTGGCATTGCAACTGAGAGGCATCGCCGGAGAATTTCTCGCCGACGATTTCAGCCATCTCGATGTCATTTCCCGCTTCGCGGACCAATCGAGGCTGTGGTCCTGGACGATGGCGCGGTTCTACGAGCCACTGGGCAACGGGACTTACGCGTATCGCCCGATCGCTTTCGCAACCTACGTTCTCGATTGGCTGGCCTACCGTGGCAACGCCGCCGGGTGGCGTATGACGAGCCTTCTGCTTTATTCGATCAACGCGGTTGTGGCCGCGACCCTCGTGTCGCGTTGGCTGAAAGGGCGATCGTCCCAAGCGGCTCTTGGCGGCGTGGTCGCCGGTTGCATGCTCTTCGCGTATCCGTTTGCGGGAGAAATTTCGTTCTGGCTCGCAGGCCGGTTTGATCTGTTGGCCTGCCTGTTCTCTCTGCTGTTTCTCCTGGCTCTGCCGCTTTATCGGCGATCTACCCTGCGGCAACACCTTTTGCGGATCGGCTGGCTGCTGTGCGCGCTGCTATCCAAGGAAAGCGCGATACTCCTTCCGTTCATTGCGACACTGTTGGTGTTTCCGTGCGCGACGACCAGCGGAGAAGGCGGCCAGTCCCGTATCTTGAGCGGCGTCCGATCGGCAGCAGCCGAAGTGTGGCCGGCCTGGTTCGTCTGGGGCGTCTATCTGCTCTGGAGGTTCTGGTTGTTCGGATCGTTACTGAACGTATATCCGAACTTGCGCGCGACGCAGGACATTTTCGAATTCTGGCAGCGGTTTGCCGGGCTATGGATCATCGCCCGCGAAAACGTCGGCGCCCACTACAATTCGTGGGCCCTCCTGGCGACGCTGTTGGTGTCCGCCCTCCTGTACACGTGCATCCGGGCGCGCAGGGACATCCCGAAACACTCCATCGCGCTGATTCTGGCATTGCTGGCATGCGCGGCGCTGTATCTGGTTGCACCTGCACTCTCGATCCCCGTTTCGTCGCCCGATGGCGAGGGAGCGCGACATTTCTACCTCGCGTGGGCATACGCGTCGCTGCTGCTTGGAATGGTGGTGGCCTGGCAAAAGGCGCAATGGAAAATCGGTGCTGCACTGGTGGCGCTGATGATCGCTGGACAGGCACAGAGCCTGTCGCAATGGCAGACGGCGGGCAAGCAGATGAAAACCATCGTCGCGGGCGTGGACAGCGATGGCGTCGAACGTTCGCGAAGATCAGTATGCCCTGCTGCTGCTGCCGGACCATATCGGCGTCGCCCTGTTTGCGCGAGCCGCGCAGGATTCGATTGTCATGCCTCCGACCCAGCGCGAGAACTATCTTCCGCGCATGGCAGTAATGGTGG
The DNA here is from genome assembly GCA_963755065.1 of uncultured beta proteobacterium. GTDB lineage: Bacteria > Pseudomonadota > Gammaproteobacteria > Burkholderiales > Casimicrobiaceae > VBCG01. The sequence goes on from CAVWIM010000007.1 coordinate 133,895, forward strand.
GCACGGATTTCGCGGATTGGTCCCAACACATCACGGAGGGAAGAGTTGCGGAACTCAAAGGGATTACGGTTTTCGATCCGAGGAATTTCGTCGGGCTCTATTGCTGGAACGCGACGAAATCTGCGTTTGTCCCGCTGACCACGGGCGGCGAGGCACGCGATGCATCGCTCTGGCTGGCCACGGCGAAGAAAAATTTCACGCAAGCCGGCTGCATCACGCCTTTCTAGTGCCGCGTTGCGACTCCGGTTCAGATGGCGAGATACATGAACGCTCCCAGGCCCGCGACGATGATATAGCTCGACACGTGCCTGACCGCAAACATGATCGGGTCTTCGTGCATGTCGCCGCGATAGGCGGAAAGCCAGATGCGGCTGATCCAGTAGAGCAGAAGCGGGCAGAAGCCCCAGAGCCATACGGGATTCGAGTAGAGCGCTGACGACTTCGCGACTGTTCGTGTAAAGCGCCATGACCAGGATGGAAATATAGCCGCTTACCGCGCCAAATTGCCCTAACGCATCGCGATCGACCGGAACGATAGCCGCGCACGGACACAAGGCCCATCCCCCTTCGCGCAGTCCGGAGTCGATCTCCGAAAACCGTTTGAGCAAGGCAAGGCTAAGAAAGAAGAACATCGAAAACGCGAGCAGCCATGCGGAAACGGGGACCGCAATGGCCGCGGCGCCGGCGATCAGACGGACTGTATAGAGGATCGCCAGCACCAGTACGTCGACGATCGCCATGTGCTTGAGACGGAGCGAATACGCGACGGTGGCCAGAATGTAAACGGCGAGCCAGGACATGCAAATTCGCGCGGCAATCCGGACGCAATTACCAACGCGGCGACAACGAGCGCCGGAGCCAGCAGCATGCCGGACCAGATCGGCGACTGCCCGCTCGCAAATGGGCGCAGCGCGCTTGGTCGCATGTGCCCGATCGGATTCCAGATCGAGCAGATCGTTCACGATATAGATTGCCGCCGATGCGAGACACATCGCTGCAAAGGCGCGGACCGCCGCGCCCAATGCCGTCATGTTGGCCAACTGGTGCGCGGTAACAAGCGGGACGAAAAGCAACAGATTCTTCACCCACTGATGGGGTCGCATGGCCTGCAACAGCGCTCGCGCGGAACGAGTCGAGACCGAGTCGAAGCGACGCACTACCGGCGTGCTGGCAGCCACTTGCGCGGCAAGCACATCGCTGCCTCCGACGATGATCGCCGAGTCGGCCCGCCGCCAGATCGAAAGGTCGGCGACGTGAGTTGCCGACATACGCAAAGCCGCGGCTTCCATAGCGGTCGGCCAGGAACGCCAACTTGGCGGGACCTTTGAGATTGGTGCGGCCATCACTCGCATGCACGGCCGCAAACAGGCCAAGATGATCCGCCACACACGACGCCAGCACACGGTCGCTGGCCGTGGCGAGAATGATGCGGCGTCCCCTGCGACGCTCCTCGCGTAGCCAGGACAGCACGCCGGCGTGGTACGGCAGATTGGCCGCATTGAATTTGACGCGGCGGGCAATTTCGTGCTTCAGGTAGGACCGGCCCCGCAAGAGCCACACGGGGAGCATGATCAGGTAGAGCGGATTTTTCTTCAGCGAGGAGAAGCAATCGATTCCGCCAGCAGGTCGGTCGCGACGAGACTTCCGTCCAGATCCACGCACAGAACGGATTCGTCGGCGGTTCGTCACAAGAGCGTTCCCTCAGGATTGCTGCCCGGAGCGCGATTTGGGCAAGTAACGCCGACGCGTGCGCGCAGCCCGTCGCCGGCGCCGGCAACTACAGCCAGCCCGCGATCACGGCCTCGGCCTCCTCGATGCCGATCCGCGCGGTGGCCGAGAACAATTGCACCGTCACATTCGCCGCGCCCAACGGAAACGTCTCCGCCAACTGCTCGCGTACGTCGCGACGGCGGCGCGCTCGTCGGTCGTATTGAGCTTGTCGGCCTTGGTGGCCAGGATCAGGACCGGCCGGCCGGAGGGCACGAATCCTTCGAGCAACTCGATGTCGAGGTCCTTCAAACCGTGGCGCGCATCGACGATCAGGACCAGCGCCACCAGCGTCGGCCGCGTGGTGATGTAGTGCCACAGGAACTCCTGCCATGCGCGCTTCAGCTCCTTTCCCACCGCGGCATAGCCGTAGCCCGGCAAGTCGGCGACGAGCGCGCCTCCACGCAGCGAGAAGAGGTTGATCTGCTGCGTCCTTCCCGGCGTGCGGCTGGCAAAGGCCAGGCGCGTGCGGCCGGCAAGCACGTTGATCGCGGTCGACTTGCCGGCATTCGACCGGCCGGCGAAGGCGATTTCGGGGACGCTCGCCGGAGGCAACTGTCGCGGCGCCGCCGCGCCGGTGACGAAGACCGCGCCGACCAGCGGATGCGGCGGCCGGTCCGCCGCTTTGCCGAGGCGCGCTTTGGAAGCGCGCTTCGAGTCCGTTACAATAGTGCGTTTATTCACGGCGGGTCGTGGAAGTCGCGTCCTGGCGGATTTGCCATGCGAAATGCGCGAATGCGTGCGCGCCACAGCATTGCCCGAGGCGATCAGTTGCACTATGAGGAGTCACATGCAAATGAAGCTGCACCGAGGTGCATAACTGAGGCTGGCCGCCGCGATTTCGATTGCGGCGCTGGCGCTTTTCCGATGCCCGCGGTCGCCGCGGCGGAAGCCGCCGCCAAACCCGACCTGGCGCATGCCAAACAGATTGTCGACACGGTTTGCGCCGCTTGCCATGGCGCCGACGGCAACAGCGCCGCGTCGGCCAATCCCAACCTCGCCGGACAGGGCGCGGAGTATATCACCCGGCAATTGCAGCAATTCAAGTCCGGCGTGCGCGTCAATCCCGTGATGTCCGCGATGGCCGGCAGCCTCACGCCCGAAGACATGGTTGCGCTGGGAATCTATTACTCGCAACAAAAGCCGAAGGGCGGAACCGCGAAGGATCCCGCACTCGTGAAGTCGGGTCAGTCGCTGTATCGCGGCGGGATGGCGGCCACCGGCCTCCCGGCGTGTTCGTCATGCCACTCGCCCAACGGCGCGGGCATCCCGAAGAACTATCCGCGCCTGGCCGGGCAATACGCCGACTACACGTTCGCGCAGCTCAAGGCCTTCAAGTTGGGCGAGCGCGGCGCGGACAAGGAAGGCAGTGACGCGCAGGGCAGGATCATGGGGGCGGTCGCGCAGAAAATGAGCGACGAGCAGATGAAAGCGGTGGCGGATTACACCGCCGGATTGCGCTAGACGTCACCGCAGCGACGCGCACATGACCGTTTGATCCCTGCCGTAACCTTCGGGGACCCAGACTGCCGGCTTGGCGCGCATCTGGTCGCGAATCACCACTTCCGCCGTGTAGCGATGATTGATCGTGACCTTGTTGAAAAACCGCCACGAGCGGCTGCGTGCCCGCCGGGCAAACGCCGCTTGGCATCCGGTAGCTGGATGTAGAAGACGGCCGCACTCTCGTAGATCCAATCCCGGATATTGCGCCGCCGTCGCCGCACATTCGGCCGGGCTCGCGGAGTAGAAATGCGAGTCGCCGTACGGCGGCGCACGGTAGAAACGGCACACGGGATTCGTCCCCGCGGCTTGCTTGATGTGGGCGAGGAAGCGAAGGCCCGTGCGCTCCCAGCCCGCGAGCACGCCGGTGTCGAGGTCGTTGATGTCTCCGGGGTTCGCGGTCAGGAAATAATGGTCGAGGGCCTTGTGGTGGAACTCGACGGCGACGACCTGCGCCGCCGGATTGGGACAGAAAGGCGTCAGGTATTGCCGCACCAGCGGCAGCATGTCTTCCACGCGCGAATAGTCGTCGAAGTTCACGCCCGGCGCCGCCGGGCAGGTGACGAGATTGCCTTCGGAAACGGCGCCCCGCACTTCGTAGTAGCCGCCGGATTCGAGGAGCGTCAGGAGCGCCGCGCCGCTCGACCCGCCCTCGGTGATTCCGCTGGTGTACAGCACCTCGTTGAAATTGCCGTGCACGACGGAATCCGCATTGAAGATGGTCTGGCTGGACATGCCCCTGGCGTCCATTTCTTGAGATCGCCCATCGGGTGATGCAGCGTCGTCGTGACCGCATTGGGCGGCACCGGGTCCGCATTCCACGCGGAATACCACGCGCCCGCGGGCGGCGTCTCGTTCAGCCTCACCAGCGCCCAGTCATGGTCCTGGCTGCGGCCGAGCAGCGCGGCGCCAGCCGGTCAGCTGGACATAGGGCGGGACTGGCGTTGCTCTTGCACGCGACCGCGTCGAAGAACCAGAACGTGTTCAGCGTGTGCGCGGCCGTCGCCGAAGTCATGCAATGCGCCGCGGTCAACAGATAGGGCGGCTGGTCGACAGCGCCAGATCGTTCAGCAGCGTTCCGGTGCACAGGAACGTGTTGCCGTCGTCACCGATGTAGAGGAGCTGCGCCACGGACTTCGCCGCGTTGGACAGCGCCGCCGAGGGCGCGACGCAGGCAACGTCGATGTTGCAGCTCTGCGCCAGGCCGATTTCGGTGGCCGTCTTGCCGCGAAATGCGACCGCAGTTCGGCGATGCGCGACGACCTGGTGCGACACGCGCGGCAGCGCCAGCATCAGGCCGTCCGAGCACGACGCCCGGACCCGCGTGGAATTCGATCGTCGCGACGTCGCCTTCGAGTACCGGCGACCAGAACTGGCCGAAGCGCGCCGTATCCTGCGCGACGGCGTTGGCGGGAACCGGCGCCGAAGACGCTGGCCCCCGCGCCCGAGCCCGCGAATCGCACGGTGAGATCCGGATCGGTCGCCGGCAGCTGCAGCGCCACGCGAAGCGCGGCGGCATCCGGCGAACGGATCTCGATCCGCGCGGAGCGTCCGCCGTCGCTCGTCGTCACCCAGGTCAATGCCGACAACGAAACGTTGCGCGCGGCCGCGGCGGCATGTCGCGCCCGAATCCGACGGCGAGCGCCTTGCTGCTCACGCGCCTCGCCTGCGCATCGCGGCACCGAATTCCTCGCCTTCAGCGCCGCCAGTTCCGACGCGGCGGGTGCCACCAATTCGACACGGTGCGCCGGCGCGCCGGTGCCAAGCGTGAGGGCCGCCGACGCGCGGCTGACGATCGCCGGACGATATTCCGCGGGCGGGACCGAAGTGATGGCGCGCTGCCGTCCTGCGCGGCGGCGAGGCACGGGGACAGCAGCGCCAGCGCAAGGCAACATCGGACGGTCGTCATGGGGCGACAGCGCACGTCATTCTCCGGGAATTGTGAGTCGACGCGGACGCGGTGATCTGCAGCGCAAGGTTCAGATCCACGCGCGGCGCGGCCAGCATGCCGCACGGCAGGCGGCGAGTCCTTCCCGCCAGTCGGGCATCCGGTAACCGAATGTCGTCTCGAACTTGCGCGACGACAATACACCATAGGCGGGCCGGCGCGCAGGCGTCGGGTACTCGGACGTAGCGATCGGCACGACGCGCGGTCGCGGCGCATCGCCGACGATCGCCGGGCGAAGCCGTGCCAGGTCGTCGCACCCGCCGAGGCCATGTGATACAGCCCCGGCCGCTCGGCGAGCCACGGCAGCCCGCGCGCTAACGCGGCGGTGGTCGCGTCGGACAGCGTGCGGCACCAGTTCGGCGTGCCGTGTCTGGTCGGCGACGATGCGCAGTTCGTCGCGTTCGCTGCGCAAGGCGCAGGATCGTCAGCAGGAAATTCCTGCCGCGCGCGCCGTAGACCCAGCCGGTGCGGAACACGAGGGCGCGGGCGCCGGATTGCCGCGACGCGCGTTCGCCTTCGAGCTTGCTCTCGCCGTACACGTTGAGCGGATGGGCGGGCGCATCCTCGTCGTACGGCGTCGTGCGCAGGCCGTCGAAGACATAATCGGTCGAATAGTGGATCAGCACGGCGTCCATGCGCTTCGCCTCTTCGGCCAGAATGCCCGGCGCGCGCGCATTCACCGCGAATGCCGCGGCGCGCTCCGTCTCCGCCAGGTCGACCGCCGTGTAGGCGCCCGCATTGACGATGAGCGCCGGGCCGCAACCTCGCGCACCGTCGACGACGATGGCGTCGGCGTCGGCGAGATCGAGCGCCGCACGCGGTCGAGCGCGATCACGTCGCCATGGTCGCGCGAGGCTGCGCGCAAGCTCGAAGCCCAACTGTCCGCTCGCGCCGGTGAGGAGAATGGTCGGCCGCGGCATTTTGCGGGCGCGTAGGTCAGTCGTAGACGTCCGCGTCCGCAAGCAGGCGGCCCGCGGCATCCTTGGCCGCGAGCGTCGGCGCGCCGGACAGCGGCCAGTCGATGCGCAGCGCCGGATCGCTCCAGAGCAGCGTGCGCTCGTGCTCGGGATACCAGTAGTCGGTCGTCTTGTAGAGAAACTCGGCGCTTGCCGACAGCACGACGAATCCGTGCGCGAAGCCTGGCGGGATCCACAGCATCCGGCGGTTCGCGGCGGACAGCACGTAGCCGACCGAGCGGCCGAAGGTGGGTCGATGACCGGCGCAGGTCCACCGCCACGTCGAACACTTCGCCTTCGATCGCGCGCACCAGCTTGCCCTGCGCGTGCTCGATCTGGTAGTGCAGGCCGCGCAGCACGCCCCTGCCCGAGCGCGAGTGGTTGTCCTGCACGAAGTCCACGTCGATCCCGGCCGCCGCGAACGCGCGGCGATTCCAGCTCTCGAAGAAGAAGCCGCGATCGTCGCCGAACACGCGCGGCTCGATCAGCAGGACGTCCGGCAGCGCGGTGGGCGTGATCTGCATCGCGTCGGGCTGACGATCAGCGCACGCCGGATCGCGCAGGATCTCCGAGCAGATATTGCCCGTAGCCGTTCTTCGCGAGCGCCTCGCCCAGGCGCTCGAGCGCCGCGGCGTCGATGTAGCCCAGCCGATAGGCGATTTCCTCCGGGCAGGCGATCTTCAGGCCCTGCCGCGCTCGATCGTCTCGATGAACTGCGACGCCTCGAGCAGCGACTCGTGCGTGCCGGTGTCGAGCCACGCCATGCCGCGGCCCATCACCTCGCACGCGAGCTCGTTCCATGCGAGGTAGGCGCGGTTGACGTCGGTGATCTCCAGCTCGCCGCGCGCCGAGGGCTTCGAGGTCGCGCGCGATGTCGAGCACGCGGTTGTCGTAGAAGTACAGGCCGGTGACCGCGTAGCGCGACTTCGGCTTGGCCGGCTTTTCCTCGAGCGACACGCACGCGCCCGGCGGCGTCGAACTCGGCCACGCCGTAGCGCTCCGGATCGGCGACCGGGTAGGCGAAGACCGTCGCGCCCGTCGCGCGCGCGCTGCGCGCGCGGCGAGTTGCGACTGGCAGGTCGTGGCCGTAGAAGATGTTGTCGCCCAGCACCAGCGCGGAGTGTCGCCGCCGACGAACTCGCGGCCGATGATGAACGCCTGCGCGAGTCCGTCCGGCGACGGCTGCACGGCATAGCGGATGTTGAGGCCCCAGCGCGCGCCGTCGCCCAGCAGCTGCGTGAAGCGCGGCGTGTCCTCCGGCGTGGAGATGAGCAGGATGTCGCGGATGCCGGCCAGCATCAGCGTCGACAGCGGGTAATAGATCATCGGCTTGTCGTAGACCGGCAGCAGCTGCTTGCAGACGGCCTGCGTCACCGGGTACAGCCGCGTGCCGGAGCCGCCGGCCAGGATGATGCCCTTGCGCGTCATGGTGCGTTCGTCGCCGCCGCGTAGTTGAGGCTGATCCACTTCTGGTATTCCTTGCTCGTCACGCTGTCCAGCCAGTCCGCGTTGTCGAGATACCAGCGCACGGTGCGGCGCATGCCGGACTCGAACGTGTGCGCCGGCGCCCAGCCCGTGTTCGCGTGCGACCTTGGCGGGATCGATCGCGTAGCGGCGGTCGTGACCCGGCCGGTCCTTGACGAACGTGATCTGCGCCGCGTAGTCGCGGCCCGGCTTCGCCTCGGCCAGCAGCGCGCAGATGCGTGCGCACGACCTCGATGTTCTGCATCTCGGCGTTGCCGCCGATATTGTAGGTTTCGCCCGGGCGCCCGCGTTCCATGCACCGCGCGAATCGCGGCGCAATGATCGCCGACATAGAGCCAGTCGCGCACGTTCCTGCCGTCGCCGTAGACCGGCAGCGGCTTGCCCGCCAGCGCATTGACGATCATCAGCGGAATGAGCTTTTCGGGAAACTGCCGGGGCCCGTAGTTGTTCGAGCAGTTCGTGGTCAGCGTCGGCAGCCCATAGGTGTGGTGATAGGCGCGCACCAGATGGTCCGCCGCGGCCTTCGACGCCGAGTAGGGGCTGTTCGGCGCATAGGGCGTGGTTTCGCTGAATGCCGGATCGCTGGCCGACAGCGAGCCGTAGACCTCGTCGGTGGACACGTGCACGAAGCGAAACGCCGTCGCGCTCGGCGGCGGGCAGCGCCGACCACCAGGCGCGCGTCGCTTCGAGCAGCCCGAAGGTGCCCACGACGTTGGTCTCGATGAAGGCGGCAGGACCATGGATCGATCGATCGACATGCGTCTCGGCGGCAAAATTGACGATCGCCCGCGGCCGGTGCTTTGCGAGCAGCGCCGTCGACCGGCGCGCCGTCGCCGATGTCGCCGCGCACGAATTCGTGCCGGGCGTCGCCGGCAAGCGAAGTCGAGGTTGCCGAGGTTGCCGGCGTAGGTCAGCAGGTCGAGATTGACGACCGGCTCGCCGTCTGCGGCGAGCCAGTCCAGGACGAAGTTGGCGCCGATGAAGCCGGCGCCGCCGGTGACGAGGATCATGTTGGTTATGGGTTCGGTGACGCCTTGGGAATCCGATATTACCAGTGCGGCGGCGAGACGATTGGTCAAGTGAGGTCAGCGATAATAGGCGCGATACCACTCGACGAACCGCGCCAGGCCCTCGGCCAGCGGCGTGCGTGGCGCGAATCCGGTGGCGGCGCGCAGGCGGTCGATCGATGCATACGTGGCCGGAACGTCACCGGCCTGCATCGGCTGGTAGTCGCGAATCGCGTCGCGTCCCAGCAGCTGCTCGAGCGTGGCGATGAACGTCTCGAGTTCGACCGACTCGTTGTTGCCGATGTTGTAGATCGCATGCGGCGCGCCGACCCCGGCGTTCTCCGCGGGGCCGCGTTCGACCGAGGGGGGCCGCTCCAGCGCGCGCGCGACACCTTCCACGATGTCGTCGATGTATGTGTAGTCGCGGGACATCCGGCCGTGGTTGAACACGCGGATTGGCGTACCGGCGAGGATCGCCTTGGTAAAGAGCATCGGCGACATGTCGGGACGTCCCCAGGGACCGTACACGGTGAAAAAGCGCAGGCCGGTGGCCGGCAGCTGGAACAGGTGACTGTAACTGTGCGCCATCAATTCGTTGGCGCGTTTGGTCGCGGCGTAAAGACTCACCGGATGGTCGACCCGCTGGTCCTCGGAAAACGGCAGCGTGTGGTTGGCGCCGTACACCGACGAGCTCGACGCGTAGACGAGGTGCGCGACGCCTGCGTGGCGGCAACCTTCGAGAACGCAGCCGAACGCGTCGATATTATTGCGAAGGTAGGCCGCCGGATTCTGCAGCGAGTACCGCACGCCCGGCTGAGCCGCCAGGTGCACGACGTGTGTGAACCGCCCGTCGCGAAACAGCGCCGCCGTGGCCGGGGAATCCGCCAGGTCGACCCGCTGGAACGTGAATCCCGCCTGGTCCGTCAGCGTCGCGAGGCGCGCCTCCTTCAACGCGACGTCGTAGTAGGGATCGAAATTGTCGACGCCCACGACGGTCGCGCCCCGCGCGAGCAGCGCGCGCGCCATCGGCATGCCGATGAAGCCCGCCACGCCAGTGACGAGGACCCTTGACGTCACCGGGCCCGCCCGATGATTTGCAGCGCGCGCAACTTCGCGTACTTGAGGAAACTCGCGAACGCGCCGATCGCGATGTGGGCAAACCCCGCGGCCCCGTCCAGGAATCCGAGGCGCAGCACGTAAAAGCGCACGAAGCGCGCCGCGGGCGACAACGCAATTTGCGCCGCGCTGGCGCGCTCGCCCGCGCGCATGCATCGCCGCCGCCTGCATCGTCGTATAGCGATTCTGCTTGGCGATGTAGGCGTCGATCGATTCCGCCGACGCATGCAGCAGGTCGCCGCGCAGCTTTCCCACCGGGCCGTCCGCCACGACCTTTTCGTGGACGAGGTCGTCGGACCAGCGCGCGTGCCGGCGGTCGAACAGGCGGACGTTCCAGTCCGGGTAACCTTCGCCATGCGCGAGCCAGCGGCCGAGGAAGCGGTTGCGGCGAGCGATTAGAAATGCCGTCGCCGCGGCGGGGACCCCCGAGGCAAACTCTCGCCGGATCGCGGCCGCCAGCTCCGGCGTGACACGCTCGTCCGCGTCAAGGCACAACACCCAGTCGTGGCGCGCTTGCGCGACGGCGAAATTCTTTTGCGGTCCGAAGCCTTCCCATGCATGCTCGATCACGCGCGCGCCCGAGCGCACGGCGAGCGCTGCGGTATCATCGCGGCTGCCCGAATCGACGACGAGAGTCTCCGCAGCAAATGCAACGGACGCGAGACAATCCGCGAGTTCGTGCACGGCATCGCGCGTAATGATCACCAGCGACAGGGGAAGCGGTTCGGACATGCACCGGAACAGGGCCGCGAAGAGTTGCCGCCGATTTTACGTGGTTTGCGTCCCGCATTCGACGCGCGCTCGCGTATTTCGAAGGCGGGCGGCGTGAGCGGCGTCCTCGTCGTGCGGCCCAGCTCGCTCGGCGATGTCGTGTATGCGCTCGCCCTTGTGTCCGATATCGCGCGTCATCGCCCGGAACTTGCGGTCGACTGGGTCGCCGAAGATGCCTTTGTCGACCTGGTTCGGCTGGACCCGCGGATCCGCCGCGTCGTGCCGCTTGCGCTGCGGCGGTGGCGCCACGCGCCCCTTGCGAGCGCGACATGGCGCGACATGGCCGCATTCCGCCGCGCACTCCGCCGGGAACGCTACGACGTCATCCTCAACCTGCAGGAACAGGTCAAGGGCGCACTCGTCTCCTGGTTGGCGAAGGGCATTCGCCACGGGCTCGACCGCGAAAACATCCGCGAGCCGATCGCGACACTTGTCGACCACGTGCACCATCCGGTATCGCGCGACCTGCACATCGTCGACCGGTGCCGCGGTGTCGCCGCGGCGGCGCTGGGCTACGCGGCCGACGGTCCGCCGCGCTGGCGATTCGACCTGCCGCCGACGACGTGCGCCTTGCCGGCGGGGCCATTCGCGCTAGCATTCCACGCCACGAGTCGCGCCGACAAGCAATGGCCGGAGGCGCATTGGCGGGCACTCGTTGCCCATTTCGCGCAAGCGGGGTTCGTCACGCTGCTGCCCTGGGGCGACGCGGCGGAGGAAGCACGGAGTCACCGTATTGCCGATGGATTGGAAGGCGGGTTGGTGCCGCCGCGGCAATCGCTGCCTCAGTTGGCAGTGCTCGCGCACCAGGCCGAAATCGTGGTGGGCGTGGATACCGGCTTGACTCATCTCGCCGCGGCGCTCGGCACTGCCACCGTAGCCATCTTCACCGCCACCGATCCGCGCCTCGCGGGGGTAGGCGGTGCCGGTCCGCACGCACGGGATGCTGGCGGCAACGGCGCCGTTCCGTCGCTGCCTCAAATCGTCGACGCCTGCGCGCAACTGCTGCGGCGGGCGCCGCGCAACTAAGGGACAAGTGGATGGCGCGTGGTCTCTACACGTTGCTGTGGTACCTGGTGTTGCCGTTTCTGCCGCTGCGGCTGTGGTGGCGCGGCCGGCGCGAGCCAGGCTATCGCACGCGCATCGGCGAGCGCTTCGGCCGCTATCGCGCCGATGCTCCGGCGCCACGCGGCGACGTCATCTGGATTCACGCGGTATCGCTGGGGGAAACGCGCGCGGCCGCGCCGTTGCTCGAGCGCATCGCGCAGGCGTGGCCGACCGGCACGATCGTGCTCACGCACATGACCGCAACCGGGCGCGAGGCGGGCCGGGCGCTGTACGGGGACTCCGTGCAGCAAGCGTGGCTGCCGTACGACGTACCTTTCGCGATCGACGCGTTTCTTGCGCGCTTTCGTCCGCGCGCCGGCCTGCTGATGGAAACGGAAGTCTGGCCCAACCTTGTGGCAGCTTGCTACAGCCGCGGGATCCCGCTCTGCCTCATCAATGCGCAGGTTGTCGGAGAAGTCAGCCGCCGGCTATGCGCGCTTTCCGGCGCTGACGCGACCGATGTTCGCGTCCCTTGCGGGCGTGGGCGCGCAGACAGCCACGGACGCGGCGCGCATTATCGCCGCCGGCGCGCACGACGTCACGGTCACCGGGAACCTCAAGTTCGACGTCGCCGTTGCCCCGGAATCGGAGCCGCTGGGGCGCGAGCTGCGCGTGGGCTTTGGCGTTGCGCGGCCGGTCTTTCTCGCCGCATCGACGCGCGACGGCGAAGAGGCTCTGCTCCTGGACGCACTGGCGCGGCACGCGCTGCCAGTGCAAACGCTGGCGGTCATCGTTCCGCGCCATCCGCAGCGCTTCCCGGTCGTGGCCGAATTGCTGCGCGCGCGCGGCATTCCCTTCGTCCGGCGCAGCGACAACAAGTCCGTTCCCGCCGACTTCGGAATCGTGCTCGGTGATTCACTGGGGGAGCTGGGTGCCTATTACGCAGCCGCCGATGTGGCCTTCGTCGGCGGAAGCCTTCTGCCGCTGGGCGGGCAGAACCTGATCGAGGCGATCGCCATGGGCGCGCCGACGATCGTCGGGCCGTACACGTTCAATTTCAGCGAAGCGACCGACAACGCCGTCGCGGCCGGGGCCGCGCTGCGCGTAGCCGACGCGGATGCGCTGGTGACGGAAGTAGGCGCGCTGCTCGCCGATCCCGCGCGGCGCAAGCACATGCACGACGCGGCGCTTGCCTTTCACTCGGCGCACCGCGGCGCCGCCGACCGCTTGTGGGCGTGGCTCGCGCCGCGCCTGGCGGCTAGCCGTTCAAGCGGCGATTGAGGTCGGCCAAGTCCTGTTCGTCGAGCGTGCCCACCGCTGCCTTGAGGCGAAGCACGGCAAGCAGGTACGTGAAGTAGGCGTTGGCGAGGTCCCGCCTTGCGGAGAACACGTTCTGCTGCACATTCAGCACGTCCAGGTTGGTGCGGATGCCGACCTCCTGGCCCAGCTTGTTCGATTGCAGCGCGACTTCGGCCGATTGCACGGCCTGTTCGTTCGCCTTCACCGATGCGACCGCGCTGTTGACGCCTGAAAAGCCGTCCTGTGCGTTGGTGATGGCGTTGCGCCGCGCGGTCTCCAGGTCCTGCCGCGCCTTGTCCTGCAGCGCGATCGCTTCGCGCACGCGCGAATTGACGAAGCCGCCGGTGTAGATGGGCACGTTGAGCTGGAGTCCGACCTGGCCCAGCGTCGAACTGTTCCTGACGCCAATGTTGGTCGCGGCATTGCCGAGGAGGCCGCCGTAACTCGCGACCAGGTCGAGCGTCGGATAGTGGCCCGCCTTGGCCCGCTCGACTTCGAGCGCGGCGATCTCGTAATTGGCCTGCTGGAAGCGAACGTTCATGTTGTCGATCACCGCCTTGTCCACCCAGTAGTCGAGCGTGTTCGGCTTGGGCGGGTCGGGATCGAAGCCACGGCCGACGCGCGTCAGGCTCTTCGGAAAGCTGCCGATGATCGCGCGCAGCGCCGTGCGCCGGCGATCGAGGTCGTTCAGCGCCTGGATTTCGGTGGCGACGATCTGATCGTATTTCGCCTGGGCTTCATTGGTGTCGGTGATCGTGGCCGTGCCGACCTCGAAATTGCGCTTGGCCTGCGCCAGTTGTTCGGCGACCGCGAGCTTTTGCTGCGCGGCCAGCTCGACGTTGAATTCCGCCAGCAGCACGTCGAAATACGCGACGGCGGTGCGGATGATGAGGTCCTGCTGGGCGAGGACCAGCGTGTAGTCCGATTGCGTAACCAGCTGCTTGGCCTGGTCGTAGACGACGACGTTCTGGTAGCGGTAGAGAGGCTGCGACGCCGAAACGGTCAGGCTGGATTGATAAAAGCCCCGGTTGACGTCCAACGAGGATTCCCCGCCTCCGGCCCAAAAATTGTATTGGTTGACATTGGCGGCGCCCGAAGCGGAAACGCTAGGGAGCAGGCCCGCGCGGGCTTGCGGCACCCTTTCCTGGGTCGCTTCCCAACTGGCGCGCGCCGCGGCCAGCTGCGGGTCGCTTTTCTGCGCCTCGCGATAAATCTGCAACAGGTCTTCGCCCGCCGCAGTGCCGGCGGCTAAGGTCGCGGCAAGGGTCGTGGCAACCACGAGCGGCAACAGTGCGAGACGGCGGGGAAGAAAACGCGGTAATTTCATTTGGCAGTCCAGATCCGATTCGAGTCGAGATTCGATGGTCTTCAGTAGCGCGGCATCGAGGGGTCGACTTCGAGAGCCCAGGCTTCGACGCCGCCGCGTAAATTGTTCACCCTGGGAAAGCCGTTCTGCGCGAGCCATGCCGCCGCCTGCTGGCTGCGGGTGCCGTGATGGCATACGAGCACCAGGTCGCGGTCAGCCGGCAGTTCCGCGCGCCTCGCGGCCAGCTGCGCCAGCGGAACCGGCATCGATCCGTCGATGCGGCAGAGCTCGAACTCCCAGGGTTCGCGCACGTCGACCAGCACCGGCGCGGGTCGCGCGGAATCGGCCCGCCACGACGCCAGGTCGGCTGGGGCGATCTGCGCGATCAACTCGGTTCTCAAAACCTGAACCGTGCCGGCGTGGCGGCGTTGACCAGCGGCGCGACGACGGTCTCGAAGAGATCGGTCGTCACACGCGAGCCCGGCGCCGCCCAATGCACGAGTCGCGCCGTCATCACCGGAAGCTCGCCGACGATCGCGAACACGCGTCCGCCGGGCTTCAACTGTTCGAAAAAACTCTCGGGAAGAAGAGGCGTCGATCCGGTGAGCACAATCGCGTCGAATTGTTCGCGGCCCCATCCGCGCGCGCCGTCGCCGACGTCGCAGCGGACATTGGTGGCGCCGTTTCGCGCAAGCTTGGCCGCCGCTTCGGCCGCCAGGTGCGGATCGATCTCCACCGAGACCACCGTGCGCGCGCGGCGGCCGAGCAACGAGGCGAAATAGCCGCTGCCGGTGCCGATCTCGAGTACCGACTCCGCGCGCTTCAACTGCAATGACTGCAGAACGCGCGCCTCGACCTTCGGCGACCACATGGATTGCCCGTTCCCAAGCGGCAATTCGAGATCGGCGAAGGCGAGCGTGCGGTAGGCGGGCGGCACGAACTCCTCGCGCTTCTGCTCGAACAGCAGGTCGAGGATTTCCTGGTCCAGCACATCCCACGTCCGGACCTGCTGCTCGACCATGTTGAAGCGTGCTTGTTCGTAGTCCATGGCACTCGTTGTTGTTCGGGTGTCGATTGACCGTAATCAACAGGAGAATAAGTAGCAGGCCCGGCCGGGATCGACGGCCGCGCATTATCTCACGTCGACCCGGGCGAATGCCCGCGCAACGGAGACGCTTTCAGTCCGCCGTCGAACCCGGCGCGGGAAATACCGAATCGCCTGCCGCCTGCTTGGCGACCCGCGCAGTCTTTCTTGCCTTTCGCCATTCCGTCAGGCGATCCAGGTACGTGTACAGGACCGGGACCACGACCAGCGTGAGCAGCGTCGAGGTAATGACGCCGCCGATGATCGCGCGGCCCATCGGCGCCTGCGTCTCGCCCCCCTCGCCTATCCCAAGCGCCAGCGGCGTCATCCCGCCGATCATCGCTGCGGTGGTCATCAGGATCGGCCGCAATCTGACCTGGCCCGCCTGCAGCAGCGAGTCGCGCAGCGTCGCGCCGCCGCGGCGCGCGCGGTTGGCGAAGTCGACGAGGAGGATCGCGTTCTTGGTCACGAGCCCCATCAGCATGACCAAGCCGATCATCGAGAACATGTTGAGTGTCGTGCCGGTCAGGAGCAGCGCCAGGAACACGCCGATGAGCGTAAAAGGCAACGACATCATGATCGCGATCGGCTGCGTGAAGCTCGCGAATTGGGAAGCGAGCACGAGGTAGATGAAAATGATCGCCATCCCGAGCGCCGACACCAGCGCCGCTGTCGATTCCGCCGTGTCTTCCTGTTGCCCGGCGATGGCGAATCGATAGCCGGGCGGCAGCCGCGTCTCGTCGACGATCTTCTTGACGTCGTCGCCGACGTTCCCGGACGGGCGGCCTTCGGCATTGGCGTAGAGCGCAACACGCCGCTGCAGGTCCTGGCGCTTGATGATCTGCGGGCTCGTGGACTCGACGATCTCCGCCACCTGACGCAGCGGCACCATGCGCAGCTCCCCGTCGGGACCGCGCTTGTTGGTCGGTACGTACAGATTGCCGAGATCGGAGGCAAGTCGACGCCCCTCCTTGGGCAACTGCACGTTGACTTCGTAATTCTGCCCGTCGGGGCCGAGCCAGTAGGTCACGGTCTCCCCGGCGAGCAGTGGGCGAACGGTGGCTCCGAGCTGCTGCACCGAGATGCCCAGATCGGCCGCCGCATCGTTGTTGAGCCGGATCGACAGCGCCGGGTTAGCCGCCTTTTCCGAAGTTTCCATGTCGGCGATGCCCGGCACCTTGGCGACTTTTTCCGCGAACTCGCTGATCAGCACCTTCAGTGTGTCGGGATCGGGGCCCAGAAGATTCACCCAGATCGGGCGATCGTAGCCCAGCGCAAGCTCGATTCCGGGGATCGGCTTGAGCGCGCTCCGGATGGCGCGCTCGAGTTCCTTCTGCGAGCGAGCGCGCGCGCTGCGCTCGGTCAACTCAGAGTTCACCCGGGCGTAGTTGCGACCGTCCCAGCTGCCCACGGTGGTCATCGCGAGCTCGATCTCGGGGAATTGCTTGAGCGCTTGCTCGACATCGCGCACCTTGGCGTCGGTGGACTCGAGACTCGTACCAACGGGTGTGTTGAGCCGCAGCGAAATGAAGCTCTCGTCGACCTGCGGGGCGAACTCCTTGCCGATGAACGGAAGCACCGCGAAGCTGCCGAAGAAGATCAGAACCGCGGCCCACAATACGATGCCGCGATTGCTGATCGTCGCCCGTCGTGGTTTGAGGGCTTGCCATTCGCCGGTCCGCAGCGCAGTCCACAGCCCGAAGGTTGGAACGTACAGTCGACGATGCGAATCCGAGATCGCCCATTCCAGCAGCCGTCCGTACACCGCGTGCACCCACTCGACGACCCGCTCGACGCGGTCCATGAAGCGGCCCAGCCAGGGCACGCGCGAGAAGCGCGATCCGGGCGGATCGCGCCAGACCGAGGAGAGCATCGGGTCGAGCGTGAAGCTCACGAACAGCGACACCAGCACGGCCACCGCGACGGTCAGGCCGAACTGGAAGAAGAACTGGCCGACGATGCCTTTCATGAACGCGATGGGCACGAACACCGCGACGATCGCGAAGGTCGTGGCCATCACGGCGAGCCCGATCTCGTCGGTGCCCTCGCGCGCCGCCGCCGCATGGGACTTGCCCATGCCCAGGTGCCTGACGATGTTCTCGCGCACGACGATCGCGTCGTCGATCAGGAGCCCGATGCACAGCGACAACGCCATCAGCGTCATCATGTTGAGCGTGAAGCCGAACGCGTAGAGGGCGATAAAGGCGGCGATCACCGCGATCGGCAGCGTAAGCCCGGTGATGATCGTGCTGCGCCAGGAATGCAGAAACAGGAACACGATGAGGACGGTGAGAAGCGCTCCTTCGAGGATTGTGGCCTTGACCTGGTCGATGCTGGCCTGCACCTGGTCCGCCTGCGAGTAGACGAGCCGCACTTCCACATCCTGGGGCAGCCGCGACTTGAGCAGTTCCAGCGCGGCTTGCACACCGCGGCCGGTCTCGACGACATTGGCGTCTTGCGCCTTGCGGATATCGATAGTGATCGATGGCCGGCCGTTGATGCGCGAGATCGAATCGAGTTCCTTCTCCCCGTCGATGACGTCCGCAACCTGGCTCAAGTAGACCGGTCCCCCGCCCTGCTGGGCGACGATGATGCGGGCGAACTGCGCGGGGTCCTTGATCTTGCCTTCGACGCGCACGATCGAATCGTTCTGGCCGCGCGTAATCCGCCCGGCGGGGACGTCCTGGTTGGCGTTCTGCACGGCCGTCATCACCTGATCGACGCTGATGCCGAGCGAGGCGAGAGCGCTGGGCTTGATCTGGATCAGGATCTGCCGCGTCACGCGCCCGTTGACGATGATCTGCGCCACGCCGGGGATGTTTTCCAGAGTCTTGACGATGGTTTGATCGGTGAGCGAGGTCAGCTCGCGCAGCTCGACTGTCGGCGAGAGCACCGCGAGCGAGATGGTGGGTCGGTTGTCCTCGATCTCGACGCGGAGGACCTGCGGATCCTTGACGTCGCGGGGGAAAGTCGGCCGCACCAGCGCGACCTTGTCGCGAGCGTCCTGGATGGCGCGGGTGACATCGGTGCCGAGGCGGAACTCGACGAACACCTGGCTCCGCCCTTCACGCGAGTTCGAATAGATCCGCTTTACGCCCGAAACAGTGTTGACGGCGTTTTCGATCGGCTTGCTTACGTCGGTTTCGACGACCTCGGGCGAGGCGCCCGGATAGGCCGTCTCGATATCGAAGAAGGGCAGCGTGACGTCGGGCATCTGCTCCACGCGCAACCGCGCGTAGGCAAACAGGCCGAGCACGACGATGCCGACCATGACCATCGTCGCGAACACGGGATTCTTGATCGATACGCGGGTGATCCACATGGCGGGCTCCGTTGCGGAAGGAAAAGGCGGGCGGCGCTTCGGGCCGTCAGCTGGCCTTCTTCGGCGGGACTTCGTCGGAAGCGCGCACCATCGCGGGCGCGCCTTCCTTCAGGTTGTCGAATTTCGCCGCCAGCACTTTCACGTTCGCAGGCAACGTGGTCTTCAACTCGACGCGGCCGGCATCGTCGTCGCGCCGTCCGACCAGGACGATCCGCTTGGCGAGCTTGCCGTCCTGGATCGTCCAGACGAACGTCTGGCCCGCTTCCGTGCGCACCGCCGTCGCGGGCAATGTCGCCACGGGCGCGCCGGCCGCAAGTGCGATCCGCCCGGTAGCGAACATGCCTCCGCGAAGCGCGAGTGCGGGATTCGGAATGCCGACGAACACCAGGATGGCGCGCGTCCCGGCCTCGGTCGACGGATTGATCCGCTCGATGCGCCCGGTGAACTTGCGGTCGGCAAAGCCGTCGACGGCCAGGTCGACCGTCATTCCGGGCTTCAATTCCGGAATATCCGCGGAGGGCACGAGCGCCTGCAGCTCCATGGCCTTCAGGTCGACGACGGTGACCAGCGGCGAATCGAAGGCCACCTTCTCGCCGGGCTGCACGTGGCGCTTGGCGACGATTCCCGACAGCGGAGCCGTCGCCACGGAATCGCGGAGTGCGTTCTGCGCCACGCGCAACTGCGCTTCGGCGGCTTGCAGGTTGCCCTTCGCAACTTCGTACGACGATTCGGCGTTATCGGAGGCGTTCTGCGAGATGAAGTTCTGCTTGAGCAGCTTCTGGTTCATCGCGTTGGTCTTTTCGGCCATCCCCAGCTGCGCGCGCGCCGACTGAAGCTGGCCCTGGCGCTCGAGCACGCGGGCGTCGAGGTCGGCCGTGTCCACGCGAACGAGCATCTGGCCCGCCTGCACGGAATCGCCTTCGCGCACGGTGATCTGGCGCACGTCGCCCGAAACCTTGGCCTTGACGGTGGCCTGATTGACCGGTTGCATCGTGCCGGAGACCGGCAGCCAGCGCGGCAAGGATTTCGGTTCGACGGTGGCGAGTTCTCCCGCGCCAAATTCCAGTGTCGTCACCGCAGCTTTGTCCGCGGCTTCGTCCGAGGCCTTCTTGGAGGCGCGCAAGGCCACGGCCCCGGCCAAGCCACCGACCACCAGCACCGCTATCAACGCGCCGATCAGCTGGCGCCGCCTCAACCGCAATCCCATGACTTTTCCCCAGTCCCCACCGTTTTGTGCAGTCGTTCGGCCTTAGCCCGGCGCTGCCGTCCTCCGCCGCCTGCCGAGTTGGATGCAGCGAAAGACGCCTTTGGATTCCCGAAGCGCATTGTCCATGCCGATCAACACCGGAGGCAACGGCATGGCGACGAAGCGCGACCTGCGGCGACGGACCGCAAAGGCGGCCTGTCAGGATGGTGTCCGGCCGTCTCGGTCGGCGCACCCTCGCGTTGACACCCCGAGCCCGAAGGCGAATAATATTCTGTTATTTCGTTCACCTTGTCATTTTTCCCATCCCGGAGGAAGTACCCATGACGCTGTCGAAGAAACTCGGCGTGACATTGATCGCGGCCGCGCTTGCCACTGCCTATGGCTGCGGCAAGGAAGAACCCAAGAAGGCCGAAGCGCCCAAGGCGCCCGTGGAAGACGTCGTCGTCGTGAAGATCGGCCATGCCGGCCCGCTCACGGGCGGCATCGCCCACCTCGGCAAGGACAACGAGAACGGTGCGCGCCTCGCGATCGACGCAGGCCAACGCCAAAGGCATCAAGTTGGGCGGCAAGAAGGTCAAGTTCGAACTGATGGCCGAAGACGACCAGGCCGATCCCAAGCTTGGACCGACGATTGCCCAGAAGTTCGCGGACGCCAAGGCGGCGGGCGTGGTTGGTCACCTGAACTCCGGCGTCACCATTCCGGCCTCGGCGGTCCTCAACCAGGCCGGCATCCCGATGATCTCCGGCTCGGCGACGAATCCCAAGCTGACCGAACAGGGCTTCAAGAACGTGTTCCGCGTCGTCGGCCGTGATGACCAGCAAGGTCCGGCGGTCGCGCAATACCTGAAGGAAAACAAGATCAAGAAGGCTGCGATCGCCGACGATGCCACCGCATACGGCGAAGGCCTGGCCAACGAGGTCGAGAAGACGCTGAAGGCGGGCGGCGTGCAGATCGTTGCGCACGAGAAGACGACCGACAAGGCCACCGACTTCAAGCCGATCCTGACCAAGATCAAGGGCAAGGCTCCGGACGCCGTGTTCTACGGCGGCATGGACGCCACCGGCGGCCTGATGCTGAAGCAGGCGCGCGAACTGGGCATCAAGGCGGTGTTCGCGTTCGGCGACGGCGCGTGCACGGACAAGATGAAGGAACTGGCCGGCGAGATGTCGGAAAACCTCATCTGCTCGCAGGCTGGCCTGCCGGTCGTCGCGGCTTCGAAGGATTTCCTCGACGCTTACAAGGCTGCGTACAAGACCGACCCGATCATCTACGCGCCGTTCACGTACGACGCCGCGAACCTGATCATCGCCGCGATGCAGAAAGCGGATTCGGCTGACCCGGCCAAGTATCTGCCGGAACTGCAAAAGATCAGCTATCAGGGTGCCACGGGCGAAATCGAGTTCGACGACAAGGGCGATCGCAAGAATGCCGAAATCACGATCTTCACGATGAAGGGCGGCAAGCTCGAACCCGTGGCGATCGTGCAAGGCGGCAAGAGCGTGCCTTTCGCCGACTTCATGAAGGCCTCGACGCCCGCCGCCGCGGCGCCGCGCCGCGCCGCTGCGCCGGCACCGGCCGCGGCTCCGGCGGAAGCACCGAAGAAGTAAGCCAGCGCAATCAAGGCAGCTTTACGGAAAACGGCGTCCCTCGGGCGCCGTTTTCATTTCCGGGTCTTCCGCGCTCGATGCCCGTTGTTCTCCGGGGCGCTTGCCGCAGCGCGCCGGTTCGGCCCACAATCGCTACAGTGCGATGACAAAAGATCGGGGAGTCTCTGGACACGTTCCTGCAGCAGATGATCAACGGGCTGACGCTCGGCAGCGTGTACGCGATCGTCGCTTTGGGCTATACGATGGTGTACGGCATCATCCAGCTCATCAACTTCGCGCACGGCGAGGTCGTGATGATCGGCGCGATGGTCGCCTACACGGTCATCGTGGCGCTGTCGGGCGCCCACACGGGCTTGCCGCCCGTGATCATCGTTCTCCTGGGATTGCTGGCGGCGATACCCGCCTGCATGGGCGTCGGTTACACGCTCGAACGGGTCGCCTACCGTCCGTTGCGCCGCGCGCCGCGCCTGGCCCCCCTCATCACCGCGATCGGCTTGTCGATCATCCTGCAGCACCTGGCGCTGATCATCTGGAGCCGCAACCCGTTGTCCTACCCGCAGATCATCGCGACGGTGCCATATCACATCACCGACACGCCAAATGGTGCGACGATCACCAACGTGCAGATCGCGATCATTTTCGGATCGATGGCGATGATGGCCGGTCTTTTGCTGCTGGTCTACAAGACGAAGCTCGGCATCGCGATGCGCGCGACGGCGCAGAACCAGGAGGTCGCGGGCCTCATGGGGATCAACATCAACAAGGTCATTTCGATCACGTTCGTGATCGGCGCGGCGCTGGGCGCCGTCGCGGGCGTCATGGTGGGAAGCTACTACGGCATTGCGCATTACCAGATGGGGTTCATCCTGGGCCTCAAGGCGTTTTCGGCCGCGGTCCTGGGCGGCATCGGCAACCTAGCGGGCGCGATGCTCGGGGGCCTTTTGCTCGGGATCATCGAGGCGCTCGGCGCCGGCTACGTGGGCGATCTCACCAACCTGTGCAACCTGTCGGGCTGGTCCGATGCGCTGGCATTGCGCTGCGAGGCGGACGCCAACCTCACGCTCTTCGGCTCGAACTACCAGGACGTGTTCGCCTTCCTGGTGTTGATCGCGGTGCTGATCTTCCGGCCGTCGGGCCTGCTGGGCGAACGCGTTTCGGATCGCGCCTGAAGTCTCCCGGTTCGCAAATAGCCGCCACTAGGAAAACATCCTGCGCGCCCTGTTCGATACGCAGAAGAACCCGCGGCTGGCCTGGGCCGGAATGGCGGTCGCCGCGGCTGGCGCTGCTCGTCCTTCCGTTCGCGCTGGCGGCCGTCGGCACGGCGTGGGTGCGGATCACGAACTTAGCCATCCTGTACTGCTTCCTCGCGCTGGGCCTCAACATCGTCGTCGGCTTTGCCGGGCTGCTCGACCTCGGGTACATCGCGTTCTACGCGGTCGGCGCCTATGTCTATGCGCTGCTCGCCAGCCCGCACTTCAACCTTCACCTTCCGTTCTGGGTGATCCTGCCGCTCGGCGCGGCGTTCGCGTGCTTCTTCGGCGTGATATTGGGCGCGCCGACATTGAAGCTGCGCGGCGACTACCTCGCGATCGTCACGCTGGGATTCGGCGAGATCATCCGGATCTTTTTAAACAACCTGTCGCAGCCGGTGAACATCACGAACGGTCCGCAGGGCATCACGCTGATCGACCCGTTCCGCATCGGCAGCTTCAGCTTTGCCCGGCGCGAGACGATCCTGGGCCTCGATTTCTCCGGGCCGGTCAAGTACTACTACCTCTTTCTCCTCATGCTCGTCGCCGTCATGATCATCAACATGCGGCTGCAGGATTCGCGGCTGGGACGCGCGTGGGAAGCGATTCGCGAGGACGAAGTCGCGGCGCGCGCGATGGGCATCAACACGCGCAACATCAAGCTGCTCGCGTTCGCGATGGGCGCGTCGTTCGGCGGGATTGCCGGCGGCATGTTCTCCGCAATCCAGGGCTTCATCAGCCCCGAAAGCTTCGTGCTCGTCGAATCGGTGATGGTGCTGTCGATGGTCGTCTTGGGCGGCATGGGCAACATCTGGGGCGTGGTGCTGGGCGCGCTCCTGCTCTCGTTCGTCCCCGAGGTGCTGCGCTACACGGTTGCCCCGGTGCAGCAAGCGCTCTTCGGCCGGATGCTGCTCGAGCCGGAAGTCATCCGGATGCTCCTGTTCGGACTGGCGCTGGTGCTCATGATGCTGTTCCGGCCCGCCGGCATCCTCCCGTCGGCGCTGCGCAAGCGCGAACTCGAGGTTGCCAAGACATGACCTCGCTCGCGCTCCTGGTTGCCAAAGGAATCAACAAGCGATTCGGCGGCGTGCAGGCGTTGGCCGACGTCGACTTCACGATCAACCACGGAGAGATCTACGGCCTGATCGGTCCAAATGGCGCCGGCAAGACGTCGCTGTTCAATGTATTGACCGGCATCTACGTCCCGGATAGCGGCGAATTCGTGTTCGACGGCGAGCCGCTGCACGGATTGAAGCCGAACGACGTCGCCGCGCGCGGCATTGCGCGCACGTTCCAGAACATCCGCCTTTTCGCCAATCTCTCTGCGCTCGAAAACGTGATGATCGGCCGCCACGTGCGGACGCACGCGGGCGTTTGGGGCGCCATCTCGCGCAACGCCGGCACGCGCGCCGAAGAGGCCGCGATCCACAAGCGCGCCTACGAGCTGCTCGAATACGTCGGCGTGCAAAAGCGCGCCCACAACCTGGCCAAGCACCTGGCCTACGGCGATCAGCGGCGGCTCGAGATTGCGCGCGCGCTCGCGACCGAGCCCAAGCTGCTCGCGCTGGACGAGCCGGCCGCGGGCATGAACGCCACGGAAACCGCGTCGCTCAAGAACCTGCTGGCGGAAATTCGCCGCGACGGTACGACGATCCTCCTCATCGAGCACGACATGAAGCTCGTGATGAGCGTGTGCGACCGCGTGCTGGTGCTGGACTACGGCAAGAAGATCGCGGAGGACACGGCCAGCGCGGTGCAGAACGACCCCAAGGTCATCGCCGCGTATCTCGGCGGCGAAGTGTCGCTGAACCTCAAGGGTGCGGCGTGAGCGGCGAGAGGGGACCCGCGCGCGCAGCGCGTGGGGGTCGAGCAATCGCGAATCACGTTTCGAGGCCGACTCACGACGTCATCTTCTCTGCGCCGCCAGGTCGGCCGAGCGCGCGCGCATCGCACACCAAGAGGTTGAGCGCATGAGCGACACGCCGCAGCCGCTTCTCGAGCTGAAGAAGCTCGAGGTCGCGTACGGCGGCATCCACGCCGTCAAGGGGATCGACCTCGAGGTCGGCGAAGGCGAACTGGTCTGCCTGATCGGCGCCAACGGCGCGGGCAAGACGACGACGTTGAAAGGCATCTGCGGTTTGCTGCCGGTCAAGGCCGGAAATATCTTCTACGGCGGCGTCAACATCACTGCCAAGCCGGCGTTTCAACTCGTACGGCGCGGACTCGCGATGGTTCCCGAGGGGCGCGGCGTGTTCGGCGGGCTGACCATCGAGGAGAACCTCGCGATGGGCGCCTACGTCCGGGGCGACGCGGCCGGCATCAAGTCCGACATCGATCGCGTCTACGATCTGTTCCCGCGGCTCAAGGAGCGTCGCCGCCAGACCGCGGGCACGCTGTCCGGCGGCGAGCAGCAGATGCTGGCGATGGGCCGCGCAATGATGTCCCGGCCCAAGCTCCTGCTGCTAGACGAGCCATCGATGGGTCTGGCGCCGCTGATGGTGCAGAAGGTCTTCGAGACCATCCTCACGGTTTCCGGCGAGGGCGTGACCATCCTGCTGATCGAACAGAACGCGAAGCTGGCCCTCGAAGTAAGCAAGCGCGGCTACGTGATGGAATCCGGTGAAATCACCCTGTCGGGAGATGCGTCGTCGTTGTTGCACGATCCCAAGGTGCGTGCCGCGTACCTGGGTGAAGCCGCGTAAGGCCAAAGCGTGCAGCGCGAGCCCCGAAGCGTGCCCGCGCTGCACGCGCTGGCGTGGTTTGCGGAGGGTATGCGACTGTGGAAACGCGGACCCGCGACCTTCGCCGCGCTGGCATTCATCACGCTCGTGGCCAGCATCGCCTTCGAGCCCGTGCCGATCGTCGGCTTCGTCGCGTCGAACGTGATCGCACCGCTCATCGCAACCGGCATGCTCTACGCAAGCCTTGCGGCGGACCGCGGCGACCAGCCGCGACTCAGGCATGTGATCGCGCCGTTCGTGGCGCCGGCCAGCGCGCAGATCACCGTGGTCGTAGCCGGATTGGTCGCATTCGCAGCCGAAGCTTATTCGGCCTGGCAGCTCGCCGAGGCCAATCTGTTCCTGCCGGCGAACGACGTCGCCAATTTGCCGCTGCGTGTCGTGGTGGCAATCTATGTCGCCGGAGTCACCGCATCGCTGCCGCTCACCTTCGTTCCCTTTGCGGCGTTCTTCGATGGCGACGGCATGCGCCGCGCCTTTGTCATTTCGGTGCGGGCCTTCGCCCGCAATG
Organism: uncultured beta proteobacterium; assembly: GCA_963755065.1. GTDB lineage: Bacteria > Pseudomonadota > Gammaproteobacteria > Burkholderiales > Casimicrobiaceae > VBCG01. Next base: position 159,814 of record CAVWIM010000007.1, read on the forward strand.
TGCCGCCACTCGCGCTCTACGCCGCGATCTCGCTCGGGCTGCTGCTGCTGGGATTGGCGACGATGGGCGTGGGGCTAGTGCTGGTCCTGCCCTGGATGGCGGCCGCCTCGTATGCGGCGTGGAAGGACATCTTCGGGCTGGGCGCAGCTACTCCGTAAAGCGCATTTCGAACGCTTCGAGCGCGGCATCCACCAGGGCGTCCGTGCTCGCGACATCCGTGACGCGGGCGAGCGGCGGTCCGCGCCGGCACCACGCGACGAAGCGCTCGAGGGCCTCCGGCTCGCCTTGCGCCAACGCTTCGACGCTACCGTCCGGGCGATTGCGCACCCACCCGCACACACCGAACTCGAACGCGGCTTGCACCGCGGCATCGCGGTAACCGACGCCCTGCACGCGCCCACGGATCACGAGGCTCTGCGCCCTTGCGGTCAAAGGACCCCCACGCTTGCGACCAAGGCAACTAGGGCCGCTGCGCTGCCCCCGGAGGGGGAGCTATTCTCACCTTGGGGCGGCCCGGCGGCGCTCATCTCGCGCGGAACCGGATCCAGGTGAAGAGCGCCGCAACCGTCTTGCCGTCCGTCAGCTCACCGGAATCGAATGCCGCGAGCAATTCGCCTTCGGTCATCAGCACGATGTCGAGGAACTCGCCTTCGTCCAGTTGCGCGCCTACATGCTTGAGGTCGGTGGCCACGTACAACTCGATGGTTTCGGTGGAATAACCGACTTCGGGGTGAATGGTGCCCACGCGCTGCCAGGATCCCGCCGTATATCCGGCTTCCTCGCGCAGTTCTCGCTGTGCAGTCGCGAGCGGCGCTTCGTGTGGGTCGATCTTGCCGGCCGGAAATTCCAGCATGACGCGGTCGACCGGATAGCGAAACTGGCGCTCGAGCACGAGCCGCCCGTCAGCGAGAATCGGTACGACCAGCACCGCTCCGGGATGAACGACATATTCGCGCGCGGCCTCGCGGCCATTCGGCAAGCGCACGCGGTCGCGCCGCACCTTCAGCAGGTCGCCGTCGAACACGTGCTCGGAGGCGAGCCGCGTTTCGATCAAGTGGCCGTCGTCACGCGCGGCCATGCAGCCAGTCCTTCGCGACTAGGAAGTCGGTGTACAGAACCGCCTCCGGCGAACCGGGCGCGGGCTTCCAGTCGTAGCGCCAGAGCGCCAACGGGGGCATCGACATCAGGATGGCCTCGGTGCGGCCGCTCGACTGCAATCCGAACAGCGTTCCGCGATCCCACACGAGGTTGAATTCGGCGTAACGGCCGCGGCGGTACAACTGGAAATCGCGCTCGCGCTCCCCGAACGGCGTGGCCTTGCGGCGCTCGAGAATCGGCGCATAGGCAGGAAGAAAATGGTCGCCCACACTTCGCGTCAGCGCAAAGCAGCGCTCGAATCCGCTTTCGTTCAAGTCGTCGTAGAAAATGCCCCCGACGCCACGCGGCTCCTGCCGGTGCTTGAGAAAGAAGTATTCGTCGCACCACTTCTTGTAACGCGGATACCTCTCCCGGCCAAATGGGGTGAGCGCCTCGCGACACATGCGATGGAAGTGGATCGCATCCTCGTCGAAGCCATAATAGGGTGTGAGGTCCATGCCGCCGCCGAACCACCACACGGGTTCGGCATCGGCCTTCTGCGCGACGAAGCAGCGCACGTTGAGGTGCACCGTCGGCGCATAGGGATTGCGCGGGTGCAGGACCAGCGAAACGCCCGTCGCTTCCCAGGCTCGGCCGGCCAGGTCCGGACGATGCGCAGTGGCCGACGCCGGCAGACGCTCGCCCGTCACGTGCGAAAACAAGACGCCGCCGCGTTCCAGCACGCTGCCATTTTCGATAAGGCGCGAGACGCCGCCGCCGCCCTCGGGCCGCGTCCATTCGTCGCGGCGGAACGTCTCGCCGCCGATCGCCTCGAGGCCGGCGACGATGCGCGCCTGCAGGTCGAGAAAATAGGTGCGGGTGACGTCGGTGTCCATTCGCAAAGCCTGCGGCCGCCTTTAGGATCCCTGGCCCGCTCCCGGACCCGCTGACGTGACAGCGGTGTCGGATCGTGCTCCACGTGCCAGCGCGCGATACCCGATGTCCGTGCGGAACTGCATCCCGGCAATCCGGATGTCCGCGATCGCGGCATACGCGGCGCGCTGCGCCTGCCTCACCGAATCGGCAAGCGCCGTGACGCACAGCACGCGGCCGCCGCTGACGACCGTCCTGTCCTCGGCGAGCGCCGTGCCCGCGTGGAACACAACCACATTGGGATGCGCTTCGGCGGTGATGCGCTCGAGGCCCTCGATCGCGTCCCCCTTGCGCGGATGATCCGGATACCCGGCGGCGGCGAGCACAATGCCGAGCGCCGTGCGCCGGTCCCACGCCGCCTCGATCGAATCCAGCGCTCCGTTCACGGCGTGCTCGAGGAGGTCCACCAGATCGGATTTAAGACGCACCATGATCGGCTGAGTTTCCGGGTCGCCCATGCGGCAATTGAATTCGAGCACTTTCGGGTGTCCTGCGCCGTCGACCATCACGCCGGCGTAAAGGAAGCCTGTGTACGGAAAGCCATCGGCGGCCATGCCGCTTACGGCCGGGGCGATGATCTCGCGCATGATCCGCGCGTGCAGCTCGGGCGTGACGACGGGTGCAGGGGAATAGGCGCCCATGCCGCCGGTGTTGGGACCCGCGTCGCCGTCCTGGAGTCTCTTGTGATCCTGCGAAGACGCCAGAGCCAGCACATGCTTGCCGTCGACCATGACGATAAAGCTCGCTTCCTCGCCGGCCAAGTATTCCTCGACGACTACGCGCGCGCCTGCGTCGCCCATCGCGTTGTCGACGAGCATTGCATCGATCGCGGCGTGCGCGTCGGCGAGCGCCATCGCCACGACGACGCCCTTGCCCGCGGCGAGTCCGTCGGCCTTGATCACGATCGGCGCCCCGGAGGCTTCGACGTACTCGTGCGCGGCGTGCGCATCGGCAAAGGTGCGCGAGCCTGCCGTGGGAATGCCGTGGCGCACCATGAAGGCCTTGGCGAAATCCTTGGAGCTTTCAAGCTGGGCCGCGGCCTGCGTCGGGCCGAAGATTTTCAGCCCTGCCGCGCGAAATGCATCGACGATGCCGGCCGCGAGCGGCCCTTCCGGACCGACAACCGTCAGCGCGACGTTCTCGCGCCGCGCGAACGCGACGAGGTCGGCAATCCCTGTGAGCGCGACGTTCGTGAGCGTCGTATCGCGCGCCGTGCCTGCGTTGCCGGGTGCGACAAACACCTTGGCGACGCGCGGACTCTGCGCGATCTTCCACGCCAGCGCGTGCTCCCTGCCGCCCGAGCCGACGACGAGGATGTTCAAGGCTTCGCTCTCCGCATGGCTCTAGTGCCGGAAGTGCCGGACTCCGGTGAAGACCATGGCGATGCCGCGCTCGTTGGCGGCCGCGATCACTTCGTCGTCGCGCATGCTGCCTCCGGGCTGGATCACCGCCACGGCGCCGCTGTCCGCGACAACGTCGAGGCCGTCGCGAAACGGGAAGAACGCGTCGGACGCGACCACCGAGCCCGCCAGCGAAAGCCCGGCGTGGCCCGCCTTGATCGCCGCGATGCGCGTCGAATCCACGCGGCTCATCTGGCCCGCGCCGATGCCCAGCGTCCGCCCACCGCCGCAGTAGACGATGGCGTTAGACTTCACGAACTTGGCCACGCGCCACGCGAAGAGGAGGTCTTCGAGCTGCGCTTGCGTCGGCGCCTTCTTCGTCACGACCTTGAGTTCCGCGGCGGCGACGTTGCGCGCATCCGGCGACTGCACGAGGAAGCCGCCGCCGACGCGCTTCATGTCCCAGGCATTGGCGGCGGCGCCGGCGGCCGGCAGCGGCACTTCGAGCACGCGCACGTTAGCCTTTTTCGCGAGGGTCGCGAGCGCGTCATCGGCATAGCCCGGCGCGATCACGACTTCCACGAACTGCGCCGACACGGCTTCGAGCGTGGCCGCGTCCACGGCACGGTTGAAGGCAATGATCCCGCCGAATGCCGACGTCGGATCGGTGGCAAGCGCATGTTTGTAGGCGGTGAGCACGTCCGCGGCGATCGCCACGCCGCAGGGATTCGCATGTTTGACAATAACGCAGGCAGGTTCGGCAAACGTCTTCACGCATTCCCACGCGGCGTCGCCGTCGGCCACGTTGTTGTACGAGAGTTCCTTGCCCTGCAGTTGCCGGTATGTGGCAATGGTGCCAGGCGCCGCCGTTTCATCGCGGTAAAACGCGGCGGCCTGGTGAGGATTCTCGCCGTAGCGCATTTCCTGGACCTTGTCGCCGGCGAAATGGAACGAATCGGGGAAGCCTCGCACTGCGCCATCGGGGCCGCGCGCCGTCAGCCAATTCGCGATCGCGCCGTCGTACGACGCCGTGTGCGCGAACGCCTTGCGCATCAGGCGGAATCGCGTGGCGTCGCCCAGCGTGCCGCCGTTTGCGTTCAGTTCGGCCAGCACCGTGGAATAGTCGGCAGGGTCGACGACGACGCCGACGTGCGGCCAGTTCTTCGCCGCGGCGCGCACCATCGAGGGGCCGCCGATGTCGATGTTCTCGATCGCATCGTCGAGCGTGCAGTCGAGCTTTGCGACCGCCGCGCGAAAGGGGTAGAGATTGACGACCACCAGGTCGATGGTCGGGATGCCGTGTGCTTCGAGCGCGGCGACGTGCTCCGGAATGTCGCGGCGCGCGAGGATGCCGCCGTGCACCTTGGGATGCAGCGTCTTCACGCGCCCGTCGAGCATTTCAGGAAATCCCGTGTAACTGCCGACGTCCGTGACGGCGAGCTTCGCGCCGGCCAGCGCCTTCGCCGTGCCGCCGGTGGACAGCAGCGTTACCCCCAGAGCAGCCAGGCCGCGCGCGAAATTGACGAGGCCGGTCTTGTCAGACACCGATAGCAGCGCCTGCACGACCTTCGCAGCCATCAGATGATTTTGTATCGGGTGAGCTTCGAGCGCAGCGTATTGCGGTTCATCCCCAGCATGTCCGCTGCCTGCGTCTGGTTGCCGTTCGCGCGATCCATGACGGATACGAGCAGCGCGCGTTCCACGTGGCCGATCACCATGTCGTAGATGCCGGTCGGTGTTTCGCCATCGAGGCGACGGAAGTATTCATCGAGCGAGCGCTCGACACTGCGGCCGATCTCGTTACTGCCGTTGAGTCTCTGTTTTCGGGTGGTCACGCAGCGAGGGCCTCCCCTGCCCGGTTCGCGTTGTTCGTTGTTTGGTGTGATATTGGCGCAACTAGAGCGTGGATATCGGCGCGCTTGCGGGCCGCGCTCTCGTTGTCGACGTACGTCAGATGCTCGCCCTGGGACAGCAAGCGATCGAAAAATCGCTCCACGGCGGCCAACTGTTCAGTGGTCGTGGTCGCGGCATTGGCCTCACCGCGCAGCTGCGCGCCGCCGGCAAGCGATGCTGTATACCAGCCCAAATGCTTGCGTGCAATGCGCACGCCCGCGTCCTCGCCATAGAAGTCATAGTGGTCCGCAAGATGCGCGACGATCAATGCCCGCGCTTCCGCCACGGTCGGCGGCGGCAGGTGCGTCCCCGTTGCAAGGTAATGCGCAATTTCGCGGAAGATCCACGGACGTCCCTGCGCCGCGCGACCGATCATGACGGCGTCGGCGCCGGTTTGCAGCAGCACTGCACCGGCATGTTCCGGCGTGGCGATATCGCCATTGGCGATGACGGGAATGGATATCGCGCGCTTGACCGCGGCGATGGTGTCGTATTCGACGGCGCCCACGAATGCGCACGCACGCGTGCGTCCGTGCACCGTCAGCGCAGCAACGCCAGCAGCCTCGGCTCTACGCGCGATGGCGACCGCGTTGCGCCATTGCGGATGGGGTCCGGTGCGGATCTTGAGCGTGACCGGCACCTCGACCGCCGCAACCACGGCTGCCAAAATTTCGGCCACGAGCGTCTCGTTCGCCAGCAGCGCGGACCCGGCAGCGGCGTTGCACACTTTCTTGGCGGGACAGCCCATGTTGATGTCGATGATCTGCGCGCCCTGGTCGACGTTGTAGCGTGCCGCGTCGGCCATTTCGCGCGGGTCGGCGCCCGCGATCTGAACGGCGATCGGCGCGACTTCGCCGGTGTGGTCGGTGCGCCGGCGCGATTTGCCGGTGCCCCGGAGCTGCGGATTCGACGCGACCATTTCGGAGACCGCATAACCTGCGCCCAGCCGCTTGCACAACTGCCTGAAAGGACGATCGGTGACCCCTGCCATCGGGGCCACGGCAAGGTTGTTCGGCAATGAGTAGGGTCCGATACGCATGATCGGGAGACGGAGCGGGAGCGATGGGTGGACGACGACGAACGGGGTACGAATTATACCGACTTTGCGCCGCGGCCGTTCTTGTCATTGCTCAAGATTTGTTCAACCGGAAACTCGGGCAACCGAGGAGCGAACGCGCGTTCAGGAAAAGCCGAAAAGCATCGCACGCGTGAAGGCTCTCTTCATCGGTGGCACGGAATCGAGGAGAGTGAGTGCCAGCCCGCGCGGCCAGCGCACAAGCGGCGTGTCCATCGCGAAGATCTGCGCGAGTCCGTGCGTGAAAGCGATGCCGGCATAGCGATCCGGCCGGCGCCGCGCCGCGAAGGCCGCCAGCATCGACTCGCCCCCAAGCGCGCCTCGCGGCGCGCGGATGATCGCCTGGCCCAGTTCGAATGCATCGCGCACGCCCAGGTTGAAGCCTTGCCCCGCGATCGGGTGCAATGCCTGCGCCGCGTTACCGATGACCACGCTCCTCGCCGCAACCGTAGGCCGCGCGAATTCGAGTCGCAGCGGGAACGTGCGCCGTTCCGTCACTTGCGCAAAGCCGGTGACACGAGTGCCGAAGTGGTGCGCGAGTGCTTCGAGGAATGCGTCGTCTGCAAGCGCCAGCATGCATTCAGCCTTCGCAGGCGTCATCGTCCACACCAGTCCATATCGATCGCCCTCGGGCAGCAACGCCATCGGTCCTTCCGGGGTGAAGCGCTCGAACGCGACGCCGCGATGCCGGCCGTCCATGGCGACCTTGGCAATCAGCGCGACCTGCCCGTAATCGCGCTGTTCCCGCGCGATTCCGGCGACAGTGGTACCCGCGCCGTCCGCGACCACCGCGAGGCGCGCCTGCAGCGGCCCGCAGGTGTCGCCGGCCAGGGCAACGGATGCGTAGGCAGGATTTCCGGTGACCGATGTTGCGGCAGTGCCGAAGCGGACTTCGATGCCCGTTCGCGTCAATGCGTCGTCGATTGCGGCCTGCAACGCGCGGTACGACACGACGTAGCCCAGCGCCGGTACGCCTTGCTCTTCCGCGGAAAGCCGCGTGACGCCAAATCCTCCGGCCTGCGAAATGTCGATTTCCGCGATGGGCGTGACGGCGCCAGCGACCGCGGCCAGCCGCGGCCAGACGGCGAGACGCTCGAATATGAGCCGCGCGCCGTGCGACAACGCGAGCGACCGATCGCTACGCAGCGGCACGCCGGAGGCGCGCGCATCCAGCGCAACGATGTCGAGTTCGGCGTCCGCCAGCGCCAACCCAAGCGCGCCGCCGACGGGACCCGCGCCGACGATCACGACATCGTGCATACGCGCAGGCTAAGGCCGCTAGCGCGGGCAGGCCGCTTCGACGTCGGCAACGGACTTGGGCGCGGCGGCGGTCAGGTTCTCGTGGCCCTTGGCAGTCACCAGCACGTCATCCTCGATGCGCACGCCGATATTCCAGAAATGCTCCGGGACATTGTCGGCGGGTCGGATATAGGTACCCGGCTCTACCGTAAGCACCATTCCGGGCACCAGCGACTGCGACACGCCCTTCACCCGGTAGAGGCCGGCGTCGTGCACGTCCATGCCGAGCCAATGACCGGCGCGATGCATGTAGTACTGCTTGAAGCTGCCGTTTTCCAGCACTTCGTCCAGCGTGCCTTTGCAAAGACCCAGATCGATGTAGCCCTGGGCCAGCACGCGCTCCGCAGCCTTGTGGTACTCGTGGAATTCCGTCCCCGGCTTCACCACGTCGAGGCAGGCCAGCTGCGACGCCAGCACGAGTTCGTAGATGTCCTTTTGCGGCCCGGTGAATTTGCCGCTCACCGGAAACGTGCGCGTGATGTCCGACGCATAGCCGCGAAATTCGCAGCCGGCGTCGATCAGCAGGAGATCGCCATCCGCCATCTGCCGGTCGTTGTCGCGGTAATGCAGCACGCAGGCGTTGGGTCCCGACGCCACGATCGACGGATAGGCGACCGCCTGCGACCCGGAGCGCAGGAATTCGTGCAGCAATTCGGCTTCGACCTGGTATTCGTGCCAGCCGGGCCTTGTCACCCCCATCGCGCGCCGATGAGCGGCACTCGAAATCGTCGCTGCCTCGCGCATCAGCTTCAATTCTTGTTCGTCCTTGATGAGGCGCATCGCGTCGAGCGGCCCGCGCACGTCGACGACCTCGTCCGGGGCGGACACGCCGGCGCGCGCGCGACTGCGCACCTCGTTCAGCAGTTGCGTGATCTGCTTGTCCCACGAGTCGAACAGACCGAGCGGAGTGAAGAGCGCGGGACGGTCGGACGCCAGCTCGGGCAGCTTTTCCGGCAACGCGGTGATCGGGATGCGCCTCGTCGAAGCCGAAGATTTCCTTCGCGGCATCCGGACCATAACGAAACCCATCCCAGATCTCACGCTCGGCGTTTTTCTCGCGGCAGAACAGCACGTGCTTGTCGCCGTCCGGCCCGGCAATCAGCGCAACCACGGCATCTGGTTCGGGAAACCCGGACAGGTAATAGAAGTAGCTGTCGAAGCGGAACGGAAAGTTCGAATCGCGGTTGCGCGCGACTTCGGGCGCCGTGGGCACCAGCGCGAGGCCGCCGCCGGAATGAGCGCGCATCGACTCGAGGACAGCAGCGCGGCGCGCCCGATGGAACTGGTATGAATTCTTCATGGGAATTTGGGATCCTGCTCGACCGCGCATTATACGTCCGCTACCATCGGCCAATGCTTCCCGATGCCGCAGGTCCCGACACAGCGCTGACCGGCGCCGCGCTGCATGCGGCCAAACGGGCGTTGCGCATGCAGATGATCGACGCGCGCGATGCGCTGGACCCTGCGTGGCGCGCGCAGGCGTCGCGGAACATCGCCGCCCGCCTCGAAGCCTTGCCGTCGTTTGCGGCCGCGCAGGTCGTGCTCGTGACTCTTCCCTTTCGCAGCGAGTGGGACACGCGGCCGCTTGCCCTGGCCGCGCTAGCGTCCGGCAAGACGCTGGTCGTGCCGCGCGTCAACGGCGCGACGCGGATGCTCGAGCTGCATGCGATCAGCGACATCGACAAGCATGTCGCGCCCGGCTATCGCGGCATTCCGGAGTCTTTGTCCCACTTGCCGCGCATCGACGCGGCGGCGATCGACTGGGTGCTGGTCCCGGGCGTGGCGTTCAGCATCGAGGGGAAAAGACTTGGCTACGGCGGCGGCTACTACGATCGCCTGATGTCGGCACTGCGCCCCCGCGCGGCGCGCGTCGCCGGCGCATTCGACGTGCAGATCGTCGCCCGGATCCCCGCGGCCCCCCATGACCTTTGTGTCGACATGACCGTCACGGAGTCACGCATCCTGCCCGCGCCCGCCGCGACATGAGCGTTCCTGATCATCGGAGCAGCCGCACGGCCGTGGTCGCGCTGGCCGCCACGCTCGCCATCCAGATGTTCACGTCGCTGGCGGCAACGGCGCCGGCGGTCCTGGCGCCGGAGCTTGCCGACGACATGGGATTCACGCCGAAATTGATCGGCGTGTTCGTCGGACTCGTTTACGTGGGCGCCATGCTGGCCAGCCTCGCTTCGGCCGGCTTCATCGAGCGGTACGGCGCAATCCGCGTGTCACAGGTTTGCGTGCTGCTGTGCGCGGTTGGCATCGTCATGGTCGGCTTGCTGCCGGCGTCGGGCGCGGGATTGCTCATTGCCGCGGCCGTCCTGATCGGGCTGGGGTACGGGCCGATCACGCCAGCGTCCTCCCAGATACTCGTGCGGACGACACCGCCCTCGCAAATGGCGTTGATGTTCTCGATCAAGCAGACCGGCGTTCCTGCGGGTGCGGCCCTGGCGGGCGCGTTGCTGCCGGTGGCCTCACTGGCCGTGGGTTGGCGCGCCGCATTGGTGGCCGTCGGCATCGTCGGACTCGCGGTTGCGGCCGCCGCCCAATCCACGCGCAAGGCCCTGGATACCGACCATACGCCGGGCCGGGCTTTCTCGCTTTCGGTCATCGCCGCGCGGCTGAAACTCCTGGCCGGCTCTCCTCGGCTGGCCGAGCTGGCGCTGCTCGGATTCGGATACGCAGCCGTCCAGGTGTGCCTCACAAGCTTCCTGGTGGTCTTTCTGCACGGCCCGCTGCGCTGGTCTCTCGTCGCATCGGGGTTAGCGCTCACTGTCGCTACAGTGGCCGGAGTTATTGGCCGCATAGTCTGGGGTGCACTTGCGGACCGGGCGTTGGCGCCGCGCCGCGTGCTGAGCCTCATCGGGATTCTCGCCGGGCTTTGCGGGATCGCGATGGCCTATGCGACACCGGCGTGGCCCATCTGGATCGTGCTGGCCGTGGCGGCGCTGTTCGGGGGAACGGCCATCGGCTGGAACGGTGTCCAACTGTCTGAACTCGCCCGGCGTGCGCCGGCCGGCAGCGCCGGGGCGATTACCGGAGCGTCGGGGTTCGTCACGTTCGCGGGGGTGGTCGTGGGTCCGCCTCTCTTCGCGGGATTGGCCACGCTGACCGATGGGTATCGAACGGGATTCCTGGGTTTGGCGGCCGTCAGCATTGGTTCGGCGGCCGCCTTGCATTTCCGGGCGCGGTAGCCCTCCTAATTCCGGTTTTGGAAATCATTTCCATTTTGCTACTATTCGTGCGCGGCGTATCGTAGCGTCGTCGGGAGAATCCTCATGGACATGATGAAAAGCGATGCCGATCCCCAGGAAACCCGCGAATGGCTCGACGCGCTGGCGGGCGTCCTCGCCAACGAGGGACCCGACCGCGCGCACTTCCTGATCGAGAACCTGATCGAGGCGGCGCGCCGTTCGGGCGCGTACCTGCCCTTTTCCGCGAACACGGGCTATATCAACACCATCCCGGTGGATCAGCAGGTCCACAATCCTGGCAACCAGGAAATCGAGCATCGCATTCAGTCATACGTGCGCTGGAATGCGATGGCCATGGTGCTCCGCGCGAACAAGCACACGAATGTCGGTGGCCACATCGCGAGCTTCGCCTCCGCCTCGATGCTGTACGACATCGGTTTCAACCATTTCTGGCACGCGGTTTCCGACACGCACGGCGGCGATCTCGTTTTCGTGCAGGGCCACTCGTCGCCGGGCGTCTATGCGCGCGCATTCATGCTGGGCCGCCTCACCACGGAACAGATGGACAATTATCGCCAGGAAGTGGACGGCAAAGGCATATCGTCGTACCCGCATCCGTGGCTGATGCCTGATTTCTGGCAGTTCCCGACGGTGTCGATGGGACTTGGCCCACTGATGGCGATCTACCAGGCGCGGTTCATGAAATACCTGCAGGACCGCGGGCTCGCGCAGACCGAAGGGCGGAAGGTCTGGGCGTTCATGGGCGACGGCGAAATGGACGAGCCGGAGTCGATGGGCGCAATCAGCATGGCGTCGCGCGAGAATCTCGACAACCTGATCTTCGTCGTCAACTGCAACCTGCAGCGCCTCGACGGTCCGGTGCGCGGCAACGGCAAGATCATCCAGGAACTCGAAAGCGACTTCCGCGGCGCCGGCTGGAACGTCATCAAGGTCGTCTGGGGCACGCACTGGGACGCGCTGCTCGCCCGCGACAAGAAAGGGATCCTGATGCGCCGGATGATGGAGTGCGTCGACGGCGAATACCAGACGTTCAAGAGCAAGAATGGCGCGTATGTCCGCGAATACTTCTTCAACACGCCGGAACTGAAGGAACTCGTCGCCGACTGGTCGGACGAAGATATCTGGCATTTGAACCGCGGCGGTCACGATCCGCACAAGGTCTACGCCGCGTTTCACGCAGCGGTGAATCACAAGGGCCAACCAACGGTCATACTGCCGAAGACCATCAAGGGCTACGGCATGGGCGAATCGGGCGAGGCGCAGAACATCACGCACCAGCAGAAGAAGATGTCCGTCGATTCGATTCGCCGTTTCCGTGACCGCTTCCAGATTCCGGTGGCCGACGACAAGCTCGAAGAGATGCCGTATGTCGTTTTCCCTGAGGGGTCGGCTGAACTGCAATACATGCGCGCCCGCCGGATGGAGTTAGGCGGCTACCTGCCGGCGCGACGTCGCAAGGCCGCGCCGCTGATCGTGCCGGAACTCGCGGCGTTCGAGCGGTTCCTGAAGAGCACCGACGACCGCGAAGTCTCGACGACGATGTCGTTCGTGCAGATCCTGCAGATGCTCATCCGCGACAAGAACATCGGCAGGCACATCGTGCCGATCGTGCCGGACGAGTCGCGCACGTTCGGCATGGAGGGCATGTTCCGGCAACTCGGCATCTGGAACCAGCAGGGACAGCTGTACACGCCGCAGGATGCCGACCAGCTCATGTTCTACAAGGAGACCAAGGACGGCCAGATCCTGCAGGAAGGGATCAACGAAGCCGGCGGCATGTGCGACTGGATCGCCGCCGCGACGTCCTACTCGACGCATGGCGTGCAGATGATCCCGTTCTACATCTTCTACTCGATGTTCGGGTTCCAGCGCATCGGCGACCTGGCCTGGGCCGCCGGCGACATGCGTTCGCGCGGCTTCCTCTTGGGCGGCACCGCCGGCCGCACGACGCTCAACGGCGAAGGGCTGCAGCACGAAGACGGCCACTCGCACATGATCTCGGCCACCGTGCCGAATTGCATTTCGTACGACCCGTCATTCGGCTACGAAGTCGCGGTCATCGTCCAGGATGGCCTGCGCCGCATGTACTTCGAGCAGGAAGACATCTATTACTACCTGACGCTGATGAACGAGAACTACCGGCATCCCGCGATGCCCGAAGGTGCGGCGCCGGGAATCCTCAAGGGCATGTACAAGCTCCGCGACGGCGAAAAATCCAAAGGCAAGGCGCCGCGCGTGCAGCTCATGGGCTCGGGCGTCATCCTGCGCGAGGCGATCGCCGCCGCCGACCTCCTCAAGAACGACTGGGGCGTGGACGCCGACATCTGGAGCTGCCCGTCGTTCACCGAACTCGCGCGCGACGGCAACGCAGTGATGCGCTGGAATACGCTGCACCCGACCGCAAAGCCGCGCGCGTCGCATGTCGAGGCGTGCCTCAAGGACACGCAGGGACCGGTGATCGCCACGACGGATTACATGCGCCTCTTCGCCGAGCAGATCCGGCCGCTCATCGCGCGGCGCTACGTCGTGCTGGGCACCGATGGCTTCGGGCGCTCCGACACGCGCGAACAATTGCGCCGCTTCTTCGAGGTCAACTGCTATTACACGACGGTCGCGGCGCTGAAGGCGCTGGCAGACGACGGGACGATTCCCGTGGCGAAAGTGGCGGAGGCGATCGCGAAATACGGCCTCGACCCCGACAAGCCCGCGCCGTGGACCGCGTAGCCGGCATGTTCAATCCGAGGCATTGATGAGCACGATCGAAGTCAAAGTCCCCGACATCGGCGACTTCAAGGACATCCCGGTCATCGAGGTGTTCGTGAAGGCGGGCGACACGGTCAAGGCCGAGGACTCGCTCATCTCGCTCGAATCGGACAAGGCGACGATGGACGTGCCCGCCCCGGCGGCGGGTGTGGTCAAGGAACTCAAGCTCAAGCTGGGCGACAAGGTCAGCGAGGGGGCGTCGATCCTCACGCTCGAAACCGCTGCGGCCGGCGACGCCAAGGCGGCCGCGCCACCTCCCGCCGCCTCTGTGGCCGCACCAGCGCCGGCTGCCGCCGCCGCAGCGCCCGCCTCATCTGCCGCCCCATCTACTTCACCCGCGGCAGAGGCCCAACCCGCCGCGGCCCCCGCTCCCTCGCCGTCACCACCACCCGCACTAGTGGACGACGAGGCTTTCAAGGGCGCCCACGCGTCGCCGTCGGTGCGCAAGTTCGCGCGCGAACTCGGCGTCGATCTGGCGAAAGTGCAAGGCACGGGCCCGAACGGCCGCATCCAGCAGGAAGACGTCCAGAATTTCGTCAAGCAGGCGATGAGCGGTGGTGCGCCGGCGGGCGCTGCCGGCGGCGGCATTAGCGGCGGCGGCCAGCTCAACCTGTTGCCATGGCCTGCCGTGGATTTCACGAAGTTCGGCGCGATCGAAGCCAAGCCGCTTTCGCGCATCAAGAAGATTTCCGGCGCGAACCTCGCGCGCAACTGGGTGATGATTCCCCACGTCACGCAGTTCGACGAGGCCGACATCACCGACCTCGAGGCCTTCCGCGTCCAACTCAACAAGGAGAACGAGAAGGCCGGCATCAAGATCACGATGCTGGCGTTCATGATCAGCGCCTCCGTGGCGGCACTGCGGAAGTTTCCGGACTTCAATGCTTCGCTCGATGGCGACAACCTCGTCCTCAAGAAATATTTCAACATCGGCTTCGCGGCGGACACGCCCAACGGCCTGGTCGTGCCGGTCATCAAGAACGCCGACCAGAAAGGCGTGCTGCAGATTGCGAAGGAGATGGGCGAACTCTCGGCGAAGGCGCGCGAAGGCAAGCTCGGTCCCGCCGACATGCAGGGCGGCTGCTTCTCGATCTCCTCGCTCGGCGGCATCGGCGGCACCGCCTTTACGCCGATCATCAACGCGCCGGAGGTCGCCATCCTCGGCGTTTCCAAGAGCGCGACGAAGCCCCTCTGGAACGGCAAGGATTTCGCGCCCCGCCTCATGGTGCCGCTTTCGCTTTCCTACGACCACCGTGTGATCGACGGGGCTTCCGCAGCGCGCTTCACCGCGTATCTCGCAAGCTTGCTCGCCGATATGCGTCGTGTCGTGCTGTAGATACCAATTCCCGAGGCGGAAATGAGCATCGAAGTCAAAGTCCCCGACATCGGCGACTTCAAGGACATCCCGGTCATCGAAGTCTTCGTGAAGCCCGGCGACTCGGTGAAGCCGGAAGACTCGCTCGTCACGCTGGAATCCGACAAGGCGACGATGGATGTTCCCTCGCCCGCCGCCGGTGTGGTGAAGGAGCTGAAGGTCAAGGTGGGCGACAAGGTTAGCGAAGGCAGTGTCATCGTCGTGCTCGACAGCGCCACCGCGGGTGAGGCGAAACCGGCGGCGGCTCCCAGTCCGGGAGCGGCAGCGGCGCCCGCACCCGCAGCGGCAACGCCAGCGAAGGCTGCACCCGCTCCCGCGGCGGGAGCGCCAGCGAAGGCTGCGCCCGCTCCTGCGAGCGCGCAGCGGACGACCATTCAGGGCGCGGCAACGTACAGCGGCAAGGCCGACATCGAGTGCGAAATGCTGGTGCTGGGCTCGGGGCCCGGCGGTTATAGCGCGGCGTTTCGTTCCGCGGATCTCGGCATGAAGACGGTGCTCGTCGAGCGCTATGCGACGTTGGGCGGCGTGTGCCTCAACGTCGGCTGCATTCCGTCGAAGGCGCTGCTGCACATCGCCGCGGTGATGGATGAAACAAAGGCCTTCGCCGAACACGGGATTACGTTCGGTCCACCGCAGGTCGATCTCGAAAAACTGATTGCATGGAAGAACAAGGTCGTCGGCAAGCTCACCGGCGGCATTTCGGGCATGGCAAAGGGACGCAAGGTCGACGTCGTGCGCGGCTATGGCACCTTCCTCGATCCGCATCACGTCGAGGTCGAGATGACCGACGGCGCAGGCCAGGACAAGACCGGGGTCAAGAAAGTCGTCAAGTTTCAGAAAGCCATCGTCGCCGCGGGTTCACAATCGGCGTGGCTTCCGTTCGCGCCCGACGACCCGCGCATCGTCGATTCGACCGGCGCCCTGTTGCTGCGGTCCATTCCGAAGCGGATGCTGGTGGTCGGCGGCGGCATCATCGGCCTCGAGATGGGCACCGTGTATTCGACGCTGGGCGCGCGCCTGGACGTCGTGGAAATGCTGGACGGCCTGATGCAGGGTGTGGACCGCGATCTCTTCCGCGTCTGGGAAAAGATGAACAAGCCGCGCTTCGATCGCGTGATGCTGAAGACCAAGACCGTGGCGATGGAAGCGAAGAAAGACGCGATCTACGTGACGTTCGAGGGCGAGCAGGCGCCTGCCGGCCCGCAGCCGTACGAACTCGTGCTGTTGTCCGTCGGCCGCAGTCCGAACGGCAAGAAGATCGGCGCGGACAAAGCGGGCATCGCAGTCACCGACCGCGGTTACATTCCGGTCGACAACCAGATGCGCACCAACGTGCCGCACATCTACGCCATCGGCGACATCGTCGGCCAGCCGATGCTGGCGCACAAGGCCACGCACGAAGGGCACGTCGCGGCGGAAGCGGCCGCCGGCCAGAAGTCCTACTTCGACGTCCGCGTGATCCCGTCGGTGGCGTATACCGATCCGGAAGTGGCGTGGGTCGGCGTCACCGAAGAGGAGGCAAAGGCCAAGGGGATGAAAATCGGCAAGGGGTTGTTGCCGTGGGCGGCCTCGGGCCGCGCGATCGCCAACGGCCGCGACGAGGGCTTCACCAAGCTCCTCTTCGATGAAACAACGCACCGCATCGTCGGCGGCGGAATCGTCGGCACGCATGCCGGCGACCTCATCAGCGAAATCGCGCTCGCCGTCGAGATGGGCGCGGACGCCGTCGACATCGGGAGGACGATCCATCCGCATCCGACGCTGGGCGAATCGATCGGGCTCGCCGCCGAGGTGTACGAGGGTGTCTGCACGGACTTGCCGCCGCCGCGGAAGAAATAGTGCGGGCATGACCTGTCCGCTTTCGCGATGACCCAGGACGAGCTCAAGCAGGCCGTCGCGCGCGAGGCGCTGAAATACGTCGTCGACAACGCGTGGATCGGCGTGGGCTCCGGTTCCACGGCGAACTTCTTCATCGACGAACTGGCGAAGGTCAAGCACCGGTTCAAGGGCGCTGTCGCAAGCTCGGTCAAGACCGCGGAGCGGCTCAAGTCTCACCGCATCGACGTCGAGGAGCTGAACAACGTCGACGACGTTCCGGTCTACATCGACGGCGCCGACGAAGTGACCGAGCACGGCGCGATGATCAAGGGCGGCGGCGGGGCGCTGACGCGGGAGAAAATCGTGGCCGCCGTGGCGCGCAAGTTCGTGTGCATCGTCGACCAGTCGAAACTGGTGGGCGTCCTCGGCAAGTTCCCGCTGCCGGTCGAAGTGATCCCGATGGCGCGAAGCTACGTCGCCCGCCAACTCGTCGCGCTGGGCGGGCAGCCGGCGCTGCGAATAGGTTTCACGACCGACAACGGCAACGTGATCCTCGATGTATCGGGACTGTCGATCATCGATCCCATAGCGCTGGAGACGGCGATCAACGGAATCGTCGGCGTCGTCACTGTCGGTCTGTTCGCGCGGCGTGGCGCGGACGTCATCCTCATGGGAACTGCGGACGGCGTAAAGACGATCGCGCCGCGTTGATCTTGTAGAATGGCCGTATGACCAACCTCAACGTTCCCGGCTTGGCGCAGATCGTCGATATCACTGCGTACATGCGCGCCGTGGGTGCGGCCGCGCGCATCGCCGCGCGCGAACTCGCGCGCGCGGACACCAGCGCCAAGAATCATGCGCTGTGCGCAATGGCCGCGGCAGTGAGGCGCGAAGAGAGGAAGCTCCTCGCCGCCAATGCGCAGGATGTCAAGGCGGCAAAGGCGGATGGGCATGACGCGGCCTTCATCGATCGCCTGACATTGACGTCGCAGGCCATTTTCGCAATGGCCGACGGCCTGCAACAGGTCGCCGAGCTTCCCGACCCGGTGGGCGAAATCACCGAGCTTCGGTATCGGCCCAGCGGCATCCAGGTCGGCAAGATGCGCGTACCGCTTGGTGTGGTCGGCATCATCTACGAGTCGCGGCCGAACGTCACGGCCGATGCCGCGGCGCTGTGCCTCAAGTCCGGCAACGCCACGATCCTCCGCGGCGGGTCGGAGGCCCTCCGGAGCAACCAGGCCATCGTCGACTGCGTGCATCAGGGTCTGCGCGCTGCCGGCCTTACCGAGCGCGCCGTGCAGATCGTGGTCACGACGGATCGCGCCGTCGTGGGTCACCTCATCGCGGATGTAGAGCATGTGGACGTCGTCGTCCCGCGCGGCGGCAAGGGACTCATCGAGCGCATCACGAAGGAGGCGAAGGTGCCGGTGATCAAGCACCTCGACGGCGTCTGCCACGTTTTCATCGACGCGTCCGCCGACGCGGACATGGCCATCCACATCGCCGACAACGCGAAGACGCAGCGCTATTCGCCGTGCAACACGATGGAGACGCTGCTCGTGCACGGCGACATCGCGGCGCGCGTGCTGCCACCGCTGGCCGAAATCTACGAAAGCAAATCGGTCGAGCTGCGCGGCTGCGAGCGCTCGCGCGCGATCGTGCCGGCGATGAAGGCCGCGACCGAGCAGGATTGGTACACCGAATACCTGGCGCCGATCCTGGCGGTGCGAGTCGTCGATTCGCTCGAAGCGGCGATGGCCCACATCGCCAAGTACGGCTCGCAGCATACGGACGCGATCGTCACGTCCGATCACGCCAATGCAATGCGCTTCTTGCGCGAAGTCGATTCGAGTTCGGTGATGGTCAATGCATCGACGCGCTTCGCGGACGGCTTCGAATACGGATTAGGGGCGGAGATCGGCATCTCCACCAGCAAGCTGCATGCCCGCGGACCGGTCGGCCTGGAGGGCCTGACGAGCCAGAAATGGGTGGTGCTGGGCACGGGTCAGGTCCGCACCACCTAGATCCCTGACGTGTCGTCGTCGGTCTCGATCTCGATAGCCACCAACAGCGCCATCGCGGCGGCCAAGGGTTTCGGCTGGCTCGTCACGGGTTCGCCGACGCTGTTCGCGGAGACGATCCACTCGCTCGCGGACGTCGGCAACCAGGTGCTGCTCAAGGTCGGCGAAGTTCGCGGACAGGGCGGGCCCGACGACGTCCATCCGTTCGGGCGCGGGCAGGAGAAGTACTTCTGGGCGCTCGTCTCCGCCGTCAGCGTGTTCTTCGTCGGCTGCGGCATCAACCTTTATCACGGGTTACACGCGTTGATGCAGCACGAGCCGGTGCAACCTTTCACGCCGCTCATCATCGGCCTGCTGCTGTTCGCCCTGCTGCTGGAACTGTGGACGTTCACGGTGGCGCTCAAGGAAATCGGCGGCTGGGCCGGCCTGCGCAAGAATCGCAACAATACGACGGTGCTCGCCGTTCTGCTCGAGGACGCGGTGGCTTTGCTCGGCATCCTGCTCACGCTGCTGGTGGCCGGGAATTTCCTATGTGTGGGGACCGCGCCCGGAATTCGACGCCGCGGTGGCGATCGGCGTCGGCGTGCTGCTGGGCGTGATGGCGCTGTTCCTGGCCGCGCTCAATCGCCGCCTGCTGATCGACGCATCGGACCCGGTGGTCGACGAGGCCGCGCGGACATGGCTTGCGGCACGCGACATCCACGGCTCCGTGAGTTCGCTCGTTCTGGACGACGACCGCGCTGTCGTGTTCGTCCGGGCGCAGCACGAGGTGCGCGACTCCTTTGCCGTCGGCGAGGCGCTGAAGGCGCAACTCGCCACGGCAGGCAAGACCATCGACGCGGTCTACTGGAAATTCGCGACCGGCGCGTAGCAGTTCCGGCCTACGCGCTCTGGGCCGCCGCTCGCGGTCGGCGCCGCCGCGCATACAAGACGACGACGAAGGCAATCAGCGCGAGGAACGGCAGCACGCCCGAGGTTCATCGCCTCCCAGCCGGCGGCCGAGACCAGCGCGCCGGACGAAAACGACGACAGCCCCATGATCGCGAACACGATGAAATCGTTCGCACCCTGCGTGCGCGCCCTCTCGCCGGGTCGATGCGCCTCGGTAAGCAGCGTCGTGCCGCCGGTGTACATGAAATTCCAGCCGGCCCCGACCAAGGTCAGCGCGACGACGAAGTGCGCCACGGTATTGCCGTTGAGCGGCGACCGCCGCGCCGGCAGCCATCACTGCAATGCCGGCGAGGATCACATTGAGAATGCCGAAGCGCTTGATGAGGCTGCCGGTCACGAATCCGGGCGCATACATGCCGACGACGTGCCATTCGATCACGAATGCCGCCTGCGTGTAGGGATGGCTGCAGAAGCTCATCGCCAGCGGCGTCGCCGTCATCAGCAGGTTCATGAGCCCGTAGCCCAAGCCGGCCGAAAGCGCGGCCACGATGAACACCGGCTGGCGCAGGATCTTGCGCAGCGGCCGGCCGCCGCCCTCCTGCTCAATGGCGGCGGGCTTCGGGACGTGAACCTGCGACTGAACCGCGAGCGCCACCAGCGCGACCGCGGCCAGCAACACGAACGAGCCCAGGAAGGGTGTCGCGAACCAGTCCTTGCCCCAGCCGCTGATCGCGGGTCCGAGGAAGCCGCCGGCGATGCCTCCCGCAAGCACAAGTGAAATGGCGCGCGCCTTGTCGCCGGGCGCCGCCACTTCCGTCGCGGCGAATCGATACTGCAACCCGACCGCGTTGTAGATCCCGATGACGGCAGTCGCGACGCAATAGAGCGGGAAGCTCGAGATGTAGAGTGCCGCCGCCGCCAGCGCGCAGCCGCCGATGTTGATCAGCGCCCCGGCCATGAAGCCGCGACGGCGGCCCACCTGCGCCATCCACAACGACATCGGCATCGTCGAGAGCGCGGAGCCCAGCACATATGTCGTCGCGCCCAGCGTGGCGATCGTCTTCGTTTCGACGAGGGCGTACCCGACAAGGCCATTCATCGAGATCAGCGCGGCTGCGTTGGTCAGCAGCAGCGCCTGGCAGAGCGCCAACAGGAATATATTGCGGTACGAGGTGGACGTCACGTGGCGTGCTGGCGGCCGCGCATGCAGCCCCGACAGACATTATCATAGGGCATGGACAAGCTTGCTCTCGATCCGCTTGCCGCCTCGATCCTCGCGTTCTGGTACGGACCGCACGATGCCGCACCGGAACGCACCGAGCGGGACGTGTGGTTCCGCAAGGACGCCAAGTTCGATGCCGAAATCCGCACGCGCTTCGGTGAGGCCATCGACGTTGCACTCGCGGGCGGCTATGGCGAATGGTGCGCCACTGCCGAAGGGGCGCTGGCACGGGCGCTGCTGCTCGATCAGTTCACGCGCAACGTGCATCGTGACACGCCGGCCGCGTTCGCCGGTGATGCGCGCGCGCTGGCCACCGCGCAGGACGCCGTAAACCGCGGCCTCGACCGCGCGCTCGATCCTTACGGCCGCTGGTTCCTCTACATGCCGTTCGTGCACGCCGAGGTTCGCGAGGCGCAAAAGCGCTCGCTCGCGCTCTTCGGCGCGCTGGCGGAAGAGACGGGGCTCTCAAGGCCGCTCGAGTGGGCGCACAAGCACGCCGATATCATCGCGCGCTTCGGCCGCTACCCGCATCGCAACGCCATTCTCGGGCGCACGTCGACGCCGGAGGAGCTGGCTTTCCTGGCCGGCCCGGGATCACGCTTCTAGGCCACCGCATGGCATTCATCGAACTCGTGTTGGGCTTGCTGCTCGCCGTCGCGGTCGTCGGCGCGATCGCGAAATGGGTGCCCGTTCCGCTGCCGCTGCTGCTGGTTGCCGGCGGCGTGGCGGTTTCCTTCGTCCCCGGCTTCGCGTCCGCCCGCATCGAGCCGTCGATCTTTTTCCTGCTGTTCATTCCCCCCCTCCTGTTTGCGGACGGATGGCTCATTCCCAAGCGCGATCTCGTAAGCGTGCTGCGGCCGGTGTTGCTGCTCGCGTTCGGCCTGGTGACGCTGACCGTCATCGCCGTGGGTTACCTGATCCATTGGCTGATTCCGGGCATTCCGCTCGCGGCGGCCTTCGCGCTGGGCGCCATCGTCTCTCCCACCGACGCCGTTGCCGTGACCGCGATCACCGAACGCCTGAAGATGCCTTCGCGCATCACGCACATCCTCGCAGGGGAGAGTCTCATCAACGATGCCTCCGGCCTGGTGGCGTTCAAGTTCGCCGTCGCTGCCGTGGCCACGGGCATGTTTTCCTGGGTCGAGGCCGCGGAGCAGGTCGTGCTGCTGTCCGTTGGCGGCCTTCTGATCGGCCTCGCGATCGCCTGGATCATCGGCGAGGTGCGCGTGCGCATGGCCCGCTATTGCATCAACGATCCGACGATCCAGACGACGTTTTCGCTGCTGACGCCGTTCGCCGCGTATCTCGCCGCCGAGGAGCTGCACGTCTCCGGCATCCTCTCGGTCGTGGCCGCCGGAATCTACGCCGGCGTGCACGACACGCGCCACCTCGACCTGCCGACGCGCCAGCATTCGTTCGAGGTATGGTCGATGCTGCTGTTCGCGTTCAACGGGCTGGTGTTCCTGCTGCTGGGCGTGCAGCTGCGCTCCGTGCTGATCCGGCTCGAGGGCGAAACGTGGATGCAGCTCGCGGGCTACGCCTTCGCGCTGGTCGCCGCGCTGATCGTCATCCGCCTGGTCTGGGTCTTTCCCGCGGCTTACATTCCGCGGCACTTCTCGCAGGCGATTCGCGCCCGCGAACCCCCGCTCAACCCGCGCACGGTGTTCCTGGTCGGATGGGCGGGAATTCGCGGTTCGGTGACGATGGCCGCGGCGCTGTCGATACCCTTCGCGCTCGACAATGGCGCGCCGTTCCCCGGGCGCGACCTGGTCATTTTCCTCGCGGGCGCGACCATCGTCCTCACACTGGTGCTCAATGCGACTCACGCTGCCGTTGTTCATTCGCGTGTTCGGCATTCGCGGCGACGGCAATGCGGAGCGCGAGGAGCGCGCGGCGCGCATTGCGACCGCGCAGGCGGCCATCGACGTCCTCCAACGCGAGCTGCCGAAACTCAAGCACCCCAAGGAAGTTGCGCAGGCGCAGCACCTCATGGAGCTGTACGAGCGCAGGTTGCACTTCCATTCGGCCAACGCGGATCGCCGGATGGAGTTGGAGGCCGTGCTGGCCGGCGAACGGCGGCTGGCGCTCGCCGCGCTCGAAGCGGAGCGCGCCGAATTGTTCTCGCTGCGCGACACCGACGTCATCAACGAGGAAACGTTGCGGATCATCCAGTCCGACCTGGACCACGCGGAATCGCTGGTCGCCCCCGACGCCCGCCGTGCGCGCTGATCCTGCCGCGCGGGCCGGTGCCAATCCACGATGAAGCCCTTGCCGACTCCACTGGCGCTCCTCGGCGGCACCTTTGACCCGGTGCATTACGGACACCTGCGCTTCGCCGACGATGTGCGCCGCGCGCTCGGGCTCTCCGAAGTGCGCCTCGTTCCCGCACGCGATCCACCGCACCGGGCGGGTCCGGCGGCATCGGCTGCCGAGCGCCTGGCGATGCTACGGCTGGCGGTCGCCGAGTTTCCCGGCCTTGTCGTGGACGAACGCGAGTTGCGCCGCGCCGGAAAGAGTTACACGGTATCGACGCTGGAAGAATTGCGCGCCGAGTTCCCTGACCGCCCGCTCCTCTTGCTGCTTGGGGCGGATGCCTTCATCGGCCTCCCCTCGTGGCACCGGTGGCGGGACATTTTCGCCCTCGCGCATGTCGTCGTCGTCGAAAGGCCCGGGATGAGCCTCGAGGCGAATCTGCCGGCGGCCCTGCTGCCGATCTGGCGCGAACGGCTGACCACGGACCCCGAATCCCTTCGGTCACGGACCGCCGGAGCGATCTTCGTGCAGCCGATTTCGCCCCACGCCGTATCCGCCACGACGATCAGGGAGCGCCTGTCAGAGAGGAACACCGCGGACGCCGACGAGTCCAAGAAATGGCATGGTTTGCTACCGCCCGCCGTTTTGGCCTATATTGAGCTCCATCACCTTTATCGCCAGTAACCGGATGCGCCTTAACAAACTGCAGCAAACCGCCGTTTCCGCCCTCGAAGACATCAAGGCCCGCGACATCACGGTGCTCGATGTTCGCAAGCTCACCAGCTTCTACGATTCGATGATCATCGCCAGCGCCGAATCCAACCGGCAGGTGAAGGCGCTCGCGCATCACGTCCGCGACAAGTTGAAGGAGGCCGGCGCCACGGTCATCGGCGTCGAAGGCGAAGAGTCGGGCGAATGGGTGCTCGTGGACTGCGGCGATATCGTCGTCCACGTCATGCAGCCGGCCGTTCGCGCCTACTACAACTTAGAAGAGCTTTGGCAGGTCGGGCCTTCGAAGCATCGCGCGAAAGCCGCCTGATAGCCTCGCAGGCTGCGCGAGGCCGCATCCGTGCCTCGAACACGTTGCAGCGGACACCTTCGTGAAGCTACGCATCGTCGCGCTCGGCCACCGGATGTCCGCGTGGGAGGCGTCCGGCTATGCCGAATACGCCAAGCGGTTGCCGCATGATTACTCCGTGGAACTCGTCCTGCTGAAGCCGGCGTCGCGCGATTCGGGCAAGCCAGCCGCGCAGCTGCTTGTCGGCGAGGCGCTGCGCATCCGCGCCGCCTGCGCCGGATACACGGTGGTCGCCCTGGACGAGCGTGGCGCTGCGTGGACCACGCGCCAGCTGGCTACGCGGCTGAAGAGCTGGCGCGAACGCGCGCAGGACGTCGCGTTCGTCATCGGCAGTGCCGACGGTCTGGACGACGCGGTCAAGCGCGACGCCTCCGCGGTTTTCGCTCTGTCGGCGCTGACGCTGCCGCACGGCCTGGTACGCATCATCCTGATCGAACAACTCTACCGCGCCGCCAGCGTTCTCGCCGGGCATCCCTATCACCGTGACTGAGTGCCGCATTTACCTGGCGTCCCGCAGCCCGCGCCGGCAGGAGTTGCTGCGGCAGATTGGCGTGAAGTTCGACGTGCTGAAGCTCCGCAGCGCGCCCGGTCGCCATCGCGACGTTGTCGAAGAGGCGCGCGACAACGAACCGCCATTGCACTATGTCGAGCGTATCGCGCGGACCAAAGCAGCGGTCGGGCTGGCGTCGAATGGAGGAGCGCGGGCTGCCCCCGCATCCGGTGCTCGGTGCCGATACGGAAGTCGCTCTCGACAATGTGATCTTCGGCAAGCCCGCCGACGAGGATTCGGCACGCCAAATGCTCGCCAGGCTGTCCGGTCGCACGCACGAGGTCATGAGTGTCATCGCGCTGCGCTGGCAAGACCAGGTCGAAGTGGGATTGTCGACGACAAACGTGACGTGGCGTCGCCTGACCGCGGACGAGATCGAGCGCTACGTCGCAAGCGGCGAGCCCTTCGACAAGGCCGGCGGGTATGCAATACAGGGTCTAGCGGCGGCATTCATCACCCGCATCGAGGGAAGTTATTCCGGAGTGATGGGCTTGCCGCTGGCGGAAACCGCCGCGGCGCTCGCCAGGATAGGCCGGCCCGTACTGTAAAATCGGCCGCGACATGCACGAAATCCTCATCAATGTGACACCGCAGGAAACGCGCGTCGCCATGCTCGAGCAGGGCGTGGTGCAGGAGCTGCACGTCGAGCGCGCCAGTGCGCGCGGCCTGGTCGGCAACATCTACCTCGGTCGCGTCGCGCGCGTGCTGCCCGGCATGCAGAGTGCCTTTGTCGAGATCGGCCTCGAACGCGCCGCGTTCCTGCACATCGCCGACATCTGGGAGCACCGCCAGAACGGGCACGGCGGGCGAGCAGAAACCCATCGAGAAGATCCTGCACGAAGGCCAGGCGCTGCTCGTGCAGGTGATCAAGGACCCGATCGGCACCAAAGGCGCGCGCCTGTCGACACAGGTGAGCCTGGCCGGGCGTCTGCTCGTCTTCCTGCCGCAGGATTCGCACATCGGCATCTCGCAGCGCATTGGCGATGAGGCCGAGCGGGAAAGCCTGCGCGAGCGGCTGCAGCTGCTGTTGCCGGAAGGCCTCACCGGCGGGTTCATCATCCGCACGATGGCGGAGACCGCGTCGGAGCGCGAGATGCAGACCGACATCGAATACCTGACCAAGTTGTGGAGCGATCTCAATGTGCGCTCGCGAGAGGTCCCTCCGGCCTCCCTCCTGTATCAGGACTTGAACCTCGCGCAACGCGTGCTGCGCGACATGGCCACCGAGGAAACGTCGCGCGTCGTCGTCGACTCGCGCGAGACGTTCATCAAGGTGCAGGAATTCGCGCGCGCGTACACCCCTGCGCTGGTCGACCGCATCGCCCATTACGTCGGCGACCGTCCGCTGTACGACCTGAACGCCGTCGAGGACGAGATCCAGAAGGCGCTTTCGCGGCGCGTCGAACTGAAATCCGGCGGCTATCTCATCATCGACCAGACCGAAGCAATGACGACGATCGACGTCAACACCGGCGGCTTCGTCGGCGGCCGCAGCTTCGACGACACGATCTTCAAGACCAACCTCGAGGCGGCGCAGGTGATCGCCCGCCAGCTGCGGATGCGCAACCTGGGCGGCATCATCATCATCGACTTCATCGACATGGAGAATGCGGACCACCGCGCCGCCGTGCTCGCGGAGCTGAACAAGGCGCTGGAAAGGGACCGCACGCGCCTCACTGTGAACGGCTTCACCCAGCTGGGATTGGTCGAAATGACGCGCAAGCGCACGCGCGAATCGCTCGCCCATGTGCTTTGCGAAACGTGCCTCACCTGCCATGGCCGCGGCGAAATCAAGACCGCACAGACGATCTGCTACGAGATCCTGCGCGAGATCGTGCGCGAGGCGAAGCAGTTCAACGCGCGCGAGTTCCGCATCCTCGCCGCGCAGTCGGTGATCGACATGTTCCTGGACGAGGAATCGCAGAGCCTGGCACAGCTCGGCGACTTCATCGGCAAGCCGATCTCGCTGCAGGTCGAAAGCGTCTACACGCAGGAGCAATACGACATCGTGCTGAACTAGGCCTAAGTGCGGTTGCGGCCTCGCCTGATCCACGACGTAGCCTGACCCATGCTCAAGAGACTCTGGCTACGCGCCCAATCGCTTGTTCGGCCGGCTCTTCGAGCGCGAGCCGGAACCGGGACGTTTCGAATCGGGATCGAAATGGAGCTTGCGCGGCTTCCTCGCGGTCGCGCCGTTCATCTGGCCCGGTCGCGAATACCTGGTGTACATTCCCAAGGGACACTCGCTTTGGCGGCGCGCGCCGCTTGTCGTCCTGTGCCACGGCTGCCGGCAGACACCGGAGGAGTTCGCGCAAGGTACGCGCATCACCGACCTCGCGGACCGGCGCGGCTTTGTCGTCCTGCTCCCGAGGCAGAAGGATGGCGCCAATGCATGGCGCTGCTGGAACTGGTTCGATACGCGCACGATGGAGGGCAAGGGCGAGGCGGCCATCGTCGCCGCGCAGATTCGCTCCGTACGCCGCCACTACCGGTGCCATCGCAAACGCGTGCTCGTCGCCGGCATCTCCGCCGGCGGCGCGCTGGCCGCCGTCATGGGGGTTCGCTATCCTGGCCTGGTAAGGGCCGTGGCCGTGCATTCGGGCCTCGCCTGCGGCGCCGCGAAAGGCCCGCTATCCGCGATCGCCGTCATGCAGGGCGGACCGGACCAGGATGTGGCGGCGCTTGCCGACACCGCGCGCGCCGCGGCACCGAAGCAAACGGTGCGGGTGCCGCTGCTCGCCATCCACGGCCTGGGCGATGCAACCGTTTCGCCGCGCAATTCCGTAGCGCTGGTCCGGCAGTATCTTCATTTGAACGGCTACGCGTCGACACGCGCCGCCGGGGACACACCTTCGTCGTTGCCCGACGCCGATAGCGAAACGCGGACGACGCTCCCGAACGGCCGCACCGAGGTCGTACGCGAATGGCGCAGCGAGGGCCGGCTGGTCGTGCGGCTGGTCGAGGTGACGGGGTTGGGCCACGCCTGGAGCGGCGGCGACCCGGCGCTGGCGTTCAACGACGCCGAAGCCCCGGATGCGACGGCGCTTCTCGGCACATTTGCCGCCGATGCATTATCCTGACGCAGATTCGGGACGAGGATCAACGCGATGGCGATTTCGGCGATGAACCATTTCACCGTGCTCACGGACGACGTGCCGCGCACGGTCGATTTCTACTGCAACCTGCTGGGACTCGTGGACGGCGCGCGGCCGGACCTGGGCTTTCCCGGCGCGTGGCTCTATGCCGGCGACGCCGCAATCCTGCACATCGTCGGTGGCAAGCCGCGCGAACAACTGAAGCCCGGCGTCATCGACCACATGGCGTTTTCGGCGACCGGACTTTCCGAAACGCTGGCGACTCTCGTCACCTACAACATCGAGCACACGTGCCGGCGCCAGGTCGGGACCGGACTGTGGCAGGTGTTCCTGTTCGATCCCAACGGCGCCCGCGTGGAGCTCGACTTCGCAGCCAGCGAAGTGCAAACGCGCAAATGAGACGCAAATGAGACGCAGATGAGGCGTGGATGCGGCCGCTGGCCGTCGAGCCCGACCATCTAGTCGTCGTTGCGCAGGACCTTCGCCAGGGCTGCGACTGGGTCGAGGAGCGCCTCGGCGTCCGTCCGCAACCGGGCGGCAAGCATGTGGCGATGGGGACGCACAACGCGCTGTTGTCGCTCGGGGCGCGTTTCTATCTTGAAGTGATCGCGATCGATCCAGACGGCGTCAAACCTTCGCGCCCACGCTGGTTCGACATGGACGAGCCGCGCATGCGGGCCGCGATGTCGGAAGGTCCTCACCTCGCGCACTGGGTTGCGCGCACCGGCGACATCGACGCTGCGGTGGCGCGCCTTCCCGACCTGGGCGTGCCCGCGCCGATGGCGCGCGGCGACCTCAACTGGCGCATCACGATCCCCGACGACGGCCATCGGCCCGGCCGCGGCCTGGTGCCCACGCTCATCCAGTGGCCGGACGCGCAGCATCCGACCGATCGCATGGCCGATTCGGGTTGCCGGCTGGTGGCAATCGCAGGTGAGCATCCGGACCCGGCGATCGTGCGTGCGGAGCTCGCGACACTCGGACTTTCCGAAACCATGAAGGTCACCTACGGCAAGTCGCCGCGCATCGCCGCGATGATCCGCACGTCGCGCGGTGTCGCGACGCTCTGACTTTTCACTTGGCAGGCAGAATCTCTTCGGGCGGACGAACCCTGCGGAACGTCGCCAGCAGCAGCAAATCGTAGACGATCTTCACACTACCCGCGATCACCAGCGACCAGCCGAACGTGGAGACGCCGAGCAGGTATCCTGCAATGAGCGGGGAAAGCGACGACGCGAGGCTTCGCGGCACCGACGTCATGCTTGCAGCCGCAGCGCGTTCCGGCGGGGAAACGACCGCCATCACGTACGAGCTGCGGGTCGGCACGTCCATCTGCGACAGCGCGCTGCGCACGAGCAGCAGCACGATGACCCATGTCAAGTCGGGGACGAACGGAACCAGGATCAACAGCAGGCTCGACGGCAGGTGCGTGAACACCATCGTGTTGACGAGACCGATGCGATGCGCGATGCGCACGGCGACCAGGTAGGAGAACGCCGAGAACACACCGGTCCAGAAGAAGATCGTCCCGGCCACCGCCAGCGAGAGGTGGAACTTCTCGAACAGCCACAGCGCCAGCAGCGACTGGACGATGAAGCCGCCGCCGAATGCATCCAGGCTGAACAACGCCGACAGCGTATAGACGATGCGCCTGGATTCACGCAGCGGCGCGGCCGAGGTTCCGGTTTCGGTTTCCAGGTCGGCAGGCAACCGACGGTAAATCAGACCCGAGGCCAGTCCCAGCAGTCCATAGAGCAGGAACATCGCCTGCATCGCTGTGGTCGGCGCCACGTGGACCGCTCCGCTCAGGAATTCGGAAAACCCGGCAAACAGCGCCCCGGCCGCCCCTACGAGCGCACCGACCAGGCTGTAGCGCGCGAAAATCGCGGTGCGCTGCTTGTTCGTCGCAAGACGCGCGAGAACCGCCTGTTCCAGCGGCAGGAAAACGCTGACATCGCCGCTCGACGGGTTGAGCGTGCCGACCACCGCAACGACGAACAGCGGCCAGAAATCCGTGAATGAGGCAAATCCCACGCCAGTCGCGGCCATCAGCGCCGTTGCCATCAGCAGCAGCGTGCGAAAGCGCAGCCGCCAGGCGTGCAGGCCCACCAGCAGCGTCAGGACGCCCGATCCCAGCAGCGTTCCGGTCGCGATCACGCCGACCTGAAACGGCGTCAGGCCGAGCGTGATGAGATAGACCGGGAGCAGCAGGCTGACGAAACCATCGCCGAACGCGCGCAGGCCGCGCGCCCACAGCAATCTGCGGATGTCCGGAGAAATCACCGGGCGCCAAAGGTGAAATCATCGAAGATCGTGACGCTGTCGGCCTTCGTCCAGACTCCGACGGCGCCGGGCCCTCCGATGTGCCCGTCGTCGACGTCGATGTAGGTCTTTCCGTCGAGAGACACGCGAATTCGCGTGCCCGCAAACTCCGCGCGCAGCGTGTGCCACTGGTTCTTCGCGACCGGAGCGTCCACGTACTTGATCGTGTTGCGCCGCCCGTTCTGCGTGTAGTAGAGCGAGACGTTGTCTTCGAGCGCGTTGGCGCGCGCGACATAGTAGTTGTCGCCATCCTTCCAGCGCCAGATCACGCCACCCGCCTGGTCCTCCTTGCCCGACAGCGCCTTGAACTTCACTTCGACGAATCCGTCCGCGAGAGAAGTGCCGGAGCGGACGCACCACGGAAAGTCGCCCCGCCCACTCTGCTTCAGCACGTTGGGACGAGACGGCGCGCTCGCATCGGTCTCGACGGTCCAGCGAAAGGCGCCCCGGCCCGTTACGCCGGCGGTCCAACCCGCAGGCGCAGCGGCCGGTGCATCGGTATCGAAATTCATCGTTTCGGCCATGACAACTCCTCCTGCAAGGACGCTGAAAAGACAGGCCAAGTAGAAGGCCACGTAAAGAGCTGGCCTGTCCCCACGCGGTTGATGTCGATCACGCATGCAGTTTCATCGGCCCCTTGATCGCCTTCCACGCGGAGTGCCCGCCCGCCATATAGCGGGCATCGAATCCGGCATCGCGCAGCGTCTTGGCGGTTTCGCAGCCGACATAGAATCCATACACGCAGAAGACGACCACGGGCTCGGTCTTCGACAGGTCATCCATCCATTCGTCTACGTGTTCCGGATCGCGCCAGATCGCCCCGTCCATGATGTCCTGGCCGCGCGTGTAGTAGAACTTGGGGCGGGCGTCGACGATCTGGACCGGCTTCTCCTCGTCGAGCATCGCCTTCACCTCTTCGACGGCGATGGAAGGCACCTCGGCAAACTCCTTTTGCACGAGTTGCCGCGGCGGCTCCACGCCGGTCGCATCCTCATAGCGAGTCTGCACGGCGTTCCAGTCGATGTTGCGCATGAACGCGTCGATGTACGCCCCCGCGTTGGCGCCAAAGTCCAGGTGATACGCGTGCTCGTACATGTCCAGGGCAAGGATCGGAATTCCTCCCGCGACGTGTTGCCCGTGATCCGCGCCGCTCTGGCTGACAAGCCGGCGGTCGCGCGGGACGTAGTTGAGCAACACCCAGCCAGAGCCTCCGGCGAGTGCGCCCGCCATAGCGACGAATTCCGAGCGCCAGCGTTCGACCGAGCCGAAATCGCGGACGATCGCCTCGGAAATCAACGACGGAAGCTTTCTGCCGTCTCCGCCCAGGCTCGCGAAATAAAGCTCGTGCAGCAGAGTGGAGTTGAGCGCGACCATCTCCTCCCGCTTGAGGCCGTTGATCACGTAGCCGGGCGTGGTGGCGAAATCGAGCGCTTCGAGCTTTTCCGTAATTGCGTTCAGGCGGGCGAGCGCGCCGCCGTAGTTGTTTTCGTAGTGACTCTCGATGAGGCGCTGCGAGAGTCCGTTCAGCGTCCAGGGACGGCAATAGATGGGCGCAATGTGATAGCGCATGGCGAAACCTCCAAGACGAAGTCAAACGGAATCCGCATCGCTTCCGAGGCTCGGGCGACCAAATGCGCTAAGCTGGCAACTAAGTTGGCAACCAAGCTGGCAACTGAACTGGCAACGGAGTTTGCAGCTGGATGCATAGGTGCCCGCGCTCGACGCGATACGTTTGCAGGGATTGGACGGGGCACCGTCTTGGAGGGAGTGATCCCGGGGGTCCTGCTTACCCCCTGCATGAATACTACGCCGCTCGATTTGCCGGCGCAAGAGCGGCAATGATCCCAGGGAACCGCGCTACCCCAGCGCGCCGCGCGCGGCGACCGGCCATACGCATTCGACGCGATCGCCGCGGACGCCGACGATCCAGTCGTAGAGGTTGACGGTCGGGTCGCAGTGTCCCGGAATGAGCCAGACGCGCTCGCCCACGACCGCGCGGGCAGTGCCCGCGCCGACACGCAGCACGCCGTGCTCGTCGGACGCGCCGACATACTCGCGTCCTTCCGCGGCATGCACGAGCGGCGGTCCCGAATCGAACGCGAACGCCTTCAACCCGGCGTCGACGATCGCGCGTTCCGGCGCCGGCGTGCTCATCACGGTGGCCGCGACATAGAGACTGTGCTCGAACGCGTGGTCGTCCGGCGCCAGCGCGTTGCGACCGTAGTCGGCATCCATGAAGATGTATGAACCCGGTTGCAGTTCGGTGTAGACGCGGCTGTCGCGCTCCAGCTGCCACGTGCCGGTGCCCGCACCAGTGACCGTCGGACACGCGATCCCGACGGCCTGCAGCGCATCGCGCGTGTCCCGCGCAAGTTCGACTGCGTTGGCGATCACGGCGCGGCGCTCGGCTGGCGCACGCAGGTGTTGTGCGGCGCCGTGATAGGCGTGGAGGCCACGGAAACGGAGACCGGGCGAAGCCGCGACCGCCTGCGCGAGCGCGACGGCCGATGGACCCGGCATGACACCGCAGCGATGCGCGCCAACATCAATTTCGACCAGCACGTCGAGCACGACGCCGGCCTTCGTTGCGCCAGCGGAAATGACGCCCACCGTCGCAGGATCGTCGACGAGAACGCCGATCGTCGCCGTCCGCGCGAGGCCGGCCAGCCGCGCAAGCTTGGCCGGCATGACGATTTCGTTGGTGACGAGCACGTCGCGAATGCCCGCTTCGACAAACGCCGCCGCCTCGTCGACCTTCTGGCAGCAGATCCCGACCGCGCCATGGGCAATCTGTTGCTTCGCGATGTCCGGGCACTTGTGCGACTTGGCGTGCGGTCGCAATGCGAGGCCCGATCCGCGCACGGCGTTGGCCATGAGCTCCAGATTGCGCTCGAAGGGGTCGAGGTCGACGACCAACGCGGGCGTATCGATGGACGCCACGGAATCGCCGGGCCGCGCGGGCATACGCTGCATCAGTATTTCACTCCGCCATCCTTGATCGATTTGCGCCCTTTTGCGTGCGCGACACCTCCAAGCAAGTGACGTCGTCATCCCAATAGCTTCGCTGCTTCCGAAACGGCATCGCCAGTACCGCACCGATCGCATTGTCCCCGGGAAGGGAATAGCCGGGGATGCCGACGTCGATGCGCGATTGGGGCACATCGAGGTGAAGTGTCCCGTGCAATCGATCCCAAACGGAAAATACCGTCGACCAATTCGAGTTTGTTTCGTGGAAGCGCTTTCCGTGATGGATGCCGTGCATTCGCGGCGTCACGATAACCAGGCTCAACCACCGCTCGAAGCCAATGGGTAACCGCACGTTGGTATGTTGCAGAAAGGTGTTGAGTTGAAAAACGGTTTCGTACGCCACAAACACCCATGCCGGACCGCCAATGACACTGACCTGCAGCGCCCGAAACACGCTCGAATAGGCGATTTCAACGAAGTGGAACCGGGTGGCCGTAGTCACATCCAGATCCGGATCGATGTGATGTGCGTTATGGAATCGCCAGAACAGCGGCCAGGTATGGTTGGCGCGGTGCCAGTAGTAGAACGACAGATCCATCAGCAGGAAAACAAATACCGCCTGGACCGCGGGATTCATCGCAACGATCGTTGCCAGACCCCAAGCGTTTTCCGAGGCCAGTCGCAGAACGTGCATTGCGATGGGTCTGACTACGACCAGCGCCACCGCGATGGCGATGGCGGAGACGACTGCGTTAACCAAGAGCCGTGACCGGAAGTGACTCTTTGCCTTTCGCAACGGAAAACGCCGTTCCAGGAAAAGGAGAATGATGAATACAGCGGGGAGAAGATAAAATGAAAATTTCATATCGGCCAAACGCGGGATCGTGCTCTGCGTAAAGCCAAGCTTGGCGTAGCGGCTCTCATGCGCGCCGGGACAGATCCGCCACTTCCGCCTCGCCGGGAAGTACGTCGGCCATTCGGGCGGGGAAGCGCAGGCTGCGCCACAGGCCGACGGGATACAGGCCCGCCGCAAGGAGCTGAACCGTGACCATTGCCGCTATCCGCACGGTGTCGCGCACCGAACGAAAGTGGCTCGGCCGGCCGTCGCGATTGTAGATGGCCCTGATGGGAATGGCGACGGTCGTGAAGCCGAGCCTTGCCGCGTGGATCAACACTTCGCTTTCGAAGGTGAATCCGGCACCTGGGTCGTGCCTTATCTGCAATTGCCGGAGCAACATGGCCGGATACAGCCGCTGGCCGGACTGCGAATCGGCAATCGGGTGGCCCGCCGCCCACGAAATCCAGAAATCGGCAAAACGGTTGGCCATGCGCCGCGTGCGCGGATAGGCAGCGCGGTCGATGAGACGCGCGCCGACAATGACGCTGTGCGGGTGCTCGGCTGCGGCAACGAGCAGCCGGCTCACATCTTCCGGCTGATGCTGCCCGTCGCCGTCGAGCGTCACGACGGAGTCCGCGTTTTCCGCGAGCGCGTGCACGATACCGTCCCAGAGGCTCGCCGCCTTGCCTTCGTTCGTCGCGTGCCTCAGCACGCGTGCGGGAAGTCCCTCGAGCGCGGCGCTGGTTCCGTCGCTCGAACCATCATCGACGACGATCACCAGCGCGCACTGGCGAAGCGACCGCTCCACGAGGCCGCGGATCGTCGCTGCTTCGTTGTAGGCGGGAATGACGATCGCGGCCGGCATCAGTAGATTGCTCCGTTGATCGATACGCACTGCCCGGAAATGTACGCGGCGGCATCGGAGGCCAGGAATGCCACCAGTTGCGCCACTTCCTGCGCGGTGCCCGCCCGCTGCATCGGGACCAGGCGCTTGATCGCATCGTCATCGAAGGCCGCCGCGGTCATGGGCGTAGCGATGATGCCGGGCGCCACGCTGTTGACCGTGACGCCGCGCCGCGCGACCTCGATCGCCAGCGACTTCCCCGCGGCAATGAGGCCGGCCTTGGCGGCCGCGTAATTCGCCTGCCCGCGGTTCCCGGCAAGCGCGGTCACCGACGCAATGTTGATGATCCTGCCCCAGCGGGTGCGGATCATGGGCAGCAACAGCGGCTGCGTCACGTTGAAGAACCCGTTCAACACGACGTCGATCAC
This sequence comes from uncultured beta proteobacterium, assembly GCA_963755065.1. Classification (GTDB taxonomy): domain Bacteria; phylum Pseudomonadota; class Gammaproteobacteria; order Burkholderiales; family Casimicrobiaceae; genus VBCG01. The sequence goes on from CAVWIM010000007.1 coordinate 195,108, forward strand.
GCCATGCCACTGCAACGGCGACATGCCGGCGAGGGGCGCGTCGGCGGTCACGCCGGCATTGTTGACGAGTATCTGGATCGGCGCGCTTTCCAGCAGCTTGGCCAGGGCCGCGCTGGTCGCTGCCGCATCGACAACGTCGAAGGAGATTGGCTCGGCCGAACCGCCTTCCGCCGTTATTGCCGTGGCAAGCTCCTGCGCCAGTTCGGCGCGCAAATGCGCATGCACGAAGACGTGATGGCCCGCGCGCGCGAGTTCGCGGCAAATCGCCGCGCCGATGACGCCCGTGCCCCCGGTGACCAGCGCGTGCTTCATGCCTGCGCTCCTCCACGCAGCATTACGGCCGCGCGTCCTTCGACCAGCAGAACATCCTGTGCGGACACCTTGAACCGGTACAGACGCGTCTCCTCGTTGTTCCCCATTTGCCCGGCCTCGATAGCAAGAGGTGAGGCGATGTCATCGAGCCTTCGACAGTGGAACACGCAATCGCGGACGCTTAGCAGCAACCCGACGTGCGGCGTCTGCCGCCCGGCCGCCGTAAGGCCGCCGTGCGCGGCCATCGCCTGCGCCGCGAATTCGATGCCGTGCAGCGACGAAAGACCGGCCCGCGTGCGCAAAGGGTTGCCCACGGACTGATGCTGCGTGCTCGTGCAGATGATACGTTGGCTGTCCCAATATTCCACGCTGTCGAGCAGGCACATGGCGCCCTTCTGCGGGATCAGCGCCTGGATCGCCGCACGGTCCATGATCATGGCAGATAGTCGAGCTCGAGGCGCGTTCCGTCCAGATCGGGAAGCGCGATGCGGGCGTGGCGGCGACGGGCGATGGCGAGCAGGAGCGGCAACGCGTCCGCGGCTGCGTTTCCCGAAAAACATTCGGATAGCTCCGCGGGCGCAGGAAGGAAGGATCCCTTCGACTCCGGATCGGGCGACGCTCGTTGGAGGTGGCCGAATCCGTTGCCGCGCGATGCCGACACGGGTGCGAGGCGCAGCGCGCAGGCGAACGGCTCGGCGCTTCGCGCAAACGACGCCAATGCCGCAGGAAATGGGGTGTCGTAGGCGATATACAGTACAGGCGAACCGGTGGCCAGCACTTGCCCGTGCGCTTCCTTGAGGCCCGCGGCAAACGACGCCATTCCGGCGCTTACCGTCGTCGAGCACGCGCGGGCATGACTGCCGATGCTCCAATAGCCCGCCGGCGCGTTGAACACCGAGTTGTGGAAAAGGGTCGGCGACAGCACCACCTGCGGTTGCGCCAACGCGGCCAGCATGCTGGCGAGGACCTCGCCATCGCCGTCGGACGAGCTGAACACCGTCGCCAATAGCGCGACTTCCTGTAGCGGCATGCCCTCGATCGCCTGCATCGCCGCGCTGATGGCGAGCCGCGTGGTGGCATTCGCGCGGCGCCGCTCGACGGGGGGAAGGCAATCCGGGGCGAGCCGCGGCAAGGGATCGAGCACCGGTGCGACATCGGATCGCAACACCGCTCGCGCCTGCGTCCAGTTCACCAATCCCGTGGCGCAGACGCCGATTCCGGCAATCGCGAGCGGCGTCATCGCGCGGCTTCCAGAACCAGGCTGCAATTGGTGCCGCCGAAGCCGAACGCATTGCACAGAGCTCGCCGCAACCGCCGTGGCTGCGATTGCAGAACCACGGCGCAGGCGAGTTCCGGATCGACGCGGTCGCAATTCTGCGTCCCCGGCATCCATTGCTCGCGCAGCGCGAGCTCGGCGATCAGCGCGCCCATGATGCCGGCGGCGCCGAGCGTGTGGCCGATCCAGCCTTTGATTGAACTCACCGGCGTTGCGCCGCCGAACACCGAGAAGATCGCGCGATCTTCCGCGGCATCGTTGGCCCGGCTCGCGGTCCCGTGCAGGCTGATGTAGTCGATGTCGGCAGGGGCCATTTCGGCGTCCCCCAACGCCGCTTGCATGGCGCGAGCGGCGCCGGCGCCATCCGGATGCGGGCTGGACATGTGATAGGCGTCGCTGCTTTCCCCGGACCCCGCGAAGCGCACGGAGCCTTCTCCCTTCGGATCGAGGAGCGCAAAGCCGGCGGCCTCGCCGATCGAAATGCCGTCGCGATTCATGGAACAGGGGCGGCACGGATTGCGCGACAGCAATTCCAGCGAATGAAAACCAAACAGCGTGGACATCGCGAGCGAATCCACGCCGCCGACGACCGCTGCGTCGCAATCGCCGGCAGCGATCGACCGCGCGGCGGTTGCGAACACTTTGGCGCTCGACGAGCAGGCCGTCGAGATCGTCGCCGCGGGGCCGTGCAGGCGCAGATAGGCGCGCACGAATTCCGTCGTCGCGAACAGGCTGTGACGGCAGCGATAGAGCTCCGGAGACAGGGTGTCGTGAGTGCCGGACTCCTGCCGGGTAATCGCGCGATACGCGAGTTCCGTCGCCAGGATGCCGGAAGTCGTCGTGCCGAGGAAAACACCGATGCGACCTGCGCCATGGCGTTGCGTGGCGCGATGTATCGCGGCCATGAAGCCATCCTGCTCGACCGCCAGTTGCGCAAGCCGGTTGTTCCGGCAATCGTAGGCGGCGAATGCCTCCGGCATCGATGACGCATCGACGGCGCCCACGCGTCCAATCCACGTGGCAAGCGTCGCCGCGGGCGCGAAGTCGTTCCTGCGCAAACCGCTCCTGCCCGCTCGCAATGCGCGCAGCACTTCGCTCGTGCCTACGCCGCAGGCGTTGGTCATCGTCGACGCGACGATGGGTAAAGGACGCATTGGCAAGGGACGCATGCCGGTGCCGATCCTCAGGCAGGATCGCGCGCGAAGAGCAGCAGCGCGCAGCAGAGGAGACTGTAAACAACGCCGATGCAGACGGTCATCCCGATGACTTGCAGGACGGCGATCCGCGATAACGCCAGCGTGCCGAATGCGCACAGCGTCGTGCCGCTGACGACCGCAAGCGTGCGCAGTGTCCGCCGGGCGTCGTCCCGCGCCGTGGCAGCGCGCGCGAAGAACAGCGCGTAGTTGATGCCCACGCCCAGGACCAGCAGCAGCGCCACCAGGTGCAGGACCGACAGCGGTGCGCCGGCGGCAACCAGTGTGGCCGCGGTCAATGCAATCGCGAGCGCAACCGGTACCATCAAGCGCAGCGCGAGCGTTGCGCTGCGCAACCCGTGCGCCAGGACGCCGAATATCAGCACCGCTCCAAGACCGGCAAACAGCATGGCCCGGTGCCGAAAGGCGGTCATCATTTCCGACGACTGCGCGCGCAGGTCGATCCATCGCACCTGTGCATCGCCGATCGCAGCGGCGCCGCTTGCGACGGCGGAAGGGTTGGCGACACCGCGCAACGGAACGACCGCATACCAGACATCGCGCCCTGTGTCTCGATCCGCATCGGCGTCGTGCCGCAACAGCGACTCCGCGCGCAGTCCCAGCGCGTTCTCGCCGAAAGACGCCAACATCAATGGCGCGTTACTCCGTGCCGCTTCCACGTCGGCCACGAATGGATCGAATGTATGCGGACGAAAGGGCAGCCCGGCTTGCGCCGCATCGAGGTTCGCGCGCAAGCGTTCGCCGGACGGCAGCGACGCCTGGCGCTTGGCCTGCGTGGCCGCGCTGGGCAGCAAATCGGTGACGAGGTCGAATCCGCCGATCGCGCCGCCTGCCGCCCACCGCTCCAATTGCGGACGCAGGCTTTCCGCGCGCAGAAGTACGTCCTCCTGCGTCGTGCCGCCGACCACGAGCAAGTAGCGAACGTCGGGCGCCCCGAGCGCTTCGCGCAATTCGCGGTCGCGTTGCTTAAGCGTCGAGGGCAGCGGGTTCATGCTCGCCACGTCGTCGTCGAACCACGGCCGATTCCAGGAAAGCGCAGCCGTCACGATCGCCAGCACGACGAGGGCCCCCCACCGCATTCGAGCGCTCAGAGAAGGACCTGCAAACCGGCGCTTGCGATCCGGCGTTTCGGGAACGCGGACCATCGACGCGGGAATCCACAGAGGCAGTACCCAATACGTCATCGCGCCCGCCGTCAGGATGCCCACCATCGTCAACATCCCCAATTGCGCCAGGCCCGGAAAATCGGCAAACAGTAACGCCAGCGAACCGCAGGCCGTGGTGAGGATCGCCATCCGTAATGTGGCGCCGAGCCGCGTGCGCGCATCGGCAACGGACTCATCGGCCTGCAGTTGGGTCAGAAGGAAACTCGGGTAATCGACCGCCTCTCCCAGCAACGTCGCACCGAAACCGAGCGTGATGCCTTGCACCGTGCCGAACCACGCGCTCACAGCCACGATACCCGCGATGAGTCCGGTGGCGGCCGGCAGAAAACACAGCACGACGACCGGCACGGAACGGTAAACCCAGAACAGTATGCCGAGGATCAGGATGCTCGCGGCGAGCGACAGGCGAGTCACGTCGTCCGCGATGAGCGTCCGGCTGGCAACCGTCATCGCGCCCGGGCTCGAGTACCGCATCTGCGCACCGCCACCCTGGCGCGCTGTGTCGAAGGCGCGTTCGAGCGCCGCCAACGCATGTTGCTGACCCTCGACGTCCCACCCGGGCGCGCGCGTCTGCGCCACAAGCAGCGCGGCCTCGCCGCTCCGCGCGAACCAGACGCCGTCCACGCGTTTGGGCTGCAGCGGCGGCGCAAGCTGCGTGAGCACGTGCAGCGTCTCGCCCGTGGGGTCGTTGGCGAGCCAGCGCTTCTCCAGCGCTCCGCCGCCGCCGGCAAGACCTTCCAGGCGCTCCTCCAGCGCTGCGCGCAGGGCTGGCACGTCGAAATGCGCGGCGTCGATACGGTCGCTCAATTGATAACGATAACGTTCGATCAGCGAAAGTTCGGGTGCTCCGAGCGCGCCCTCGCCGTTGCTCACGTAACGAAACGCGGGATCCGCGGACAACGTGTGCGCCATGGCCCTGCTCATCGCAGCGAGACGCCGGGGCTCGTCGTGCGCAAGCTCGATGAGCAGTAGGCGGCTGGTCACGCCGTCGCGCAGCTCGCGGGTCAAGATGCGCTGCGTTTCGGTCCGGCCGGCCGGCAGGAATGCCGAAAAGTCACTGTCGACTTTGAGCGCGGTGGCGAACCATGCCATCGCCGCCGCCACCGCCACGACCCAGGCGGCTATGCTCCAGCGGCGAGCACCTTTCACTTGCTGCCGCCCTGGTTGGACAATGAGGGCGCAACGACGAGCACCGTCCGGTCGCCGCCGCGTTCGTCCACTTCGATCCTGGTCAACTGCGCTTGCGCACCCTCGACGGTGATGCCTTGAATGACGCTCGCCAACGCCGGGGCGAGCGGCGCAAGCGTGAGTGTCCAGCGCGCAGCCTGTCCGCTCAAATGCAACGTGAAGTGTCGCGCAAGTGCCAACCGGTCTCCGGCAAGTGTCGCGCGAATGCCGGCCACCCACGCCGCGGCGCCCGGTTCGCCCGCGAGGTCGACCTGCCGCACACCTCGCTTCGTTTCAATTGTCAGCACGTCCGCGACGATGTCCATGCGCTCGAAGAATGGGGACACGACATGCATCTCCAGGCGATCGGGCCGGACGTAACGCAGCGTTCCTCGCCGCACGATGGGCGCAGTCAGCGTCGCCACATACTTGGTTTCTTCGAAGGCAACGCTGCTCGTGTCCACCCGCGCCATCATCGCCATCAGTTCGTCGATGTCGAAAGCGTGCGCCGTGCGCGGCACGACAGTCAGGACGAGCACGAGCCAGAGCCTGCACGCGACGCATCGACGCTCAGCGCGTTGCGGCATGCGCCCAGAAGTCATAGAAATTGAACCAGTTGTAAGGCGCCGCCCGGCAGCTTCGCGCTAGCCAGTCGGCGTAGTGCTGGCACTGCGCCTGCATCGCCTCGCCGCGGCCCTCCGCCGCCGTTTGCGAATCGGCAAAGGCCTCGAACCTGACGCGGTAGCGCCGCCCGCCGCAGTAGACCGCGGAAAAGAGCACGACCGGGGCCTTGAGCACGGACGCCAAGACGAACGGGCCTTCCGGAAACGATGCCGCGGCATCGAGAAACCGGCAGCGCAGCAGCCTGTCGCCCGCGACGACGCGGTCTGCCAGCAGTCCCACGATTTCGTTTCGCGCAAGGGCCTCCGCGACCTTGAGCATGGTCTCGGGGCGCCCCAGTGGAATAACCTGATGCGGGAATTCGGCATTGAGCGCCGCCAGCACGCCGTTCAATTTCTCGGCATTGCCTTCGTGCATCAATACATTCACCGCGACGGGACTCTCAGTGGACCCGAGCGCACGCAAGACGTCGAAGCTCCCGAAATGCGCGCCGTACAGCAGGCAACCATGTCCCTGGGCCATGGCGCCGCGCAGCGCCTCGATGCCTTCGACGTCGCAATCGATCTGGTCATGCCGGCCGGAGAGCAGGAACACGCGATCGAGTATGGTCCGCGCGAAACAGTGGTAATGGGCGAACAGGTCGCGCCAACGCGGGGGACGCGCAAGCGCACGGTACAGGTACTGCCGCGAGGCGCGCCGCGCACGGCTCGAAAACAACAGAAAATACGCGCAGATGGGATAGAGAAGCGCGCGGCCGACCGGCCGTCCGAGCGCCAGCGTCAGCTTGACGATAAGCCAGATGAGCGGACGGCTTCCGCGCTCCTGCTGCGCGAGCCAGGCGGGACGCGCCGTCACGCGTTGATCCGATCGGGTTCGCGGATGAATTTCCCGACTAGGAACTTCCCGATCACGGCGTTCTTGCCGGCGACATCGATGACAAAGTTGGCCGATGCGCGGGCCGACGCTCGCTGTGAAATCTCCACGCGCAAGGAGAGCGGCGTTTCCGGCGCAACGGGGATCAGGAACTTGGCCTGCGGACACTCGCGCACGCGGTAACCGTTGTCGGCGAGCAGCGTCTCCACGAGTTCCAGCAGCACGACACCCGGAACAATCGCGTGGCCGGGAAAATGCCCGGGCAGCGCAGGATGATCGGCGGGAACGACGGCGCCCCTCGCGAACGACTCGACATTTTTCGCGCCCGCGTCATGAGATTCGCGACGATGCGCGTCGAGAATCGCCTTCAGCTCGGCAATCGGCAGTTTGCCGTTTGCGTCGCGAGGAAGCGCCGCCACGATAACGAGCGGACGCGGGATGAACGCCGGATCGATCCTGCCCGCCAGCGCGGACCGAACGTCATCCCGCGTTCGCCCCGGCGCGGCAACGATCGCCGCCAGCCTCGGTGCGTCGGCGGAAGGCAGGAAAAGCACACCGTCGGCAACACCCGGCACCGCTAGAAGTTCCCGCGTGAGCGCCTGCAGCGACGCGCGTTTGCCGGCGATCTTGACCATGTCCTCGTCGCGTCCGGCCACTTCGAACCGGCCGGCGCCGGCAAAATCCGGCAGTTCCGGCAGAAGCTGGTCCGATAGAATCAACGCATGCGGCAAATGCCCGCCGGACACTTGCGGCGAACCCTCGGCGCAGCGTGAAAACACGAGGCCTGCAGCGGGCGTGAAATAGCGTGAGCCGGAAGGGCGGCGCGTGGCAAGGATGCCTCCCTCGGTACAGCCGAAGATTTCCTCGACCGGGATTTTCCAGTCGAGTTCGATCGCCTGCGCGAGTTCGCGCTCGAGCGGCATCGTCGCCGTAATGATGCGGCGCACACCGGGCAGGCCGCGCAACTCGCGATGGAACGTGCGCAACTGCAAGGGTGTGGACATCAGCCATATGGCCTCCGTGCCGCACGAGGCCGCCGCCTCCACCGCGTCCGCAAGATCGGCCGGAAGGGCCGGCCGCGCATCGAGCAGCGGCGTTCCCGATTGCAACACGAGCATCGCCGTCGTTTCGAATCCGAACATGTGCTGCGGCGGAACGGTACCGAGGATGGCGGTGCCAGGCGGCGGCGCACCGAACGAGCGGAGCAGCGTCTGCGCGCCTTCGCATAATTCGGCCCAGGCCTTCGCGTGCGGCTGCGGCGCGCCCGTCGACCCCGACGTGAACAGGATTGCCGCGGTATGCGCCGCGGGGACTGTCGGCGGTGGCCACGCAGCCATCGGCGTTGTCGTCTCTCGCAGCGAATCGAGTTCAGGACGCAACGCAAAGACCGTCGCAGTCGAGCGGACATTCGCCGGAGCGAATTCATCGACCAGGCAGTAGCTGTCGGGAAAGGCACAGTACAGATCGTCGAGCGTGCGCGCGAGCCGGGACGGCGGCAGCACGATCGTGTGTCCGGCAAGGATGGCGGCCGCGCTCGCCAGCAGGAATTCCGCGCGGCCGTCGCAGAGATTGAAGGCGAAACGTGCGCGGGGCAATCGGTTTGCCGCCGCGGTCGCCGCTGCGCAAAAGGCCGCTGCGCTTATCGATCGGCCTCGATCGAACAGGATGCCCTGGTCCGGATCGAAGCCGCGCAACAAGGGCAACGTGCTTGCCATGTTCATGGACGCTGGTTGATCAAGGCGGGCGGTCCCGCAACGCCGCGCGCAGCATCTCCAGCTGCCGCTTGCGGCGAAACACGACTGTCGACGGGGAAACGCCACCTCCGGTAGCCGTATTCGACCATGAAGAGCGCGGCCACGCACAGGTAGTTGCCGACGGCGGTGAACCAGGCCCAGGCTTCGTGGGCGCCGATCGCAGCCAACGCGCCCGACACCAGGGCCATGCTCAGGAAAAACACGGTCCAGACCCACGTCAGACGACGCGTGTAGGCGAGGATCCGCGGCGTGGGCACAGGGTGTTCCTGGCGCGCGAAGCGCGTGACCAGCGCTTCGCGTCCGGGCGCCAGCGTGTGGCCGAAAAGCCACGCCAGGCCCAGGTTCACCCACAGCGGCGGCAGGAAGAGCAGCGACGATGTCGCCGCGAATGCGCTCGCCACGCCGGCAAGCGCGAACACCACGAGGACGGCAGCGACCTGCACCCGGCGCGTGGCAGGCTCGCGCAGAGGCCCCCCAGCGCGGCCAGCGTGATCACGAAGCCGAACCATGGGTGCCGTTGCGCAAGCACCCAGTAGACCAGGAACGGATAGGCGAGGCCGGCGGCGACGCACAGCAGGATGCGCCAATAAAGACGCCACGGCGGGAGATCCGGTGCCGGCTCACCTGCCGGCGGCGACGCGCTATTGCGTGCGGTGTCGGGCGACATGACTCGCCAGGGCCCGAAGCGAGGCAAACACGTTCCGGCTTTCGACGTCGTCCGCACGCAATTCGACACCGTAGCGCGCGGAAACGACGACCGCTATTTCGAGCATGTCGATCGAGTCGAGGCCATAGCGGTCGCCGTAGAGCGGCGCCTCCGGATCGAACTGATCGGCCGGGAACTCCAGCGCCAGCGCCTCGACGATCGACGCCGCGATTTCCCGTTCGAGTTCAGTCATTGCCATTGGCCGGAAATTCGGTGGACATCAATCCAGTGCAGTATGGCAATTTCGCGCGCCGCGAACCAGCGGACGCGAACCGGACGGCGTAAATCAAATGCGCAGCAACTCGTTGCGGATCTCGCGATCGAGATTTTCGATCCACCCGTTGTAGTTCTTGTGAATCTGTCCGTTCTGATAATCGAGGTTCGTGCTGTCCTTGTAGACGATGCTGAATGTCTTGGCCGTGTACCGGACGTCGACGGCGGCGAGATGATTGCGCAGTTTCAACGTACCGCTGACAAGACCCGGCGACACAGGCGTCATGACCCACCCCAATCCGTTGCCTGCGCCGACAATCGCCTTTTCGACCTGATCGGCAGTGAGCTGCTTACCGCCCGTAGTTACGACGGGCGCGTCGGTGACGTTCATGACGGGCCGCGACGTGCAGGCCGCAAGCAGCAGCACCACGGCGAGCGCCATCAGAATTCTCTTATGATTCATGGCCTTCTTCCCCTTTCGACCGGCAGCCGAAATCGCGTGGGGATTCTAGCATGGGCCCTTCGAGCGATCGCGCGACGCGACCGGCACGCAATCGTGCGTGGAGGGCAATGAGCGGCGGGCGCAGGAGCGCGCGCGCTATTTCTTGGTTGCCGCTTCCAGCGCGGCCAGCTGGCCGTAGACAATCCGGCCAATGGCCAGAAGCTGCGCGCGGTCGATATTGCCGGAAAGCGCGTAGCTGCAATCGTCCTCGATCCAGTAGAAGACGCCCACACCGTTTTCGACGGCGTAGCGGAACGCGACTTCCCCGCCTTCCACCGGTTGCTTCCGCACTTGCAGCGACAGTCGCTGCCTGTCGCCGTTTTCGTACATGAGGAGTGCGGTGGGTTCCTTGTGGCCGGCGACCAAGCGCCCGCCGACCAGCGCAAAACCAGTACTGCTCAAGTCGGGCGCACTGACGGCAAAGCCCAACCGCTTGGAAAGCCACGCGACGAGGCGTTTTTCTTCGGGCGCCCAGACTTCCACCGGGCGGTTCACATCCGACGCGTACAGCGCGTGCGTCAGCGCAGCCTGCCGCGTGAACGTGGTGGGCGTGCCGGCACGCTCGAGATCGATGTCGCGCGCATGCCAACCCACGCCGAGACCCACCAGAAGCGCCGCCGCCGCCGCGACCGGGAGCGCGAGCCAGCGCAGCGCCGGGCGCCGCACGCGCTTGGCGGAGCCCGTGGCGGCCGTGATCAATCGTTCCGGAATCGGATCGGCCAGCCATGGATCGAGTGCGTCGCGCAGGTCCGCGTTGCGGCGCTTGGTGTCGGCGACCCTTGCGGCGAGCGCGGGATCGCGCGCCAACGCGTCCTCGACTGCCGTCACTCGCGAGGGTGCCAGTTGGCCATCGGCATAGGCGTTGAGGTCGGCGTCGGTCACGGGCAGCGGATTCATCGCGCTTTCCTTATTTGACGACCTTGAGTTCCGTGGCGCCGCCGGGGGTGTCGGCGAATGCGTTGCGCAGCTTCTCGCGTGCGCGCGACAGGCGCGACATCACGGTGCCAATCGGTATTCCCAACGCGATCGAGATCTCTTCGTAGCGAAGCTCCTCGACCGCCGCCAGCAACAGCACCTCTCGCTGGTCCACGGGCAGTCTCCCCACGTGCTGCATGAGTTCGGTCAATTCGACGCGCGTGTATTGCCCCGCGCGCACCGGGATCTGCCACGCTGCGTCCGCCTCGCCACCGTCGAGCGATACGTGCATTTTTTCCCGTATTGCCAGCGCGCGCTGATTGACGAAAACGTTGTGCATGATAGTGAACAGCCATGCGCGAAGATCGCTTCCTGCCGCCCACAGCCGGCGCTTCTCCCACGCGCGCGCCAGCGTTTCCTGGACGAGGTCGTCCGCGCGGTTGACGTCGCCCGTCAGGACCCGCGCGTAACGGCGCAGGCGCGGAATGGCGGCCACCAGATCCGGCTGCGGCAACGGCGGGTCGGCAACGGCGGGCATGGCTGTGTCGTATCGGAAGGATCATGCACCGCACTCACGGCGGGCATCCCGCCCTCGTCGATGGCGTCGCGTCAGTTGCCCTTCGCCACATGCCAGATGTTGTTGACCCCGTCACCCGTCTTGTCCCCCGCCTTCGTGTCCTTCGACCATGTGTACAGCGGCTTGCCCTTGAACGCCCATTGCTTGCTGCCGTCCTCGCGGACGATGACGGTCCAGTCCCCTGTGGCCCTGCCGTCGCCTAACACCAGCAAAGGCGGCCAGTTGGCGGCGCACGGTCCGTTGCAGGCGCTCTTGCCGCCGGCGTCACGGTCGAAAACATACAGCGTCATGCCCGCGGCATTGGTCAGCGTACCGTCGGCGGCGCGCACAGCGGGCATGGGCTGCGCAGTGGCAGCGACTGGCGCGGCGAGCAGGATTGCGACGAGCAACGCAGGTGCAGCACGGAACATTCGGATCTCCTTGGCGGGGGGCACCAACTACTGCGGTCAACAGACTCCTGAGGACATTATTCCGCAGTCTACCGCCAACGCGGGCGGGCTTGTAGTGCACTAGCGAATGAGAATCAATGTCGCCAAGCCCAGGAAAATGAAAAAGCCGCCGGAATCGGTGACGGCAGTGATCAGCACCGATGAGCCCACGGCCGGATCGCGGCCGAACTTCAGCATCGTCATCGGAATCAGCACGCCCATCAATGCTGCGAGCATCAGGTTGAGCGTCATGGCAAGCACCATCACCAGGCCCAAGCTCACATCCTTGTAGAGCAGCATCGCGACAAGCCCCATCACGCCACCCCAGACCAAGCCGTTGATCGCGGCGACGATGATCTCCTTGCGGAAGAGCTTGCTCGCGTGCTCGCGCGCCACCTGGCCCAGCGCCACCGCGCGCACGATCATCGTGATCGTCTGATTGCCCGAGTTGCCGCCGATGCCGGCGACGATCGGCATCAGCGCGGCGAGCGCGACCAGCTTGGCGATCGAGCCCTCGAATGCGCCGATCACGCGCGACGCAATGAACGCAGTGACGAGGTTGATCGCGAGCCACGACCACCGGTTCTGGAACGACTTCCACACCGATGCGAACACGTCTTCCTCTTCGCGAAGACCTGCCTGCGCGAGCATCTCCTCCTCGCCCTTCTGCCGGACGAAATCGAGAATCTCGTCGACGGTGACGCGTCCGACGAGCCGGTCGTTGGTGTCGACCACCGGCGCCGACACCAGGTCGTAGCGCTCGAACGCCGACGCCGCGTCACCCGCCTTTTCATGCTGCAAGAGCTTGACGACGGGCGCCTGCATCACGGCCGACACCGGCGTGTCGGGCTCGCTGACGATCAAGCGGTTGATGGGCAGCACGCCCAGCAGCGTTTCGTTGCGATCGACGACGAAGAGCTGGTCGGTCTGCGACGGCAGCTCGTCGAAGCGCCGCAGATAGCGCAGCACGACTTCGAGCGTCACGTCCGCGCGCACCTGCAAGTCTTCGAAATCCATCAGCGCGCCGACCATGTCGTGCTCGAAGGACATCGCGGCGCGCAACTGCTCGCGCTCTTCCAGCGGAAGGCCGGAGAACACATCGTCCATCACCTCCTGCGGGAGGTCGGGGGCGAGATCGGCGATTTCCTCGGCGTCGAGCGTCTCCGCCGCGGCGACCAGCTCCTCGGTATCCATCGACGAGATGAGCGATTCGCGGACGGCGTCGGAGACCTCGAGCAGGATCTCGCCATCGCGCGCTGCGCGGACCAGTTCCCAGATGTAGAGTCGCTCGTCGAGCGGCAACGCCTCGAGGATGTACGCGATGTCGGCCGGGTGCAGCCGGTCAAGCTTGCGCGTGAGTTGCGCCTTGTTCTGCCGGGTGACGAGGCTCTCGACGACTTCGCCGCGATCCTCTTTGCTTACCGCCGGCGCGTGCTCCAACTGCTCCTGGACCAGGCCTTCGACAAGGCGATGGCGGCGCATGAGCGTCGTGATCTCGGCGAGCGCGTCCTGCACGCGCTCGCGCGCTTCGGGGCGATCGTCGGCCTTCGCGTGAGCGGTCTCTGCCATGGCGCGATGATAACCGCGGGAGCGCGGGACGGGTCCGTCCCGCTACGGAATATCGGCCCCCGGCATGCGCGCCAGGATGATGCCGATCTTCCGGTTGAGGCCGGGCGCTGCGGGGTTGCGTTCGTAGAAGCGCGGATTCGGCGCCATCGCGGCCAGCCGCGCCGCCTGCTCGGCCGAGAGCTGCGTTGCCGATGCGCCGAAATAATGCCGCGACGCGGCCTCCGCGCCGAAGACCCCGCTGCCCCATTCGATGACGTTTAGGTAGATCTCGAGGATGCGCCGTTTCGGCAACATCGCCTCCAGCATCACCGTGATCACCGTTTCCTGGGCCTTGCGCCAGTAACTGCGCGACGGCGACAGGAAAAGATTCTTGGCAAGCTGTTGCGTAATCGTCGATCCGCCCGCCACGACGCGCCCCTTCTTCTGGTTTTTTTCCATCGCCAGCTCGATGCCCTCCCAATCGAAGCCCTCGTGGTCGACGAACTTGGCGTCCTCCGCCGCCACCATCGCGCGCTTCAGGTTGGGGGAAATTCGCTCGTAGGGAACCCACGCATACTTGAGCTGCGCCTTGGGGTTCTTCGCATGCAGTTCGTCCATGCGCCAGGCCATGAACGAGGTCTCGCCCACGGGGTGGTCGCGCCACCAATAGATGTGCGCCGCGAACCACAGTTGCGACAGGACGACGGCCGCCGCGATCGTGGCGACGAGCCAGGCGATCCAGCGTCCGATGCCGCGCCCGGTGGCCATCTCAGTGCCCATCACTCCCGGCCGTTGGGACGCAGGAGACCGAACACAGAGGTGGTATCGGGCCGCACGCCGCGCCACAGGAAAAAGCTTTCCGCGGCCTGCTCGATCAGCATGCCGATGCCGTCCGCGGTGCGCGTCGCGCCGTTCGCCTCCGCCCAGCGCCGGAAAGGCGTCGCGGCATCGGCGTAAATCATGTCGTAGGCGAAGGCGCCCGACGCAACACTCGCCAACGGCCACATCGGCGGTGACCGGTCGTCAAGTCCGGCGCTGGTCGCGTTGATCACGACGTCGAAGGAACGCCCGGCCAGTGCACTTTGCGGCGCCGCCGAAACGGGCCCATGCGCAGCGAACAATCCTGCGATCGCGGCGGCCTTCGCGAACGTGCGGTTGCACAGGGTAAGCGAACGCGGGCGTTCCGCGAGCACGGAGCTCATGATGCCCCGCGCCGCGCCTCCCCCGCCGAGCACGAGGACGTCGTGCGCCGCCAGCGCGACGCCCAGGTTGTGAGTGAGATCGCGCACGATGCCCGGCCCGTCGGTGTTGTCGCCGAACCAGCCGCCCTCCTCGCGCTTGAGGGTATTTACCGCGCCCGCCAGCTTGGCGCGCGCGCTGTGTGCGCGGGCCAACGCAAACGCTTCCAGCTTGAAGGGAGCGGTCACGTTGAGACCCCGTCCGCCGGCGCGGGCGAACGACTCGACCGCCGCGAGGAATCCGTCATCCGGCGCCGGGAGCCTTTCGTAGCTCATGTCCTGGTCCGTCGCGCGCGCAAAGGCCGCGTGGATCTGCGGCGACCTGGAATGGGCGACCGGATTTCCGATGACCGCGTATTTGTCCACGAGGGTTCGCTTGAGACTTGAGGAGGCCGCGCGTAGGCCTTCGGCGGCAACGCGAAGGCAGGAGTTTACTTCCTCCTTGCCAACACTTCCGCTTTGTCGCTGGCGCTACTGCGAAACCAGGGCGTCGCCCTTGGTGAACGTCCACGTGCGCGTGATGTGGAGGATGTCGGTATCGCGCTTGATGTCCGGCGGAAACCGCGCGAAGGGCGATGACATCTCGACGATCTTCACTGCTGCGGCATCGAGGATCCGGCTGCCGGAACTGCGGTTGACGTCGATGTTCTCGACGCTGCCATCGCTCTTGATCGACACGGTGAGGAGCAGGCTTCCGTACAGCCGTTGCTCGCGCGCGGCCTCCGGATAATTGAGGTTGCCGATGCGCTCGATCTTGAGCCGCCAATCCTCGACGTAGCGGGCGAACCGGTATTCTTCGGCGCGGGCGCCGACGAAGCGCCGCTTGGGCCGCTTCTGGTAGGCCTCCATGTCCTTGGCGATCTGCGCCTCGAGTTTCATCGCCTCGAGCGTGCGCTGCATCAGTTCGTTCGCGGTGGGCAATTCCGTCTGCACGGGGGCGTCGACGGGTCTTTGCTGGACCGCGGCGATGGTCGTCGAGCGCAGTTGCGTCATCAGCTCGCGCGTCTGCTGCTCGAGCGATTCGACCCTCTGCGTGGCGACGGCCACCTGCTGGTCGGGATCGTTCATCGGCAGCACCGGCAGCGGCGTTTTTGCGCGCCGCGCGGCATCGGTATTGCCGCCGCCGTCCAGATGCGCCTGCGCAAGGATGTCAGCCTTGGTGGGTTTCGCGGCAGTCTTGGCGTTGACCAGCGCGACTTCGAGCGGCGGTCCCTTGTCGGCCAGTTTCGACAGGTCGAACGGCGAAAAGTGGATGGTGAGGACAATCGCGTGCACGAGGAGCGAACCGGCGATCGCGTACGTCAGCAGCTTGTCGTGACGCGGCGAGGCCAGCGCTTCGGGAGGAATATAGGCGGGCGGCAGCGCCCCCGCCGGAGCGATTCGCGCGGTGCGGCGCGGCGGCGGCTTCGGCCGCGGCGCGATGTCCGGGGCGTTCTTGACGATTGATATCGGCGGCGGAACGACGGCAGGACTCAGCGCACGCGGCGCGGCGGGCTTCCTCTTTGCGGTTCCCGGCGAAGCCGGACGGCGCGCAGCGGGAACCGGCGCCAGGGCGGGCGGCGCGTCCGGTTCGGGCATTGGGACGGGCGTTTTCGGCGGGGAAGCGCGTGGCGGCAAATCCTGCCCCCATGGGCAAACAGGACTTTCCATTGTAGCAAGTGCCATGCCGATGTCATGGCAGCGCACCTTCCGCCGGGCAAAAATACGTCAGACTGTACCGGCGTAGCGACACTCGAGCGTCGCGTTGAGGAGGTCGACCCGGGCGATCGCCACCCGCACCGCCGTGTCCGGCGTTTGCGGCGGCAGGTCGGCCAGGCGCTGGATCCACGGCAGGCGGTCGAACCGGACCAGGTTGTCGCGGATCACCAAGGCCGTCACTTCGGTGACGTCTTCCTGCACCAGCCAGCGCAGGCACCAGTACTGCTCCATGCGGTCCTGGAATTCCGCGTAGTGGCTGTACGTCACCTCGAAGTCCGCAAGCGCCGCGAAAAGCTCGGCATCGTTCTCGCCGTACGGCGGCGCATCGCCATCGATGACGGCCAGCAACTGGCGCTGGTTGACGAGGTCGCTGTAGCGGCGCAGCGGCGAGCTCGACCACAGGTAGTGCGTGAGGCCCAAGCCCTGGTGCTCGCCGGGCCGCGTGCTCATCTTCACCTTGCCTCCGGCCTGTACGCGATACAGCCCCACCGCGCCCTTCGCCGCAAGCAGGTGTCCCCACGTGTTGTTGACGTGGATCATGAGCTCCGCGATGAGCTTGTCCAGCGGACTGCCGCGCTCGCGCGGGGCAATCGTGACGCGCCCTTCCGGACCCGCCTTCCAATCGACGTCGAAGCTGTAGTCGATGCGATGCACGTCGGACTTGCCGCGAGCGGCCGACAAGTGCTGCGCCAGTTTCCACAGCGCCCGCATCTCGTGCGTCCACGGCGGATCGTCCGGGGAAGGCAGCGCGTTCGCGAACGCGGCGTCGAAAGTCGCCAAGTTGAGGTTTGCGGCGACCGGCACGAAGTTCAAGCGCGTGGCGTGCGACAACGGCGCGCCGGTCGGATCGGTTTCGACATAGAGGGAGAGCGCCGGCGCAACAGTGTTTTGCCGTAGCGTGAAAGCGGCCACCGCCGCCTCCGGCAGCATCGTCAGCTTGCGGCCGGGCATGTACACGGTGGACAGCCGCCCGCGCGCGATCGCATCGAGCGGGCCGCCGCGTGGGATGGCCAGCGCCGGGCAGGCGATGTGGATGCCGATCTCGATATTGCCGTTGCCGAGTTCGCGCACGGAAAAGGCGTCGTCGATTTCGGTCGTCGTGGCGTCGTCGATGGAAAATGCGCGCACGTCGGCGCGCGCCAGGTCGGGCACGGGCGGCAGCGGATCGAAGGCGGGAAAGTCGACACCCTTGGGGAACGCTTCGCAGAGAAAGCGGTTGAAGTGGTAGTCGTGCGTTGAAGGAATCGCGCCGCACGCGGCAAGGAGGTCCACCGGACTTGTCTTCGCAGCGTCGCATGCCGCGGCCAACGCCTTCCATTCCAGCGTGTTCTTGTCCGGCTTGTACAGCAGCATGGGAAGCTTCGGCGCGAACTCCGCAGGCAGGCGGTGCGCATGGAGCTCGGCGACCCATCCGGCGATCCGCGCCGTCTCGCGCTCCTTGCGCTCGACCGACGCAAGCGCAGCCTGCAGCGAGTCCGGCGGCGCCTTGCGGTAGCGGCCCTTGCCTTTCTTGTAGAAATACATCGGCGACGCATGCAGCAGGATGGCGACCGCCGTGGCCTGCGCAGGCGTCGGCTGCGCGCCGTAATATTCGCGCGCGAGGTCCTCGAATCCGAATTCGCCGTCGCCGATCGCCTCCCACAGGAACGCAGGATCGAGTTCCGCCGCGAGCTTCTGCCCCTCGGCCATGATCGCGCCCGCGGCAGGCGCGGCGAAGCGAAGCAGAACCGCGCCCGCCTTGATCTTCAGCCGCTTGCCCGACGCCGCCTCGACTTGCAGCGATGCGCCGTTATCGGCGAGAACGGACCCGGCCTTCAGCTGACCGTCGTCCTCGAACAGGACATTCATGGAGTGTCTGGAAGAAGCGGACTGGAAGAAGCGGGCGCGCAGCACGCTCCGTCGCCGTGGGTTGGACCGGACTCTTCGGAATTATAGCGGGCGAACATGGTTGGAGCTGTTCAACAGCGCCAATTGCGGGAATCTCGTCGATCCTGCATAGTCGACGGCTCACTGTGACGCGAGGTGCGGTAATGGAATACCGGCGGTTGGGCAACAGTGGATTGGAAGTCTCACCCATCTGCCTGGGCACGATGACGTTCGGCGATCGCACCGATGCTGGCGCGTCGCAGGCGATCGTCGACGCGGCATTCGACGCCGGCGTCAATTTCATCGACACCGCGGACGCGTACACGAAGGGCGCTTCGGAAAAGATCGTCGGCCAGGCGATCAAGGCGAACCGCGCGCGCTGGATCCTGGCCACCAAGGTCGGCAACGTGATGACGGCAAAGCCGCACGACGGCGGTCTCTCGCGGCGCTGGATCCTGCGCGCATGCGACGACAGCCTGGCGCGCCTTGCCACCGACTACATCGATATATATTACCTGCACAAGGACGACCTCGATACGCCGATCGCCGAAACAGTCGGCGCGGTCGGGGACCTCATTCGTTCCGGCAAGATCCGTTATTTCGGCATATCGAACTACCGCGGCTGGCGGATCTCGGAAATGGTCAGCGAATGCGAAGCGCAGGGCGTCGCGCTGCCGGTGGTCTGCCAGCCCTACTACAACCTGTTGAACCGCATGCCCGAGGTCGAGGTGCTTCCGGCCTGCGATCACTACGGCATCGGCGTGGCGCCGTATTCACCGCTGGCGCGAGGCGTGCTGACCGGCAAGTACGCGCCGGGCGGCAAGGCTCCGGAGGGCTCGCGCGGCGCGCGCGGCGACCAGCGGATGATGGAAACGGAATTCCGCGCGGAGTCGTTTGTCATCGCGCAAAAACTTGCGGAGCACGCCCAGAAGGCGGGACGCACGCCGACGCAATTCGCGATGGCGTGGATGTGGGCCAACCAGATCGTGACGAGCGTCATCGCCGGCCCGCGCACGATGGAGCAATGGAACGATTACGTCGGTGCGATCGGCACGGCATGGACCGACGAAGACGAAGCGCTCGTCGATTCGCTCGTGCGGCCGGGTCATCCGTCCACACCCGGTTACAGCGATCCGCAATATCCGTTCTACGGACGCGTGCTCGACTGACGATACTTATCAGCCGCGCGCCTTTCCCGCGTCCGGCGGCAGGCGCTCACCGGCGGGTATCGCAAAGGCAAGCCGGTTCTCGGGCGGCGCCAGCGGACACGACCAGCGGTCGTCGTAGGCGCAAGAGGGGTTGTACGCGTAATTGAAGTCGAGCACGAGGTCACGCTCGCCGATGCCGAGGTCGGCGCCCTTGATCGTGTCGTAAAGATAGCGGCCGCCGCCATAGGTATCGGCGCCGCTGGTGGTATCGATAAAGGGGAGCCAGATTCCCCCACCGTAGCCTTCGAGCCAGTAGATCGCCAGCCGCGCGGGCCGGCCGCTGACGGTGAACCGCACCTGGCCGATCCGTGTGCAGCGCAGGATGCCATCGGTCGCGAGCGAAATTTCGAACGTTTCGCGTTTCGCCGAAGGTTCGATGACGCCGGTCAGCCGCCATGCGGGGGCATAGGGATACCAGGCGACACCGCGCCAGTTGCCCCGGCGTTCAGGGGCAATCGGACTTTCCGGATGTTCGCTGAAAAGCCGATCGCGCGTGGCGCGAAAGCGCTCGGCGGTGCCGTCGCGATCGACATTGCCCGCGCGCACCGCCGCGTATTCCAAGGCCATGCTGCGGCGCCATCCGGCCAATGCGAAAGGATTTGTCGGTGCGCTCATTCAATGCCTTCTTGTTTGTGCTTAGGAGACCTTCGGCTTGACTTCGTTCGCCACGCCGTGCAGAACATGGCCGGACGGAACGTGGTGCGACGCCGATTCGACGTGCCGCGTCTGGTCGTCGAAGAAGAAATCCGGCTCGAACTCGCGCAGGAACGGGCCTTTCTCGCGGCCGCCCAGGAACATCGCCTCGTCGACGTTGACGTTCCAGTCCATCAGCGTCCGGATCGCGCGCTCGTGCGCCGGCGTGCTGCGCGCGGTCACGAGCGCCGTGCGCAGCCGCATTTGCACGGACCCACGATCCACGCGCTGCAATCGGTGCAGAGCCTCGAGCAGCGGCTTGAACGGACCGGGCGGCAGCGGGCGCGTCGCATGGTCGGCTTCGTGATTCTGGAAGGCATTCAATCCCTGCGACTGGTACACGCGCTCGGCTTCGTCGGCGAACAGAACGGCATCGCCGTCGAAGGCGATCCGCACTTCGTCGGGATGCGAGTCGGTCACCAGCGACTGCGTGTAGACCATCGCCGCCGGAAAGCCCGCATTGAGCGCGCCGCGGACGTCGTCGGCGTTGGCGGAGAGGAACAGGTTGGCCTTCAGCGGGCCGAGATACGAGAACGGCGCGCGGCCGCGGGTGAACACGCCGCGCTCGATGCCGAGCGCGGCGCCCTTGACAGAGCGGAACACGCGCAATCCCGAGACCGGATCATTGCGCGACAGGATCACAACCTCCACGCGCCGCACGCCATCGGCATTGAAAGCCAGGAGCTTGCGCACGAGCGGGTATGCGACACCCGGCTTGGCAGGCGATTCCAGCCGCTCCAGTTGCAGCCGCATGTACTCGCGGTCGTCGGCGGTCTCGAAGACCCGGTTCTCCTCCTCGAAGTCGAACAGCGCGCGCGAACTGATCGCGACGACGAGTTGCTCCGCGGGAGAAGCCTCGCCCATGCTACCTGGCTTTAGCAGCGGTGCAGGCGCCCACTCGCTTGCCCGAGTAGATCTGCGTCATGTCGATGGCTTGCCCCTCCCTCGTTCCGGTCATCTTCATCCGGCCGTCGTAGGCGCCATCGGCAAACGTAATTTCCCCGGCGCCGGTCATCCTGTTCTTGCCCTCGCATACCATCTTGAACGTGTACTTGTTGCCGCTGCGGCTCCCCTCCGTGGTCTTGCATTCGCCGCCCTGTTTCGGAAGGTAGCTGTCGTCCTTGGCGCCTTTCTCCAGGCACACGCGCGAGGTCCGTGGATACATCGAAATCGGCATCCCGGGCATTTCCATCTTCACCGTGACGTCCCACAGCTCGTCTTTTTCCTGCGCCGTTGCCGGCAGGCAGAGCGCAACGAGCATTGCTGCAGAAACGAATGCACAAAGGCGCGGCATGGCCTGATCTCCTCCTGGTGTCAGGTTTCGCGTTCGAGTTCGCGCAGGACTTCGCGCAGTTGACCGACTGCCCAGGCAAGGTCCGCCTGTGCGACATTCAACGGCGGCGCGATGCGGACCACCGTCCCGTGCGTATCCTTCGACAGGATGCCGCGCGCAAGCAGGCGATCCACCACGCGACGCGCCGGCAAGCGCCGCGGATCGATCTCGATGCCGATGTAAAGTCCGCGTCCGCGCACTTCGCGGATCAGCGGACTCGCGAGCGTCGCGAGTTCGCGATTGAGCCACGCGCCGAGTTCCCGCGAACGCGCGCAGAGATTTTCCTCTTCCATGACATCGAGCGCCGCCATCGCCACGGCGGCCGCCAGCGGATTGCCGCCGAACGTGCTGCCATGATCGCCCGGCGTGAACACCCGCATCACGTCGTTGGTCGCGACGAACGCCGAGACCGGCAGCAGGCCGCCGCCGAGCGCCTTGCCGAGGATCACGCCGTCGGGTCGCACGTTGTCGTGCTGGCAGGCGAGCACGTAGCCGGTTCGGCCCAATCCCGTCTGGATTTCGTCGCAGATGAGCAGGACATTGCGCTCGCGGCAGATGCGCGCGCATTCGGCGAGATAGCCCCGGGCGGCACGATGATTCCGCCCTCGCCCTGGATCGGCTCGACCAGGAACGCGGCGGTATTGGGTGTGATCGCCGCGGCGAGCGCCGCCGCGTCGCCGAACGGGATCGTGACGAATCCCGGCGGAAACGGGCCGAATCCTTCGCGGTATTGCGGCTCCGAGGAAAAGCCGACGATCGCGATCGAGCGCCCGTGGAAGTTGCTTTCGCACACGACGATCTCGGCGCGATCCGCGGCAATGCCCTTGACGAGGTAGCCCCATTTGCGCGCGGCCTTCAATGCCGTTTCTACGGCTTCCGCGCCGCCGTTGGACGGCAACGCCCGGTCGAGTCCGGTGATTCGCGCCAGCCGCTCGAGCAGAGCCGGCAGCCGGTCGTTGTGAAACGCGCGCGACGTGACCGCGAGCTGCTGCGCCTGCGCGACGAGCGCGGCGACGATTTTCGGATGCGCGTGGCCGAAACTCACCGCCGAGTACGCGCTCATGAGGTCCAGGAAGCGCTTGCCGTCGACATCGGTCAGCCACGCGCCGGCGCCTTGCCCCAGCACGACGGGCAGCGGATCGTAGTTGCGCGCACCAAAGGCTTGTTCGCGCTTGATGTGCTCAGCGGCCGCCTTGGACGCAGCGCGCAGCGCGGCCTGCTCGACATGAATAGGTGATGCCATAGGCGTAATGCTACGCCTGCCCTCTCACTATCGATAGCCGCTGTTAACGTTTCGTGGTGTCGATGTCGACATAACGCCAGATCGCGAGCCGTACCGGGTGCGGCTTGTAGTTGCGGATCCACGGCTGCAGCAAGTGGTCCTCCATCCGGTGCTCCATCAGCCGCCAGGGCGCGTACGCGAGGACCAGTTCGGTCATCCGGTCGAAGAGCTTCGTGCGCTCGGGCGAATCGGGCAAGAGGCGCGCCGCCTCATAGAGCTTGTCGAAGGCGGGCAAGCTGAACCGCGCGTGGTTTTCCTGCCCCACGTTCGGTCCGTAAAGGAGCTGCATGAAGTTCTCGGCGTCCGGGTAATCGGCGTTCCAGCCGTCGGTGCGCATCGGAATTTTTCCCTGCCGCGCCATCTTGCGCATCTCCTGCTGCCGGTCCGTCTTGAACACGATCTTGAGGCCGATCGCGTCCATGTTCTTCTTCCACTGTTCATCCTCCTGGCGCGCGAGCGATGTCGGCAGCGACCAGCGCTCGAGAACCAGCGGCTTGCCGTCCGGAGTTTCGCGGTAGCCGTCGCCGTCGCGGTCCTTGAATCCGAACCTGTCGAGCAGCGCGCGCGCCGCCGCGGGATCGTAGAGCTGCGCCGCGGTCTTGAGTCCAGGGTCGAAGCCGATGACGTCCGGCGGAATCGGGCTCGTCGCCGGGACGGCGCGGCCTTTCTGGATGACGCGGATGAATTCGCCGACGTCGTAGCCCATGCCGATCGCCCTGCGCAACGCAATCTTTTCCGGCGTGTAGCCACCGACGACGGGGTCCTCCATGTTGAAGTAGGTCCAGCGCGTGTTCGGCCGCAGCAGCACTTCGTGACGGATGCCCCTCGCCGCAAGCTCGGGCCGCAGCTTGCCGCCGGCGAGCGCCTGCTCGACGAATGCCGGAGGAAGCCGATCCAGGAAGTCGATCTCGCGGTTCGCGAACGCGAGCCACACGGACTGCCCTTCCTCGACGACGGTGATTTCGATGCGGCCGACCTGCGGCAGCTTCTTGCCTTTGAGTGCCGCGGCGATCGGCGTCGACTCTGTCGGAATCGGACCCGCGGGGACATAGGTCGTGTCGCGGAATTCGGGATTTGCCACCAGCACCATCTTCGCGCTTCGCTGGTACTGGCTGAGCACATAGGGCCCGGTGCCGACCGGATGCGCGCCGAAATCCGGGCCGTACGCGTCGACCACTTCGCGCGCGACGGGGGCGGTGTTCGGGATTGCGAACGCGTAGAGGAAGCGCAGGTCAGGCTGCGTGAGGCGGAGGCGCAACGTGTAGCGATCGACCACTTCGATTCCGCGAATCGGCGTGTCATAGTCAAATTTTCCGGATTGAGCGCACTTGCGCGGAGTTCCGCGGCGCCGATGACCTTGCCCTCGATCAGCCATAGCCACGGGCTCTTCACCGCGGGATCGAGTAAGCGCTTCAGCGCATACGCCTGATCGCCTGCCGTGAGTTCGCGCGGCTTGCCTTTGAACGACGGGTCTGGCGTGAAGTAGATTCCCGGCTTGAACTTGAAGACATAACGTGGCCCCGGCGTCCTCGACCGCGGGCATCGCCACGAGTGTCCGCGGCACGAGCTTCACCGGCCGCGCCAGGTAGTCGTAGTCCAGCATCGATTCATAGATGTGATCGATGAGCCCATCCGACGCCGCATCGGCGGAGAACTGCGGGTCGAAGCTCATTTCGGCGCTCGTGAAGACGACGTGCAGCGTCTTCGCCGGATCGGCGGCGAGGGCGGGTGCCGCCAACGAAACCAGCGCGAGAAGCATCGCCGCGCACGCGCGTTGCATTGCGCCGAAAACACCCGTGTGTGGTGTGGACTCGCGCATCGAGGAAGGCCGTGTGACCATCGGTGTTCCGGCGCCGACTATAATCGATATTCCGCATGACCGGCTCCGGCATTGTGCCCACTGCCCAAATGACTCCCCAATCTGCTGTGCCGACCCGCATCATCGACTCGCACACCGGCGGCGAACCCACGCGCGTGGTCGTCAGCGGCGGCCCCGACTTAGGCGCCGGCGACATGGCGCAGCGCCGCGATCGCTTCCGCGACACGCACGACGCGTGGCGCAGGGCGATCGTCAACGAACCGCGCGGCTCGGACGTGATCGTGGGCGCTCTGCTGTGCACGCCGGCCGATGCCGCCAACACGTGTGGCGTGATCTTCTTCAACAACGTCGGCTATATCGGCATGTGCGGTCACGGCACGATCGGCCTGGTCGCGACGCTGTCGCATCTCGGCCGCGTGCAACCGGGAGATCATCGGATCGAGACGCCGGTCGGCACCGTCACCGCGACCTTGCACGTCGACGGCACGGTGACCGTCGCCAACGTTCCATCCTTCCGCCACGCGACGCAGGTGAGCGTGAACGTCCCGGGTCACGGCGTCGTGCATGGCGACGTGGCATGGGGCGGCAACTGGTTCTTCCTGTGCGCCGACCATGGCTTGCCCCTCGAAGCGGGGCGCGTTGGCGAGCTTTCCGCATTCGCATTGCGCGTGCGCGACGCGCTGACGCAACAAGGCGTGACCGGGCTTGCGGGCGCGGAAATCGACCACGTCGAGCTCGTCGGGCCCGCGGCCGATCCACGCAACGACGCGCGCAACTTCGTGCTCTGCCCGGGTGGCGCGTACGACCGCTCGCCCTGCGGCACCGGCACCAGCGCGAAGCTCGCTTGCCTGGCCGCCGACGGCAAGCTGGCCCCGGGCGCCCCTTGGCGCCAGGAAAGCGTGATCGGAAGCGTTTTCACGGGCCGCTACACGCGCCCCGCGGCGCCACTTCCCGATGTCCCGGCGAACGCCGTGCTGCCGTTGATCCACGGCCGCGCGCACGTCACGCTCGACGCGAATTTGATCTTCGACCCCGCGGACGCGTTCGCGTGGGGATTGGCTTGACGCCGCCGCAGTCGCTGCCGATCACCGAGCCAACGTGCGACGTGTGCGTGATCGGCGCCGGCATCGTCGGCGTGGCGATTGCGCTGCGCCTGCAACAGGAAGGGCGCGAGGTATTGCTGTTCGACCGCGAGGGCGTCGCGGCGCAGACGAGCCGCGGCAACGCCGGCGCGCTGGCATTCTCGAACATCCTGCCGCTGGCCTCGCCCGGCATCCTGCGCCAGGCGCCCAAATGGCTGCTCGATCCGCTCGGCCCGCTGGCGATCCGCCCTCGCTACTTGCCGCGTTTGGCACCCTGGCTCATCCGCTTCTGGCGCGCGAGTCAGCCCGACCGCGTGCGCGCCAGCACGGCGGCGCAGGCGGCGCTGATGAAACTGGCCGCGATCGAAGCGCCGCTGATGTTCGCGGGAGCCGGCGCCAGCCACATGCTGCGCAGCGAGGGCGCGTTGTGCCTCTACGAGAGCGAGCGTGAATTGCAGGAGTCACAATCAGGATGGCTGGCCTGCGCGGAAAACGGAATTGAATTCACGCACCTGCACGGCACGCAGGCCATCGCGGAACTGCAGCCGGGATTGAGCCCGACGTTGGTGGCGGCGACCTTCCTGCCCGTCTGGAAGACCGTCAGCGATCCCCTGCTGGTGACCGAAGCGCTGGCGCGGCAATTCGAGCAACTGGGCGGACGCATCCGGCGCGCGGACGCGATAGTGCTGGTACCCGGCGCCGACGGAATCACCGTGCAACTGCGCGATGCGCCCGCACTCGTCGCGCGCCGCGTGGTGGTCGCCGCCGGCGCATGGTCGCACCGCCTCACGCGCACGCTCGGTGAGCGCATTCCGCTGGAGAC
This sequence comes from uncultured beta proteobacterium, assembly GCA_963755065.1. Lineage (GTDB taxonomy): Bacteria > Pseudomonadota > Gammaproteobacteria > Burkholderiales > Casimicrobiaceae > VBCG01. The sequence goes on from CAVWIM010000007.1 coordinate 221,422, forward strand.
CGAGCGCGGCTACAACACGACGCTGCCAGTGGACGCGTTCGACTTGAAGCGCCAGCTCACGTTCGGCGGTCACGGCTTCGTGGTGACGCCGCTCAGCACGGGTGTCCGCGTGGGTGGCGCCGTGGAGTTTGCCGGGCTCGATGCCCCGCCCAACTTCGCGCGCGCGGCGGCGCTGCTCGCGAAGGCGAAACGCTTCATGCCCGGATTGCGCACGGAGGGCGGCAGGCAGTGGATGGGTTTTCGTCCGTCGTTGCCCGATTCGCTCCCCGCAATCGGCGTTTCAGCGACAGACGCGCGCGTAGTCTATGCATTCGGCCATGGCCACTTCGGCCTGACGCAGTCGGCGGCGACGGCGCGGCTCGTCGCCGACATCATTTCCGGACGCCCGCCGCCGCTCGATCTCGCACCCTTTCGTCCGCAGCGGTTCGGATCGGCAGCGGCCAACAGAGAAAACCCATGACGACACACCGCACGCTCGCGACAGTCCGCCATCACGGCATGGACCTCGCCGACTACGAATTCACCGTGCCGCTCGATCATGCGCAGCCCGCGGGCGAGACGCTGTCGATCTTCGCGCGCGCAGTCAGGAACAGCGAAAAGTCGGAAGTGAAGCGGCCGTGGCTCGTCTTCCTGCAAGGAGGACCCGGATTCCCCGGCCCGCGGCCGCTCACAAAGTCCGGCTGGGTGAAGCGGGCGCTCGACGATTATCACGTGCTGCTTCTGGATTCGCGCGGCAACGGGCGCAGCAGTGTCGTGCTGCCGCAAACGCTGGCCCGGCGCGGCAATGCGCGCGCGCAGGCCGACTATCTTAAGCATTTCCGCGCCGACAGCATCGTGCGCGACGCCGAACTGATCCGTCGGCAGCTGGCCGGCGCCGACGAGCCCTGGAGCGTGCTCGGCCAGAGTTACGGCGGATTCTGCGCGGTTCATTACCTGTCTGCCCATCCGCACGGGCTGCGTGAAGTTTTCATCACCGGGGGCCTGCCACCTCTTGCCGGTAGTGCCGACGACTATTACCGGCACACCTACCCCGAGGTCCAGCGCAAGACGCGCAAGTTCTTCGCGCGCTATCCGGCGGACCGGGAACTATGCAGCCGCATCCTGGAACACTTGCACCGGCATGACGTCGCGTTGCCTGGCGGCGGGCGCCTCACGGTTCGCCGCTTCCAGCAGGTCGGCTTCATGCTGGGCATGGATGACGGGATGGAGAATCTCCACTACCTGCTCGAAAGCGCGTTCTGCGAGGGTGTGGGCGGCGACGAATTGAGCCTGCCGTTCCTGCGCGCGTTCGAGCATTCACAGTCGTTCGAGACCAATCCGATCTTCGCCGTCCTGCACGAGATGTGTTACACGCAGGGCTCAGCGTCTCGCTGGTCGGCGGAGCGTGTGCGCGGCGAGTTTCCGGACATGGACTGGGCACCGGGCCGGCCTCCATCGTTCACCGGCGAGATGATCTATCCGTGGATGTTCGAGGACTACCCGGGCTTGCGGCCGCTGCGCGAAGTGGCCGAGCTGCTTGCCCAGGACGAACGCTGGCCGGTGTTGTACGATCCGGCGCGACTCGCCCGCAATACCGTGCCTTGCGTTGCGGCGATCTACGCCGAAGACATGTACGTGCCGCGCGCGCTATCGGAGGAGACCGCCGCGGCCATTCCCGGCGTCAAGGCCTGGCTGACCAACGAATACGAGCACAATGGCCTCCGCAGCAGCGATATGGTGTTCGAGCGGCTGCTGGCAATGCGGCGCGACCAGGTCTAGCCGCGCGTCGTAATTGATTCAGTTGCGCGCCTCGTCACGCGGCTTGGCGGAGACCGACGTCGGGCAGCTTGGGGCGTGTGGCCAGCGCGTGCTTCATCATCGCTTCGATTGCGACCTTTTCCGTCACGTTGAGCGCGAGCCGCGGCGGGCGCGTGCGATCCGTGCCTCGCCCCATGATGTGCTCGCACAACTTGATGCACTGGACGAGGTCGGGGCGCGCGTCGAGGTGCAGCAGCGGCATGAACCATTGGTAGAGGTTCATCGCCTCGGCGTACCGGCCCGCGCGCGCGAGCCGGAACAGCGTCTCGCCTTCGCGCGGGAATGCATTCGACAATCCCGAGACCCAGCCCACGGCGCCGACCATGATGCTCTCCACGACGACGTCATCGAGCCCGGCGAAGAGTACGAAGCGGTCGCCAACCAAGTTGCGCAGGTCGGTGAAGCGCCGCGTGTCGCCGGAGGATTCCTTGAAACAGACGATCGTGTCGCAATCGGAGAGCGAGGCCAGGATCTCCGGCGTGACGTCGTTCTTGTAGATGGGCGGATTGTTGTAGACCATCACGGGCAGATCGGTCGCCATGGCGACGCTTCGGAAATGCGCCGCGGTCTCGTGCGGCTTGGACGAATAGACGAGCGCCGGCATCACCATCACGCCATCGAGGCCGATGCGCGCGGCCTCCCTGGCCATGTCGATCGCAAAGTCGGAAGTGAATTCGGCGATGCCGCTGATCACCGGAACGCGACCGCGCGCAGTCGCCTTCGCTGCCTCCATGACCGCGACCTTCTCGTCCTTGCGCAGCGAACAGTTCTCGCCGACCGTGCCGCAGACGACGAGTCCCGACACGCCGTCACGGATGAGGCCCTCCATGACGCGCGCGGTGGCGTCGATGTCCAGCGAAAGATCGTCGCGAAACTGCGTCGTCACTGCCGGAAATACGCCACTCCAATCTGGATTCACTTGCCCTCTCCTCGGTTGACCGTCGGATCCCGCCGGGAATCCTTGTTCGCCGCAACGCCGGCAAAGCGAAGCATCGCGGGAATCTCACCGTCGATATCCTCCCACCCGTGATTGCCGCCGCCCAGGACATACTGCCACGCGCCGGCGTAGCGCGCTACCGCATCGCGCCAGTCCAGCAACTCGTCGCCGGAACGCATCAGCAGAAAGTATCGTTCCAGCCGTGTGAGATGAACGACCGACAGCGCTTCGAGCTCGGCGAAATGCGAAGGCGTCAGCTCCCACGTTTCGCCGGTGTGCAGGTTGCGCTGAGGTCCGAGAGATGTCCGCAGCGTGGTCGCCGGCCGCACCGCGGGATTGATCACGATGGCGCGGGCGCCGTACTTTTCGGCCAGCCAGGTCGCGTAATAGCCGCCGAGCGAGCTGCCGACGAAGGTCAGTGTAGCGCGATCGACAACGTTTGCGTCGACCCACGCGCAGACGTCGCGCACCGCATTGGCCGGGCGGTGGTGCAGCACCGGAATGTGCACGCGCGGCGCATCGGGCAATGCCGCGGCCGCGGCGGCGAGCTTGCGCCCCTTCACCGTCTGCGGCGACGAGTTGAATCCGTGCAGGTAAACAAGTGTTGCGCGCGTCATCCGGCGGCGAGTTTCGCCAGCAGCTTTTCGTGCACGCCGCCGAAGCCGCCGTTGCTCATGACGAGGATGTGGTCGCCGCTGCCGGATTCGGCCGCGACGGCCCGCACGAGCAAAGCCAGGTCGTCGAACACGGTGACCTTGTCGCCCAGCGGGGCCAATGCCCCTGCAACATCCCAGCCGAGATTGGCGGCATAACAGAACACGCGATCCGCGACGGCGAGGCTTCCCGGCAGCGCATCCTTGACTGCGCCCATCTTCATCGTGTTCGTGCGCGGCTCGAGGACCGCAAGGATCCGCGCCGCCCCTACTTTTCGGCGCAGTCCGTCGAGAGTGGTCGCGATCGCGGTCGGATGGTGCGCGAAGTCGTCATGAACGGTAACGCCGCGCGCGATGCCGCGCATTTCCAGTCGCCGCTTCACGCCGCGGAACGTGGCGAGCGCGGCGAGCCCATGTGTCACCGGGACGCCCACGTGCCGCGCCGCGGCCAGAGCGGCCAATGCGTTCAGCTGGCTGTGTCGCCCCGCTTCGCCGAATGCAAGCGTCCCCTGCGGCGCGCCGCCGAGGAGAATCGAGCCGTCGACAGCGATCGTCCAATCGGGTCCCGTGCCGGCGACCTCGGCAAAGCCGAAGCGCTCCACTTCACTCCAGCAACCGCGTGCGAGCACGCGCGCCACGCTCGCCTCGCCGCCGTTGGCGATGATGCGCCCGTTGCCCGGAATCATGCGCACGAGATGGTGGAACTGCGTTTCGATCGCCGCCAGGTTCGGAAAGATATCGGCGTGATCGAACTCGAGGTTGTTGAGGATCGCCGTGCGCGGCCGGTAATGGACGAATTTCGAACGCTTGTCGAAGAAGGCCGTGTCGTATTCGTCGGCCTCGATTACGAAGAACGCACTTTCGGTCAAGCGCGCGGAGACTAGGAAGTCGATGGGCACGCCGCCAATCAGGAATCCCGGCGCAACGCCTGCGCGATCGAGGATCCAGGCGAGCATGGCGGAGGTCGAAGTCTTGCCGTGCGTCCCGGCCACCGCCAGCACCCACTTGTCGCGCAGGACGTTTTCATACAACCACTGGGGGCCGGACACGTAGGGCAAACCCGCGTCGAGGATGGCCTCGATCAGCGGGTTGCCGCGCGAGACCATGTTGCCGACGACGAACACGTCGGCCCCTTTCGCGACGCCCGCAAGTTGTTCCGGACCCCAGCCCTCGGTGAGGCTGATCCCGAGTGCGGCCAATTGCGTGGACATCGGCGGATAGACGTTGGCATCGCAACCGGTGACCGTGTGGCCGGCGCTCCTGGCAATGGCCGCGACGCCGCCCATGAACGTGCCGCAGATGCCGAGGATATGCAGATGCATTAGGAGCCTGTTGGAGTGGGTTTCGCGTATGCGACGGGAGCGGTTTGGGCGCAGTTCAAGGCGCGAGCCTGAAAGCATATCGAGAATATGGTGAGGGCGAGTAACGCAGAAATGCGCCCAAACCGCCCCCGTCCCTTCGGGTTGCTGTCAAAAAGCGCGTCTGCTTTGTTGCTCGGCTTGCGCATATTCGCGATATGCCCTGCGCCTCGCGCCGCGCAGCCATCGCATTTTGACCGAGCAACGCATACGTGAAACCCACTCCAACAGGCTCCTAGGCCGCCTGGGCAGCCGATACGAGCGCAGCGTGCCGTCGCCAGCCGCGCAGGAACCACGCATAGGTGACCACGTTGGCGGCGAGCACGATGCCAAACGCGAGGCGAAGGCCGGCCGCATTGTCGTAGCCGAGCTGCACGCGCGCCGCTTCGGCGACAAGGCCGATGCCCCACTGCAAGACGAAGCTGCCGCCGAACATCACCAGGTTGAGTGTGGTATTCGTGCGGCCGACGAAATCGCGGCCGAACCCCTCGTTCAGCACGGTGAACGCCAGCACATTGGTGGCGGCCCCCAATCCATACAGCGCCCACCAGAGATAACTGCCCGGCAGCCGCACGAAGATCGCGGCCAGCGCCACGATCGCGAGCATGAAGCCCGCGGCGAAGAGGTGACGCGCGTGCACTCCGCGCCGCGCGAGCCAAGTCCCGAAAAAGCCGAGCGCCACGTAGCCCAGCAGTATCACCACGCCCATCCACAGCAGATGGCGCGCTGCGTCGGACCGGGTCTCGCCTTCCACTTCCATCAGCCAGGGCACAGCCCAGAGGCCCTGGATCGCGAAGAACGAGCCCATGCAGACCGCGCATAGCGGCGCCATCCACCAGAAACGCGAATGCCGGAACACGCTGCGCACGCCGGCCCACTGCGCACGAAGGCCGGTGGCGTGCGCAGGTTTCGCCGTATCGGGAACGCGCCATGCGATCGATAGGGCGACCACGAACGTCAGTGCGGCGAGGAGGACGAATACGCCACGCCAGCTGATGCCGCGCAGCGCGAGCTCCAGTGGCGTCGTTGCCGCGAGCGCGCCCAAGCCACCGGCGACCATGATCCATCCCGACAGCGACGCATGCCGCTCGCGCGGAAACCACGTCGCGATCGCCTTCAGCGGCGCCATCAGGCACGCGCAGACACCGAAGCCGATCACGGCGCGCGCCAACGCCAGCCCGGTCAACGATTCGGCGTACGCGAAGAGCAACGCACCGAACGCGGCGAAGCTCAGCAAAACCGGCTCGACGCGGCGCGGACCATAGCGATCGAGCAGCATTCCCACGGGAAGCTGAGCCGCGCCGAACGCGAGGAAATACGCGCTCGTCAGAAGACCCAGCGACGACGGATTGAGCTCGAGGTCGCGCGACAACTCGGGCGAGATGACCGCGTTGACCGTGCGGTACAGGTACGAGAGCAGATACCCGGCCGCGAACGCGAAGTAGATGCGCAGAAACGTCACCGTGTCATTATCTCCGATAATTCCCGTACCTTCGCGTGTTGCATGCCAGCGTACAATGCCGCGTCGCCAATCAGAGCACTTGCATCCGCCAAATCCCATGCGCCGTCCCTTGCCCGCAATCGCCATGGCTTGCGCACTTGCCGTTGCCTCGTGGTGCGACGCTGCCGACATGACCTACCCTCCGACACCGCGCGATTCCGGTCGTCGAAACCTATCATGGCGTCGCGGTCACGGACGACTACCGCTGGCTCGAAGACGACAGCCGCGCCGGACGTGAAGGCGTGGATCGCGGCCCAGAACAAGCTGACGCGCGCCTACCTTGACGGCATCGCGCAACGCCCGCAGATCGCCAAGCGCGTCGCGGAGCTGCTGCGCGCGAAGACGATCAGGCGATTCGACTTCGTGTTCCGCCAGCAACTCTTTGCGATGAAGTTCGCGCCGCCTGCGAACCAGCCGATGCTGGTCGTGCTGCCTGCCGACGGCAACATCGCGAAGGAGCACGGTCGTCCTCGATCCCAACGTTCTCGACAAGAAGGGCCGCACGACGATCGACTTCTACAAGCCGTCCTACGACGGCAAGCGCGTCGTGGTCTCGCTTTCGGCCAACGGCAGCGAAATCGGCACCGCTTACGTCTACGATGTGGCGACGCGCAAGCGCCTGCCCGACGTCATGCCGGGCGTGATGAATCCCACCGCGGGCGGCAGCGCCGAGTGGGCGCCGGACAACGGTGGCTTCTACTACACGCGCTATCCGCAGGAAGGCGAGCGCCCGCCGGCCGACCGCCAGTTCTACCAGACGGTCTGGTTCCATCAGCTCGGCACACCGGTCAGCGCGGACCGCTTCGTCATCGGCCGCGACTTTCCACGCATCGCCGAGATCGTGCTCACGGGCAGCCGCGACGGCAACTACCTGCTGGCCAAGGTGCACAACGGCGACGGCGGCGACGTCGCTTTCCACGTGCGCGACCCAGCCGGGCAATGGACGCAGGTCGCCGGGATTCAACGATGGCGTCAAGCAGGTCGCGTTCGGCGAAGACGGCCGGCTGTACGCCAAGACGATCAAGGACGCGCTGCTGCGGCGAGATCATCGCGATTCCTCTCGATCGTCCCGCGCTCGCCAACGCCGTCGTCGTCGTTCCGGAAGCGAACATCGTCGCCGAAACCGTCACGGCGACGAAGACGCGGCTCTACGTCAAGTACCGCGACGGGGGTCTGTCGACCGTGCGCATGTTCGGCCTCGACGGCAAGCGATGGGCGACATCCCGGCCGAACCCGTTGTCCGATACCAGCCATCGGCGATCCGCTCTCCGGCGACGACCTCATGGTGCAGCACGATGAGCTACCTGTCGCCGCCCACGTGGTTCCGCTACGAAGCCGCGCGCGACCGGCTCGTGCCCACGCAACTCATCGGCAAGCCCGCGTTCAACTTCGACGATGCCTCGGTCGTGCGCGACGTCGCGATTTCCAAGGACGGCACGAAGGTTCCGATCAACATCCTGTACCGCAAGGGCATGAAGCGCGACGGGCGCAATCCGGTGATCCTGTACGCGCTACGGCGGCTACGGCGTCAGCATGACGCCCTATTTCAGCCCGATGAACCGTCTCTGGCTCGACTACGGCGGCGTCTTTGCGGTCGCCAACGTTCGCGGCGGCGGCGAGTACGGCGAGCCGTGGCACCTGGCGGGCAACCTGACGCAGCAAGCAGAACGTGTTCGACGACTTCGACGCGTGCATGCGCTACCTGACCGAATTCAAGTACACGAGTGCCGGACCGCCTGGCGATCATGGGCGGCAGCAACGGCGGCTTGACGATGGGCGCCGCGCTCACGCAGCATCCGCAGTCGATGCGGGCGGTGGTGAGCCAGGTCGGCATCTACGACATGCTGCGCGTGGAGACACGACCCAACGGCGAGTTCAACACGACGGAGTTCGGCACGGTCAAGGACGCGGCGCAGTTCAAGGCGCTCTACGACTATTCGCCGTTGCTGCGGGTCACGGACGGTGTCGCCTATCCGGCCGTGCTGATCACGACCGGCGCGCAACGACGGCCGCGTCGCGCCGTTGCAATCGCGCAAGATGACCGCGCGGCTGCAGGCGGCGACGTCGTCGAAGCATCCGATCCTGCTGCGCACCGAGGCCAACGCCGGTCACGGCATCGGCACAGCGCTGTCGATCCGGATCGAGGAACAAGCCGACACCTACGCGTTCCTCGTCGACCAGCTCGGGATCAAGGGACCGGTACCGGTTACGAAGATGATCACGCCTTTGCCGTCGGGCCGCGTTCGCGGCTTCGCGCAGCCTTGCCGCCATGGAACTGCGCGATGAGCCGCACGATGTAGAGACCGAGCCCCAAGTGCGGCTCGCCTGCGTCAGCGCCGCTGCGCAACGACACCATCGAGTCGAAGAGGTGTTCGTCGAGCGTGTCCGGCAGCGGCGGCCCTTCGTTGCTGACCGATCAGCAGCGCTTCATCGCCATCGCGTCCGAGGCGGATCTCGACCAGGCCGCCCTTTCCGAACTCGACGGCGTTGGCGACGAGCTTGTCCAGCATCTGCGCGATCAGGTCGGGAGCGCCGTGGCGATGCAATTCGATCCGCCGGCCGCGCGAACGCGATGGCGTCGCTTCGGGATACGCCTGCGCAGTAGCCGTCGACGCAGCCCGCGACCACGGCGCCAAGGTCGAAGCGCTCGCGCTCGACATCGGTCAGGCTTTGTTCGAGCCGCGCGGCCTCGGTCATCCGCGTCAGGATCGTCGTCAGCCGCGCCAACCCTTCCTGCGCGCGCACCATGTACACGCGCGCATCGTCGGGCAGCGGTGTCTGCGTCAGGTTGTCGAGCGACGAGCGCACCACGGCGATCGGCGTGCGCAACTCATGCGACAGGCGGCTCGCCATCTTTTCCTGGTAGTCGCGTAGTCGGACAACCGCGCCAGGACGCTGCCGAAACTGCGCGACAGGTCGCCGATCTCGTCGATGGCGGAAGAGCTCGCCAGCGGCGCGCGCACGCGGCCTTGTTCGTCGATCGCGCGTTCCGCGTCGTCGCGCAGCCGCCGGATGCGCGACGACAGCCACGTCGCATACAGCGTCAGCGCGAGCGAGCCGACCAGCAGCACCGCCAGCACGATGTTGAACAGCCGCTCGAACGCGCGGTTGCGCTGCGCGAGCACCGCGTTGCCCGTCTCCTCGACGATCACCGCGCCTTTCACCGGAGTCGCCGACCCAGATGGGATGCGCAGCGCTGACGATGACCGCCTTCGCATCGGACGTCGGCCGGCGGTCGGTTGTAAGGATGCCGGCGAGCGCGCCCTCGACATCGCGGCCGACCGGTGCCCTGCCCGTGGCGGCATCGTCGGCAAAGTCCTCGTTGCGGCTGCTCCAATACCAGCGCGTACAGGCGGCCGATCGTGGCGCGCGAAATTTTCGCCCAGAGCGATTCGTCGGGCTTGTCCTCCGGCGGAGTCTTGAGTGTTCCGGCGCGTGCGAGCACAGTACCGTCGCGGTCGATCACCCAGATTCGCGCCGTCGTGCGCGACAGGCCGTCGATGATCTGCGCGATCTCCGGCGAAGCCGACGGCGGAACCCGCTCGGCGCCCTTCGCGGCGAATCGTCGGCGCGCTCGCGCGCAAACGGCGCGATCGGATCGGGCCGGGCCGCGAAAAGCCGCGGCCGGTCGTGCAGCGCGGTCGCCACCGCCTGCGCCGTGCCCGCGAGCGTTCGCTCCTGCGCATCGCGCAAGCACGCGCTCCAGCTCGCGCACGTATTCGACGCCCAGCCACGGCAACGCCAGGAACACGGTGAGGACGAGCAGCAATTGCGCGCGAATCGACAGCGCAATGCGGGGAAGCTTCATTCCGCGTTCCAGCGATAGCCCATGCCGTAGACGGTGGCGATGCGGTCGAACGCCGGATCGACCGCCTGGAACTTGCGGCGAATGCGCTTGACGTGCGACGTGATCGTGCTGTCGTCGACGACGATGCTGGCGTCGCGCATCAGCGCATCGCGGTCCTTGACGTGGCCGGGAAAGCGCGCGAGCGAGTGCACCATCCAGAATTCGGTGAGCGTGAGGTCGACCCTGCGGCCGTTCCAGTCCGCGGTGAGGCGCAGGACGTCGAGCGCGAGCGGTCCGCGTTCGATGATGTCGTCGCTGGCCGGCGGCGCGGCGAGCTCAGTTCGCTGCGACGGAAGAGCGCGGCGATGCGCGCGGCCAGGTGCGGCAGGCTCGCGTCCTTGGTGAGGTAGTCGTCGGCGCCCAGGCGCAGTCCGGCGACGATGTCGAAATCGCTGTCGCGCGCGGACAGGATGATGATCGGCAGCGTGGCCGACAGCGCGCGCAGTTCCCGCGTCAGCGCAAAGCCACCATCGATGTCGTCGCCCAGGCCGATGTCCACGAGAGCCAGGTCGGGCAACCGCGTGCGGAAGGCCTTGAGCGCGTCGGCGCGATTGGCATAGGTCGCAACCTCGTAGCCGTGGCGGCGCAGCGCCTCCGCGTAATTCTCGCGGATCGCGGGTTCGTCCTCGACGATGGCGATGCGTCTCATGTTGCAAGTGACTATACCGCAGCACTCGAGGCCAACCGCAGTGTCGCGGGAGCGCCATTACGCCTCGTTGGCCAACCTGCCATCGGTTTGCCATTTTTCTTCGGCGGATTGCCGCTTTTTCCGCCTGGCAGCGCCGGATTGCGCGCGCGAAATGGGCTCCGAGGGTAGCGCGACGCCGGCGGGCGCTCCCTCCAGGCCAGACGCCCATCCGCCGGCACCTAAAACTCACGCCACGGAAATTCACGATGTCACAAGCCGAACGGATCGAAGGGAATGGAGTCCTGCAAAATGGCGTGCTGCGCCGCGAGTGGCGAACCCTGGGTCGGCTGGCACTGGAGAGCCTCGCCACCGGACTTTTCGTGAGCCTCGTGCTCGCGCTGGCCGTCTTCATCGTGAGCTTCGAGGCGAAGGCGGCCGGCAGCGGCGACTTGGGCCAGGGCACGCTGTTCCTGCGCGAAGACGAAGGCGGCAAGACCGCGGCACCGCTATTGCAAACCGAAGTGCACATGGACGTGAGCGGCATGGTCGCGCGCGTGCAGGTGAAGCAGCGCTTCACGAATCCGACTGCGCAATGGCGCGAAGGCGTCTACGTGTTTCCCCTCCCTTCGCTGGCCGCCGTCGACCACCTGACGATGCACATCGGCCAGCGCGTGATCGAAGGCATGATCAAGGAACGCTCGGAGGCGCGCCGCACGTACGACAACGCCAAAGCGGAAGGCCGCAAGACGACGCTGGTCGAGCAGGAGCGGCCGAACATGTTCACCACGAGTGTGGCCAACATCGGGCCGAACGAGGAGATCGTCGTCGCGCTCGAATACGAGGAAACACTGCGCTATGACGAAGGCTCTTTCCGCCTCCGCTTTCCGTTGGCCATCACGCCGCGCTACAACCCCGGCGTTCCTGCCGAAGCTAACGCAGTGGGCACTGAGGGCAGCACGGGGTTCCTGCCGGCCACGCTGCAGGTGCCAGATGCCGAGCGCATCACCCCACCCTTCGTAACCGCGCCTGAAGGCTACGTGAATCCGGTGACGATCGCGATCGACCTCCACGCCGGATTTCCCCTTGCGAAACTCGCGAGCACCTACCACGCGATGGATATCGAGGAATGCCCGGGCAATCGTTTTCTCCTGACCTTGGCCGGCGGGCCGGTTGCCGCAGCGCGCGATTTCGAACTTGTGTGGACGCCCGACGTCGGCGCCGCGCCGGGCGCCGCCCTTTTCACCGAGACCAAGGGCGAGAAGACCTACGCGCTGCTGATGGCGCTGCCGCCGTCGGCGCCGGCCGCGCTCGCGACCCGCGCGCCGCGCGAGATCACATACATCATCGACACGTCGGGGTCGATGGAGGGCGTATCCATCACCCAGGCGCGCGAGGCCCTGGCGATGGCGCTCGACCGGCTGCAGGCGGGCGATCGCTTCAACGTCATCGAATTCAATTCGTACAGCACGCCGCTTTTTGCCGCACCCATGCCGGTCGAACCCGCGACGCTCGCACGGGCGAAACAGTTCGTCGGCGCGCTGCGCGCGCGCGGCGGCACCGAAATGCTGCCCGCGCTGCGGTTCGCGCTGGCGGGTGAACGCGAATCATCGCTCGTCCGGCAGGTCGTGTTCCTCACCGACGGCGCCGTCGGCAACGAAGACGAGATCCTGCGCCTCGTGCACGACAAGCTGGGCGACCGGCGCCTCTTCACGATCGGCATCGGCCCTTCGCCCAACACGTTCTTCCTCACCAAGGCGGCGCAATTCGGACGCGGCACGTTCACATTCATAGGCGACGTGCGCGAAGTGAAGGAGAAGATGGGGGCACTTTTCCGCAAGCTCGAGAGCCCGGCGCTGACCGACATCGCGATCGACTGGCCCGGCGGAGCCGACGCGTGGCCGCGGCTCGTGCCGGACCTGTATGCGGGCGAGCCGGTCGTCGTGACCGCGCAGTTTCCAGCCGGCACGATGCAGGGCAACGTCGCGATTTCGGGCAAGCGCGGCGGCGCCCCCTGGCAAACGCTGCTGCCCGTCAACGGTGGCGCGCAGGAATCCGGCGTCGCGGTTCTTTGGGCGCGCGCGAAAATCGACGCGCTGATGGATGCCGGCCGGCAAGGCGCGCCCCAGCCCGACATTCGCAACGCGGTACTCGACATCGCGCTCACGCACCATCTCGTCAGCAAGTACACGAGCCTGGTCGCAGTCGACGTGACGCCCACGCGGCCGGCCGGCATCGACGTCGTCAAGATGGCACTGCCCGGCAATGTTCCGGAAGGCTTGACCGGATTCAACCAATTGCCGCGCACGGCGACACCTGCGGCGCTCTCGATCGTTGTCGGGCTATTCCTGATGCTCGCGGCGGCGTTGGCCGCGCTGCTGCGGCCGGGGACGTTACGGGAAGCCTGAGCATGGAAATCATCGCTGCCGAGCGGGGAGGACCTTTCGGCCGGAACGGCAGGCAGGCGCGCAACCACGAAGCACGCAACTGGATGCGCGCGTCCGCGCCGGGTATCGCGTTCCGGTGCCGCCCGGCCGAGTCTTCCCCGCTCGGCAGCGCCACGCGCGCACAACGCGAGACGCAGGCGCCGTCGCGCCGCACGCGACGCGTCGCGTTGATCGCGCTGCTGGCATGCGCGGGGCTGGCGTGCTTCGGGAACGGGCTTTACATCTACGCGAAGGCGCAGGCAGCGCAGGTTCTGCTGCATGCGGCGTGGGCGAGGACGCAGGTGTCGGGCGCGCCGTTCAAGCCGTGGCCGTGGGCCGACACGCATCCGGTCGCACGCCTCATTGCGCCCGCACACGATGCCGACCTGCTCGTGTTGAGTGGCGCCTCAGGCCGCACGCTGGCGTTTGGCCCCGGACATCTCGATGGGTCGGCACAGCCGGGAGAGACGGGCAACAGCGTGATCACCGGGCACCGGGACACGCATTTCCGGTTCCTGCAGGATGTCGCGGCCGGCGACTCGCTGGTCGTGGAGGGCCGGAACGGCACGCGGCGGCACTTCCACGTGCGCCGAACCTACGTCGCGGACTTCCGCGCGCTCGACATTCCGCGCGACACGCCGATGCCGACGCTCACGCTCGTCACGTGCTATCCGTTCGACGCGATCAACCCAGGCGGTCCGTTGCGCTATGTCGTCGTGGCAGAGGCAACGTGACGACGATCAGTTGCCAGCCGTTACCCGCCTGAGCGCCAAGCCGACGGAGGAACGAAGAGCACCGGCGCGACGTTGATGACTTTCCCCTGAGTGGATTGGACGCTCGAGGAGTTATCGCGTTGCGGGAGATGGCTGCCAGTCCGAAATACCCTCCCATCCGCGACCTCGTCGCTCCGAGGCTCGGTGGCACAGGCGACCAGAAGGATCGATGCGGCGGCTACGATAAGCAGTTTCATTCCGAAGACTCCTTATTAGAATTGCGCCGTCACCCGAGAATCACGCCGGCGGAACGCAGATAGTACCTTGCTGCGCGAGCGAGTGCTCGTCGCCGGTCCGAAATGGGCGCCTTGCTTCGGGCCGGCCGGAGTGGCTAGCGGACCCACCCGGCCGCCCGCAACAACGAAGTCAATCCCGCCCACAAGGCGACGGCAATCACCATGCCGATGACGGCCGCGACGATGGCGCCAGCCGCTCCGGCCAGGCCAATGCCGGTGACGATGAGCCATGCGACGAACCCGCCCAGGCCCCCGCAAATCAGGATGCCGACAACACTCCAGACTATCGCCACATAAACCTCCGCAGGAGTTCGCTGTAGTATAAGTGCGCTCCGGCGAAGCCATTGCTTAAGGGCGCAACGAGCGCCATGGCCCGACCCAACCGACCCATTTCATGAACGATTCCGGCAACTTCACGCAATCGAACGCTCGTCCCGCCGTGCGCGCGCTGATGGCATCGCTGATCCGCGAAGTCGCCAACGCCGGCTTGGGCGATGCCGATGTGCTGCCCTTCTGGTTCGGCGAACCGGACGAAGTGACGCCGGCATTCATTCGCGATGCCGCGGCGCAGTCGCTCGCGCGCGGCGAGACGTTCTATTCGCAGAATTTCGGCATCCCCGAGTTGCGCGACGCCATCGCTGCGTACATCTCGACGCTGCACCGGCCGACCCACGCCGGCCACATCGCGGTGACCGCGTCGGGCATGTCGGCGCTGATGCTCACTGTGGAGGCGCTGGTCGCGCCCGGCGATCGTGTCGTCGTCGTCACGCCGCTGTGGCCGAACCTGGTCGAAATTCCGAAAATCCTGTCCGCGGACGTCGTCTGCGTGCCGCTCGACTTCTCCGCACGCGGTTGGATTCTGGACGTCGACCGCCTGCTCGCGGCGCTGACGCCGGACACGCGCCTGCTGATGATCAACTCGCCGAACAACCCGACCGGATGGACGATCGACCGCGCGGGCCAGCAGGCAATCCTCGAGCATTGCCGCAGGCTCGGCATCTGGATCGTCGCCGACGATGTCTACGAGCGGCTCGTCTACGACGGCGAGGACATGTGCGCCCTCGTTCCTCGACCTCGCCGCGCCCGAAGACCGCGTGATCAGCACCAACAGCTTTTCCAAGTCGTGGCTGATGACGGGCTGGCGTCTGGGCTGGATCGTCGCGCCCGAGGCGCTGATGCCGGACCTGGGCAAGCTGATCGAGTACAACACGTCCTGCTCGCCGGTCTTCGTGCAGCGCGCCGGCGTCGTCGCGATCACGGGCGGCGGGCCGACGATCGCGCGCACCCGGGCGCGCTATGCGGCCGCGCGCGATTATCTCGTGTCGGAATTAGCGCAACTGCCGCGCATTGAAGTAGCCCCTCCCGCGGGCGCGATGTACGCGTTCTTTCGCGTGGAGGGCGTGCGCGACAGCCTTCGCGTTCTGCACGCGGCTCGTGCGCGAGGCGCGGCTGGGCCTGGCGCCCGGGCAGCGCGTTCGGGCCCGAGGGCGAAGGCTTTGTCCGCTGGTGCTTCGCGTCGAGCCAGCCCCGGCTGGTCGACGGCGTCGCCCGGCTGAAGCGGTTCCTGCGCTAGCGAACCCCTAACGATCAGGGAATGCGCGTTCCCACGTTTCGCGGTCGAAGCCGACGATGAGGCCTTGATCGGTCTCGACCACCGGCCGCCGTATCGCCGTCGGATTCTCGAGCATCATGGCGATCGCCGCCGACGCGTCCGTCACCGCGGCCTGCTTTTCCGGCGGCAGCTTCTTCCAGGTGGTCCCGCGGCGGTTGAGCAGCGTCTGCCAGCCGGCCTCCGCACACCATCCGGTGAGCTGCTCGCGCAGCGGCGGAGTCTTCTTGAAATCGACGAAGCGATAGGCGATGCCGTGCTCGGAGAGCCAGGCGCGCGCGGTCTTGATCGTGTCGCAGTTGGTGATGCCGTACATTCGCATCAATGGGTTTCCTCGAGTGAAAGGGCAGCGATCGGTACCTGCTGCCAATGCCCTAAGTGTACGCGTTTTGGCGCAACCCCCGGTCCGCGCAGGTTTCGGCGCAGGCTTGCGCAACCGATCCACGGGGCAGTATAAGACGAGGCTTCGCGCCTTGCGAAGCTCCATTGCCCGGACGTGCGATGTTCCTGCGCCTGACGCTTCTTGCCTTGGCCTGCGTGGCCGGCGCCGCAGCGCCCGCGCGATCCGCCGACATGGGCAAGACGCTCCACGTCGCGTTCGCCGTCGCCGAATCCGGATTCGATCCGCAGGCGGCCAGCGACATCTATTCGTACGCCGTCATCAGCGCGATTTTCGATTCGCTGTACGTCTACGACTATTTCGCGCGGCCGGTGCGCATCGTGCCCAACACCGCCGCCGCGCTGCCGGAGGTCACCGACGAAGGGCGCACCTATACGATCAAGGTCAAACCCGGGATCTATTTCGCCGCGGACCCCGCTTTCAAGGGCAAGCGGCGCGAACTGACCGCCGACGACTACGTCTACAGCATCAAGCGCATCTTCGATCCGAAGGTCCGGTCGTACTGGCTGTATTTCTTCGAGGGCAACCTGGTCGGCCTGGACGAGACGCTCGCCGCCGCCCGCAAGAGCGGCGTCCTCGACTACGACGCCAGGATCGAGGGGCTGCAGGCGATCGACCGTTACACGCTTCGAATCCGGTTCAAGCGGCCGAACTACGGGTTCGAATGGTGGCTCGCCAATCCGCAGTTGGCCGCCGTGGCGCGCGAAGTCGTGGAAGCCTACAAGGACGGCTCCAACCGCGTGAGTGGAAAATCCGGTGGGCACCGGCGCCGTACCGCCTCAAAGAATGGACGCGCGGACAGCACATCCTGCTCGAAGCCAATCCGGACTACCGCGAAGTCCTGTTTCCGGCGCCGGGTGCCGGCAGCACGCCGGCGGACGTGGCGATGGCCAAGGGTCTGGTGGGCCGCAAGACTGCCGCTGATCGGCAACATCGACATCAGCATCATCGAAGAATCGCAGCCGCGACTGCTCGCCTTCGATTCCGGCAAGCTCGACTACTACGTGATGGTCCCGCCGACGCTGGCGTCCAACGTGCTCCGCGGCACGGAACTGAAACCCGAATACGCGAAGCGCGGCGTGGTCCTGCACCGCGAAGTCGAGCCATCGATTTCCTTCTTCTTCTTCAATCTCGACAACCCGTTGGTCGGAGGTTATACGCCGGAGAAGCTCGCGTTGCGGCGCGCAATCAGCATGGGCTTCGACCGCCAGTCCGCCATCGCGCAGTTGCTGAACGGCCAGGCGATTCCCGCGACCCAACTCGTACCGCCGCCGCTGTACGGCCACGACCCGAAATATGTCGCGCGCTATGGCTTTGACCCCAGCGGCGGCGCGCGCGTTGCTCGACAGGTTCGGGTACAAGGATCGCGACGGCGATGGCTTTCGCGAACTGCCGGACGGCAAGCCCATGACCGTCGTCCTCGCCTCGACGACGGACGCCGAAGCGCGGGCGCGCGACGAGCTGTGGAAGCGCAACATGGACGCGCTGGGCATTCGCATGACGTTTCTCAAGAACAAATGGCCCGAGTTGAACAAGATGTCCGAGGCCGGACAGCTGATGATGTGGGGCTTGGGCTGGACCAGCGGCGTCCCCGACGGCATCGATTTCTACAGCTATTTCTACAGCAAGAACATCGGCACGTCGAACGACGCGCGGATGCGCCTGCCCGCCTTCGACGCGCTGTACGAGAAGGCGCGCAACCTGCCCGATGGGCCGGCGCGAACGGCGCTCTTCGACGAAATGAACGACCTGGTCTTCAACTACGCGCCGTGGATCCTGAGCAACTTTCCGGTCAAGAACGTGCTGGCGCAGCCGTGGCTCAAGGGCTACAAGCTGAACACGCTCGTGGAACAGCAGTGGCGCTATCTGGACATCGGTCCGAGACGGTGAGGCGTCACGCCGGAAGCGGTCGCGCAACACCTCCGGCAAAATTCCACGCGCGTCCGGGTGCCGCGGACAAGCAGCGCCTTCGTGTAGGCGTTCTGCGGGTTGGCGAACACCTCCGTCACCGTCCCGTACTCGACGATGCGTCCTTGCGACATCACGGCGACGCGATCGCACACCTGCGCGGCGACGCGCAGGTCGTGGGTGATGAAGAGCATCGCGAGATTCAGCCGCTGGCGGATCTCGTCCAGCAGCGCCAGCACCTGCGCCTGAACCGACACATCGAGCGCCGACACCGCTTCGTCGGCGATCAGCAGGTCCGGTTCCATCGCCAGCGAGCGGGCAATGCAGATGCGCTGCCGCTGGCCACCGGAAAACTGGTGCGGAAAGCGGTCGAGCGACTTGGGATCCAGCCGGACCAGCTCCATCAACTTGCGCGCGCGGTCCATTGCTTCACCACCCGTCGCGCCGTAGTTCATCGGCCCTTCCACGATCGCCTCGCCCACCGTCCGGCGAGGGTTGAGCGACCGGTAGGGATCCTGGAACACGATCTGCACGCGCCGCCGCAGCGCCCGCAACTGCGCGCGCGAGATCGATGCGAAGTCGGCGCCGCCGATCACGATGTGCCCGCGCGATGGCTTGATCAACCGCGCGATGCATCGGGCAACGGTCGACTTCCCCGAGCCCGATTCACCGACGATTCCGAGCGTCTCGCCTTGCCGGATTTCCAGCGTCACATCGGTCGCCGCAGCCACCTGGTCCTTGGCCTGGCCGAACCAGCCCCGCGCGGCATAGGTCTTGGACAGGCCGTCGGTCCGGATCACGATGGGTGCCGTAACGACGTTCCTGTGCCTGGGCACGAGGCTCGGCACCGCGGCGATCAGCATCCGCGTGTAGTCGTGCTTCGGCGCGGTGAGCAGGTCGCGGGTCCGCCCGACTTCCACGAGCTCGCCTCCGCGCAGCACGGCGACGCGGTCGGCGATCTCCGCCACGACGCCGAAATCGTGCGTGATGAACAGTACGCCCGTACCGTGCTCGCGCTGGAGGTCGCGGATCAGCGCGAGAATCTGCGCCTGCGTCGTCACGTCGAGTGCCGTCGTCGGCTCGTCGGCGATCAGCAGCGCGGGTTCCAGCACCAGCGCCATCGCGATCATGATGCGCTGCCGCTGCCCGCCGGAGAGCTGGTGCGGATACGACGCCATCATCCGTTGCGGGTCGGGAAGCTGCACGGCGCGAACGATGGCGAGGATTTTTTCCCGGCGCGCGCGCGCGTGCAGTTCCGTGTGGGTCGCGAGCACTTCGTCGATCTGGTCGCCGCAGCGCATGACCGGGTTCAGCGCGGTCATGGGCTCCTGGAATATCATCGACATGCGCGTGCAACGCAATTCACGCAGCCGTGCCTCGTTGGCTGCAAGCAGGCTCTCGCCGGTGAGCCGGACTTCCCCGCCGGTGGCCGCGATGCCCTTGGGCAGGAGCCCCATGATCGTGTGCGCGATGATGCTCTTGCCGGAGCCCGACTCGCCGACGAGGCACAGGATTTCGCCGCGGTCGACGCTCAATTCCACGTGTTCGACGGCGTGAACGCGATCGGCGCCGGCCGGCAACGCGACGGTCAAGCTGCGGACGTCGAGTACGGGTGTGCTCATTTGACTCCGCTCACAAGCGCTTCACCATGCGCGGGTCGAGCGTATCGCGCAGGCCATCGCCCAGCATGTTCACCGCGAGGACGGTCAGCGCCAGGAAGACGCCGGGGAAGAGGATGTTGTGCGGGAACACGCGGAACAGCGTGCGCCCTTCCGCCATGATGTTGCCCCACGTCGGCGTCTCTGGCGGAATGCCCACGCCGAGGAACGACAGGATGGCTTCGATCAGGATCGCGGACGCGGCGATATACGTCGCCTGCACGATCAGCGGCGCGATGGTGTTCGGCAGCACGTGCCGGACGAGCAGGAGTGGCGTCGGCGTGCCGACCGAAATGGCGGCCTCGACGTAGGGCTCCTCGCGGATCGACAGCACGACCGAGCGCACGAGACGCACGACACGGGGAATTTCCGGCACCACGATGGCAATGATGACCGCAAGCAGACCTGCCTTCGACAACGACACCACCGCGATCGCCAGCAGGATGGCAGGTATGGCCATGAGCCCGTCCATGATGCGCATCACGATCGCGTCGAGCCACCGGATGTAGCCGCCGACAAGGCCGATGACAAGGCCGATGGCGACGCTGATCACCGCAACGGACGCGCCGACCAGCAGCGACGCGCGCGCGCCGTAGACGACACGGCTATAGATGTCGCGGCCGAGCGAATCGGTTCCCATCCAGTGCGTGATGGTGGCCTTGGTCCCGTCGTCGCGGCGCACGACCGCCTCGGCGCCCGGCTTCTTGTTGCGATAGGCGGGATTGATTTGCGCTGGATCGATCGACGTGAGCAGCGGCGCGGCGAGCCCCATGAGGAAGATCAGCGCCAGGATTCCGACGCCGATTGCGACGGTCGGATTCCTCCACACGCGGCGCAGCGCACCGCGGCGCGGCACGGGTGGCGGCCCGGGCGGGACTTCGAGACCGACGGCGTCGGCGGTCGCGCTCAATACCGTATCCGCGGATCGAGGATCGTGTACAGCAGGTCCACGACCAGGTTGACCAGCACGTACACGAACGAGAACAGCAGGATCACGGCCTGCACGGTCGGGTAGTCGCGCGCCAGCACCGCGTCCACGGTGAGGCGGCCCAATCCGGGAATGCTGAACACGCTCTCCGTGACTACCACGCCCCCGATCAGGAGCGCGATGCCGATGCCGATCACCGTGACGATGGGGACGGCCGCGTTGCGCAACGCGTGGCGCATCAGCACGGTGACGTTGGTCAGCCCCTTCGCCCGCGCGGTGCGGATGTAATCCTCGCCCAGCACTTCCAGCACGCTGGTGCGCGTGATGCGGGCGATCAGCGCGATGTAGATGACTGACAGGGTCACGCTGGGCAGAACCAGCCGCTGCAAGCAGCCCCACAGCCCTTCGGACAGCGGTTGATAGCCCTGCACGGGAAGCCACGCGAGCTCGATCGAAAAGACGAAGATCAGCACGTAGCCGATGACAAACACCGGCACCGAGAAGCCCAGCACCGAGAAGCCCATCACGATACGGTCCAGCCACGTGCCCTGCTTGTACGCGGCGAGCACGCCCAGCGGCACGGCGATCACGATGGACAGGATCATAGTAGTCGTCGCGAGCATCAGCGTGGGCTCGATGCGGCCGACGATGAGTTCGGCGACTTGCTTCTTGAAGAAGAACGATTCGCCGAAATCACCGGTGAACATGCGGCCGATCCAGACGAAAAACTGCGTGAAGATCGGCTGGTCGAGGCCGAGCTTCGCGCGAATCTCGACGATGTCCTGCGAAGTCGCCGACGCGCCGGCGAGGATGGAAGCCGGGTCGCCGGGGGTGAGCCGCAGCATGGCAAACACGAACACGGCGACGATCGCCATGACCGGAATCGTCGCGAGGAGACGCTTACCGATGTAGGTAAGCATCAGTTGAGACTACTTCCCTGTCTTGCTGATGTTCCAGAACACCGACGCGGGCGCCACGACGACACCGTCGATGTTCTTGCGTGCCGCCCCGGGCTGGTACCACTGGCCGAGATGAACGTGCGTCGGATATTGCGTGAAGCGCACCTGCACCGCCTCGGCGATCGCCTTCTGCTTGGCGGGATCGGTTTCGCGCGCGAAATCGTCGCGCAGCTTTTCGATTTCGGCGTCGCACGGCCAGCCGAAGAGCGCCTTGTCGCAGCTCGCATTGAGAAACGCGGTGGACACGGGATTGAGGATGTCCGCGGAAACCCACGACGTCAGGAACGCGTGCCAGCCCCCCTGCGCGGGCGGATCCTTCTTCGACCGCCGCGCGACGACGCTCTGCCAGTCCATCGAGATCATGTCGACCTTGAAGCCTGCCTTTTCCATCAACTGCTTGGCCACCGGTGCCAGATTCGTCAGCACCTGCAGGTCGGTCGAGTGCATCAGCACGATCGGCGTCCCGTCGTAGCCCCCTTCCTTGAGCAGCGCCTGCGCTTTCACGAAATTGGATTCGAGCAGGCCATCCATGCCCTTGTCCGAGGCCAGCGGCGTGCCGCAGACGAACAGCGCCTTGCACGTCTTGTAGTACTGCTTGTCGCCGATCACCGCCTGCAGGAAGTCCTCCTGGTTGAATGCGTAGAGCAGCGCTTGCCGCACCTTCACGTTGTCGAAGGGCTTGGCTGTGGTGTTGAAGCGAAACGCGTATTGATTGCCCAGCGGATTCCAGTCCACCAGCTTGATGTTGGAATCCTTGCGCAGGATGGGCAGCAGGTCGTGCGACGGCTGCTCGATGAAGTCGATCTCGCCCGCGATCAGCGCATTGACGGCGGTCTGCTGGTCGGCTAACTGCTTCCATTCGACGCGGTCGACCTTCGCCACCTTGCCGCCGGCCAATCCCGACGCGGGCTCCGCGCGCGGCTTGTACTTGTCCCATTTCACGTAGACGGACTTGTCGCCCGGTTTCCATTCGTCTTTCTTGAACACGAACGGGCCGGATCCCGTGTAGTCGGAAATCTGTTCGCTCGCAGGCGTTGCCGCGACGCGCTTGGGCATCATGAACGGCACATTGGACGACGGCTTGCCGAGCGCCGTGAGGACAAGGCCCGTCGGCGCGCTCAGCACGATCTTGAATGTCTTGGCATCGACGACCGGCATGTCATTGACGAACGACATCATCTTCTGGCCCATCGCGTCCTTCGACCCCCAGCGCTTGATCGAAGCGACGCAATCCTCGGCGGTGACCGGCGTGCCGTCGTGCCACAAGAGGCCCTCTCGCAGTGTCATCGTCCAGGTCAGCTTGTCCGCGGAGAGATCGTACTTGTCGATCATCTGCGGCTTGACCTGGCCGTTGGCATCGGTGGCAAACAGCGTGTCGTAGATCATATAGCCGTGGTCGCGCGTGATGTACGCAGTGGTCCAGATCGGGTCGACGATCTTCAAGTCGGAATGCTTGACGACGCGCAGCGTGGTCTGGGTTTGGGCCAATGCGGCCGGCGCGACTAGGGCAAATGCGGCGAGGGAGAGTACGGCCGCGCACGCGGCAAAGGCGGACACGGCAAATGAGTGGCAAAGGCGAGACGGCATGGACTTTCTCCTGAAGCGGGACAGCTGCGCGCGAAGCGCTAAGGGTAGGGCCGCGAACCCGCACGATAGTCGCACCCCGGCGCGGCGGCAATAGGCGATTCCCGGCCCCTCATTTGCCCTCAACTGCGCGGGTCGATCGGTGTAATGCGCGGCACGCGCGCCTCGATGGCTTCGGCGGCGGCAAGGCAGAGGTCCTCGCGAAAGCGCGGACCGATGATCTGTACGCCAACGGGAAGACCGTCAGCCACGCCGGTCGGCACGGCCATTCCGGGCAGGCCGAGCACGGGTACCGCCATCAGCGTCGCCGATTGCCGCCAGACCTCCATCGTCCGCGCCGCACTTTCAATGTCAAAGCCGTGAACGTAGGGCAGTTCGGTGCAAACCGGCGCAAGCACCAGGGGCGTGCGCTCGAGGAACGCGTACCAGTCGCGAATCAGCCGGGTGCGGTCGGCGAGCGACTTGAGATGCGCGTCGACGCCTCGGTCGGGCACGTTGTCGAGCATCAGTTTCATCGCCAGGCGGATGCCATCGTCGCCATCGCGTTCGAAGTCGGCCTGCATGAAGCGGCGGAATTCCGGGACCAGCATCTCGAACCACAGTTCGAATGCCGCCGTGAATCCGGGCGTCTGCCCGGTTACGATCTCGTAGCCCGCATCTGCGAGCGCCTGCGCCGCCACTTTCAGTGCAGCCGCAACCGCCGCCGACGGCGTCGCACCGCCCAGTTCAGCGGCATCGGTGACCGCGGCGACGCGTATCGGCGACTGTATTGGCGGGCCGTCGAATGGCACCGGCACCCACCAAGGATCGCGCGGGTCACGGGCGGCCATCGCGTGGAAGCCAAGCCGCACGTCGCGCACCGATCGCGCGAGCGGACCCTGCACGGACATGAGCTGCGCCGAAATGACGCGCTCGGTCTTGCCGGTCGGGTTGTACGCAGGGACCCGTCCGAACGACGGGCGCAGCCCCGCGAGCCCGCAGCAATACGCCGGATAGCGCACGGAGCCGGCGATGTCGTTGCCGTGCGCGAGAGGCGTGACGCCCGCCGCCACCGACGACGCCGCGCCGCCGCTCGACCCGCCCGGCGTGCGCGCGCGCGACCACGGGCTGTACGTGCGCCCGCGGTAATCGTTGACTGTGTCCAGCCGGAAGCTGAACGCCGGCGTGTTGGTGCGGCCGATGACGATCGCCCCGGCTCGCTTCCAGTTGGCGACCACCGGACTGTCGGCGGTGGCGATCAGGTCCTTGTTCGCCGCGACGCCATTGACGGTCGCGCAGCCTTCCTGGTCGATATTTTCCTTGATCGTGACCGGGACGCCATGCAGCGCGCCCAATGGCTCATTTGACGCGAGGCTGTGGGCAACGGCCTCATCTGCGCGATCCGCCGCGGCAAGCGCCGCATCGGACAGATCGCAGGTCACCGCGTTCAACTGCGGATTCACCGCGCGCATCCGCGCAATACTTGCGTTCACGGCATCACGCGAAGAGATCTTGCGTGTGCGGATCGCCTGCGCAAGCGCCACGGCATCCCATTTCCACAACTCGTCGGCCACTGCGGTTCCTCTGCGTGTGATAGCGTATCCGGACATTCGGGCGATATCGGCTGACCTCGCCCGCTCGAACGTACAATGGAGCAGCGATGGCGGTTATCGCGGTAGGTGGATTCCAGCACGAGACCAATACCTTCGCGCCGTCGAAGGCCGATTATGCCGCGTTCGAGGACGGCGGGGGCTGGCCGGAGCTCACGGTCGGCGATGCCATCGCGCCGCGCTTGGCCGGCGCCAACATTCCTGCCACCGGCGCGCTGGATGCGCTGCACGCCATGGGTCATCGCACGATCGGCCTTGTGTGGAGTGCGGCCTCGCCGTCCGCCCACGTCACGCGCGAAGCCTATGAACGGATCGTCGCCGACATGCTGGCGCGATTGCATGATGCCGGCCCGGTCGACGGCGTCTATCTCGACCTTCACGGTGCGATGGTCACCGAACACTTCGACGACGGCGAAGGGGAACTGCTGGCGCGCGTGCGCAAGTTGGTCGGGCCGCGCGTTCCGGTTGTCGCGAGCCTCGACCTGCACGCCAACATGACGCGCGCCATGGTCGAGCATTCCGACGGCCTCAACGCCTACTGCACGTACCCGCACATCGACATGGCGTTGACCGGCACGCGCGCGGCCAGGCTCCTGCAGCGGACGATCAACGCCGGCGCACCTTTGGCCCATGCGATCCGGCCGCTCGACTTCCTGACCGGGCTTCCGTCGCAGTGCACGTTCATCGAGCCGGGAAAGAGTCTGTACGAATTGCTGGCGCGGCTCGAACATGAGCACGACACGGTGCTGTCGTTCACGCCGGGCTTTCCGATGGCGGATTTCCCGGAGTGCGGAATGGCCGTATTCGGCTATGGCCCCGACGCTGTCCATGTGAAAGCGGCCGTCGATGCGCTCGCGAACGCCGTGCACGACGCCGAGCCCGACTTCGCGATGGAACTGTTCGAGCCCGATGCCGCCGTGGCGCGCGCGATGCAGCGCGGCGAACCCGGCGCGCCGGTCGTGATGGCCGACACGCAGGACAACCCGGGCGCGGGCGGCAATGGCGACACCACCGGCCTGCTCGCGGCACTGCTCAAGCGCAATCCCCGCGACGCGGTGCTGGGATTGCTGATCGATGGCGCGTCGGCGAAGCAGGCGCACGTTGTCGGCATCGGGCACTCGGCCGAGTTCAGGTTGGGTGAAATCTCCGGCGTGCCAGGTCACGTGCCGCTGGCGGGCGAATTCACCGTCGAGGCATTGGGCGACGGGAAATTCACGTGCACCGGGCCGATGTTCAAGGGCTTTCGCATGGACTTGGGCGCCATGGCGGTCTTGCGCAAAGGCAACGTTCGCGTCGTGCTGGCGTCGAAGAAGTGCCAGGCGGCGGACCAGGAAATGTTCCGCCACGTCGGCATCGAGCCCAAGCAGCAGCGGATGCTGGCGCTGAAGAGTTCCGTGCATTTCCGCGCCGATTTCCAGCCCATCGCCAGGGAAGTGCTGGTCGTCGTGGCGCCCGGACCCGCAAAGGCCGACCCGACGATGTTCCACTGGACGCGTTTGCGCCGGGGGCTGCGCCTGAAACCCGGCGGTCCCGCCTTCCAGCCGTAGGAGCCGGTCGGACTCATGCCGCGCCGCTACGTCATCGCGCTGATCAAGCACGAGACGAACACGTTCTCGCCGGTGCCCACGCCCTTGCAATCGTTCGGACACGGCAACGGTCCCGCGTTCGGGGAGGCCGCGCGGGCGCGCTTCGAAAACACGAACACGCCGATGGCCGCGTACCTCGACATCGCGCGGCGCGAGGGCGCCGAAATCGTCACGCCCGTCGCCGCCGAGTCGTGGCCGTCGAACAAGGCGTCGCGCGCGACGTTCGAGACGCTGCTGGCGCCGCTGACCGACGCCGTACGGGCCGGCTGCGACGCGGTGATGCTCGATCTGCACGGCGCGATGGTGATCGAGGACTGCGACGATGCCGAAGGCGAAATCGTCAAGCGGATCCGAAGTATCGCGCCGCGCATTCCCATCGCCGTCACGCTCGACTATCACACGAATCTTTCCGCCGACTTGGTCGACAACGCCACCGTCATCGCCGGCTACAAGACTTATCCGCACGTCGACATGTACGAGGCCGGCATGCAAGCCGGCGGGATTCTCGTCGGCGCGCTCGATGGCGACATCGAGCCGGTGATGGCGTGGGGCTGGCGGCCGCTGATCGCTTCGGTCATGCGCCACGCGCCGGAAGACGGACCCTCCGGCGACATTCTCGCCTTCGCGCGGCATATGGAGGCCGACGGCAACGTCCTCGCCGCGACATTGCTGCCGTCGTTTCCGCACGCGGATACGCCGTTCACCGGATTGTCCGCGATCGTCGTCGGCGGATGCGCGCCACGGCGGCCGCGAACACGCGCGCATGGTTTGCGATCACATGCTGGCGATGGCCTGGGAGCGGCGCGCGGAATACGTGTTCCACGCGCCGCCGTTGCGGGAGTCCGTCGCGGCCGCCAAAGCATTTGGGTCGAGCAATCCGGGTGCGCCCGTGCTGCTGATCGACCATTGCGACAACTGCGGCTCGGGCGGCGCGCAGGACGTGATGGCGGTGGTCGCGGAAATCCTGGAGCAGGAATTGGACGACGTCGCGATCGCGCCCATCCGCGATGCGCAGGCGGTCGCGACGATGATCGATGCCGGCGCAGGGCAGAAGGTGCGCCTGAAGTTGGGCGGCCGCACCGACATGCCGGCGATCGGACTTTCCGGCGTTCCGCTGGAAGTCGAAGGCCGCGTCCAGGCGATCACCGATGGCGAGTTCGTGATCACGGGCCCCATGTACACCGGCATCCGCACGTATCTCGGGCGCACGGCAATCCTCGAAATCCAACGGGGAAAGGCCTCCGCGCAGATCGTTGTCACCGAGCGTGCGCACGAGCCTTTCGACTTGGGCGTCTTCACCCACGCCGGCATCGACCCGCGGCAAAAGCGCTACGTGATGCTGAAGTCGCGCATCCACTACCGCGCCGGATTCAAGCCGATCGCCTCCCACATCGTCGAGTGCGCCGGCGAAGGCGTCACCAACGCCGACCTGTCGGTCTATCCGTATCGAAAACTGACCCGGCCCATTTTCCCGCTCGATTCCATGTAGGATGGCGGCCCGGCCGTCTTTCGAGACTCCACATGGGCCCGACCGCGCAACAGAAATTCAGCCTGCTGATCGACGTCGGCAACACGTTCCTCAAGTGGGGGCTGTTCCGTGCCGACCCGAATGGCGGCGCGCGCGAGAACCGGGTCGAATCCGGTCACGCGCTGCACGACGAAATGATGGCGTTGCCGGCGCAATTCGCGAAGCTCCCGACCCCGGCGAAGATCGTCATTTCGAACGTCGCCGGCACCCGCATCCGCTCCGCGACCATTCGCATGCTCGAAGTCTGGCCGGATGCGCCGGCGCCCTTCTGGCTCGTCCCGCAGGAGGCGCAATGCGGCGTCACCAACAGCTACCGCAATCCGGCGCAGCTGGGCAGCGACCGCTGGGCGGCGATGATCGGCGCGCGGCACATGCTGGGCGAGCGCGCGGCGATGGTCGTCGTGTGCGGCACGGCGACCACACTCGACTTCCTGTCCGCCGACGGCGTGTTCAAGGGCGGGATGATCATGCCCGGCTTGGGGTTGATGCTGCGCTCGCTGCATGAGGGCACTGCCGCGCTGCCCGACCAGGACGGCGATTTTTCGCACTATCCGACGCAGACCGTCGACGCGATCGCCAGCGGCTGCCAGCACGCGCAGGCGGGCGCGATCGAGCGCCTGTACGGAATCGAGGCGCGCAGCACGCCCGACATGGTATGCGTTCTTTCCGGCGGCGCCGCGGGCACGGTCGCGCCGCGCCTGTCCATTCCCTTCCAGTTGCACGAGAACCTGGTGCTCGAGGGTCTCTACCGCGTCAGCCAGGATCTGCCGGCGAATTGACGCGGTCAGCGGAGAACGCCGACGCCCGCGCGTGCCTGCTGCTATCCATGCTCTTCGAGCCGGAACGCCACGAGCAGCTCGTTGCCAGGCGCTGGGACGAAGGCGCCGCTCGCGGCTGGGTCGAACGCTTTGCGATGGACGCGCAGCGGTCGATTCTCGCGGACCAACCTCTGGACGCGGCATCCGCGCGATGTGGAGCGTGGCGAAGCTCGCGAACCGCTCACCATGATTTACGACGGCGCCGCGGGCGTGATCTGGGCGCTCGACGAGCTCGCCCGCAAAGGTGCGGCGGAGCGATCCATCGACTTTGTGCCGCTGTTCGACGAGCTCGCCGCGCGCAACCTCGCACAGGTCGAACCGAAGGGACATGGCGTCGAGAGCCTGCTGATGGGCCGGTCAGGCATTCTGCTGCTGCGCTACAGGCTGGCACCGGACCTTGAAACGTCCGACGCCATTGCCGCCTCGGTCGCCGCCAACGCCGGCCACCCGTCGCTCGAAATGCTGTGGGGTTCGCCGGGCACGATGCACGCGGCGCTCACGATGCACGAATGGACGGGCGAGGAGCGCTGGGCCGAGCTGTTCCGTGCCGATGCGGACGCGTTGCTCCGCGCGTACCTACCCGCCGGCGACGCGCCATGCCGCATCTGGACGCAGGACCTCTGGGGAAGGAAGCTCAAGCACACCGGCGCCGGCCACGGCTTCGCCGGCAACGCGAGCGCGCTGATCAGGGGCCGCGAGTTGCTGTCTCCGCAAACCTGGGCGAAACGGGCGGACGACATTGTCGAGACGACGTGCGCCACAGCGCTGTGCGAGGGCGCGCTGGCCAACTGGCCGCCACTGCTGGAGCCAACGCCACACAAGCTGCTGCTGCAGTGGTGCCACGGTGCACCCGGCATCGTGACGAGCCTCGCAAGCCTGCCCGACCCGCGCCTCGACGATCTCCTTGTCGCCGCTGGGGAACTCACGTGGTCCGCGGGTCCGCTGACCAAGGGCGCGGGGCTATGCCACGGCACGGCAGGCAACGGCTACACGTTCCTGAAGCTCTTCAAGCGCACGAACGATCAACGCTGGCTGGATCGCGCACGCGCGTTCGCGATGCACGCCATCGCCCAAAGCGACAGGATGGCAACCGAGTACAAGCAGCGCCGCTACTCGTTGTGGACCGGCGACGCTGGCGTCGCGTGTTACCTCGCGAGCTGCATCACCGGCGACGACGCGTTGCCCAATCTCGATCCGGCCGCGTAACGATTCGCTCGCCGTCGGGCCGCGGAATGGGTCAAGCTTTCCGGTTCGGATCAGGGTGAATATTGTCCACCCAATGCACTTCCTCGGGATTGGGCTCCACGTTGGGAAGGTCCAGGTTGACCACGACGGGCTCCTGCCCGCTGCGCACGAGGACGCACGACAGCGGCTCGTCGTCGCGCGCGTTGATTTCCTGGTGCGGAACGAAGGGCGGGATATAGATGAAATCGCCGGGCCCCGCCTCGGCGATGAACTCCAGCCGATCGCCCCATCTCATCCGCGCGCGGCCGGACACGACGTAGATCACGCTCTCGACCGGACCGTGGTGGTGCGCGCCGGTCTTCGCCTTCGGGTGGATCACCACGGTGCCCGCCCAGAGCTTTTCCGCCCCCGCTCGCGCGTGCGTGATCGCCGCGGCGCGGTTCATGCCGGGCGTCTGTGGTGTGTTGGTATCCAGTTCGCCGGCGTGGACGACACGCACGCCGTGATGCCGCCAACGCGATGTGGTCATTGCAGCGGGCTCCTCTTCAGCGCTCCGGTCATTCTACGCATTCGCGGTCGATGGCATTGCGGATCACCACCGCGAACTCGTCGATGAGGCACGGAAAGCCGGGCGTATTCGCGCTGCAGCCGCGCAGCCGCAACGGCGTCCTCATCGGCGGCACTTCGAGCGTCAGCGGCGTCATCTTGCGCATCTGCTCGAGTGATTGCGCGACGTAGGACGTATAGACGCGCTCCTTCTTGTCCGATCCCGCGCGAACCTCGAATACCAGCGCGCCGGCGGGCGGCGTTTGATTGCGCTGATAACCCGCTTGCGTCCAGGTGACGTCCATGATGCCCGCGAGATTGGCGATATTGGTGTCGTGGCCGACGAAGGCCACGAACTTCGCGTCGCGCACGGCCGGCTCCACCGCGCCCAGACCCGACGAATGGCCGCTCGTAACCGCCGCCGCGGCGCGCATCAGCAACAACGAGCCCTGCCGCCGCGCGAGATAGGGGGTGCGCTCCATGAGGTCCATGGCTTCCGTGTGCAGGCGAAACGTCTGCAGCAGCTGCGGCGGACTCAAGCGTCCCCAGGCGACCTGGCCGCTTTCCATTCCCTCCGCATATTCGAGCAGGAAGTCTTCGGTCACCGCCGACGCGATGGCCAACGCGCCGAGCATCGCGACGCCCGTGCCGTTCGGCTGCGGTGACAGGAAGGTCGGCAGGTCGGCGAGCTTGCACCCTTCCGCCTTGCCGAATGCCGTGCACAGCGACGGCTTGCAGCAATCCATCCCCTCCTGCAATGCGTCGAACGGCGCCTTGAAATCGCCCGGAACGCTGTTGAGGTCTCCCGCCACGCGCTGCAGGATGCCGGTCTGCGCGACCATCGCGTCGAGCCGGCACACGCCGGCCGCGACCGGATGGAAGAGGCTGTCGATGGATGCGGCCGGCTTGGTGCGGTATGCAATGCCACACCCGGGCGCCATGCCGTCGAGCAGCGCCTGCGCCGTGGCCTTGGTGCGCTCATCGAGATCGGCATGGACATACACGCTGCCGCGCTGCGGGCATCCTTGCTCGGGCAGCGCCTGCTCCGCCACGAGATAACCGCGATGGTAACGGCCCAGCAGAGTGACGAGCTGCGCGCCCCGCGCGGTGAGGTTGCCCGCAGGCTCGTTCCACGAAGGCCATGGCCGCGTCGACCAGGTGCCGAGTTCCGCCGCGGTCGCCAACGGCGAGCGAATGCCATGACGGCTGACGATCACGACCTTTTGCAGAATCTCGTCCCCTGCGCCGGTCGCGACGAGGGGCGACCCGAGCAGGCCCGCCGCCAGCACGGCGAACGCGACGGCCTTCACCACTTGCTGCATTGAAATTCCTCCGTCGGGCACAACATGTTGTTCGCGTAGGCGGCCCCGAATCTTGCGCCGGGATGCCGGCAACCGCAACGGGCTGCATCCTGAAGCCTGTTGTTGATCGGCGCCAAAGTCTCGACGCGCCAAAGCGGTATCATTGCAATCCCCTTCCGGAGAATCATCATGAGCGAGAGAGAAGTCGTCATATTGAGCGGAGCGCGCACGGCCATCGGCGATTACGGTGGAAGCTTGAAGGACATTCCGCCGAGCGAGCTTGCGGCGCGGGTGGTCAAGGAAGCCGTCGCCCGGGCGAAGGTCGATCCCAAGGACATCGGCCAATGCGTCATCGGCAACGTCATCCACACCGAGCCCAGGGACATGTACATCTCGCGCCTGGCTTGCGTGAACGGAGGCTTGCCGGTCGATACCGGGGCCGTGACGGTGAACCGGCTATGCGGCAGCGGCATGCAGGCCATCGTCACCGCATCGCAGTACATCCTGCTGGGTGACATCGACGCCGCCGTCGCCGGCGGCGCCGAGAGCATGAGCCGGGCGACCTACGCGTCGACTACGCAGCGCTGGGGTGCGCGCATGGCCGACTCGAAGATGCTGGACATGATGGTCGGCGCGCTGACCGATCCGTTCGACACGATCCACATGGGCGTCACGGCCGAGAACGTCGCCGCGAAATGCGGGCTGACCCGCGCCGACCAGGACACGTTCGCCGTCGAGAGTCACAAGCGCGCGGCTACCGCCATCGCCGCCGGCCATTTCAAGAGCCAGATCCTGCCGATCGAATTGAAGAGCAAGAAAGGGCCCGTCATGTTCGACACCGACGAGCATGTGCGCGTCGAATCGTCGATGGAAAGCATGGGCAAGCTCAAGGCCGTGTTCATCAAGGAAAACGGTACCGTGACCGCCGGCAACGCGTCGGGCATCAACGATGCCGCCGCCGCAGTCGTGCTGATGGATAAATCGGCCGCGGCCGCCAAGGGGTTGACGCCGATGGCAAGGCTCGTCGCTTACGGCCACGCGGGCATCGACCCGAAGATCATGGGCCTGGGTCCGGTGAGCGCGGTCAAGCGGGCGCTGGCGAAGGCCGGCTTGAAGCTCGCGCAGATGGACGTCATCGAATCGAACGAGGCATTTGCGGCGCAGGCGCTGGGCGTGAGCAAGGAACTCGGGATGGATGCCGCCAAGGTCAACCCGAACGGCGGCGCCATTGCGCTGGGCCATCCGATCGGCGCAACCGGCGCCATCCTGACGATCAAGGCGATGTACGAGTTGCACCGCACCGGCGGGCGCTACGCGCTCATCACCATGTGCATCGGCGGCGGCCAGGGCATCGCGGCCATCATCGAGCGGATCTGACGTTACGCAAGCACTTCCAACAAGGAGCAATCAATGCCAATTTCGATGTATCAAGCGTCGGTTCCGGTATTCGTGAAGGGGTCTCACCAACCTAAAAGGCATCCTCGAGAAGGCCACTGCGCACGCGCAAGCCAAGAAAATCGATGACGCGGTCTTCGTGAACGCGCGCCTTTTCCCGGACATGCTGCCGCTGTCTGTGCAGGTGCAGATCGCGGCCGACTTCGCGCGTGCGACAACGGCCCGTCTCGCAGGCAGCGAGCCGGCAACGTGGGAGGACAACGAGAAGACGCTGGCGGAATTGATCGCGCGCGTCGACAAGACCCTCGCGGCCGTGAAGGCGATGAACGCCGCGCAGATCGACGGCTCCGAGGCGCGGGAGATCACGCGCAAGGTCCGCGGCCAGCCCAAGACGTTCACCGGCGTCAACTACCTGCTGCAGTTCGCGTTGCCGAATTTCTATTTCCACACGACGACGGCCTACGACATCCTGCGCCACAACGGCGTCGAGATCGGCAAGCTGGATTTCCTGGGCAGCCTGGACTAGGCGACGCGCACGCCTACTTGCCGAGCTGCTCCAGCGAGCGCTTGCTGCATCGGCAGGCTGGAGATCTGCATCAGCCCGCCGTAGGGGTGATACATCTCCAGGATCAGAAAGATCGCGCCGGCGACGGATATCGCGCCGACGAAGAATGCGGCGAAGACGGTCGCGTTGAACCGCGCGAACAGGCCGAACCCGAGGAACAGCACGACCAGCCAGAACACGAGCACGACGAAGAACGGCCACGACAGCGAGCCGCCGGCCTGCTCGGCCATCAGTCGCCGGGTGTTCGCCATGTCGGTCAGCAGTTGCAATGCCCGCGGCTCTGCGTGAAGCGCTGCTCTTGCGTGAGCCGGCGACAATTTCGCGATCATGCCAAACACGTCCTCGCCGCGCACGCGAGCTGCTGGCTGGAGGCAGGGCTGCCGTCCCGGCGCCTTCGCTGGGCCAGATTCGCTCGACGTCGGCCGCGACGACCTCGCGCAGCACGGTGCGCGCGTCGGCGCGGCTTCCGGACCGTAATGGGCGAGAATGCGGTCGAGCAGCGCAAGGTGAACGGCGAGCTGCCGCACCTCGGACTCCTGCGTGTCATAGGCGGTGTGCGCCGACGCGATCAGCAGGCCCAGGACCAGCGCGGCAATCGTGGCGATCAGGCCCATCACCAGCTTGATGACGTCCTTCGAGTCGCCGTCCCGATGATGCTGCGGCAATTTGCCGTGGAGCAGCGTGCCGACCATCGCGCCGCCGAACACGCAGACGAATACGATCGCTGCGATCACAATCGATTTCATGCGCCCATGTCCCGGTCGAGTGTCCGCGCCGCCATCACTTCACCATCCCCAGACCCTTGGCGGCATTAAGGTACTCCACCGAGCGCTCCTTCACGAACGCCGGTATCTGTTCGAGCGGGATGTCCGTGACTTCGAAGCCGCCCTCGGTCATGCGCTTGCGCAAATCCGGGTCCTTGTTGACAGCATCCATCATGTCCGAGACCGCCTTGCGGATTTCCGGCGGCGTGGATTTGGGAACGGCGATTCCGCGGTACGCGCCGTCGACCCAATTGAGCCCCAATTCCTTGAACGTCGGCACGTCGGGAAATTGCGGCAACCGCTTTTCGGTGGCGACCGCCAGCATCCGCATCTTGCCTTTTTGCTGGATCGCAAGCGTCGAATAGGTCATCGCGCCGCTGACGTGATTGCCGAGCACCGCTGACACCAGTTCCCCGGTGCCCTTGAACGGAACATAGAGCGTCTTCAGCTTCAGTTCACGGTCGAGGCGCTCGTGCGCCAGATGGTTGGCCGAGTTCGTGCCCGATCCCGCCAGGCTGATCGAGTCCGGCTTGTCGCGCGCCGCCTTCACCAGGTCCGCGAACGTCCGGTACGGGCTGTCTGCGGAAACGATGATCGCGTCCGGCGTGTAGTGGAAGAAATAGACCGGTGTGATGTCCTCGGTCTTGAACTGCGTGCCGGGTTCGAGCGGCTGCAGCACGATGTGCGGCAGGTTGACGCCCATGATCGTATAGCCGTCGCCGGGCATATTGTTCAATTGCGACCAGGCGAGCGCGCCGCCTGCGCCGGTCTTGTTCGAGACGATCAGTTCCTGGTTGAATTTGGCCTTGAACACCTGCTGCTGCAGGCGCGCCGCGACATCCGACTCGCCGCCGGGCGCGAAGGGAATGATGTACTGGATCGGCTTGTCCGGATACGCCGCCTGCGCCGCGAACGCGAGCGCCATGCGCCGCAACAAAGGCCGAGAGACGCGTGAGGTACGATTCCGACATGTCCTGTTCCTCCGAAGAACAAGCGGGTTGGGCCTTGCGGCATTATTGTGCACGAGTGGCCAAACGGGCGGATAATTTCCGCCTGCGGATTCCGGTTGTGCGGTCACGCTTACAGTCCGCGCCGGCCGACCCGCACTGACTGAAAGGAGACCAGCATGAAGAACAAGATGCGCAAAGTCGACTACTTCTACACGATGCTCCCGAACCGGCCCGGACAGGGCGCGAAGATCATGGGGGCGCTCGCGGCCAAGGGTGTGGACCTGCTGGCCTTTTCCGCTTTCCCCAGCGGCGGGAAGGCGCAGCTCGACTTGGTCCCGGCAAATTCCGCGCTGCTGAAGCGCGTGGCGAAGGGCCTGGGCCTCAAGCTTTCCGTGAAGAAGACGGGCTTCCTGTATCAAGGCGACGACCGCGTCGGCGCGATGGTCAAGACGCTGGACACGCTCGCGGCCGCCAAGATCAACGTGGTCGCGTGCGACGCGGTCACCAGTGGCAAGGGACGTTTCGGCGCGATCTTCTGGGTCAAGCCGGCGGCAGTAGCGCGGACGGCAAAGCTCCTCGGCGCAAAGTAGCGCCGGGCTTTGGTGCGGCGCGCTAGTCCGCGCGCCGCAACTGCGAAGCCATGTGGACAGGCGCGGCGGTCGGCGCGACGGATCGGAGCGCCTCGCGGGCAATTGTCGATCAGGCGCGCCACGTTGCCTTCCTGCGGCAGCGACACCCCGAAATGCAGCAATCGGTCGCCGTGAAAGATCGCCAGCGTCGGAAAATTCTCGACGTCGACGTCGCCGCAGATCTCGCTGTCGTCCTCGATGTCCAGCCAGACGAACATGGCATCCGGGCGCGCGGCCGCAAGGCGTTCGAAGCTGGCGCGAAACTCGGTGCACGTATCGCACCAGGCCGCGCAGAACAGGACGACGACGAGCGGCGCCTCCTCGGACCAGCGTTGCGCGATGACGTGCCGATCGCCTTCCGTGGTGGTCAGCACCGGGTTCGCTGCGGCCGGGCCACTCATCCGAGGAGCGGCGACAACCTCCGCCTTGCGGCGTCGAGATCGATGCCGTCGCGGCGGGCAAAGTCGGCCAACTGGTCTTCCGCGATCCTGCCGACGGCAAAGTACTGCGCATCCGGATGCGAAAGGTAGAAGCCGCAAACTGCGGCCGTGGGAAGCATCGCGTAGCTTTCCGTCAACGACATGCCGATCGTCGAGGCGCGCAGGACATCGAAGAGCGGCGCCTTCACCGCGTGGTCGGGACAGGCCGGGTAGCCGGGCGCGGGCCGGATGCCGCGGTATTCCTCGCGGATCAGCGCGGCGCTGTCGAGCCTCTCGTCCCTGGCATAACCCCAGAGTTCGCGGCGGACCTTCGCGTGCAGCCACTCGGCGAAGGCCTCGGCGAGACGGTCGGCCAGCGCCTTCAGCATGATGGCGCTGTAGTCGTCCTTCGCGGCCTCGAATTCCTTGAGCTTGGCCTCGATGTTCAGTCCGGCGGTCACCGCAAACATTCCCAGATAATCCTTCGCGTTGGCTCCACGGGCGCCACGAAGTCGGACAGGCAGAAATTCGCCTTGCCCGGCGGTCGCTCGTTCTGCTGGCGAAGGTTGCGCCATGTCAGCGCCAGTTGCGCACGCGTTTCGTCCGTGTAGCACACGATGTCGTCGCCGGCCGCGTTCGCCGGCAGCAGCGCGACCACACCGCTTGCGTTCAGCCACCGGCCATCGATGATCTGCCGCAGCATCGCCTGGCCTTCCTCATGCACGTTGCGCGCGGCCTCACCGACGATCGCGTCGTCGAGAATCGCGGGGAACGGCCCCGACAGCTCCCAAGCCTGGAAGAACGGGCCCCAGTCGATGAATTTCGCGATCTCCGCCAAGTCGACATTGCGAAACTCGCGGCGGCCGATGAACGTGGGCACCGGCGGCACGTAGCTCTTCCAGTCGGTCGCAAACGCGTTCGCGCGCGCGGCGGCGAGCGTGACCAGCTTCGGGCCTTTCTTGCCGGCGTGCTGGACGCGGATCTTTTCATAGTCGGCGCCGACTTCCGCGACATAGCTCGCGCGCAATTCGTCGGAGAGGAGGTTGCTCGCCACACCCACCGCGCGCGAAGCGTCGGGCACGTAAACTGTGACGCCCGCATAGTTCGGCGCGATTTTCACTGCCGTATGCACGCGCGACGTCGTCGCGCCGCCGATCAGCAGCGGCTGGTGCATGCCGAGGCGCTGCATTTCGTGCGCGACGTGCGCCATCTCCTCGAGCGACGGCGTAATGAGGCCGGAGAGGCCGATGATGTCGGCTTTGCGTTCGTGCGCCGTGCCGAGAATCTTCTGCGCGGGCACCATGACGCCCAGATCGATCACGTCGAAGTTGTTGCACTGGAGCACCACGCCGACGATGTTCTTGCCGATGTCGTGCACGTCGCCCTTCACCGTCGCCATGACGATCGTGCCCTTGGGCTTGGCCGCCTCGCCCGAGCGCGCCTTCTCCTCCTCGATGAACGGCACAAGGTGGCCCACCGCCTGTTTCATGACGCGCGCCGACTTCACGACCTGCGGCAGGAACATCTTGCCCGAGCCGAAAAGATCGCCGACGACATTCATCCCCGCCATCAGCGGGCCTTCGATGACCTGGATGGGCCGCGCGTACTGGAGGCGCGCCTCCTCGGTGTCCTCGATGATGTGCGACGTGATGCCCTTGACCAGCGCATGCGACAGCCGCTCCTCGACGCTGCCCTCGCGCCATGCGAGGTCCTCGGTCGCCACCTTGCCTTGCGCCTTCACGGTCTCGGCGAATGCGACCAGGCGCTCCGTGGGGTTGTCGCCGCCGGGGGTGCGGCGATTCAGCACTACGTCCTCGACGAGCTCGCGCAGGCGCGGCTCGATTTCGTCGTACACGCCGAGCTGTCCCGCGTTCACGATCCCCATCGACAGGCCGGCGCGGATCGCGTGGTACAAGAACACCGTGTGGATGGCTTCGCGCACCGCATCGTTGCCGCGAAAGCTGAAGCTCACGTTGGAAATGCCGCCCGACACTTTCGCGTGCGGCAGGTGTTCCTTGATCCAGCGCGTGGCGTTGATGAAGTCGACCGCGTAGTTGTTGTGCTCGTCGATGCCGGTGGCGATCGCGAAGACGTTCGGGTCGAAGATCAGGTCCTCGGGCGGAAAGCCCACCTTTTCCACAAGCAGGTCGTACGAGCGGCGGCAGATCTGCGTCTTGCGCTCGAAGGTGTCGGCCTGCCCCTTCTCGTCGAACGCCATGACGATGACCGCCGCGCCGTAGCGCCGCACCAGCCGCGCCTGGCGCAGGAACTCGGCTTCGCCCTCCTTCATCGAAATCGAGTTGACGATGCCCTTGCCCTGAACGCACTTCAGCCCCGCCTCGATCACGTCCCACTTCGACGAGTCGATCATCACCGGCACGCGTGCGATGTCGGGCTCCGTCGCGATCGAGGTTGAGGAATCTCACCATCGCCGCCTTCGAGTCGAGCATCGCCTCGTCCATGTTGACGTCGATGATCTGCGCGCCGCTGACGACCTGCTGGCGCGCGATCTCGACCGCGCCGGCGTAATCGCCCGCCAGGATGAGCTTCGCGAACGCGCGCGAACCGGTGACGTTGGCGCGTTCGCCGACATTGACGAACAGCGAGTCGTCGCCGATGGCGAGCGGCTCGAGGCCGGACAGGCGCATGACGCGGGACATGGCTAGCGCGCCATTGCGGCATTCACTGCCATGCGGAAAGGCGGGGGCGGTGGCGCGCCCCTGACTTCATGCAGTCGCCTCCGCCAATTCGAGTTCCGGCACGCGGCGCGGGGGCAACGATTTCACTGCCTCCGCGATCGCACGGATATGCGCTGGCGTCGTGCCGCAGCAGCCGCCGACTACGTTGACGAAGCCGCTTTGCGCGAAGTCCCGGATCAAGCGCGACGTTTGCTCCGGCGTCTCGTCGTAGCCGGTATCGGACATCGGATTGGGAAGGCCGGCATTCGGATAGCACGAGACGAACGTGTCCGCGACGCGCGCGATTTCCTCGATGTACGGCCGCATCAGCGCCGCGCCCAGCGCGCAATTCAAACCCACGGCCAGCGGCCGCACGTGGCGCACCGAATTCCAGAACGCCTCCGGAGTCTGGCCGGAAAGCGTGCGACCGGAGGCATCGGTGATCGTGCCCGAGACAACGACCGGCAGCCGGCGGCCCACGCGGTCGAAATACGATTCGACGGCGAACAACGCCGCCTTCGCGTTGAGGGTGTCGAATACCGTCTCGACCAGGATCAGGTCGGCGCCGCCTTCCGCAAGACCCTCGACCGCCTCGGCGTATGCCAAGCAGAGGACGTCGAAACTTACGTTGCGCGCACCGGGATCGTTCACATCCGGCGAAATCGAAGCCGTGCGGTTGGTGGGACCCAGCGCGCCCGCCACGAAGCGGGGCTTGTCCGGCGTGCGCGCGGTCCATGCGTCGCAGCATTCGCGCGCGATGCGCGCCGCCGCGAAGTTGATTTCTTTCGCCCGTCCTTCCAGCCCGTAATCGGATTGGGCGATCGACGTCGCGCTGAAGGTGTTGGTCTCGATCACATCCGCGCCGGCTTCGAGGTACGCATCGTGGATCTCGCGGATCACTTCGGGCTGCGTCAACACCAGTACGTCGTTGTCGCCGCGAAGATCGCGCGCGTGATCGTGCAGTCCGCAGGCCCGCGCGCCGCGAAAATCGTCTTCCGACAGCTTGTGCTGCTGGATCATCGTGCCCATCGCGCCATCCATCACGAGAATGCGCTGGCGCAGGAGGCGGGTGAGTTCTGCCGTGCGGTCGGGTTGCATGACGATTTCCCTGGAGCGGTATCCAGCAAAGTGTTGAATTTTAACATTTTGCATGGCCGAAGTCGGCGTATGCTGTGCGCTTTCGACGTCGAGCCGCTGCCTTGCACGCCTACGGCCCCCTGTGCACGCTGTTCTACGACGCGGACAAGCCGGTCGCGCCGGATGCCGAAGTCGGCTGGTACGCCAGCAGCTGCCAAAGGACGCCGGGCCGCTGCTCGAACTGATGTGCGGCTCCGGGCGCCTGCTGGTGCCGCTGGTCGAGCAGGGCTTCAAGGTCCATGGCGTGGACTTTTCGGCCGCGATGCTGGCGAGCTGCGAGGCGCGGCTGGCCGCGCGCGAAATCAAGGCGCCGCTGTTTCGCCAGGACCTCACGCAACTCAATCTGCCGTTTCGCTATTCGGCGGCGTTCATCGCGGCGGGATCGTTCCAGTTGATCACCGACCCCGCCGCGGCCACGTCGGCGCTGCAGCGCATTCGCGCGCACCTGGTCGACCCCGGGCTGTTGCTGATGGACATGTTCGTTCCGTCGGAATCGGCGCAGCGGCTGGGCGCGCCGCTGGTCGAAGTGCGCACGGTGCGGCTTGCCGACGGCACGCAGATCGCGTTGCGCTCGGAATCGACCGTATGGGCCGACGCGCGCATGTCGCGCACCGAAAATCGCTACGCGCACCGGCGCGGCGCGACGCGGCTCGCCGAGGAACACGAAACGCTGACGCTGACCTGGTATTCGCCCGAGGAAATTGCCGCGATCCTCGCCGACTCGGGGTTTCGCGACGTGACGACCGGCGAATCGCCGCGCAACGACGGCGACGAGACGACGTTCTCGGTGTCGGCGCGGGCTTAAAGAAGCCTAGAGCGCCGCGACATGTACACCGCCCCGGGATCGGGTTGTGGTAATACGGCGCGCATTCGCGGAAGCCCAAGTTTCGCGTACAGCGCGCGCGCCTCGGCCATGTGCTCCAGCGTGTCGAGCTTGAGTTCGCGATAGCCGATCGCGCGCGCGCCGTCGATCACCGTTTGCGCAAGGCGCATGCCCAGGCCGCTCCCGCGGGCGGCCGGTCTCACATAGAGGCGCTTGATCTCGGCCACGTCGCCCGCTGACGATTCGTCGCCGGCGAGCGGCCGCAACGCGACGCATCCGATGGCGGCCTCCACGGGTCCGGCCAGCACGAGCATCCCGCGCGGCGGCGCATACGCGCCCGGCAGCGTCGCCAGTTCCTCGGCGAATCCCTGGAAGCACAGGTCGACCTCGAGCCACGCCGCGTATTCCTCGAACAACGCGCGCGCCTGCGCGAAATCGTCGCCGGTTGCCGCCACGCGAATGGGCGGCGGCACGCGCTGGCTTCAACTCGCCGAAACGCAGGTGCCGACTTTGATATCGGTGCCTGCGTACAGTGTCTGCAGGTCCTTGAGCCGCGCGACGACCGGCTGCTGCGGATCGCGCACGACGAGGAGCGTCTGCGCAAGCGTCTGCTGCCGCGGCTGCACGCGGACCAGCTTGATGCCCTGCTTCGTCAGCTCATCCGCATAGGCAAGCGCCGATTGCTCCGTGCGAAATGCGCCGAACGAAACGGCGAACTGGCCGCGGCCCGCGTCGACCACGGTCGGGTCCTTCACGCCTTGCCGCCGCAATTCGCCGGCGCGATTGTCGGCGGCGTTCCGGGTCGGAAACGGCGAAATGGCCACCGATGAACGCGTTGTCGAATTCGACGCGCCGTTGCGTCAGCAGCCGGCCCAGCGCCAGCGGCTCGAGGTCGGCGATCACCTTGGCGCGCTCGGCATCGGAGAGCGGGCCGAACTCGACGCAGACATCAGCCAGCGCGGCCACCTTGGCGGGGCCGAGCGCCGCGACTTCCTGCGGCGTCAGCAGCTTGATCTTCTCCGGCTGCACTTGCTGCTGCAGCCGGAAGCCTTCGCCGCCGCCGCTGGGGAGCAGCGTGTAGACGAGCAGCGTGAGGTTGGCGAGCAGCAGCAGGACGACGACGATGCGCATGGTCCCGCGATTATCCACGACCTCCCGCGGCCCGGTAAGGTGCCGCGGCTAAAGCAGGGTTCAAGCTGCTACGCGCGACGAAGCGAGATTTCGCCGGAGAGGAAGCGCGCGCGACGCGGGCCGTCGGCCAATACCAGCGCGCCGGTGCTGTCGACGCCGGCGACGGTGCCCTTGACGCTGGCGCCGTCCGGCAACAGCAACTTGACCGGCTTGCCCTGATACGCATGACGGCGCTGCCATTCCGCGGCAAACGGCGGGAATCCCGTTTCCGCATAGGCGGCGAAGGCCGAGGCCAATTCCGCCACGAGGCGCGCGAGCAGGCGATTGCGATCGATAGGTACGGCGCCGCGGCCGGCAACCGCCGTCAGGTCGCTTACCGGCTGTTCGATGTCGCGCTTGGCGGCGGTGGGCATGCGCACGTTGAGTCCGACGCCGACGACGACGGTCGAGGGTCCGAGCGCGTCGCCGTTCAATTCGACCAGTATTCCGCCGACCTTGAGGTGCCGGTAGATAAGGTCGTTCGGCCACTTCAGTTCGACGCCGGGCAATCCTTCCGCCTCGAGCGCGCGGATCACGGCCACGCCGACCGCCAGCGACAATCCGGCCAGGAAGCCTGCACCCTGCTCGAAGCGCCATCCCAGCGAGAACGTGAGGCTGCCGCCCGCGACGGCAGTCCATTTGCGACCCCGGCGGCCCCTGCCTGCGGTTTGCCATTCGGCGGCCAGCACGGACGCGTGGATGTCCTTGCGTTGCGCGCGGCGCAGGAGTTCGGTGGACGTCGAGGCGATCTCGTCCACGACCTCGATGGCGAGAAGCGGGATCGTCGGGATTCTTGCGCACGTTTTCGGACAGTGCCGCGCGAATCAGATCGGCATTGAGGAAATCCGGCGTGGCCAGCAGCCGATACCCACGGCCGCGGATCCGTTCCAGCGCCAGACCCGCGGTCTCGGCTTCCTTGAGCAGTTGCGAAACGCGCGCGCGCGTCAGCCCCACATTCGCGGCAAGGTCTTCGCCGGAATGGAAAGCGCCGTCGCTAAGCTGGCGCAGGAGCACGAATCCGAGAGAGGTAAGCACTTACATATGCCGTTCATGTTGCACCGCCCAATGTAACACGGGCGGGGCCTGAATGCACCGTTTCCGGGCCAGAAGCAATGGATGTGTGGCCAGCCGTGGCCAAAAGCAAGGTCGCGGGCCGTTGCAGCTGCGGCCCCGGCTCTCATTGGCGACGCGGTCCGCTAATTTCCTTCCGCCTATTCCTTCGGAGCTCATTCCTTCAGCACGCCCCGCCGGATCTGGTCCTGCTCGATGGACTCGAACAGCGCCTGGAAGTTGCCTTCCCCGAAGCCCTCGTTGCCCTTGCGCTGGATGATCTCGAAGAAGATCGGGCCGATGACCGTCGCCGTGAAAATCTGCAGCAGCATCTCGTCCTTGGCCGGCGCGCCGTCCAAGAGGATGTGGTTCTTGCGCAGCCGCTCGGTGTCCTCGCGATGGCCGGGAAGGCGCGCACCGAGCATGTCGTAGTACGTGCCGGGCGTGTCCTGGAACACGACCGATTGCGCGCGCAGCTTTTCCACCGTCGCGAAGATGTCGTCGGTGCCGAGCGCGACGTGCTGGATGCCCTCGCCGTGGTAGGCGACGAGGTATTCCTGGATCTGGCTCTTGTCGTCGGCGCTTTCGTTGATCGGGATGCGGATCTTGCCGCAAGGACTCGTCATCGCCTTCGACTTCAATCCGGTGAGCTTGCCTTCGATGTCGAAGTAGCGGATTTCGCGGAAGTTGAAGATGCGCCCGTAGAAGTCCGCCCACTCGCCCATGCGGCCGCGGTGCACGTTGTGCGTCAGGTGGTCGATGTAGGTGAGGCCCGCGCCGGCGGGATGCTGGTCGGCGCCGGGCAGCGGGACGAAATCGATGTCGTAGATCGACACGTTGCTGCCCGCATTGGCGGGAGAGCCCGCGTAGCGGTCGACGAGATAGATGAGCGAGTCGCCGATGCCTTTGATCGCGGGGATGTTGAGCTCCATCGGTCCCGGACGGTTCGGCACGCCCCACGCGCCCTGGTCGACCGCCTTCTTGTAGGCTGCGGCCGCGTCCTCCACGCGGAACGCGATGGCGCAGATCGACGGTCCGTGCACGCGCGCGAACGATTGCGCGAACGAGTCGGGCTCGGCGTTGACGATGAAATTGATGTCGCCCTGCCGGTACAGCAGGACATTCTTCGAGCGGTGCCGCGCAATCGCGGTGAATCCCATCTGCTCGAACAGGTGGCCGAGCGCGGCGGGGTCGGGCGCGGCGTATTCGATGAACTCGAAGCCGTCGGTTCCGAGCGGGTTTTCCCAAAGCGATGGACCTGCTGCAGCCATGGCCGGCTCCCGAACGCGGAAAAGGATCGCAGTTTAGCAACCCGCGGGCGTTAGGCGTACCCGTTTCTACGTGCGGGGCTTCATTCGACGGTCGGGTCAGCATGTCATCGATTTTGATTACGGAACCACGCTGTCTGTGCAACCCTCCGCGAAACTCTTGCCTCCCAAGTTTCCGGTCAGGGCTCCG
The DNA here is from genome assembly GCA_963755065.1 of uncultured beta proteobacterium. Classification (GTDB taxonomy): domain Bacteria; phylum Pseudomonadota; class Gammaproteobacteria; order Burkholderiales; family Casimicrobiaceae; genus VBCG01. Next base: position 266,212 of record CAVWIM010000007.1, read on the forward strand.
AGGCGGCCGTCCACAAAGCCGTCGATCATGCAGTTGACGCCGAATCCGTTGTTGGTCCCGGTGTTGGTGTCGTCGTCGAACGCAGGCGTCGCGCCCGTCGCATCGGTCCCGATGTCCACTCCGGCATTCCTCATCCCCCGAATGCCATCGCCAACGTTGCCGTTGATGATGCAGGCTGCGATCTCGGCTTGGGAGTTTCGGTCCACGAAGACCCCATGGCTGCCATTATTCTGGATGGTGTTCGAGAAGATCTGTGCGGAGGAGCCCTCTGTACACCTGAACCCCCTGCGCTCCATTGTTCTGAATCGTGTTCGGCGCGCTGACCCTGTTGTTGGGAGGTCCCACCCAGCCGATGCGAGCGCTTGAGTTCGACTGGATAGCGATTCCGGCCAAGGGGTTGTTCTGGATCGTGTTGTTGATGATGTCAGCCGAGCTGTTTCGAAACACGGCGATCCCGTTCCTCGCCGCATTCTGGATTGCGTTACCGTCAATCACCGCGGACCCGCCGTCGACAACACTGATGGCCTGTGGTGCCCCTCCGGTGATGACGAATCCTTGGATCGTGATTCCCCTGCCCGTCACCGTGACAGCGTTCGCACTCGCATCGCCGTTGATGCTCGCCGTCCCTTGACCGTCCAAGGTGATCCGGTGAACTTCCTAGACCTATCGCAAGGTTTTCATTGCAAGTTCCAGTCACCAGGAGGGTATCTCCAGGCTTTAGCATCTTGATTGCCTGCCCAATCGTCTTCTCGGGACCGCATGTCAGGGTGTGCGTGCCCGATTGAGCCTGTCCCACGGATGGACTGAGCCAGAAAGACACTGCTGCAAGCACAAGTGTGGTCCCATTCATTACGCGTATCTTTGGTGACTGTGTCATTGACGTCTCCTTGTTGGTTTGCTCATTAGCCGAGGGCAATCGCTCGCGGCGCTCAAAGTCACTCCGGGATAAGCCCGTTCTCCCGAATGAACTGCCTCCAGGTTCGAAGATCTTCCTCAATGACGGCCGCCAGCGCCTCTGGCGTCGATCCTTCGACCTGCACTGCTTGCCGATCGAACTGCGCGCGCACCTCGAGGGACTGCAGGGTTCGGTCTATTTCGCGGAATAACCGGTCGATGATTTCCTTCGGAGTCTTTGCCGGCGCGAGGATGGCCTGCCATCCCGGAACCGAAATTCCCGGCACACCCGCTTCTGCCATGGTGGGAACATCGGGCACAAGCGGGCTGCGCTGCGGCAGAAGGATTGCCAGCATTCGCAGTCGACCGTCTCTCACATACGGTAGCCCCGCCGACAGCGGCGCAAAATTGACTTGCACACGTCCTGCGACGAGGTCGGGCATCGATTGCGCGCCGCCCTTGTAGGGCACGCCCACCATCTTCGTTCCGGTGGCATTCATGAACTGCGTGGCAGCCAAGAATTCGCTGAAGTTGCTCGAGGCGTAGTTGAGCTTGTCGGGGTTCGCGCGCGCGTACGCGATGAACTCGGCGACCGATCTCGCCGGCGCATCGGGAGAGACATACATGGCCCACACGAGCCGGGTGATCTTCGCTACCGGCGCGAAATCCGTGATCAGATCAAAGGGCGGCGGATTCTTCAGGAGCGAAAGCGGCACCATGCTGGCGCCTGAAAACAGCAGCGTATATCCGTCAGGGGACGCGCTCAGCACCGTTTGGGCCGCAATCGCACCGTCGGCTCCGGGCCTGTTCTCGACGACAAAGGGTTGTCCGAACGATTTCGACAGTGCTTGCCCGACTGTGCGAGCGGCAAAGTCCGCGGGGCCACCCGCTGCGAACGGAACGATCAAGCGGACCGGCTTCGACGGATAGGCCTGCGCACGCGCCGCGGTACTCACCAGTCCCGCGAACAGCGAGAGGGCAATTGTCAGTGCCGCGACGGCAGTCGAAGTTGTGAAGCGGCTCATGGTCTCATCTGGGCACGGATAGTTGAGCCAGTGAAACACATCGGCTGGTCGGGTGTAAGATGCCAGTTTCCTACCGCGGTAACTTAGAGTTACCACCAATGCGCATTAGTCAACTTCGAGACTTCGTTTCGATTGTCGAGGCCGGCAGCATCCGCGCCGCCGCCCGGACCCACGGGGTCTCCCACCCGGCGATGAGCAAGAGTCTTCGCGCGCTGGAAGGCGAGGTCGGTGTCCAGTTAATCCGCCGAAGCACGCGCGGCGTCGTTTGCACACCCGCGGGCCGTGCGTTCCTCGCACACGCGGGTGCCATACGTGCCGAGGTGCGCAAGGCGGAGGAGGAACTGGCCGAGTTAGCCGCTCCCGGCGGCGGCACCGTGAGCGTAGGCTTTACGCCGACCGTCGCGGCGGTTGCTCCCCAAGCGATTGCGCGATTCCTCGACGATCATCCCTTGGTGCGGCTTCGAATCATGGAAGGAACCGCGTCCGCATTGGTGCCGCTTGTGCGCGACGAGACGCTCGACTTTGCCGTCGTCCAGAGCACGCCTGCCGCGGTCGGTCCGGGCCTCAAGTTCCGGTCCCTATATCGCGACCGCATGGTCATCTCCTGCCGGCGCGGACATTCGTTGCGAGGGGCAAGGTCCCTGAGCGAGTTGGCTGATACACGCTGGCTGGGCTTCATTGCCCCAGGGTCCGGGAGCTGGCTCGAGAAAGCGTTTGCTACAGTGGGTCTCGCGTTCCCGCGACGCTTCACGATGTGCGAGTCGTTTGCCTTCGCTGTCGAGCTGATGACACAGACTGACGCCGTCATGGCGATACCGGCGCCGGTGTTTGCGGGACCATTCAGTCGCGGCCTGCTCGCGGAGATTCCGGTGGAGGAGCCGCTTCCGCCTTTCGTTCTTGGGCTGTGCACGCGCGCGGAGACGCAAATGAGGCCCCTCGCCACGGCGCTTGCGCGCGCGGTTGCAGACTTGGCGCGACGGTTGCCGCAAGCGAGATAAATGCGAGACGGCGACTGGCCGGACGTGGCAGCTTTTCCAGCGTCGCGATGGTCCATGCACCCCGAACGTGGAATGGGATCGCAGTTTAGCAACCCGCGCGGCTTTACCAGCGTAAGCTCAAGGCTCGAGGGGCGGCATCAGCCCGATGGCGCCTCGGACAGGCGGTGACGCTTCGGCGCAAGCAAATGAATGATCGGCCCAAACTGGGAATCGCGCTTGGCAGCGGTTCGGCGCGCGGGTGGGCGCACATCGGCGTACTGTTGGCGCTAAGGGAGCAAGGCATCGCGCCCGATTTCGTCGCCGGCTGCTCGATGGGCGCGATGGTGGGCGCTGCGTTCGCCGCAGGGCGCATCGAACAGCTCGAAATCTATGCGTTGTCCCTCGACTGGAAACGTGTCTTCGCGCTTCTCGATCTTGGACTGCGCGGCGGTCTCATCAAGGGCGACCGCCTGCTCAATATGTTTCAAGGGCAGTTCGTCGAATGCCAGTTTTCCGAGCTGACGACACCGTTTGCAGCGGTCGCAACGGATCTGGCAACGGGAAAGGAGCATTGGCTGCGCGAGGGCAAGGTATCCGACGCCGTTCGCGCTTCCTGCACAGTGCCGGGATTATTCAGGCCTGTGTTGCTCGAGGGAAGCTATCTGGTCGACGGCAGCGTCGTGAACCCCATCCCCGTTTCCCTCTGCCGGGCCATGGGCGCCGAGGTCGTGATCGCGGTCGACCTCGGCACGCATATGGGGAGACGCTTTCCGCTCGACCGGCAGGAAGCATCAACCGCGACGTCCCAGCGGCGCCGGTTGTTCAACTTCATCGGTCCTTCGCCGCGCCCCGAGAGACCGCCGCCACCTTCCATCGTGGACACGATGTTGGGTGCGATCGACGTCATGCAGGAGCGAATCGCGCAGGCGCGGTTGGTGACCGAGCCGCCCGAAGTTGTGATTGCGCCCCAGCTTGTGCAGTTGGGGCCGTTCGAGTATCACCGCGCCGCGCTGGCGATCGCGGAAGGCCGCGAGGCGGTCGCTCTCATGCTGCCTGCCATTCATGAGGCATTGGTCTTCTGACGACCTTGCAGTCGGTCCAATCTTGCAATTCACTCCGGTGACAGAGGGTCCCAAACGGCCAACTGCGCACGGGCCTCACAGCGCCGGCGGTTTGTGCTCGGATGCTCCCCTGTCGCCGTTCTTGTTACTTGACCAACGCTCGAGAAACTCGGCGGCGCGTTTCTGGCCGCCGAGACCGAACGCCAGTGCGAGTCCCAGCGCGACGGCGGCGATGAGGATCAGGAACGTCTGCTTGATGATTTCTCCCAAGCCCAGCTGGTCGAGGGCGATGAGGATGACGAACACCATGATCGCGTACATCGCGACCTTGCCCAGCACTTCGGCGTCGCCGATGCCTACGTTCTTGCAATAGGTAGTGAGCGCCAGGCCGATGAAGCGCGCAAAATAAGCTCCGAAGGCGAGGATCAGGACCGCCACCATCACCTTCGGCACGAACAGAACGATTCGCTCGATGAGATCGGTCACGTGGGTCAGTCCCATGCCGTTGAACGCAACCATCAGCGAAGCCAGAATCACCAGCCAGTACGCCAGCATGCCGAGGACATTCGTGGCGTTGATCTCGCTGCCGCCCTGCTGCAGGAAGGCGTCGATTCCCGCCTTTTCCGTCACCACGTTGAAATTGACAGCGCGCAGCATCTTCACGATCGCGAAACGTACTGCCTTCGCGACAAGCCAGCCCACCACCACGACGACGATCGCGATCAGGATACGAGGCAGGAATTCGCCCACCTGATTCAGCGACGTCCGGATCGGCTCGATCAACATTTCCATGTTTTCCATTGGGTTCTCCAGTCGACTCGCGGTAGTGGTCTCGATTTCGCCCCGCCGCGTGGAATCACTTCGGTTGTCGGGTGGCAGCGTCCAGGATATCGGACAAGCCGCCCAGCGGGATGCGAACCCAGTCGGGGCGGTTGTCGAGTTCGTATTTCAGCTCGTAGAGGACCTTTTCCAACAGCATCAACTCGAGCAGCCCGCGACCGTCGCCGCGCGGCGAAACGAGCCCGGCTGTCTGTGCGACCTTCTCGTAGCCCTCCAGGAACGTCGTCCGCGTTTCTTCTTGCCATTGGCGGCCTACGCCGCCCAACCGTGCGCGAATTTCGGTCGCGACCGGGCCGACGTGCAGAAGCGCCGCGTGCATCGCATAGTCGAACGAGCGCAGCATCCCGGCGACGTCCTTCATCGTCGTCTGTTTTTCGGCGCGCTCCGCCAACGAGCGTGTCGGCTCGCCTTCGAAGTCAGTGATCACGAAATCGTTCTGTACCAGCAGGACTTGCCCGAGATGATAGTCGCCGTGCACGCGGATTTTCGCCCCGGCCCCGGATGCTGGGAGCGCGTCGATCCGCGCCAGCAGTTCGCCGCGCCGTGCAAGCAGCGCGTCCGCCTCCCCGCGCGCAGATTCCGGCAAGGTCTCGCGGCGCTGCTTCAGGATGTCTAGCACCGCCGTTGCTTGCGAGCGGGCACGCTGCGTCCAGCGCGCGACATCTGCAGGCAGGATGGGCTCGGGGTCGAATGCCGGATTGCCGGTCCGGCGGGCGAACGCTGCATGCAACTCGGCAGTCCGCACGCCGAGCGAGTGGATGAGTGCGACATAACCGCCGTGCAAATCCGGAGTCGCGCCGGGCATGGCCTCGCTACCGGGCGATTCCTCGAACAGCCGGCCGAGGTAGTTCTGCACGTAGTCCCACCCGTTGCCCTGGTTGTCCGCGTACGCTTGCAGCAGCACCAGCGTCGTCGCCCGACCATCCTCGGCGACGTAATCGACGCTCCCCGCCACCGGAACGCAGTTGGGAAATTGCACGGCATCGGTGAGAAAGCGGCCGATTTCGACCTCGGGATTCAGCCCGGCCTGAACGTGCCGATAGCCTTTGAGGAACAAGCGCTCGCCCAGCGTGGCGATCGTGTTGCTGCTTTGCGCGCCCGGCAGCGCCACGGGCAGCTCCTCGTACGCGTCGCCCGCGATGCGCGCGAAGGCGCCGGTCGGCTTGAAGTGCAGCGTACCTCGTGCGAGCCTCAGTTGTTCGCCGGTGCCGATCGCACGCACGAGGGCGCGGCAGAATCTCTCATCGCCAAAGGCGTCGGCGAGAATCCCGACGCTTGCCTGCTGGCGAACCTTGGCCACGCTGAGCGATGCGAGCGTTCGCAGGCGGTCTTCGTCGTGATCCTCCCAGGCCAATGTCAGCGGCAGGAAATACGTCTGGGGCTCGCCCGTGTCGGACTCGACGCGGGCCAGCGTCACCAGCCAACTCGATTCGCGCTGCTTCCACTCAACCTGGTCGACCAGGCTGACGCGACGCACCGGTTCGCCTTTCGCCGCATACCAGCGGCGCCCGGCGACGAATGGCGGCAGCGCTTCGCGTTCAAGCTGGGCCATGACCTTTTCCGCCATGCCGATCCGCCACGGCACGACGCGATCGCGAAAGAGGCTCGCCCAGCCATCGAACAGGACTAACACCGGCAACTCGTCGCGGGGGAGTCGCTCCTCGTGCCAAGCAGGCACGTCTTCGCCGATCGCGAGCCGGAACCAGAGGAAACCGTGACCGGTCAGGGTCAGCAGGTACGGCAGATCCCCCACGGGCGGAAACGCGGTGCGCCCCATGAGTTCCACCGGAACCCGTCCCTTGAAGCGGGCGAGATCGAGCTCGACCGGTTGCGCCGAGCGCGCGAGGTTGGCCACGCACAGGATGATCTCGTCTTCGTACTCGCGCAGATAGGCGAGGATCTTCCGGTTGCCCGGCTTCAAGAACGTGAGGCTGCCGCGGCCGAACGCGGCGAACGACTTGCGCACGGCCAGCATGCGCCGGGTCCAGTTGAGCAGCGACGAGGGTTCGCGATTCTGCGCTTCGACGTTGACGGCCTCGTAACCGTAGATCGCGTCCATGACCGGCGGCAGGTAAAGCCGCTGCGGGTCGGCGCGCGAAAACCCGCCGTTGCGCTCCGGTCGCCACTGCATCGGCGTGCGCACACCGTCGCGGTCGCCCAGGTAGATGTTGTCGCCCATGCCGATCTCGTCGCCGTAGTAGAGCGTCGGTGACCCGCGCATCGAAAGCAGCAGACTTTTGAGCAGCTTGATCCGCTGATGATCGTTCTCCAGCAGCGGGGCGAGGCGCCGCCTTATGCCGACGTTGATCCGCGCGCGCGGGTCCACGGCATACATCTGGTACATGTAGTCGCGCTCCTTGTGGGTCACCATCTCGAGCGTGAGTTCGTCGTGGTTGCGCAGGAAAATCGCCCATTGGCAGTTGTCGGGAATGTCGGGAGTCTGCTGCATGATCTCGGTGACCGGATAGCGGTCCTCCAGCGCGATCCCCATGTACATGCGCGGCATCAGCGGGAAGTGATACGCCATGTGACACTCGTCGCCGTTGCCGAAATATTCGTTCACGTCCTCGGGCCACTGGTTCGCCTCGGCCAACAGCAGGACGTTCGGGTAATGGGCGTCCACAAGCGCGCGCAGCTGCCGCAAAACAGCGTGCGTTTCCGGTAGATTTTCGTTGCTCGTGCCTTCCCGCTCGCACAGGTAGGGTATGGCGTCAAGCCGGAATCCATCGACGCCCGTGTCGAGCCAGAAGCGCATTACGCGGAAGATCGCCTTCAGGACCTGCGGGTTGTCGAAGTTGAGGTCGGGCTGGTGGCTGAAGAACCGATGCCAGTAATAGGCCTTGGCGACATCGTCCCAGGTCCAGTTCGATTTCTCGGTATCGGTGAAGATGACCCGGGTGCCCGCATACTTTTGCGGGTCGTCGCTCCAGACGTAATAGTTGCGCTTGGACGAGCCCTTGGGGGCGTGCCTTGCGGCCTGGAACCACGCGTGCTGGTCCGACGTGTGATTGATCACCAGCTCGGTGATGACACGGAGCTCGCGCCGGTGCGCCTCACGGACGAATTGCTGGAAGTCGGAGCGGGTGCCGTAGGCCGGATGCACGTTGTGGTAGTCGGCAACATCGTATCCGTCGTCGCGCATCGGCGAGGGGTAGAAGGGCAACAGCCAGATCGTGTTGACACCCAGATCCTTGACGTAGTCGAGCTTCTCGGCGAGTCCCTGAAAGTCGCCGATCCCGTCGTCGTTGGCGTCGTAGAACGCCTTGATGTGGAGCTGGTAGATGATCGCGTCCTTGTACCAGTGCGCATCCGTCCGGGCCGGAGCACTTGCCGAGGTCACTGCCGACGCGATTGCCGAGGCTGCTGCCGGAGTCATCGTCGATCGCACGCGTCCCTCTCACAAAAAGTAGTCGAAGTCCCGCTCGGTGCGCACGTGCCGACGAACGCGGAACACGTGCGCCGGCACCCGTGCCGGATCGAGCTGCACGAAATTGCGCGCACCACTCCACAGGAACCGCGCGTCGGTCAGCGCATCGTGGACCTGATAGGCCCGGGACTTGTCGACCCCGAGGGCAGCGAGATCGAGCGTCACCCAGCCCGACTGGATGTGATGCGGATCGAGGTTGACGACCACGAGGACGGCGTTCTCGGCCTCGGCGTCGACCTTGGCATAGCAGATCAATTCTTCGTTGTCGGTTGGAAAAAAAACGAGGCGGTCGTTGCGTTGAAGCGCCGGATTGTCGCGCCGCGCCGCGTTGACGCGGGCGATGAACGGGGCGAGGCTGTCGGGGCGTTCGAGATCCCAGACGCGCAGTTCATATTTCTCCGAATCGAGGTACTCCTCGGAGCCCGGTTCGCGGGGAGTGTGCTCGAGGTGTTCGAAGGCCGGGCCATAGATGCCGTAGTTCGCCGACAGCGTCGCGGCGAGCACAAGGCGCGCCATGAACGCGGCGCGGCCGCCGAATTGCAGGTATTCGGGCAGGATGTCGGGCGTGTTCGGCCAACAGTTGGGACGCAAGAAATCGCGCACCCGGGTCAGCTCCGTGAAATAGTCGGTCAGTTCGTGCTTGGTGTTGCGCCACGTGAAGTAGGTATAGGACTGCGTGAATCCGAGCTTCGCCAGCCGATACATGACTTTCGGACGCGTGAACGCTTCGGCCAGGAAAATTACGTCCGGATGCTCGCGTTTGATCTCACCGATCGCCCATTCCCAGAACGGGAACGCCTTGGTGTGCGGATTGTCGACTCGGAAGATCCGCACGCCCTCGCCGATCCAGAACGCGAAAACGCTCGCGAGCTCACGCCAGAGCTCCGCCCACTTCGTCGACTCGAAGTTCAACGGATAGATGTCCTGATACCGCTTGGGCGGGTTTTCCGCGTATTGCACCGAACCATCCGGACGCCAGCGAAACCATTGCGGATGAGCGTGCACATGGGGATGGTCGGGCGCGCACTGGAAGGCGATGTCGAGCGCGATCTCGATTCCGAGCGTGCTCGCTCGCGCAATCAGCCGCCGGAAATCGTCGAGCGAGCCGAGTGCCGGATGCAGCTCCTTGTGGCCGCCTTCGACCGCGCCGATCGCCCACGGACTGCCGACGTCGTCGGGATTGGTGGAAAGCGTATTGTTGCGCCCTTTGCGCCGCTCGCGCCCGATCGGATGGATCGGCGGCAGGTAAAGCACGTCGAAACCCATCTTCGCGACGTAGGACAGCCGCTGCTCGCAATCGCGCAACGTGCCGTGCGTTCCGGGATTACTGGCGCAGGATCGCGGAAACATTTCGTACCAGGCGCCGTAGCGCGCCCGCTCGCGGTCGACGATCAGCGGCAACTCCGTCGCAAACGTTGCTTCTCCCGTTCGGTCGGGATAGCGGATCGCGATGGCATTCATCGCCTCGTCCATCGCCAACGCACGCAGCGCGCGCGATTCCTGCTCCTGGCGCAGCCGCCCGGCCCACCGGAGCAGCTGCGCGCGGTCGTCATCGGTCGCGCGCTGCGCCGTCCCGTCGATCAACTCGGCGCCGGCCAGCGCCGCCATGTGCAAATCTTCACGGTCCACGCGGCGCGCGAAGTCATGGCGCCAGGACCGGAACGGGTCGACCCAGGCCTTGACCGTGTACCGGTAGCTGCCAAGTGCATCGACGACGAACGACCCCCGCCAGCGATCGTTGCCAAGCGCGGTCATCGGCGCTTCATGCCAGACGGTCTCGTCTTCGCGGCGGTAACACAGCGCACAGGCGACGAGGTCGTGCCCGTCAGCGAAACAGTCGGCCTCGACGTCGACCCGATCGCCGACGACGCGCTTGGCGGGAAAGCGTCCCCCGTCCACCGCCGGTGCCACGCTCTCGATTACGGCGCGAATCCGCCCGTCGCCTGGAAGCTTCTGGGTCACCGTCATCGGCGGCCTCCCATGCGTTGTGTCAGTTTTCCCCGGCCTTTCCGAAAAGCCGGCCCACCCTGAAACCGCGCCGCGACTGCCGGGCCATGATAGCCGAGACCACGATCGCGTGGCCGTAGTTCCCGCTTAAGGCGCGCTTCCACGGCGCGGCGGCGCCAAAATCCGGGCGTGGCGGCGCGTCGGCGTGCTCGGGGCTAACGTAGAGCCTGCGCGCGGGCGAGTCCCGCGAACAGACGGGAGCGCGCGCTGACGGCATGATGCGCCATCAGGAAAGCCGCCGCATTCCACGACTGCCCGCGCATCCCCGCCGGCTTCGCCGTCTGTCCATGCAGCCATTCGGCGAAAGCCCAGTTGTCGAGCGCGTTGAGGCGCGCGAGCGCTGCGAGTTCCCGCCGGGCACGCAGACGCTCGCCGTGCTCGGCAAGCGCGACCACCCAGAATCCGCCGACAAAAGGCCAAATGCCGCCGTTGTGGTATTGCCACGCGAAATTCTGCCGATGGCGCGACATGTACGGACGCCAGAACGCGCTCGCCTCGAGGATCGGCGTGCAGACGACGCGCACGGGCCAGGGCCGATGCACGCGTGCCCGCAGCAGGGCGTCGAGCGTGCGACGCGCCGCCTTCGCATCGGCGAGTCCGCACAGCAGCGCCAAGATGTTTCCAAAGGCATCGCCCTCATCGCCGAAGAATGAAAAATTGACGAAGCTCAGGTAGAGATCGCGATTGCGCGCGCTGCGCCTCCCGTAGTCGATGAGCAATCGGGCACGTCGATATTTGGCGAGCCGCGACGAAAACGGGTGGAACAGATCATTCGCATTGCGGCGCGTCTCTCCCGCATGCGGCAAGCCGTAAAGGCGCTTCACAAGATGCCATAGCGCATTCGTGTACAGCACGAATCCGGATCGCGGCATGATGTCCGCCCAATCGCTTGCTTCGTTCTGCTGCAACAAGTGGAAGCGCTGGTGCTCCTGGCACTGGCTCCAGTGGATGGCCTTTCGGACCTCGACTTCGAGGCCGCTTCGCAGTCGACGCGCGGGGCGCAGGGAATCGAGAAACGCCAGGCCCAGCAGCCACCAGAGCGTCGCGTCGATGCAGCCCAAGTACCAGAAATCGACTTCGCGCTTGCGCGGGTCGACGAACTTCGGGATCTGGCCGTTCGGAGCCTGGTGCCGGGCGAGCGTCAGGAACGCAGTGGCTGCTTCGCGCTCGAGCACGTCGTCGCCTGAGAGCGCCATGCCGATCCCGCACACCGCCGCGTCGCGGGCGAAGATCGCCGTGTAACCGCGCGATCGGGCGAGCGCAGAGGGCGTCGCCGCAAGGATGCCGCCGGGCGAGAGATTCCTCTTGAGCAGCGCGATGGCCTCCACACGACAGCTCTCGATGACGAGGTCGTCCTTGGCCCCTCCAATGTTCGCCATGACAGTTGCTCCTCTTACGCGAGAAGCTTCAGTACCTTCGCGTGCAGCGTACGGTCCCCACAGGCGAACACGTCGCCGCCCTGGTCGCACGGATCCCCTGACCAGTTCGTGATCGCACCCCCGGCGGCCTCGACTAGCGGGATGAGCGCCTGGATGTCGTAGGGCTGCAATCCCGTTTCGACGACGATGTCGACGAAACCCATCGCGAGCTGTGTATAGCAATAGCAGTCGCCGCCGAAGCGCGTCAGCCGCGCGGGGCCGGTGATGGCGTTGTAGACAGCGAGTTGCCGCGACGACTGGAAGTGGCGCGGATCGGTGGTCGCAACGACCGCATCTTCGATCCTGGCGCAGGCGCGCGTGCGCAACGTGCGCCTCTGGTCGCCACGCCGCCACTGCGCAAGCCCTCCGTGCGTGGCGAGGAACGTTTCGCCCACGAACGGCTGGTGGGCCACGCCCACCACGGGTCGCTCGCCGTCGTGCAGCGCGATGAGCGTCGCCCAGTGCAGCTGCCCGAGGATGAAGCTGCGCGTGCCGTCGATCGGGTCGATGACCCACGTGTACAACGACGTCCCGGATTGCTTGCCGTGTTCTTCGCCTTCGATGCCGTGGTCCGGATGCGCGCGCATGATTTCCGCGCGGATCACGTCTTCCGCGGCACGGTCGGCGACGGTGACCGGGTCATAACCCAATCGGTTGCGCTTGTCTTCCACGTCGATGATCTCGCGAAAGTGCGGCAGGATGGCTTCGCCGGCGGCAAGCACCATCTTGTAGGCGAATTCGAGGTAACTCTCGGCGTCGCGGGGATTCATGTCACGCTGCGCCGGCATTCGCGCGCGCGAGAATTTCCCGCTCACGGTCCGCGGTGAGAACCGCCTTCCACGCCCCGCCGTTGTCGCGCGCGGACAACCACGCGGCGGTATCGGCGACGGTTTCGGCGAGCGGCCTCGCGCGCAAACCTGCGGCCGCGGCACGGCGGCAGTCGAATTCCATGAAGCCCTCCTCGCCCGCGGTAGACGGGATCCACAACGGGAGCCCGGTCCAGGGCTCCACCTTGTGCTCGAGCAGCAGCGCCTCGTCGACCCACACCGGACGCGGAGCGGCAGCCGTGTCGCGCAGCGCTTCCACGATCGACCCCATCGTCCACTGTCGCGCCGCGCTGCATGCGTTGTAGGTGCCGCCCGCCCTGGCCTCCACCAGATCGATCATCCACGTGCCGAGATCGCGCGCGTCGATGATCTGCATCGGCGCCTCCGGTGGCGCGGGAACCAGCGCCGCGGCGGGACGATCGCCCAGCAACGCGGGATGCCGGAACCGCGCGACCCAGTAACCGAAGCGATCGCTCGAATCGTGCGGACCGACGATCAATCCCGGACGCACGACGATGGCGTTTTCGCCGAAGATCGCGCGAACCTGGTCTTCGCAGGCGGACTTGAGCGGCCCGTAGAACTTCATCACTTCTTCGGTGCCTGGATCGTCGAGCGGGGCCAGGGCGGCGGACTCGTCGCGATCGGCACCGCCACCATCGGCGTAGACCGAGATCGACGACACGAAGAGGTATTGCGCGGCGCGGTCCGCGAGCAAAGTCGCTGAAGCGCGCACCACGCGCGGAACGTAGCCGCTGGTATCGATGACCGCGTCCCATTCGCCGTCGCGCAGCGCGTCGAGACCCGGCGCTTTCGCGGGGTCGCGGTCGCCGATCAGCGCCGTGACGGCATCACCCCAGTGGTTCCCGCCGCGGCCGCGGGTGAAGATCGTCACGGCGTGGCCACGCGCAAGTGCGGCGTCCACAGCGTGGCGGCCCAGGAATTTGGTTCCGCCGAGAAACAGGATTCGCATTCGCAGCAACTCCGCCGACTTTATCCGCGCGGTACGATCTTCACGCCGTTCAATTTCTCCTGCGCCTCGAGCAGCGACGCGATGTACTTGTCGCCGAAGCCCAGCAGATTGGCGTTGACGAGACTCTGGTGCACCGCCTCGCCCATGATCGCCGAAACCGGCAGCGCCTCCGCCATATGCGTGTAATAGCGCAGGTCCTTCATGGCATTCACGAGCGTGAACTTGAGGCCGCCCAAATCGCCGCCGAGCATCTTGCCCACGAGCATCTGGAAAATGCCCGAATTGACCGCGCCCGCGGAGACCACCTCGTGCAACTTCGCAATCGACAAGCCCGACTTGGCGGCGGCGGCGCAGGCCTCCGCGGAAGCGTTGGCGATGGCCATTGCGAGGAAGTTGTTGATGAGCTTCAGCACGATGCCGTGGCCCGCGGGACCGGCGTGGATGATGTTCTCGCAAAAGGCGGCGAGGACGGGCTTCAATTCCGCGAACGTCGCGTCGTCGGCGCCGACCATGATGTTGAGCTTTCCCAGTTCGGCCTCGACCGGCGTGCGCGCAAGCGGCGCGTCGACGAACCGCGTGCCTGAAGCGGCGAGCGCCTCGCGCATCGCCGCCGTCGTCGCCGGCTCGCTCGTCGAGGTGTCGACCACGACGAGCCCCTTGCGCGCGACGGTCGCGATGCCGTCCTTGCCGTTCACGATTTCCTCGACCTGCGGCGCGCCGGTCACGCACAGGAAAACGATGTCCGCGTTCCGGGCGACGTCGGCATTGGTCTTCACTTCCTTGGCGCCGGCCGCGAGCAGGTCCTCGAGCGGCGCGCGATTGCGGTTGACGCGCACCGTCAACGGAAATCCCTTGGTAACGAGGTTCTTCGCGATGCCATGGCCCATGAGGCCGAGACCCACGAATCCGATGCGAGGCTTGTCCATACGTTTCTCCTTGTCAGGGTCCCAATGCGTTCAGTCGACGGCCGTCGGCTCGGGCGGGACGATCAGCGCGCGCCGGCGTTCGTGCCAGGTGAGAAGAAGTCCGCTGCCGGCGATGACGGCCATGCCGGCCAATGTCAAGGCATCCGGGAAGTCGTCGAACACGAGCCAGCCGATCAGTGTAGCGAAGACGACTTGCATGTAGGTGAACGGCGTGAGCGCCGACGCCGGCGCGCGCTGAAACGCAAGAATCAGGAGAAAGTGGCCGATCGTGCCGAGAATACCGATTCCGGCGAGCAATACGACGTCGGTCCATGTCATTTCGATGCGCGAGCCGAACCACGGCCATACGAACGTCATCAGCAGCGCGCCGACCAGCGCGGGATAGAACAGCGACACGCGAGGATCTTCGCCGGCCAGCATTCGCGTCGTGATCTGGTACACGGCGTAGCACGCGGCGGACCCCAGCGCGAACAGCGACGTCCCCTTGAAGAGTTCCGCGCCCGGCTGCACGATCATCAGCATGCCGGCCAGTCCCGCGGCGACGAAGGCCAGCCTTGGCAGCGTGAGGCGCTCGTCCAGGAATACGATGGCCAGGACGATGACGATGGTCGGTGTCGTGTAGTTGAGCGCCGTGGCATCGGCGAGCGGTAGGTGCGCCAGCGCCGTCATGAAAAACAGCGACGAGCCGACCAGCAGGCACCCGCGAATCAGCTGCAATGGAAGCTGCCGCGTGCGCAGCATTCCCAATCCCATCTTCGGCGCGAGCCAGAAGAGCATCGCGACCACCTGGAATCCCCAGCGCGCCCACACCAGCAGCGGAACCGGATGCCGCACGGACAGCGTCTTGATGACTCCGTCGAGAATCGAAAAGCACGCCACCGCACCGGCGATCATGATTACCGCAGAGGGAGGAATGTGGACGTGCGCGCGGGTCATCGCGGGAAGGCCCGTGCGGCAAAGACCGATGGCATGGCCACTGCGGTCGCGGTGCTGCGCATCGGTCAGGAAAAGGTGGGGGTCCGAAACGAAACGCCGGGCCTCGAGTTTCCATGAGTGTTGACGGAACTGAGGCCCGGCGATTTGGCCTGACCATATTACCGCTTCGGGCGGGCCGCGGCTAGGCCGAAAGCCTTAGGCGCGCGGGACGCCATGACCGCCGCGGCCACGACCAGCAACGTGGCGGCAGCCAAGGTCAACGTCACCGGGCGCCCGGTCACCACCACCAAGAGCGCGGTGGACAGGAGCGGTGTGGCATAGGCCAAGACTCCGATGACGCGCGGGTCGCCGCGTTTCATCGCGATATCCCAGAGATAGAACGCGCCGCCCATCGGCCCCAGTCCGAGCAGCACGAGCAGCCACGCATCACCGTCGCGCAATTGGGCAGGTGTCTCGAAAAGCGTGTGACAGGCGAGCGCCAGCAAGCCGGACGCGAGCGCGAACCCGCCGATCGCCCACGACGAGAACGGCGCAACGCGCCGCGTGAGGAGCGAGTAACACGCCCAGACCACGGCCGAACCCGCGGCGAAGGCGAAACCCAGTGTGGCGGCAGCCGTGAAGGCGGTTGGCGCAGCGCCAATCGCCAGCGCAGCACCCACGAAACCGATCGCTGCAGCGACGACGTGCTGCCGCTTGAGCCGCCACCCCGGCAACAGCAGCGGCGTCAGCAGCACGATCAGCAGCGGCCAGAGGTAATTGACAAGATTGGCTTCCACCGGCGGCGCGTTGCGCAGCGCCAGGAAAAGCAGGAAGTGGAAGCCGAAGAGGCCGCCGATGCCCAGCAGCAGTGTGGTCGCCGGCACGCGCCATTGCCGGAAGTGCATGACTCCGGGCAGGGAACCGATGGTCAGCGCGCATCCGGTCAGGAACAACGGCGGCAGATGCGCGAGTGCTACGCCAAAGGTGGCTAGCGTGCTCCACAGCAGGATGGCGCCGAGCGCGGCCGATGTTGGCAAATGAGTCGCCACCTCAGCTGACAATTCAGGGCCGGATATAGGCCCAGCCCTGCTGCTGCTTTTCCATGATCTCGACCACGCCGGCAGAGACGTAGCCGATGCCGCCCAGCATGTCCGGGTTGGCCAGTTTCTGTCCGCGCATCGTGTTCTCGCACGCCAGCACCTTCACGCCGGATTTCAGCGCCTCAGTCGACGCGATTGCTGACCACCGAGTCGGCTTTCAACATGCCGATGCCCGGGCCGAAGGCGACGATCTCGATATCAACGTTCGCGGCACCCAGGTCGGATTGCAGGTTCTTCGCGTTGTTGAGCGCGAGATTCCATTTCGCGGGTTCGCCATCGCTCATCTGCAGGACGACCTTCGACCGCGCGGCGGCAGGCTGTTGTGCCTGCGCCGGTGCAATGCCGGCGAGCTGTAATGTCAACATCGATGCCACGAGCACACGTCCCGCGATGTTCCGAACATTCATGATCGATCCTTGCCGCTTTAGTGGCGTCGTTGGAGCGGGTGAAGGGAATCGAACCCTCGTCGTAAGCTTGGGAAGCTTCTGCTCTGCCATTGAGCTACACCCGCGTGGATCCCATTTTACGCGTCCGGGGCCGCGTCGCAACGCTACCGATTCGGAAAGACGATAGTCAGCGCACCGGAACGCCCATCAGCACATTGGGAAACCACGTCGCGATCCCGGGCGCCAGGCAGATCAGCACGATCGCGATCGCCATCAGGAACACGAACGGCAGCACGCCGAAAATCACTTCGCGCAGCGGGATGTCCGGCGCCACACTGCGGATGACGAAGATGTTGAGCCCGACCGGCGGGTGTATCAATCCCATCTCCATCACGATCGTCATCAGGATGCCGAACCACACGAGGTCGAAGCCCGCGGCCTTGATGGGCGGCAGCAGGATCGGCACCGTCATCAGGATGATCGACACCGGCGGCAGGAAGAAGCCCAGCACGACGACCAGCAGCAATATGGTGGCAAGCAGGAGCCACTTCGTCAGGTGCAGCGAGACGATCCACGCCGCCGCCGCCTGGCTGATGTGGAGGTAGCTCATCACGTAGGAGAAAAGGAGCGACATGCCGATGATGAACATCAGCATCGTCGATTCCTTGAGCGCGGACGCAAGGATCGGCGACAGCTGGGCCGGACGCCAGATTCCGTACACCGTTGCAATCAGCACCAGCGCCAGCACGGCCCCCAATCCCGCGGTTTCCGAAGGTGTCGCATAGCCGCCGTAGAGCGCGA
The DNA here is from genome assembly GCA_963755065.1 of uncultured beta proteobacterium. GTDB lineage: Bacteria > Pseudomonadota > Gammaproteobacteria > Burkholderiales > Casimicrobiaceae > VBCG01. Next base: position 283,786 of record CAVWIM010000007.1, read on the forward strand.
CCATGACGCCGATCAGCAGCACGACGAACGGGACCACGCGCGGCAGCATCTCGATTTTTTCCCGCAGCGTGAACCGCGTGTCGTCCAGGTAGGCGGATGCCGTCCCGTGCGCGGCAAATGCCGCAAACGCCGCGCGGTGCTCCTTGCGATAGCGGAAGACCGCGTAGAGCGCGAAGAGCGCGACCAGCAGCAATCCGGGCCCGATCCCGGCCAGGAACAGCCGGCCGAGCGACTGCTCCGCCGCGACCGCGTACAGGATCATCGTGATCGACGGCGGCAGCAGGATGCCGAGCGTGCCGCCCGCCGCGATGATTCCCGCGGCAAAGCCTCCCGAGTAGCCGCGCCTTCGCATTTCCGGAATGCCGGCGCTGCCGATGGCCGAGCACGTGGCCGGGCTCGACCCCGCCATCGCCGCAAACAGCGCGCACGCGAAAACGTTGGCGATGCCCAAGCCGCCCGGCACCTTGCTCATCCACACATGCAATGCGAGATAGAGGTCGCGCCCGGCGGGCGATTTTCCGATCGCTGCGCCCTTGAGGATGAAGAGCGGGATCGACAACAGTGTGATGCTGGCCATTTCCTCGTAGACGTTCTGCGTGACCGTATCGAGAGAGGCGGACGGCATGAAGAAATACATGAACGCCACGGCCACGGCGCCCAGCGAGAACGCAATGGGCATGCCCGAGAACATGACGAGCAGCGTTACCGTGCCGAACAGCAGTCCCAATGCCAGCATGCTCATGGCGCTTTCCTGGACTTCGCGAAGTACGACAATGTCTGCAGCAGAGCCTGCAATGCGAGCAGCGTCATCCCGGCCGCCATCAATCCATAGGGGATCGACAACGGGGGCGCCCACGACGACGACGTGGTCTGCTTGTCCACCCAGGCTTCGTGGAACAGCGTCCACGATTTCCACGCGAAGAACGTGCAGAAGAGAAGCGTCAGGACATCGACGAAAATCATGCGGACGCGATTGACCGCGGGCGGCAGGATGCTCGCCACCGCCTCGATCCCCACGTGTCCGCGATACGACTGGACGTAGCCGGCGCAAAGGAAGATGGCGCCGACCAACAGGAACACCGCGGCCTCATCCTGCCAGTCGGTGGCGGCCTTGTAAAAATAGCGCGAGAAGACGCTGAAGGTCAGGACCGCCGCCGAGGCCAGCAAGGCGACCGATCCCACTGTGAGCGCCGCACGGTTGACGATGCGCAATGCCCGGTGCAGCGGGACCAGGATCGGCGCGACAGGTTGCGCGACCGGCGGCGCCTCAGTTGGCAAATCCGGTGGCAAATCCACCGGCGGCTCGCCAGGCGTCGGCCCGGCACCGCTCACAATGTCTTGATCGCCGCGGCGAGCAACTTCGCGTTGCTCCCGCTCTTCTCGCCGTAGTCCTTCCACGCGGTTTCGCGCGCGATCGCCTGCCACTTCTTCACGGTGGCCTCGTCCAAGTCGTAAACCTTGGCGCCCGCCTTTGCGTACACGTCGGCCACCGCGCGGTCATCGGCCTTGGCGGAGTCGAGCGCAAATTTCTCCTGCGCTGCGCCCGCGGCCATGATGGCGGCTTGCTGATCCTTCGGCAGCCCGTCGAAAATCAGCTTCGACATGAGCAGCGGCTCGAACATGAACCAGTACGCGCGGCCGCGGCCGGTCGTAAGTGCCTTCGACACTTCTTCCAGCCGGAACGAGATGAGGCTCGTCGACGACGTCATCCCGGCGTCCATCGCGCCGGTCTGCATGGCCGCGTAGATTTCGTTCGACGGCAGCGTGAGCACGGATGCGCCGGCGGCCTTCAGGATCATGTCCATCTCGCGACTGCCGCCGCGCACCTTCATGCCCTTGGCGTCCTCCGGCTGCACGAGCGGGGCGGAACGGCACGCCACTCCGCCCGCCTGCCAGATCCAGCAGACGATGACGATGCCCTTGTCGGCCATGATCTGCGCCAGCATCTTGCCGACCTCGGCGTTCTTCCACGAGTACGCCTGATCGTAATTGGTGACGAGGCCGGGCATGAGCCCGATGTTGGTCTCGGGCACTTCGCCGCCGGCATACGACAACGGGTACAGCGACAGGTCGAGCGCGCCTTTGCGCAGCGCCGAGAACTGCGGAATCGTCTTCATAAGCGACGAGTTGGGATACACCTCGAACTTGAGCGCTCCCTTCGTCTGGTTTTCGACATCCGCGGCAAAGCGTCGGCAAAGGCGGTCGCGAAAATCGCCTTCGGTCAGCGATCCGCCGGGAAACTGGTGCGAAATCTTGAGGGTCGCGCTCTGCGCACGGCCGATCGACGGCAATCCCAGCGCCAGCGCGGACAACGTGGCGGCCGACCCCAATACGACGTGACGACGCGTGACGGACATTTTCTCCTCCTCATCCTTCTGGTATTTGCCACGGCTCTGATCGTGTGGCTCGAATGCGGCCGTGTAGAACGCAAGGATACAAGAGAACCCGGCGCGAAGGTCAAGGCGCCGGTCGCGAGGCTTTCAGTGCGGCGCCACGCGCGCCAGTGCTTCGTCGAGCGCAGGCAGATAGGCCGCGTCGGCCGGCGCAATGGCGGTCTCGCGGCACGCCAGCAGCGCGGCGCGATCCGCGTTGCCGCGGCCGGCCGCCGCAAAGGCGCGCCCACCGCAATTTGATAGTCCGTCCACGGCAGCGGTTCGCTCCGCGTGGACTCTTCCAGCGCATCCGCGTACCGCTCGGCCTCGCACCACGCGCCGCAATTGAGCGACGCTTCGATCGCATCCCGATTGAACATATGTGGCAATGGGCGAGGCTGCCTTCACCGAGGAGCGCCGCGCCTTTGGCCAGCGCGTCCCGGCGCTCTTCCTCGCGAACGGCCATCAGCGCCTTCGCCCCTTGCACCGCCGCCCCCAGGAAGCCGTGTCCGGTCTCACCCGACCGCTCCCATGCTTCGCGCAAATGCTCGCGCGCCGAGCGTGCTCGACAGCTTCGTGTAACCGGTAAGGTCGGCGAACAGGATGGCCACTTGCCGCCGTTCGGCGGGCGGCGATGGTGCCGGCCAACGCAGGTGCGGCATCGCCCAGCCGTGCCCCGCACTGCGGGCAAAAGCGCGCACCGGCCGGGACCGCCGCATGACAGTGCGAGCACACGAGGGAATCGACGAGCATCGCGAAGGCTTTCGTTCCGGGCGCGTGGCGTGACCACGGCGTCCGCCGGCCCATTGCGCCACGCCCCAACGGGACCGATGTCCGGTGCGGCCCGCCTTGACATTCGAAACGCACCGGCGCTCACAATAGCGCCGGGAAACAAGCGCAATCTCGCCCGCCGCGTTTCGATGGCGATGAAGTGACGCGGCGCCGCGGCATTCCAGGGGGAGGCATCATGGATCGACGGTCCTTTCTGCTCGCCACCGCGGGCGGCTTTGTCCTTTCGCCGTACTGGCGCGAGTCGCTCGCGGCAGGACTGCCGGCAGGCGCCATCGAATCCGGTGTCCTCGAGGCGCTTCCCGGCAAGGCGCCGCTGATCAAGCGATCGTACCGGCCGCCGAATTACGAAACACCGGTCGAGTATTTCGACCAGGCGATTACACCCAACCGCGCATTCTTCGTGCGCTGGCACCTGACCGACATTCCGGAAGTCAATCCGGCGACATGGCGGCTCAAGGTCGGCGGACCGGCGCTCAACACGCCGCTCGAGTATTCGCTCGACGAACTGAAGCGCGGCTTCGACCAGGTCGAAGTCGTCGCCGTGTGCCAATGCAGCGGCAGCCGCCGCGGGCTCTCCGATCCGCACGTTCCCGGCGTCGAATGGGGCTATGGCGCCGTCGGGAACGCGCGCTGGAAAGGCGTGCGCCTGCGCGACGTGCTGAACAAGGCCGGGCTGAAGAAGGAGGCCATCGAGATCGCGTTCGACGGCGCGGACCAGGGCGCAAACCCTGCGACTCCGGATTTCCGCAAGAGCATACCGGTGGGGAAGGCACTGGACGAGAACACGCTGCTCGCGTGGGAGATGAACGGCGAACCGCTGCCGCACATGAACGGCGCGCCGCTGCGCGTCATCATCCCCGGCTGGACGGCGACCTACTGGATGAAGAAGCTGGTGACGATCGAGGCTCGCGACAAGCCGCTCGAAACCTTCTGGATGAGCACCGCCTATCGCGTTCCCAAGGGCAAGTTCGCGTTCACCGACCGTTTTCTCACGCAAGAGTCCGACGCCTCGACGCCGATTACCGAAATGGTCGTGAACTCGGTCATCACGAATATCAAGGAGGGCGACAAGGTCGCGGTCGGGCGCGACGCCGAAGTGCGCGGTGTCGCGTGGGATGGGGGCTTCGGCATTCGCGACGTGAATGTCTCCACCGACGGCGGCCGCACCTGGGTCACGGCCGAGCTCGGCGAAGACCTGGGCCGCTTCTCGTTCCGCACTTGGCGATTCCGCTTCCGGCCGGAGCGCGCCGGCGACTATGTCGTCATGGCCCGCGCGGCCAACCGCCAGGGCATGGCGCAGACGTTCGACCTCGTCTTCAATCCACCGGGTTACCACAACAACGTGATGCAGAAGATCACGCTGAACGCCGCGTGATGCGCGCCATCTGCGAGTCAAAGCTTGGGAGAATGCAAATGAAACTGAGGACCGCAGCAATGGCCGCCGCATCGCCGTCGTCAGCTGGACGGCGCAGGCACAGGAGGCGAAGCTGGAGTTAAAGCCCGGTCCCGGCCGCGACCAGGTCATGGGGTATTGCGTGATGTGCCATAGCGTCGACTACATCCAGATGAACTCACCGTTCATGAACGCGCCAGGTATGGGACGCGGAGATCACCAAGATGATCAAGGCCTACGGCGCGCAGATGCCGCCGGACCAGGTTCCGGTCATCGTCGATTACCTGACCAAGAACTACGGCGCGGCGCGCCCCGCCCAAGTAGCCGTCGCACGGCGCGGGACGCCGCCGTCGCCGTTGCCCGATCGCGGCAAATCGGCGTAACTTTGCACTAACGCTAGGGGTCCTGGCCGCCGCAGTGCAGTGCAAAATCGGGCGGCCGGGTGAGAGAACACCCTTGGAACCTGTTCGGATAATGCCGGCGCAGGGAAGCGTGAGCAGCACCCTAAAGCTCCTCATGGTCTTCCCGCCGCCCGGCGATCGAGGAGCTCCATGAACGCCAACGACCAATTCTTCGCCCGCGACGCGCAGGTCGACGCCGCCGCGGTCGCGCCGCTGCCCGCTTCGCAGAAGATCTACGTGCAGGGCTCGCGCGCCGACATCCGCGTGCCGATGCGCGAGATCACGCAATCCGAAACGCCCGCCTCCTTCGGCGTGGAAAAGAATCCGCCGCTCGCCGTCTACGACACGTCGGGCCCGTACACCGATCCGGCCGCGAAATCGACATCCGCCGCGGGCTGCCGCCGCTGCGCGCGACGTGGATCGCCGAGCGCAACGACACGGTCGAGCTCGATGGCCCGACGTCGGGCTACGGCCGCGCGCGCCTCGCCGACCCGGAGCTCGCCGGTTTCCGCTTCGACCTGCTGCGCACGCCGCGCCGCGCGACGCGCGGGAGCCAATGTCTCGCAGATGCACTACGCGCGCCGCGGCATCGTCACGCCGGAGATGGAGTTCATCGCGATCCGCGAGAACATGAAGCGCGAGGAAATGCTCGCGACGATGCCGGCGATCGTGATGCGCCAGCACGCGGGGCAGAGCTTCGGCGCCGCGCTTCCGCCGGCCATCACGCCCGAGTTCGTCCGCGAGGAAGTGGCACGCGGCCGCGCGATCATCCCCAGCAACATCAACCATCCGGAAAGCGAGCCGATGATCATCGGCCGCAACTTCCTGGTGAAGATCAACGCCAACATCGGCAACTCCGCCGTGTCGTCGTCGATCGGCGAGGAAGTGGAGAAGATGACGTGGGCCACACGCTGGGGCGCGGACACGGTGATGGACCTGTCCACCGGCAAGAACATCCACGAGACGCGCGAATGGATCATCCGCAATTCGCCGGTGCCGATCGGCACGGTGCCCATCTACCAGGCGCTGGAAAAGGTCGACGGCAAGGCCGAGGAGCTGACGTGGGAAATGTACCGCGACACGCTGATCGAGCAGGCCGAACAGGGTGTCGACTATTTCACGATCCACGCCGGCGTGCTGCTGCGCTACATCCCGCTCACCGCCAAGCGGATGACCGGCATCGTGTCGCGCGGCGGCTCGATCATGGCCAAGTGGTGTCTCGCGCACCACAAGGAATCGTTCCTCTATACGCGCTTCGAGGAAATCTGCGAAATCATGAAGGCATACGACGTCGCCTTCTCGCTCGGCGACGGCCTGCGTCCCGGCTCGATCTACGACGCCAACGACGAGGCGCAGATGAGCGAGCTCGCGACACTGGGTGAACTCACGCAGGTGGCGTGGAAGCACGACGTGCAGGTGATGATCGAGGGCCCCGGCCACGTGCCGATGCACATGATCAAGCACAACATGGACGAGCAGCTGCGCCTGTGCGGCGAGGCGCCGTTCTACACGCTGGGGCCGCTCACTACCGACATCGCACCCGGCTACGACCACATCACCAGCGCGATCGGCGCGGCGATGATCGGCTGGTACGGCACCGCGATGCTCTGCTACGTCACGCCCAAGGAACACCTCGGCCTGCCGAACAAGGCCGACGTCAAGGACGGCATCATGGCGTACAAGCTCGCGGCGCACGCCGCCGACCTCGCGAAGGGGCATCCCGGCGCGCAGATCCGCGACAACGCGCTGTCCAAGGCGCGCTTCGAGTTCCGCTGGGAGGACCAGTTCAACCTCGGCCTCGACCCGGACAAGGCGCGCGAATTCCACGACGAGACGCTGCCGCAGCACGGCGCCAAGCTCGCGCACTTCTGCTCGATGTGCGGGCCGCATTTCTGCTCGATGAAGATCACGCAGGACGTGCGCGACTATGCGGCGAAGCTCGGCGTGTCGGACGAGGATGCGCTGCAGAAGGGCATGGAAGTGAAGGCCGTCGAGTTCGTGCAGAAGGGCGCGGAGATCTACTCGAAGGCGTGACTACGCAGGTCCGGATTGAAGAACCGAGGGACGGAGGCCGTGAAGAACATTGTGGTGCTGCTGATTGCGTTGTTGCCGCTTTCCGCGCTTGCCACCGGCAAGTTCACGGTGGAAAGTACCGAGGTCAAGCCGAACCAGAAGATCGCCGACGCGCACGTGTTCAAGGGCTTCGGCTGCGAGGGCGGCAACCAATCGCCGTCGCTCGCGTGGAAAAATGCGCCGGCGGGAACGAAGAGCTTCGCGGTCACCGTCTACGATCCTGATGCGCCGACCGGCAGCGGCTGGTGGCACTGGGTCGTGTTCAATATTCCCGCCGACGTGATGTCGTTGCCGGCCGGCGCCAGCGACCCGGCGTCGGGCAAGCTGCCGAAGGGCGCGGTGCAATCGCGCACGGACTTCGGCAAGCCGGGCTATGGCGGCCCGTGCCCGCCGCAGGGCGACAAGCCGCACCGCTACATCTTCAAGGTGTTCGCGCTGAAAACCGACAAGCTCGACCTCGACGAGAACGCCTCGGGCGCGCTGGTCGGATACATGCTCAACGCGAACAAGCTGGGCGCGGCCGAATTCACGGCAACGTATGGACGGAAATGAGGGACGGAAATGAGGGACGGACGTAACGGACCAAAGTAAGCGCACGTCTTGACCCAGAGGGCGGATCCGCAGGCTACTCCTCGCCACCCAGCAACCGGACGATGTAGCCGCCGGATTTTTCGTCGCGCTCGAGCGCGATCGTGCCGCTCTTTTCCGCCGCCTCCAGCAGCGCGTTGAACGAGCGAAAGCCGTAGTAGGACTCGTTGAAGCCGGGCTTGCGGCGCTTCAACGCCTGCTTGACCATCGAGCCCCAGATCTTTTCCTCGCCGCCGCGCTCGGTCGCCAGCGCTTCGAGCGTCTCGACGATCAGGTCGAGCGCTTCGGCACGGCGCTCCTCGTCGCCTTTCTTCGCCGGCGCGCTTCGACTTCGCCGGCCGCGGCCTTCGCCGCCGGCTTCGGCTTCGCGCCGCCGACGCCTTCGGCGCCGGCGGCGCGCGGCCGGCCGCTTCTTCTCGCGCACCAGGTCGTCGTAGAAGATGAATTCGTCGCAGTTGGCGATGAGCAGGTCGGAGGTGGAATTCTTGACGCCGACGCCGATGACCACCTTGTCGTTCTCGCGCAGCTTGGACACGAGCGGCGAGAAATCCGAGTCGCCGCTGATGATGACGAACGTCTCACGTGCGCCTTCGTGTAGCAGAGGTCGAGCGCGTCGACGACCATCCGGATGTCGGCGGAATTCTTGCCCGACTGGCGCACGTGCGGAATTTCGATCAGCTCGAAGGACGCCTCGTGCATCGGCGCCTTGAACGCCTTGTAGCGGTCCCAGTCGCAATAGGCCTTCTTGACGACGATGCTGCCCTTCAGCAGCAGCCGCTCCAGCACCTTGCCGATGTCGAACTTCTCGTAATTGGCGTCGCGGACGCCGAGCGCGATGTTCTCGAAATCGCAGAACAGCGCCATGTTGGTGACTTCGGGGGCGTGGGCCATGGGATATCGAACTGACGCCGCCACGATACCAGCCCGGCGCGCCAGGATGCGCCGGCTCCACGCAACTCGTCACCTCACGCAGACCCATGTCCAGCCTCTGCCCACCCTGTCGCTGCTCGAAACCCGCGTCCTCGGCGTGCTCGTCGAAAAGCAGCACACCGTTCCCGACACCTATCCGCTGACGCTGAACGCGCTCGTCGCCGGCTGCAACCAGAAGACCAGCCGCGACCCGATCCTGACCGCGACCGAGGCCGAAGTGCAGGCCGTCGTCGATCACCTGAAGACGCTGTCGCTTGCCGTCGAATCGAGCGGCGGCCGGGTGATGCGCTACGCGCACAACGCTGGGGAGAGTGCTCGCCATTCCCTCGCAGTCGGTGGCGCTGCTGGCGGTGCTGATGCTGCGCGGGCCGCAGACCACCGGCGAGCTGCGCATCAATTGCGAGCGGCTGCACCACTTCTCGGACATCTCCGGCGTCGAGGGCTTCCTGAACGAGCTTGCCGCCCGCGACGCAGGCGCGCTAGTCGTCGAGTTTGCGCGACAACCGGGCACGCGCGAGACGCGCTGGGCGCATCTGCTCTCGGGTCCGCCGTCGTCCGATACGGTCGTCCGCGTCGCGCCTGCCGACGGCGATGCCGTCACCGTGTCCGAATTGGCCGCCTTGCGCGCCAACGTCGCGGAACTTCAGGGGGAAATCGAGACGCTCAAGGCGAGCTTGGCGAAGCTATGCGCGGAGCTGGGCGTCGCACCGCCACGCGATGTGTAGCATGGCGCGTAGCGGTGGGGCGTAGAATTCCGGACAATCAATTTCCGCGTGAGGCGCAGCATGGGTTTTCTCGATGGAATACTCGGCAGCATGATGGGCAGGATGCCGGCCGGCGGGCCCTCGGCGCAGGGCAAAGACAGCCCGCTCATCCAGATGGCGCTGCAGATGCTGCAGCAAAACGGCGGCATCGAAGGTGTGCTGGTCAAGTTGCAGCAGGCGGATTGGGTCAGCAGGCGCAATCGTGGATCGGCACCGGCCAGAACATGCCCGTTTCGGCGGATGCGTTGTCGCAGATATTCGGCAAGGGTCAGCTGGGCCAGATCGCGCAGCAATACGGCATCCCGACGGACCAGGCTGCCGGCGGCCTCGCGCAGGCCCTGCCGAATGTCGTCGACCAGATGACGCCCGACGGCCAGATTCCCGCGGACCATAACGACCTCGTTGCGCAGGCGCTGGCGATCTTGCAAAAGGGCAGGCAGCCCTGAAGGATCGCTCCATGACCCATGAAGGCGACTTTTCGCTGGACGGCGGGTGCACCTGCCGCGCGGTCCGCTACCGGATGACGAGCAAGCCGCTCTTCGTCCATTGCTGCCATTGCCGCTGGTGCCAGCGCGAGACGGGAGCATCGTTCGCGCTCAACGCGATGATCGAATCCGACCGCGTGGTCCTGTTAGCCGGCGAGCCGGAAGTGGTGAACACGCCGTCGAACAGCGGCAAGGGCCAGAAGATCAGCCGCTGCCCGGTTTGCCGGATCGCGCTATGGAGCAACTATGGCGGCGGCGGCGATGCTCGTGCGCTTCGTGCGCGTCGGCACGCTCGACGATCCGGACCGGCTGCCTCCGGACATCCATATCTTCACGGCATCGAAGCAGCCCTGGGTTGTCCTTCCGCCAGGCACGCCCGCTGTCGCCGAATACTATGATCGGGCCAAGTATTGGCCGAAGGAAAGCCTCACGCGCCGCGCCGCGCTCAAGATCTAAGGGGTCGGTACTGAGCGGTCAGGTCGCGGCGCCGCAGACGGATTCCGCGCATCAATCCTGCCGCCACGGCAGGCCGTCGACGCGCCAGCCGTTGACGACGCGCTGCCCTGCGGCGTTCTTGTCGCCTTCGAAGCCGTGCAGCACGTTGAACGCCGACGCGTAGCCGTTCTCGGCCGCGAGCGTCGCCGCATCCTTCGAGCGCACGCCGCTGCGGCAAAGGAACGCGACCGGCCGGTCGGGCTCGACCTTTTCCCTCAACACATCGAGAAATCGTTCGTTGCGTTCTTGGCCGGATAGTCGTACCACTCGATGAGAATGCTGCCCGGCACATACCCGACCAGGTCGCGCTCGGCCAGCGTGCGCGTGTCGACCAGTTCGATCTCGCCCTTCTTGAACAACGCCCAGGTTTCGGCCGGCATGAGGAGCCGCGGAAGGGCACGCCCGCCTCCTTCGCCCGCGCTTCGGCACGCGCGCGAAGAATCGCCGGCACGTTCGGCGGCGTCTTCAGGCGGCATGCGGGATTCCCAGGCGCCGGTTGGCAGGCACGAAGATGTCCATCATCTTGGGCCTGGGCAGCTTGAGGTTGCCCATGAGTTCGATGAACGCCGCGCGGTCGCGGTTGGCGAGCCTTGCGTTGTGCCGCTTCTCCCAGCCGATCGTGGACACCGAATTGCCGCGATAGTCGTGGCCGGGGAATACGCGCGTGATGTCGGGAAGCGTGAACAGCCTCGCCTGGATGCTGTCGTACAGCGCGCCCGCGTCGCCGCCCTGGAAATCGGTGCGGCCGCAGCCGTCGATCAGCAGCGCGTCGCCGGTGAAGACATTGCCGCGCCACAGGTAGCTCATGCTGCCCGCCGTGTGACCCGGCGTGTGCAGCGCGCGCACTTGCTTCCGCGACGCCGAAGAGCAGCACGTCGTTATCCTGCAGCTGCACGTTCGCCGGCGCGATACCGCAGCCTGAAGGCGCGGCCGCCAGCGCGCCCGATGCCTCGATGAGACGTGCCGCGCCGGTGACATGGTCGGCATGCGCGTGCGTCTCCAGCGCGTAGCGAAGCCGCAAGTCCAGCCGCTTGATGAGCGCCAAATCGCGCTCCACCTGCCGGTCGACCGAATCGATGGCCATCGCCTCGCGCGTCGCGCGGTCGATCAGGAAATAGGTGAACGTCGACGACTCGACGTCGAAGAGCTGGATGAGGTCGTGTTCCATGGCGATTTTACGCGGTCCGCGGCGAAGGAAGCACGCGCCGATATGCGACAATCCGCGGCTGACGGGACCGCTTGGAACACCCGACCCTACTCGTCGCGCTGCTGCTGGGCCTGGTCGAAGGCCTGACCGAATTCCTCCCCGTTTCCTCGACCGGACACCTGATCGTCGCCGGCTCGCTGCTGGGATATTTCGGCGAGCAGGCGAAGGTCTTCGAGATCGTCATCCAGGCGGGCGCCATCCTCGCCGTGTGCTGGGAGTTTCGCGCGAGGCTTCTCGACGTGGCCCGCGGGCTTGGGCCGCGACGCGCGCGCGAACCGCTTCGTCGCCAATCTGTTCATCGCGTTCCTTCCCGCCGCAGTGCTGGGACTCGCGTTCAGCAAGGTGATCAAGGCCGTGCTGTTCGCGCCCGTTCCCGTCGCCTGCGCGTTCGTCGCCGGCGCGTTCGTCATCCTGTGGGCCGAGCGCCGGCAACGGGCGCGTCCGGAAACGGTGCGCATCGACGACGTCGACGCGATGCGATGGACCGATGCGCTCAAGGTCGGCTGCGCGCAGGCGCTGGCCCTCGTGCCGGGCACGTCGCGTTCCGGCGCGACGATCATCGGCGGCATGCTGTTCGGCATGTCGCGCAGGGCCGCCACCGAGTTCTCGTTCTTCCTGGCCATCCCCACGCTGTTCGCCGCCTGCGCCTACGAAGCGGTCAAGAACCGGCATCTGCTCGCCGCCGCGGACCTGCCCGCGTTCGGCGTCGGGTTCGCCGCCGCGTTCGTCTCGGCGTTCCTGTGCGTGCGCTGGCTGCTGCGCTATGTCAGCCACCACGACTTCACGCCGTTCGCGTGGTACCGCATCGCGTTCGGCGCGGTGATTCTCGCCACCGCGTGGAGCGGCGTGGTGGCCTGGAGCTGAACCAGAACGTCGCGATGGGTTCGGCCACCTTCGCGGACGGCGCGGTTTCCACGTTGGCCCCAGTATCTGAGGCGATGGTGCTTCGACGCTGACGCTCGGCGTTTCATTGCGCACCGTGTCCATCCCTGCCCCGGCCTGCGGCATGTATGCCGAGTGTCCGGCGACCATACGCCAGCATCGCGACTGCGATTACGACCGCCGCGGCCTTGAGCGCGCGCCGCCGGCCCGCCTCGGGGATTACGATTGATTTTGCGCATTGCCGTCTCCTTCCATCTTGCGATGTGCCAAGCGCACTGCCGATGGAGGACACTCTAGGAGGAGGAGCGGCCGGACCGCGCCGTAGCAATCGATCCTGCCGGCGACGCGAATATTCGCCCAACCGCGGCATGGGAGCCGAATTACCAGCCGGTCGGGAGCTTGCGCAGGATGGTGATGGTGCGGTCCTCGACGGCCAGGTAGCCGCCGGCAATGAGGTCCTTCATCAGTTTGCCGATCATGTCGCGCGACGCGCCGATGCGGTCGGCGATGTCCTGCTGCGTGAGCTTCTCGCGCACCGCGACCGTGCCGTCGACCTCCGAGGCCAGGGCGTGTGAGCAGGCGCGCCAGCCGGCCGTAGACGTCCGACAGCGCGAGGCTCTTCACATTCTCCGTCGTGACGCGCACGCGGTGGATCAGCTTCTCGATCAGGTACAGCGCGAAATCGGGGTGGGCCAGGATGAATTCGCGGAAATGGGCGCGGTTGACGATCGCGCAGGTCGTCGGTTCCACCGTCATCACGGAAGCCGATCGCGTCGAACCATCGAGCGACATTTCGCCCACGCATTCGCCTGGGCCGTGGAAGTCGATCACCACTTCGCGGCCCGCGGCGTTGCTGGCGTAGACCTTCACGCGGCCGGAAAGGAGGATGTACAGCGAATCGCCGACATCGCCATCGTGGATGAGCACCGTCTGCTTCGGGAACTGGCGCACGACGCCGCGTTGCGCGATCGCCCGCAGCGTCTCCTGGCGAGAGGGGCGAACGGGTCGGCGGATGGTGGGGCGGTCACGGCGATTCCGCACTGCGGGAACGCTTGGAATGCTAGCACGCAGAAGGGAGGTGCGAAACATTCGCCGGCGATCCGAAGCCGGTTTGCGGAAACTGAGGCGAAACTGGGCAAGAACCTAAGTCGAACTTGCGTGTGTCGTCGATGACCTTGCCGTCGTTGGGCAGTTCGCCGGGTTTGCGGAACATCACTTCGCCGCGCAACTTGGTGACATCGCGAATCGCGGCGACGATCGCTTCCGCATCTGGCGGCGCGCTGGCGGACCATCTCCACGTGCAGGACCATGCGGTCGTTGCCGTCGGGATTGTCGACGACGAGCCGCGCACGTGCGATTTCCGGATGTCGCTTCAGGATCGCCGCGACCTGCGACGGATGCACGAACATGCCCTTGACCTTCGTCGTCTGGTCGGCGCGTCCCATCCAGCCCTTGATCCGCAGGTTGGTCCGGCCGCACGGGGATGGGCCGGGCAATGTCGCGGACAGGTCGCCGGTGCCGAAGCGGATCAGCGGATAGTCGGTGTTGTGCAACAACGTGACCACGACTTCGCCCACCTCGCCAGCGGCGACGGGGTCGCCGGTGCCGGGACGCACGATCTCCACGATGACGCCTTCATCGACGACCAGGCCTTCGCGCGCAGGTGTTTCATACGCGATCGTCCCGACGTCCCCTGTCGCGTAGACCTGGTAGCCGTGGATTCCGCGCGCGATCAATGCGTCGCGGAACGCCGGCAGGAAGGCTTCGGCGGAGAGGAGCGCCTTGGTGCAGCGACGGCAGCGGCACGCCCAGCTCATCCGCCTTCTCCAGGATGATGCGCAGGAACGACGGCGTGCCTACGTAGCCGGAAGGCTTCAAATCCGCGATCGCCTGCACCTGCTGCTCGGTCTGGCCGGTGCCGCCGGGAAACACCGTGCAGCCCAGTGCGTGCGCGCCAGTCTCGAGCATCGACCCGGCCGGCGTGAAGTGGTACGAGAAGCAGTTGTGGATCAGGTCGCCGGCGCGAAAGCCCGCGGCGAACAACGGTCGCGCCAGGCGCCAGTAATCCGGACCCGCGCCCTCGGGTTCATAAATCGGGCCCGGAGAGGCGAATACGCGCCTCACATTTGACCAACCGCGCGCCAGGACCCGTCGCGGCCAAGCCTCCGAACGGCCGCTCGGCTTTCTGGATTTCGAGCAACTCGGATTTGCGCGTCACGGGCAACCGCGCAAGCGCCTCGCGCGAAGTCACCGCGGCGGCGTCGATGCCCGCGAGGATCCTGGCGAAGGCCCGTGCGCCCGCCTTCGCATGCGCGATCTGGCGCGGCAGCTCGGCAAATTGCGCACGTTCCCGAAGCTCCGGGTCGCGCGTTTCCAGCGCATCGAAATAGTCAGGCGAAGCGGCGAACGAAGAAGCAGGCAAAGTCAGGCAAGCCAGCGCTTGCGGCGGCGGTAGTGTTTGACGTCGCGGAAGGACCTGCGGCCGCCGGACGAGAGCCCGAGGTAGAACTCCTTCACGTCCTCGTTCGACGCCAGGTTGTTGGCCTCGCCGTCCATCACGACGCGGCCGTTTTCGAGAATGTACCCATAGTTGGCGTAGCGCAGCGCCACCATCGTGTTCTGTTCCGCGAGCAGGAACGACACGCCTTCCTTGGCGTTCAGGTCGCGGACGATCTCGAAGATCTCCTCGACGATCTGCGGCGCGAGACCCATCGACGGCTCGTCCAACAGGATCATCGACGGCTGCGCCATCAAGGCACGGCCCAGCGCCGTCATCTGTTGTTCGCCCCCGGATGTGTAGCCCGCCTGGCTCAACCGGCGCAGTTTCAAGCGCGGAAAGTAGTGATAGACCTTTTCCAGCGCTGCAGCGACTTCCGTGCGTGAGCCCTTGCCGGTGAACGCGCCGGTCAGCAGGTTTTCTTCCACGGTCAGGTGCTGGAAACAGTGGCGCCCTTCCATCACCTGGCAAACGCCCATTTTCACGAGCTCGTTGGTGGTGAGCTTGTCGACCCGCTTCCCCTTGAACTCGATGGTGCCCTTGGTCACGTCGCCGCGCTCCGCCGACAGCAGGTTCGAGATGGCCTTCAGCGTCGTGCTCTTGCCCGCGCCGTTGGCGCCCAGCAGCGCGACGATGCGCCCCTCGGGAACTTCGAGCGACACGCCCTTCAGCACGAGGATCACGTGGTCGTAGATGACCTCGATGTTGTTCACCGAAAGGTAGGACGCAGTCGCGGTAGCCGGCTGCTGGTAAGCGGCACTGGTTGCGGTCGCGGGCATTTACGCGGAGGGGATTGGCTAGACGAAACACGCCGGCAGTGCCGGCGTGTCCCGCTTGAAGCCCCGCTGGGAGGTCAGAGTTCCTTGCCGCAATCGCGCGGGGTGATGTTCTTTTCCTTCGCGTACCCCGCCGCCGATTGCTCGATCATCGGCCGCACCAGGTCCCTATCCGGCGTGATCCAGTCGCTGATCACCTTCCACTTGGTGCCGTCCCATTGCTGGAATTTCACCGCGCCGCCGCCTTCGTGGTCGACGCAGGACACCTTGAGCGGCTGCATGAAGCCCGTTGCGCCGAGCGCCTTCAGGCGAGCTTCGTCGAGGACCAGATTCTCGAGGCCCCAGCGAACCTGCTCGGAAGTCATCACCTTGCCTTTGCCGTACTTGGCCTGCGCGGTGCGTATTGCCTCCACGGTGACGATGCCGAACACGACCCCGCGGTTGTAATAGACCGAACCCAGGCGGGTCGGGTCGTCCAGGTTGCCCTTGTTCTTCGCCAGGACATATTTCTGGATTTCCTTGATCACCGGGTAGTCGGTTCCGGCGACGTTGAAGCCCGCTGCTATGAAGCCTTTGGCGGCTTCACCCGCTGGAATGGTGTCCTCCTCGGCGCCGCTCCACCAGACACCGATCATCTTGTCGCGCGGGAAGCCGATCTTGGCCGCGGCTTTAAGCGCCGTCGGGTTCATCACGCCCCAGCCGCGCAGGATGACCCAGTCCGGTTTGATCTGGCGAATCTGCAACCATTGCGACTGCTGATCATTGCCCGGGCCGGCGACCGCGATGTGCGTGATCTCGAAGCCGTATTTCTTGGCCTGGGCGTCGAGCACGGGAATGGTTTCCTTGCCATACGCCCCGTCGAGATAGAGGTTGACGATCTTCTTGCCCTTCAGCTTGTCCATCCCGCCTTCCCGGGCCCCGATGAACTTGATCTTGGCGGTGTTCTGGCTCCAGTAATTGGTGAGCAGCGGGAACACATACGGAAACACCCTGCCGTCGGAAGCGTCGGTCCGGCCGTAGCCGATGGAAACAATTGGAATCTTGTCGGCAGTCGCCCTGTCGATCAGCGAGTAGGTGATCCCGGTGGACAGCGGCATCACCAGCGTGGCGCCGCCGCCTTTTTTCTTCAGGCGCTCGTAGCATTCGACGCCGCGCGCGTTGTTGTATTCGGTTTCGCACTCCTCCCAGGTCAACTTGACGCCGTTGATGCCGCCATCGCGAATGTTGATGAGGTTCAGATAGTCGATGTACCCGCCAAAGATTCCCGAACCCCCTGCGGCATAGGCACCCACCCGGTAGGACAGGAGCGGAATGAATTGTTCCTGCGCCGACACCGCGCCGGCCAGGACGGCGACGCCCAAGCCCATCAGGCTCGCGATAATTTTGCTGCGTTGCAACATGATTGTCTCCTCAAGTGAAGCTGTACTGAGCGTTTATACGCCCTTTAACCGCACCATCTTCCATCTAAGGCCGGATGAAATCAATGCGGGAATGGCCAGAGCCGCAACTTCTCCTTGCCGATCTGCCAGAGCCGCGCCAGGCCTTGTGGCTCGACGATCAGGAAAAAGATGATCAATCCTCCGAACACCATCAATTCCAGGTTCGACGTGACCGAAGTCGGCAGCGACCATTGGAATGTCGATTGCAAGAGCCCATTGAGCGCCGGCACAAAGATGTTGAGCACGATCGGCAGCAGCGTGATGAACGCGGCACCCAGGAACGATCCCAGGATGCTGCCGAGGCCGCCGATGATCACCATGAACAGGATCCGGAACGAGAGATCGAGCGTGAAAGCCTCGGGTTCCACGGTTCCCAGGTAGGAGTACGCGAACAGCGCGCCCGCCACGCCACAATAGAACGAGCTGACCGCGAAGGCCAGAAGCTTGGTGCGCATCAAGCGGATGCCGATCACTTCCGCCGCGACGTCCATGTCGCGCACGGCCATCCAGGCGCGCCCAGTCGAGCCGCGGACCATGTTCTTCGCCGCCAGCGCGAGAACCGCGACGATCGTCAGCGTCAGCAGGTATTTTTCGGCCGGTGAGTCGAAGTCGAATCCGAGAATCGTCATCTTCTGCGCCGTGATCACGCCGGAACTCGAGTAATTCGACAGCCAGGGAATGCGTACGAGGGCCCATACGACGAAAAACTGTGCGGCGAGCGTCGCGACGGCGAGATAGAAGCCCTTGATGCGCAAGCTGGGCAGACCGAACAGGACACCGACCCCTGCAGCGCAACCCCCTGCGAGCGCAAATGCGGCAAGCAACGGCAGCCCCGGCACGCGCAGCACGAAGTTATAGGCGGCAAACGCGCCGACCGCCATGAACGCGGCGGTCCCCAGCGAAAGCTGACCCGCGTAGCCGGTCAGGATGTTGAGGCCAAGCGCCGCAAGGGAAAAAATCAGGAACGGGATCAGGATCGCCGAGAACCAGTACTGGCTGCCGATCAGCGGGACGATGACGAACGCGAAGGCGACGATCGCGAGCATTGCGATCCGGTCCTGGCGGATCGGGAAGATCTGCTGGTCCGCAGCGTAAGAAATCTTGAACTGGCCGGCTTCGCGGTAGAGCATTCGGTTATCCGTATTCAGGGATCGGGATTCGGAACCGCGCGTCAAATGCGCTCGATGTGCTTTTCGCCGAACAATCCTTCCGGCCGCACGAGCAGGAAGAGCAGCGCGACGACGTAGGCGACCCAGCTCTCGATGCCGCCGCCCACCAGCGGTCCGATGTAGACCTCGGCCAGTTTCTCCGTCGCGCCGACGATGAGGCCGCCCACGATGGCGCCGGGGACCGACTCGAAGCCGCCGAGGATCAGCACGGGCAGCGCCTTCAACGCGACGAACGTCAACGCGAACTGCACGCCATTGCGCGCGCCCCAGAGCAGTCCGGCGACCAGCGCGACGAAGCCCGCCACCGCCCACACGATCCCCCAGATCTGCTGCAGCGGGATGCCGATCGACAGCGCCGCCTGGTGGTCGTCCGCCACGGCGCGCAACGCGCGGCCGATCCGCGTCTTCTGGAAGAAAATCGCCAGCGACGTGACGAGGATTCCGGATACCGCCGCGGCGAAGAGGTCGAATTGGCTGACGTTGAGATTGGCCTTCTCCATCAGCCATTCGAACGGCTGGTCCTGGATGCCCAACTCCAGCGCGCGCGGATTGCTTCCCCAGATCATCTGCGTCAGGCCCTCGAGGAAGAACGTAAGGCCGATCGTAGCCATGAACAGCGTGATCTGCGGCTGATTCACGAGCGGCCGCAGCACGAATTTTTCGGTGATGAGGCCGAGCAGGATCATGGCGACCATCGTCACTGCGAACGCCACCCAGAAGCTGAGGCCGGCCTCGTGCAATCCGACGAACGTCAGCGCGGCGAAGAACACCATCGCGCCCTGCGCGAAGTTGAACACGCCCGAGGCCTTGTAGATGAGCACGAACCCAAGCGCCACCAGCGAGTACATGACGCCCGAGAGGAGGCCGCCGATCAGGACTTCGAAGAAAAATGACATGTCAGTCGGGAAGGGCCGCCCCGACCGACTGACCAGCCCCCTGGGGGGCAGCGAGCGGAGCGAGCGTGGGGGGATGTTTCATCGCAGATCACTTCAATGGGCGACGCCCAGGTAGGCGTCGATGACCGCCTGGTTGTTGCGCACTTCGTCCGGGTCGCCGTCGCCGATCTTCTTGCCGTAATCCAGCACGACCACGCGGTCGGAAATGTCCATCACCACACCCATGTCGTGCTCGATCAGCACGATCGTCGTGCCGTACTGCTCGTTGACATCGAGGATGAAGCGGCACATGTCCTGCTTTTCCTCCACGTTCATGCCGGCCATCGGCTCGTCGAGCAGGAGCATCGTCGGCTCCGCTGCGAGTGCGCGCGCGAGCTCCACCCGTTTTTGCAACCCGTAAGGAAGGCGGCCGACCGGCGTCCTGCGGATGTGCTGGATTTCGAGAAAGTCGATCACCTCCTCGACCTTTCTGCGGTTTTCGAGCTCCTCGCGCCCGGCCCGGCCGACCCAGATCGCCTGCTCGAGGAAATTCGCACGCATCCTGAGGTTGCGGCCGGTCATGATGTTGTCCAGCACCGACATGCCGCGGAACAGCGCGATGTTCTGGAACGTGCGGGCGATGCCCTGCGCCGCCGCCTCGTGCGTGTCCACGTTGCGGCGCTCCTTGCCGTGGAACGTGATCGTGCCTTTTTGCGGGTGATAGACGCCGTTGATCACGTTGAGCAGCGAGCTCTTGCCTGCCCCATTCGGCCCGATGATCGCGCGGACTTCGCGCTCGCGCACATCGAAGCTGATATCAGTGAGCGCCTTCACGCCGCCGAAGGCCAGCGAGACGTTGTCGACCTTGAGTACCGGTTCGCCGATGTTGCGCATTATCTAAGCCGGAGGTTCACGCGACCTTGCGCGCTTGCGCGGGAAAGGTCCGCGCTTCCTCGATCCGCAGGTCCGCGGCAACCATGTTGGTGCGCCCGTCCTCGAAGCGCACCAGCGTCTCGATGTGCTGCGACTTGCGTCCAGCGTAGAGCGCATCGATCAGGACCGCATATTTCTCCGCGACAAAGCCGCGCCGCACCTTGCGCGTGCGTGTGAGTTCGTCGTCGTCGGGATCGAGCTCCTTGTGCAGGATGAGGAAGCGGTGGATCTGGGAATCGGCAAGCTCGCCCTCGCTGGCGAGTTCCGCATTGACCTTTTCCACGCACTCGCGGATGAGGGCGTAGACCTCGGCCTTCTGCGCCAGGTCCGTGTATCCCGAGTACGCGAGGCCGCGCCGCTCGGCCCAGTTGCCGACCGAACCCACGTCGATGTTGACGAACGCGCAGACCATCTCGCGCTCGTTGCCAAACGCCACCGCTTCCTTGATGTGCGGGAAGAACTTCAATTTGTTCTCGATGTAATTGGGCGCGAACATCGCGCCGCCGGCGAGCTTGCCGACGTCCTTGGCGCGGTCGATGATCTTGAGCTGCCCGCGGCTGTCGATGAGCCCGGCATCGCCGGTGTGGAAGTAACCATCGGCATCGATCGATTCCGCGGTCGCGTCGGGGCGCTTGTAATACTCCTTGAGCAGCATCGGACCCTTGACCAGCACCTCCCCCGACTCGGCGATTTTCACTTCGACGCCGGGAGCGGGAATGCCCACGGTATCGAACTGCACGCCGCGATCGGGCTGCAGGCATACGTATGCACACGTCTCCGTCGAGCCATAGAGCTGCTTCAAGTTCACACCGATCGACCGGTAGAAGCGGAAGAGGTCCGGTCCGATCGCGGCGCCCGCGGTGTACGCGACGCGAATCCGGCTCATTCCCAGCACGTTGCGAAGCGGCCCGAAGACGAGCAGGTTGCCGATCGCGTATTGCAGGCGGTCGGCAAGCGATACCGGCTTGCCATCGAGGATTTCCGCGCCGCACCGGCGCGCCACTTTGGTGAAGTGGCGGAACAACGCGCGCTTGATCGCGCTGGCGTCCTCCATCCGGATCATCACCTGCGTCAACAGGTTTTCGAACACCCGCGGCGGCGCGAAATAATAGGTGGGGCCGATCTCGCGCATGTCGGTCATCACGGTGTCGACCGATTCCGGGCAGTTGATCGTGAATCCGGCGACCATCGCCTGCGCGTACGAAAAGAGGTTGTCGCCGACCCAGGCCATCGGCAGGTAGGAAAGGATGCTCTCATCCGCGGTGAGGCGGTCGAATTCGATGCCGCCGGTCGCCGCCGCGATGAGCGCCGCATGCGTCTGGCACACCCCTTTCGGCCTGCCCGTGGTGCCCGACGTGTACAGCATGATCGCCACATCGCCGGGTTCGCCGCGCGCGACTTCCCCGTCGAAGAAACCCGGATTCGCGCGGTCGAATTCGCGGCCGATCTCGAGCAGCCGGTCGAAGCTCGTGACCGCTTCGTAATTGCGCAGGCCGCGCGGATCCTCGTAATAGATATGCTTAAGCGACGGGACCTGCGGCTGCGCCTCGCGCATCTTGTCGACCTGTTCCTGGTCCTCCGTGACGGCATAGGCGATCTCGGCGTCGTTCAGCACGTAGACGATGTCGCCTGCGGGTGCGTCCTGGTACATCGGCACGGCAACGCCGCCTAACGCCTGCGCGGCGGTCATCGACCAGTAGAGGCGGGGGCGGTTGTCGCCGATGATGGCGAGGTGCATGCCGCGCTTGAAGCCCTGCGCGGCAAGCCCGCACGCGAGCGCGCGGACCTGCTGTGCGACCCCGGACCATGAGGTGGTCTGCCAGATCCCGAGATCCTTTTCGCGCGCCGCCGGATGGTCCGGCCTGACCTTCGCGTGGTGCAGCAGGAGCCGCGGAAACGTGTCGAGTCTTTCCCCCATTCTCTCCTCCGATCGCGTGCGGCCACCTTCTTTTTTTGCCGGGAGGCAGGCAGCCTTGCGACGCGAGGAGCATCTTAGCCCCTTCGCCGCGGTCGTGGCGTCCGCCACGCCGATCGGGGACCGGCGACGATTATCAGGCGACGATCGTTTTCGCTCGTACGCGGGGCATCGCCCGCGTGGCGCGCCGCGGCGGGCACGCCATCAACCCCGCCAGGAAGGCGTCGATCAACGCAGGCGCCGCCGCGCCCAAGTCGTAGGCGGACGGGTCGAGCACCCACTCGTGCATGATGCCGACCATCAGCGCGTTGAGCCCTTGCGCCGCGAGCGCAGCGTCGATCTCGGGCGGGAGTTCGCCCACTTGGGCGCAACGGCGAATGATCGCCTCGATCTGGCCCAGGCACTGGCAGCGCTCGTCCTGGTGCGAGGTCGCGATGCCGGCCAGTTCGTCGACCAGCTCGGTCTTGTGGAAGATCACCTCGAAGACGACCTGCGTGCGCGCGTCGGCGGCGAGCCGCTGCAGCGCGCCCACGCACAGGTCGCGCAATGTCGCCAGCGGAGCCGCCGACGCCGTTTCGCCGGCGCGCTCGAACAGCGCATCGAGGGGGAGCGTCGCGCGTTCGCACATGGCGTGGAACAGCGCGGCCTTGTCCTTGAAATGCCAATAGACGGCGCCGCGCGTGACGCCCGCCTCAGTCGCGATCTCGGCCAGGGTCGTGCGCGTTACGCCGCGCTGCCGGAAAACGGACTGGGCGGCGTCCAGCAGCCGCTCTCGGGTTTCCCGCGCCTCCAGTTTGGTCTTGCGTGCCATTTTCTGCCGAGCACCTTTACAAACATCCGTGAATGTATGTAATCTAGGCATCGTTGGCAAGCCCTTCCTGCCGCCGCTTTGCCGCAGATCAAGTCCGGAGCCCCCCATGCCCGTCCTCGCACACCGCCTTGTTGTCCGCTCAGTGTCCTTTGCCGCCCTCCTTGCCGCCGCGACCCTCCTCGTGGCCGCCTGCGGCCAGTCCCAGCAAGGAGGCGGCTTCCAGGGCTTCCCTGCGCCCGAGGTCACGACGTTCGTCGTCGAGCCCAAGGCCGTCCCCGCCAATTACGAGTATGTCGGCCAGACCGCAGGCTCGAAGGAGGTCGAGGTGCGCGCGCGGGTCACCGGCATCCTCGAGCGCAAGCTCTACCAGGAAGGCTCGGCAGTGACGGCCGGCCAGGTGCTGTTCGTCATCGATCCCAAGCCGCTCGCCGCGCAGACCGCGGCGCTCGAAGCCGACCTGGCGCGCGCGCAGGCGCAGAAGTCGCAGGCGGACCGCGAAGTGGCGCGCTTGAAGCCGCTGGCCGAGAAGCGCGCTGTCGGGCAGAAGGAGGCCGACGATGCGGTCTCCAACGCTGAGCTCGCCGCCGCATCGGTCAAGGCGGCGGAAGCCAAGCTTGCCGAGTCGAAGTTGAATCTGGGTTACACGCGGGTCGCCGCGCCGATCGCGGGGTTGTCGAGCCGTGCGCCGAAATCCGAGGGCAGCCTCGTTACCGCCAACGAAACGCTGCTCACGACGATCTCGCAGTCCAATCCGATCTGGATTCCCTTTTCGATCTCCGAGAACGAGCAGCTGACGCTCAATCGCGCGGTGAGCGAGGGCCGCCTCACGCTGCCGAAGGACAATGGTTATGACGTGACGGTCAAGCTGGCCGACGGCTCGATCATTCCGCGCCGCGGCCGCATCAACTTCGCCGACACGCGGGTCAACCCGTCGACTGGCAGTTACGAAATGCGCGCCGAGATCGCCAACGCCGACGGCGTACTGAAGCCCGGCCAGTTCGTGCGGGTCACGCTGGCCGGCGCGGTGCGCAACAACGCGCTCGCCGTCCCGCAGACTGCCGTGCTCGATGGCGCGCAGGGCAAGTTCGTCTACGTCGCCGACAAAGACAAGGACGGCAAGGACATCGCCGCGGTGCATCCGGTCGCGCTGGGCGACTGGGTGAACGTGGGCGGCGACAACCTGTGGGTCATCGAGACCGGCATCAAGCCCGGCGATCACGTGATCGTCGACGGGTTGTCCAAGTTGCATCCGGGCGCGCCCATCAAGCTCGGCACCGGCGCACCCGCGGCCCAACCGGGAGCGCCGGCAAAGGGTGCACCGCCAGGAGCGCCCGCGAAGGGCGGCGCGAAGTCTGAGCCTGCCCCCAAAACCTGATCGCAGGCGACCTTAAATGTTCTCGCGCTTTTTCATCGACCGGCCCATTTTTGCGGCCGTGATATCGCTGTTCCTGGTGCTCGCGGGGCTGGCCGCGATGCGCACGCTGCCCATCGCGCAGTACCCCGAGATCGCGCCGCCGGTGGTTTCGGTGACAGGCGGTCTATCCCGGCGCGTCCGCCGAGACGCTCGAGCAGACGGTGGCCGCGCCGATCGAGAACGCGATCAACGGCGTGCCGAACATGATCTACATGAGCTCGACGTCGCAGTCGAACGGCGTCCGTGTCGATCCAGGTCACGTTCGACATCGGCACCAACGTCGACACCGCGTCGGTCAACGTCAACAACCGCGTGAAGCAGGTCGAGCCGCGGCTGCCGGAAGAAGTGCGCCGGCAGGGCGTGACGGTCGAGCGCGGCAGCTCGTCGTTCCTGCAGGTCATCGCGTTCTATCCGCCCGACGGCAAGTACGACGACCTGTTCACGTCGAACTACGTCACGCTGAACGTGCTCGACCAGCTGAAGCGGCTGCCCGGCACCACGAACGTGCAGATC
Source organism: uncultured beta proteobacterium (assembly GCA_963755065.1). Classification (GTDB taxonomy): domain Bacteria; phylum Pseudomonadota; class Gammaproteobacteria; order Burkholderiales; family Casimicrobiaceae; genus VBCG01. Next base: position 308,510 of record CAVWIM010000007.1, read on the forward strand.
TTCGGCGCCAAGGACTACGCGATGCGCATCTGGCTGAAGCCGGATCGCCTCACGCAACTCAAGATGACGCCGAGCGACGTCATTCGCGCGGTCAACGAGCAGAACGCGCAGTTCGCGGCGGGCAAGGTCGGCCAGTCACCGATTAACAAGGGCCAGGACCTGGTCTACACGATCACCACGCAGGGCCGCTTCTCGGACGCCAAGGAATTCGCCAACATCATCGTCCGCGCCGATCCGAACGGCTCGACCGTGCGCCTGTCCGACGTCGCGCGCGTCGAGTTGGGCTCCAAGGACTACGACTTCATCGGCCGATACAACGGTCAATCGGCAACGCTCGTCGGCATCTTCCTGCAGCCGGGCGCCAACGCGCTCGAGGTCGCGAAGACGGTGCGCGCCACGGTCGCCGACCTTGCAACGCGCTTTCCCGAAGGCCTGAGCTACGCCGTCCCGTACGACACCACGCGCTTCGTCGAAGTGTCGATCCGGGAAGTGCTGTTCACGCTCGGCGAGGCGATGGTGCTCGTGTTCCTCGTCGTGTTCCTGTTCCTGCAGAGCTGGCGCGCGACGATCATTCCGCTCGTCGCGGTGCCGGTCTCGCTGCTCGGCGCCTTCGCCGGGCTGTACCTGCTGGGCTACTCGATCAACACGCTGACGCTGTTCGGCATGGTGCTCGCGATCGGCATCGTCGTCGACGACGCGATCGTCGTGCTGGAGAACGTCGAGCGCATCATGCGCGAGGACAAGGCGAAGCCGCGCGAGGCGGCGATCAAGGCGATGCACGAGGTGACGGGGCCGATCGTCGCGATCGTGCTGACGCTGACCGCGGTGTTCATTCCCATCGCCTTCCTGGGCGGGCTCACCGGCGAGCTTTACCGGCAGTTCGCGGTCACGATCTCGATCGCCGTGGTGATCTCCGGCCTGGTCGCGCTGACGCTCACGCCGGCGCTGTGCGTGTTGATCCTCAAGCACGACCCGGCGCCGGCAGCGCGGCTTCTTCGCGTGGTTCAACCGCTTCTTCGCTGCGCGTCACGACCCACTACGAGTCGGGCGTGTCGTGGCATGATCCGCCGCGTGCCGTCATCGGCGTCGTGCTGTTCGTCGGCATGGTCGCCATCACCGTCTTCCTGTGGCGGTCGACGCCGGGCAGCCTCGTCCCCGACGAGGACCAGGGCTGGTTCTTCACCACCGTCATCCTGCCCGATGGCGCGACGCTGCAGCGCACCGACAAGGTGGTCGCGGAGGTGGAGAAGGCGATTCGCTCCAATCCGGCCAATGCGCACGTCATCGCGTTTACCGGTTTCGACTTCCTGGGCGGCGGCTTCCGCAACAACGCGGCGTCGATCTTCGTGACGCAGATCCCCTGGGACGACCGCAAGGTCACGACACCGCAGCTCGTCGGCGAGGTGTTCGGCAAGACGGGCGGCATCAAGGAAGCGCTGGTGCTCGCCTTCGTCCCGCCGCCGATCTTCGGCCTCGGCACCGCGGGCGGCTTCGAGCTCTACCTGCAGAATCGCGGCGAAGGCGGCCCCAAGCGCATGAACGAGGTGGCGCAGCAGTTTCTGGCGGGCGCTGGGCAACGGACAAGAGCATGGCCTACGCGCAGACGCTCTGGCGCGCCAACGTGCCGCAGCTCTATGTCAGACGTCGACCGCGAGAAGGCGAAGAAGATCGGCGTGCCGATCAACGACGTGTTCAACGCGTTGTCCGCGACACTCGGCACCTATTACGTGAACGACTTCAACAAATACGGCCGCGCCTGGCAGGTGCTGATGTCCGCCGAACCCTCGTATCGCACCCGCCCGGACGACATCGGCGCCGTGTACGTGCGCTCCGACAAGGGCGACATGGTGCCGCTCAACGCGCATCGTCACCGTGAAATATTCATCGGGACCGGACTCGCTCGATCGCTTCAACAACCTGCCTGCGGTGAAGATCTTCGGCAGCGGCAAGCCTGGCGTGAGCACGGGCCAGGCGATCGCGCGCGTCGAGGAGATCGCGAAAGAGGTGCTGCCGGCGGACTTCAGCTACGACTGGAGCGGAACGTCGTTCCAGGAAAAGCGCTCCGGGGGCGCCTCGACCTTCGCGCTCGCGCTCGCGGTGATCATGGTGTTCCTGATCCTCGCCGCGCAGTACGAAAAATGGTCGCTGCCCTTCTCGGTGCTGATGGCGCTGCCGTTCGGCACTTTCGGCGCGCTCGCAGCCATCTGCCTGCGCGGCCTCACCAACGACGTCTATTTCCAGATCGGCCTCGTCACGCTGCTGGGCCTCGCTGCCAAGAACGCGATCCTGATCGTCGAGTTCGCGCTGTACAAGACGCATGAAGGGATGTCGGCTTCCGCGCGGCGCGATCGAAGGCGGCGCGGCTGCGGTTCCGCCCGATCCTCATGACGTCGCTCGCGTTCATCTTCGGCGTGCTGCCGCTGGCGATTTCGACCGGCGCCGGCGCCGGCGCGCGGCACTCGACGGGAACGGGCGTCATGGGCGGCATGATCGCCGCGACCTTCCTCGCGATCTTCTTCGTGCCGCTGTTCTTCCGCCTGATCACGGACCGCCGCCTGCAAGGAGAGCCGCACCAAGGAGGAACTGATGGCGGAAATCGAACATGCGCGCACCGCGGCGCATCATCCCAAGCTGCACACGCCCGGCCATCCACCCACGCCGGGCCATCCGCCGCGCGGTACCGTCGGAGAAGACTCATGAACAAGCGATCGATTGCGATCGCTGGCGGCGGCGCTGCTCGCCGGCGGATGCGCGGTCACGCAGCCGCTGCCGCCGAAGCTCGACCTGCCCCCCGGCTCCGCCACCGCGGCGCAGAACGCGGCGCTCGAGCGCTACTGGACGCTGTTCAACGACCCGGTGCTGGACGCGCTGGTCACCGAGGCGCTGGCCAACAACCTCGACCTCAAGGCGACACTCGCCCGCATCGAGGCCGCGCGCGCGCAAGTGTTGCTGGCGCAATCGTACTTGGCGCCGGATATCAACCTCAACGTCGACGCGGTACGCTCGCGCATTTCGTCGGTAAGCACCACGCCGCTGCCACCGGGATTTCCGGTCATCAGCAACGACTTCACCGTCAACCTGGCCGTGTCCTACGAGCTCGACGTGTGGGGCAAGTACCGCAGCGGCCTGCTTGCCGCATCGAACGACCTTGCGGCGTCGCGGTATTACAGGGAAGCCGTGCGCATCACCGTCGCCTCCGACGTCGCCAATACCTATTTCCGCCTGCGCGCCGCCGACGCTGAACTCGTCGTGCTGGAGGAAACGCTGACGGCGCGCACCGACTCCGTGCGCTTGCAGCACGACCGCTACGACGCGGGACTCATCGGACAATACGACCTCAAGCAATCCGAGGCGGAACGCTCGGCAGTCGTCGCGGACATCGCCCGCGCGAAGAAGGCGATCGGGCAGCTGGAGGCAGCGCTGGCGACGTTGACCGGACGCTCGCCGCGCGCCGTGTTCGAGCCCGAGATCGCCCGCGGCCAGACCATCGAGGCCGCCACCGACGTGCCGGAGTTGCCGCCCGACCTTCCGTCGGGATTGGTCGAGCGCCGCCCGGATATCCAGCGCTTCGAAGCGTTGCTCGCGGCATCGGACTTGCGCATCCAGCAGGCGCGCGCGAACTATTTCCCCGCTTTCAACCTCACCGGCAACTTTGGCTCCGACGCGGCCAAGGTCGCCAACCTCTTCACGTCGCCCGCGGGAATCTGGGGCATCGGCCTGGGGCTTGTGCAGCCGCTTCTGGCTTTGAAGTCCATCGAGGCGCAGGTCGAGCTGGCCAAGGCGAACAACGACCTGGCCGCCGTCGAATACCTGCAAACGGTGCAGATTGCGTTCCGCGAAGTGCACGACGCGCTCGTCGCGCATCGCTCGGCGCGCGACGCGCTCGCCGCGGAGACGGACCGGCGCAACGACTTGGCCGTGGCCCTCGACATGGCGAACCTGCGCTACAACGCCGGCCGCACGTCCTATCTCGAAGTGCTCGACGCGCAGCGCACGCTGCTGGCCGCGGAAACGCTGCGGATCGGCGCCGCGCGCGACGCACGACTGTCGATCGTCGACTTCGCCAAGTCCGTAGGCGGCGGGTGGACCCCGGAATCCTACCACCCGAAGTGAATCGGAGTCCCGCGTGTCGCATGTTTATTGTGCCTTGATTCCCGCGCCCTTGATGACCTTGGCGGAATCATCGATTTCGTCGCGGACGAACCTGCGGAATTCCGCCGGCGACATCGGCATCGCTTCCGCGCCGAGTGCGGCCAGACGCTCCTTCACTTCCGGCGTTTGCAGCACGCGACCGACATCGCGGTTGATCTTGTCGACGATATCGGCGGGCGTGCCGGCGGGCGCGAACATGCCCACCCACAAGTTGTAGTCGAATCCCGGGAGGCCGCTCTCGGCGATCGTCGGCACGTTCGGCAACGCGCTCGACCGTTTCGCCGTGCTCACGCCCAGTGCCACCAGCTTGCCTTCCCGCACGTTGGGCAGCGCCGCCGAGATCGGCGAAAAGAAATACGTGACACGGCCGGTCATCGTGTCGGTGAGCGCCTCGGGCGTTCCCTTGTACGGAATGTGCACGACGTCGATGCCGGCGGCGAGCCTGAATTTCTCGCCGTTGATGTGCGTGCCGCTGCCGGTACCCGCCGACGCGAAATTGAGTTCGCCCGGCTTCTTCTTTGCCGCCGCAATGAGTTCACCGACCGTCTTGTAGCCCGTGGCAGGGGCGACCACGAGCACGTTCGGTTGCCCGGCCAGCGGCACGATCTCCACGAAGTCCTTGACGGTATCGTAGGAGAGGTTGGTATAGATCGACGGGTTGTACGCCTGCGCCGCCGAATGCACCAGCAACGTGTAGCCGTCAGGAGCCGACTTGGCGACAATTGCCGCGCCGATCGTTCCGCCGGCACCCGGATGGTTCTCGACGATCACCGGCTGGCCCCAGATTTCGGAGAGCTTCTGCCCGAACGTGCGCGCAAGGATGTCGGTGGCGCTTCCCGCCGTGAACGGGACCACGATTTTCACCGGCTTGGCGGGATAACTCTGGCTGTGCACAAGCGTTGCGCACAGGATTCCGAACGCAAACGCGAAGGCGCGTCGAATGACTCGCATCGTCCTCTCCTTCCAGACTTCAAGCGCTCTTAAGAGTCCAGCCCGTCGCCCACCGCGACGTTCTCCGGCTCGAGTTGCAATCCCGATGCTTCCGCCTGCAGCACGAGCAATTTCGCGAAATCCTCGCCGGTCATGCCGCGCCCGATCAGCGTTTGCACCAGGTCGCGCGTCAGCGAGGCGAGCGGCATCGGCACGTCGTACCAGCGCGCAGCATCCAGGCCGAGGTCCAGGTCCTTGCGCAGCAGTTGCGGCGTGAACGTGACCTTGAAATCGAGGTTCACGAACGCCGGGGTCTTGTAGCGCGAGAACGTCGAACCCATCACACTCTGGTTCATGAATTCGAGGAACGCGTGCCGCGGCACGCCGGCCTTTTGCGCCAGCACGGTGATTTCCGCCAGCGATTGCGTGACCACACCCAGGAATACGTTGTGGCAGATCTTGACGATGCGCGCGAGCTCGCCCTCGCCCACGTAGCTTGCCGCGGGCGCGATCATCTTGAGGAACGGCAGTGCCGCGTCGAAAGCGGCTTTCGGTCCCGAGCATACAAACGACAGGCGGCCCGCCTTGATCACTTTCGCATTGCCGCTGACCGGCGCCGCCAGCAGTTCGATACCGCGCGCCTTGAGCAGCGTGCGCAATTCTGCGGAGCCTTCGAGCGAAATCGACGAGCACTCGACGACGAGCCTGGGCGCCTTGCCGCTCGACAACAACCCCGCCGGTCCGGCGACGACCTCCTTCACGTCGTCCCAAGTCGACACCATGACGAAGACGATGTCGCAGGCCGCAAGGTCGGGAAGATTGTCGGCGATCTTCGCGCCCCGGGTTGCGAGCGGCTCGGCCTTCGCGCGCGTGCGATTCCAGACCGTGAGGTCCGCGCCATTTTGCGCGAGGCGCTCCGCCATGGCGAAGCCCATCCTGCCAATTCCGATCCATCCGAGTTTCATGGCGGCGCTTTCTAATATCGATTGGCGATGGGCAATTCCTGCGCCGGATAGAGCGAAATCACCTTCGGCCCCGCCGGCGTCAGGATCACCTCTTCCTCGATGCGCGCCGCGGACACGCCGTCGGTCGCCGGGCAATAGGTCTCGACGGCGAACACCATGCCGACCTTGAGCTCGATCGGCTCCTTGAGCGAATTCAAGCGCGACACCAGCGGCCGCTCGTGCAATCCCAGCCCGAGGCCGTGGCAGAAATTGAGGCCGAACGCGTCCATTTCGCTGGCGAACCCGATTTGCTTTGCCGTCGGAAACGACCGCGCGATGCGATCCGAGCTCACGCCCGGCTTCAGGAGATCGATCGCGCGGTCCATCCACTCGCGCGCGCGCCGGTATGCGTCGCGCTGCGGCCGCGTCGCCATGCCGACGCTGAACGTCCGGTAGTAACAGGTGCGATAACCCATGTACGACTGGATGACGTCGAAGAACGCCTGGTCGCCCGGGCGGATCAGACGGTCGGTGAAATTGTGCGGATGCGGCGAGCAGCGCTCTCCCGAGATCGCATTGATCGACTCGACGCAATCCGATCCCATTTCGTACAGGCGCGCCGTCGCCAGCGCCACGATTTCGCTTTCCTTCACGCCGGGCTTCAGCGCTGCGGCAATATCCTGGTACACGCCATCCACCATGGCCGCCGCCATGTTGAGGAGCATCAATTCGTCCTGGTTCTTGACCTCGCGCGCGGCGAGCATCGTCTGCTGCGCATCGCGCACTTCGACACCTAGCTGCTGCAGTTCCAGCATCAGCGGCGGCTCGACGACGTCGATCCCAAGCGGCATCCTGCCCACGCCTTCCGCGTCCAGGATCGACTTGATCTCGCGCGCTGCGTCGCGGAAGAGCTTGCCGTCGCCGCCCACGGCACCGCGCAGGCCGAGGAGTCCGGCGTGGCAGTGATCGTGCGCGAGCCACGGCGCGTAGAGCTTGTGGTGCCGCGCCGCCGAGCCGAAATCCCAGAGATAGGGATCGCCGTTGCCAGTCAGGAGCGAATAGCGCGTCAGCTTGTCGCGCGCCCACTCGCCGATGACGGTGCTCGTCGTGTAACGAATGTTGTGCTGGTCGAAGCACAACAATGCCCCAAGCCCGGAGTTCGCGAGCGCGGCGCGCGTGCGCGCGAGACGGTAATCGTGCAGGCGACGGAAGTCGATGCGCTCCTCGAAGTCCACCTGCGTGTGGCCGGGCGCGGGCAGCGGACGGTCCCAGCGATGATGCGGGTCGATGTCGTCGGGGCGGATGATGCTGGGTTCCCTGCGCTTCCTGGCCACCGCGTCACTCCTCGCTGGTTCCGTCCATCGTCGACCGACCGTGAAAACCTTGCCCGAACGATAGCCGCGTTATCATGAACGCTCAAGCCCGAGAGACCGCCGCGCTTTGCCGGCGATCCGCGAGGGCACAAGAATAATTCCCCGGGGGCATGGCATGACGCGAATCGGTTCCGGTGTGGCAATGGCCTCCATCGCGTGGCTCGCGGCGAGCGCGGCAGCGGCACAGCAGGTGGTTGTCGTGCAAGGCGCCCTGTGCCGCGGCGAGGAGCCGTTCTGGCAACTGGAAGCCAGCCGCACGACTGCGGTGCTGAATCGCTTCGCAACCAAGGGCAAGGAGGTCATCTTCCGCGGCGCGCCGCAGACATTCATGTACCTCACGCCGGCGGCGGTTGTCTGGCGCGGCGATTCGACGCACCTGCCGCGCGAAACACTCGTCATTTCCCTGCGCGAGGAGTCGTGCCGGTCGTCGATGGCCGACACGACGCCCTCGCCGTGGCGCGCGATCCTGTCGCTCAAGACTGGCGAAGCGCTGACCGGTTGCTGCACCGTGCTCGCGGGCTACGATGTCAAGGCGGCGCCGCTCGCCGACTTCGCGAAAAAAGCGCCGGACGACTGGGCGCGATCGTTGCCGGAATTCCTGCCAGCGATCAATCTCTGCCTCGCCAGCAGCGAAGCGCACGCGAAATGGGTCGCCAAGGCCGGCCCGGCGCCCAATGCCACGGCCATGGTGCGCATGATCCAGACGGCAGACAGGGCCGTCGACTGCGAGGCGGAGCTTTCCGGCAAGGGCGCGGCGAAGATCGTGGCGGTGACTGCGTCCGATCCGCCCTTGGGGGGCGCCGGCAATCCGCGCTTCTATCCGGCGCGCGACATGGCGCCGATGGTGAGGTGCGGCAAGCTGGAACGCGTCGTCGGCCGCGACGGCGCTGTCGCCGGCTACCTGCATTACGATCCTTGCTGAGGGTCGTTACTGCAGCAGCGGCTTGCGCAGAAAGTCGTCGCGATCGCCCGAGCGCACTTCCACGCGCGTCGGCGCGCCTTCGCGCAACAACCCCAGTGAAATTTCGGTCCCGGCGGGGCCCTGCTGCCACACGCTGCGAAAGAGGTCGGCCAGCCCTTTGACGCGCTTGCCGGCGACCTCAACGACGACGTCACCGGGATGCACGCCGGCCCGATCGGCGGGTCCGTCGGTGGCCACGCCGCCGACCACGAGGCGGCCATCGTCCTCGCCCGTGTACATCCCGAGCCACGGCCGGGGCGGCTGCGCCGAGCGTCCGCGCGCCAGCAGGTCGGGCAGGATCGGTTCAATCAGGTCGACGGGTACGAAAAGGTTGCCCCGCACCGCCTTGTCATCGACGGCTTCCTGCACGAACAGCGAGCCGATGCCGAGCAGGCGGCCATCCATGCTGACGAGCGCCGCACCGCTCCATTCCGGATGCGGCGGCGTGGTGAAGAGCGCCTCGTCCAGCACGTATTCCCAGAACCCCGCGAATTCGCGCTTGGCGAACACCTGTGCCTCGAGCGCGTGCGTCCGGCCGCCGTGACCGATGACGATGGCCTCGTCGCCCGCTTCGATCGACGCGGCCGAACCGCGCGGCAGCGCCGGCACCCCGAGTTGGCCAAGCGGAAGGACCAGGCCCAACCCCGACGCAAAGTCGTACGCCAGCGGATGACCGGGAACCACCGTGCCGTCGTTGGTCGTGAGCCAGATCGATTCCGCCTCGGTAATGAGATAGCCGATCGTGAGCATGAGGCCGTCGTCGCGGATGACGACGCCGTTGCCGAATCGCTCGGTGCCGAGAATCGACGCGGTAAATGCGTCGTCCGGAATCTCCGCGCGAAGCATTACGACCGAGCGCAACGCCTGCGCGAGATCGAAGCGCAGGCCTTCCGACCTGGGCTGCAGGTTCGCCGGAAACGCCCAATGGGTGGATTCAGCCAAGGTTCTTAAGGAAACTGAGGAGACTTTTCGCGTGCGTGGGAATAATTTGACCGCGGAATCGATTGAATATTACCGCGATCGTGTCCATGCGCACCGCCACGGCAACTCCCGGAGTCTGCCGGACTCCAACTCGCGGTATTCTTACAGGTTCCGTTCCGCCCGTTCGCGTTTTTTGTAGCGAGACATTCGCAATCCGCCACACGCAAATCCGCTCGTGATCGTATATCGCAGGTCCGTCCGTCCACGCTACTCGCCGGTTGAAGTCGAGGCGCCGACGCTTTTCCAGTTCGTGTTGCTGTCCATGCTGCTGCACGTGCTGCTGGTCGTCATGCTCGGCAACACGATCACCGGTGGCGCGCGGCGCGGCGACGGGCTGTTGGGCGCTTTGGTCGTGACCTTGCGGCAATTGGCGCCGGAGCGCGGGTCGGGGTTTACGCTGGCGCCTGGCGCCGACACGGAATTGCCCGGCGCCGCGCTTCTGCGGCGTCTCCCGGGCGCGGCGACGGCGCCCTCCCCACCGCCGCCCCGGGGTGAGACGGCGCGCACCGCCGCGCCGCAGGCGCCGGCAATCGCCGCACCCGAGGAGCGCGCACCGGCGGAGGGCGAAGTTCGCGAAGCGGTTCCTGAAGTTTCGCTGCCAACCCGGCCGCCGCCGGCGGAGACACTCCCAAGGCTTGACCGCAGTGCGCCGGTGGAGGTCGACAAGGCGATTGCGCCGCCGGCGGTTTCGCCGCCGATCCCCGAGCGGGACAGCGCGCCGGCCGCACCGACACCGCCGCGCGAAGTTTCCCTGCCCCCGATCGCGCCGCTCGAACGGATTACGCCGCCAAAGATCGAACGCCAGTTCGCACCGCCCATCGAATTGCGCCCACGCGAGGTTCCGGTTGCGCCGCGCGCGCCGCCCGTGGAATTCAAACCGCGCGAGGAGCCGGCGCCCGCAGCACCCGCCGAACGTGTCGCTCCAGCGAATGTCGAGCGCGAAGCCACACCCGCCGCCGAGGTGAGGCCGCGCGACGTGCCGATGCCGCCGATCGCGCCCATCGAACGCATCGCCCCGCCGGCCATCGAGCGCCAGCTGGCACCCCCGGTGTTGTTGCCGGCGCCACGCCCACCCATGGAAACCACTGCGCCGCCGTCGCAAGTCGCGCCAGCCGCCGAGCGCGAAACAGTGCCGGCTGCGCAGCCATTGCCGCGCAGCGCGCCCGTTGAAATTGCGCCGGGCCTGCAGCCTGCCGCGCCGGCCGTCGCGCCGGGCCGTGCGCCACCGGCCCAAGCGCCGGCGCGCACCGACGCCCCCGCGGGAGGAGAGTTGCCGCGCCTGCGCTTCGGCGCGCCCGACGTGGACGACGAGGTCTTCAGGTCACGGCGTGACGCCGTCGCACCTTCGCCCACGCCGGGAAGCGGAATCAACACGGAATCGCTGCACAAGCGCGCCCGCGAGATCGCGAGCGAGGGCGGGGGCCCCCAAGGCGTGCTGAATATCGTGCCGCCTCCGCCGCCGCAGGAGCGCAAGGACACGCTCGCCGAAGGCATCGCCAAGGCGGCGAAGCCGGACTGCCGCACGGCCTATGCCGGCATGGGACTTCTCGCCATCGCGCCGCTCGTGGCCAGCACGGCCGGGAATGGCGGATGCCGGTGGTGATGTGGGTGATGAGGTGGGGGAATGAGGCGCCGCGTGGTGGGTTCTAGGCGCTGTCGCGAAAAAAGACGCTGAAGGGACGAGGCACGTCCTCCAGGTGCCCAAAGAACTTGACCTGCACGAAGCTGCTCAGTTCCTCCAGCATTTTCCGGATCTGCTCGTGCCCGGCGATCGCTCCCGTCGCCCGCCCGGCCACCTGGGCGGCAACCTGCGCGCGCCGGCGCCCGGTGACGCCGATCGAGAGTTCCGGCAGCTCGGGCTCGCGGCTCATGTAGCTGCCATACACGGCGAGCGCGTCGATTTCATACTTGTTGCGGGAAGCGGTGCGGTTGAAATGCTGGGCCAGCTCGGACATGTGCCCCAGCAAGAGTTGCGCGCGCGAGCGCAGCAGCGGGTCGACGACGCGAGCCTGCGCATACAGCCGGAACTTGTCGGTGATGACGTATTCGGACGCGCTCGGATTCTTGCGTTCGAGAAGGCCGTACTGGAGCATCTCGTCGACCATGTTCAGGCTCTCGCGCGGGCTCAGCCGAAAATCCTGCGCCAGCGTATCCAGGCCCACCGTCGCGCGTTCCGGCGGCTGGCCCTGAACGCGCATCAGCACGCGGCCGGCCGCAACCTGCAGGCGCAACGCGTCGATGCCGAAATAGAGATGCCTTGTGACCAGCTGAAACACGTTCATTGCCGCTCCAAGACCGGGCCCCCCAGGGCAAAATTAACACAATCCGGCGGCTTTGGCAGCCCGGTCAGGCGGTCTTTCGCGCCGGCCGTCCGCGCGTGTGGCGCGCGCGTCACATGCTGCGCCGGTATTGCCCCCCGACCTCGAACAGCGCGGCGGTGATTTGTCCCAGCGAGCACACGCGCACGGTCCGCATCAGTTCGGCAAAGACGTTGCCGTCCTCGATCACGACCTTTTTCAGTTTCGCCAACGCCGCGGGCGCTTCGCTTGCGTGCAGCTTCTGGAACTCGGCAAGCCGTCGCAACTGCGACTGCTTCTCGTCATCGGTCGAGCGGGCAAGCACGACCTTCTGCGGCGTCGTGTCGCGATGCGGATTGCGGAACATGTTGACGCCGACGATCGGATAGCTGCCGTCGTGCTTCATGTGCTCGTAGACCATCGACTCTTCCTGGATCTTGCCGCGCTGGTAGCCGGTTTCCATGGCACCCAGCACGCCGCCGCGCTCCGAAATCGCCTCGAACTCCTTCAGCACCGCCTCCTCGACCAGGTCGGTCAGCTCCTCGATGATGAAGCTGCCCTGGTTCGGGTTTTCGTTCTTGCCGATCCCCCATTCGCGATTGATGATGAGCTGGATCGCCATCGCGCGGCGCACGCTCTCCTCGGTGGGCGTGGTGATCGCCTCGTCGTACGCGTTGGTGTGCAGCGAGTTCGTGTTGTCATAGGTCGAGATCAGCGCCTGCAGCGTCGTGCGGATATCGTTGAACGCGATCTCCTGCGCGTGCAGGCTGCGGCCCGACGTCTGCGAATGGAACTTGAGCTTCTGAGAGCGCTCGTTGGCGCCGTAGCGCTCGCGCATCGCCACCGCCCAGATGCGCCGCGCGACGCGGCCGATCACCGCGTACTCGGGGTCCATCCCGTAACTGAAGAAGAACGACAGGTTCGGCGCGAAGTCGTCGATGTGCATGCCGCGCGCCAGATACGCCTCGACGAACGTAAAGCCGTTCGACAGCGTGAACGCGAGCTGGCTGATCGGGTTGGCGCCCGCCTCGGCGATGTGATAGCCCGAAATCGACACCGAGTAGAAATTCTTGACGTCGTGCTGTACGAAATATTCCTGGATGTCGCCCATCACCTTCAAGCTGAACTCGGTGGAGAAGATGCAGGTGTTCTGCCCCTGGTCCTCCTTCAGGATGTCCGCCTGGACCGTGCCGCGGACCGTGGACAGCGTCCACGCGCGGATCTTCGCGGCCTCGTCGTCGGTCGGCTCGCGGTCGTTGTCGGTCGCGAATTTCTCGAGCTGCTGGTCGATGGCAGCGTTCATGTACATGGCGAGGATCGTCGGCGCCGGACCGTTGATCGTCATCGAAATCGACGTAGTCGGGTCGGTCAAGTCGAAGCCGCCGTAGAGCACCTTGAGGTCGTCGAGCGTCGCGATCGACACGCCGGAGTTGCCGACCTTGCCGTAGATGTCGGGCCGGATCGCCGGGTCGTTGCCGTACAGCGTCACCGAGTCGAACGCGGTGGAGAGCCGCTTCGCCGGCATGCCGTCCGCGAGCAGGTGGAAGCGCTTGTTGGTGCGAAACGCGTCGCCCTCGCCGGCGAACATCCGCGTCGGGTCTTCGTTCTCGCGCTTGAACGCGAACACGCCCGCGGTGAACGGGAAGCTGCCCGGAACGTTCTCCTTCAACTGCCAGCGCAGGATTTCCGAGGCATCCTCGAATCTCGGCAAGGCGACCTTGGGCACGTGCGTGCCGGACAGCGACACGGTGGTCAACGCGCTGCGAATCTCCTTGCCACGGATCTTCACGACGTACTCGTCGCCCGAGTAGGCGGCCATGGTCTTGGGCCACATGTCGAGGAGTTTTTTCGCGCGTGGGTCCTGCCGTGCGTCGCGTTCGGCAATCAGCGCGTCGAGCGCGTGCTCGGCGCTCATGATCGTTTCGTCCAGGCGCCGGGCGGCCTCGGCGGCCGCCACCTGCCCGCTGTCCACGAGCTTGGCCTCATAGCTGGTGGTCTCGTCGAGCATGCGCTTCGCGGCCAGCAACTGCTGCCGTTCGCGCGCGATGCGCGTCTCGTCTTCGGTCCATCGATGGTAGCCGCGGACCGTCTCCGCGATCTCGGCCAGGTAGCGAACGCGCGCGGGAGGCAGGATCGCGTGCTGCGCCGTCGACTGTCTGGTCGCAACCGGCGGCAACGTTCCCGGCTGCAACTTGAGCCCTTGTCCGGTCAGCTTCGCCGCGAGCGCCTGGTACAGCGCCGTGACGCCGTCGTCGTTGAAGCGCGACGCCATCGTGCCGAAGACCGGCATCGTATCGGGCGCCTCCTTGAACCGCTCCCGGTTGCGCTGGTATTGCTTGCGCACGTCGCGCAGCGCGTCCTGCGCGCCTTTGCGGTCGAACTTGTTGATGGCGACGAAGTCCGCGAAGTCGAGCATGTCGATCTTTTCGAGCTGGCTCGCGGCGCCGAACTCCGGCGTCATCACGTACAGCGACGTGTCGACCAGCGGCACGATTGCGGCGTCGCCCTGGCCGATGCCCGACGTCTCCACGATGACCAGGTCGAAGCCCGCCACCTTGCACGCCGCGATGACGTCGGGAAGCGCCTTCGATATTTCGCTGCCGGCGTCGCGCGTGGCCAGCGAGCGCATGTAGATGTTCGGATGCTCGATCGCATTCATGCGGATGCGATCGCCCAGCAGTGCGCCGCCGGACTTGCGCCGCGACGGGTCGATGGAAATGATCGCGATCTTCAGCGCGTCGTGCTGATCGAGCCGGAAGCGGCGCACCAGCTCGTCGGTCAGCGAGCTTTTCCCCGCGCCGCCGGTTCCGGTGATGCCGAGCGCAGGCACCGCCACCTTTTCCGCGGCGGCGAGCAGCTCGGCGCGCAACTTTGCAGGCGCGGCGCCGGCTTCGAGCGCGGTGATGAGCCGCGCCAGCGCGCGCGTCCGTGCGAACCGATCGCCGGTGTTCAGCGCCTTGAGCGATTCCGGCACCGCGTGCGCGAGATCGGTGTCGGCCGCGGCGACGATCTCGTTGATCATCCCCTGCAGGCCGAGCTTCTGCCCGTCCTCGGGCGAGAAGATGCGCGTGACGCCGTAGTCGTGCAGTTCGGCGATCTCCGTTGCCACGATGACGCCGCCGCCGCCGCCGAACACCTTGATGTGGCCGGCGCCGCGCTCGCGCAGCAGGTCCAGCATGAACTTGAAGAATTCGACGTGGCCGCCCTGATAGGACGAGATGGCGATGCCGTGCGCGTCCTCGGCGATCGCGCAGTTGACGATCTCCTCGACCGACCGGTTGTGGCCCAGATGGATGACCTCGCACCCCGACGCCTGCAGGATGCGCCGCATGATGTTGATCGACGCGTCGTGGCCGTCGAAAAGGCTCGCCGCCGTGACGAAGCGGACCTTGTTGGCGGGCTTGAAGACCAGCGGATGGCGGATACTTTGATCGTTCATCGCAAACCTCGCGTGTGGGCGGGGAGGCGGATGGTCAGGAATCTGACGGACGCCTAGCTTACCGGAACCGGCCCTCGTCGATGGCCGGCGCAGCGGCGCGCCCTCCGTCCCCGGCGTTGTCGCTCGACCTTACATGACGTTTACGTAAACGTCAATCTGCGATTCCGGACGACCCCGGCAACGAACATTCGTGCATCCTGTCGCGGTCGGCCGCGAACTGTCGCCGCGGGATCCGGTCCATCCCCTCGGGCCGGTCCGCCGGGGCCGGCGCCGGTATACTTTCGCCCGCCCCAAATTCAAAGGTAAATCCATGTTTTCGAAGACATCCCTGTTCCGCCGCTGGGTGGCGTTCCTGCTCCCGCTTTTCCTCGCGGCCGGCGTCCACGCCGCCCTCCCCGCCGGCGTCACGCAAGGCTCGTCGATCGAAGGCATCACCGAGTACCGGCTCGCCAACGGTCTCACGGTGCTGCTATTCCCGGACGCGTCCAAGCCGACGACCACCGTGAACGTCACCTACCAGGTCGGGGCCGCGCACGAGAATTACGGCGAAACCGGCATGGCGCATCTTCTCGAGCACCTCATGTTCAAGGGGACGCCGTCGCGCGGCAACATCCTGACGGAGCTGGGGAAGCGCGGCATGCAGTTCAATGGCTCGACCGGCTGGGACCGCACGAACTACTTCGAATCGTTCACGGCGAGCAGCGACAACCTCGACTGGACGCTCGCGATGGAAGCCGACCGGATGGTCAATTCCTGGATTCGCAAGAGCGACCTCGATCCCGAAATGACGGTGGTGCGCAACGAGTTCGAGAGCGGCGAGAACAACCCGCAGCTCGTGCTCTACGGCAAGATGCTCGCCAGCGCGTTCCAATGGCACAACTACGCGCACCTCCCGATCGGCGCGCGCACGGACATCGAGAACGTCAACATCGAGCGTCTGCAGGCGTTCTACAAGCTCTATTACCAGCCGGACAACGCCGTGCTCATCGTCGCCGGCAAATTCGAGGCCGACCCGACGCTGGCGGCGATCGCCAAATACTTCGGCTCGATTCCGAAGCCCTCGCGAAAGCTCCCGACCATCTACACGCTCGATCCCGTGCAGGATGGCGAGCGGACGGTGACGCTGCGCCGTGTCGGCAACTCGAAGTTTCTGGCCATGATGTTCCACACGGTGCGCGGCGCGCATCCCGATTACGTCGCCACGGACGTCTTGGGCGACATCCTGACCGTCGAGCCCGCGGGCAGGCTGTACAAGTCGCTGGTGGAAACGAAGAAAGCCGCGGCCGTGGAAAGCTGGGGCGAGGCACAGCGCGACCCGGGCACGATCACGTTCTTTGCCCAGATTGCGGATGGCGACGAAATCGCCCCGGCGCGCGATGCGATGTTCGCCACGATCGAGAACATCAGGAAGCAGCCGATCACGGAAGCCGAAGTGGCGCGGATACGCACGCGGGCGACCAAGTACTTCGACGACGTCATGTCCAATCCGCAGAAGTTCGGCGTCGCCATTTCCAGCGCCGTAGCGCTCGGCGACTGGCGCCTGTTCTTCCTGCAGCGTGACCGGTACCGCACGGTCACGCCAGCCGACGTGCAGCGCGTGGCGCTCGAGTACCTGAAGCGCTCCAACGTGACCCTCGGCGAATTCATTCCGGATGCGGCGCCGGATCGCGCGCCCGTGCCGCCGCCCGTCGACGTCGTGGCGATGGTCAAGGACTACAAGGGCGACCCGACGGCCACGGCCGGCGAGACGTTCGACACGAGCATCGCCAACCTCGATGCGCGCACGCAGCGCTTTACCCTCGGCAACGGGATGAAGGTCGCGCTGTTGCCCAAGAAGACGCGCGGCGAGTCGGTCCATTTCACGCTGAACCTGCATTTCGCCGACGAGAAATCGGCGTTCGGCAAGCAGGCCGACGGGCAATTCACGGGCGCGATGCTGATGCGCGGAACCGCGAAGAAGAGCCGGCAGGAAATCGAGGACGCGCAGGACCAGTTGCGCGCGCACATCGGCGTCAGCGGCAACGAAGTCGGCGCGACCGCATCCGGGCAGACCTTCCGCAAGGAACTCCCCGACGCGCTGCGCCTGGTGGCCGAAGTGCTGCGCGAGCCGGCGTTCTCCCCGCCGGAATTGGAGACGCTGAAGCGCGAGCGGGCGACCGCGCTGGAAGCGTCGCGCTCCGATCCGCAGCAAGTCGCCGTGCGCGCGCTGCGCCGCGAAGGCAACCCTTATCCGGTCGGCGACCCGCGCTATGCACCCACGCTGGACGAGGAGCTCGCGTGGGCGAAGACGGTCACGCCCGAATCGATGAAGAAGTTCCACGGCCAGTTCTACGGCACGAACAACTCGGAACTCGTCCTCGTGGGGGATTTCGACCCCGACGCCATGCGCGCGCTTGTCACCGAACTCTTTGGCAACTGGAACAGCGCGAGCGCTTACGCGCGCGTGCCGGACCCGCTGGTTCCGAAAAAGGCTATCGTGCGCAAGTTCGAAATCGCCGACAAAGCGAATGCATTCCTGATCGGACGCGAGGCGCTGCCGCTGAACGACCTCAACCCCGACTATCCGGCTCTTCTGGTCGCCAATCACATCCTGGGCGATTCGGAGTCGTCGCGGTTGTTCGAGCGGCTGCGCCAGAAAGAGGGCCTCTCCTACGGTGTCGCCAGCATCTTCCAGCCCAACTCGTTCGAAGCCAACAGCCGTCTTACCGTCTACGCAATCTTCGCGCCCGAGAACCTGGAAAAGGTGCGCCGAAGCTTCGCGGAGGAATTCGCCGGCGCGTTGAAGGACGGCTTCACCGACGTCGAGGTCAAGAACGCCAAGGACGCCGTGATGCAGGAGCGCCGCCTCTCCCGCAACGAGGACAGCCAGGTTGCGGGCTCGGTGGCGACTCAGGCGTATCTCGGCCGCACCTGGACCACGTCCGGCCAGATCGACAACGCGATCGAAAAACTGACCACGGCCGACGTCAACGCGGTGCTGCGAAAATACCTGAAGCCCGACGAGTTCATCTATTCCATGGCCGGAGACTTCGCCAGGAAGAAATAGCCACCGGCGCTCGGAGTATCATTGTTTTTCTGTCCGCCTTCCGGAGTACGAGTCATGGAAGCCGTTGCCAGCCCCAAGCCGAAAGATGCCTATCGCAACTATGCCGCGCCCGCGCGCGACACCGTGCGCGAGTTCTATCGGCTGAATCACGCGCACCAGACGTACGATTTCGTCATCGCGAAAAAGGCCGAGTACCTGCGCTTCGACCGCC
Source organism: uncultured beta proteobacterium (assembly GCA_963755065.1). Taxonomy (GTDB): domain Bacteria; phylum Pseudomonadota; class Gammaproteobacteria; order Burkholderiales; family Casimicrobiaceae; genus VBCG01. The sequence goes on from CAVWIM010000007.1 coordinate 326,844, forward strand.
GCGAAATGACTTGGTGGGAGGCGCTCGACTATCTCAATACGCTGGTCGACGATTCCGATCCGGACATCGCGCTGCCGCAGGTCGACCACCTGCTGCAAACCGCCGAGGCGATTCGCGCGGACGGGCAGCCCGACTGGATGGTGCTCACCGGCTTCATCCACGACCTGGGCAAGGTGTTATGTCTTTTCGGCGAGCCGCAATGGGCGGTCGTCGGCGACACGTTCCCGACAGGCTGTCCCTATTCGTCCAAAGTCGTGTACAGCGAATTCTTTGCCGCCAATCCGGACATGCGGCGCCCTGAATTCCAGACCGGCACCGGCATCTACGAGGAAGGTTGCGGCCTTTCCAATGTGCAGATGTCGTGGGGCCATGACGAGTACCTGTACCACGTCACGAAGGCATTCCTGCCGCAGCCCGCGCAGTACATGATTCGCTTCCATTCGTTCTACGCGTGGCACCGCGAAGGCGCGTACGCGTACCTGCAGGACGACACCGACCGCGCGATGCTGCCGTGGGTGCAGAAATTCAATCCCTACGACCTGTATTCGAAGAATCCCGACCGTCCGCAGCTCGCCCAACTGAAACCGTACTACGAAGACCTGATGGCGAAATACCTGCCGGCGACGATCAAGTTCTGAGCAGTGCGCTGAAGGCCCATCTTTCTCCGCGCGATTTCGCGCTGACGCTCGCCATCGTCGCGCTCTGGGGCTTTTCCTTCGTCCCCATCAAGGTCGGCCTGCGCGAAATTCCTCCGTTCGCGTTCGTCGCGTTGCGGTTCTTCTTCGCCGCGGTGCCGCTCGTGTTCTTCATACGCCGGCCGCAGATGCCGTGGCGATTTGTCGTCGCCTACGGTTTCGCGATCGGCGTCTGCCAGTTCGGCTTGCTGTTCCTCGGCATGAAGCTCGGGATGCCGGCGGGACTGTCGTCGCTCGTGATCCAGGTGCAGGTGTTCTTCACGATCGGCCTGGGCGTTTTGTATCTCGGCGATCGACTTTCCCGACAGAACCTGATCGGGGCGCTCGTCGCGACCGCCGGCATCGTACTGCTCGCCGTCTACAAGTTGCATGGGCGGCGCGACGGCGACGCTGGTCGGATTCATCCTGGTCGTGGTCTCGGCGCTGGCATGGGCGGCCGGCAACGTCATCGCCAAGCGCGCGGCGGGTGACCACGAGCCCGACATGTTCGCGCTCGTAGTCTGGTCGAGCCTCGTGCCGCCGCTGCCGCTGGCGGTGCTGTCGTACTTGTTCGAGGGCGGCGCGGCGTCGTGGGACGCGGTCATCCACGCGAGTTGGCTCACGTGGGGCTGCGTGCTGTTCCTGGCGTGGGGCGCCACACTCTTCGGCTTCGCGTCGTGGGCCGGGTTGATGCACCGCTATCCGACCGGATTGATCTCGCCGTTCGCGCTGCTGATTCCGGTTTCGGGGCTCGTCAGCGGTGCGCTGTTCCTGGACGAGTCGCTCGCGGCGATGCAATTGGCCGGCGTGCTGCTCGTGTTCGCGGGCCTCGCCGTGAACGTCTACGGCGGGAAGTTCAAGGCGTGGATGGCCGGGTAGGGCGGCGCGCCGACAAGCGATCGGATAGCACAACCCCGCCGCTGCATTGCGCGAGTACTTTACATCGAGTTCTAGCGTCAGGCCAACCGCGTATTGCCGTCGGCGCTCCAGTCTTCGCTCCCGACGCCGTGGTGGACGATGAAGAGGCCGTCGGGATCGTACTTGCGCTTCACTGCGCGCAGGCGCGGGTAGTGCGGCCCCCAATAGGACTCCCGCCAGGAAGCGTCGAAGAAGCCCGCTTCCGAAACATACGACCCCGTCGCCGGCAAGTCCGCGCGCAGTTTCCGCATCGCGCGCGCAATGCTCAGCGCATTTGCGCGCGCCTGTTGCAAGATCGGGCTCATGTCCGGCGATTCCGGGGAATGCCGGCGGTCCGCCGCCGGCGATGATGACCAGCGCAAACGCGGTGAGCACGGCGGGATTCATCGCCGTTTCCCTCGCTGCGGCGAGCGCCTCCGCAGGCGCGCCCGCGAGTCCCTTGTTGAAATGCAGCGAGACTCTCCAGATGCGCGAAGTTGCAAAGAGCGCGTCGGCAAGGCGCTTCTGCGCGTTGCCACGCAACAGCGATGCCGGCAGCCACGTCGATTCATAGCCATGCAGGAACTGGCCCGCCTCGCCCAGGTTGCCCACCCAGAACACGTTGCTCGCTGGCGCGCTAGCGCGGTCGTCGGTCAGCACGACGGAAGGCAGGTTCTTGCGCAGGTATTCCGCGTCCCACAGATGCCGCGCCGGAATGGCGACGATTCGCGGCGGCGACGCGTACGTAAAATCGTTCGGCGCTGCCGCCACCCAGTCGAGAAACGGCTGCCACGCGGCTTCCGCCTGCGGCTGGCCGATCCCCTGGAACACCATCGCGACATCGAGCGTGTTGTCGGTGCGAAACGCCGCCTGCTCGCCCCAGTGCGGATTGAAGAGGCGCTCGGCGTAGAACGCGACGAAGCGCGCGATCAGCCGCTGGAACGCCGCGTCGGAACTGGCGCGGATCGACGCGTTGACGCCGCCGAAGAATTCCGGGAGCTCGTGCGTGCGCAACGTGATCTTCGTCACCACGCCAAGGCTGCCCCCGCCGCCACCCTTCAACCCCCAGAAGAGATCCGGATTCGTGCAGGCATTGGCGATGCGGACGGCGCCATCGGCGGTGACGACTTCGGCCTCGAGCAGCGAACGCTGCCGCAGTTCCATATCGCTTCGAGAAGCTGCCGAAGCCGCCGCTTTGGATGAGGCCCGCGACGCCCACTGTCGCACAGCCGCCGCCCTGGACGTAGCGGCCCGCTTCGGTGACGACTGCGTTGTACGTACGCATCCAGATGTTGCCCGCCTCGACGGTGACCGCCGGTTGCGGAGCGTGGCGGCCCGCGCAGCCTTCACCGACGAACGCGTCGTGCAGCGTGACCGCATTCATTGGCCGCGTCCAGACCAGCAGCGAACCCTGCCGCGTTGGACGTGCCCTGGTAGCTGTGCCCGCCGCCCTTGACGACCAGCCGCAGGTTGTTCTCGCGCGCGAAGTTGACGGCATGCGCAACGTCCTGCGCCGTTCGCGCGGCGACCGCATACGCGCTCGGCCGCGACGTCCAGCCGTCGACCCAGCCGCAGGTCTGCGTCAGCGCATCGTTGTCGCCGATGTAATAGGGATTCTTGAGTTCCTTGAAGACGTCGTTGCAGGCGGCGCCATCGGGAGCCGATGTGCAATCGGCGAGCGGCGAGATCACTTTGGTGAGTCGCCCCGCAACCAACCGATTGAGGCCTTCCCATTTGTCCGCGGACGGCCATGCAGGATCGCCGGGAAGGCAGCGCCGAAAGCGGGCTTCGGAAGCGGCGCTTGCGGCCCCCACGGCCGCGCGCGCTCCGACGACGGGCAACAAAGGGAGGACACACACACGCTGCAGCAGCTTGCGTCGATTCATGGCGTACCTGTTGATTCGGCGCGCTATTGAATCACATTGGCTGGGGATTAGGGATCGAACTCAAACCGCATCCGCGGCCGCCAGCATTTGAATCAAATTGAAGTGGTCGGACTCGTCGAATGCGCCAGCATGGGCACGCCACGCGGAGATCTGTACCGCCACGGTGCTGTCCGTCGGATAGCCGACCCGCCAATCGGAAAACCAGCGCGAGGGCGCTTGTTCATCGAGGAGCGTGACGATGTCGCAGTGCCGATCGTCGGCGCGAATCCGCGCCCAGAGGTTTGCGACAGGCTGCAACGGTCCCTCGATCAGTTGGGCAAAATCCGCTCCCGTAAACAGGAGCACCCCGCTGATGCCCTCGAGTTCATTTCGCGCCCGGCATACCGAAACGATGCGCGGAATTTCTCCGGGCGCCAAGCCGGGCCGAAGCCGGCTCACATAGGCAAGACGACGGATCATGCGGAACCCTGTTCGTTGTTGTCCCGCGCAGGGCGCGGGTAGGGTCCGCAATGTACGGGCAAAAGCTAGCAGTTGCATTGCACGATCGTGCAATCCGGCAGTGGCTGCGCGAGCCGGCCAGCCGATTCAGTCGGCCGCGATCGCGACGGTCCTCGAAAGTCCGCGCATGCCGCTGGCCAGGTAGCAGATCATCCGGTCGATATCGTCCTCGCGGAAGCCGCACGGACGGCAGGTTCCTCCAGCCTTGCCACAACGGTGAAGCAGCACTTCGCCGAACAGGCTTCGCGAATAGCGGAATCCCGCTTCCACATCGTCGCGATGTGATGCCGGAAGCGCTTCAGACAATGCGACCTGGAAATCGCGGTCAATGACTCCGAAGTATCGCTGGTGCCACACCTCGCCGTCAGCCGCCGATGCCAGCCGTGCCACGACGCACAGGTAGTTGCTCCAGGGCAGGTCGCGTTCGGCGTCGACGTCGCCAAATGGCTGCCACCACGCTCCGAGGATGTCCTCGACTTTCCGGGTTGCGCGCACGCGCACGCCATTCAGCGCGGCGCGCCAGGCATCCACCAGCCGGGAAGCGCGGCGCTCGATAGCGGCTTCGAACAGCATCTCCTTGCTGCTGAAGTGATAGTTCACCAGGGCGACGTGCGTGTTCGCTTCGCCTGCGATCATCCGGTGCGACGGTGCGCGAAAGCCGTGTTCCGCGATCAACGACTCGGCGGCGTCCAATAGCGACTCGCGTGTCGCGGCGCCGCGCATTGCCATGGGCTTGACCGCGATTGCCTCCATACGACGCTCCGGTTGCACGCCGGCTGGCGAATAACACTATTCTGCAGGGGGACAAGCGCCACCCCCATCGGTACGCCCCCCCTAGTGATGTCGGACGATTCCGACACGCTGGCGTTGCGCTCCAGGGGCGAAAACCGGGAATGGTGTCCAACCTGTCAATGTTGGCACTTTGCCTTCTGTCGTGCACAATCCATCGCTGTTGCCGCACGGTCGCCATGCCCGCCGAATATCCGTTAGTAGTGTTGTGGCGCTTCGGTAACAAAAACGTCATGGCCGCACGAGAGTATGGTCCCCGACTGCGCACGTTTGGCAGCACACCGACGGCCGCCGAAGGTCAAGCGCGGACGTCATTTGATTTATCCATCAGGAGTAAGGACATGCATCTGCGAAAACTTCTCTGCGTTGTATTCGCTGCGCTCGCTCTGTTCGCGGGGCCGTCGGCGTGGGCCCAGAACAAACCCAACATCCTATTCATCATGGGCGACGACATCGGCTTCATGCAGCCGTCCGTCTACCACCGTGGCCTGGCGGTTGGGGAAACGCCCAACATCGACCGCATCGCCAACGAGGGCGCAATCTTTATGAGCTATTACGCCGAGGAGAGCTGCACAGCCGGGCGCAATGCCTTCTTCACCGGCATGCACCCACTACGCACGGGCATGATCCCGCCGCAGCTTCCGGGCAGCCCGTCGTATTTACGGCCCGGGACGCCGGCGCTCGCGAAGTTCCTGCACGACTTGGGCTACAACACCGGCGAATTCGGCAAGAACCATCTGGGCGACCACACCGACGCGCTGCCAACAGCGCACGGCTTCCAGGAATACTGGGGCTATCTGTATCACCTGGACGCGATGCAGGGCGTGAGCTTCCCGGACATCAACAAGACCCCGCTGCTGCAGACGGTCGCGCCGCCGTGCAAGAACACGCCGATCCCGGGCCTGCCCGAAGTTCCCGGAGCGGTCGATCCAAAGACGACGATTTGCCTGACCCCGCCGCGCCCCGTCATCTGGTGCAAGTCCTCCGATGGCACGTCGAAGAACCAGACCTGCCAGGACCAGGGCCCGCTGACGCTGGAGCGTTCGAAGACCGTGGACGAGGAGATCTCGGCCAAGGTCATCGACTTCCTCGATCGCAACAACCCCAAGAAGACAAACAAGCCGTTCTTCGTCTGGTACAACCCGGCGCGTATGCACATCACGACCGTGCTGCCCGAAAAGTACGTGGCGATGGTCGGTGAGCCCGGCGGCAAGGACTGGGGCGTCAACGAAGCCGGCATGAAGCAGATGGATGACAACATCGGCTACGTGCTGAAGAAGCTCGAGGAAATGGGCGAGCTCGACAACACGATCATCGCGTTTACCACCGACAACGGTGCCGAGACGATCACGTTCCCGGACGGCGGCACCACGCCTTTCAAGGGCGGGAAACTCTCCACCTGGGAAGGCGGCATGCGCGTGCCGATGGTCGTGCGCTGGCCCGGCCACATCAAGCCCGGGACGATCTTGAACGACATCTTCGCGTCGCTCGACTGGCTGCCGACGTTCGTCGACATCGCTGGCGGCCCCAAAGGTAACGGACTCAAGGAAAAGATCGAGTCCGGCACCTATCCCGGCATCGTCAAGACCACGCTCGACGGCGTCGATCAGCGCGACTATCTGGAGGGCAAGACGCAGAAGTCGGCGCGCGATGTGTTCTTCTACTACTCCGGCCCACGGCCGTCTGCCGTGCGCTACAAGAACTGGAAGATCTACTTCACGATGGTGTCCGATGCGCCGGCCGGCTTCCTCGCAGGTCCGCTGCCTTATGCCTGGGCCCAGGTCGTCAACATCAAGCGTGATCCGTTCGAAACGTCCGTCGGTGACCAACTCAAGACGCTCACCGGGATGGGCGGCGCGATTTCGTCACCATCAACGGCTTATGTCTACGACTGGAACATGCTGCCGATCGGCCAGGCGCTGTGGCTGAGGGAACTCGAGACTTACGCCAAGTATCCGCCGATGCAGGACCCGGCAAGCTACAACCTGGATCAGGTCATCCAGCAGATCAAGAGTCAGAGGAACCATCCAAGCCAATAGGTCGTAGCTTGCGGATTTTCGTGACTTCGCGGGCGGCCTGAAAGGGTCGCCCGCTTTCTTGCGAAGTTGAGGAGTGCATGCAATGAATCCCCTACCGAATCCCCTACGCCCGTTGTCTCGATTCGGCCGCCTGTTGGCGCTGGGACTTCTGTTCGTCTTGGCGGCATCCGCTCAGGCGCAAAGCGATCCGCTGCCCTCGTGGAACGACGGTCCTGCGAAAAAGGGGATCATCGAGTTCGTGCAAGCGACGACGACGCCAGGCGGTGCGAAGTTCGTACCACCGGGCGAGCGCATCGCCACGTTCGATCAGGACGGCACGCTGTGGGTCGAGCATCCGATGTACTCGCAGGTGATGTATTGCCTCGACCGAGTCCCGGCGCTGGTCAAAGCGAAGCCCGAGCTCGCGAAGGTCGAGCCGTTCAAGACCGTCATGTCGGGCAATCGCGAAGCGATCGCCAAATTGCCGATGAAAGACCTGGAGAGGATTCTCACCGCGACGCTGACTGGCATGTCTGTCGATGAATTCCGGGCCGAAGCCCAGAAATGGCTCGCGACGGCCAAGGATCCGCGCTGGAAGCGGCCGTATACCGAGTTGACCTATCTGCCGATGCAAGAGGTGCTCAAGTATCTTCGCGCGAACGGGTACAAGACCTACATCGTCACCGGCGGCGGTCAGGACTTCGTGCGCGCATATTCGGAAGCGACGTACGGCATCCCGCCCGAGCAGGTCGTCGGCACCGCCGGCGTGGCCAAATACGGCTACGACAAGGCCGGAAAGCCCTTCCTCATCAAGGAGCCCAAGCTGCTGCTGAACGACAACAACGCCGGCAAGCCCGAAGGCATACATCTGATGATCGGTCGGCGGCCGTACGCGGCCTTCGGAAATTCCACCGGCGACCAGCAGATGCTGGAGTACGCCACGGCCGGCGACGGCGCGCGCCTTGCGATGCTGGTGCTGCACGACGACGCCAAGCGCGAATACGCGTACGGCCCGGCGCAGGGACTGCACGACACCAAGGTTGGCGCGTTCACGCAAGCACTCTACGACGAGGCGAAGAGAAAGGGATGGACCGTCATCAGCATGAAGAACGACTGGAAGACGATTTTCGCGTTCGAGCGAAGTGCGGACCCGCGACCATGACCGGCCACCCGGTATTCTGGATCTTGGTCGTCGCCGTCGCGGCGCCGCTCCTGGCCGAAATTCCGCTGGGATTCAGGGTGCCCGTGGTGGTTCTCGAAGTGCTGCTGGGAATGGCCATCGGACCGCATGGTCTCGACCTCGTCCGCTTCGAAGGCTTCGTCGCCGTGATGTTCGTCTTCGGCATGGCGGCGACACTGTTCATGGCCGGAATGGAACTCGACTGGGCACGCATCCGTGGCCGCCCGCTTTCGCTGGCCGCGAAGGGCTGGATCGTCTCTCTGCTGCTGGGCTTCGCCATCATCGGCATCCTGCATCTCGTGCCCTTCGTCCGGGCGCCGCTCATGGTGGCGTTGACGCTCGCCACGACGAGCTTGGGCGTGCTGCTGCCGGTGTTTCGCGACAGCGGTCAGCTCGACACGTCCTTCGGCCGCCTGTTTCTCGCCGCGGGGACGATCGGCGAGGTCGGTCCGATCGTGGCGATGTCGCTTCTTCTTTCGCAGCGATACAGCACGTGGCAGGAAGTGGGCTTCCTGATCTCGTTCCTCGGCATCGTGGTGGTCGCCGCGGCCGTCGGCATGGGCATGCGTCCGCCGCGACTGCTCGCGATGCTGAACCGCACCATGCACGCCAGCACGCAGCTGCCCGTGCGCATATCGCTCCTGCTCGTGGCCGGACTCTTCGTCCTCGCCGAAGATTTCGGCTTTGAGAACATCTTCGGCGCGTTCGCCGCCGGTATGGTCGTAGGGCTCGCCACGCGCGGCGAAGCGGGTGAACCGCTGCGCGCGAAGATCGACGCGGTATGCTTCGGCTGGTTTTTTCCGTTCTTCTTTGTCGGTACGGGCGTCAAGTTCGACTTGCCCGCTTTGACGCGCGACCTGACGACGTTGATCCTCGTGCCGACGTTCCTGGTTCTGTTCCTGGTCGTGCGCGGACTACCCGTTGTGCTCTATCGCAACGATCTCGCGCCGCAGGAGCGTCTGCCCTTCGTGCTCGCATCCGCGGTCGCTTCGCTGTCGATCGTGATCGTCGTCACCGAGATCGGCGTGCGCACGCGGACAATGCATTCCGACATCGCCACGGCGCTGGTGGGTGCGGCGCTACTGTCGGTCATGTTGTTTCCGACGATCGCCGGCGCGCTCCTGGACCGGACGGCGCCGCAGCGACCGGATTTGTCACGCTCCGGAACGACAAAGGGCTAGCCGTGAGGCTAGCCCTTTGCAGTGCGTCGCCGTGCTCCCGAAGCCGGTGCGACCCGAACGCATAGTGCAGAACTTCGAGATCTTCGACTTCGAGCTCGACCATCGCGACGCTCGATACGGGCGCAACCAAGCGTGTGCGTTACAAGGTGTAGTAAAGATACCCTAGATACCTATGTCGAACGACCTTACAGTCGTCCGCCTTCAAGAAATGGCGATCCGTCCAAGCTGCTGAACCAGCTTGCATTTCTCGAATCAGGAACGCATCTTGCTGTAATTATGAGAAAGAACTTCCCTATGATTTAGACACGAATGAGACAACCATGAAATCGATCCTCGATCATTCCTTTCATTACACGAAAAGCATTGATACCGACCTTCGGAAAACCTTCGCCAGAATTCGACGTGAGCAACACCAACGGGCGCAAATCCAAGAGGCCGGTGAAAAACCCCACAAGGTATTCCCGATAAAACAGCGCAAACGCGCTGCTGCGTAGTGAACAGCGATTCTAAGCGTACAGAGTTTCGGCAATACACTGCCGCCGATTTCGCCCGCATGAGTCCGTCTATGAAAGTGGCGCTCCTCATCATTCGCCGCGCGCAATTGAGCAGCCGCAAAACAATTGTTACAAGCGCCGAATGGAAAAGGCGGCGAAGCGAGTGATCGACATCTCTCATCGCCGATCGGACTCGCGACACGGACGATCACGCTAAGCTCTTCGTACGCAAAGCGCTTGGGCTGCTACTAAGCGCCACAGAACGCCCTGGAGACCGCTCGGGACCATCTGTCTTGCTCATGCAGAATGCCCTAGGGGAATGGCGTCCGCATGCACGCGATGGAATCACGCTCTCCAGGGCGACCGCCCATCTGATGTCGATCCAGATATGGGATGACTACGCCAGGTGCGAGCCGTTGGGCACCGTCAGGGTCATGCCAGTCCGCCAGCAGGCACACAATTTCGCCTAGAGTCTGTTGGGAAACTGGGGCATTGCGCGTTCCGAACCCGTACTCACGATCACGTTTGAGTCGCCGCGCGATACATACGCGTCCCCCCGAGCAGCCGTTGGCTATCCTTCATGCTGTCCGGGGTTGCCATTTCGCAGACCTATACGGCGCTGACCGGGCGCCTGAGGCCGAAAATGGCTTATCGAAAAGCATTGAGTATGAGTCAACGAGAACCGGAACGACGTCATTTGACCCGGCGCCTGGCCGAGCTTCAAACACAATAATTTTCGAGCGTTGTCGAAATCGGGCTTCGCCAAGCGACTAAGGGTGTAGGACAACAATTATTGACAAGGAGAAATACCATGAAATTCATGATGCTGATGATCCCCGCTGTTTATCAAGGCGGCAAAAAAGTAGACCGCAACTTCGTACCCGATCCGAAGAAGGTGGAAGAAATGGGTCGGTTTAACGAAGAGATGGGCAAGGCCCTCCGGATTGAGTCTTTGAACGGACTCCACCCGCAAACCTCCGGCGCTCGCGTATCGTTTGGCCAAGGCAAACCCACCGTGACCGATGGACCTTACATCGAATCCAAAGAAGTGCTCGGCGGTTACTGGATGGTGGAGGCGCCGTCAAAAGAAGAAGTCGTGAAATGGGCGCAGCGTTGCCCGGCCGAACCCGGTGACACGATCGAAATCCGTCAGATTTTCGAGGCGGCGGATTTCGCGATAAAGAAATAGCAGGTGTGTAACTCAGGCGTTTGAGCGTCCGCTCTGGGAAGTTTGACCGTCGACTTCGGGTCGGGTCCGGGCGTAGAACTGCACGCGCCCAACGGCTGCGGTAACTACTCCGGCCGCGTTTTTTCGGGGCTTGCCGCAGCGGGGCCACACGGCCGGTGCATCGGAAGCCGTGGAACGTGCGATTCCTCTCCTCTCCTACAGCGCGACGCGTGCGCGGCTGACACACACGGAGAGCCGCCCTGCCTATGATTTCGTTCACGATCAACCAGAGAAGGAGATCGAAGATGAAGTATCAACTTGCGACAGCTTGCTTCGTGATCAGTGCTGCCCTGGTGCCCGTTGTGTCGTACGCGGAAGATACCAACAAGGACCAAGACCGGGCGAACCCCGCCACCTTCGTCAAGGATTCGGCCATTACGACGAAGATCAAGACGAAGCTCGCCGCGGAGAACGTGGCGAGTCTGAAGGACATCAAGGTCGACACCGACCAGAACGGCATCGTCTGGATGTCCGGCACGGTCAAGAGCCAGGGCGAGGCGGATCAGGCGATCACGATTGCGCGTAACACCGAAGGCGTGAAGTCCGTGAAGAGCAATCTAAAGGTGGAAAAGGCCGGGTAACCGATCGAAGAAGATCGCCGGCCCCGCCAGGGACCGTCAAGCAAGAAGTGCCAGGGGCGGTTTGAATGCGAACCGCCCCTTCTCTTGTGGGTACTCAGAATTCGTGCCCGGATTCGGTCCCGTCTAACGGCTCGTCAAGGTCCGGGCCGAAGTCGCGCTGGTACTCTTCCCTGTACGCGGTCCTGCCCGCCGCCACTACCCCGGCGCCCCCTTTTGCGCGGGCTACGCGGTAGTACGTTTTTTCCTGGTGTACCTTCGTGTGATGCTCATTGTTCCTAGGTTCCGTCATGATTCTCTCGTCTTCCTGTGTAACGCGGATAATCCATATCCTGCCCTAGGTGTCCATGTCGCGCTGTGCGCTGCCGCACCGATAGCGGCCCGTTTTGCAGATTTGGTTAGCGACAACGAGGATTGAACATGCCGCTCCACGGCAGTCCCTCATGTGGACTGTTGAACGTCTGCTTGGAGAGGACTCGACCGTCCGCACAGGGTCGCATGGAAACAGCCCTGCGCCAGTTGGAATGCGCATAAAACCAATCAGGGTAAGGCACCCACCTCGTCAATTTGGCCGCCTACGAAATGCAGCGGGTCCCTGAGATTCTGCAACTCTCGATAGTAATAGAGCGGGGTTGGTCGCTTTCCCTTGACCCTCAATCGTCTTAGAAATTCTATTTCCTCCTGAGTCACATTACTACTGAGTGAAGCATTTCCCAGGAATCGCTTGAGCCCTGGCTCACCTCCGACAGTCTGGTCGAGATCCGTTTCAACAAACTCAAATCGCCTCGAATGCGCCGGGACCAATCTTCGGTTAAGCACAATTTGCATGGCGAAGTCCGACAGATCGATATCCCAGGACTCGATCAGCGGATCCAGGAAGGAAACGCAGTTCTCCAGCGATACATGGAAGACGTCTGTGTCCAGAAACTCGAGGATCACGACGCGAATTTGCTTATAGCTTCGGCCACTGAGTCGAGCCACTTCGTGGAGCCACTTTTCACTTTTCAATTCCTCCCTGGCAACGCGCTTGATCACGTCCAGTAGTTTCTGTGTGACGAGACGTTCGAGCTCACCAAAGGGTTGCTTCTCAAAAATCGTTCGTATCTCTTGCTGCCTTTCAGGCGCGCACTTGCGGAGTACCACTTCTCGAACCTCATGAAGCAAAGGCGCCGGCGGGTCCTCGAAATTTCTCTTCAACGCTTCCCTTCGCTGGATCTCAGCCAGCTTTGCAAGCTTGCCGCTCGACAGCTTGAGAAATCTGCCCATCTTCTCGTAGATGTCCGTTCGATCGGGCGCAGGAGGCAACTTCTTCCTGGTCAGCACCTGAGAGATATAGGACTCGGTAACTTCGGTGGCCGCCGCCAAGTCCTTCTGGTCGAACCCCAATTGTTCCAGCCGCTGCTTGATGATCAAACAAACATCCACTGGATGCCTCCAAAGTTAACCCAGCTTGATTAATAATGGCAAGATGATCTTAGAAAGTTCTTGACAAGTCAAGTGAATTAACCCATCATCGTTAATGACAGAGGCGGCTTTCCAGTCCTAGTAACTAGAGATGGTTACCTGAAAGGCCCCCTTCGCCATGACACCCAAGGAGATACATATGTATGCACGTCGCGTATCCATGAAGTTGAAGCCCAACAGCACGGTCGAGTTTACCCAGCGGCTCGAAAAGGATGTCATTCCCATGCTTCGCAAGCAAAGCGGGTTTCGGGATGAAATCACGTTCGTTTCGCCGAGCGGAGCCGAAGCTTTCGGTTTGAGTTTGTGGGACAACAAGCAGAACGCGGACACCTATGACCGCGGGCATTACGCAGAAGTGACCAAGATGCTGGCGAAACTGGTCGACGGAACTCCTCGGGTTGAAACCTACGAGGTTGCAAACTCCACCTTTCATAAGATCGCCGCTGCTGCAACCGCCTAGAGCCGCTGCGCGTTTTTAGTTTGCCTGGAGGAGAGCAATAGCTACAAGTTCAACAAACGTGGCGATGCCACTTGCTTTTTCTCTTGGGAATGGCCCGATGCTCAATCGGGCCATTTCTTTTTTAGGGAGGACCCAGGAAGTAAGTTCGATACTATTTGCCGGTCAGGCGCGGAAGGGGTAAAGGAACAGCGTGCCGGTGCGGGCGGCTATGTTGTCGCGGGGTGGCATGGCCGGATTCAATCGAACGCTCCCGGAAGCGAAGCAACGACTATCATCGCAGGCACGATCAGGCCTCTTGACGAATGGCCGCTATCGGCCACAACCAGTCGTACCGGGAAGTCACTGTAAGCGGTCGTTCGTTGGCGCTGTCGACCCTATCCGGTCACTGGGCCAACTGCCGAAGTATCAGTCGGGCTTCCTCGGCAATCTCTCGCACGATATCGCCAGCGGGCTGCAGCTTCGACACAAGGCCGACGCTTTGTCCGGCCCAGAGCGAGAGGGCATCAATGTCGCCTTCGGCATCGGCCCCGGGCGTATACGATTGATAGCGAACGATGGGTCCGCTCGATCGCGACGTAGCGATCACCTGCCCCTCGCCCGGACGTTGGCCGGACGCGGGCCGGCCCGCCGCCTCCCAGGCCTCGATGGTTTTGTTTCTAAGCGTGCGGTGCGGCGCATTCGGCCAGCGGACATCGAACAGGTTATCAAGATAAACTGTGTCAGTCTCGCTCGCCCGCAATAGAAGCTCCTGGTATCGGCGGTGAATGGCGGCCTCGTGGCTCGCAAGGAAGCGAGTGCCGATAAAGGCGCCTGCGGCACCGAGCGCCAGAACAGCTGCAAGCCCGCGCCCATCCGCAACTCCACCGGCGGCAACCACAGGCGTCGGCCTAACGGCATCCACCACAGTTGGAACGAGTGGCATTGTCGCCACCATGCCGCGCACGTGACCGCCCGCTTCCCACCCCTGGGCAACTACGATATCAACACCGCAGTCCACGGCTCTTTTTGCGTCATCTGCCGAACCAACCGTGTGCAACACGATGGCCCCGCCTGCCTTTGCGCGTGGAACAAGGGACGCCGGGTCCCGCCAGCAGAAGGAGATGATGGGAACTCCCTCATCGAGGCAGACCGCGAGCCGCTCTTCCTGAGGAAACTCCAGGTTCAGATTGACGGCAAATGGCCGTGAGGTAAGGGCGCGCGTTTCCCGGATCTGCCGCCGCATCGTCTCGATGTCTGCGCGCCAAAGCGCCAGGATGCCAAGCCCGCCAGCATTGCTGACGGCGGCCGCAAGGGTAGGTCCGACCGCCCCGCCCATGGGAGCCTGGATGATCGGCAGCTCAATCGCAAGGCGATCGCAAAGTGCCGTCTTCATTTAGAGGCCTCCATACAGGAGCTGATTCAGGAGTGAAATCTTTTGCCTTCACCGTGAACATGTCAATCACCGTCACCTCTGTACTTGGCGAAAAACTCCCGTGCACGTCGAACGTAAGTATTGGCCGCGCGAAGTCCGCGAATGTCCGCTTCTCTAGCGTACGACAGGCCGCTTGGGGTCGTTAGCGGTCGTCGGGGACAGTCTGCTCTCGGCCACAAGCCGCC